>LXQE01000162.1:0-121396 GCA_003326195.1 Nostoc punctiforme NIES-2108
GGGGCAGGGGGAGCTATCTATACTTATATATCTAAATCTCTTGGACTATTACTCTAACAACTTTTTGCTACTTCTCTCTATCTAGCTTTTCTTGGATAGCTTGACGGCAAAATTCAGGAGGATCGTCTTTAGCTTTCACTTCTTCCTTCATTTCTTTAGTGACACGCAAATGTAGATATTCAGTTAGTGGTCGCTCTCTGTCCGTGGTGAATGGCTTTAAGTTATCTGGATTACCTTTATTTTTAGACATTGTATAGAAATACAAATAAATTTATTCTCCACGTGTATATCAGTGGAGAATGTTAAATGGATGGGCATTTTAGCCTGAGAAACTTGTTGCCCACCGATTTCCACTTTTACAAGAGGTAACTCTATTTTATGTTTACGCGCACAGAATTAGAAGTTAAAAGCTTGAGAGCGTTACGTGATTTATGTCTGATACAGTACGGCATCCAAGCAATAGGAAACTCTGCTGATAAGGCATCATACATTAATGCACTCCTGACCTTCCCTGTTATAGCTTGCAAGCAAGTGTCGGAAAATAAAGGATTGAAGTCTCCTATGCTTTCTCAAGTCGAAGCGTTAGAAGCGACACTAGAGGCTATGGGAACACCGACACCAGAGCAGTCAGCATTGCTCAAGGTGACGATGGAAGGGAGGAAACTAGAGTATCCAGCACGATACAGTCAAGAGAAACTGTTTGGACTCTATCGGGTTAAATGGCATTTGGATACAGCATTAGAGATCCTGGGAATGCTTTAAATGCTTTAGATGATGAATTAGCGATGTCTACGACGAGCTTCTCTACGAGACGCTACGCGTAGCTTGCTTCCCGAAGGGTACGCTTACGCACAAAACCCGTACAAAAAATAATAGAGTACAAACCGTGAAAGGTTCATACTCCATTAAAGGGGAGAGAGCAGGACATAAGCCGGGTTCTGTTCTCTTGCGAGGGCAGTTATCTATCTGGGACGCTTGTTACCAAACGCCTCAAGCGGCTCTCATTGAGCGGAACTGGTAAAAGACCAACCGTAGTCCCTATCGCCTTGCTCCCAACCGGGGTTTACCGAGCCAGCACCTCTCGATACTGCTGGTGCGCTCTTACCGCACCTTTGCACCCTTACCAGATCAATTAAAAATGTAAAATTAAAAATTAAAAATTGTTCATTTTACATTTTTAATTTTTAATTTTTAATTGATCTGGCGGTATCTTTCTGTGGCACTATCCTCACGATCGCTCGCACTGGACGTTATCCAGCAAGTTTGGTCTTTCGGGAGTCCGGACTTTCCTCAAACCAGTAACTATGACTGATCTGCAACCGCCTGCGCCTACTCTCTCCTTAGATCCAGTGTAATCTTGGATGACGTAGTATGTTGAGATGCTATTACTTTTTTTTATTCCAAGGTAGAGCGTAAGTCCAAGGTAGTTTCCTGACTGTGAAAGGACAATTGATAATACTAATGGGAGGAAAATCACGACCTGGGGCTAGACCTAAACGCACTTCAGATATCCTCAGCACCAGTTGCAGGGAAAAGTCCAACTCTTTTTTTCTGTTAAAAAAGTCGTTGTACAACTTTTTTTGCCCTTTTTTTAGCCCATTGATATCAATTAGTGGTTTTTTTGCTAAATAGGTTCCAGCTACTTGATCGCGCTCAAAAACATCTTCTGCTGTTACTGTTTCAGAAAGGGTTTTCTTGGGAGCAATCAGGCTAGGACTTTGGGGTACAGCTAAGTCGCGGGTTAAGTCTGGTGATTTCCGAATTACGCGGCGCGATTGCTTGCTATGTTCAACTACTAAAGAACTGTTGTCCCAGTCAACGTATATAGCAACCTGATCGGATTTATTTTCAATGCTAATTCCTAAATCTTTCAAATCGTCGATTGGGTATGAGGATTTGAGTTTAAAGGAAATTCCAATTTTATCATCGAGATTTTGTTCTTTGAGTTGTTCGTCAACGGTTCCTTTTTTAAACTCAAATTTAACTTGATCATCGATGGATTCAATCATGCGGTTGAAAACGTATGAAACACCGATAATATAAATCGTCAAAACTACTAAATTCTGGTCGTTACTCCTCATAACTCAAAAATCTTAACTCCCGGTGCTAATGAATATATCTTTGACTCATCGCTAATCTACAATTTTTAATTGCGCTTGATTTCTACAGAATTTTGCAGCCACCCTCTTCGCCAAAAAAAGAATAGCAAACTAAATGCGATCGCTAACATCACTGCCCAGCAAAGTGGATAACCCCAATACCAATTCAACTCAGGCATATTATATGGTGATTTCTCAGTATTGAAATTCATACCATATATTCCGGCCACAAAAGTCAGGGGAATAAAAATTGTTGAAACTACCGTTAGTACCTTCATGATTTCATTCATTTTATTACTCACCGCCGAAAGGTACACATCCATTAATCCAGATGATAGTTCTCGGTAAGTTTCTACCATATCCATCACTTGCACTGTATGGTCATAACAATCTCGCAAGTAGATTCGCACTTCTTCACCAATCAATTCACTACCATCTCGAATCAAAGAATTAATTGCATCTCGCTGGGGCCAGATAGCACGACGTAGTTGCAGTAATTCTCGCCTAATTTGATAAATGTTTTGTAGTGTTTGGGGAGTAGGTTTAACTATTACTTCTTCCTCTAACTCTTCGATTCGCTCACCATAAAGCTCCAGTACGGGGAAAAAGCCATCAATAATTGCATCTAACAGAGCATAGGCTAAATAATCTGCTCCTTGTTTACGGATGATACCTTTATTTTTTTCAATTCGCGATCGCACTGCTTCAAAGCAATCATGTTCTGGTTCTTCTTGTACTGTCAGTAAATAATTTTTTCCTAATATTAAACTCACTTGCTCGCTATAAAAACCACAYGTTCTTTCCTTTGGTACTACCATKCGGGCAATGAAWAGTAATTGRTCTTCATAATCTTCTGTTTTRGGACGCTCCGGYACATTGACTATATCTTCTAAAACKAGAGSATGTAAYTYAAAAACGTKACCCAAYCGTTGTAAKATRTCTTGACTACCTAAACCTTGTACRTCTACCCAAGAAACTGATTCCGATTCCAGATAAGAGACACACTCCTCTGGAGTTTCTATTTGTTCGCGGATGAAATTGGTTTGGTTATAGTCAATCAAAAAAATTATTGGTGGTGGAGCATCTGCATCAATAAAAATAGTTCCAGGTATAGTCCCTGGTTGGTGATGGAACTCGTCTTCATACAGCTTGGTGAGTATTTTAGGAAGGCGACGTATTTTTCGTGCCATGCAATATTACCTAATAGTCATTTGTCATTGGTCATTGGCCATTTGTTATTAGTAAATAACAAAGGACATAAGGATAACTTACACGTTATTTTACAAAAATTAATATAAAAACAGTAATTTCTATAAGCAATTATTTAGGTTGCTAATTTGGTTCTCACCCAGATTTAATCTGACGAATTACGAATTGGTATAACATATTGCCTCTGAATCGGCAATGCTACAAAAAAACAGTTTGCCTTGGCAAGACAAACTGTTTAAAAAATATTTATCTGGGTTAGCAGAAATTAGAACATACCCATGCCGCCCATGCCACCCATGCCGCCCATGCCACCCATACCGCCCATGCCACCCATGCCACCCATATCAGGAGCAGGAGCAGCGGATTTCTTCTCTGGCTTTTCAACAACGATCGCTTCGGTGGTTAAGACCAAACCAGCAATGGAACCAGCGTTTTGCAAAGCTGAACGCACGACTTTAGCAGGGTCGATAATACCAGCAGCAATCAAGTCTTCAAATTCGCCAGTAGCAGCGTTGTAGCCAATGTTGAAGTCGCTATCCCGAACTTTCGAGACAATTACAGAACCTTCAGCACCAGCGTTGTCTGCTATTTGGCGCAAGGGGGCTTCTAGCGCTCGTTCGACAATATCAGCCCCAATTCTTTCTTCGTCATTTTGTAAGGTCTTTTTAATCGCTTCTACCGCCTTAGCTAAGTGAATCAAGGTTGTCCCACCACCAGGAACGATACCTTCTTCCACAGCAGCTTTAGTAGCGTTGAGCGCGTCTTCAATCCGCAGTTTACGGTCTTTGAGTTCGGTTTCGGTTGCCGCACCCACTTTAATCACTGCCACGCCGCCAGCGAGCTTGGCGATGCGTTCTTGCAGTTTTTCTTGATCGTATTCAGAATCAGTTTCTTCCAACTGTCTGCGAATTTGACCAATCCGCTTTTGTACTTCTGGCTTGGTGACACTACCAGCGACAATTGTGGTGCTTTCTTTGTCAATGGTGATTTTGCGGGCAGTTCCCAGCGCTTCTAGAGCAGCGGTATCCAAGCTTAAGCCGATTTCTTCCGAAATCAACTGTCCATCGGTGAGAATCGCAATATCTTCTAACAAAGCTTTGCGGCGATCGCCAAACCCAGGCGCTTTAATTGCAGCCACGGCCAGTACACCCCGCGCTTTGTTCACAACCAAAGTTGCCAAAGCATCACCTTCGACATCTTCAGCAATAATTAGCAACGGCTGACCAGAACGGGCAACTTTTTCCAAAATCGGCACTAAATCTTGGATGCTGCTGATTTTTTTATCTGTCACTAAGATCCGGGCGTTTTCAAATTCGACGATTTGCCGTTCGTTGTTGGTGACGAAGTAGGGAGAAATATAACCCCTGTCAATCTGCATCCCCTCGACTACTTCTAGTTCGGTGGTTAGAGATTTAGATTCTTCAACGGTAATTACACCATCTTTGGTGACTTTTTCCATTGCTTGAGCTAACATTTGGCCAACTTCTTCATCGTTACCAGCAGAAACAGTGGCAACTTGAGCGATCGCACTTCCTTCTACTGGCTTGGCTATTTTGGCAATTTCCAGTACCAATGCCTCAATAGTTTTGTCGATCCCGCGTCTCAAGCTAACAGGGTTACTACCTGCCGCGACGTTCTTCAAACCTTCTCGAATTAAGGCTTGTGCTAAAACTGTGGCGGTGGTTGTACCATCTCCAGCGACATCTTTAGTTTTTGAGGCCACTTCCTGGATGAGTCTTGCACCAGTATTTTCCAAAGGATCTTCTAATTCAATTTCCTTGGCAACAGTGATACCATCGTTGACAATTTGAGGTGCGCCAAATTTTTTCTCTAAAAGGACATTGCGACCTTTAGGCCCCAAGGTGATTTTTACAGCATCGGCAAGGGCGTTAACACCCCTTTCTAGAGCTCTCCGAGATTCCTCGTCAAATGCAATAATTTTCGCCATGTTTCATTTCTCCAGCGCTTCCATTAGACAATTTAGCACTCACAGCGCCAGAGTGCTAATCTCTCAAGCTACTCAAGTTACAAATGGAAATAAAAAAAATTGATTAATATACAGGTGATGCTCATATTAGATACTGGCAGTAATGCTTGAATTGGGAGATGAATCTAGACAACTCCCTTAAGTACCTTGGTATTGCCGACCCTAGCGGCACCGGCTGGTTGGCAGTAGTATTTACGTTCCTCTTGGCTTGGGTTGTAACTTGGCGTTTAATTCCGACAGTACGCAAATTCGCCTTGCGGGTAGGTTGGGCTGACCAACCCAATGCACGGCGACTCAACCGAGAACCTTTACCCAATGCAGGGGGGCTGGCTATCTACGCGGGTGTGATTGCCGCGCTGGTACTAGCTAGCCTTTTACGACCGATCGAACTCCAAAACGTATTGGCTCAGGTGCTCACTATTCTGTTGGGGGGTTCGATATTAGTCCTTGTGGGCTTTATTGACGATCAGTTTGGCTTACCGCCCTCTGTGCGATTGTGGGCGCAAATTGTCACGGCACTTTTGCTGGTAGCTAATGGCATCAGTGTCAAAGTCCTATTTGGCACTCCCATCGACTCACTTCTGTCCATGTTGCTAACAGTACTATGGGTAGTAGGGATTACCAACGCCATCAACTTGATGGATGGTATGGATGGCTTGGCAGGAGGAATCAGCTTTATTACCGCCATGAGTTTGTTGGGCGTTGCAGCTCAATTTAACAATCGTGCCGCGGCAATCTTGGTACTTGCAGCTTTGGGAGGTGCTGCACTAGGATTTTTGCGCCATAATTTCCATCCGTCACGAATTATTATGGGTGATGCCGGAGCATACTTTTTCGGCTATGTGCTGGCAGCAACTAGTATTTTAGGCAAACTGCAACAAAACACAGTTTATGCGCTAATTCCTACGGTTTTATTTCTGTTGTTACCGGTGCTAGACACCACTCAAGTATTTGTGCGGCGGCTACTAGCAGGAAATAACCCTCTCAGTACTCCTGGCAAAGACCACCTGCACCACCGCTTACTTGCTTGGGGACTCTCCCAGCGCAATGCTGCGTTTACCCTTTGGTCAATTACCTTAGTTTTCAACTTGCTGGCGATGAGAATACAAGGTATGAGTTTGGCTGTGATGCTGACAACCGCCAGTAGCATTATCCTGCTTTTGGGCTTTACAGTCTGGCAAAGGATACGCCAACAGCCTTAGTTACTGGTAGGGTGAGCATTGCAATGCTAGCCCTACTATGGTTTATTCTGTCCACAAAAAATTCAAGTTTGAGTTAAATTGTCTTGCAGCCAAACAACTAAATCTCCTTCTGTGGAAAAATCTAACAGTGCTTCGGCTAGATTTTCAAGCTGTTCAATAGATAACTGACTGATGCGCTCTGACAATTGCGGACTCAAATTACCAATGCGTCGTCGCAACTGGCGCATGACTAGCTCTAGAGTTGTTTCCTGCTTGAGTTCCTCATAAAGTCTAGTAGTTTTGATATCAAAATCACCGAGTCCAAACATTTTTATCAACTCCTGACGACTGATACGCGGTAGTTTGTAAACTACAATTGTTTCTATTAAATCTAGCACTTTTTGTTGAAGTGCTTTATCGCTCAATTCCGAACGTGTCTTTGTAATCAAATTTTTGACTAATATGGGAGTTTTTTTTATTTACAACTACTAATTTAATGATCCCAACTCCCAAGGAATATTCAGTTACTTCTCCAGGCTCGTTTAGATATAGCTTCGTTACCAATTGGCTTTCGAGTAAGACTCGATACGGTTGTACTTGGGTTGGTTCAAGGCTGCGGCGAGGGAATCTAACTACTGCTCACCAATCTGAAGTAGGTGCGTAAAGTCGTAAATACAGAAATATTTCTGAAAATAAACGAGCATAAAATTCATTATCTTTTTGAAATTGAACCTCCACAAAATAAATCGGCTGACTACTAGTATCAGCAACAGGAAGAAAGACTCCATCAATGCGAAATGCTGTTTGCTTTAATTCTACTGAAGCGAAATTATATGCATTTGCTTCTGATGCTTGCAGATTAATTAATTCAAAAAAAGCACTGGGAAAAGTTTGAAATAAACGATAAAAAATAGAGTCTGTCTTCATAATTAGTTTGTCAAATTTTATTTAATAAGTTCGTAGTTGGAGCTTTAGCTCCAACTACGAAAAATTGCTACCCCTCAATTATTTAGCTCAACTATTTAAGCCATTACCATACCGCCATCGACATTAAAAACTTGTCCAGTGACGTAAGCGGCGGCGGGATCGGCGGCGAGGAAACGCACCATGCCAGCGATTTCTTCCGGCTGACCGAAGCGACCGAGTGGGATGTATTTCAGAATATCTTCGGGGTTATTAAGATCGCTAGTCATGTCAGTGCTGATGAATCCAGGGGCGACGGCGTTAACGGTGATGCCGCGAGTAGCGAGTTCTTTGGCAACGCTTTTGGTGAAACCGATTACACCTGCTTTGGCGGCGCTGTAGTTTGACTGACCTGGGTTGCCCATTAGCCCTGCAACGGAGGTAATGTTGATAATCCGCCCCGATCGCTGCTTCAGCATAATTTTACTGATTGCGCGTGTACATAAAAAAACACCAGTTAGATTCAGGTCTATCACAGCTTGCCAATCTTCTGTCTTCAAACGCAAAAGCAGATTGTCGCGGGTAATACCTGCGTTGTTGACTAAGATATCCACACGGCTGAACTTTTCCATGACGGACTTAACTAGTGCGTCTACTTGAGCGCTTTTAGAAACGTCTGCTTGAATAGCGATCGCCTGACCTCCTGCTGCTGTAATTTCTGTTACAACTGCCTCAGCCGCAGCACTAGAATTGGCATAATTGACAACTGCGATCGCTCCTTGTGAGGCTAATTCAATTGCGATCGCTCGGCCAATTCCTCTGGATGCACCTGTGACAATTGCGACTTTATCTTGTAATAGTGTCATTTAATGTTCCTCAATCTTAGAAATACCGCGCTAATTATCTTATGGTGATTTCGGGAACATCTGAATATTGTCTGAGTAAAATCTCACTCTTGCAGGATGACAATCTTGCTGTCATGCTCCAAATTAGATAACTAATAGATAAAGTTATACGTCGTATTTAGCTAGATATAGCTATCCTGAATCAAACGCGCAGAAATAAGATCCTTGACTTGATAAAAGTCAGGGATCTGTGGATTGCAATTCTCACAAATCAAATAGGATTGCTATATAACTCGAATAACAAGAATTAATGTTTTACTATAATCAAATATCTATAGTTATTTATCTGTGAATGGATGAATAACCTGAAGTAATATATTCACCTGGCTGGATAGACTAAAAAGTGTTGCAGCTACACCTTCGTAGATATAACTCTCGTAAACGCCTTTATAATTATTTGGTTGATCAGGATAGGTTTAAATACATATCTAATACAGATGCACAACCTAAAAAAAATACGTATTTTATTATAAAAATTTAATATTTTGGGCTATTAAATCGTTCTATATTAACTAATTTAATCTTTTCCCAACAAAAACCCATGAACCTATACCTATTTTATTTTCTAAGAATTACTATTGAAACAAACAATTGAAAATCGGTGTGTGTCACATGGCAACTAAAAAGCAATTCAACAGCTTTGAAGAGATGCTGTCTGCTTCTGATGTACCTGTATTAGTAGATTTTTATGCTGATTGGTGTGGCCCCTGTCAAATGATGGTGCCAATTTTAGAGCAAGTCAATGCCCAACTAAAGGATCGCTTAAGGATTGTCAAAATCGACACAGAAAAATACACAGATTTGGCTACTGAGTATAAAATTGCTTCTCTCCCAACCTTAGTACTGTTTAAGCAGGGTAAGCCTGTGGAGCGGATAGAGGGAGTGATGCAAGCACCGCAGTTGGTGCAATATCTACAAACAAAGATTTAAGCTAACACTTAGAATTTTGATTTTAGTTCTTAGAGGCGCGAAATATCGCGTCTCTTTCAATAGAGCTAATTTCAAAGTCCCTTTCCCAAGCTTGGAAAAGGGATCTAGGGTGAGGGCTTTTGATTCATAAAACCTTAAGTAAATGTTAAGCATATTTACTTTATATCTAGAGAAAGTAGTTTAGAAATTAAGAAGACTATATTGTATAGATATAACAAAATCTATTGACAAGTAAAACAATATATGAATCACAAGCATCAAAGACCTGATAAAGCCTATATTTGGGTAAATATTGATTTTGATAAGGTTAAACATAGAATAGATGCGGTGACTTGCCAGATTGAGCGAGTTATACAAAAGCACCAACTTTCAAATCAAACTGGTAAATCAGGCAAAAGAAATAATTAGGTTATCTGTATCCCCCAATTTCTTGGGGGATTTTGACTCCCTACTCCCAATCTCTTAAAAGGTAAAAGTAGTCCGAAGTACACCTACTGTTGTAGTGTCATTGTTGCTGTTACCTTCTGGGTTAAAGAGAACAAACGCACCAGGGGTAATGCTGATATTATCGGTAACTTGAAGGCGGTAATAGGCTTCTAAATGGTAAGGAGTCACCCGATTGTCGCCTGTGGGGGTAAGTTGAGCAGAACCACCAGTATCAGTACGGAAAAGCGGCTGACCAAAAAGAATCCCGGCAGTGTTACCTGGCTTGAATAAATCTCTGAAGTGAACTCCCGCCATCCAACTTGTAAAGGTGGTGGAAGCATTCACGCTATTTGAAGCAGCATCAACAAATAGTGCTGCACCGTAGCCAGATAAGGCTATCTTGGGAGACAATCGCCATGTTAGCGTACCCCCAACAGAGTTGAGTGTGACCGGTGTTCCAACTGCAACCCCTGCTAAAGCACCGATATCACCACTAATTAATCCTGTACCCAAAATATTGATTTCATGATAACTGTGGGCATAGTTTAAACCAATATCCAGAGCGGGACTTGGCTTGAAGGTTAACTGTGTGGCGATAACACTACTACCACTAAATAAACCTGCTCCCAAAGGTGTAGTAGAAACTCCTGGTACTGCCTCAGTAGCAGATTTTTGGGTTAAATTGGCATTTGGATTGCCATATAAAGCTCTTAAATCCAAATTTGGCGAAATATTAAAAATAAATCCCGCCGCCGATGCTAAACCTGTACCCGAAGTCCCACCAGAAATCCGTACCACAGGATTCAAGCCGGCAAAACGAGAAATTGACTCTTGTCCTTCACCATAAAAAGGCGTAATTGCTGGGAAAGCATCTGATGTTTCCGCCGCAGTTCCCGCAAACAAGGTTAATTTATTAGCAACGGGAAAGATATACAGCAATTTGTAAAGCTGAACACTGTTTGCGCCAACACTCGACAAAGTATTGACATTTAACCCCGGAAATTGCGGCTCAAAACTGGTACGAGCGCTACTTGCACTTAAAAGCGGCGAAGCTAATCCTAAACTTTGTTGTAAGCTACCTTGTCCATCGGCTCCACCCAAAAAGTTATAAGCTTGTAATCCAGTAATTAATGAATCTTTACCAGTAAAGCTAGTGGTGAGATTTAATCGCACTCTATTGACTAGGATGATGTTCGGGTCACTGTCATTAGGAGCGCCACCGCTAGCACCAACACCAGCAATAATTACCTCTCCATTAAGTTTAGTCGTAGTAGAAAACTGATTTGCTTCTAGTTCTGCTGTGCGAGCTTCTACAGCATCTACTCGACCTCGCAATGTTGCCAATTCCGCCGCAAATTGTTCTTGTAGTTTCTGCAACGTGGCTAAATCTTCTTTCTTGACCAAATCACCAGTTGCAGTCGCAATCAGTTCGTTGATTCGGTCTAAACAAGCATTTAAGCCAGCAGCAAATTCATAGCGAGTCATCGCCCGATTACCACGATAGGTTTGATTGGGATA
This sequence comes from Nostoc punctiforme NIES-2108, assembly GCA_003326195.1. Classification (GTDB taxonomy): domain Bacteria; phylum Cyanobacteriota; class Cyanobacteriia; order Cyanobacteriales; family Nostocaceae; genus Nostoc; species Nostoc punctiforme_A. The sequence continues at coordinate 11,159 of LXQE01000162.1, forward strand.
ACCTGCGATACAACCATAGCGCTCAACTAAAGATTGGAGTGCCTGAAAAGCCCAATCATTCGGTTGTACATCAGACAATTGGGATACGGATGTTACTTGTGCAAGTTTGTCTGAGAATAGAGATGAACTTGCAGATTGTGCTGTGATTGGCTGCCAAAAGTTAACAGCAGAATCTACTCCTAAATCTTGATTTTTTTGCTGTTGATTGACTGAGGGTAATTTTTTTTGACTATCATTAGCTATCAGCAATTGACTGGAGATATTATTTGCTAAGTTGCTTTGATGAGAATCATTTTTTTGATATCTGCCATTATCTTCATTAACAGCTACGTTTTTATCTGCAATTTCTAAACTAGGAAGGGCTTGCACAGGTGATAACCCGGCAATTAAACATAAAAACCCCATCCCACTAGCAGAAGCTAGTAGATATTTTGCCATCATAACTCCCAACACCGATAAGATAGTGGAAAAATTAATTGCGATTTTAAAATTGATTGATAAGTAAATTTAAAGTAAATTTAGCAAGAAAGTCTTGTTAACTTTAAATTTTGGATATCAGAATTTTTTCTGAATTGACTTACCAGAACATCAGCTTATATCGCAAGTATTAAATTATAGTAAATACTATTTTTGGAAAGAATTAACAAAAAAATATATTGATAGTTTTTATAGTTACGATAGCAAAGAGTGAATGGTTTTTGAACAGTAAGCTCTGTAGGATGCCTGATTCATAAGACTTCCAAATTTTCTCTGTTCAAATCTAAAATTGGATTGCTATATTGACAAAATAATAATTAAATAAGTCTGATTTTGTGATAAAGAATATAGGTATTGAGCCAAAGATTTCGGCTCAATACCTACCAAAGAATAATTTATTCAAAAAAATTAAGAGACCGCGATCGCTCATCGATTTGGGTGTAGGTAAGATCAGGAGGAAAACGGTGGAAATAACTTTCAAGAATTTAATCCCACCAATAGGTAACAATGGCCGCATCACAATCCTGGTGAACATCTTCACCCCATAGCCCCCCTTCCAATCTAGTTCTCAGCCGACGCTTAAGCCGCAAACCGTAGTCTTCATTCGAGCCATCACTTACCTCTACTGAATCAGCTCGCCATTTTTTGCCCAAGTCTAAAAGCTCAGACACTTTTATGTCTTGGTTCTCTGTAAGGATGTATAACGTATCGGCAGGATAAGCAATGAAATGGATGATGCTGGTTTCAGGCATGGGACGATAGTTTGCCATTGCAAGTAGGGTATCGACCATACCACCAAAGCTTAAACCGTTTTCATCTGGTGCAAAGATTGGTTTTGTGAACAGAAAGCTTGACCATAAATTTCTGTGGTTGGAAAGGTCAGTAATTACCTCTTCCCCATCAAACTCATTGAACCGACGCTGCCAAACCAAAGCAGCGAAGAGTTCTTGGGGAGAATATGATTTCGCAATCAATTGGATTTTGCCTAAATCAAGCATCATATTGACGGTAAGTAATATTTTTAACAAAACATTTGTAACTACCCTTGCAGTTTATTTACCCAGTGCCTGCTATTCTTATAGTTACTTCGGTCTGTCATAGCAGATAGATTATCCTCAATAATGTTTTATTTATGAGCGCTCATATACCATCGTGGTAATATGGGTGCTTTTACTTTATCGCTCATGGCAACAACTGTGCGGTTTAATTTTGAGGCGATGTCTGGTGTTTGGTACACTATGCTGAAATTGAAGCTTTAACTTGACCAAAACGGCGATCGCGATTTTGGTAGCTCAACAAAGCCTGATAAAATGCTTCTCTATTAAAATCTGGCCAAAGAATATCCGTAAAATACATCTCTGTATAGGCCATTTGCCATAAGAGAAAATTGCTCAATCGCATCTCACCGCTGGTACGAATCAGCAAATCGGGTTCTGGAGTATCTGCTGTGTAGAGGTGTTGTTCTACAAGACCTTCATTCACTTGTTCCGCGCTGAGTTCGCCTTGTTCCACGAGTTGAGCTACTTGACGACAAACTCTGGTAATTTCGTTGCGGCTACCATAATTGACTGCAACAGTAAAGTGGATTGCTTGATTGTTCAACGTCTCCGCCATTGAACGTTCCATTTCCATCTGTAGAGACTTGGGTAAAGCCGATAAATCTCCAATAAAGGAGATTCGTACACCTTCTTGATGCATTTGAGCCAACTCGCGGTGTAGTAATCGCTCAAACAAATGCATCAGAAAATCCACTTCTTCAATGGGACGCTGCCAATTTTCTGTTGAGAAAGCATAGGCTGTCAACGCTTTGACTCCCCAATCTTTGCAGCAACGCAATAGTTCTTTGAGCGTACTTGCTCCTTGGCGATGTCCAGCAATGCGCGGTAATCCTCGACTGGTTGCCCATCGGCCGTTACCATCCATGATGACAGCGATATGTTGGGGTATTTTTTGAGGGTTTAAATCGCTGGGTAATTTTGATTTGTTATTTATCATTTGTCTTTTGTCCTTTGTTATTACTGATGATTAATTTCAAATAAATTTTGCAAATACTCTGGGGTTAAGCTATTGTTCCAACTCCACAGACGACGCATTGTATAGGTGAAGGTGAAGAGGAGAGTTGCTTTGTTGGTTAATGACCAAGCATTCCAGTTGAGGGTAGCCATCATGCGGCGGAGAGTACGCATGAGGTTGTTACGCTGATAGTTTTTTGATCGCGTTTTGATTAGCGTGCGTCCAATTCGCATCAATCCAGTATCAGGGAAAGCCCAGACTCCAAACCCCCAGAATTTGGTCATGTGATTGATTTCATCCTGTGCTAATTCCTCTAGAACATCCTGGAGTGCGCCAGTAGTATGAGCCATCAACCAAATATAAAGACAGGTAGCACCGTATTCTGTGGCAATGCGGTGTAAGCCGTGGCGATATAAGTCTTCGTGAGCATCATCTGTGGGAAGATAGCTTCTAACAGTCCGAAGTTTTGGGGTAATTTTCTCGCCTGTTAATTGGGTGTAGACTTTGATTAATGCAGGTGTGTGCTGACGTTCTTCCTTTTCCCACAAACCAAGTTTCAGCAGTTCGCCATCTTCACGGACAGTTCCACCAACAAACCGAGCCATTTGAGGATGCAATTTTTCCAAATACTGGCGACTGGTTTGGGTATAGCCGCGAATGGGGGCTTCTGTATGCATCGCACCTATCAATATAGATAAAAATACCTCTGCGTCTAAGCCGATAATTTGATTGCGGTTAATTGTTTGCCAGTCGATGAGTTTCCAAGGATGGGGTTGGGGATTGGCAAACTGTATCGGTAAATCTTGTAAGCGATCGTGTAGTTTTTCGACTGCAATATATCTGTCTATGAGTGAACGAATGCGGCGCTGTGTTTGTAAATAATGAGGGCTAGGATAGCTTTTACCTGCTAAGTCTTCTGTGATTGGGCTGAGGGTGTTAAGCATATTTTTATACTTAAGTTTTTATCTCTATGCCCAATAGCCTAAGCGATCGCACTTGCTTTTGTCAGTCGGCTGAAGTCGGCAGTTTTATGTGATAGGTTGCAAAAGTCGGGGAAAAAGTTGGTTATAGAAAATTTAGGTTTCAAACCTCGCCCTTCTAATACCAATTTAATGTGAAGCTGCATAGAAAAGAGCTTCGAGAATAAAGTTATAAGAAGAGATAGATATTACCTGCTCAAGTGTAAGTTGATCAAACTTAGGTAATGAAACAGCCCTACTTACCAAGGGGGAGTTAGAGGGGGTCAGAAGGACTTGTGTATACACTGTAGCTCCAACTACGAGAGGGACAGGCTTGCACTTTCGTTCAAAGCAGGGAAAGGTGCATCAAACTCACGTTAAACTACAATAGGTAGTAACCTCAGAGAGAGTTTCATGAGTAATTTAGTTATAAAAGTTGCTGAATTACCTAAAGATTTTCCGGCAATTAAAGCAATTAGAAAATCAGTTTTTCAAGAAGAACAAGGGGTAGATCCCACTTTAGAATTTGATGGCAAAGATGAAATATCCGATCATCTAATTGCTTATTTAAATGTGGAAGTTGTGGGTACTGCCAGAATCAGATATTTAGATGATAAAACTGCCAAAATAGAAAGGTTAGCTGTTTTATCGACAGTTAGAGGGCAAGGTATTGGTAAGAAAATTATGGAAAATGCCCTACAGGTGATAGCTAACCAAAATATTCCAGAAGTAGTGATTCATGCTCAAGAATATGTAAAAGATTTATACAAAAAACTCGATTTTGTAGAGGAAGGAGAAATATTTGAAGAAGCCAATATTCTCCATGTGAAAATGAGAAAAAGATTTTCACAGTTAAAGTAAAAATATTGTCTATGTATATTTTTTCATAAAAATGTATTTTTATGAGCAATTAACTAAAATATTTCATTAGGATTGACTCTAACTGGACTATCCGAACTGGCTTTACAAGGTAGTCATTAACACTACCTGGCATCATGGCAATTTCCTCCTCTAAAGGTTCGCTAAAGGTCATCATTACAATCGGCAAATGTTGGCGATAAGGCGCTTTTCTAAGGATATTCAGCAAATTCCAGATATGAACATCCTTTACTAACTGGGAATCAAAAAAAACTAAATCTGGTTGGAAGCTTTGTACCTGTTTCAAAAAATCGTTACCATTATCTATCCACTTAACTTTGTAGCCAATTGTGTGGAGATAATCTTGCAACACTGTTGCTATGTTTTCATCTTCTTCTACAAGCAAAATAGTTTGATTTGTGGGGATGTTTGAAGAAGAGGAGGACGAGGTAAAATTTGCTTCCTCTTCTGTCTCGTCTATCTCATTTGTCTCATCTTCCTCATTTCCCGAATGCTCTGGATTTGGTAGAAACAGAGTGAACTGACTGCCCTTTCCTACAGTTGATGTCACGGTAACATCTCCACCATGTAAACGCGCTAATTTCCGCGTCAAGGCTAAACCCAAACCAGTGCCTTCATACTGCCGATTTAATCGACTGTCAAGCTGCTTAAACGGTTCAAATAGAAATTGAAACTGACTTGAGTCTATACCAATGCCAGTATCTGAAACTGTAAACGTTATCCCTTGTGGCACTTTTTTGACTACCAGCGATACTTCACCTGCTGGGGTAAATTTAATGGCATTGGTGAGCAAGTTGAGTAGCATTTGTTTGATGCGCCGCTCATCAGCAATACAAATATCAGCTTCTCGGTCAATTTCATGTGTGAGTTGCAATCCCTTTTCTGAGGCGCGATCGCGCACTGTCCAGATGGCATAATTACATATATCTGCCACTGACAAAGATGATAGTAACAGTTCCTCTTTACCAGCTTCTACCTTAGATAAGTCAAGGATATCGTTAATTACTGCCAGCAGATGTTCACCACTACTATATATAGAACTTACATATTCGTTCTGTTTTTCATTGAGAGAGCCAACTATTTCTTGTTGCAGTAACTGTGACAAACCCATAATCGCATTGAGAGGTGTCCGCAACTCATGGCTCATGGTTGCTAAAAATTCACTTTTTGCTCGACTGGCAGCTTCTGCTGCTTCTTGAGAGGCGCGTAGTTTCAACTCTGTTTGCTTACGTTCAGTAATATCCTCAATCATCGCTAGAAAAAACTCAGGTTCACCATTGCTGCCTGGTATAACAGAAACAGAGATATGAGTCCAAACTAAGCTACCACTTTGATGCTGGCAGCGTCTTTCTATCTCAATACGATGTCTTTCAACAAGCTGTTTCTGATGGTTGGAGGGTTGTAAAACATCCCTCGAAGTTCTCTTTAAGTCTGTTCTAATTCCTGACATTAGTCGTTTGTAAAGTTTTAAATCCTCCCTTTCTATGGAAATGTAATCTGTAAAGCGCTTGCTGTATAACTCTTCTCGGCTATATCCTAAAATCTCGCACAGTGCCAGATTAGTATCGACTATCTGCCCTTTCATATCTATCAGGCCAATGCCGATAGAGGAACGCTCAAAAATCGCCCGAAATTGCGCCTCACTCTGTCGCAGTGCTTCCTGTACGACGTTTCGCTCGTTCGCTTCTATAGCCAGCGTTATAAAATCTGCAATTGAGCCAGCAAAACTCTCTTCTTCTAAAGTCCATTGGCGACCTTCGCCTATGTGTTCGTGACACACTACGCCTACCAAATGACCCTCTAGCCAAATTGGTGCATCTAGTATAGATGTGATGCCCAAAACTGAAAGATAAGACTGTGATAATTCTTGGGTTCTGGGATCGTTTCTGGCATCATCTGCGGTAATAGTACGCTCCTCTTCTAAAGCTTGGAAATAAGCAGGAAAATTTGTTTTTAAAAGCGAGTTACCAAAAGTATGCTCCTTAGTTCTGACATCATACAAATTAACGCATTCAATTTTTGAACGTTCTTCATTATATAACCATACCCCCACTCGCTCTACTAACAGCGTCTGAGCAGCGGTTTCTGTGATTTCCCTCAACACGGCATTGAGATTACCTTGCTGAAATGTCTTGCTTCTTGCTAGTTGCACCAGCGTCTGGCTTTGTTTTCGCCGACTATTTTCTCTGATTCGTAAAGCCTCTTGGGCCTGGTTGTGCTCTGTAATATTTCTAGCTGACACCACCTGCATTAGTTGCCCTCAAGAAGAAATAATTTGGACTTGCAATTCTACGGAAAAAGTAGAACTATCTTTGTATAACTACAATTACTTGATATGGTTTTTCATAACCGGAAAGTATAATTTTTCTAATCAAATTTTATAATTCTGGCTAATTAGTTATAAGCTAGATTTTGCTGATTAATTCTGTTACTTCATACTATTAATTTTTGCCAGGGGATAATTAGCATTTGAAGTAATTTCACTATTAAGTAATTCTACTATCAAGTAGTATAAGTAGTATAGTATTTTTAATTTGAAACTGGGGAGTGGTAAAGATTCTTCTCAATACCCAATCCCCAGTAGAATTTCTTGCTGAGTACTGACTAGCAAAATACTCTTGATTCTCCTAGAGAAAGATACCTAATGGCTCAAATTCTGCCAAACTTAAGGTAATGGCAGCTTTTACGGAGGTGGAGCGATGACAGATAGTGATGTAAGAATTGTTTCCCTGATTCCCGGTGGAACAGAGATTTTAGCGGCACTAGGGTTGGTTAATGCTATTGTGGGGCGATCGCACGAATGCGATTACCCTCCAGAAATCCTCAATCGCCCCATTTGTACCCAAGCACGTTTAAACAGTGATGCCTCCAGCAGCCAAATTCACGACGAAGTGAACAATTTATTGCAATCTGCTCTTAGTATTTATGAAATCAAAACAGATGTTTTAGAGCAATTGCAGCCTACTCATATTCTCACTCAAGACCAGTGCGATGTTTGTGCTGTTAGCTTACACGATGTTGAAAAGGCAGTTGCTACACTGATTGACAGTAAACCTCAGATTATTTCTTTACAACCCAATATTCTCCCGGATGTTTGGGCTGACATTGAGCGAGTCGGCAATATCTTTGGTGTAGACTCGGTAAAAGTCTTAGAAAATTTAGAAGCTCGCGTCAAAATCTGTCAGCAAAAAATCCAAGGACTTTCTTTAGATGAACTGCCTACCGTCGCCTGTATCGAGTGGACTGATCCTTTGATGGTCGCCGCTAATTGGATTCCTGAATTAGTTAACTTAGCAGGAGGACAGTCTCTATTTTGCGCTACAGGTCAGCCTTCTCCGATCTTGCCGTGGGAAACACTAGTAACAACTAATCCTGATGTAATTGTTTTTATGCCTTGTGGTTTTGATTTAAATCGTACTCGCAAAGAAGCCAATTTATTAACTCAACGTCCAGAGTGGGAAAAACTACATGCTACCAAGGCTGGTAGAGTTTACATTACTGATGGCAATTCTTACTTCAATCGTCCAGGGCCACGACTGGTAGATTCTCTAGAAATTTTGGCCGAAATTTTGCATCCAGAAATTTTTCAATACGGCTACAAAGGAACTGCTTGGGAACTTTTGTAAATGAGAATTTAGAACTTAGGAGTCAGAATTCAGTATTAATTCGAGTCCGATGGTTACTGAGCTTGCGATGCCCTGAGCTTGTTAAAGGGTCGAATTAACTAAGTGATACTGGTTAAAAACTTTAATAGCCGACGAAGGATAATTCTGATTTCTGGATTCTGAATTCTGAATTCTTTTCTAAGGTGTTTGCTCAGAATCTGCCGATGGTTCATTGTTAAATAACAGCAGGCGTGCAGCAAGAATGGCAAATCCTACAGCCGCGATCGCTTTTAACACACGTGTAGGTAATAATTCCGCTACTGCACCCCCTGCTAACGATCCCAACAGGCTTGTTAACAGCAATGCGCCTGCTGCACCAAAAAATACTGCACGTGGAGAATTAGAACGCCCTGAAAGTGCGATCGCCGCTAGCTGACTTTTGTCACCCAATTCTGATAAAAAAACCGTAATAAAGCTCAGTCCTAAAAGATGCCAATCCATATAATTTAGGGGCAGTGGGGAATTTTTTTAATGACTAATGACTAATGACTAATGACTAATGACTAATGACTATTAAATACATCCCAAAATAGCATTAGGGAAATTACCAACAACATTACGCCGGCTGATTTTTCTACAGTTTTTGGGCTGAGTCGGTTGGCTATCCAACTACCTAAAAGTACACCTAATAAGCTGGTGGTTATTAGGGCCGCCGCAGATCCGATAAATACCACCCACGGCGAATGAGATTGTGCGCTCATTAACAGAGTGGATAGCTGAGTTTTATCTCCAATTTCTGCTAGAAAAATGGTTACAAAAGTCGTACCAAAAACTACTAGCACTGATTGCTGCTTTTGAGGACTATCGGCAATTACAGGCTGAACTGACGGAGCGATCGCGGGAGCTAAGTTAATATCATTGCTATCTTTCAGTTCTAGCTCGATCTCAGTGTGAGATATGCCAGAAATCTCCAAAGGTACAGAGTCAAGTTTCACAAGCAGTAGTTTTGGTTGCTAGAGTCTTTTCATATTTCTATCATTTTCTCAGATTTTTGTCATAAATTGCAACCTTACACAAAAAAAGGAGGGTTGGGTGTCAAAGGCCAACAGCTTTGTCGAAGCGTAATATTTCTAAACTGCGATCGCCATAAACTCCTTCTATTTGCTGGCGACAGCAGTCAATAGCAAAATCGTTGACTTCTTCTGGTTCAACCCCATACATATCTTGAAACACTTCTGATTCCACACGGCAGAAGCGAGGGCGATTGGAGTAGATGCGACATTCTCGCGTAGTATGGTCGAAATTAACGCACCATCCCCCTTCGCCTACCATGCTGAGGTAGAGTTCTAGTTCTGGTGGTGAGAGATACTCTTCCAAGTCTGGACGCTCTGCTGGGTCGAGATTACAGCAGGCTCCACATTGCTTTACACATTGCCAAGTTGACATTTTGGATTGGGGATTAGGGATTGAAGAAGGGAATAGGGTACAGGGAATAGGGTACAGATTATTCCCTGTCACCTGTCACCTCTCCCCTAATCCCAATGCCCCTATTTTACGTTTTTATGTCTTTTCTTATAATTTTGTTAAGTAAATTAAATCTAACAGGCCATAGCCAGATATGATCGATTGCGGGTTTTGTAATTAAGTTATTGAATTTTTTAAGACAATTGAGAGGAGAAGAAAAATGTTTGATGCTTTATCTGGATTGTTTAACGCTTTTACCAGTATCAATTGGGAAGTTATTTTCCAATTGCTGTCCGTGGCGCTAATTGTGATTGCTGGCCCAGCTGTAATCTTTGTGCTGGCATTTCGCAACGGCAACCTTTAACAGTGCTGAGTGCTGAGTGTTGAGTAAAAGAAAATCTTGGAATTTAAAACTCATAACTCAGCACTTAATACTGATAACGCCTGAAGGGCAGCTTGGATAATATTGTCATACTGTGGTTGAGAGAGATCGACTTCTTTGGCGTTTTGACGATTAGTACCCAGCAAACCAATTATATGTCCTGGCTGCATGGCTAAGACTTTGCCTTCAGAATTTTTAATTCTTAATTCTGCTTCAATACCGTTTTTATAGAAACCACAGGTATACTGTCGCTGGTTGTACTCAAAGGTGGTGCTTGACTGGATAGGTGACGAAGCAAAAAATTGTTGAAGCTTAATTGGCAACCTGACACCGATTAACTCTAGTTCGATGCTAGTGTTACCGTTAAAGTAATTTTCTCGCAGTTTGTAAGCAACATCTACTCGCGGTGGTAAACGGAAATAGTCGCCCCAACGCCAAGCGATCGCTTTGATTTTATACTCCTGATTATCGACAGTTTGGGCGATTGTGAGTTTAATATGACCCTTCCCAACAATTTTTTGCTCAACCACTTGGACATTAGGTGTCCAGAAAACTGGATCGGGGTTGTCCATACCGCAGGGATGTAGAGCATTAAGCTGTTGATAAAGCTGCTGATTGAGATGATTGAGGTTGACTTCAGCATCAATTTTGAGCAGAGGCTTGAGATGTTGGGGTTCAAGACACTGGTTAGCAAACTCAATCAAACGCGATCGCAACACCTGTAAATTCTCTGCTGGTAGAGAGAATCCCCCGGCTGCTTTGTGTCCACCAAATTTGCCTAGTAAATCGTGACAATATTCCAAAGCTTCAAACACATGAAACTCTGGAATTGAGCGTGCTGAACCGCGTATATGTTCCTCATCTTCATAAGTCCCGATAAACACGGGAACACCGTAACGTTCCACCAAGCGGGAGGCGACGATGCCAATAACGCCGTGATGCCAATTAGGTTGAACAACAATTAATACACGATCTCGTTGTAGAGATGTAACAAATTCTGCTTCTACATAAGCGATCGCTTCTTGTTCAATTTGCTGACACATTTCCTGGCGAGAAGCGTTGATTTGTTCGCACTGCATTGCTCTTTCCAGCGCTACTCCCATATCATCTGTAGTCAGCAATTCAATCACAGTCTGGGGATTACCAATCCGGCCAATAGCATTAATTCGCGGCCCCAAGCGAAAACCGATATCTTCAGGCTTGAGGGATTTGGGACTGGGGACTGGGGACTGGGGACTGGGGACTGGGGACTGAAGTTTTTCCTTATCTCCCCCTGCTTTCTCATCTCCCCTCGCTTGCACTCCGCCTACCTGAATCAACGCCTGTATGCCAGGTAAGTGGGATTTGGGTAAATGTTGTAAACCACGTTTTACCCAACGGCGATTTACACCAGTTAAGGGGGCTAAATCTGCGATCGTTCCCAGTGTAAACAGTGCTAGCATCGGCTGAATTAAGCCCTTAGTTTGGCCTAACTGTTGTGCTAGAGAAACTGCCAAGATGTAGGCAACACCAACACCAGCAACACCCCGATAAGGTGAGGATTCAGCTATTAGTTTGGGGTTGAGGATAGCGTTAGCTGGCGGTAATTTTTGGGGTATATCATGATGATCGGTGATAATCACTGCAAGACCAAGTTCTCTAGCTCTCGCAACTGGTTCAAATGCAGAGATACCATTATCTACAGTGAGAATTAATCCCACACCTTCGCGGTGAAATTCTTCAACTATGCGTTTATTAATACCATAGCCTTCGTGCATCCGGCTGGGGATAGCATAATCTACTTGTGCACCTAAAGTGCGGAGACTACGCAAAAGTAGAGCAGTGCTAGTCATCCCATCAGCATCATAATCACCACAAATAGCAATTTTTGTTTGAGAAGCGATCGCATTTTGCAACAACTCCAAACTAATCGCCAAATCTGGGAAATCTTCTAACGGCGAAGGCAAAACTAAAGACTCTGGATCTAAAAATGCTTGTACCTGTTCTGGTGTTTCCATACCCCGATTAATCAACAACTGGCTGACAATGGGTGAAAGATTTGTCAAAACCGCCAGATTTTGGGCAAATTCTGGTTTTTGTAGATAAATCTGCCAGCGTTGATCGGGTAAGCGTTGGCGAGGCTTTGAGAGTTCAGATACAGCTCGGTCTAGCACAATAAAAGTTAGGAGTTAGGAGTAGAGACGCGATCAATCGCGTCTGTACAAGAGTTATGAATCTTGAATTGAAAGTTGTTTCTTAACTCATAACTAATAACATTAATTTGCTATCTAAAACACGTTTATCTTACCATCATCCATAATATACAACGAGCGATCGCCCGGAGAGCGCCAAGTTGGACGGAGTTCTAGCCGCAATGTGCCAAAGTTAAGTTTCGAGACAATTGCTTGTAGTGATAAACCCGTTTCGCTCCAAAATATCAGAGATGTATTTGGCTCAGTACCCTCTATTTGTCCTAAATTTAATTTTTGCCCTGGACTCAAGGATATTGCATCAGTCCCAGAGGGTTTTTGAATTTTAATCAGGTTGGGTGTGCTATTTATAATTTCAACTCGGATGTGTTGCCCAGGTGTAAACTGAATTGGGTGCGACCCACACTTAGAGGCACAAGTTCGAGCTAAGGTAGCATTGGGATTATTGATTGATGCAACTAGAATAGTAGCTGCAAGTAAAGCAAATGACAGAGGCTTAAACATAATACACAGTATAAGTACTTAATTTAAATACTACTTTTTTTAGTAATTTAAAGCCTCAGTGTATTTTCCAGAATTACTTTGCTAATTCCCAGTTATTAAATTACTAATTATTTTTTATAAACATCTCCTCTCGCACCAATGGCGTAAATTTCGATGTCTTTGGAATCAATATCGACTGTAAAAATAATTCTGTTATGGGACTAGTATTTAATTTCTGAAAAAACTCCGTACATCTGAAGAGACATTATGGCTATTAGTAAAAGTATCGATGTTGAAGAGTTGTTGCAACTTTACGCGGCAGGGGAAAGAGATTTCTCCTTCATTAACATTGAGGGGTCTGATGAATTGTATCAAGCCAATTTGAGCGGAATCAATTTAAGTAACTCGTCCGTTGGCGAGATTTTTATGGAGGGGAGCAATCTGAGTGAAGCTAACCTCAAAGGCGCTCAGTTGGGACAAACTTGTTTGCGAAACACCAACTTGCGAGGGGCTGATCTGACTAGTGCTGATCTCAGATACGCTAACCTTGATGGTGCTGATTTGACCGATGCCAAGTTAACTAACGCTTGTCTGCGAAACGTTGTCATGCGGGGTGCAAATTTGACTGATGCTGACTTGACTGGTGCTGAGATTGAGTTTATTCAGGAGATGGTTAAAGATTCTATTTTTTGTAGAACCATCATGCCAGATGGCAGTATTTACAATGGAACTATTTAAATAAATTATTAGTTTATTCATCGTTATTAAGACTCAAAGCCTCTCTCCTTGTAGGAGAGAGGTAAAAACTGTGATGCATCCAACCGAGCGAGAAACGCTCGCTATACCTTTCCCCTTCTGCTGTGATGCCTCTTTAACCGAAGCGTCCACTGATATAATCTTCGGCTTCTTTAGTTTGAGGAGAACTGAACATTTGGGCTGTAGGATTAAACTCAACTAATTTTCCGCGACGTTTGCCATGCTCGTCAATTTCTGTATTGAAGAAAGCGGTGAAATCTGCGACTCTAGAAGCTTGCTGCATGTTGTGAGTCACCATGATGATGGTGTATTGTTCCTTGAGTTCTAAGCAGAGTTCTTCTACTTGGCGGCTAGAAATTGGGTCGAGAGCAGAACATGGTTCATCCATTAATAGTACATCTGGCTTCATTGCGATCGCACGAGCAATACAAAGTCGTTGCTGTTGTCCGCCAGATAATGCAGTACCCTTCTCTTTGAGTTTATCTTTGACTTCATCCCAGATAGCAGCGCGTCTGAGGGAATCTTCCACCAATTCATCGATGTTACCTTTATAACCGTTAGCCCGCGGTCCAAAGGAAATATTTTCGTATATTGACTTGGGGAAAGGATTCGGTCTTTGAAAAACCATTCCGACTTGGCGGCGTAATTTTACAGAATTGATCTTCGGATCGTAGATGTTGCGATCGCGATAATTCAGTCTACCCTCAACCTTAGCACCAGGAATTAAATCATTCATACGGTTGAAGCAACGCAGTAATGTACTTTTACCGCATCCTGAAGGCCCAATAAAAGCAATAATTTGTTTATCAGGAATCTTTAGATAAACATCTAAAAGTGCTAGAAATCCTCCATAGAAAACCTTTACACCTTCAACATTGAAGACGCTACTAGCTTGCTCGATTGTGGCACTATCTGATTGACTTCTACTATTGCTATAAGTCATGAAAGCGTATCTCCTAATATCTGTGAATGTATCYAATTAGATATTTAATTACCTAACGKATTGAGAAGCGTTGYCKRATATAAATTGCTACACCATTTAAAGCTAAAATCAAGAGCAACAAAGCAATAATTGTCGCTGCTGCTGCACCAGCAAAACCCGGTTCAGGACGAGTGATGTAACTGTAAATTTGAATGGGTAATGCCATAAATCTCTGGAACAAACCAGGGTCAAAAGTGAGAAAACCCACAGCACCGACAACAATTAGAGAGGCTGCATCACCAATGGCACGGGATACAGAGATAATCACTCCTGTCAAAATACCAGGAATAGCATAAGGTATGACGTGACTGCTGATAGTTCGCCATTTGGTAACACCTAATCCATAAGAAGCATTTCTCAAAGAATCTGGGACGGCGCGAATTGCTTCTCTAGAAGTGACAATAATTACTGGTAAAGACAACAAAGATAAAGTCAATGCACCAGAAATTAAAGCGGGGCCAAACCCAAGTAAATAATTGAAAACTCCTAAACCCAGCAATCCATAAACAATAGAAGGTACACCTGCCAGATTACTGATATTAATCTCAATAATCGCTGTCCACCAAGCTTTAGGTGCATACTCTTCTAGATATAAAGCTGCTCCGACACCAATGGGGACAGTAACCAAAATCACAACAGTTCCCAAAAGAACGCTGCTGATAATTGCAGGACGAATGCCACCTTGGTCAGCAAAACGAGAAGGAGTTTCGGTCAGAAAGCCGGGTGACAAAAATCTACCTAATCCGTCTTTAAAAATATCAAAAAGTAGCAATGCTAGGATAAATAAACCAATCAGCAATCCTAACAAAAAAATTACTTCAAATACTTTCCCTAATGTCTCTCTACTTTCAACATTATCGGTAAATTCTGCCGTAGAATCTAGAGAACTATTTGGTTGATAACTTGTAGCCATACTTAATTAATCGTATTTTTCTTTAAAGCGATTTGCAATCCAGTAACTAACAATATTCAAAACTAGGGTGATTAGAAACAGAACAGCACCTACAGCATATAAGGTTTTGAAATTTAGACTACCACGGGGACTATCTCCGCCAGAAATTTGTGCCATGTAAGCTGTCATTGTTTCTATTGATTCCGCAAAATTAACAGTCAGCTTTGGCTGTAGTCCGGCGGCGATGAGAACAGTCATTGTTTCACCCACAGCGCGAGAAATACCCAATATAATTGAGGCGATGATTCCAGAAAGTGCGGCTGGTAGAACTACTTTAAAAATGGTTTCCAGTTTCGTGATACCTAAAGCATAAGATCCTTCTCGTAAAGAGCGGGGAACTGCTTTAATAGCATCTAAGCTGATAGAACCAACAGTAGGAGTAATCATTACTCCCATCATTAATCCTGCACTCAAGGCGTTGAATATTTCCAGAGGGATAAAATTTCGTAGCAATGGTGTGACAAACAATAGCGCAAAGTAACCATATACTACTGTGGGTATTCCCGCTAAAAGTTCCACTGCTGGACGTAAAACGGCTGCCACTTTTGGTTGAGCATACTCACTTAAATAAATGGCAGAAGATAACCCCAAAGGAATAGCAACTGCCATTGCAATAGCTGTTGTCAAGAAAGTGCCATTAATCAATGGCCAAACGCCAAAATGTTTTTCTGCAAATAAAGGCGTCCATTTAGTATCAAGAAAGAATTGAGCAAAGGAAACTTCTTGGAAAAAACCGAATGTCTCCTGAAAGATAATTAGGACAATTCCAAAGGTAGTTAAAACCGAAACTAAAGCACAAGCGAATAAAATTACCCCAACAATCTTTTCAGAGATATCTTCAGATGGATTTTTATCCAATGATTGTCTGGATAGTAGATAAGGATCGTCTTGAGAATTGAGATTTTGCATAAACAGTTAATTTTTTAACTACACTCAGACTACAATGACTGGAACTTTATTTAAATAAAGTTTGTAATTGGTTCACCTGGTTTTGCTTTTTTGAATTTTGTCCCTGTTTCACCAGTAGCAAATTTTTGTTTGACTTTGACATAAGCTTCATCAGGTAGTGCTACATAACCAACACTATCTACCCATTTCCAAGAATTTTCTAGATAAAAATCTACAAATTCTTTAACTGCTGGTTTGGTATCTAAAGATTTTTTACTGACATAGAGAAATAGAGGACGAGACAAAGGTGTGTAGATATTTTTGATGACATTATCTACAGGAACAGGCTTTTCACACTTTCCTGTAGGACTTTCTACAGCAACTAAATTGAGTTTATCTTGGTTTTGAATGTAGTAAGATATCCCAACATAACCCAAGGCTGATACATCACCTGACACACCTTGTACTAGGAGATTTTGATTGTGACTAGGGGTATAATCTGTACGGCCATTCTTGGCTTTGCCAGTAACAGCTTGAGTCATATAATCAAAGGTTCCAGTATCAGAAGCAGGAGCATACAGCTTCAGCTTTTCGTTAGGGAATTTGGGATTAACTTGATTCCAAGTCAAGATTTTACCGTCTGATTTTGCGCCCCAAATTTTGCCCAGTTCCTTAATAGTTAGACATTTGGCGAAGTTATTTTTACGGTTAGCAATTACGGCTATACCATCTAAAGCTACAGGTAACTCGACAAATTCAATATTCTTACTTTTACATTTTTTGATTTCCTCATCTCGAATGGTACGAGAAGCACCAGCTATATCAATATCGCCATTACAAAATTTACTGAAACCACCACCAGTACCACTTGAGGCAACACTAACTTTAGCTTCAGGTTTGCCTCTGCCGTATTCTTCTGCAACTGCTAAAGAAACAGGAAAACCTACAGCAGCACCATCAATACTGACTTGGCTTTTCAATTCCTGTCCGCTGTTACAAGCAGTGATACTGCTGGCAAGAAGCATTAAAGATGTTAAGAAAAAGCTATTTTGAAATCGGTTACAAAAGCTCATAAATTATCAATTGAGATAAAGTGACAGAGAATTACTTATGCTTGGCTAGCGGCAAAATGTAGAGAATGCAGCATGATATCTCTTTTATCATGCTTTGTTCGCAGCTTGAATTTTGTCAAATATTGCCCCATCTCCAAAAAACTTGCTCTGGATAATCTCCCAACCACCTAAATCTTGAGATGTGAATAAAGTTTTAATTGGCGGATGTTGTGATGCTACTTCTTGGGTAACGGTGGGGTTAACAGGACGATATTGTAATTTGGCAAATTCCCGTTGAGCTTCTGTGGAGTAAAGAAAATCAACAAATGCTTGTGCAACTTCTCTTGTACTGTGTTTATCAACGTTTTTATCAACTATCGCCACCGGATTGTCAATGGAAATATTGACTTGGGGTACAACATAAGGCAACTTCGTCCCATTTTTACCTGCCAAAATCACCTCATTTTCGTAGTTGATTAAGACATCTCCCTCACCTTTTTGGAAGAATAAATCGCTAGCCTCACGGGCATCTTTCGTCAGAGTCGGGGTATTTTTATAAACTTTGGTGACATAATCTAACGCTGTTGCTTCATCACCACCTGTTAGAGTTACCGAACCCCAAAAAGCTAAGAATTCCCAGATAGCAATACCAGAAGTTTTTGGGTTAGCTGCAATCACTTTCACGCCATCTTTTGCCAAGTCTGCCCAAGTCTGAATGCCTTTTGGGTTGCCTTCGCGAGTAACGATCGCAGCAACCGATCTACTAACGATACCACTTCTCGGTGCTTTGGTTTCCCAACCTGATTTAATCAAACCTGCAAGAGCAATTTTGCTGACATCGAGGGGAAGTGCCAAATGTACTATGTCTGCTTCTTGCGAACCGTCAATCACAGCAGCCGCTTGAGCGCGAGAACCACCATAACTTTGCTCAAATGTGACATTTTGGTTGTGTTCTTGCTTCCACTTTTCGATAAATTTGGGAATTATTTGATCATGAGCGGCTTTGGTGACAGAGAATGAAACGAGTTTTAACTTAACATCATTTTTGCTAGCTGAACTGCTTCCAGAACAGGAGGCAACTGCTATACTCAAAAAAATACTTATTAAAAACAGACTCACAAAGCTTTGTACACTGCGTCCATTCAACCAACTTTTAATTGCGTGTTGATACCGGAGTTGTAGACTCTGCAAAGCTTTCATGACATAAGCCTGTATCCCTTCACTTAGAAATTTACTTAATTGTGTTGGTTGTTGCGACTTGCTCATTGGAATCACCCCTAAATCTACGGTATTTCTACATGGATACCGTGATTATGAAAATTATAGGGTATATAGAATAATATTTATCATCTGGATTATTTTTTTTTACTTAGTGAGCAATTTTGCGATCAAAAAGTAGCAAAGAAATCTGATTTACCAAGGCATTTCAAAAAACGGGTTTTTCTGATGGCAAGCGCAACAATCCAGATGCATACATAATATTTGCTAAAAAATATGTTATTAGTAATACAAAACAGTAGTGAAAACTCGACTTTTTTTAGCCGTCAAGCTGTTTGTAAAACAAAGTAGCCGCACTACAGTAATTTGAATATCATATTTAGCGATCGCGCTTATTACGAGTATTAAAAGTTTTAGCTTGCGTATGACAACCAGGAAGATTTGGGACGGAAGCAAGAAAGTAGCCATCTGCATCTCGTTCGATGATTATATTAAATTCTCGCTTCATCATGAACTTCCCTAAATTTATAGATGGTATATTCTCTCATTATTGAAAGAGCGATCGCGCATCCTGTGAGAATATATAATCAGGCGATCGCTTACTTGTAGAAATACTCATATAGCCTTTTTGCTACTCTAACCAATTCTCTAATAGCAAATTAGGTATATTTTCAAAATCTTTGATATTGTTCGTAACCAAAATATCATTACGAGAACGGACAACAGCAGCAATTAGTACATCTACTTCTCCTGTTGGTCTACCAATTTGCCTCAATTCACTTTGGATTTTACCAAATTCTCTGGCAGCATCTATATCAAATGGTTCAATGGGTAATAGTTCAGTTAGTTGTGCTAATGTTTCTAAATTTTTCTCAACTTGTTTAGAACAGTAAACACCTTTGTAAAGTTCTGAAACTACTATTGTAGATAGATAGTATTGAGTGAAATAGCGATATTCCATAATAATTATTAATTACAAATTATTTTATCCTACTCATTAGTTGCTGCTTCCAGCCAAACTTCCACTTCATCTGCTAGCAACTTATGGGCTGCATCCATCATTGATTTTGCGATGTCTTTGAGGTCTTCGCGATTGTTCAAGTAAGTTTTTAACGCTTCCATTGGGTCGATGCTGCTACTTGCACTCAATTCAGGAATGCGGGGCCTGGCTAATTGACTCACTAATTCTGCTTGAATGGTATAGGTATGAGCGGGACTTAAAGCAGTATGTAGAGAGGAACTGTCAATTAAATCCATCTGTTCAGAGCGGAGTTTGTAAATTAGCCGCACTACAGCATCTTCAATATTATATTTAGCGATCGCTTTCATTAACACCGCTTGCGGATCATCTGCTTTTGAGATATCCACCTCAATGGTTTGGAAAGTCCGAACTGTTAAGGGACAAAATTCCCATTCAACCTTCCCCCGCTCCAGTTCCAACATTACATAGCCTTTGTCTTCCTTTTCTTCGCTAAAATCTACCCGCTCAATACTCCCTGGATAAATCACCGGCGGGTTGTTAGATTTATTCAGATTTTGGTGGCGGTGGACGTGTCCTAACGCTACATAATCAAAACAAGGTCGTGTCAGCAAAGATAGGGGTAGAGTAAAGCCTTTACCAACTGCCAAAAATCGTTCTGCGCCCAAGGTAGCATTGTCAGACATTAAGTGAGCCAGAAGGATAGTTGGCACATCGGGGTCAAGACGGCGAATTTCCCCTTCTAGAACAACTCGCAGACGTTCCGTTAATAGTTGGTTGACTTCCGCCAAAGACAAACCTTCAGTCTCTTGGCGAGTCATCAAAGTCGAACGAGTTAGCCAAGGTAGAGTAATTACTTGCACTTTGCCATTACGGGTTTCGATACAGTGAGTAGTTAATGTATCACCAACAACAAACCCTGGCACTCCCAAAGTGCGGTAAATATTTAAACTCGCGCCTCCCTGTCCTTGGGAGTGTTGGTCGTGGTTGCCTACCAACAGCACTGTGGGAATATTGGCATCCATGAGACGGCGAAATTGGCTGGCAAAAGCTTGCTGTACATAAGGCGGTGGTGTAGCATCCGGGAAAGCATCGCCACCAAATATCACCATATCAACTACATCTGTCAGCGCTCGGTCAATACATATAGATAGAGTATTGACAAAATCCTCCAATCGTGTATTTACTCCCGTCGCCGGATTAATTCGTCCGTGGGAAAAACCGCTTCCCATGTGGATATCGGAGAGATGGAGGATTTTAATCATATTTGTCCTTTGTTCTTAGTCATTTGTCCTTTGTCTAATACTAATGACAAATGACAAATGACCAATGGCTAAATATGAATTCCGCATTCTGTTTTATCACTTCCCCGCCAGCGTCCAGCGCGTTCGTCTTCGCCTTCGCCTACTTTGGTGGTGATGGGTTGGTCGCCGATGCTGGGATAACCTTGGTCGTGGAGGGGGTTGTAGATGACTCCATGTTCAGCTACGTAAACCCAGCTGTCTTGACGTGTCCAAGTAGCTATGGGATTTACTTTCAGCCGACCTTTACCATCAAATTCAAATATGGGCATATTCGCACGGGTTACTGCTTGGTCACGGCGGCGTCCGGTAATCCAAGCGACGCTGTTGAGTTCGTCTAGACCCCGTAGTAGTGGTTCAATTTTTGTAATGTGGTGGAATTTGGCAATATCTTTGTCCCAGAGTTTATCGCCGTATTTGGCTTCAAAGGCTTCGCGGGTGTCTACATCTGGAGTTTTGAAAGTTTGCAAATCCAGGTTGTAGATTTGTATGGCTTTGTCTACCAATTCCAGGCTTTCAGGGAAGTGGTGCAAGGTGTCAAGAAAAATTACAGGAACGGGATGCTTCAGTTCAGTGTAAAGAATATGGGTAATTATCATGTCATCCACGTTAAAGGCGCTTGTTTGCACCAGTCCCGTTGGGATATTCTCTATAGACCATGCCAGTATGTCTTTGGGTGTGGCACTTTCAAATTGCTCGTTTAATTTGTCTAAGTCAAAAGCGATCGCTTGGTTTCTAGATGCCGTGGAGACTGTCATGATAATCTTCTATTCAAAATATTTTTACCTTGATTAAGATCGATCTTACTTCATTAAGACGCGTATTCCGCTCGGAAATAAGGTAATGATTTTGTGTGGAAATTACTACATTTTGAGAATGGAGAATGGGGAGTGGGGGAGACAAGGGGGCAAACAAAACCCCTAACTCTTAACTCAGCACTCAGCACGGGCTAAATCCTAGCTATCCGCTAACAGCACTCCTAATGCCCAATGCCCAGTAAAAATTATTACATAAGCATAAATGAATTATTTACTAAGAAAGTTTACGGTAATTTAAGTTTTATAATACTTTTATAGATATTTATACTGATTTTGATATGGTTAAGAAACTATTAATAAAAGGGATTTTACTTAAATGAACAACGCAAAATTCAGCAATCCATTAGGCCAGTCTATAATTATGGGCGCTTTAATGATGTTAACCAGCGTTGGGGTTATTACAATAATGAACTTTTTCTAAGATCAAGATTTCT
This sequence comes from Nostoc punctiforme NIES-2108, assembly GCA_003326195.1. Taxonomy (GTDB): domain Bacteria; phylum Cyanobacteriota; class Cyanobacteriia; order Cyanobacteriales; family Nostocaceae; genus Nostoc; species Nostoc punctiforme_A. The sequence continues at coordinate 32,990 of LXQE01000162.1, forward strand.
CATTTTAGCAATAAGACTTCATATAGTCCCGCTCAAAACTGAGTGGGGCTTTTACTTTTTTCATCTAGATCAATCAGTGTGTATTAATTTTCTGCTATCACTTTCGGCAGAGAATAATCCTGAAGCCGTGTTATTACGTAGTTTTGCACTCAGAGAATTTAGAATAGGGATGCGATCGCTATTTACCTTACCCCTAGTAGTCTGTCAAGTTTAAATTGATGGGTAAGGAAGTTCGTAGTAAGGACTTTAGTCCTTAGTTTCCCAAGCACTAAAGTGCTTACTACAAACCCTCAAAACTAGCTTGACGACGTACTAGTGACCAACTGGCGCTTTCGCTCCTGCACCGCCTTTACCCAGAAATAACAACAGGGGTAACGAGCAAAGAAACCCTACCCCTACCACTCGAAAGCAATCTGCGTAAGACAAAACCGCAGCTTGAGTATCTACTATTTGACTTAATAAAGCTAATGCTTGCTGTTGAGATGTTGTTGCATCCATGCCTTGATCTTGGAGTGCCCCGTTGAGTAAGTCGAGGCGCTGACTCGTCTCTGGGTCATAAGGACTAAGTTTTGCTAACAGGATGGCTCGATGAAAAGCTTCTCGTCGGTCAAGCAAAGTGGTGAGTAAAGCAATGCCAATGCTACCACCCAGTTGTCGGGTGAGGTTGTAGAAACCAGAGCCAGCAGAAATATCCTGTTTGGGTAGCGGGCCTAAAACTGCCAAACTCAAAGGCAGAAACATTAACACAGTAAAAGCCCCACGCCATACCAATGGCCAAAATAAATCATCTATGCCAGTTTGTGGAGTAATTGCTGCGAGTTGAAACATAACTCCAGACGATCCCACAGCGCCCATTGCAATTAAAAATCGGGCATCAATTTTACTAGACAGTTTACCTAATAAAACCATCACGATCGCAGATGCTAAAGCACCAGGCGCTAACAATAGTCCTGTCTGCGTTGCCGTAAAGTGCAGTACACTTTGAGCAAATATCGGCACAGCAAAGAGCGTGCCATAAAGCCCCATACCCACCACTGCTGAGAGAACGCTTCCCGCAGCTAAAGAACGGTGACGCAAAACTCTCAAATCCACAGCAGGATGGGCTATTCGCAATTCGTACCAAATAAACAATCCCAAGCCGATAAAACTAGCAATCGCTAACGTGGTAATAAAACTGGAGGAAAACCAGTCATCTTTCTCTCCTTCCTCTAACAAAGTTTGCATACAGCCAATAGCGATAACTAAAAACCCAATCCCGAACCAATCGACGGCTTGGCTTTGTGTCTCACTCTTATCTTTGTCTTTGGGCAAAAATACCACTGACATCGCCACTGCAACGATCCCGAAGGGAATATTCACAAAGAAAATCCACCGCCAGCCCAAACCATCTACCAAAAATCCCCCTAAAGTCGGGCCGATGGCTGGGCCAGCAATTACACCTACCCCAAAAACTGCTTGTGCTAAACCCTGTTCAGCAGGTGGAAAAGTCTCGAACAAAATCGCTTGGGCTTTAGCTAGCAACCCGCCACCACACAAACCTTGAAGAATTCGAGAAAAAACTAGCATCGGCAAATTAAATGCCAAACCGCATAAAACCGAGGCCAGGGTAAAGCCAATCAACGAGAAGATAAAGTAGGTTTTGCGTCCAAAGTAATCTCCCAGCCATGCAGATAAGGGAATTAAGACGACATTTGCGATCGCATATCCAGTTACCACCCAGCCGACTTCACTAACAGTTGCACCCAAACTAGCCTGTATATCTGTCAGGGCAACGTTAACAATACTAGTATCAATTACTTCTAATATCGCACCCAGAGAAGCCGTAAAAGCGATCGCCCACTTCAATGGCCCGTGGACATAACCAAATTCGTCAAAACTAGAACCTTTAATGTTGGTAGCCATTATTTAGCACAAATAATATTTGGAAGATGTCAAGCAATGCCAAAGCTAAAATTAAGTATTGTATATATACGCTACGGTAGCGTATCATATAAAAACGGTCAAGAGAGTTTTCTATGAAAAGCGGCAGAAATACCTATGCTAAAGATGGATGGTCATTGCTGCTGTTTTAGTGCATGAGAATTGGGTTATGAGGCTTATTTCCTTTTCCAAAAGCTATGTTCTATGCCCAAAAGTAGAAGCAAATGGCCAAGAAGATATTGCTTGGGGATGATATTTTATGAGTAAGCAAATCAACAGCACCTCTGGACGCCCACGCAGCATCCATGCCGACCAAGCTATTCTGCAAGCAACTTTGGATCTGCTTGCAGAGGTAGGATATGAAAGCATGAGTATAGAAGCGATCGCTTCTCGTGCTGGAGTTGGTAAAACAACTATTTATCGGCGTTACACTTCCAAAGAAGAACTAGTTGCAGACGCGATAGAAAGTCTCAGAGATGATTTAGCGATCCCCGATACCGGCAGCTTTTGGGGAGACATGGATATCCTGATTAAGAATGCCGCCAAAAAAATAGATAGTCCCCTTGGTCGTCAGACACTTGCGCTGATTGTTAGTACAGCGTCTAGCAATCCTCAATTTGCCGAGGTTTACTGGACAAAATATACGAAACTCAGACGTGAAGCCTTTTCTAAAATACTTGAGCGTGCCAAGTCTAGAGGCGAAATTCACAATAATGCAGATGTAGACTTAATTATCGACCTTGTAAGCGGATCACTATATTATGCACTGATCTTCAAACCCACAACCGAGCCAGTAGAAGCATACATGCGCCGCACAATGAATCTTCTGCTCAAAGGTATTGGGAATGGGGAATAGGGCATGGGGAATAGGGCATGGGGAATAGGGCATGGGGAATAGGGCATGGGGAATAGGGCATGGAGAATGCGCTTCCTTAGATCAGAACTTTACAGGGACAACGAGAATAACCAATGCCCAATGCCCAATGCCCAATGCCCAATGCCCAATGCCCAATGCCCAATGCCCAATGCCCCATTCAACTTGTTAGCAAAATAACTTTCCACTATAGGTCATAAATGAGATGATGGAGAAATTAGAGAAAAAGGTGAACAATTGTTATTTTTCTCCTTCCGCTTCTGGTTGCAGAATAGCATCACAGTATTGAATGAGGGTTGTCAAGCGATCGCTAATCGTTTGAAGTCTCGTTTGTACAGTAGATGCTTGCCGCGCTCCTTGCAAAAACATCACATCTATTGCCAACAGGCGCAATTGCTTGCTCATCTCGGTTTGATAAGACTGCACTCGCCAGTTTTCATCAGCCAAAGGCACAATCTGTTGCCCAAAAAATTGCTGCAACGTGGCTACACGCTGCCGTATTTCTGGCGCAAGGATTTGGGTAGTTGTGGCATCGGAGCGTAATTGCTCTAACAAAGTTACGAATGCCAGATATTTCTCACGGTTTAAAGACATCCAGTGCTAGTTAAGATAGTATTAATGTCAAGTAATTTTTCTTCTACAATAAACTTTCTTAAAGACTTATCAGCACTAGAAGCCTCAAATCTTGATTTGGGGCTTTGTTTGCCATCAATGGATTTTCTTTCATTTAATGATCCTTGAAACTCAAACTGGATGACTACCAGACGCTCCTGCCTATCTAACGCTGTGCTATTGCAATTGGAAAAATCCTTACACTGCTTTTTTCACCCGTCTTTGGGCAACAGCATCTTTTCAGGGCGATGCTGCTAGTTTTATTTATCATTCACTTATCTACCGATCCTCTCTAAACCCAAATTGTATGAGCAGTATAGCGATAAATTCATCAGTTGACCTTGCCATTCCCGAATGGTTGAAAAAATGTTTGAAGGAGTCATTGACAAGTAGCGGCGCAGCGGAAGATGACCGAAGGCATAATGATGCCGTCTTAATTGGTCGGGCATTTGAATTTGCTTACAAACTGCATGAAGGCCAATACCGCAAATCGGGAGAGCCATACATTGCTCATCCCATTGCTGTGGCTGAATTGCTGCGTGACTTGGGAGGTAGTGCTGCTATGATAGCAGCTGGATTTCTCCATGATGTCGTTGAAGATACAGAAGTTACAAGTCAAGAAATAGAAGAACACTTTGGCGCAGAAGTGCGGCAATTGGTTGAAGGCGTCACCAAGCTTTCTAAGATCAATTTCACCAGCAAAACCGAAAGTCAAGCCGAAAATTTTCGGCGGATGTTTTTGGCAATGGCGCAAGATATTCGGGTAATTGTGGTGAAATTGGCAGATCGTTTGCATAATATGCGAACTTTACAATATATGTCAGAAGCCAGCCGCCGCCGCAGTGCCCAGGAAACGCGAGATATCTTCGCACCTTTAGCCAATCGCTTGGGAATTTGGCGAATTAAATGGGAACTGGAAGATTTGGCTTTTAAGTATTTGGAACCGGAAGCTTACCGCCAAATGCAAGAGCATGTTTCTGAAAAACGGACAGCGCGAGAAGAGAAATTGGCTAGAGCTACGAACATGTTGCAAGAGCGTTTGCAGCAAGCCGGAATCCACTTTCAGGAAATCAGCGGCCGCCCCAAGCACCTTTATAGCATTTACCAAAAAATGCACCGTCAGCAAAAGGAATTTCATGAAATTTACGATTTGGCAGCGCTGCGAATAATTGTTCAAACCAATGAGGAATGCTATCGGGCGTTGGCGATTGTTCATGATGCTTTTCGCCCAATTCCTGGGAGATTTAAGGACTATATTGGGCTGCCAAAGCCTAACCGTTACCAGTCATTGCATACTGGGGTAATTGGACTAACTGGCCGTCCTTTAGAGGTGCAAATTCGGACAATCGAAATGCATCATATCGCCGAGTATGGGATTGCTGCCCATTGGAAGTATAAAGAAACAGGTGGTTCTAGTATTAGCCATTTGACAGGCACAGATGACAAGTTTACTTGGCTGCGGCAACTGCTGGAATGGCAAACCGATCTTAAGGATGCCCAAGAATATCTTGATAGCGTCAAAGATAATCTATTTGAAGATGATGTCTATGTCTTCACCCCTAAGGGGGATGTTGTTCCTTTAAGTCCTGGTGCTACGACTGTAGATTTTGCTTATCGCATTCATACAGAAGTCGGAAACCACTGTTCAGGGGCGCGGGTGAATGGGCGAATGGTGCCACTGTCAACGCGGCTGCAAAATGGCGATATTGTAGAGGTTCTCACCCAAAAGAACTGCCATCCGAGTTTGGATTGGTTGAACTTTGTCAGAACTTCGGCGGCAAAATATCGGATTAAACAATGGTACAAGCGATCGCGCCGGGAAGAAAATGTCGCCCGTGGACGGGAGTTGTTAGAAAAGGAACTTGGTAAAACTGGTTTTGATAGTTTGCTGAAGTCAGATGCGATGCAGATTGTTGCTGAAAAGTGTAACTACCACAGCGTGGAAGATTTACTCGCTGGTTTGGGTTACGGAGAAATTACGTTGAACCTAGTCCTAAATCGCTGGCGAGAAGTAGCGAAGGGACAACAACCAGTTGCCATTGTGTCGCCATTTATCCCCAGAGAACCAGCGACATCAAAAGCTTTGCGAGATGCACCTCCAAGTACCTCACGTTCCACTGATTCGCCAATTTTTGGGGTGGAAGGTTTGGTCTATTATTTAGCTGGGTGTTGTACCCCGATTCCTGGCGAACCAATTATTGGTGTGGTAACGCGAGGTAGGGGTATTTCAATTCATCGCCAAGGCTGCCATAATCTGGAAACTGTGGAGTATGAACGTTTAGTACCAGTGAGGTGGAACCCAGCCGCCGAAAATAGTGGTCGTCCGCACACGTATCCAGTAGATGTTCAAATTGAAGCCCTTGACCGTGTTGGGGTGCTAAAGGATATTTTGTCACGGTTAAGCGATCAAGGGATCAACGTCCGTCATGCCCAGGTAAAAACCTCTACTGGTCAACCTGCATTGATGGACTTAGGAATAGATATACGCGATCGCTCTCAACTAGAGCAAGTCTTCGTCCAAATTAAGAAAATGAGCGACATTTTGAATATCCGCCGCGTCGGTCAAATTGACGAGTAACAGGGGTATTAGTATCCCCAGAAAAATCTTATCTTGCTTACCTAGCAGCCTGTCTGGGAACTCAATATGGCCGCTATAAACTGCGTCTAAAGAGATAAAACCTTCCCTGGCAGGTTCGTAAACTATTGATTTGACCTATCATGAGTGATATTATTCTGGCGATCTAGAAAATATGAATAAAATCTTCCTTGGCGGGTTCGTCAACGATTTTTTGAGTTTAAAATTGTTAGGAGCAATGAAAAATGGTTTCAGAGAAGTTTTTATTAGTCAAAGGCAAAGCAGGGATGGGAAATCGTTTTCTCGCTCTTTTGGACAGTATTTTATATGCTCAACTTACTAATAGAAAGATAGTTGTTGATTGGAGCGATGAGGTTTACTCAAATAATCGCAGCAATGTTTTTCCTGACTTTTTTAATCTTCATGATGTTACTCAAGCTTCAGAAATACCTTCTACTCAATCTGTCTATCCAAGTGTTTGGAAGAATAGCTTAGACAAATCTGTGAATGAGATACTTCTATCATACGAATCTCCAGATGATTTGCGATATAACAATCCGAAAATATGGTCAAAATATACTACTAACATGTCCCGCCTAGATTATAGTGAAGATATTTTGATTAGATGGTCGTATGTAACAGAGACTTATAAGCTAAGACGACATTTTGTAGGAGATTTCGCTTATCTCCAAAGTCTAAGTAATGAAACTATTTTAAAAAAGATAATTAGAGAACATCTGAGTTTACAACCTAATATTGAGGCAATTATTAAAAAAACCGTAGATAGTTCTTTTGAAGACATAGTAATCGGGGTTCATGTTAGATATACCGACAGAAAAACTTCCAAAAATCTCTATTTAGAATTTGTTGATAAGATTCTTGAAAAACATCCTAAAAGTTTGATATTTTTAGCTACTGATAATCCCGAAGTTGAGCATTTGTTTAGAGAGAAATATACTAATATTTTAGTGACAGATAAGTGGTATCCTGCGTCAGGCTCTTCTTTACACCAGAATCCTGAATGTCCAGATAGATTTGAAAATGGTGTTCAAGCCTTAATAGATATCTATTTATTAAGCAAATGTAATTATTTAATATACAACCAAACTTCTACTTTTGGTGTAGTCGCAAAGTTGATTTCTGATATCCCAGAAGCTAATACAATTGATACTTCTCAATACAGTTTAAAAGGAAAAGTCAAAAACTTAATTGCTTGGATTAGAGAAAAAACAGTTCTTTCGTGATCTTTTTTTTAATTAAAAGTTAAAAATTAAAATTAAGAAGAATAATGATTTTTAATTAATTTTGGGTACAAGCCCCACTGATTAAATTTTTAATTTTTAATTAGAGCAAAGCAACTTGACTATAGTGGTTATAGATTGAGGTGTAATGGATTCTTGATTTTAGAAGATGTCCCCAAAATTGCTTGGGAATATTGATTTGTGTATATATTAGTTCCAATCCCTATGCAACAATTATTTCCCGGAGAGGTATTCGCCAACACTGCTGATTTTGACACTGGTATTCGCCAGCTGTTACCGCGATACGATGAGATGTTAGAGGTAATTGCCCGTTGTTTACCTTCCACAAGTCGGCATATTTTAGAATTAGGTTGTGGTACAGGCGAACTTAGTCTCAAGATACTCAACCGCTTTCCAGATTCCCAAGTAATTGCCCTAGATTACTCACCTAGAATGTTGCAATTTGCCCAAGATAAAATCACAGCAGCTGGATATCAACAACGCTGGACTGGTATACAAGCAGATTTTGGCGACTGGACAAATAATCCAGAGAACTTGGATATTGGTAGTAAATTTGATGCTTGTGTCTCATCTTTGGCAATTCACCATCTCCAAGATGAGATGAAGTTGAAGTTATTTGAGCGAATTGCTGCTAGCCTCACTCAAAACGGCTGTTTTTGGAATGCAGACCCTACTTTACCAGAATCACCAGCCTTAGCAGAAGTTTACAAGGCAGCACGAGAGGAATGGTCACTTCAACAGGGAATTAGTTTGACAGAGATTCGTGCGAAGCTTGGCGCAACCAGCACTCAAGGTTACTCCAGTCAAGACCAGTTAGCTAGCTTAGATACTCATTGCCAAATGTTGAGCAAAGCTGGATTTAAGACAGTTGCAGTACCTTGGAAATATTATGGTCTGGCAGTATTTGGTGGCTGTTTATGAAAATTTTAGGTTTTGGATGCCTAGATTTAAGATTCGCCTGTCTCCAATAGGCATTTATAGCATTAACAACTTGATAGTAACAAAACAGCAATAAATAATATTATTTCTGTTGATAAGAACTAATATATAAACGCATTAGGTCTGTAAAGGAGGTCTTGCTAACTCACACAAGGGTTTTAGCTGAAACTTGTGCTAATTAAGCTGGTTTCGTGTTTTTATACAATATTTCCACATCAGAAGTACCTGTGAGGATACTATCAATCCTCTACAGACCTATCCGAAAATACAGAGTAGAAAATTTCCTTCAGAAAAAACCAGGGACACGCAATTTGGATTCGTTTTTCTGCTCTTTTATCGAGTGGAGTTAAAGCCACTGTTTGCCATCACTTAGTTTCAAAAGGAGATATCTTGGATGGCTCGAAATAAAAAGAAATCAGCCGGGTTTAAGTATGAGCATCCACTTGTCTCTAGATGCCCTATTTGTTGTATTATCCCACCTCACATGCTGGAAAATGTCGTGGTAAATGGCAATCCTCAGCAGCGGAGTTGGGCTTTTCATACATTAAATGTTTCAGCACAACTTCGCGGACGCAGAGATGTCATAGGTACTGTCTCCTTTGCACCTTCACCGGGTGAGAAGCGCCGCACTATCTACGATGCCAAAAATGGACAGCAATTACCTGGCACATTGGTGCGTGCTGAAGGAGATCCACCAAGCAGTGATGTAGCAGTGAATGAGGCCTACGATGGTGCTGGTGCTACTTATGACTTATTTCATGAAATATTCGATCGCAATTCTATTGACGATAAAGGACTACGTTTAGACTCCACCGTGCATTATGGCGTTAAATATGACAATGCCTTTTGGAACGGCGACCAAATGGTTTATGGTGATGGCGACGGAGAAATGTTTCAGCGCTTCACAAAGTCAATTGATGTGATTGGGCATGAGTTAGCTCATGGGATAACTCAGTATGAAGCGGGTTTACAGTATTATGGCGAACCAGGGGCACTAAATGAATCGTTTTCCGATGTATTTGGTTCCTTGGTGAAACAAAAGTTCAAAAATCAGACTGCACAAGAGGCTGATTGGCTAATTGGCGAAGGTCTTTTAGTCCCGACTGTCAAAGGTATTGCTCTCCGCTCAATGAAAGCACCAGGAACAGCATACGATGATTCGGTATTGGGTAAAGATCCGCAACCAGCCCATATTAAAGATAAATATACTGGTGATGAAGATAACGCTGGGGTGCATATCAACTCAGGAATCCCTAACCATGCCTTTTATCTAGCGGCTATTGAGATTGGTGGGTATGCTTGGGAAAAAGCTGGCAAAATATGGTATATAGCTTTACGCGATCGCTTGCGTGCCAAAGCAGATTTTAAAAAAGCTGCCAACGTCACCATTCAAGTTGCTGGCGAACTCTACGGTAATGATAGTAATGAGCAAAAAGCTGTGCGAAATGCTTGGCAAAAGGTAGGAGTTATTTAAAGTTAGGAGTTAAGAGTGAGGAGTTAAGAATAAATAGTCAATACCTTCTACTCAGTACTCAGGACTGATTAATCATATTGTTTGTTGTTGTTAAACTGGGAGGTGAGAACTATAATCTCCCAGTCTTAGTATGTATTCCAACTAAATAACACAACGGAGAGCAAAAAATGCGAGTATCATTTGAACGCACGGGCGGCTTTGCTGGAATTAGCAAGAAGACAACCGTTGATACAGAAACTCTCCCGCCACATGAAGCTGCCACACTTCCCCAACTGGTGGAAGTTGCTGATTTATTTAGGCTACCGGAACTAATTACTTCGCCAAATCCTCAGAGCGATCGCTTTCAGTATAAGTTAACAGTGGAAGATAACGGTAAGCAGCATACGGTAACTGTCAGTGAAGCAGCATTGCCAGGAACCTTAAGACCCCTGATTGAATGGTTGCAAACAATGGCACAAAAAAGGTAATTTGCTGAAAAACTTAAATTAAGGCTGACTTAACAATTCAAAATTCAAAAATAAATTCTAAATGGATTGTGGTGTGATGAATGAATAAACCAATCAAGCGAGCTTTTTTAGACACCGAAGATGGACAAATTCTTTACCGTATTGGTGGCGAAGGAGAACCTTTATTATTATTGCATCAAAATCCCAGAAGCAGTGATGAATTTCGTGAGCTAATGTCTATCTTTGCTCAGACAAGGTGTGTTATTGCTATGGACTTTTTGGGATTAGGTGATTCTGATAAACCTCCAAGAATGTACTCTACCGAAGACTACGCAAAAACTGTGATTACCCTTTTGGAGGAATTAGGTATTTCCAGTATAAGCATCCTAGGAAACCATACGGGTGCTTTTGTGGCAGGAGAAGTGGCGGCAGCATATCCTGAAAAAGTAGATAAACTTATATTATGTAATGCTTTTGGCTTCGATGAAGAAGGAAAAGCAGCTTTATTAAAAAGATTTAATGACGGGTTCAAAATAAAAGCAGATGGCTCCCACCTCACGGACAGATGGTTAGCCCGTGCCCAATATGTAGGCTCTCCAGAATTAAATCAACGTTGGGTTTTAGACGATTTAAAAAGCTTTGGCTATCCTTTATATGCGATTTGGGCTGTACAAGATTACTGTTTGAACGCGCCAACAAGATTTCAATTAATCAAATCTCCTACCTTGATTTTATGGGGAACTGAGGATATGAAAACCTTTGACAAGCTAGGTTTAGCCAAGGTGGAAAATAGATATTTTGTTTCTAAAGCAATTTCTCATAGCAAGGTAGTTGAGATTGAAGGCGGAACTATCTGTATGATGAATCAAATGCCTGAAGAAATATCGCAGATAGTCATAGATTTTCTAGAAAGCTCAGATATTTAAAATTTTAGATAGGTATTTGACAAAAAGATTATGGCAAGAGATCATATTGAGTTTATTCAATCAGCAGATGTCATCCAAAAAACTTGGCTTGTAGATGGTTTGCTGGAAGGTGGACTGACACGTATCTTGAGTTTTGATACTGAAACTGGTGCGTCTACAGAATTAATTGAGTGGACACAAAACTGGGAGAATAGTTCAGGTTATTTCAATTGCGATGTGGAAATCTTTGTCCTTAGTGGAGAAATACGAATTGGGCAACTTCGCCTCGGACGCTACACTTATGCCTTTATTCCTGAAGGTGTCTGTATTGAAGCATGGAATATTAGCGAAAATACTAGAGCTTTGTGGATGCCTGAGCGCCATCCTAGCTTTACGAAATCACTGAATGATGTACCAGAAGCAAAAAGAGAATTATATATACCCTCGTACAGTTCAGAATTGATTCCTTGGTCTGCTACTATCACCCCCGGCTTTCCCCCAGGAGCAATGAGAAAAACTTTACGGAAGGGGCTAGACGGTGGAAGAAGCACTTGGCTTTTAGGGTGTTTACCGCAGTTCGTCGAACCTTTTGCAGAGTATCATCCCATTCCCGAAGAGGAATTTGTCCTCCAAGGCAGCCTCACCACACAGGCTGGTCACATGACTCCAGGCTGTTACTTTTGGCGACCGCCATTGATTTCACACGCCCCAGCATACACAGAAACCGGATACTTTGCTTTAGTACGAGGAGGGAACCCCCATCTTTCTTACCATGCCTGGGAACCGCCATTACATACATACTATCCTTGGGATTGGAATAAATAGATGCTGAACTTATAGAATAATTTTGTCTCTACTTTAAACTTGCAAATACTTTCATGTAGAGGGAATTATTCAAGGCTGGGAGCGTTTCAAATAACGCCCAATGGGTGAACCTAAAACCTGCCCATTGTTATAAATAAGATTTCCACGCACAAAGGTACTCTTTACCCTCCCAGTTAACTCCACTCCTTCAAATGGTGTATAACCTTGTTGTGACTCCGACTCAGCAGCACGTACCACAAAGGTTTCATTGGGGTCTAACAGCACCAAGTCAGCATCATAACCAATAGCAATATCACCTTTTTCTAACAACCCAAAGCGCCGCGATGGGTTCCAAGATAGCAATTTAGCCATCTGGCTGTAAGACATTCCCCGCTTGCTACCTTCACTAAATACACCAGAAAGTAAATATTCTGTACCGCCAAAACCAGACTTTGCTAACCAAATATTATTCGGGTCTTTAACATTTCTTTTTTGTTCAGCAGAACAGCAAGCGTGGTCGCTAACTATCCAATCTACTTGATTGTTTAATACTGCTTGCCACAAGTATTCCACATCAGCGCGAGGACGGATAGGAGGGTTAACTTTTGCCCAAATACCATTAGGAGTATCGACATCTAATAGCAAATGTCCAACAGTAACTTCTCGCCGAAAATTAATATGGGGAAAAGCAGTTTGCATTGTCAAAGCTGCTTCCATTGCTTTACGCGAACTCAGGTGCAACAAATTTATATTTACACAGTTAGTTTCATTAGCCAAATAAGAAGCAATACAAATTGCTAAACCTTCAGAATGAGGCGGACGCGCTGCACTGTAAGCGTGTAATCCGCTCAGACTAGAATCATTTTCAACTATTTTGGTATAAGCGTTGAGAATTTCTGCAACTTCACAGTGCAAACTCAAGCTGATAGTATCTCGTGCTTCTGGATGTTTTTCCATCAAGCGAGTTAGACCACGCATAATAAATTCAAAATGGGCAAAGTCGTATCTTTCCTCTTTGTTAATCATCAAAAAGAGGTTTTGCTGGTCTGATAAACCATGCAACCCATAGCCGCCATAAAACATGAAAATTTTAAACGAAGATATACCGTATTCCTCAAACAATAAAGGTATTTCGTCGATATGCTGGCTAGCTATAGGTGCGATGTGATAGGCGTAATCTACAAAAAAATTACCTGCGGATAATGCCAAAACCTCTGGAAAAAAATCGCGGTAGGAGCCGCCTTTGTTGAGATAATACTGTCCTGTACGGATGTAATTTAAGCTGGTAGTCACGCCTCCCATTGCGGCTGCTTTGGTTTCAGTTACAGCATCTTTGTCCAGAGGTTGATAGATACCGACGTGCATGTGGGCATCCACGACTCCAGGAAAGCCTAGCAGGTTTTTGCCATCAAATACCTCTTTGCCTGTGTCTGGGCTAATATTAGAGGCAATCTGAGCAAATTTTCCATCCTTAATGCCTAAGTCAAGTAGTTCGATTACATCCTGATGAGGACGAACTACCCGCACATTTTTGATAATTTGATCTAATACGGGAGTTACAGACACAGTAGACCTCACACTAATAGGACTTACGCACGAGTGAATTACGGAATAAGGAACCGCAGAGGCGCAGAGGACACAGAGGAATGAGAGTTTGAGAGATATTTTGCTTCAGTTTTGACTAAAATAAGTTTAGTCAGGAATTCTAAGATCGAATCGGGGCGGAGCCTAAATCACATTATTATATAACGGTTTTTTATGAAATTATCTTCAGGGGAAAAGACAATGGAAAGTTTTAATGAGTATCATATAGACGCAAAGGGGTTTACTTTTCTCAAAAGTTTTCAAGATAACTGGCAAGTGATTAGAGATGAGTTTACAACCTTTATTAATAATGCCTCTAATGAGGAGTTAAAATTTACTTACGATGTTCTTGGCCCGAAAAGCCAAACCATTAAAACTAAGGGAAAGTCGAAATACAGTGCTTTTGGTATCTTGTTTCAAGGTGTGTTTATTGAAAAATATATTCAGGCGCATCAAATAAAATATCCTGATTATGGGCCAGATGAAGCATCAAAAAAAGCACTTGTATTAAGAGAGAAATATTTTCCGAATTTAGCCAATGTGATAAAAGATGTGAACCTGATTGAGGATGATATCATCAGAAATGTGTATTATGGTACATTTCATCCAGGCTTAGATATCAAGCTGCATATAAATTATAACCCTCATACAAATCGTGGCTATTTAGGATTAATTGTACCAGAGGGAGATGTGGCTATGAAAATATGTCACGAACAACTTTATTGGCATGAAGGAAAATTCCTAGTTTTAGATCATAGCTATCCCCACTGCCCGCATAATTACACCAATTATGATAGGACTGTTTTGGTTGTAGACTTTTTTAAACCGGATAAGCCTAGAGATGAAGCGATCCAATTTGAGAAAGAGCAAGTCACACAACGGATGCAAGATAATCCTTACAGTTTAGGTGTTTTTGGTAAAAGCGATAAAGCTAAAGAAGAAGATTTTATCAAGTATGGTTTAGCTCATCAATTAGAGTGGGATAAAGCCTTGATTTAGAAATGAACGTAACAACCTACAGAAAGTTAATAGCAAAGCAACTTCATCAAGATTTTAAATCTGCGATTGAAATTGTCGAAATTCCTCTTTCCAAACCTGCTGCTAGTGAACTTGTAATCCAAAACAAATTTGCTGGCGTTAACGGTGGCTTTGACACCTTGCTTTGTCGTGGTGACGTTCCATATATTAACTTAATTCCTCCCTTTGATTTGGGTGTGGAAGCTGTGGGGAAAGTTACCGCTATAGGTGAAAATGTCAAAGATTTTCAAATTGGTGATGCTGTCATAACTATGGCACGTGGCGGTGGTTATCGAGAATATCAGGTTATCGATGCAAACTTAGCGGTGAAGGTGCGTGAAGCAACACCAGAGTTGCTAACACTAATGCCTACAGGTGTATCAGCTTTGGTGGCACTGGAACAAGTGGGGGAGATGAAAAGTAATGAAGTGGTTTTAGTGACAGCAGCGGCAGGGGGAACCGGTCATATTGCGGTACAGTTGGCAAAATTAGCTGGTAATCATGTCATTGGTACTTGTAGTTCTGAGGCGAAGGCAAAATTACTGAGAGAATTAGGGTGCGATCGCATTATCAACTATCGCACAGAAAACCTCAATCAAGTCCTCAAGCAAGAATACCCTAATGGCATTAATTTAATTTTCGACTGTGTAGGTAAAACCGTATTTGATACCTGCGTTGATAACTTGGCAGTGCGGGGACGCTTAGTTGTAGTTGGTTTTATCTCCGAATACGCAAAAAATGTAGAACAAATTACACAACCCCGCCTTTATCACCAGCTATTTTGGAAAGCTGCTTCTGTGAGAGGCTTTCTCATGCCTCATTATAAAGAATATATGGCAGAGGCACGCGATCGCCTCTTAAACCTCTTCTACACAAACAAACTTAAAGTTGCTGTTGACCCAACACAGTTTCAAGGCATAGAATCAATACCCGACGCTGTAGAATATCTCCTCAGTGGTCAGAATTGTGGCAAAGTGGTAGTGAGATTTTAAGCAACACGGTATTAGTTTATATCCAGGCGAGGATAAAAATGACACAAGATTCAGAAAATACTTTAAAAGTTGCTCAACAGGCATTTGAGGGTCTAACGCATGGTATGGCAACAGGAGAGTGGGAAACATTGTTAGATATGCTCACAGAAGATTTCACCCTTTGGTTTCCAATGGCAAAATTCCACGGTTTAAACGTGGGAAAAGAGCGAGCTAGAGAATTTTTCGAGTACGTTTCTGAATCCTTTAGTCCTGGGTTGAAGCTGACTGGTCTAGACCGTGTTACCAGTAATGAAACGACTGTTGTCTTTGAGTTTCGGGACGAGGGTCTTTTATTCGGACAGCCTTACAAAAATCGGGTAGCAGTTTCTTTTGATGTACGTGGAGACAAAATTTGTGGCTATAGAGAATACTTTGGTAGTGATGGTAAATCGTATTAAATAATTCATAATTCGTAATTATGAATTATGAATTATGAATTATGAATTATTTAATTTAGTTTTGTTAGTTACTCTCAGGGTTGAGTTCGTTGATTTCTCTGCACTTAGCCTCTGCGGCTTGATATGCTGCCAGATAGTCTTGACCACCCAACATTACATCACCGTAATATTCATAAGGTGGATCGCCATAAATTGGCAACGGATCATCTTCTGGATAATCTTCTTTTGATTCTTCAAGGATGGCTTTCAGTTTTTTAACAGTCAGACTATGTGCTGCAAAATACCAGATTTCTTGGGGATTTTTGTTCAGGTAAGGTAATGTGGGATCGATAATGCGGACATTGGAGGCGTCGTCTAGCTCAATCCAACTGTGTTCAATAGGTCTGTATGGCTTCCCAGCAAAAGCTAAAAATCCCTGAATATACCTTGCTCCCTCAGTGGATAATGCTGCTTTATAAGCATTATCAAATGGAGTGCTAGCTTTGCTGTTTATCTGTTCAGCAATTTTGATTGACAGCGTTTCATCCAATAGTTTGTTCATCAATAGCAAGGATTAGAGCAGCCATGAAAACATCTTACCACTGCTACTTACCATTTTGCTTGGGTATTGAGTATTGGTTATTCACTAATGACTAATGACTAATGACTGATGACAAACTTTACTTTGTGCTAATCACCATCTGTAAATTTATTAACAAGTCGCTTGAGGTGTAGGGCTTGGATAAAAGGGTTTTAACACTATTACCAAGGTTTTTAATCATTTCATGATTGAATGCTAATCCACTAACACCAATAATTTTGATGTCTGGATTAATTTTTTTCAATACATTGATCGTTGTTGGCCCATCCATAGATGGCATCATCATATCAACCAACACTACACTAATTTCTTGTTGATGTTTTGTATATAGTGCGAGCGCATCAATCCCATCACTAGCCACTAAAACTTTATAGGCATTTTGTTCTAACCAGGTTTGAGTAACCTCTCGAATTGAAGCTTCGTCATCAACAACAAGAATTAATTCTCCATGCCCTGCTGGTAATTTCTGATCTCTATCTAATTTACCATCTACTTCGATTGTCTGCGTTACGGGTAAGCAAACTTGAAACTCTGTACCTTTGCCTACTTCACTAACTACATTCACAAAACCACTGTGGCTTTTGATAATGCCAAGGACTGTTGAAAGACCAAGCCCTGTACCTTTACCCACTTCTTTTGTTGTGAAAAATGGCTCAAAAATTCTATCTACTATTTCTCTTTTAATTCCTGTGCCTGTATCACGCACGGTAATCATTACATAAGAACCCACCTTAGCATCAATATTCATCCGGGCATAGTGGCTATCAACCCAAAAATTCTTGGCAGAAATCTTTAAGATACCGCCATGAGGCATAGCATCACGAGCATTAATGCAGAGGTTCATCAGCACTTGGTGTAACTGAGTCGCATCGCCAAAGACATTCCACAGGTTTTTCTGGGGAACATCAATGTGGATTTCAATAGCTCTGGAAAATGTTTGCTTAACAATATTTTCAATTTCTAAAATGGAATTACGTACCTGTAAAGTTTTAAAGTTACCTACAGATCCGCGTGAAAACCACAGCACTTGTTTAACTAAATCTGCTGCGCGTTTAATATTTGTTTCCATAATTGTTAGCCATTTCTGACTGTTTTCATCCGGCAGCTTTGGCTCTAAAAGTTGTACTGTCATCATCATGGGTGTCAGTGCATTATTGAGGTCGTGGGCGATGCCACTTGCTAGAGTGCCAAGACTCTCCATCCGCTGGGCCCGGAGAAACTGCGCTTCGAGTTGCTTTTTCTCTGTAATGTCGGAGTTGACAATCAGAATGGATTTGGCTTGCCCCTGATGATCATTTACCAGTGTCCAGCGACTAGCAACGATGATTTCTTTGCCTTGTTTTGTGACTTGATGTAACTCACCTTGCCACGAACCATTCTCAGCTAAAGTTTCCTGGATGTTTTTCAGTTGGTAAAAACTTGGCTTTCGATAAAAAAGCTGATTGGCATTCTTGTCCACTACTTCTTCTGCCATCCAACCGTAGAGATGTTCAGCCCCTTTATTCCAAAATTGAATTTGGTTAATCAAATTTTGAACGATAATTGCGTCTGTGGTGATGTTAAGCAAAGCAGCTTGCTCACGGATTTTCTGTTCTGCATCTTTGTGTTGGCGCAGCGCAGCTTGCTGTTCGGTAATATCAATTAGAAAGCCTGCCATCCGAGCAACTTTGCCTGTAGAGTCTAAAAAGATATACCCGTTATCCTCAACTGTGATGTAAGTGCCATCTTTACGACATACACGAAATTCAAGGTGGAATCGCTCTTTTGTGGATAAAACGCGGTTAATCTCTTTGTTAAAGAAGTTTCGATCATCAGGATGAACCAATTCTAGCCAGCGGTTCAAACCTCCAAACATCTCAGGCATAGAGTAACCTAATATTCGCTCTACATTGCCATCATATTTAATCTCATTGGTATGTAAGTGCCAGTCGTAGAGAATCTGACCACTTGCTTGAATTAGTGCTTGATAGCGATTGTTCCACTCATCTAATGCATCTGAATGACATCGTAGTTTTTCCTCTATCCGTAGGCGCTCCAAGATTTCGGTCTCTAAACGTTGATTTTGCTCTGTGAGTTTTTTTGTGAGGTTTCGTAAACGTAAATGGGTATTTACCCTAGCTAAAACCTCTTGATATTCTAGAGGTTTGGTAATGTAATCTACTGCGCCAAGATTCAAGCCTTTGACTTTATCTACCTTGTCACTCATGGCAGTTATAAATATTATGGGAATATCTTGAGTGGCTGGATTTTTTTTCAAAAGTCTACAAGTCTCAAAACCGTCGATTACTGGCATTAATATATCTAGTAAAATCAGATCAGGCGAAGCATAAGCTGCCATTTTAACGGCACTTTGACCATCTTCAGCTACTAAAACTTGAAAACTGTAATACTCTAAAAAATCAAATAATACTTGTAAATTAACAGGAGTATCATCGACTATTAGAATAACAGGCTTTTCATTTTTATTAAAATTCATGCTTGCCTCTTATTAATTTTTTTTTAAAATTATCGAATTTGTTTGCCTTGAAAATAAAATCCTTGACAACTTGATGAACATCTGTGGCAGATGGTACTTTATCACCTACTTGTTGGAATGGCAAAAAAACTTTGCTATTTCGACTATCTCTTGGTTGATTTGGCACATCATATTTTCTGCCAATTTTTTTAGATATTGACAAATTTTGGACTTGAAATTAAAAAGATTTAATTAAAAGTAAACTATGTCCACAAAATGCCTATATCTCAAATACGGTTGGATTAAGAAAAGCGCAACTCAACAAAGCCCCGGAAATGTTGCTTTATCCTGTGGGAAGACCCTTCTGTACGAGAGGCTTGCGACACGCTATGCGAACGCCAACGCGTCTACGTTCCTCAGAGACCATCGCACTTTTATCCTCTTTCCAAAAACAAATCAATATAGTTAAGGGCGCACAGCTAGCTGCACGCCCCTACTACGTTTATCTATAAAATCATGGGGTTGTGGAGGGATCGAGTTTTAGCCGAGCTGTTTTAGGACGACATGGGCTTCCCCAACAAACCTGCCCAGAAGGCATATTAGTAAAAACACTACTACGAGCGCCAATCACAGCATTAGCTCCGATTTGCACTCCTGGCCCAACAAAACAATCTGCTGCTACCCATGCACCATTTTCAATGGTGATACTCGCTGTTTTCAACCCAAAAGCAGGATCTTGGAGATCGTGAGTACCAGTACACAGGTAACTTTTTTGGGAAATTACGCAATGTTCACCGATATGGATTTGATCGAGGCTATATAAAACTACGTTATCTCCAATCCAACTGTAGTTACCAATGGTGACTTTCCAGGGGTAGGTGAATCGGGCTGTGGGTCGAATTAATACACCTTTGCCGATACGAGCGCCAAATAATCGTAGCAAAGCACAACGCAGAATATTTAACGGTTGAGGAGTAAGGGGAAAGGCGATCGCTTGTACAAACCACCATAATAAAACATACCAACCTGGACGCCCCCGGTCAAACCAAGATTGGTCATATTTGCGTAAATCTACGAAAGGTTGGTCATTAGTCATTTAATTTTAGATTTTAGATTTTAGATTTTAGATTTTAAATTTTTCCTTTAATCCAAAATTCAAAATTCAAAATCTAAAATTGGTATATTTAAGAGTCAATAGTCAATAGCTTTGCTTCTGCTTCTCTGCTCCCCTGCTCCTCTGCTCCTTCATCCGGGATAGTTGCAGTATTTAAGTGACCACCGCAGTTGCGTAATTCGTAAAGTTTAACGCCAATCTGATATTCATATTGACTCAGCAATCGCCCATATATATATCCTGCTTTGCCATCTAAAAAACCGCGTTGAATTATATAAAACAAAATAAACCGCAACATCGGTTTAAATGGTAGGCGTACCCAAACTTTTTTCAGAAATCGTTTGCGTTGCACGGCATCGCCAAATAGATTAGCGCCGATAGTACCGCTATCATCTTTACCTGCAAGAATATTAAAATAAACACTGGCTTCCCAGTTTGAATAGCGGTTATGGCGTTCTAACCAGTGGTAAAGGTCGCGGAAGTCCTCGTGAAGCATATCATTTTTGAGATACCCAACTTTCCCTTGCAAAATAACGTGTTCGTGAACTTCGTTATCACCAGTATTAGGAATATCTTCTGTATTTAGATTTTCGTAGCGACCTTTTTTATGTTGAAATAAACGTAGATTCCAATCAGGATATTTACCACCATAACGAATCCATTTTCCTAAGAAAAATACGCGACGGTTGAGATAATAACCTGTATATTCATCATTTTGAATTGCTTGGTCAATTTCTTCCCAAAGTTCCGGGGTGATGCGCTCATCACAATCTACAATTAGCACCCATTCATTACGAAAAGGTAGATTATCTAAAGACCAGTTTTTCTTTTTGGGCCAGCGTCCATTGAAATTGAATTGCACGACATTTACACCGTGACTTTTAGCAATTTCAATGCTGTTGTCGGTACTTTGAGAATCTACTACAAATATTTCATCTGCTCTGCTGAGGCTAGCAAGGCAAGCAGGCAAGTTAGCTTGTTCGTTTTTTGCCGGAATTAGTACTGAAACTGGTATTTTAGATGACATATTGAGTAGAAATTATGTTACTGTTTATTTCTTATTTGATGTAGATAAAAGACCCTGAATAGCAGCATTTAAGTAACCAATCTGACCGTAAGCATACACCAGTTTGTCAAATCGTTCTGCTGGATCTGAGAAATATTGTAATGCTTTATACAAGCCTCGCACAAACCGTTCGCTACCTCTCTGCAATTGAGCGATCCCAGCTTTACCAGCGAGTTGTTCTCGATAGCATTCACTGATACCCTGCCACCAGCCTCGGTTTAAAAACCAAGAGCGTTGGAGGCGTTCTGGGGCTACATTGTGAGCGACGAGTGCTTCGGGAAGATAAGCAACTTGCCAACCACGCTGTAGGGCGAATTCGGTCATTTGCAGTTCTTCGTTAGATAATAAATTTTTCCCCACTCTACCGAGATGAGGATCGAAACCGCCAATTTCTTCTAGGAAACTGCGGCGGATAGAGTAATTTAAGCCTCTGGGTGTTGAGCCAGGTTGCTCAATGTAGATGTTACTGTCACCTAAGTCGTATGCACCCAGATTTGCAGCTAGTCCCGGAGATAGCCACCGTGGTTGTTGAATTCCTGGAGGCCACAGGAGAGTGACTTTGCCACCTGCGATCGCTAGCTTAGAATTATTGTAATAGGCAGAATATAAAACTTGTAGCCAGCCTTGACTGGCAACGGCATCGTCATCTAGATAAGTAAGAATATCACCACTGGCTACCTTTGCACCCGTGTTGCGGGCGACAGATAAACCAATGGTGGGTTCAAAAACATACTTCAGGCGCGGATTGTGGGTTCTTTGTTCTACAACTTCACGAGTGCGATCGCTAGAGCCGTTATCAACTACCACAATTTCAAAGTCAGCAGCAAAATCCTGCTCTAAAAGACTATCAATTGCAGCCCCTAAATAGGTATCTCGATTGTGAGTACAGATAATGGCAGAGATTTGGATGTCTGGCATAGATTGAATTTTGGATTTGAGATTTGGGACTTTCCTTCGGAACGCTACACGTAGCTTGCTTTCCCGGAGGGGTACGGCTACGCTCAGTCGAACGATTTTAGATTAAAATCTAAATCCAACGCATAACTGCTGAGAGTTAATCTAAACCAAAAGTTACCGACCTACCAACCGAGTTTCTTCGGAAATAATCTTTAAAACTTTACGTTTGTTGAATATGACTGTGTAAAACTACAAGAGTTTGCGCCAGTTGACTAAGGCGGGTTTCCAAAGATTGCTTGCGCCCTAACAGTTGACGTAACTTTTGGTAACGAGCGATCGCCATACTAACATTGGGCACCTGATCCGGTGGACATGGACGTGACCAAACTTTACCAGTATCGTCTACACCACAGAGGCGATAGCCAGTAATAGATGATTGATAAGATACTTTTCCACCAGTAGCACAAATTTCTTCTACGTAGTTCATCAGGCGGTCAACTTCTGCATGACGCAGTGTCGCAGTTCCTCCTGGTTCTGGTTCGGTGGGATTGGATTCTAACCAGCCATTGACAATTGGCCCTTCTAAGTAAATATCCTGAATTTGTTTCAAAATATTTTGCAATTCTGTTTGCCAATCGGCCACAGTTTCCTGAATTTCTTGCAAGAGATTCATCGCTAATGCTGGATTAGCACCGTGGCGATGGCTACTAAAGGTCGGAGTTTTCAACTTGGGTAGGCTGGGTGTTTTGTTACCATTCTCTTCTGCTTGAAAGGTCTGCACAGATTCATGGTGAGGAAAGAAATTTTGGTCAGAAGGATAATCAGTCTCAGTATTTACACTCAAGTCTATTGTTTGTCCTTGTGACTTTGCTTCCCCATCCTCAGAGGATGAAATTTGTGTACTTTCTGTAGGTTCGTTAGCTCCGACGCTGATTCTAAAAGAGAAAGGCCGTTTTGTTGTCGAATCAGTTGTTTCGGCAGTAGAGGCAGTGCCGCGATTGCCTAAATCGTGTAGAGTTGCTTCAATGCGTTTTAAGCCTGCGTTCATAAAGACATCCTAAAGTTTGCTGTCCCCAGTATTGAATAATTAAGAGTGGGGTAGTTGGGATTTTTGGCTTTTGCCAGTTGTAGCATCTAATGATGTTGGTGCTAATTTTATCCCTTAAAAGTTATTTGAAACAAAAAATCTCACCAATGAAGTAAAAAAATGTGGTGATAAATTGTAACCGTGGGTATGTGGAGGACTGCCTCCTGCCTCTCTTGTTAAAATACTCAGTAAAAAACTTTGGGTAAAATCATCTTAGTAACAGGGCCAGCCCGATCTGGTAAAAGTGAATGGGCAGAAACTTTAGCCATGCAGTCAGGAAAAGCAGTTGTTTATGTAGCAACAGCCACCGATAACCCAGATGACCAAGAGTGGCATCAACGTATTTTAGAACACCAACAACGTCGTCCCCAAAACTGGGTAACTTTATCTGTACCTGTGGAACTGTCTGCTACCCTTGCTGATGCCAAACCCTATACCTGTCTTTTAGTTGATTCTTTAGGAACTTGGGTTGCTAATCTCCTAGAACAGGACGAATCTAGCTGGGAAAATACCCTTGCAGAGTTTTTGGAGACGGTGGAACTGGTTGCTGCTGATATGCTGTTCGTAGCAGAAGAGGTGGGTTGGGGTGTGATACCAGCTTATCCCCTTGGGAGGGCGTTCCGCGATCGCCTGGGTTCTTTAGTACGCCAGCTAGCAACACTTAGCGAAACTGTTTATTTAGTGACTGGTGGTCATGTCCTCAATCTCAGCATCCTTGGTTCGCCATTGCCAAATAAAGGAGATGCTGGAACATTCAGAAGTCAAGATTCTTAACTCTTGATTCAAATTAATCCAAAATCCAAAATCTAAAATCTAAAATTGTATTATGGCAACCAAACAAGAAGTTAGAGGATACCTTGCCTACTGGTTTCAGTTGGGTAAGAAAGTAATTACGGGCAACGGTGAGGCAAGCTTTTTGCCCCAATCGGTGCTAGATGGCGATCACTATAGTGAAGAATTTGAAGAGTGCTGGCAAAAAATTACCTCGCCGGAATCGGGTGATTGTTACCTGGAGGGTACACATGAAACCATTACTGAATTGTTGACACCAGCATGGGATATGCTGCCTTGCAGCCGATGCAGTATGCCAGTAGCCGCGCGAAACGTCGGGATGCCGGCGTTGTTATGTCCCTGCAATGATTTACCTAACTGGCCAAATACTGAATTGCCAGCACCGCGAGAGCCAATTAAAACTCAAGACCAACTCCAAACAATTCGCGATCGACTTGTAAAGAATATTACATAAACAAACAACTAATTTGGAAATCTGACAACTTTTTTCTAATTTTCTAATTATTTGATTATTTTAATTTCTCCTGTAGTGCCCTTGAGTCCCTTGAGTCTCACTACAGAATTTTTGTATGCCTGTACTAGCTAGGAAAAAATAACTATTGGTTCTTAACTATGCCCAATCCCCAAAATCCTAAATATTTTACTCATTAACCGTGCCACTATAGAAAATAGAGCTGCAAATTGAGCAATAGGAAGACTAAAGAACACTGTGCAGATAACATTCTTAGGGACGAGTTCCGGTGTACCCACGCGATCGCGCAATGTTTCCAGTGTCGCCCTGAGATTACCCCAAAGGGCAGAACTGTGGTTATTCGACTGTGGCGAAGGTACTCAGCATCAAATTATGCGGAGTGAACTGAAAATCAGTCAACTCTCCCGAATTTTTATCACCCACATGCACGGCGACCATATCTTTGGCTTGATGGGACTTCTTGCTACTTGCGGCTTGGCTGGCAATGTAGAACGAATTGATATCTATGGCCCACCTGGATTAAATGATTACATTCAATCCGCCTCACGTTATTCCTACACCCACTTTTCTTACCCAATCAAAGTTCACGCCGTCCATCCAGGGGTAATTTATGAAGACGATGACTTCACCGTTAGTTGCGGTAATTTGCATCATCGCATCACAGCTTTCGGCTACCGCGTAGCCGAAAAAGACCGAGCCGGACGCTTTGATGTGGAAAAAGCCAAGGCGTTGCAAATTCCTCCTGGTCGGGTTTACGGTCAACTCAAGCGCGGTGAAACAGTTACCCTTGCAGACGGACGGGTGATTGATGGCACACAATTGTGCGGTCCTACAGAAATTGGTCGAAAGATTGCCTATTGTACAGACACAATTTATTGTGATGGTGCAGTGGAATTAGCTCATGATGTCGATGTATTAATTCACGAAGCAACCTTTGCCCATCAAGATGCAGATATGGCTTTCCAGCGGTTGCATTCCACAACCACAATGGCAGCACAAACAGCCTTAGCCGCTGGGGCGCATCGACTGATTATGAGTCATTTCAGTCCCCGCTATGCTCCCGGAAATACTTTGGAGTTGAAGGATCTGCTGAAAGAAGCTCGTGCTATTTTTCCCCGTACTGATATGGCTTACGATTTTATGATTCATGAAGTACCCAGACGGCGGGAAGTAGAGTTAACCAAGGTAAGCGTTTAAATTTTGGATTTTAGATTTTAGATTTCCTATTGAACGCTTCTAATCTAAAATCTAAAATTAACCAGGCTCTATCTTAGATTTTAATAGCCTCATCATAATATCAAGCAAATAAACAGTAGCTTCGTTTTCCGAGTAAGTCAACTATTTAACCAACAATTTACGGTTAACTAGATGTATCAATAATATACAAATAGTATGGTTTAAATATTTTTCTCAATGTATTTTTTATATTACAAGTTATCAAAACAACTTTAATATATAGCAGTGTTGTGAATCGGATAATTTTATACTCAAATACTTAGGAAAAATAATTAATTTTTCGTCAAGATTTTTCTTCTTTCAATAAAATATTTATTAAAAATTTATCCTTCCAACACTGATTAAGAATTTATATGCATGAATTGATGAACATGAAAGCGCCAGTTTGCATAATATTATGCCAAATTAGCTTGTCATTGTTGGAAGAAGAATTAAGTATGCGATCGCAGCTATTAGGTGTAAAAAAAATCATTTCATATTTATCATAAATCTTCCAAATAAATATAGTGTTTCGATATTAGAGGAGTTTAATAGTGGCTAAGACTAGTCTGAATCAAGAGCAACAGGTTACTACTCCAGCACAAGGCGCAGTTGACATCAGACAACTATCTACTATTTTGCTTCGCCGACGCTTTCTGATTTTTGGGGTTTCCTGTGTAGTTATGTCAGCGGCTAGCCTCTTGGCTATCATGGCCAAACCTACTTACCAGAGCAATATGCAGATATTGGTGAATTCCAATTTATCTGAAGGGGCACAGTCAAATACTCAGGTTACTGATTCAAATTCTCAAGTTGTTGATTCCACAACTCAGATGAAACTCATGCTGAGTTCTAAGTTACTTCAGAAAGCTGTAGATTTACTTCATTCTGATTATCCTGATATTACCTTACAAGACATCAATGGTCAAAAAGAACATAACAGAAAAGCACCTTTAGAAGTAACTCCAGAAGCAGGAGGCATAGGAGCAAATAAAGTTTTTAATCAGGCATTTAAAGTTTCTTTTAATGATGACGATCCAATAAAAGCCCAAAGAGTACTTCAAGCTCTACAAAAAGTCTATCAAAACTACAACAAACAGCAGCAAAAAGAACGTCTAAATCAGGGATTAGCTTTTGTAAACACTCGCCTACCTGAGATAAAAAAAGAGGTAAGTAAAGCTGAGAAAAACTTAGAGCAGTTTCGCAAAAAACATAAATTACTCGATCCTGAAGTCCAAAGTAAAATTCTGCTAGAATCTCTAGCCGATATTCAACAACAGCTACAAACCACTCGTGCCAACCTTCAAGATGTAAACGCTCGCTACGATAATCTAGAGCAACTAATAGCGTCTTCATCTCAACAGAATACACTACTTTCTTCTCGTTTAAATCAGTCAAGCCGCTATCAAGCATTATTAAGTGAAATTCAAAAGACTGAACTAGCATTGGCTAAGGAGCGGCTCCGCTATACAGATGATTACCCATCGGTACAAAAATTAAAGCAGCAACGCCAAAGTCAGCTATCTCTCTTACGAGAAGAGGTAAAAAACATTAGTAATAGTAGTAAGGAAAAACCCCTATTCAAAGGACAAATGCTAGGGGTTGATCCAACGCTAGTAGATGAATTTGTTTTGGTAAAGACAAGTGTTTTAGGACTAACTGCCAATGAAAAAAATCTAGTTGAGTCAGAACAGCAACTACGCTCTGAGCTAAACAAATACCCAAGTTTAATAGCAGAGTATAATCGTCTGCTGTCAAAGGTAGAAACTAGCCGCAAAAACCTTGAACAACTACTACAGGTACAACAGTCATTAGGAGTGAAAATTGCTCAGGAAGGATATAACTGGCAAGTTTTGGCAGAACCTTCTCCCGGTACTTATATTGGTAACAACAGATTATTACTTTTGGTTGGAGGAGCGATAATTGGGCCGATTTTAGGTATCTTAGCAGCCCTGATTTGGGAAAAGTTTAATGACGCTATTTATTCTGCCGGAGATTTAAAGAAACTGACGAATCTACGTGTACTGGGATCAGTACCAAAACTACCGTCACGTGGTGTCAAAAAGCGGCGGCTGGGGCTGCCTTGGAACGGACGAGTAAGCTCAGATTCTTCTGTAATAGAAGCCAGTAATAAATTGCCCGTCCATGAAACTTTAGACATGATCTACCAGAATATTCAAATATTAAAATATCCCTTAACGTTCAAGTCGCTGATGTTTACTTCAGCACTACCAGGGGAAGGAAAGACAACCTTAGTATTAGGGCTTGTAGCTAGCGCCGCCCGGATGCATCGACGGGTATTAGTAATTGATGCTAACCTACATAATCCTAGTCTGCACAAAATATTGGAACTATCCAATGATTGGGGACTATCTCTATTATTAGTTGATGAGACGACTACTAATTTTCAAGATTACATCCAGCCAATTCACCCCTCCATTGATATTTTGACTGCTGGCCCAGAACCAGAAGACACAGTAAAGTTGCTCAGTTCTCAACGGATGAAAGAACTAATAGAGGTGTTTGAGCAAAATTATGACCTAGTACTAATAGATGCTCCATCTATTTTAGGCACGGTTGATGCCAGGATTGTGGCATCTTTTTGCAGTGGTATTGTAATGGTAGAGCGCATGGGGAAAGTGACTAGAACTGAACTGACTCAAGCAACAGAAATTTTGAGTAAGTTGAATTTAATTGGAATTATCGCTAATGAAGTGAGCAATTCTCAAAAGGTATTGGCATCGTAAATCGAAGAAGAAAAGTTTCTTTCGCACAGCAGTCAGATTTGGGCAATTGACTTTCCCCAATTTCTGATTTCTACCTTATAGTTAAAGCAAAATGCATAATTAGTAGGAGGTGGCAACCTCCCGCGTTGGAGAACTGTCTCATCTTAAAGTAGTAGACGCCATAATCCAGAGCGTCAATTAGATACTAGTGTGATTAGATGATCAGCATGAAATTCCAACTTTACTTAGGCTCTTTACTTTCTCAGATTAAAGTACGTTATTGGTGGGTAAGTATCTTTTTGTGGATTGCTTTGGTTGCCCCAGCCCAAGCGTCTGTAATCCTACGCGTGGCAATTGAGAGGGGCGTTAATCAGGTAAAAGTGGGTAGTTCCACCACTGGCATCGTTAAGGATAGTACTGGCCGGACTCTTGGACAGTTGCCAGCAATGAGCGCATATTATGCCCAAGCCGTTCCTGGCGGAGTTGCTTTAGATAAGTGGCAGTCTGGTTTATTTTGGATTGAGCCAACTGGCAAAGGATTTGTTTATATTGGCGATCGCTGGTATCGAGGCAGAACTCTGGTTGTTCCCACAGAAAAAGGCTTAACTGCTGTTAATTGGGTTGATGACCAAGAATATCTCTACAGCGTTCTCGGTGGCGAAATGGATGCTAGCTGGCCCCAAGAAGCTTTAAAAGCCCAAGCGATCGCAGCCCGCACTTACGCCCTCTACGAACGAGAAAAACAACGGAATAATCCCGTTTACGATTTAGGCAATACCCCCGATCGCTGGCAAATTTACAAAGGCGTCATCAGTGAATCTCCTGCTACTTACGCCGCGGTGGATTCTACTCTAGGGCAGGTATTAACTTACAAAAATCGGATTATTCTCTCAGTCTTCCACGCTTGTTCTGGAGGACACACTGAAAACGTAGAAGATGTTTGGGGAAGCAGCGAACCTTATCTACGTGCTGTTCAAGACTATGATCAAAATATCCGCGAGTGTAATTGGGTGAAAACATTCTCGCCCAGTGAAATTAGCGCTAAATTTCCAGAGGTGGGCAGTGTGACGGCGATGATTCCAGAGACATACTCACCTTTCCGCAGTGTTAAAGTTTTAAAAATTGTCGGCAACAAAGGCACGAAGGTGCTACAGGGCGAGGAGGTGCGAACAGCCCTCAAGTTAAAAAGTACCAAATTTAGCGTCACCAAGGGCGCTGATGGTAGTTTTGTACTGCAAGGGCTTGGCTATGGTCATGCTTTAGGCATGAGTCAGTGGGGGGCGTACAATCTGGCTCGGCAAGGAGTGAACCACCTGCAAATTTTGGGACATTATTATCAAGGTGTAGCTCTAACACCAATTCAGGCGAAGTAATCAGGGATTGGGCATTGGGCATTGGGCATTGGGGACTGATTTAATTCTTCTCCCCCTGCCCCTCTGCCCCTCTGCTCCCTATTCCCCACTCCCACGTTCTAAGCGCCGCTGCCATTCAGCGTCAATTTTTGCAGAACGCTCAACTTCCTGGTCGAGTAAATCAGTTTCGCTAGAATACACTAAATCTTCGTTGCCAATGACTTTTTCTGTTGCAAATTGTTGGGCATAGTTGATTTTTTGTTGCAAAAGTGCATCAGGATTTGCCAATAGCCTTGCTCTGGAAAGGCGATCGCGGTTGCGATCGCCTATTTTGCGATTACGCCACTGAATCCAGAAATAACGCAATAACGGGATGCCTAAGAAACCTGCTCCGTAAGCCAATAGCAGCCAATAAATTCCTTGTACAAAAGCTACCAGTCCACCTAACTGGACAGCAACAGTTCCATCTCTCAATAAACTTCCCAGTACTAAAGCACCAACAAAATTTAGTATCCCTAACCCAGCACTCAGCATAATTTGCCCAGAACTTGCGGCACTAAAACGCCAGGGAAATTCCTCTAAGCGATCTGATATTGCATAACGGCGCTTTTTAACTGCACTCACTTGCAATTCTGGGAAGTAATAAACAATTTGACCTTCTGGACTTACCCCTGGTTGCCCATTAAATCGCGTCAGAACGGGCAGCATATAATCTTCGTACTCTCTTGTGTATCCTTCGCCAATGTCATCCAAATATGGGGCAATTTGTTCTGCTACCACTGCACCACGGTTACTCCGAATCACCGTAGCAATCTCTTGCCAGCGACGTTCTTCTAAGTTGGCGTTAGGATTACCATCGCCAAATAAAAACGAAAACACAGCTTCAAAGAAATTCAGATTACTTTCTTCTTGCCTTTCACGTCGCCGTTCCTGGTAGTGGGTGTCATGATTTGGGCTAAGATACCAAAATAAATTTGGAAAATAGAAGAAGCCCCCACCGCCGGAATTACTGCCCCGATTGTCGCCGTCACGGTCTGAATTGATAGAGGTAATGATAACGAAGATGGTAATAGTTATCAGGGCGATGGAAACAGTTAAGAAAATTCCAAAAGAAATACGAATCAGGTAAAACAGAACACTCCAGACCTTTTTCCACCATTCCTGCAATCGTAGTCGGAAGTATTTATTACGCAAAATTGCTCGAAAATTTTGTGGAAAAAGGAAAACTATATCACCTGAATCCGCTACCTGTAAATGTCCGCCAGCATCAGATGCCAGGGCTAACAAGCTTTGATTAGCTTCAGCGACGTTCAATCCTGCCTGAGTTGCCACATCACCAACGGTGACACGGTAGCCCAGTTGTTCCACAGCTTGCATGATGGTGGGACTGGGAGCCATTGCTCTCCCCTCCTATTGAAAATTATTCCTTTTCTTAAGTATAAAGTTTTATTTTGAGCGACTTAGCAGGGGTAGAGGTAAGAATTCAAAATTCAAAGTGTTGACGTTCGGTCTTACACTCTTTAATTGACTAGACAATCAACAAATTATCGGACACGCAAAATGATATAATTACTTGCCTCAGATTGGTTAAATCAGCAAATTTTCTGCTCAAATATGGTTCAATACACTCTCGCTCAAAGCCCAGAAATTATCCTTACTGTTTCTGGAAAAGATTCAGCCAAAGCCCGTGATAAAGCAATGGATCAGTTAATGGAACTGATGGATGCAGGTAAGTTACCCACAGAACTTGAAGAAGGATTTGGCCCTCAACAATTAATTGAGGTAAAAGAGTCAACTATTGATACTGCTAGTGGTGAGGATAGTATTACCCAAGCTGTCCAGATTCTGAGTAACTTGGCTACGCTCAAGCTGAAAGTTCAGGAATCACGAGCTGAAGCGTTGGAAATTCGCAAAGCTGTTGATGTGCTGTTTACTGATGACTCGGTGACAGAAGAGGAAATTACTCGACTCAAGGAAGGTTTTAAAGTTCTCAAAAATTTTGCCCAAGCTAATGTGCGTTACCAAGAAGCGCGAGCTAAAGCAGAACTAGCTCGGAAGACTCTAGATCAAGCTCTCAAATCTCCTGACAAGTAACATTTACAGAATTATATGCATTGAGACACATCTTAAAAATGCAATTAAAAAATCTAAAGACAGATTATAATGCCTGTCTTTAGATTAACTGGGGCGCTAGGATTCGAACCCAGGGATGGCGAGACCAAAACCCGCTGCCTTACCACTTGGCGACGCCCCAACAATTTCACTATAGCTAATATAACACTTAGTCCGGGGTTAATGTCAAGTACTTTAATAGTTGATTTTAGATAATGCATTTTTACAGCAGGACATTGATTGGTGGGAATCTTGGCAGTTTACTTGTTTCATCATTTTGAGGTGAACTCTTGCATCTTCGCGCTTCAGGTATAAAATTATTTTTCGAGCATCTAAAACCTGTTTTCCTTGATGATGAACTGCTTAGAGTCTGTCTTACCTATTTATTTTTCTTTAATCCCCAGCCTCGTGAAGGAAGACCGCTGCAATCCGACTTGATGATAGTAGTTGCTTAGTAGCCAGCCATATAAAGAGTGGAATCGTCTTCGCATAGCGGCCGCAAAGTCGGCGTGGTTCTTGAATCCATCGATACAGCCATTCAAGCCCTAAGTCTCGAACTATGCGGGGTGCCCGCTTATGAATTCCGGCATAAACTGGGAAAACTCCACCCAGTCCAATCATTACAGCTTGTATCTTGCCCTTATGTTGAGCTATCCAATTTTCTTGTTTGGGACATCCCAATGACACTAAAACAGCACTAGCGCCACTAGAGTTAATCTTTTGAACCAAGGCTTCGTCTTCAATTTCAGTTAGGGGACGAAAGGGTAGGGGTTCCATTGCCGCAATCTTTATCTGCGGAAATTCCTTCTCTAACCTGTTTTGCATCCTAGACAGAATTTCTGTTTGAGAACCTACAAAGAAAATGCTCAGATTTTGTGTTTGAGTTAGCTGACACAATGCGAGAAAAATATCCATCCCTGCCACACGGTCTTGGTAAAGCGCTCCCATTTTTCGCATCATCCACACCAGAGGCATACCATCAGGAGTAACTACATCTGCATTTCGCAATACGATGGCAAATTCTGGATTCCAATGGGCTTCAATGAGCATGTGTACATTGGCTACATATACAGTTTTACTCTCACGCCTACTCGCCCACTTCAGTATTGTTTGTATCTGCTCGTCAAACCGTAAAGCAGTAATAGGAAAATCAAGCACTTTTTTAGTAGGTAGAAGCACTCTCGCCACCATCAATAACTCCTGTATCCAATAAAACAATTCATAGATTACCTAGACCAATCCAAATTATTTAATATTCGGATTGGATGACTCATGACTTTTTGTAGGCTTGTGTCATTGTTGGAAGTTAACACGTGGAGGTGCAATTGCCTTTTTAGTATACTTTTGGCTTAATCGGTAATACTAGAATTATTTGCTGTTGTGTCCTAGCTTACTGTTTTATGTTAAGGATTTCAGACACTGCTTGACAAAATTCATACTTCCTTCATAATTAATTTTTAGTTAGTTCATCCAAGCATTACAATTGCAATAAATTCTTAGAGAGATGCTGCACAACAAGTAGTATATATTACTTAATAGTTGAGTAAGTAATGTAAAATGCTAGCCACTTAGTCTGCCGTTTTTATACGTAAATATGCGCTTAAGAGGTTGAATTAAAATTAGTATATTTTAATGGTTAATAATTTTTTATTATGATTTCCAAATTTATTACAGACAGATTTAATTTGCTCTCTGTATTGAAAAATCTCTAAATTTTCTTTTTTTCTGAAATAAAAGCCCAAAAAAGAAGGGAAAGATAAATTTATCTTTCCCTGCTCTTTCATTTTTGTTATTGTCTGGCTTGTTACTTTCTTTAAGTCTTTGGCGTAACATTTGCCTTTGTTTTTTCAGTTGACGCTTCCTAGCAGAACCGCCTCTACCTTTATCATTTCTGCCTTCTTTACGGGGAGATTCCCATCTTTTCAGGCGCATAAGTTTTAACCTCTTTATCACTGCTTTGGTAGTGGGCAGGAGGAGAATCGAACTCCTATGACCGTAAGGCCGCCACATTTTGAGTGTGGTGCGTCTACCAATTCCGCCACCCGCCCTTATATCTAACCTTAACTAGTATACTCTAAATAAAGAGATTTTGTAACAAGTCTGAAAATTATTTCTCAAAGTTTTGCTGGAATCAAATTTTTAACAGTTTTCCGGCTTAAAGGCGTGGCAGGGTCAATAAACTAGGGTCAATATCCTGTATTTTGGCACAGCCGCTAAGGGCCATTCCCAAATTTAACTCATCTTGTAGCAGTGAGATGACATGAGATACGCCGATTTGTCCTGCTACCGCTAGTCCCCACAAAATAGGTCGTCCGATTAGTACTGCTTTTGCTCCTAATGCCAGGGCTTTGAGAATGTCTGTGCCTCTACGAATGCCTCCATCTAACACCACTTCTACTTTACTATCCACTGCGGCTACTATTTCAGCGAGGGCATCTAAAGAAGCGATCGCACCATCGAGTTGTCTACCACCATGATTAGAAACAACAATTGCTTTGGCTCCATATTCTACAGCCCGCACAGCATCATCTGGGCGTAAAACTCCTTTGATAACTAAAGGTAGTGGAGATAAAGACTGCAACCATTCCAAATCGTCCCAAGTGACTGCTGGGTTTAGCTGTTGGGCAAAGTAGGTAAATAATCCAGATTCACCTT
This sequence comes from Nostoc punctiforme NIES-2108, assembly GCA_003326195.1. Taxonomy (GTDB): domain Bacteria; phylum Cyanobacteriota; class Cyanobacteriia; order Cyanobacteriales; family Nostocaceae; genus Nostoc; species Nostoc punctiforme_A. Next base: position 67,354 of record LXQE01000162.1, read on the forward strand.
TTTCATGGTAAATATCTAGTCCTGAGATACTAGCAAGATTAGCCAGATGTAAGTCTTGGGGTAAGGCAAACTCATTACGTCTATCTCTCTCACGCTGTCCGAGAACGGGTGCATCTACAGTTAGACAAAGTGCTTTATAGCCTGCTGTATAGGCTTTTTCTACCAAAGCACGAGTTAATCCCCGGTCTTTATGGATGTAAAGCTGGAACCACCGCAGAGAATCGGGAAACTGATTACATACAGTCGCCACTTCTTCAATACTCTTTGTTGCCATTGTACTTAACACCATACCTACACCAGCTGATGCAGCAGCTAGAGCCGTGGCAACTTCTCCGTCTGGATGGGCTAGACATTGAAAAGCCATCGGTGCAATTAACAAAGGTAGTTGTAGGGGTTGTCCTAAAATGGAGGTACTTAAATTGCGATCGCTCACATCGACTAATATCCGAGGTCGCAGTTTGACTCGCTCAAAAGCAGCACGATTATCTCGTAATGTGATTTCGTCCCAAGCACCACTGCTATAGTAATCAAGTGTCGTTTGAGACAGATATTCTTTTGCTAGCTTTTCGTACTCAAAAAGGTTAATGGGTTGAAAGCGATCGTCAGTGGATAAGTCGGTAGACATAATGAAATCTAAGATAAAACTTTTGTTCGTAGTGAGCGATTTATCGCTCTGCATAAGATTTTAAATGGCTAGAGTCGCTGACTACGATTATTCATTGTCAAGGCTTTCAAATATATTTATTTTTACTTAGTTAGCGATCGCTCAACAAAATTATGTGCCGAGGCGTTGCTCAAACGGCATGAAGATTGCTCTCAAAAAAAGACCTCTACTTTGCGCCAGAGGTCTTTCTGTTTCAGAACATTGTAAAATTCATAAGCAACGTAAAACGCTGATATGGTTAATTTAATGGCTTCTATGCCATGAACGCAAAAATAGCAACCCAATTGCCAATCCCATACTGACCATTATTATTACTCCTATACCGAAAATGCGTAGGCGCAGCCCGCCGCAGGCATCGCCAACATTTAGTACAGACCTAGAAATCTAATGCTGCGACCAAAACTTCATCTCATGCAAGGTTTTAGGAGAACTTTTCCCAGGATTGGGCAACTAATTGGCTTAACCAGCGACGTTGTTGCTGATCCAGCAGTGGATCGTCTGCTAACAACTGAGCGGTTAACTCTTCCAAAGATTGACCCTGAGCGCGGACAATTTTAATTACTCCAGCGATCGCACTGGCAACTAGTTCTTCATCAATCGGCTGTTGTCGTAGGGCAATAATTTCTTGGGGACTGTCTGGAATGGGATAATTCATGGCGTGGGTTTACAGAAATACAAAATGAACAATAAATTTGACAAACTCTTAAAATTTCTTCACTGAATCTTTATGAAACTAATAGGGCGGAGTATACCTTACTTTGTGCTTTAAGAAAATCTGTCTTAGTGAGTAGATTGATGGGAGATGTCAGGAAAATATGAAAGAAATCCTTTATTTAGAAGTTCCTACTCCAGAAACAGAAACTGTACGTAGTTGGTTACAAACAGATTTTGAACCTGGAAATGGAGAAAAAGTGCTTACCTCGGAAGGCTTTCGCCTTCAAATACCCAGTGCTACTACACCTACTGGAGTGAGTCTTTCCGAAAACTTGCCTACAGAACTTTCGGTATTTGTCTGGTCGGTGCAACGAACTACCTATCTGAAAGTGTTTCGCTGGGCAGAACAACCTTTTCCCAGTGAAGGACAAATTCTGCAACGCTTGACCAAGGAAATCAGAAGCCGTTTTCCGCATCATTACCCAGAACCGCCAACAATTGATTTATCCCAGCAATCAATATTTGCCGCATTAGGCTCTACTTACCCCCTTACCGTCAAGTATTTTCAGAAAATGCCTAACGGTGAATATGACCTAACTCGTGCCTATTGGTGGGAAAAACGATGGCGCGAAGGGGTGCGGAATCCGCAGCAGCCGCGTCAAGTGGTGTTTTCGCCGGGGAGCGGGGGAGCGGGGGAGCAGAGGAGCAGGGGAGAAGTTGCAGAAAGTCCTTCCCCTCTGCCCCTCTGCCCCTCTGCCCCTCTGCCTCTTGTGTCCCATACCCAGTACGACATCATCTACATTGGTGGCGCATTAGGCGCAATCCATGCAGCACTGATGGCAAAACTCGGATATAAAGTCTTGCTGGTGGAACGAATGCCCTTTGGGCGGATGAACCGAGAATGGAATATTTCGCGCGACGAGATTCAAAGCTTGGTTAACTTGGGTTTAGTCACCCCCGCTGAGTTAGAAACCATCATTGCCAGGGAATACAAAGATGGATTCAATAAGTTTTTTGATGCTAATAATCCAGCCAAACTGCGATCGCCCGTCCTCCACACACCCACAGTCCTAAATTTAGGCTTGGATTCCGAAAAATGGCTCCAAATGTGTGGGCAAAAACTGCAAGCGGCAGGCGGTGAAATTTGGGATGAAACAGAATTTATCCGTGCAGATATTGATATATCACAGGTAGTTTTGCAAGTCAAGCACTTGCCCAGTCAAATTGAGAAGCAAGTAAGTGGACGACTGCTAATAGATGCAATGGGAACTGCCTCACCCATCGCTTGGCAATTAAACGGTGGTCGTGCCTTTGATAGTGTCTGTCCGACAGTGGGAGCGGCAATTGAGAGCGGATTTGAGGCGGGAGTATGGGATTCCCAATATGGCGACGTTCTTTACAGTCATGGGGATATTTCGCGGGGAAGGCAGTTGATTTGGGAATTGTTTCCCGCAGCAGATGAGGAACTGACGATTTATTTATTTCATTATCACGAAGTCAATGCAGAAAATCCTGGTTCTTTGCTAGAAATGTACGAGGACTTTTTCACAATTTTGCCAGAGTATCGCAGGTGCGATATGGACAAATTAGTGTGGAAGAAGCCGACATTTGGGTATATACCAGGGCATTTTAGTGTGGGAAGTCGCGATCGCACAGTTGCCTTCGATCGATTGATTGCGATCGGTGACGCAGCATCACTCCAGTCGCCCCTCGTTTTCACCGGTTTTGGTTCCCTAGTTCGCAACTTAGAGCGCTTAACAGCGCTGTTGGATACTGCCCTCAAACATGACTTGTTGAGTTTCCGCCACTTGAACCAAATTCGCGCCTACCAAAGCAACGTTTCCGTGACTTGGCTCTTTTCCAAAGGCATGATGGTTCCCACAGGGAAATTTTTACCGCCGCAGCGGATTAACTCCATGCTCAACACCTTCTTTGGGCTGTTAGCAGACGAACCGCCAGAGGTGGCAGATAACTTCATCAAAGATCGGTGTGATTGGTTAACCTTTAACCGCCTAGCACTCAAAGCTGCTAGAAAAAATCCTGCCTTGCTTTTATGGATTTGGGAACTCGCTGGCCCTAGAGATTTAGGGCGATGGCTTGGTAGTTATTTCAACTTCGGTCGTCATGCCCTGATTAGTGCTTTACTAAGTCCGTGGTTTGGGCGCTTCTTAAACCGGGTAGGTTTTTGGCTAGAACCTCGTAATCCAGGCTTGTGGCTGTGGTTATTGGCGATTAATTATGCGATCGCCACAGGCAAACCGCGATCGCGCAGTCAGGTGGCAAAATCCAACTCAGAAGCCATGATTCCGAAGTCAGAAGCAAGAATTCTGAATTAGTCATTAGTCATTAGTCATTGGTCATTAGTATTAGACAAATGACTAATGACAACTAATTCCTAACTCTTAGGGCGAAAATTCGGCAGTTCTACAGATGCCAATGACTTACGCCCCTTGGGTGGACGCTGGGGATAAACTACTGGTGAAGGTGAATTGTCATCATTGGTGTTATCACCTAATGACTCTGCGGAAAAATCACTTGCTGACAATTCCAACTGTGTCAATTGTGAAACTTCTGACCAGTAGTCTTCAGTTTCTCCAACAGGCGTTTCGGTGTGAGATGGAGTGGAGGAAACCGATAAGTTATTGGCTGGTGAAAGCACAGAATCCATCCTCCAAGAAGTAGAGGTAGTTACATGAGGATTAATTTCTGCTTCCAAATGTCTCTCCTGTGGATTTTCTAGTTCCTTATCGTCTTCTAAAATTGTTGCTAAAGTCTCCCAAATAGGGGCATCACTAACATCCGCTTTCGCAGTAGGGGTTGGTGATGTAGATGCAGGCTGGGAGGTGAAAAACATTTGGATTAGACTATCTAATTGCTGATCTAAATCTGATGAACCCGAAGGTGAAACCACTTCAGTTGGATCTGGAGAATCATCAACTTCTGGAGATGGCGCGGGTTGTGTTGGTGTTGGCGTTTCTTTCTTAACTGTCCAATTCCAAGGAGATGATGGCGGCGTCGCAGAGCCTTCATTTCTTTGGAATGGGATTGGTGCTGAGGGTTCACCCCAAGAATTATCTAGATCGTTACTCAGGGATTCTTCTTCTGCTGACCAAGGTTGAATTGGCTGTGCGTTAGGAAACAAAGACCGAGCTTTTCTAGAAAATCTTCCTTGGCTACTAGTTATATCTTTAGGATGTTTTGCAGCATCCTCTAAGGAGTCATAGCTAGGAACCGAGGTATCTAGACATTTTTCCAAAGCTGCTTTGAATTGCAGCGTCTGGCGTTGTTGTCGCATCAGTCTAGTACGTAACTCCCGACAAACATTTTCGGACTGCAATAGCTGCTGAGATTGTTCGTTGTTATTAGTGTGTAGCAACGTACATTCTCGCTCTAACTGGGCCAGGCGTTGTTGGCTAATTTGTAACTGTGCTTTATAAGTATCAGTGAAAATTTCCTGACGTTGAACAGTTTGTACGGCAGTTTCTAATTGTTGAAATAAAGACTTTATCTGTTCTTGAGCCGCAGCTAATTCCTGAGTGTGTTGGTTGAGCATCGACTCACTAACGCTAGAACGCGTTTTCTGCCACTGCAAAACCTTTTCTGACTCAGCTAGGTTGTCTTTTAGCTGCTCCACTTGTGCATACAAATTATTGTTTGCCGCACGTAATTCTTCGTTCAATGCCAGCAGGTTCTGAAATTCCGAGTCAATAAGTGCTTGTTTGCCGCTTTCAGGCTCTGCAACCCAGTCCTGCTGGGCGGTATCTCGTGAAAATTGTGTATCTTCAGCTGGCATGAGGAGTGGCAGTTTTTTAACTGTCATATTGTCATTAGGCACAACTGAGTAAAAGGGACAACTCGCCTGTTCTGATTGTGGCGAATTAGCAGAATTTAGGGATTCCATCACAGCCCCCTTGTTTGAGGTGTCAGCTTCATTCATCACTCTTGACTCACCTGCTTAAAAATATTCAGCAGCGCTGGCATTAGCATTGCTTATAAACTCTGTCTAATCAGGGTTTGCTCTAGAAGCTAAGTTTAACTCTCTCCAAGCACCAGCAATTAATCATCAATTGGTGTTCCCCATTTTGTATCTAGACTGATGCCGTTATAACACTATGATGCTCTGCCCCGTCAAGAAGAGGTAGAAGGGGAACTCTGGCCGCCTTTGAGGATAGGTGGGAGAGAGGAGAAACCCGATACGTTAAAAATTAAACTGTATTGGCTAGCTGATGAAGTTTTTTGCATGAAAAAACTGCCTCACCTTATACTTTATTTTTTATAATCACATCTGTCTTAAGAGATAAATTATGATTGTCTTCGGAAATACATTTTGTAATGCCTTATTTAGTACTTAAATATAGATGTCCGTACAAGTATCTACTCTTCAATGATAATTCTCTAATCCTAAGCGATCGCTATTTAATGTCAGCAAATAACTAAGCGCTTTCGCTATCACTGCAATGTTAAGAGATCCTGAATAATACGAGTAAATACTTATGAAATATTGCTGAAGAAGTAACAATATCTCTAAGTAAAATAATAAAACTTTTTTAAAGAGTAATCTCAACTTAGTGAGGGTTTTTTTCTCGATAAATACATTGCCAGTAAGCAATTACAGGTTTTATTAGTCATAAGCTTTTCGATCAACTTATCTTCAATACGTCAAGTTTGTTTAATGACTAGAATAAAATCGTTTAAAGTATACTTAGCTACTTAGTAACATTATTTACGTAGTATATTGAATTACAAAAAAATATTTAAATTAAGTATTAACACGGCTATCATTTTTAATTATTTTATTAAAGAATAATTGTAGTAACCGAGTTTTCTACTAGGAATAAAGTAATTATAAAGACCACAGTTACTGACTACTAAAAAGTGTTGTGGCAGTTAGGCTTTTTCAAAAAAATCAAAATTTAAAATCGGGGTGCTAAAGATGAGTGATGTACTTGCAATGGGCGTAAATATCAAGCAAGAGACTGCTAAGTTACCGCTGTTTATAGAAAATTGTGACAGCTTTTGGGACAAAGAAATCAGACCGTTATTTACAGATGAGTCTCTATCGTTCAAGGTGAAAACTCTTAACGGAAATTATGTCAAGTACGTCAACTTAGATAATGGAGCTACAACCACACCCTTTGCAACCCTCAAGCAGTACGTGAACGAAATGCTTGACACGTATGGCAGCGTACATCGAGGTTCTGGGCAAAAATCCATCATCACTACACGAGAATATGACGCTAGTCGGAACATTATTCGGGATTTTGTCGGGTCATCTTCAGACAACTATGTAATCTTTGCGAAGAATACAACAGAAGCAATTAATGGAGCTGCCACACTTTGGGCAAAAAAACCTGGGAAAATCTTAGTGTCTGATATTGAGCATTCATCTAACCTGCTGCCTTGGGTTACTAGAGACGAAGTTGTGCAGTACAGAACGCAGCCCGATGGAAGTGTAAATGTCGCAGAAATTGAAGATATTTTCAAAGCACACCAAAATCTCCCCGAAGCCGAGCAAATTAAGTTAGTAACTATTACAGGTGCTTCGACAATTACAGGTTACAGACCCCCAATTTACGAAATTGCAGCTTTAGCACATCGGTATGGTGCGAAGATATTTGCCGACGTGTGTCAGTTAATTCAGCATGAACGAGTTGATATGCGTGCTGATGATGACCCATGTCATTTAGATTTTGTGGCTTTCTCTGGACACAAGATGTATGCCCCTTATGGAACCGGGGTTTTGCTGGGGCCAAAGGAATTTTTTGATAGTTCCTACCCTTATCAAATTGGGGGTGGAAACCTGCCTTATATCACCAGAAACCTAGAGATCAAGCGTTTTTATACAGAACGGGCCCATGACCCCGGAACACCAAACGCAATGGGTGCGATCGCCATTGCCAAGGCGATTGAAATTATCGAAGAAGTGGGGCGCGATCACATTGCTCAGTATGAACACTCTCTAGTTGAATTTACATATACACGGATTGGGCTGATTTCTGGTGTCAAAATACATATTCCCGGAGATAATTTAGCCCATGTTATTCCCTTTGATATTGATGGATTTGACGGACGCTTAGTAGCAGAGATTCTGGCACAAGAATATGGCATTGGCGTTCGGGCTGGGGCTTTCTGCACTTATGAATACATTCGCAAACTCAAGAATGTTTCAGACGAGCAAGACTGTGAGATTGCTGAAGAAGTAGATAGAGGAATTACACGTAATATTCCTAGTATTATCCGAGCCAGCTTTGCTGTATATAATACATTAGAAGATTGCGATCGCTTTATAAATGCGATCGCTCAAATAGCTAAAAACGGATTGGCTCACTATTTGCCCAACTACACACAAGATCAGATAACCGGTGTTTGGACAGCGATAAACAGCTAGTTTTTTCCGGGCATTGGAAGAAGCAGAGGGGCAGAGGGGCAGAGGGGAAAGACTTACTGCAACTTCTCCCCTACTCCTTCATTCTCTGTTTCTTAATTACGAATTACGAATTAAAAGGGGGTAATAGCTTGAGCGATGAAAATCTCTTTGACCAGGAGGACTATCTACAAGCACGGGTTGAACAGTGCATCTGGCAAAAAAGTACAGATGCAGGTATTTCGCGCCAGCGTTTTCTGAAAATACTAGCTACTATGGTTGGCGCCACAGCCATCGGGGGAATAGCTAAACCTGCGCCTGCTCAAAGTCAGGCAGCTGTTAAAACTAAAGGCAGCAAAATACTTAAGCCATTGCCACCAGGGTATATCTCTCATAGCAAAGGCACATTAGAGATGAACTGGGAAGCGATGTATGGACGTGGTTATTTAGTACCAAATGATTGGTTCTATGTTCACAACCGTAGCACACCACCTCCCTTTGACCCATCTACATGGCGTTTGCAAATTCATGGAACTGGCGTTTCTGCCCCCTGTGAGTTTACTTACGATGAAATCATCGCCATGCCATCCATCTCAGTCACTTGCGCTATTGAGTGTGCTGCTAATGGTCGGCGCTTCTTTGAAGAAGCTTACAACACACCACTCCCTGGAACGCGGTGGAGACTTGGGGCTATTGGTGTGGCTGAGTGGACTGGTGTACCACTTGGTATGTTATTAGAGCGAGCTGGATTGAAATCCACAGCACAAGATGTACTCGTTGAGGGTGCAGATGTGGATTCGCTGGAGTCAAAGGAGACAAATAAATCCAAGTTCAGCAGTGTAGTTCCAATTAGCAAAGCATTAGCAGATAACTCGCTTGTCGTCTACGCAATGAATGGAGAACCATTACCTCCAGATCATGGTAAGCCGTGTCGTGTCTTATTCCCTGGTTGGGGAGGAAACGCCAACGTTAAATGGATTGAGCGGATTGAGGTTTCTGAAACACCAATATATACCCAGTGGGTGACAGAGCAAATGGTGCTGGTTGGTGCAGACTACCCAGCGATCGCACCATATAAAGGTAAGCTGATTACCTACCAAAATGTTAAGAGCGCTTTTGAGTTGGCTTGGCCAGCTACGCTTTCGGCTAAAACCCACTTACTACGTGGACGTTCTTGGTCTGGGAAAGGAAAAATTATCCGTGTAGAAGTAAGTCTAGATGGCGGCAAAACTTGGCAATTTGCACGACTGAGAGAACCAAATTTTCCATTTGCGTGGGTACGCTGGGACATTGAATGGAACCCGCTTCCTGGGGAATATTTTCTCCAGGCTCGTGCTACTGACAATTTAGGTAATACACAACCGAGTACAGTTCCGTGGAATGACTCTGGATTGCTTTACGGAGGTGTTGTTAGCCATCCGGTGACAGTACGAGGTTAATCACACCAAGTCAGTTATTTAGAAAAAGAATTATTTATGATTGATTTTAGTTGGTTGATTTTAGGGAGTGGGGGTTTAATATCTGGAGTCATAGCTGGACTTTTAGGAATAGGTGGCGGTATTATCACAATTCCTCTTTTAGTCACACTAGGTTATACTCCCGTTCAGGCGATCGCTACTAGTAGCCTTGCTATTGTGATTACTTCAATCTCTGGAAGCTTGCAAAATTGGTGGATGGGTTACTTTGACTTTAAACGAGTAATTTATTTAGGAATCCCAGCTTTTTTAACTACTGGAATAGGTGTATATTTTGCCAATAAAATTCCATCTTATATAATACTATTTACATTTGGCATCATACTACTTGCTAATATCTATCTGATTGAGCTTCGCAAGCAACTGTCCTTCCAGGAAAAAGAGGATATAGCCCCAATATTCAACCCATTAGTTTCTAAAATTGGCACTGGGGGCGCAGCAGGAATTTTAGCAGGTTTATTCGGCTTAGGTGGTGGTACGATTATGGTGCCGCTGCAAATGTTATTACTGGGAGAAGAAATTAAAGTAGCAATTCAAACTAGTTTGGGCGTAATTGTCATCACTGGTTTAGCTGCCTGCACAGGACACACATTAGAGGGAAATATTCTGTTTGTTCAAGGTATAGTTTTGGGATGTGGCGGTCTTTTAGGCGTTCAGATGAGTACTCGCACATTGCCAAAATTACCAGATAATACCGTTAGTTTAGTGCTTCGTATGTTCTTAGGAATACTATCAATCTATATTTTTTGGGAAGCTTGGACAAATTATCAACAAATAATTACTAATTTATAATTGCGATTTTTCCCGTGAGCGACTGCTATATTGAGCTAATCTGCATAATTTTTGCTATCAAAATTTACTAATTTTACATTAACTGCATAGCGTACTAGACCGACAACATCATAAATGTTAAGTCTTTTCATTAATTGTAATCGATGTGATTCGACTGTTTTAGTACTGATGTTTAATAGCTCTGCAATCTCTTTTGTGGAAAGTCCTTCTGCAATAAATTTAAGGATTTCAAGCTGGCGTGATGTTAATGAAGAAGTAGGCTTTCTATTGGTAGATATTAACTCCTCATCTGTGGATATTTCTGACTTCATTTGATGGAATTTTGTAACTTCTAGCTTTAATTCATCATTAACAAAAGCAAGCTTTGTAGTATAGTCTTTAACCTTCATTTTTAATTCTTCATACGCTTTGCATAATATTACTTCTGCTTGTTTATGTTTAATAATATTGAGTGCTGTTTGAATAGCAACATATAGGTCTTCCTGACTAACAGGTTTTAAAATGTAACCAAAAGTGAATGTTAATGTTGCCCTTTCTACAGTACTTTGATCGGAGTATGCTGTAACATAAACAAAAGGTATTTGGAGACAAGTCCAAATTTCTCTCGCCGCTTGAATGCCATCCATTTCGCCCGCCAGTTTAATATCCATTAAAACTAAATCTGGGCGAAACTCGGTTGCTTTCTCAATTGCTGTTTCTCCCGAATCTACAATATCTACAACAGTGTATCCAAGACACTCTAAATTTTCTTTTAAGTTCATTGCAAGGATAAATTCATTTTCTACAATAAGAATCCGATTAATGTTTGTTATAAAATTTTCCATAAAACTATTGGCTTGTTACATATCGAATATTATTTTACGAACTTTCATGCACTACTTCCCTTGTAAACTGTCCAAATTTTTACAAGTAGTACTGGTATAACCCAAATTAGTGTTATGTTCTTTCTAAGGATTGCCGCATCATCCTTACTTCTTACTGCGAATCATCTGTGGTGCTGACAGATTCTACATTGATAGTACTTTAATTCTTTTAGAACACCAGTTACAAGCTAGAGATAAATATCCAGAAATTCAAGTTATTAAAGAATATAGTCAATTGCTTTTAGTAGAATACTATCCGGCTCAACTTAATCAGGTTTTTATGAATATGCTTGTTAATGCCATTGATGCATTACAAGATAGTAATAAAACAAGGTTTATAGGTAATAGTCAAATAGAAAAATCTAATTACCTATTACCAACAATTCGCATTCGCACTGAGGTAATTGATCGAAAGTGGGTAGCAATAAGCATTGCCGATAATGCCTCTGGGATGAATGAAAAAGTGCGTGCAAGATTATTTGACCCTTTTTTTACTACTAAACCCGTGGGTAAAGGTACGGCTTTAGGTTTATCCATCAGTTATCAGATTATAGTCGAAAAATATGGGGGATAAATTGGCTGTATTTCTGTTCTAGGGCAAGGAACAGAATTTGTGATTAAGATTCCTGTGAAAGCTAAAAATGGGTAGGAGCAGCAAGCCTGTCATTTGCTACTACTCCCATACAAATTACATTAGCAAGTCATTGAGCGTCATTACAAATTTATTCTCTCAAGGTAGCCATCGGGGATGAAATCCGGCTAAGGGGAGTTGTTCTGGTCTAATTTCAACAGTTGCAGCATCAGCAATGGGCAACAGAGGCATTAACCACAGGCTACTGGTAGCAATAACATCTCCATCATCAGTTTTCAAAGTGTTTGTCGGTAATGATGCTGGGGGATTTGTCTGCGGTACTACTTGGTCAAATAACAAGCCCAAACCGTCGGCCGATAAACTCATTTGCACATTCCGTTGAGCAGGAGGCAGTACTAACAATGGTTTCTGTTGCCCAGTTTTCAAATCAATTGCCACCACATAAGGCTGCTCTATGTATTGTTCCTTGGATACTAGCTGTGTTAGCAAGCAATAAAGGGTGGGTGAGGCGATGTCAAATTGGCAACTGAGAATTGAACCTGTTGTTTTTAATAGCTGTTTCTGCACACCTTGGTTTGTTACCAAAAACAAATCCCGCGTGTAATCTGTATTAAACTTTACCATCGCGGCTTGAGAGCCGTCTTTGGAGAAAGCCTGTACCAAACCAAACTGCGGCAGAAAATCCAAAGGTTTACTGGCATCACCTTGCAGTGGTAAAATCGCTGCTCCCTGTCCTTGGGCAACTGCTACGGCTTTACTATCTGGTGTCACCATAAAATCTCCCCCCGGCTGGCTTTTTAGACGTTTCGGGGTGGGTTTTTCTGCTGAAGCATCACTGGTTGCTGGCATAAACCATAGTCCAAAATCACCAGGATTAGTTTTATTTCCCCGCTGGATGACAATAGTTTGCCCATCAGGTGATAAGTCAAATTTCAGATTTTGATAATCTTTACTATCTAAAGTCAGGTCAACTTTGCCTTCTGGTTCTGCTTTTTGTCCAGATTTAGCAGAAACGCCTGTTGTCACTGTATACAGTTGGGCTGAAAGTAAGTCTTGATTGTTTGCGGCGCGAGCAGAAAATAAAATTTTCTCCCCATCAGGAAATGACTCAAAGTCGATTACTATCAGGTCTTTGGGGGTAAGTACCCTTTTTTGCTCTTGGGTTAAGTTGTAAAGAACTAATCGTCCCTGTTCTTCTTTGTCGGTTCCGATATAAAGGATAACGCGATCGCGTGTACGGAAGCTACCTGTAAAGGGCTGTATGACCCGATTTTTACCTTCTTGCTCTGCAAACTTATCTTTAGCTCCTTGTAACTGCACTTTATAATTTGTGCCATAAGGGGCTGGTGTCACCAGTGTATAAACCATCCGCCGCCCTGCCCAACTGAATTTACCTGCTAGGGGCGGCTCGATTTTCAAGTTATCTTCGACGCTTTTTGTTTCCATTGGGCGGCTGAAGGTGAGGGTGAAGGAATTATCTTCTGCCCCAATTTGTTGATTTTGCCAAGTAAATTCCCGGACACGAGCAGTTACCACATCACCTTGCAAGATGATTAACCCAATCAGCACACTTAGCAGTAACATTAGTGCGATCGCAATACGATCCAGTGGTTGGAATGCTTTAGATTTAGTCATTGGTTATGGGGCATTGGGCATTGGGCATGGGGCATTGGTCGTTAGTTATCTACAAATGACTAATGACAAAGGACAAATGACAAACGACTAATAACTATAAGGATTCTGGGGTTGAGGAATCTTTTTGAGAGAGGTAGCGGCAATGGTAAGTTGGCGTTTACCTGCCAAATTTTCTGTCACCATTTGTCCTTCTACTTCTAGCCATGTATCAGCAGAGTAAAGCTCTTGATTATTTTGTAGCTTGACGGGCAATCCCACAGGGTAAGCATCTGCTGCACAACAACTTAAGACAAATCGTGCTAAAAACAAATATTCTTTTCCTATATCGGGCGGGTGAATGACAAATCCCTGCACCTTGACTTTTTGTCCTGTATATGTGTCTGGTTCAGGATAGACATTGACGGTGCGTACCCAGTCTACAAGCGATCGCTCCTCTGGACGAACAGTAGCGCGAAAGGCTTGGGGTTTGACACGTGTGCTTCCCAATAAATCAGTCGTCACACCCCTTTGGAGTGCTTTGTCACTAGCAAAAACTTGCGGTGTAACGATAAAACCTAGAATTGCTGTAGTCAACAATAAACCACTGCCCCAACCAGGGGGAAATAAACTAATATGCTGGGTGTTTGGCGTAACATCACGGCGACGCCGTTGCCAAAGTTCCTGCATCTTGAACAAACCAATAATGATGAAGCTGATACCAGTCACAATCACTAACCAAAAGTAATTTGGGTGAATCAACAGATTCAACTTATTAGTTAGCCAATATCTCAACATCAAAATGCCCCAAGCTGTAATTGCTAGAGCATCCAGCCAAGGGAGTAACAGATTTGGGATTTTAGATTTGGGATTTTTGTTAGTCATTAGTCATTAGTCATGAGTCATTAGTCATTAGTCATTGGTCATTGGTCATTAAACAAAGGACAAAGGACAGATGACTAATGACAAATATTTTCTTAAAAGACGTGCAAGTTCAGGAAAAGAGTGAAGACAAATGTCAATTGTGCTGCTAAAGCAAATAAGTAAAAAATAGTCTTGGGTTTAAAAATAGATAACATCAAACCAACACTTTTGATGTCAATCATTGGCCCAAACACCAGAAATGCTAGCAATGAACCGCTGCTAAAGGTTGAAGCAAAAGATAGGGCGAAGAAAGAATCAACTGTAGAACAAATTGATACTATTACAGCTAATATCAGCATGACCACAATTGAGGTAATGGGTCCAGCACCCAAACTGAGAATTAATTCACGGGGAGCTAGGACTTGAATAGCAGCAGCGATCGCACTTCCTAAAATCATCACTCCGCCCAATTCCCGCAATTCTTGGATGCTATTATCCACAACTAGGCGCAGTTTAGCTGCTAGCGGTTTATCAGCAGTAGAGACTGAGGTAGGCAATACTAAATTAGGATCTATCCGTAGAGGTATACCTGCTTTTCCTCCTAAGATATAAGTCCCGGATTGCAACAGATTCGGTACTGTTTCTTCCTGTTGTCCTTGGTAAGGCTTACCACGGCGTTTGGTTTCAGGCTGCGCGGCTGGATTAAACTTCATATAACGAGCGATCGCAGGTTGGACTATGGGATTTAAGTCCTTTTGAAAACTGAAAACAAATCCGATAATTGTGGCAATTGTTAGGGAAAATACGACTCGTAAGACTACTATTTCTGGCTGATCTCGAAATGCTGTCCAAGTGGCCCAAATTACAACTGGGTTAATTGTTGGTGCTGCTAGCAAAAAACCAATTGCGACTGGTGTGGGTACTCCTTGAATCAGGAATCGCCGCGCTACCGGTACATTCCCGCACTCACACACCGGAAACAAAAAGCCGATCATGCTGCCAACTAAAGCACCCAGCAGCGGATTTTTGGGCATTTTTTCTACTAGTTTGCGCTCATCAACAAAAAACAGCAGCAAACTGGAGAATAAAACCCCAAGAAGCAAAAAAGGCATCGCCTCGACTAGCAGACTTAAAAATAGCGTAAAACCATTGTTCAGTTGATTCATGAGCGTCGCAGTCAAAAGCGGTTTTTAGTTTTAGGGTTCTGCCTAGTCATTCTATCGAAATGGGGATCAAAAGCAGTTCGGGAAAATTAAACATCATTTAAGTAGCAAGTTATCCTACCTTCAAAATAACGGTTAAGCGCTACAAACCTTTGCTTCAAACGAGTTCGCGACTTTTCACTGAGTGCATTTACTGACGATAACCATTTCTAAGATTGTCTAAGTTCAGAAATTGTTCCGATTTAGAGGGCAAGTAACTGCACAGATGATTTTAAATTACCTATGTTTATACTTACAGTAATTTGCTGGATAAGATATTAGTTCGGCTGTATTTTCATCAAGTATTCACAGTTCTTCAATATTTGGGCTAGGTGTAGCCCGTCGTAGACATCGCTGTTGGTTGCTACCATCATTGATTTTGAGTAGTTATAGTAAAATTTGATCTGAGCTTTGGTTGATTTTTTACTACAAAAACTCTAAAAAGGCAAGACCAAAGTTTAGCAGATACGGGAAATGATTGGGGGAATTTTTCGGCGTTAGCGATAGCCTGACTTTCTACACGAGGTGATAATTTGAGCTATGGCGATTCACAAAGCCTTGAAAGGAGCGTCAAAATGATATCCCCCATTTCTTAAAAGAAATCGGGGATATAGTTTACTATTTCACGATTATTTTGTCCGATCGCTGTTACTTTCGTTTTGTGGGAATCCCCCAAATCTTGATTAGTCGATCGAATCCACCACTGGCAAGAATTTTACCATTTGGACTAAAAGCGATCGCACTTACCCAGTCTGTATGTCCACTCAGTGTATTTATTAACTCGCCTGTAGTTAAATCCCACAATTTAATCCCATCTCTACCAGCACTAGCAAGGGTTTGCCCATCGGGATTAAGGGCGATCGCATTTACCCAGTTATTATGTCCTGTAAGGGTGCGGACTAATTCTCCAGTATTAATATTCCACAATTTTATGGTGCGATCGTGGCTAGCACTAACTAATGTTTGTCCATCTGGTGTAAAGATGACAGCGCTAACAACATCAGAATGAGCTACCAGTTCACTGATTAATTTACCAGTACTCAAATTCCACAGCTTGATTACACCCTTATTATCACCACTAGCTAAGGTCTGTCCATCAGGACTAATAGCTAGAGTATAAATCAAATTATCAAAGCGCACTATAGTCCCTAGAGGACGCTGCTGTAGCAAATCCCAGAGACGAATCCCATCCAAAGCTCCACTGACCAGAACTTTACTATCAGGAGACACAGCTAAAGATAATACGTTACTGGTATGTCCGACAAAAGAGCGGCTAAATTTTAAATTTTTCAGGCTCCAGAGGTTAATCGTGTTGTCATCACTACAGCTAGCGAGGGTTTGTCCATCTGGCGAAATCACTAAAGATTCTACGGCTGCTTTGTGTGCTTTGTTAATAGTCGCCAACTTTTTGCCGTTTGCTAAATTCCACAAGCGAATGACACCCTCGTTTTCTGCACCTCCACTCACAAGCATTCTGCTATCTGGACTGAAAGCGAGGGATTTAATGGTTCCGTTATGTCCTATGAGTGTGTAAAGTAGTTGAGCATTAGCAAAGCTGCTGGTAGATGGGAAGTTTGGCGTTACTTCTTCAATGGCAGCATGAGCTTGATGAATATAAAACCCTTGCCAGGTAATCACTGGAAGGGCAACAGCTGCCATAAATGCCAGGACAATATACGGCCGCAGAAAATTACCGCCACCTCTTCCCTCACTACTCACTCTTTTTCCTCACTTTTATAGATACAGTTAAACCCAATAAATTGTGTAGAGTTATTTCAGTAATAACTCTGCACATCCTAAAGAGGTGGTTTTTTCTTAGAAACGCTTAACATTGGTAAAGGCGCACTAGAAGAACGAGAGGGCAAATAATGTTGCACTACAGGCTCCTCTGGTAAAGGACGACGCTGCTGAAAACGCCACAACTTAAAGCCTAGCGCTATCCCTGCCGTTCCCAAACCAAAAGCAAACAACGACCAGCTATCATTCAATCCGCCAATCAGGGCATCCATAACACCCATCGTTATAAATACACTGATTAGTGGCTCTTTTCGATAGGTTAACTTCAAAAAACGAGGTAATACAGCATTCATCACAGCTTGGTTGGTTCCAGTTCACCTTTTGTGTATATTTACCAAGAATACCTCACCCGTAATTTGCCTTTCTCATTCCAGGCAGACACTAATTTATGATTTTTGTAGTAGGGGGAGGAAATTTACTCATTAATCGCCTTGCACATATTAGTTGCAAGTCTATGATATTTCAATCACTAATAGCTATTTCGATTCCTCTCTTGTTTACATTCTAGGGCAGTTATTTATGAATAAGTCTAATTAATCTATCTAGGGCGAAGTACTCCGCTATTAATTATTGAAGTCAAAACCAACTGGTTGTTCCAGCTGGTTGAAACTCTTTTAATTACTAGCTTACAACTTTAAGATTGTGCTTGTTCGCACTACTTCAGACCCAGCCATGATAGCACCCCTTGATTGGTGACATATTCAATCACCAGCATCAAACCAAAGCCAATCATTGCAGCTCGGCCATTCAAGCGTTCGGCGTATTCGTTAAAGCCAAATTTAGGCTCTTCTAGTTTAGGTGTAATTGTTGGTTGTGTTTGTGTCATCTTTTAAGAAACCTTATTTTTGGCAAACCGGATTTGAGATGAGACTTCTGATAGAAGTCGTGGAAAGTGGGGATAAGCGGTAAAAGTTAAAGGAATAAACTCGTTCTTTTACCGTACACTTAGTAGCTTATGAGCTGATTGCAATGCTTGAATGCCAAGATGAATTGATAAATTCAGCAAGAGCTTCCTAGTAGGGAGCTATACAATCGCTCTTTTAATAAATTGTTACTATTCTTTATATATTGTATAAATACTGGGTTAATAGTCAAGGGTAAGAGTTTGGGCTACTCAGATTGAATTAAGAAAGTTAGAACAGAGAGTAGGTATCTCTAATCCAGCTATCTCTAATACGGAACTAGCAAGACGGAAGTAGCAAGCTTGAGATTGGAAGGCTACAGTTAAACAAAAAAATTATCAGAGGCGATATATGGAAATCGGCGTTCCCAAGGAAAATAAGGATCAAGAATTTCGGGTAGGGTTAAGTCCTTCTAGCGTGCGGGTGCTGCGAGAAAATGGTCATAGCATCTTCGTCGAGACGCAAGCAGGTAATGGTGCTGGATTCTCAGATGACGACTACAAAAGTGCTGGAGCCGAGATTGTCCCCACATCAGAAAAGGCTTGGAATCGAGAATTGGTTGTTAAAGTCAAAGAGCCGCTGACATCCGAGTATAAATTTTTGCAAAAAGGGCAGATATTATTTACTTATTTACACTTAGCAGCCGATCGCAAATTGACAGAGCATTTAATTGATTGTGGCACTTGTGCGATCGCTTACGAAACCGTAGAACAACCTGGTGCTAACAGATTACCCTTGCTCACCCCCATGAGCGTGATTGCCGGTCGGCTAGCAGTACAATTTGGGGCCAGATTCTTAGAACGTCAACAAGGTGGTAGAGGTGTACTTTTGGGCGGTGTCCCTGGAGTCAAACCAGGTAAAGTAGTAATTTTAGGTGGGGGCGTTGTCGGCACAGAAGCAGCTAAAATTGCCGTAGGCATGGGTGCGATCGTGCAGATTTTAGATGTGAGTGTCGAGCGCTTATCTTACTTAGAAACCCTCTTTGGCTCTAGAGTCGAATTGCTTTACAGCAACTCTGCTCATATTGAAGCCGCAGTCAAAGAAGCCGATTTGCTCATCGGTGCAGTTTTAGTACTGGGACGTAGAGCGCCAATACTAGTATCTCGCGAATTGGTCAAACAAATGCGTCCTGGTTCAGTAATAGTTGATGTAGCTGTTGACCAAGGTGGTTGCATAGAAACCTTACACCCTACATCTCACACAAATCCGGTATACGTTGAAGAAGGTGTGGTGCATTATGGCGTTCCCAATATGCCAGGAGCAGTACCTTGGACAGCAACTCAGGCACTCAATAACAGTACATTACCTTATGTTGTGCAGTTAGCGAATTTTGGAATTATGGCACTGGAGGTTAACCCAGCATTAGCTAAGGGTGTAAACGTACAGAACCATCGCTTAGTGCATCCTGCTGTGCAAGAGGTGTTCCCTGATTTGGTAAATTAAGATGTGCAAGGATTAGGCGATCACTTATTTTAATGGTGGTAGCGATCGCCAATCAGACTAATTTTCTTCCCAAATGCGCGGATGGGTAGATGTACAAAATGATAAGGAGCGAAAAAGGCTGTACGCTCCATCTATACAAGACTTTGAGGGCAATGGTACTTTCAAACCATCCGCGCACCTTATGGGGACTGGGTTTCAGCAATTTACATCTTGTGATATCACTATTCACTGTGTTATGATTCGTTCATTCGCGCAACTGAACCTTGAAAACCAAATACAGCAACGCTTTCAGAAGCCAGCGATTGCAATTCGATAAAATCCCTATTAGGGATTGAAACAAACCCCTCCCTTTTTTTATATGAAAGTATTAAATTGCAATTCGATAAAATCCCTATTAGGGATTGAAACTGATGAATGTGGTATTTCATTAAATGCCCGTGATATTGCAATTCGATAAAATCCCTATTAGGGATTGAAACTGAAATTGACTTGCTCAAGTGCATAGTGCAATTGCATTGCAATTCGATAAAATCCCTATTAGGGATTGAAACCAGCGACCACCACCCACACGGTCGTGACGCTCGAAATTGCAATTCGATAAAATCCCTATTAGGGATTGAAACGAAACAGTACCACTGCCACGACTGGGAACATACAAGGCAATTGCAATTCGATAAAATCCCTATTAGGGATTGAAACAAGAACCCAATCATTTACCTTTCCCAACCGCGCGAATTGCAATTCGATAAAATCCCTATTAGGGATTGAAACCAGCATCGTATGTAGTTAAACTACTGCAATGAAATTGCAATTCGATAAAATCCCTATTAGGGATTGAAACTAATTTTTGAGCTTCTTCCATTGCCCAATTAGGATTGCAATTCGATAAAATCCCTATTAGGGATTGAAACTTCGATCGCATCCGGCGACCAGAAACATTCAACATTGCAATTCGATAAAATCCCTATTAGGGATTGAAACCTATCTCCAGTCTCATCAACAATTCTATGAGAATTGCAATTCGATAAAATCCCTATTAGGGATTGAAACAGCTTTTTTATAGGTATCACGGTTGCCTTTACATTGCAATTCGATAAAATCCCTATTAGGGATTGAAACTGTAGCAGCATTACTTGGTAATGGTAGGCTTACGGCTGAATTGCAATTCGATAAAATCCCTATTAGGGATTGAAACAGAGTTTTGTGGAAAGAAATTGAAGATCCCAGAATTGCAATTCGATAAAATCCCTATTAGGGATTGAAACAAATTCTTTGTGCCACGGGTGAAGAGTTAAGCGAATTGCAATTCGATAAAATCCCTATTAACCCAAGTTGCAGGTTATTAGTTAGATGGATCGCCTTTTCAACCCAACAATTCGTCTATGGCTACACTAAAACCCAGTAATACTTTTTGAGTACTAACCATATCACCAGCTTTAAACCCCAAAACCTGATTATCAGTCATTACAAAAACTAACCGGCTTTCAGGAAATACTAGCCAAACTTCCTCACAACTGGACTGCAAATACTCCTGCGCTTTGAGAAATAATTCTTCAGCTAAATCGGTGGGTGAAACTATCTCAGCAATCAACGGGAAACTCTGTGGCAAAGTGGGAACATTACCAAATTCAGTTACCAACTCAGGCGTTAGATAAGCTACATCAGGACGACGACCCTGTTTATATGTATGACAAGGTACTTCAGTGTAAACTTTCCCACCTTGTTGATTGGAGTTAATGTAACTTCTCCAGTAAAAACCAATATTAAATTGAATTTCGCTATGTTTTAATGTCATCCCTATTTTTTCTACTAGTTGCTCGTCTACCCACTCCATCCCCTCTGGAGGATTTGCCATGAAGTCTTCTAATGAGAGGATTTCGGGGACGGTTACAACATCATTGTGTTTAGAAACTAACATTGTGAGCCTCCATTTTGGCTAGTTAAACATTCAAAATTAACGAGAGTTACATAAGGAGATTTTAACCCTAACTGAAACATTGGTATCCAAGCGATCGCGGCACTTTTAACAACCAACAATATCACTCCAAGCTAATGGGAAAATCAACTTTTTAAAGCATTACCAAACTACCTTCTGCTTCTTCCTCTAGTTCATAACCATTAGCTAATTTTTCAATTGCTTGGTCAATCATTGCCAAACCCTGATCTACTCTTTCAACTAAACTTAGCTGTCCTCGGAGTTCGGCAGCACCAACGAAACCTTTAGCATACCAAGTCATGTGCTTACGGGCTTGACGTACACCGCGATCGCCTTTATATTCCCACAATGCTTGTAAATGATCTCTTGCACATTCCAAACGCTGAATCGGTGTAGGTGTCGGTAATATCTCCCCTGTTTTCAGAAAATGATCGATTTCTCCCACCAAAAACGGATAACCCAAAGTCCCACGGGAACACATGACGCCATCAGCGCCAGTTTGTTCTAAACATTTCACTGCCGCTTCAACGGAAAAAATATCTCCATTCCCAATCACTGGGATAGAAAGCACTTCTTTTACACGGGTAATCCATTCCCAACGGGCATTACCGTTGTACCCTTGGGCGCGGGTGCGTCCGTGTACTGTGATCATTTCCGCCCCGGCATCTTCCATCCGCTTGGCAAAGTCGAGAATAGTAATTTCGTTATCATTCCAGCCAATACGAGTTTTGACGGTAACAGGAACATCAACAGCTTTTACCACTTCTCGCACAATTGCTTCTGCTACTTCTGGTTGCCGCAATAATGAAGAACCGCCACCATTTTTAGTGATTTTATTAACCGGACAACCCATATTAATATCAACAGTATCAGCACCTTCGGCAACTGCCTTTATTGCTGCTTCTGCTAGGAAATCTGGACGACAATCAAATAGTTGAATGCTAATTGGGCGTTCATTTGGATCTACCTCCATGATTTTGGGTAACTGCTTGACATAATGCAACCCCGTAGCATTCACCATTTCGGTATACATCATCGAATCTGGGGCATAGCGACGCACGAGACGGCGAAACACCATATCTGTCACTCCAGATAGAGGCGACTGGAGAACGCGACTTTTTACCTCAAAGGAGCCAATCTTTAAGGGTTGGGAGAGTCTAGCTTGGAGAATTGGAGAGAGCGAAATCATAGAAAAAATTAAAAATTATGGAAATGGGAAATAGTAAGAATATGTAGATAAATCCGCGATAAAGGATACACCGACTTTAAAATTAGTGAGGTAGACAAACTAAGTCTCAAAGCCAAGTATAAAGCCTGTTTTACTTCTGTTAGCACAGCGGAGCGTAGCCCATTCTGACTCCCGACTCCTGACTTCTGAATTTTGAATTCTGCTGTAATTGTAGGTTACGTATCCTGACTTAGAGACTGTTTTTGCATTTCTTGCTGAATCTCTTCTAGGCTCAAACCTAACTCTTTCGCAGTTTCTTCAAAACTCAATCCCAATCTCAACAACAAAGCTATCATTCTAAACTTTTCTTCACGCGCTCCTTCTTGCTTGCCTTCCTGCTTGCCTTCTTGCTTGCCTTCTTGATAAACTCGTGTTTGTTTCAAATCACTTAACCCAAACATACCTTCAATCTCCTCTCGACTCATTGTCGGAAACTTATAAACTAATATTGTCTCTATCAATTCTAGTAACTGCCGCCGTTGTGGTTCGATGTTGATTTCTTGCTGGGTTCTGTCTATTAACTGTCTAGCAGCTATAATTGCTGTCTCCTCTTCATCGACGACTAATTTCATCGTAGCAATTCCAACTGGTAATGATGCAGTTTCACCTAATTCATTAAGATAAATGCGACTGATACGCTGGCTAGCAAAAAATTCACTGTAATTTTTGATATCTGCTGTATCTAAACTGCGATTGGGATAGATAACTACTCCTCGCCAAGAATTTTTCGGTTTATTTTGGCGTAAGTATAAAGAGATTTCTGAAAATAGGCGTGAATAAATTTCTGTATCAGTTTGAAACTGGACTTCAACAAAGTAAATCGGATTTTCTTCCCCTTGTGTTGGCAGAAAAACACCATCTATACGGAATGCCGTTTGCTTGATTTCAAGTGAGGAGAATTGATAAGTCTCTGCCGTTTGGGGTGGATTGCCAATTAATTCAAAAAAGATCCCAGGAAGTTCTTGAAAAAGACGATAAAAAATGCTGTCAGTTTTCACACTTGATGTATTGCGGTGATTTAATCCGTTAGATTTTACCGTGAAATACTACTGCTAAAAATGAGTAAGCCGACTGCAAGAAGCAATCGGCATAACAAATTCATGATAATTTAGTTGCAATTTAGCCGTGAGTTGCACCTTGAGGGGGACTTGAGACAACTTTTTTAGCTAAACCCAAAGTCTGCAAAACTAGGATGCTCCACCAAGTAACATCAATCTCCCACCAGGACAACCCAGATTTCGCCATGTGGGGATAAGTATGATGGTTGTTGTGCCAGCCTTCTCCATAAGTGACAAGGGATACCCACCAAAGATTACGAGCGCCATCATTAGCATCAAAAGTGCGATAGCCCCACAGGTGTGATGCTGAGTTTACAAACCAGGTTGAATGCCAAAGCAAAACACATCTGAGAAACACTCCGTAGAATACAAAAGACCATCCTCCTAGAGCATAAAGCAGCAGCCCAAAGGGTATTTGCAATAGCAAAAAGTAGCGATCCAGCCAACAATAAAAGGGTTGTCTGGCTAAGTCAGGAGCATATTTTTTATAGGTGTCATAGTCAAAAAATTCTGGACGTGGGTAGAAAATCCACAGTATATGGCTCCACCAAAATCCTCTTTGAGCAGAGTAGGGGTCTAAATTGATATCTTCTGTGTGCGCATGATGCTGGCGGTGTCCACCTACCCAAAAAATTGGCCCCCCTTGCAAAGCCAGCGCTCCAATGAGGGCGATCGCATACTCTAACCACTTCGGAACTTGGAAACTCCGATGGCTCAGTAGTCTATGATATCCCAGGCAAATACCAATGCTCCCGAATAACCAGTGGAGAAACACTAGCAAACCTAATGCTGGCCAGGAGAAAAACCAAGGAGACAGAAGTGCTAAGGCATGAAACGTAGTAAAAAATACTACATTTGTCCAACTGAGTCGAGGTGAGTTGCCTCTCTCAGGGGCGATCGCCCCAAAATTTGCGGTCATAAAAATTCCTGTTGATGGATGATGAAGTGATTGACTTTTTATTGGGCATAATCCTACTAAGGATTTATCCACCCTCTTACTAGTTAGTTACAGTAGAGTAAAGCAAGTATCACTTACATTTGTTATGCTAGCAGAACTCTGATACCCCTGCAAGTGCCACTTGCATTTTTCTATGTCATCTCAACTCATTTCCACTCGTCAACGCCTGATTCAAGCTGCACTTGAGTTGTTTTCTGCTCAGGGAGTTAGCGCTACCACAACCCGCCAAATTGCTGAAAAAGCCGAAGTCAACGAAGTGACTCTATTTCGGAATTTTGGCAATAAGCATGGACTGCTTTTAGCTGTGCTGGAAGAGTCCGCAGCCTTCAAGGATTTAGGTGAGTCATTAGTGCGACGGGCAACACCTCCCGGCAATGTTTACCAAGCTCTTAAAGATTATGCAAGTGACACTTTACATACATTAGAACGAGTGCCAGAGTTCGTTCGGTCTGTGGTAGGTGAAGCCGACCAATTCCCGGCAGAAAATCGCCGCGCACTAGGCAGGGGAGTCACAGAGGCAAACCGTTATGTAGCTCAGTATTTAGCTACTGTAATCCAGCAAGGACACCTAAACACCTACTTACCGGCAGAAAAATTAGCCAGTTTGCTGAATGGGATGATTTTGGGATATGCAGTAATTGAGTTCACCAGCGAATTTCACGAACTTTGGGAAGATCGGGACGACTTTCTGGAAAATTTGGTGGAGTTGTTTTTACATGGAGCCATGTCATCTTCAACAGAATCAGCAATAAACTCCTTACAAGGAGGGTTCACCACCACAGAAGTAACTGATTTACCAGCTAGTTTAGTTCACGAAATTCTGCAACAAGCCAGGAAATTCGGAGTACGAGATTATGCTTTAGCTTACGTATTATTTGGCGCTGGGTTATCCGCTACAGAAATAACTAGCTTGGAGCGATCGCACCAAATCTACGATACTCAAGGGCACTTCCTGCAAATCACAATCCCTGGATGTATCCGTCAAGTACCTGTGAATCAGTGGATTTTGGGCAAACGCTACGGTTCTTTTACTAATAATCCCTTAATCAAATGGCTGAAAAGTCGTAAAGATGCTCAAACAGCCATGTTTCTGAATGATATAGGTACACCCATCTCAGAATCAGAACTTGAGACACGTTGGCAAGTATGGAGCGAAGGACTATTAACTCCCCAAGGACAAACACCAGCGATCGCCCAAGCACAACAAACCTGGCGCGTAGAAATGTTGATGCGGGGGATTACCTTGGAAAACCTGAGTATTTTTACAGCTTGCGATCGCGCCCAATTACAACCCTATGTCCGCCGAGCCAAAGAAAAATCCGCCCTAGAGCAAGCTACCCGTTTGGATCATAAACCAGGATAGGGAGTGGGGAGATAAGGAGTATCAGGTGGCGTTCTCCGACGCAGAGCCAGTGACCAAATAATTAGTAATTAGTAATTTGTAATTCGACGGAGAGCGTTTTCGAGAGTCAGTGAACTGCGTTTAAGTCGTGCCATAAAATGCGCTCCTGAAGGAAGTTATAGGATTACTGCATGTACTCTAGCCAATGCAACCATAAACTTCTCTGAGAAATAATTCGGAAAAATTAAAGCAAATTAAGATCGACCTAATTATTTTTAGTGGATTGTACTGAGATATTTATTAAATTAGTCAAAAAAGTAACATCAAATAAGCAACAGATACCTCAAAGTCATGTTGAGGTACTTCAAAATCGTGTTGAGGTACTCCAAAGTCGTTTTGAGGTACTCCAAAGTCGTTTTGAGGTACTCCAAAGTCGTTTTGAGGTACTCCAAAGTCGTTTTGAGGTACTCCAAAGTCGTGTTGGAGTACTTCAAAGTCGTGTTGGAGTACTTCAAAGTCATGTTGAGGTACTTTGAAATCGTGTTGGAGTATTAGATGATGGGTTTTTTATGACCCTAAGTTGGTAAAACACACTTATGTGGTGACACCGCTCACGAGCACGAGTAATGAATACTTTCAGCCACCCTTTCTACTTAATAACCCAAAGGTGTAGTGCGGCTATATATTATTGATGTTACGTTGGGCTAATTTGAGGTGAACGCCTGATATACATGTTAGCCAATGCTCATGAAGGAGCAAATTTAAAATGACTAAATCTGTTAGTGAAGACTACCAAATCAGGACAATACTCAGCATCGCCGAGAAAAATGGCTTCATTTTGGACGCAGACAACTTAAATATTAACAAATCCGGAATGGACTTTATCACTACGTTTGCTACTGCCAAAGAAGATAATACCAAATGGGTATTGCGATTTCCCAGAAGACTTGATGTTCTTGAGCGCATGTATTATGAAAGAGAAGTTCTTGAACTGGTTAAAAGCCAAGTCGATGTGAGCGTTCCCATCTGGAAAATTGTTTTGGATGAACTGGTTGCCTATCCGCTATTAAAGGGAATTCCTGCCGGAACCATAGATCCAGATATCGGTGATTATGTATGGTACATTGATCCGAAGTCCCCGCCTGCTGTATACATTTCTTCTGTGGCAAAAACACTGGTGCAACTCCACAGAACACGCATTGAGGTAGTGAAACAATTCAGTATCCGAGTTAAAACAGTTGATCAAGTGCGGCAATCTATGGCAGAGAATATGGAGAAGACTAGAGAACTGCTTGGTGTTTCTGATACACGCTGGGCACGTTGGCAGGACTGGATTGCCAATGATGCCTTGTGGCCTCAGCATTCGGCTTTGATTCACGGAGACTTTCACCCCGGTCATACGCTTGTGGACAAAGACGGAAATTTGATGGGACTAATCGATTGGACAGAAGCCGCAGTAAGCGATCCTGCCAAGGATTTTGTCTGTTTCTATGCCACCTTCGGTGAGCAAGTTCTCCTGGATGTGCTTGAGCATTACCAAACTGCTGGTGGGTTCGTATGGTCTTGTATGAAGGAACACATCATAGAACTCTGGAATGCTAATCCCGTGGAATACGCCTTATTTGCCTTGCTAACTGGAAAGGAAGAACATATAGCCGGGGCTAGAGCCTCTTTAGCTTGGAGTGGATGATATTGGTTCAATACCGAATGGCATGCTTGTTAAGCTGAAGGGTAGGCGGCGTAAGGATGCTCCAGGGGCAGGGGTGCTCTTGTGCAGAGGGGAATTTCTAAATAGCCGATCGCCAATCACCGAAAGTTGGTAAAACGGAAAAAACTGAGCCTGCTGTATCCAGACGCAAGTTGCTAAATCAGCGCAGATATAAGGGTGTGCGATCGCGGGAATATCGGCGTTAAGGATCTGACCTTCATCTTTGCCAGGCTGACTGCAACAAACGAATAAATACAAGTCGTCAATTTTTCTTGGGACTGATAGCGATCGCACAAACGCATTAAAATTTAAGAAACCATCATGATGGGTACTGACATGGTATCGATCCCAATTACTTTGGAACAACTCATTACGGCGGTACAACAGTTGCAGCCAGACGAACGAGCAAAAGTCGCTAGAGCCTTGATTCAAATAGATTTACGTTCAGATTTGACGGCTTTAATTCAAGAATTTTATGCCGAACCCCCCGTGAATGAGATTACAGACGATGAAATCAGGGCTGAAATTAAAGCTGTGCGTCAGCAATCAATTAATTCAACGGCTCCATAATGACTCTTAAACCATTATTAGAGAGTGTTTTGAGCATTTCTTTAGCATTATATTCACTACTAAAGACTCCTGCTTGCATAACTCTTTGACCTTGCCAAACTGTAGGAAACGCACCAGGAGCAAGGAATTTTACTAAATCTCGATCCTTATCAGTTGCAAGTGGCACTACTATCCGATAACGTACACCAAATTGTGTTGCAGAGTTACCACCATAGGAAATACTTGCAGAACTTGTTTGCAGATTGCGAGTATTAACAATGGGGATATTGCGATGTCTACGACGGGCTACGCCTACGGGAAGTGGTAAAAGTTCTGAAGCACCTGGGGCAGCAGTTTCTAGTATTGGTAATGGCTGCTGTGTTTGATTCCTCATACTTGAAACTGGTGGCTGTGCAACTGAATTGGATGGGGACTCAGGGGCAGTAAACTCAATGGTATTAGGATCGATCCGCACATAATTTAACTGTGGTGTATCAGTCGGCTGTGCGTTAGTTGGTATTTGTCTACCTGACAAGCTGCTAGGAGTAGGAAATCCGACGACTCTAGAAGTGGGTGGTTGTTTGGATATAGGCGGGGAAAGCGGTATATTATTGGCTGGCATTAATGGCAGCCGTTGACTATTTAATTGGCCAGAAACAGGATTATTTACTGAAATGCTGTTGCTGGTTTGCCCATTGGTAGTTTCAGAGATTTCGGGAGCCGAGAAGGTGATTTCTCCAGTTGATGGTATTTCTCGTAACGCATTGTTAGGAACAGGGGCGGGTTGAGAATTTTGGGTTGCTAGTGCTGTTGTACCATTAATATCTACCTTGCCAGTGATGCGATCGCTTACAAGGTTGTTACCAGCAGCAGAGATCACTTGTTTAGCAGCACTGGCATTAATATCGTAGCGGGCATTATTTTGAAATTGATTACCCCCAGGTTCGGATGCACTACCCAAATCTGGCATTGCTTGAGCGATCGCAACTAAACCATCTTCTTTATTATCTTGAATAATATTATTCCGYAAAATCGGGYGGGCMTTTGCTTGYACSACAATTCCCGATCTATTGTTCTGAATTTGATTACCTATAAYTAYMGGAGCGGCAYTTTGGGCAATATTAATSCCAAAACCYGTTTGGTGAAAGACATTTTCYTTCACTTGGGGACTRGARTTMCCRGCAATTGTGATGCCATTGGCTCCATTGCCATCAAAATAATTCTTGCTAATGGTGGGTGCAGCATTACCACTGATAGAAATACCATCTTGAGTACTACCAGTAAATGTATTTTCTGCGACTACCGGATTGCTAGATTCAATCCATAAACCGTAACCACGGGGATTAGAGTTCGTCACCGTTACCCCAGTGAGCAAGGCTTGGTTTGCCCCGACAATTGTGACGTTTTGACCGCCAAAGCTCCGACTCAGATAATCACCGCCTCCCTGAATAATAATGTCCTTACCTTGATTGCTAGGGTTGCCTTGAATTGAAAAACCCGGTTTCAGTATTAAGGGAAATTCCTCTCCTGTCTCGGTGCTATAAGTGCCCTTAGAGAGCATAATTACAGTATTGGTGTTAGCTAATCGCAGCGCTTGGGTAATCGTTTTTACAGGAGCGGATTCGCTGCCATTGCCTGCCTTGTCATCTCCAACACTAGGGTTGACAAATAGCACATTAGCCTGAGAAGGTGTTTTCTGATTCAGAGGCGCTGAATCTGGTGTCGATGGAATTTGAGCGATCGCACTATCCAGGCTGATACCCAGAAACGCTATACTTGCCGCCCCCATACCTACAGTAAAAGATAATACTGAAAAACTAAAAAATAAAAGCCTTGCTGATTTCACAAACTTCAGCTTTGCCAACAGAACATCTACTCTACGGTACTCAGTAAACACACGAGAGAGAATCATATTTAACACGACTCCTTATAAGTAATCATAAATTCTTATACTCTCTAGAGAGTATTATGTCGATAATATTACTCATATATTGACCGATTGGCGATATTTAATACATAGTAATAAATGATATTAGACATCTCCAGAAATTAATTGTGCGTTGCCCAAAATAATTTGTCGGCACAATTCATGAATTGTGCCTATATCATTTTCACTTCTATATCTAATAGATATTAAGAGTGAAATTAAATATGTGTTATCCAGAACCCTTGTAGAGACGTAGCACTGCTATGTCTCTACATTCTTTTTCAATTGTGAATTTTCTGGTGTATTCCCTTTTGCCAGTCTTTTGTAAGCTCGTTGTCTACCGTAAAACACTTGACTAAGCTCAGTGCGAAACTGTAGCCTCAAACTACCCTTATCACTGTCTATAGGAACATGGGATAATTTACCGTAACCCTCAGTACTACGTTGTTTTGCGTAGATTCCGCAAAAATTAGTAAAAAAAAGCAAATTAATTAACTTATGGTTACTAGGACTTATGATAATTCACACTTCGATGAAAGCACTAATAGGGTTGTTGTAATGGTCGAGCCATACAGCCAAAAAGAGCAAATACAGCAAGTTGTTTACCGTATTTTAGATGCCAATTTAGATCGCGCTCGTGAGGGCTTGCGAATCATTGAGGAATGGTGTCGGTTTGGGTTGAATAGTGCCCAGTTGGCTCTTGAATGCAAACGGCTACGACAAGAGGTAGCCAAGTGGCATACCCCAGAATTGCGGGCGGCGCGAGATACACCAGGCGATCCTGGGACTGAGTTAACTCATCCTCAAGAAGAACAACGAGCTAGTATAAAATCGGTCTTGCAAGCTAACTTTTGCCGGATAGAAGAAGCATTACGGGTGTTGGAAGAATACAGCAAGCTAACCCAACCAAATATGGCTAAAGCTTGTAAGCAGATGCGCTATCAGGTTTATACCCTAGAAAGTAGTTTAATGGGTCATCAGCGCCATCAATTGTTGTGGCGATCGCATTTGTATCTTGTGACTTCCCCTAGTGAAAATTTGTTGAACAATGTCGAGGCTGCACTCAAAGGTGGATTAACGCTTCTACAGTACCGCGACAAAACCGCTGATGATTCTTTGCGTCTGGAACAAGCTAGAAAATTACGGCAGTTATGCCACATCTACGGCGCTTTGTTTATGGTTAACGATCGCGTGGATGTAGCTTTAGCTGTCGATGCCGATGGGGTGCATCTGGGACAACAAGATATGCCAATTGCTGTTGCTCGGCAATTACTGGGTTCGCAACGTCTGATAGGGCTTTCCACCACAAATAAAGAAGAAATGCAAGCAGCAATTGCGGAAGGTGTAGATTATATTGGCGTGGGGCCAGTTTATGAAACTCCTACAAAAGTAGGTAAAGCAGCAGCAGGGTTAGAATACGTCAGCTATGCTGCCAAAAATTGTTCAATTCCTTGGTTTGCGATTGGGGGAATAGATGCCAATAATATCAATGATGTGATCGATGCCGGAGCCGAACGTGTCGCAGTGGTGCGATCGCTTATGCAAGCCGAACAGCCTACCCTCGTGACGCAATATTTGCTCTCGCAACTCAATCGCATTAAACCAGAACTTTAAAATAGTCATTTGTCATTTGTCCAAAGTGAGTAACCAATACCCAATTTCCAATGCCCAATTCCCAATGCCCAATGCCCAATGCCCCACACACATATTATGTCTAACGAGATTACGATTCAGGTAAATGGGGAAACCCATAGCTGTTCGTTGCAAACTTCCTTACCCGATTTGCTCCAACAATTGGGTTTTAACCCCCGCTTGGTGGCTGTAGAGTATAACGGTGAAATTTTACACCGCCAGTTTTGGCCGCAAACAAAAGTGCAACTAGGCGATCGCTTAGAAGTTGTAACTATTGTCGGTGGTGGTTAGTTGATTTGAGCCAGCAAGCCCAAATCCTTGAGGCTACGTCGTGTAATCTCAATGCGGGCGGGTGCATCTTCCGATTTTTGTATATCAAGGGTTGTCGCAAAAAAGTAGACGTTTTTGTTTTGCTCTAAATAACCCACGAACCAACCAAAATTTGGTTTGATACTCGTTAACCATCCCGTCTTTCCTCGCAGTGTGTAGTCTGGAGTTTGTTCGCGTACCATAATGTCTTTAACAAGATTTATTGTCCTTTGCGAGAAAGGCAAATCGCCTTGATACAACCGTTGCAAAAACTTAATTTGCTCTTTGGGGGTAATTTGCAATAGCTGCGGTTGTAGCCAAAAACGATCGATATCTGCGACAGTGCCAATCTGACGGTTCCCGTAGCCTACTTTGTTAATAAATTGCTGCATCCGTTCATATCCAGCTCTACGCGCCAATACTTGATAGAACCAAACAGTTGAATCTTTAAAGGCTTGACGCAAATTTGTATCATGATTCCAGGCATCAATCTCTCGGTGAATTCCATCCCAAGTAAGAACTGCCACATCATCAGGAAGTACACCTGTTTCTAATGCCACCAACGCGTTAAAAATTTTGAATGTTGAAGCTGGAGCAATTGCGGTTGCATTACGTTGAGGATTGTGTTCATAGATGCGGTTATTTTTTAAGTCGTAAATCAAGATAGAGCCTTCACGCCCAAATTCTTGAAAGTGTCGCCCGAAATTTGGCGCTCTCACAGCGGGACGTTCAGATGAAGTTGAAGCAGGTTGAGCCACAACATACATTGCTCCAAAGGTAATCATACTAACTACAGCAAGACATCCAATGACTGTAAACACGAAAGATTGCATTCGGTGCTTTGTGTAACGCCGAAGGAATTGCTCTATGTTAAACCAGATATTTTTCATTGCACACTCAATCACATCACAAGCGAGATTTTACACTGTAATCTTGCTCTTTTGTGAAGCAATTTGTTAAAGGTTATGCAGAATATGGCTTATAGTAAATTGCCCTTTTTGGTATTTTTTGAATTTTATGATTTCATCCGGTTTAGTTAATAAAATCACTTCACAAAATTGCGTTTTTTCCCTCTGATTTATAAAGCGATCGATGAAGAGTTCTACGCTTGGCTAATTCTTTACCTTTACGACCGAGTTGCTCGCGTAATTGTTGGTCTTTGCACAACCGATTGAAAGCTTGAAAAACTTCATAACCAGAATTGGGATTAACCAGTATTCCATTTTCTTCATGCTGAACTGTATCTAGAACACCACCTAAACGAGGGGCAATTATCGGCTTCCCGAAGTAACTTGCTTCTAAATAAGCCATACCAAAACCTTCCATATTATTAGGCTTAGTATCCGATAAAGTCAGCATGGCAAATATGTCGCAAGCTGCATAATAACCTGCTAATTCTCGCTCTGGCACATATCCAGCAAAGTGGACGCGCTTATCAACCCGCAAACGATGCGCCAGAGATTTCAGTTCCGACTCACTTGGCCCTTGCCCGCAGAGTATATAGTGAACATCAACCCCAAAAGTTAGCAATATTGGGATATTATCAATTACTCTGTCGAAACCTTTATGTTTTAGTAGCCTGCCGATGGAGAGAATCACTATTGCGGAATCGGGAATGTTGTACGTCTGACGCACCCGAACCCGTAAATCATCAAGGCTACTGGGATTGGCTACATTATTCCCAAATTTTTCTGGTCTGATGACTGGGTTAATGACGTGGGTAGGAGTATCCAATCGGAAAGCAGTTCTGAGGTAGTCTCTTGTATAAGAACTGTTACAAACAATGCCTTCAGCGCGTTTTAGTGTTAATTTAAATAGCGATCGCAGCACGGGATTGTGTAAAGTACAAAGAAGATCGTTGCCGTGCAGATAGATAAAAAAGCGAATCGGTAACAAATAGCTCAATAGCAACAGTGAAGGAAAATCATAGCCGTGGCCCCACTCTATATAACGATAGTGATAGCGAAAATAGAGTTTAATTGCTAGGACAAATGAGCAGACGATATTGACCAAAGGCCTCAGGATATTTCTCACATAGCGACTACGCCAATATTTAGGATAATACCAGCGATACACAGGAAACTGTTGACTCTTATCAAATACTTCATCTCCTGAGCAACTAGCTGCCAGCACAATTACTCGTTCTGGATCTTGGAGACAGCGATTGTAGATATATTCCCCAATTACAGCTTCTTTCGGCAGGAATATCCGGGATATGACTAGGATATCTGGGTATGCAGCTTTGTCTCTGATTTCGGCTGTTAGTTGAGAAATATGTTCCATAATAAAGTTGATGACTATATTTCAAATAGTTTTTAATTTATTTACAATTAGGATTACTTTCTAAGCCATCCTTATTATTTTATTTCTTTTAAAACGAATTTGGTAGACAAATTTGAAGCCTATTTTAGAAGATTAGCCAGGAAGATTGTTTTTTTATTGTGTTGATTTGATTTTTGCTGCAAATTTCTCAAGTAATGAGAAATTATGTGCATGATGAACAATAAATAAGCTGATGCGCGTTCGTTAATACTGTCCTTTGTCATTGGTCATCTGTCCTTTGAAATACAAATAACTAATGACAACCCTCACGACTAAATATACAACTTAAATACGTAACAACTTCAAAGCTAGCACTTGTAGCGAAATTACTCAGTGAACAACTGTTGCGAACATTCCCAAATTTAACTACGTTCAATAGAATATCCTAAATACCTGAACTATTGTACAAAAATGATAAAAACTTTTGTAGATTTCAGTAGCAAAATTGCGTCTGTATACCTTGGCTGACAGGCATTGCAGGCACTTTTTATTATTCTGCGTATACGCATTTTTAAGTTTTTTAATGTACTAAATAATGTTATTAATGGTGGTGGCTCGTTGAGCCAGTGCTAAATCATTAAGTAATCAGTTAAAAAGAAGTACTTGTAAATAAATATTCCTGACTTTTGACGTGATATGGAACAGCCAAGGAAAAATCTAGTACAACATACCATTTCAAATGGCGCAAGAAGCTCGGAATACAATTATGCGTGACTTTTGACTTGCGGTACTAGCCTCTTTACTGTGTCGTGAAGAGAGAAAATTTAAAGTCTCTCTGCTAGAAGAAGAGATATGGAAGAGATTTTCCAAATTCCGTGAAAAGTCAGATTAACTTGCTACTCGGATGTTTGCGTAAGTTCTGTTTTACTCAACACCATTTCAGTGAATGATTAAAAAAATTAGTCAAAATAATCACTAAAAATTAAAATCATCTGTATAATTCAAAACTGTAGTCTGATAACTGCTAGCCCAAGGCATAGCAAACAATTGCCTGTAAGCGTAGCCCGTCGTAGACATCGTAAATTTCTGTGATGATAAACATGTCTTCAGGTACGGTTCCCCAGTCGAGAAATCCCCCCTGCGATCGCTACTTACCCAAGATAAGACGCGGTAAATTAAATATGTAGCCTCTAAAAGTCAATGCTACGTGAATGCTACAAACTTGCTTGTTACGGGCTAGCGTTAGCGACATCCTGCAACACTACTCCCAGCATAGGGAGAGATCATAAATAATAATTCCGTTTTTCAAGCGATTGTCTTATGCGTAAAAAACTACAACAAACCATCAAACCGCTGTTAAAAACCTTCTTAGCCCTAAGCTTGGTGTTAGCTTTGGCTCTTGGTCACGCCGATGGCGCATTAGCAGCCCGCAGTGGGGGTCGTATCGGTGGTGGCTCCTTTAGAATGCCTTCCAGCCGCACTTATACACCGCGCACCTATGCACCTCCTGGCGGGGGCGGATACTATCCTGGTGGTGGTTTTGGTGGTGGCTTTGGCTTTCCCTTCATAGTTCCCTTCTGGGGTATTGGGGGAGGATTTGGTGGTATATTTACCATCTTAATTTTCTTGGCGATCGCTAATTTCTTATTGCAAACTTTCCGCCGTGTCTCTAGCGGTGAAACTGGAGAAGCAGATTACAGCAGTAACTCTCCTGTTTCTGTAACTCGTTTGCAAGTAGGTTTGTTAGCTCAAGCCCGGGAATTGCAAAATGAACTCAACCACATTGCTGAAACTGCTGATACTAACACCCCAGAAGGCAGAGCAGAA
Source organism: Nostoc punctiforme NIES-2108 (assembly GCA_003326195.1). GTDB lineage: Bacteria > Cyanobacteriota > Cyanobacteriia > Cyanobacteriales > Nostocaceae > Nostoc > Nostoc punctiforme_A. The sequence goes on from LXQE01000162.1 coordinate 103,313, forward strand.
ATTCTCCAAGAAGCCAGTCTAGCTTTACTCCGCCATCCCGAATACTTTGTATATGCGGGTGGTGGCACTCAACAAGCCAGTTTAAATTCAGCTGAAGGTCAGTTTAATCGGCTGTCACTGGCAGAACGCAGCAAGTTTAGCGAAGAAACTCTTTCTAACGTCAACAACCAGCTAAAAGCAGCCCTTGCTAAAGATGCTTTACCTCCGGCTGGTGAACTCGACAATCCCACTCGCCTATTTACCGAAGGCCCTGGTGAATACATTATTGTCACATTGTTGGCGGCGACACTAGGTAAGTTTGAAATCCCCACAGCGATTAATAGTGCTGATGATTTGCGTCAAGCTTTGCGGCAAATTGGTAGTATCCCTAGCGACAAGCTTCTAGAAATTGAAGTTCTTTGGACTCCGCAAGCTGAAAATGATACCCTCACATCTGATGATGTGTTGGCAAATTATCCTGATTTGAGACTTGTTTAATCTCTGAACAATTTTGCGCTTCAGCGCTAAAAAAACTTTGCATCTTAGTGCAACGAATAACTTACCCTTAAGAGCAATAACTAGAAAACCGTTTGTCAATGACAAGCGGTTTTTTATAGAGTTTATATCATTTCCAGATAATTAGTTATGATTCCCACAGTCATTTCACCCCAACCGGCCCTAAGAGTTTGCAAAGAGGGTATTCAGGGATGGGGTTCTTGGAGGTTAATAAGTAATTAAACGGACATAATAGATATATTGAACTATGATTTTAGAAACATTTTGGTAGTATTATCAAAATGAATTATACGCAAAGTGTTATCTTATGCCTAGTGTTGAAGCCGACGAAAACCGAGAGCATCGCATTAAAACGGAGATCATTGTAGATGCTGAAGACAAAGAAGACCGGGCTATGGGTTGGTACTACTACCTCGAAGAGGCTCTGAATTTTCCCTTTCTGGCTAAATGGACTAAGAAGGCACGCAAATCAGGTTCTGTCGAGGAGAAACAAGTTGAAGTCCTGGGAATGGCCCCAGATGATGAGTGCTTAAAAGATATGTTTGTCGAAGTTGCTTATATTAATGGTAAGGATGAAGATGTATATTCGGCAAAATTATCTGAAATAGCAGCTATTGATGCTGACAGTGAAACTCAAGAAGCGATCGCAGACTGGCTCTATTGGATTGCTAGAGGTTATAAGTTTTGAAGCAGAATGCAGAATTCAGAATTCAGAATTTAGAATCAAAGTGGCAAACTTAAACTTATTTTCAGCGTTCGCCTGAGCGCTTGTCTAAGTCCGCCAGTCATAAAGAATTCAATTATGTTAGCGGATAGCTAAGGTTTAGCCCATTCTGGCTACTGACTCCTGAATTCTGTTTTTCAGTTTTGTCCATGACAGAATTATCGGGCTTCTCAGTTGTATACCATAACCTTAGTAGCGCCTAGAGTTATCATATTCCATTCTTAACTAAATATGGTATAAGTAGCTTTTCCCTGGCGTTTAGCTTGGTACATAGCAATATCAGCATCCCGCAGCAGAGTTGCAGGCTCCTCATAATTACTAAAATTCCAAGTAATACCAATGCTAGCTGTAGTAGATAATTGATATCCATTCAGGTTAACTGGCAATCGTAAAGAGTCTTGAATACGTTTGGCAACATTGGTAGCGTCGCTAATGTCTTTAATATCCTCCAAAAGAACAGTAAACTCATCACCACCAAATCGTGCTACAGTATCGCCACTACGTAAGCATGACTCTAAACGTCTAGCGATCGCTACTAAAAAATCATCCCCTATTCCATGCCCAAAGCGATCGTTAATCTCTTTGAAGCCATCTAAATCCAAAAACAAAACTGCAAAATAATAATCGCTTCTGCGTTTGCTACGTTCAATAGTTTGTCTGAGCCGATCTAAAAATAAAACACGATTCGGTAATTCTGTCAGCCCATCATAAAATGCATTGCGGATCAGTTGCGCCTCTGTCTGCTTACGTTTAGTAATGTCTTGAAAAACTAAAACCGCGCCAGTAATATTGCCATCTCGATCGCGGATAGGTGCAACATTATCCCCAATCGCTATTTCTTTGCCATCTTTGGTAATCAATGTACAGTTTTCTGGTAAATTGAAAACTTCACCTGCTTCGATTACATAAGTACCCAAGTTTTCAATTTTTTCTCCTATATCTTTATTAACTAAGTTAACGACTTCTATTAAATCTTTCCCGAACGCTTCACTTTGCTTCCAACCAGTGATTAGTTCTGCTATGGGATTCATCATTTCAATACAACCATTTGCGTATGTCACAATCACTGCACAACCCATACTATTAATAATTGCCATCAACCTCTGTTTTTCTTCGTATAATATTTTTTTGCTCTGATGTTTGTACAGGGTCATTTCAATCACAAAATGTAAATCACTTTCAATAAATGGTTTGACTATGTAACTAAAAGGCTCACTTAGCTGATTTTTATATAATGTTTTATATTCCGAACACTCCGTTAGATATACTACAGGCACATGGAAGTGATTCTGGATAATATCCGCTACGTGGAGACCATCTATTTCTCCAGCTAGACAGATATCAATTAATACTAAATGTGGATGAGTCTCTGCTACCTTTTTTATTGCTTCTTCACCAGATTTAGTTATTTCTGATACTAAATAACCTAATTTTTGTAAACTTTTTCTAATATTTGAGGCTAGATTTTTTTCATCCTCAACAACTAGGATTTTGCGGGCGAACATGTTACGATAACCTGTTTGCTAAGGTTCAAATTTTTGTTGTCAATGTCAACTCAAGTTAAAAGTGCTTATCTTATCATAAACAATCTCTAGCGACCCTGTTTTCTTGCTTGATATTAATACTGACTAATGAGTAAATAGCATCATGTTATTAATCTCCGGAAATTTCTATGCTTGTCAAAGCTAATTTTAATTAATTTATGTAGCTAATATGATGCTACTAAACATCAAATTTAAATTAGAATGTAATTATCAAGCACTCAAAAACTGATTTTAAAATGTATACAATAATTTTTTATTGGGTAAAGTATAAACACTAAGTATAATATCTCTATACAAATTAATCAAGAAAAAAAAATCATAAAATCACGTTATATTACTTTAATCTAATTTAAAAAATCTAGACTTTGTTGTATCTATTATGCTAATATACATCAAATAAAATATTATTAATAATTCATCGTAACCTGTAATTAAAGAGTTTAATGCTGGTTTACCTAAAAACAGGTTTTATATCAGATGAGGTCTAGATTACGGTCTAAATATGTCTGAAATTTTTAATGATAAGTAAACTCGTCTTACTTAGAAATATTCATATAAAAACCGTAAATTTTTTAAAATTCTCAGTCTTATTGTAATAGCATGGCAAGCCTAAATATGTGCAATATAAAATTAGTTATGTTTCTCAAATCTCAATAGTTGAGATATTTTTAATACATTATTTTAGCCTTGCCACGCCACTACGCGTATTTTAAAAATAAAATACTAGTACAGCACGGCGTAAATAAAGCAACTATTTCAAATCGTTCAAAAGCCTGTATTCTAAGCTTTTTGACTTTTGACTTCCGCCTTGGGGTACTAGCCCTATAGCTTCTGGTTAATACTTAATCACAATTGATGTCCTCTGAAAATATGCAAGTTAAATGTTCATCAGCAGATCGCGGTATTTTTTAGTTTTTTGGTAATCAGCAGGTGCTGGGGGTAATAGCAAGAAAGATTATCATTATGAGACATTTCCAAGCTCCACGTAAACCCCCTGTTTTTGCTAGCTGATAGATATTGAAAAAAAACGCATTTTGTGAATTAAAGGTTGGACTTACTTTTAGTCAGTTCAATGCTAATTTTGCCACCAAAATCTGGAATAGGTGCAGCAGGTTTGCTGAGAGTGACTTGAACTTTTGTTACACGATCGCACTCTTGGAGGATAGAATCTGCGATCGTTGTTACCAATTTCTCCACCAAAACAAATTTAGACGTTTTGATCAGATGTTGTATCAAGCTAATGACGCTGCGATAATCTAAAGTGTCTTCGATCGCGTCAGTCTTGGCCGCTGTGGAGATATCCAACCATAACCTCACATCCACCTCAAACCATTGTCCTAGCACCTGTTCTTCTGGTAGATACCCAGTGTAGCCATAACCGCGAATTCCCGTTAAATGAATGCAATCCATAAAAGTTTGAGAGCAAATTGTGCATTTTGTAGAAAGTAGAGCAAGTTTTGCTTGGAGATTTTCTTTCCCAGAAACTCGCGTGGCGGTGATGGAACCCAACACCGCATTGATGGATTTTAAATTGAATTTCCCTAGACAAAATCTAAAATTTAAGATTGTTTTATAGCTATGTTTGATTTAATGCCGATCGCTTATAGGAATGTTAATCAACTTTGGGCTTACATTTTAACAGAGACGCTAAAGCGGTTGGGATTGACTTGTGCCATCATTTGTCCTGGATCGCGCTCTACACCGTTAGCGATCGCTTTTGCTCAACAAGCACCTGAGATTGAAGCGATTTCCATTCTCGATGAACGTTCCGCCGCCTTTTTCGCTTTGGGACAAGCTAAAGCAACCGGACGCCCCGTGGTACTACTTTGTACCTCTGGTACAGCAGGAGCAAATTTTTATTCAGCAGTAATAGAAGCCTCATATAGTCGCGTCCCACTGTTGCTATTAACCACCGATAGACCCCCAGAATTGCGAGATTGTCACTCTGGGCAAACTATAGATCAGTTGAGATTATATGGAAACTACCCAAATTGGCAAACAGAGTTAGCCTTACCCTCCGCCGATCTGGGAATGCTAGCTTACCTGCGACAAACGGTAATTCATAGCTGGGAAAGGGCGCAAACTCCTACAAAAGGGCCAGTACATTTGAATATTCCCTTTCGCGATCCCTTAGCGCCTCTTCCTGATGGAAGCGATTTGAGTTATTTACACTCCCAGTTCCACCCAGAAGAATTCTTCGCAGGAATAGCAAACCCATCCCCCATGCCCCATGCCCAATGCCCAATACCCAAAGAATGGAAAGAGTGCGATCGCGGCATTATTATCGCAGGTGTTGCTCAACCGTCGCAACCAGAGGAATATTGTAGAGCGATCGCACAACTTTCCCAAACTCTCAAATGGCCTGTGCTAGCTGAGGGACTCTCGCCAGTGAGAAATTATGCCGAACTCAACCCTTATTTAATTTCCACTTATGACCTGATTTTGCGAAATCAGCAATTAGCAAAGCAGCTAGCGCCCGAAATGGTGATTCAGGTGGGTGAAATGCCTACGAGTAAAGAACTGCGTACCTGGATAGATGCAACCCAACCGCGACGCTGGGTAATCGATCCTAGTGACCAAAACCTCGACCCTTTGCACGGGAGAACGACACATTTACGGATATCTGTAGAAGAAATAAAAGTAGAGGAGGGAAATTTATCTTTATCCTCAGATTATGTGCAGGAATGGTGTAATGCAGAAGCGAAGGTTAGGTTAGTAGTTGACCAGACGATGGGGAAAATAGATGAAATAATTGAGAGTAAAGCAGCTTGGTTAATTTCTCAGATTTTACCGACTGGAACGCCTCTGTTTATTGCCAATAGTATGCCTGTACGGGATGTAGAATATTTCTGGAAACCAAATAATTTAGGAGTGCGATCGCACTTTAACCGGGGTGCAAATGGCATTGATGGGACATTATCCACAGCTTTAGGAATTGCCCATCGCCAGCAAAGTAGTGTGATATTAACGGGAGATTTAGCTCTGTTGCATGACACCAATGGTTTTTTAATCCGCAATAAGTTTGTCGGACATTTGACGATTGTGTTAATCAATAACAATGGCGGTGGGATTTTTGAAATGTTACCTATTGCCAAATTTGACCCACCATTTGAAGAATTTTTTGGCACTCCCCAGGATATTGATTTTGCTCAGTTGTGCGCTACTTATAATGTGCAGCATGAATTGATTACTTCTTGGCAGCAGTTGCAGCAAAGATTAAACCCGCTCCCAGCTACAGTAATTCGAGTTTTAGAGTTGCGGACAAATCGTAAAAAAGACGCTCAATGGCGACAGGATAATTTAAGAAAATTTGCCGCAAATATTGCGATTTAAATATCTCTTTATCTGTTACAAAATTAGGAATAAAATATGGGAACTAAGTGAACATATTGGTGAATAAAGTTAAAATTGCTTTACTCCCAGCGTTTTAAATTCTCAGTTTCTCGCGCTTCATATCTAGCAAGCTTTTTGCCTTTTTCTAACCGTCGAACTCACGTCTATTTAGGTTTTGATCCACCTAGTTCTCTGGTAGTCGCTTTAGCTATGCGTCATGCGATGTTACGCAAGCAGTATAGTTCGGAATATAAACTTTATTGCGAGTGGGGAACTTACGGGGTTCCAGAAAACCTATTTACTGATGGCGGGAAGGATTTTCGCTCTGAGCATTTGAAGCAAATTGGTTTTCAACTTGGTTTTGAGTGCCATTTACGCGATCGCCCACCAGAAGGTGGTATTGAAGAACGTGGATTTGGGACTATCAAAACAGATTTTTTGTCGGGATTTTACGGTTATCTAGGTTCAAATATTCAAGAACGTCCAGAAGGAGCCTTGGTTGCGGAAGAAGACACTCTCCGTCAACTGTGGGAACTTATGGCTGAAAAAAATACACCACTTATCAATGAATTGTTGCTACAGGTAGGAAAGCACCCAGGATTTGAAACCTGGCTAGAAGAAGGCAAAATACCTACTGAATTACTCAAAACACTTGTTAACTCCCTCAAAACTCAAGAGCGTTTTGCTGGTCAATCTGGACGCTTTTACACTACAGCAAGCTTTTATCACTCGTCAGCAATCAACACTAGATCGAATTAATAACCCTTTCCCTCGTCCCAGCAAGCCTAATTATCAAGGTCAACCCTCAATCCTAGTTGGCGTTAGTTTTGGTCTAAAAAAGCCAGTCATAGTAGCGGTGGTAGATGTTGTTAAAAATGAAATCCTAGCTTATCGCAGTGTCAAACAACTACTTGGTGAAAACTACAATCTTCTCAATCGTCAGCGACAACAACAGCAACGCCTATCTCACGAACGACACAAAGCTCAGAAACAGAATGCGCCAAACTCCTTTGGTGAATCAGAGTTAGGGCAATATATAGATAGATTACTAGCAGATGCAATTATTGCGATCGCCAAAACCTATCAAGCAGACAGCATAGTTATCCCAAAACTCCGCGATATGCGTGAGCAAATCAGTAGCGAAATCCAATCCAGAGCAGAAAAGAAATGTCCTGGTTACAAGGAAGCTCAACAAAAATATGCCAAAGAATATCGTATAAGCATTCATCGCTGGAGTTACGGTCGATTAATTGAGAGTATTAAATCCCAAGCTGCAAAAGTCGGAATTTCTACTGAAATTGGTACACAGCCAATCAAAGGTAGTCCACAAGAAAAAGCGGGAAATTTAGCCGTCTTTGCTTACCAAGAACGTCAAGCCGCTTAAATTTAATTCACTAATCCGAACCTAGAAAATATAATATTTTTATAACAGCGCCGCAGTTCATGCTCTTTTGAGCCAATGTACTGTGAAAAATCTGGGTTAGTTTGGCGGTTGTCAGACCGTCATGCTTTCTGACCCTGGTAGCTGCCCGCTTCTGATGCTGCTGTCGCAAGACAGGATAGGTGCGCTCCCAGCAATAAGGAGTAAGGCTTTTAGCCATAGTCGTTATTCATAACGGTGTAGATTACCACAGTGGTGGCTACTGAATCACCCCCTTCGTCGGGGGAACCCTCCAAATATTTTTTTGGCGTGTCAAAGCGGGGGCAAAATCCCTGGAGTCCCGCCAAAACTTTAAAACCCTTATCCAGTCTTGACTTAAGAAACTAGTGTGTCAATGCATTTAGTTTTTTAATTTGCAATTCGAGACTTTTTAAGCAGACCTGCCAAATTATGTGTATGGAAAGCTTTTATAGCAAGGGTTATAGACGGGTCGAGTTTCAACAACCATCCCGGCTAGGGGTGGGTTGAAAGGCATACTCCACGCCCAAGCGCGGTAGATTCGCTCAGTTTCAACAACCATCCCGGCTAGAGGTGGGTTGAAAGGCGTCCAGAATGTGAAAGTATCGATATGGCAAGACAGTTTCAACAACCATCCCGGCTAGGGATGGCTTGAAAGTACATAGGTCTTAGACATATTTTTCTATAGGAGGGTTGAAAGGCGCACTTCGTTCGGGATTCTTCTGAGGTTTGTAAGTATATTAGATAATGTAGTGGATAGACTCCACATCAATAAAGTCGACGACACTAATTTGTTAACGGATGTCAGAAGTAAATCAAGAACACGAATTTGTTAAGACGACAAACAATTCGTTAATAACGACATCAATCTGTTAACGACGACAAATAATTAGTTAATCGACAACATAAATCGGGATGACTGGATTCGAACCAGCGGCCCCTTCGTCCCGAACGAAGTGCGCTACCAAGCTGCGCCACATCCCGCAATAAAAATGGCATTGTAAATTAAGAATATCATAACCTGTACCAAATAGCAGAATTACATCTATATATGATCGCTTCATCAAAGGCTTTGCTTGCTAGGATTAAATTTGTATAACTCTAGTGGTAAAAGCGGATTGTGACTGTAAAACCAGACTGGTTGCGGGTGAAAGCACCTGGGCGTGAGCGCATCGGTAACGTTAAAGAAATTTTGCGGGATTTAGCCCTCAATACAGTTTGCGAGGAAGCGTCCTGTCCGAATATTGGTGAATGCTTCAACGCTGGGACTGCTACGTTTTTGATTATGGGCCCCGCTTGTACACGCGCTTGTCCCTACTGCGATATTGATTTTGAGAAAAAACCCAAACCACTAGACCCCACAGAACCTACACGATTGGCGGAAGCTGTTCGCCGCCTGAACCTTAATCATGTAGTCATCACTTCTGTAAACCGAGATGACTTGCTTGATGGTGGTGCATCTCAGTTTATAGCGTGTATTGATGCAGTTAACTCTGTTTCACCCAACACCACAATTGAGGTACTAATTCCTGACTTGTGCGGTAATTGGAATGCTCTAGAGTTGATTCTACAAGCTGCGCCAGAGGTATTAAACCACAATACCGAAACTGTTCCACGCCTATATCGCCGGGTGCGTCCCCAAGGAAATTACGATCGCACATTAGAATTATTGCAGCGCACTCGTCAACTTTCTCCTAGCACATACACTAAATCTGGCATCATGGTTGGACTCGGTGAAACTGATGCCGAAATTCGCCAAGTTATGCAAGACTTGCGATCTGTGGATTGCGACATTTTGACCATTGGGCAATATCTCCAACCCAGTCAAAAACACTTGCAGGTAAACGAATTTGTCAATCCTGAACAATTTGCTGACTGGAAGGCATTCGGGGAAGAAATCGGATTTTTACAAGTTGTTTCTTCACCATTGACAAGAAGCTCATATCATGCAGAACAAGTTAGAGAGTTGATGGAACGTTACCCACGCTCAAAAGTTAGGAGTTAGGAATTAGGAATTATGAGTGAGCAGATGTACTCCAACACAAAACTTTCCGTTGCAATTCTTGGTGCAGGTGCTTGGGGTGCATCTCTAGCAAATCTCGCTACAGCAAATGGTCATCAGGTGCGTGTGTGGTCGCGTCAAGGTTCCCAAAGTCTTCAAGTAGTTTTAAAAGATGTCCAAATAGTCTTGTCCGCTATCTCAATGATTGGTGTGAGAGATGTTGCTTCCCAAGTTGAGTCTTTCCCCCTTTCTCCAGAGACAATTTTTGTGACGGCGACGAAAGGCTTAGATCCTCAAACCACCTGCACGCCCTCACAAATTTGGCAAACAATATTCCCTAACCATCCAGTAGTTGTTTTGTCTGGGCCTAATTTATCAAAAGAAATTCAAATGGAATTACCAGCAGCCACGGTGGTAGCCAGTAATATTCCCACGGCTGCGGAAGTAGTGCAGTTAGTATTTTCTTCTCATCGTTTCCGGGTATATACCAATCCCGACCCCTTGGGCGTGGAACTGGGGGGAACACTGAAAAATGTGATTGCGATCGCAGCTGGTGTGTGCGATGGTTTACAACTGGGAACTAATGCCAAAGCTGCTTTAGTCACCCGTGGACTTACAGAAATGGTTCGCATCGGCAACAACTGGGGCGCAAAGACGGAAACATTTTATGGTTTATCGGGTCTAGGAGATTTGTTAGCAACGTGCAATAGTCCCTTAAGTCGCAATTACCAAGTCGGCTATCAGCTAGCTGGTGGTAAGTCACTTACAGAAACTCTCGCAAATTTACAAGGAACGGCTGAAGGAGTAAACACTTGCCGAGTTTTGATGCAACGAGCCAAGCAACAAAACATTGCAGTCCCAATTACCGAGCAAGTTTATCGGTTACTTCAAGGCGAAATCACACCCGGACAAGCACTTGATGAACTGATGTTGCGAGATATCAAGCCAGAGTACAACTACTAGTTAGTAGTCTGTCAAATCAACTTGCTGGCTCAATAAGTTCGTAGTAAGGACTTTAGTCCTTATATTAAGCACTTCAGTGCTTACTACATAACAAGCTTTCCTTAGCTTGATGGACTACTAGTTAGTAGTCTGTCAAGTTGAAATTGGCACGTCAAGACTGACATAGAAGACGACGCAGGTACACGGAGAGGGTATTTGATAATTTATCCGCATCTTCTATCTCCGTATCGAGAGAACTTTTGCCGTTAATGCTAATCACTTCCCCGATATCTATTAGTTCTACTTATACCTGAATAATCCTGAGAAAAAATTGCTAAATCGTCAGGATATTACTTTTGCAGCCATGTAAATGTGACTATGCCAATTATAAAGATGACATTCACTGAAGGATGTTTATACTGTGTTACAAAAGTTACTATCTAAAAACCATCAAGGTTGAAATATTAACTAAGTAGTTGAAATATTGAAAGCCTAGCTGTGGATTTAATAGCTATTGGTTTAATCAAAAGTTTAGCAGCGGATTAAGTTCAGTAATCCTGTATCCAATAAAACCATTACAGTTAATTTCTAAAAAAATTGTAATGGAACGTTCAACCATGTTAGTTCATCGTTAATCGCGGGAACAATAGCAACAGTTGAATAGCTGACCGTAATCTAAGCTGACCGAAATCTATTGTTACCTGGAGCCATTGAGACGATCTTTATGCCAGCAACATCTTTTTATACAGACGCCCCCTACAACACCAAAAAGTCTAGCCAGGCTTTGGACTCGGATCTCACGGTTGATGACAGTGAGTTATCGGTAGATGATTTACAGGAGCTAGAGCTAGCTTCTGTTGACAATAATGCTAACTTTGCTGCTAGCACTAACCGTCGGAGTACAGACCTAGTACGTCTATATCTTCAAGAAATTGGTCGGGTTCGCTTGTTGGGGCGCGATGAAGAGGTTTCAGAAGCTCAAAAAGTCCAACGCTACTTGCGGATGCGGATAGTACTTGCTAAGGCTGCCAAGGAAGGGGATGAAGTGATTACGCCCTATCTAAGGTTAGTTGAAGTTCAAGAACGTCTAACCTCGGAACTAGGACATCGCCCCTCTTTGGAAAGATGGGCTGCTACTGCTGATATAGTTTTATCCGATCTTAGGCCAACTTTGGCAAATGGCAAACGTCGCTGGGCTGAAATTGCCAAGTTGACTGTAGAAGAGTTGGAGCAAGTTCAGTCCCAAGGACTCCAAGCAAAAGAACACATGATTAAGGCGAATCTTCGCTTAGTTGTGTCTGTTGCTAAGAAGTATCAAAATCGTGGTTTGGAATTGTTGGATTTAGTCCAAGAAGGTACATTAGGTTTGGAGCGGGCTGTAGAAAAATTTGACCCAACTAAGGGTTATCGCTTCAGTACCTATGCTTACTGGTGGATTCGTCAGGGAATTACACGGGCGATCGCTACTTCTAGTCGCACGATTCGTCTACCGGTTCACATCACCGAAAAGTTAAACAAAATTAAAAAGGCTCAACGCAAAATTGCTCAAGAAAAAGGTCGCACTCCGACTTTAGAGGATTTAGCAACTGAGTTAGAGATGACACCAACCCAAGTACGAGAAGTTTTGTTGCGGGTTCCTCGCTCCGTTTCTTTGGAAACCAAGGTTGGTAAGGATAAAGACACTGAGTTAGGTGAATTACTCGAAACCGACAGTGTAACTCCAGAAGAGATGTTAATGCGAGAATCTTTACAAAGAGATTTGCATCATCTTCTGTCAGATTTGACTAGCCGGGAGCGTGATGTAATTTTGATGCGGTTTGGTTTGGCAGATGGTCATCCTTATTCTTTAGCAGAAATTGGCCGCGCTCTTGACTTGTCGCGCGAACGAGTCCGCCAAATTGAATCCAAGGCTTTGCAAAAGTTACGTCAACCCAAGCGCCGCAACCTCATCCGCGACTATTTGGAGTCTCTGAGTTAGTCATTTGTCATTAGTCATTTGTCATTAGAAAACTACACTTGACAAATGACTAGGGACAAAAGGCTGATTTGATCCCCAGGTCAAAAGCCTTTTATAGGCTTACAGCAAATAATTAGCATTAAACTGTATAAAAGTTTTCCCCAATCTTTGCTCAGATATCTTGAAGGTGGGGAGTAACTAGACAATTCAAATTTAACTTAGGCAAAATTCAACGTCAAGGGATGCAATGGTTATAAGTATCCTAACTATTAGCTGTATGCAAATTAAATGCACTACAGCTTATTACTTGAATTTTGCTCAAGATTTGATGAATTGTTCTTAAATATTTAGTAAGAATTCTCAATAGGCAATGATTGTTGCAAATTGCTCCCAAGATTTGTTATATTCTCAACTAACAAGCTTTGTTGAGAAATATTAGTATGACTGTCTACACAACTACTTCACTCAAGGCAGAACTGAATGAACGAGGCTGGCGATTAACTCCCCAGCGCGAAACAATTTTACACATTTTTCAAGAACTTCCGCAAGGTGAACATCTAAGCGCGGAGGATCTTTATCATCGGCTCGAAACTGATGGTGAAGGGATCAGTCTGTCAACTATTTATCGGACTTTGAAGTTGATGGCAAGGATGGGAATTTTACGGGAATTAGAACTGGGCGAGGGACATAAACATTATGAGATCAACCAGCCCTATCCTCACCACCACCATCACTTAATTTGTGTTAGATGCAACTCAACTATTGAGTTTAAAAATGATTCAATTTTAAAAATTGGGTCAAAAACTGCTCAAAAAGAAGGTTTTCATCTCTTAGACTGTCAAATGACCATCCATGCAGTGTGTCCCAAGTGCCAACGGGCGCTGATGCCGCTTTAGTACTTGGGTGGATAAATAAAACAAAACTACTCAAATTAACCAAATAAATGGAATTTTGAGCAGTTTGTAATTTGCTGTTACTGGAGGCAAGCAACCAGTTGGGGACTGATACTAACGACACGAAAGCGGATGTTAAAAGCGTCCGCTCTTAAGATCCTTGAGGCTAATGCCGTAGAATTCTTGGGCTTGTTTAATCGCTTTTTTGGTGTCATCTGCCATCACACCATTGAGCTTGCCTTTATAAAAACCCCGCTCCCGTAGTCGSGTTTGAATTTCTAAGGTATTAAATTCGCTTTTGCTAGCAGTATTAACTGAGCTATATAACTTAGCTCGCGTAGTTGGGCCAGCAACACCACTTGCTTTCAAGAAGTTAGCTGCCTGAAATCGGCGTACAGCATCGGCAGTATAGGGGCCATAGTAGCCATTTGGCTCTCCCTCTAAATATCCTGCCTGGATCAATTGTTCTTGAACAATTCTAACTGGCTCACCGCGATCGCCTACACGAAGTTTGTCTCGATTGACTACCTTTTTGGGAGCCTCTTCTCCATCGCCGATGCCAGTTCCTGGCAATTTACCTAATGTTGCTGGGCCTGCAATTCCATCAACGCCTAATTTGTAAGAATCTTGGAATCGCTTGACAGATTCTTCGGTAATTGGACCAAATATGCCTGTGGCGTTTCCGTAATAAAAGCCTGCGACTCTTAACCGTTCTTGCAAAGCTCTCACATCTTCACCTTCATCCCCCTTAGCAAGGTAGTTAGGATTGCGGCGTTTGCTGGTGGCTGAACTAGCTGAACTAGTAGGGCTAGGCTTTTTAGCTTGTGCGCTTACAGCAGTAGTTTTTTTAGCTTGTGTAGCGGTAGTTGTGGGCTTTTTGGCTTGCCAACTTTCTAATTTTTGCAGGGTGCTTGCTCCAACAATACCGTCCACTGGTAAACCAGCGGCTTTTTGGAAGCGCCGCACAGCTTCTTGTGTGGATACATCATATACTTGGGTAACAGAAGCTTGGTAAAAACCTGCTGTTTTTAACTTTTGTTGTAGATTTCTGACAGAAGGACCTTGATCGCCTTTTTCTAGTGCCATGACGCTGCTGACAGCGCCAAGAATAGATAAAGACAGAGCAAGGGGCAACATATACTTCCAAGCCCTACCAGAAAGCCTTTTCCAGTCTGGCGCAGCTGCTTTGTTAAACAAAGAACTGAGGGAGACCAATTCACTGGGTGTGCTGTCTTCGTAGGCGAAAGCTAGGTGCAAATACGCAAGATTCTCCATATTTGTTTCCTACACCATTGATTTTTCTTCGATAACTGCTTCAGCTTGATGTACTAGGTTCCTCAAAGCTTCTAATGTTCCTATATTTACATCCTCCCACAAATTGCGCTTATGTGCTTCTAATAATTTTTCAGCAATATCACGCAGTGCGTAAGGGTTCTTTTGCTGAATAAATTCTACAACAACTGGATCGAGTAGATAAGCATCTACTATGCCTTGATACATGTAATCTTCAGCACATTTTGCTGTTGCATCGTAGGCGAATAGATAATCTACCGTCGCCGCCATTTCAAAAGCTCCCTTGTATCCGTGGCGCATTACTCCTGCAATCCATTTGGGATTAACTACGCGAGAACGATACACTCGTGCAATTTCTTCTTTCAGTTGACGAACGCGTGGTTGGGCGGGTATAGAATTATCTCCAAAATAAGTTTGGGGATTTTTTCCCTGTAGAGAACGCACCGCTGCTGTTAAGCCACCCTGAAATTGGTAATAATCATCAGAATCGAGTAGATCGTGTTCGCGGTTATCTTGATTGTGCAGGACTATTTGCATTTGAGACAAGCGTTGCTTGAAGGCTTCGGTATTGGGCACTGGGCATTGGGCATTGGGTATTGGGCATTGGGCATTGGAAATTTTATCCTCCCCTGCTCCCCCTGCTTCCCCTGCTCCCGAAGAATAGGCGTAAGAACTCCAGTTAATGTAGGCGCGGGCTAAATCTTCGTCATCTGTCCAGTTTTGCGATTCGATTAAACCTTGGAGTCCAGCGCCGTAAGCACCTGGGCGAGAACCAAAGATGCGATAGCGCGATCGCACCACAGCTTCTTGTATAGTTAATCCTTGGCTTGTCCACAAATCAGTTTCTTGGTGAACTGCATCGGCGAGGGGATTTTGTTCTGGCGGTTCATTCAAGTCTGCTACTGCTGACACTGCTTGATCGAATAAGTCAATCAAGTTGGGAAAAGCATCTCGGAAGAATCCAGAAATTCGTAAGGTGACATCTACACGGGGTCGTCCTAAAATCGCTAAGGGCAAAATTTCAAAATCCACTACTCGCCGCGCTGCACCATCCCAGACAGGTTGGACTCCGAGTAAAGCTAAGGCTTCGGCTATATCATCACCGCCTGTTCTCATGGTGGCTGTTCCCCACAATGATAAGCCTAGTGTTTTGGGATACTCACCATGTTCTTGAGTGTAATATTCTACGAGGGTTTCGGCGGCTTTTCTACCGATATCCCAAGCCGTCTCTGTGGGAATGGCGCGAATATCGACAGAATAAAAGTTTCTTCCTGTTGGTAGAACTTCCGGGCGGCCGCGTGTGGGTGCGCCAGATGGAGCGCTGGGGACATATCCACCATCAAGTCCGTGTAATAAATTGGTTATTTCTTGATCGGTTTTTTGTAAGGCGGGAAGGAGGCGATCGCGTATCCAGGTGGAGACGCGATTCATTGCGTCTCCATCCCCAGCACAGACGCGATGAATCGCGTCTCTACAAGAATTCTGAATTCTGAATTCTGAGTCCTGATTTATTAGTTGTTCTACTAAGAGGGCGGCGTGTTCTTCTAGGACTTCGACGATATCACCGAGGGTACGGCATTCTTTGCCATTGACTATTGAGTATTCACCACTAGGCATTGACAAATCGGCTGTGAGGGGATCGAAGTCTAGTCCCCAATCTTGAGCGATCGCACGGGTAATACCTGAAGAATGGCGATTGGGGATACGAGCGATCGCTACTATTAAATCCCTCAATTGCCTTCCTTGGGGACATTGCCCAAAAATATGCAAGCCATCACGGATTTGGGCTTCTTTCAATTCACAAAGATAACCACCGATGGAATTCAAAATTAAGGATTCAGAATTAAAAATTTCTGTTTCATTTTGGATTCCTAAATCTAGATGGAGATTTTCTTTGATCACCAGTTCGTGGATGCGATCGCGAATCACTGGCAAACGCGAAGGATCTAAACTGTCGGCTTCATAATACTCATCAATTAAATTTTCTAACTGTTGCAAAGAACCGTAGAGTTCCGCGCGGGTCATCGGTGGCGTGAGGTGATCTATAATCACCGCTTGAGCGCGACGTTTGGCTTGGGAACCTTCACCAGGATCGTTGACAATAAACGGGTACAGGTGGGGAAGTGCGCCGAAAGCTACTTCTGGATAACAATTACTCGATAAAGCCACACTTTTACCCGGTAGCCATTCTAGATTTCCGTGTTTCCCTACATGAACTACAGCATCAGCACCAAAAGTTTCTCTAACCCAATAGTAGAAAGCTAAATAATCATGGGTTGGTTCTAAATCCGGCGCATGATAATTCAAACTGGGGTCATTATCATAACCTCTTGCTGGCTGAATTCCCACGAAAATGTTGCCGAGTTGAATTCCAGAAATGGGGATTGGGCATTGGGGATTGGGCATTGGGCATTGGTTATTCCCATGCCCCATGCCCCATGCCCCATGCCCTATTCCCCACCTTTCACTAATACCTTGCTGCACTGCTGGCGGTAATGAAGCGAAATATTCTTGATATTCTTCCCAAGAAACACTTTGGTTTACCGGAAGCGATTCTCTACCTTCCGGATCGTTGGTTACGCCAGATGTCAGCCGTTGAATCAGCTCGTCTCCTTGAGCAGGTGGATTTTCTACTTCATAGCCAGCCTGATGTAAAGCTTGCAGGATTTCTACACAACTAGCTGGGGTGTCGAGTCCCACACCATTGGCGAGGCGGCCATTACGGTTGGGGTAGTTTGCCAGAATTAGGGCAATTCGCCGTTCTTGGGGGGGTTTGGAACGTAGACGCGCCCAATTTGCTGCTAGTTTAGCAACGAACTCAATGCGATCGCTCACTGGTTCATAAATTACTACATCTGTTTCTAAATGGGGATTACGAGTTTGCAAGGCTTTAAAAGACACAGCACGAGTAATAATCCGCCCATCTACTTCTGGTAGCGCCACATTCATCCCAATATCGCGGGGAGAAAGCCCTTGAAACTGTGACTCCCACTGCTCAATCGATCCGCCACTAAGGATTACCTGCAACACAGGTACATCTAATTTTTGCCAAAGTTCGGTTTGGGGTGTTTCGCTTTCCAAGCGTGCTAGAGAAAAACTGGTGGTATTTAGCAGTACAGCGATTGATTCAGCTTCTTTGGGTTGAAAAAATTCACTCAACTCAACTTGAACATCTGGTTCACGCAATGAAGAAACAAATACTGGTACTGGTTGTAAATTTTTCTGTACCAAGGCTTCGCATAAAGCATCAATTACTTTAGTATTCCCCGCTAAATAATGAGCGCGGTAGAAAAGGATGCCGATTTTGGGCATGGGGCATGGGGCATGGGGCATTGGGTATTGGAACCCTTGAGCTTCTGAGGTGGATTCATCCAGTTCAAAGGTGGATGAACGGAGTTCTGAGGTGGATTCATCCAGTTCAAAGGTGGATGAACGGAGTTCTGAGGTGGATTCATCCAGTTCAAAGGTGGATGAACGGAGTTCTGAGGTGGATTCATCCAGT
>LXQE01000162.1:121409-149813 GCA_003326195.1 Nostoc punctiforme NIES-2108
GGTGGATGAACGGAGTTCTGAGGTGGATTCATCCAGTTCAAAGGTGGATGAACGGAGTTCTGAGGTGGATTCATCCAGTTCAAAGGTGGATGAACGGAGTTCTGAGGTGGATTCATCCRGTTCAAAGGTGGATGAACGGAGTTCTGAAGTGGATTCATCCAGTTCCGAGGTGGATGAACGGAATTCTGAGGTGGATTCATCCAGTTCAAAGGTGGATGAACGAAGTTCTAACTCTCCCCTGCCCCCCTGCTCCCCTGCCCCCCTGCTCCCCTGCTCCCCCACTCCCCACTCATACAATCCCACGCGCGGAATCGGCTGAGGTGGTAGGGAATTATATGCAGTTAATAAGCAACTATCGGAGATAAATTGCAGAGCATTAACGAAATTTTCCACGCCGCCTTCGCTAAAATACTGCCATACCTGATTAACAACACCCAAGGGTACGGTAGACTGGGAAATTAAATCGGGATCAAAAGCGTCATCCCCTGGCATTACAATGAGGGTTCTACCATTACGTTGCACAATTTCTTGCACTACTTCTAAGCCATAACCCCAGTAAGAACGTCCTCCTAAGAGGCGCAAAATAATTACTTGGGCAAGTTCCAAAACTTGTTCGCCATAAGTATCTATGCTTAATTGTTGCTGCAACTGCAATAGGTTGGCGACTCTTAATGCAGGAAAGCTTGGGGGTAATTTTGTCACCGCAGCTGCCAAGGTTTGAATGTCAGTATCAGCAGCCGTAATCAAGACGAAAGGCGCGGGAGTTTGTTCTAAAAAAATTAAACCCTCTGACTGATTCCATCCACCCGATGTGCTACTTATACGATGCATAATCCTGTGTTACCGTTTTAAGTTGTTGGTTAGTACATAATCAAAACAAACTTTTTTCCCTGCATTCAGCCCTCTCTTACCAAAATGATTGAAAATGCTTAGTTCTCCTGATTTGAGCTTTTCTCGAACCTTGCCTATTGTTGTATTTAATCAGCTTGGGGAGTTGTTAGAACAGATGGCTCAAACGGTGGGAAGTGCCGTTTTGATACTGACAGAAGCTGTGTTGGTGCGGATTTACATACCTGTGGAGTGGCAAAGGCAAAAGTTTACATTAGTGGTTTCTGAGCAGTTTAGCGTCCTTTTGGTCGGAACCTTTGAGCAAGGAAGCAGGGAAACAGAGGGGCAAGGAATTTACTCAGAAATCAATGCTCAGTTGACGTTTAATTTAGAGGCGATCGCTTCTTTTGTCTACGAATTGAGAGATTTGTTTGAGTGCGATTCTTATACTCACCAAAATCTCGAACGCTATCAGCAAATTATTAGACCCAATGATGCTACGCTCCAAAGTCAATTCACGCTGTTGTTATTAGAATATCTCCTAACTCAACCAAACCAAGAAATAATAGCATCTCCAAGCCCAATTGGGCCAGCAGTTTATATCTGTCAGCCAGTGGAAGATGCTTTAAAAAAACAGATTTCCCAAGAGCGGTTGTTAAATCAGGTAACAACGCAGATCCGCAAAAGCCTTGATTTGCCTGTCATTATGGCAACGGCGATTACACAGGTGCGTGAGTTTCTGGAATTAGACAGATTAGTAATTTATAAATTTGCAGGTTCCCAAGTTAGTACTCAACCATATCAGTCTGACACTATTCCCTTCAATGAAACGGCACTGGCAACAGGTATGGAACTATCAGTTAGGGAACCTGCCGAAATCTATTTTTCTATACACGAAAACAACGATCGACACTCGCCTTTTATATCAGCAAATAATCAACCTCTACTAGGAGACTGCCAAAAGTATGGAGGTTATATTGTCTATGAAGCCCGTGCTACAGATGCTATTACATCGGTATTGAATTACACGGAAAAAAATTGCTTTGTCCGAACCTCTCAGTGTTGGGAGAAGTATCGGCAAGGTTTTACTTTAGCAGTGGATGATGTCGAAAAAACTTATGCTCTGGAAGAGTGTTTGTTGAATTTTTTAAGGGAATGCCAAGTTAGGGCTAAGTTCGCTGCACCGATAATGTTTGAGGATAAACTGTGGGGATTGCTGATTGCTCATCAGTGCGATGAACCTCACCAGTGGAATGATAGCGAAAAAAACTTGCTGGTTGCGATCGCAGAACAATTAGCGATCGCGATTCACCAAGCTGAGTTAATGCAAACCCTCACCCAAGAAAAACAAAATCTCGAACAACGAGTTATTGAGCGCACAATGGCCCTACGTGATGCTCTCCTCGCCGCTGAAGCTGCTAGCCGGATCAGAAGTGAGTTTCTCGCTACTATCAGTCATGAATTGCTCACACCTTTGACTTATGTGATTGGGATGTCTTCGACGTTATTACGCTGGCCTTTGGGTGAATTGAGTCAACGACAACGGGGTTATCTGCAAACAATCCACGACAGTGGAGAACATTTATTAGGAATGATTAATGACATCCTCGATTTATCGCAAATCGAGGCTGGAAAAACAGCTTTAAATATTTCGGAATTTTCTTTAGTGAATGTTGCCGAAAATGCTGTGAAGTCACTGCGAAAAAAAGCAACAAGCGAACAAATTAATCTTATACTTGATTTGCAAATCGATCCCAGGCGCGATCGCTTTATCGGCGATGCCAAACGAGTAGAACAAATACTCTGGAATCTGTTGACTAATGCAATTAAATTCACCCCTGAAAGTGGCAGTGTTACTTTACGTCTTTGGGTGGAAGATAATACCGCTATTTTTCAAGTGGAAGATACCGGGATTGGCATTCCTGAAGAACAATTACCATTACTATTTGAGAAATTTCAGCAACTCGATACACCCTATCGCCGCCGCTACGAAGGCACTGGACTGGGATTGGCTTTAACTAAACAACTCGTGGAACTCCATCGAGGTCGAATTGAAGTAGAATCAACTGTAAGTATTGGCTCGATTTTTACTGTATGGATACCAACTCAGACAATGAGAGTGGTGAGTTAGGAGTTAAGCAAGAGACGCGATGAATCGCCGTCTTTACAATAATCAGTCTTTTGTAGAGACGGCGATTTTTCGCGTCTTTGTGATGATTTGTTTCTTCAATTTGAGGCTAGGCTAACGAGCATTTTTTCAAAAATTTTCAACACATGCTCCTCTCCATTATCTCTAATAAAAATGCCAAAATTTGGGTGAGAGTTGATTTCAATCAACCAATATTGATTATCTCGATCTAATACAATATCAAAACCACCATAATCAAGGTCTAACTCTTCAAAAACTGGTTTAGCAAAATTAGTAATCTCTGACAGTATTTGTGGATCATTAATATACTTGGCTTTCGCACCATCCCAGTGTAGAGGACTGAGATTACCGACAAACTTGGCATCATTTATATCTTTTTCATAGAGCAAAACTAACTCTTTATTTAAGAAAACCGCTCTATACTCAGATTTTATCTGAATAAATTCTTGAGCAAGAGCGACGTAATCATACTTATTATTGATATTAAAAATTTCTTTTAAAGCAGTTTCAATTTCATCTATATTCTTACATAAAAAAACATTATGCCCACTGGCACCAGAATTTCTTTTGATAATTACTGGTGTTTTAAAACTTTCTTTTATTTCTAATACGATATCTTGAATAGTTGAAAATTTTAAGTAAATCTTATATTTGGTGTCACAAAAAGGGGAAAGAAAACCCACTGTCCGAGGAAGTTTAACTTTTTTATTTAAAACATGATAAGTGTATTCTTTGTCTTTGAGCAGGTGTGCTACTGCTTGATTAAGTAAGGGAGTGCTATAGTTACAAAAATAATGCTGTTTACTATTCAATTTTATTTTGATTAAGTTTTCCGAAGGATGCAGAATTTCATAGCTGATGTTTAAGTTTTTACAAGCTTTCAGCAATAGCGAAACATTGTCTAACATAAATACTTAAAGTTAAACTCCAAATTACGAATTACGAATTACGAATTACTTTAACTTGCTGTTTGCCGTTTAAAAATTACTATCTCAGTCCCAACAACCGGGTTACGAGCTATTAGCCTATTTTGGGAATCGATAATTTCTAAATGAGTAAAATCAAGTTGTTGAGAGCGTTGTAATATCTCCGCAGCTAGTTTGTCTTGCTGAGATTCATTGAGAGTGTACCAATCATTACTAATTTTGACAGTCAAGTTACTTGTACGGAAGTTGGCTTGAATAGACTTTATCAGACCAGAGGCAACGCGATCGCTAATTTCGGCAACCTGATTTTCAATAGCCGCAATCAAAGCTTGTTCAGGTGTCAATTCTATAATTGGTGTCGGCGTTGGTGTTGGGATTGGCGTTGGCGTTGGCGTAGGAATTGGTTCTGGTTCCGGTTCCGGCGTTGGTGGCGTAATCTGTACTTCTGGCGGCGGCGTAATTTCCTCTGGTGGCTGTGGTTCTGGTGCGACTGATTCCGGTGGAGTAGTTATCGTTGGTGTTGGTATCGGAACCTCTTCAACCGGGGGAACAGTTGCTATTTCAGTAGGTTTACCAGTAAAGATAGTCGTAGTTGTCCAAAGGAGAATTACAGCAACTCCAGTAACAATTCCCGTCAAAGCTGTATCTGATAGCTTTGTTGACAAATTTGATGGCAAAAACAAGCGGATTGTCCTTAACAGTCCACCCCACCTCAACTGAAGCTGCTGAAAAAAACCAGGTTTTTCCTCAGTACCAGGTGGCGGTGCTGTCTCTAGTTTCTCCACCGTTACTTCTAAAACCCCAATCGTCCCTTGGAGAAGTTGGATAATTTTAGCCTTCCAAAATGGCTGAACTCTCTGGTAAGGTTTTTGGGGAGGTTGAGTTATCTGCTCATCCGTCGGTTTTGACTGATTGTCTTGTGACATGGAACTTTCACCAAAAGCAGCGAATCAAAGACAAACAACGTACATTATTACTGGTGCTGCCTTCTTTTGCATTAATGTATCACTTCATTGCTCATTGTTTCCGCTAAACTGACTATTTATTAAATTTGGTGAATTATGAACCTGAAACGCCGTCAATTTTTATTTTTAAGTAGTGCCAGCGCCATTGGTACAGGATTTTTAAGCTGGATGTTTGCTCATCAAAATCATCAAAGTGCTGATATTACCGATTCAACAACAGCTATAGCCGCCAACCTAGCCAAAAAAGACTTGTTATTACGTTTTGTGTCTGTAGCAGATACAGGGACTGGCGCGAAAGGACAGTATGCTGTGGCTGGAGCGATGAATGCGTATCATAAGAAAAATCCTTATGATTTAGTCGTTTTAGCTGGAGACAACATTTATAATAACGGCGAAATTGAGAAAATTAATGCAGTTTTTGAGCGTCCTTATCAAGGTTTGCTCAAGCAAGGTGTGAAATTTCAGGCTTGTTTAGGTAATCACGATATTCGTACCGCTAATGGCGATCTACAAGTCAAGTATGCTGGCTTTAATATGAAGGGACGTTACTATACATTTCGCCGAGGAATTGTGCAATTTTTTGCTTTAGATACTAACGGGAATGCTGATTGGAACAACCAGCTATCTTGGTTAGAAAAAGAATTAAGTCTTAGTAATGCTCCTTGGAAAATAGTGTTTGGTCATCATCCGATTTATTCATCGGGTCAGTATGGGAATAATCCAGATTTTATTAAAACTTTTACTCCACTGTTTAAAAAATACGGCGTTCAACTTTACATCAATGGTCACGAACATAATTATGAACGCACTCGTCCTATTGATGGGACAACTTACTTAATTTGTGGCGCGGGTGCTGGTAATCGTCCTGTAGGGCGTTCGGAGTGGACAGGGTATTCTACCAGTGATTTAAGTTTTGCTTCTTATGAAGTGTATAAAGATAGAATAGAAATAAGTGCGATCGCTACTAATAATCACGTTTTTGATAAAGGTATTATTCAGTTGAAATCAGCGTAATTATTATGAAAGTCAAGCGTTTGAAAATGCAATCCTTCCGTGGAATCGGTGATTTGACGCTTGAGTTCCATGAGGCTGAACCAACTGTACTTATTGGCATCAATGGCGTTGGTAAATCAAGTATTCTTGATTGTCTCGCTATTCTTCTATCACAAATTACAGGAAGTATTCAAAACTCAATTGATTCTATAGGATCATTTAACAAACAAGACATTACCAATGGAGTTAAGGATACAAAGAACGAGATTACAATTTTCTTGGAATTACGCGAATTTACTTTATCACTCACTCAAATTAAAAATGAAGTTCGTAAAAATTTAACTAGTGCGTTGACTCAGGTAATAGCAGCGATGGCATTGTTGCAGCAGGATGAATCTTTCAAGATTATCTTGGAGTCCGAGTTAGGACAAAATTTTAAAAGCTTACCTAGTGAGTTAGAAGCTAATGTAGTCGGTGTACTACCAAAAGACTTGAAATTAGTGATAGATGAGCTACGTATTCAGATAGAATCTAATCCTCAAGTGAACTTACCCTTGGCAGTTTACTACCCAGTCAATCGTGCAGTTATTGATATTCCCTTGGAGATTGCAGAGAAATATGAATTTAAGCAGATAGATTCCTATGAACAGTCACTTACAGGGGGAAAGATTGATTTCAAAAGCTTTTTTGAATGGTTCAGAAATCGAGAAGATTTAGAAAATGAATTGCGGCGGGATCACCTGAATTATCGAGATAGACAGTTGGAATCGGTCAGAGCAGCGATTGGTTCTTTGGAACCCAATTTTTCAAAGTTACGAGTTGAGAGAGCGCCCTTAAGAATGACTGTGCAGAAACAGGGTAAAGAACTAATTATCAATCAACTATCTGATGGCGAGAAATGCTTGCTGGCTATGGTTGGAGATTTAGCAAGACGATTAGCGATCGCTAACCCTAGTTTACCAGATCCACTCCAAGGTAGTGGTGTTGTTTTAATTGATGAAATTGAACTACATCTACACCCTAAATGGCAACGGGAAATTATTCCAGCTTTGACAAGAACATTCCCCAATTGCCAATTTATTGTTACCACCCATTCGCCTCAAGTAATTAGCCAAGTCAAGCCTGAAGGAATTTATATTCTAGAAAAAACAGACGAAGGTGTTGTTGCTAAAAGACCAGAAAGTTCCTTTGGGAGAGACAGCAATCGAATACTAGAAGACCTCATGGGTGTTCCCGCACGTCCACAAGAAATTAAAGATCGTTTACATGAGTTATTTAGACTCATTGATGAAGGAAATCTTGATGGTGCTAGGCAATTATCTCAGGAAATTGCTGATATTATTGGGCAAGATGAACCAGAATTAGTAAAAGCAAGTGTATCTATTCGACGCAAAGAGATTTTGAAGCGGTGAAATATATCAAAAAAAGTGAGGAGCCAGAAAGTTTTACCGTTTGGAAAAACCTAGCAAATGAGGATTGGCAACCAAGTTGGGACAACTTCGGCAAACCACAAAAAACTGATGTACATAATTCTTTGTTGCAAGAGCAAGGTTTTATATGTTACTATTGTGGAAGACGTATTACCAAAGAAATTAGTCATATTGAACATCTAAAACCTAGATATCCTAATACTGAGCTAGCGCTGGAATACACAAATATGCTGGCTTCATGTCAAAGAGAAAGAGAGCGTAGAGAACCTCTGCACTGTGGAAGCAAGAAAGATCATTGGTACGATGAGAATTTGATGGTTTCACCCATAAATGCAAATTGTGAGGACTTCTTTAAGTACACCGATGACGGGCAGATTTTGGCGACAAATAATTCAAAAAAGCAGTTAGCTGCTGAAACAACAATTGATAAACTCGGACTCAATATTGATAAACTGAAAGATTTACGTGCAAAAGCTCTTGAGCCAATATTGAAAATCATCAATACAATCACAGAGGAAGACAGACAAGACTTAATTCTAGGCTTTAGTGAAACTGATTCTAAAGGATATTACGAAGAGTTTTGTGCTGCGATTATCTATTTACTAAAAAATTAGTCTTAATGGCGTAGCCCGTTGTAGACATCACATTATACTAAATAACATTAGCTTAATACTCACTGTAAAACTTTATGATTCTTGAAGCTGTGATGCTTCATATTAAACCTGGTTTGGAATCCGATTTTGAAACTGATTTCAAAAAAGCTTCTAAAATTATTTCCTCAATGGACGGATATTTATCCCATGAATTGCATAGATGTATAGAAGTCGAAGGTAAATACTTATTACTTGTCAAATGGGAAACTTTAGAATCTCATACTGTAGGATTTAGAAGTTCTGCTGAGTATCAAGAGTGGAAAAAACTTCTACATCATTTTTATGAGCCATTTCCCACTGTTGAACACTTTGAAGAAATTGAAATATGAAAAAAACAAGTTACAAAAACTCATCCTTTGATAAATTCAGAAGAAGCTGGAGTTAATACAACTTAAGCTCAACTTATAAATGTTGATGTTTTAGTTACAAATAACTCGTTTTTAGATAAGTAAAACTAAAGTTGGATTTAATCAATTTAATAATTAATTATAAAAAGTTCAAAAATGATAAGTAAAATAGGATTTTTAGTTAATAAAACTTCTTTCTAACTTATTAATGAACAAGTTTTAGTTAGTCCAGCACGTTCTGGAGTTACAAATAAACAAGTTTTAGTCACTACAGCATGTTCTAGAGTTATAAATGCTTCTTTTGTAGTTGACACAGCTTATTCTGTAGCAACGCACCATCAAAATATAGTCTATCTGGTCGTTTATATACCTCTTACTCTACTCGTTGTAACTGTGCTACTCTTGGGTCAACAATTTTTTGTCCTAAGCTGGCAAATTTAATTGCTACAGACATCTTATTACCCGTTCCAAAAACATGCGTGATTTCGCCAAGACCAAAAGTTTTGTGTAATACTCTATCGCCTACTTGCCAATTCTGTGTTGAGTCTTGTTTCCCATTAGGAGTAGAGGCACTTTTGGTATAACTTTGACGACTCGCGCGTTTGGTAGATAATAATTCTTCTGGTAATTCGTCGAGAAATTGCGATCGCATTGCAGGTTCACGAGAACCATACAAACGACGTTCCCGCGCGTGTGATAAAAATAACCGCTCTTGGGCGCGAGTAATCCCCACATAACACAAGCGGCGTTCTTCTTCCAAAGATGCGGGATCGCTTAGGGAACGGTAGCCGGGAAATAGCCCTTGTTCTAATCCCACCAAAAACACCACGGGAAATTCCAAACCTTTGGAAGCGTGCAAAGTCATTAAAGAAACGGCTGTCTGTCCTTCTTTTAAGTTATCCAAATCGGAACTGAGGGCGGCACTACTTAGAAAATCTCTTAGGGAAACCTCTTCGTTTTCTTCTTGAAATTGCAGTGCAGCGTTATAAAGTTCTTGAACGTTTTGTACCCGATCTGTGGCTTCATCTGTGCCTTGATTCATCAAGTCTTGAACGTAACCAGAGTCTTCTAATATTCCTTGCAAAACCTCAGTCACAGGAAGCGTGCTGACTTGTGCTTGCCAACGGCTGATCGTTGCGGCAAAGTTATTTACAGCTTTTGTCGCCCGTCCAGCTAATGTATTAACTGATGTTTCGTCGCTGAGGATTTCCCACAAAGTTGTCCCTAATTGCTGAGATGCGTTCATCAAAGCGTCAATAGTGGTTTTGCCAATTCCCCGCCGGGGAGTATTAATAACTCGTAATAAACTGACTGTATCAGCTGGATTATTTATCGCTCTTAAATAAGCAACGACATCTTTAATTTCTTTGCGATCGTAAAACCTCATTCCTCCGACAACTGTGTAAGGAATTTGATATTTCACCAACAATTCTTCAAATGGCCGAGATTGGGCATTCGTCCGATAAAGTATGGCAAAACTACCCCAGTTTAACTCTGGATTTTGCTGTTCTAAAGTGCTAATTTGATTAATTACAAATGCCGCTTCTGCAAGTTCTTCATCGGCTTTGTGACAAGTAATCTGTTCACCCGTTCCCCGCGTCGCTTTCAGGACTTTATCAATCCGTTGGGTGTTATTTTCAATCAGTTCATTAGCCGCTTGCAGAATGTTTTCACAAGAACGATAGTTTTCTTCCAACTTAACCATTGTTCGAGTATCATCATCTACCAAACCATCGCCAAAGTCTTCCTGAAATCCTAGCAAGATGGTAAAATCTGCCATCCGAAAGCTGTAAATTGATTGGTCTGCATCACCAACAACAAAAACTGAGCGATTTTCCCATTGCCATTCGCTCTTTTTGGTTTCGCCATTGGTAACTAATAAATTAATAAGTTGATACTGAGTGCGATTAGTATCCTGATATTCATCTACAAGGATATGACGAAACTTGCGATGCCAGTAACCCAATACCTGCTCGTTTTGTTGAAATAATCTAGTAGGTACAAGAATAAGATCGTCAAAGTCAAGAGCGTTGTTTTGTGCTAACTTATCTTGATATAAATTATAAACTTGACCAATTACCCGTCCGCGATAATTTGGTTGGTCTTGCTCAAATTCTTGGGGTGATAAACCTTGGTTTTTAGCGTTACTAATAGCGTAACGAACAGAGCGGGCATCAAACTTCTTATCGTCTAAATTTAGCTCTTTATTAACGATTTCTTTGATCAGACTGATAACATCTGATTCATCAAAAATAGAGAAATTACGATTCCACTTGCGTCCTTTTTCGTCTACATATTTTTCAATATCAAAACGGAGAATGCGAGAAAATAGACTGTGGAAAGTGCCACACCATAAATCTTTGATCGTATTTTTGTAAACTTGCGATCGCAGTTGCGTTTGTTGATATTCTGTCAACAAATCCAACCGCTGTCCGTGTTGCTTCATTGCCAGTTGTTCAGCAAACAGCCGTTGAATCCGTTCTTTCATCTCCCGCGCGGCTTTATTGGTAAAAGTAACCGCCAGGATATTTTCTGGATCAACACGGTGTTTCAGAATCAGATTCGCAATGCGATAAGTCAGCGCTCGTGTTTTACCGGAACCTGCGCCAGCAACAACTAGCAACGGGCCACAGTAGTGTTCGACAGCTTGACGTTGACTAGGGTTAAGGTGACTGAGAAAGTCGATGGTTGTTGTCATGGATGTGAAAAAGCGATTGCCTGGTGTCACATCAATAGAGAGTCGCTATTGCCCAGGTTACAATATCCTAACGAAACTTGGTCAATAAAGATTGTGTGGCAATCTTCTTAACCAGAATGGTACTGTATCACGATTTATGTAGAAGCAAGAAAAAGCTATGCTGTCAGTCAAAGGCACATTCCAAAACGGTGTAGTTCATCCTAACGAACCAATTGAAGGGCATGAGGGGCAGTCAGTGATAATTGTGTTTGTCGAAGAAAACCGCACACCTCAGCCAGCAACGCCAGAAGGCTCAGATTGGGATAAGCTGAGGCAGTTGATTAAAAACTGTGCAGTTGATACAGATATTAGCGATTTGGCACAGCAGCATGACCATTATCTCTATGGAATGCCAAAGCGAGAATCATAACCTTGACGAAAGTTTTTGTCTTCACAGCTGCCTGGATTGCTCTTCTTAATGTTAGGGATAATCTTCATCACCAGGCAAATGAGGTAATGGATAGACTTCTGCGCTTAGAAACGCCTTTGGTGACAACAGAGTTTGTACTATTGGAGGTTGCAGATGCTCTGTGTACACCAGTCAACCGTATTCAGACAGTTGCTTTCATCAACAGTTTGCGAGTTTTAAAAAGTGTGCAAATCATCCCTTTCAACCAAAAGTTGCTGGATGAAGGTTGGATGTTATACAGCCAGCGTCCTGATAAAGATTGGGGACTAACTGACTGTATTAGCTTTGCGGTGATGACACAGGAGGGGATTACTCAAGCCTTTACATCTGACCGGCATTTTGAGCAAGCAGGATTTACAAAACTGTTGTAAATCAAAAAATACTGGGATTTAGACAAAGTTTGTGTTGTGGCAATTCATAATTGCCCTGACAATACGTTAACTTTTCTACGTAGAAAAGTTAGCCACTAGTTATTCCGGCGCGTTGTGTCGTAAAATCAGCCACGGGGAATCAAACATCAAAACATGATGAGCAAGCTCTAACTTGTTCTGTTGTCAACACTAGGGGCAATTAAATTAATAAATTGCCCCAATACGTTTTCGTAGGGACATGAAAATGTTTCCTAGGCCGTGGTTTATTTGCTTGCAAAACGCTGTACATATCTAACTGAGAGTATAGTCACCAATCGGACTATTCACTCCTTGAGTACCCAATTGACATTAGGTAACAATACACGATACATCATCATTGAACCGTTAAATTTTTAAAGATGAAAAATTTCTTTAATTGCAGGTTTTACCAGTATAAAGAGGGGTGGATATGGATTTTAGCTTAATTGTATCCAACATTTTGAATCCGCCAATCTTGTTTTTCTTTTTAGGCATGACTGCTGTTTTTGTCAAGTCCGATTTAGAAATTCCCCCACCAGTACCCAAACTCCTTTCGTTGTATTTGCTGTTTGCAATTGGTTTTAAAGGAGGGGTAGAACTAATCAAAAGCGGACTGAATCAGGAGGTAATTCTAACACTCGCAGCAGCAATGTTGATGGCTTGTTTTGTTCCAATTTACACCTTTTTTATCTTAAAGTGGAAACTGGATACTTACGATGCTGCGGCGATCGCAGCAACCTACGGTTCTATCAGTGCCGTCACTTTCATCACTGCCGGCGCTTTTCTCACTGAGCTTGGTATTCACTATGATGGTTACATGGTAGCAGCTCTGGCCCTGATGGAATCTCCAGCGATCATTGTTGGTCTGATCTTGGTGAGTATATTCACCGCCGATGAAAAGCGAGAGTTTGCTTGGTCGGAAGTTTTGCAAGAAGCATTTCTTAATAGTTCAGTTTTTCTACTAGTCGGTAGCCTCTTAATCGGYGTCTTGACAGGAGAACGTGGTTGGCACGTATTAGAACCCTTTGCTCAAGGGTTGTTTTATGGCATTCTCACCTTCTTTTTATTGGATATGGGACTGGTGGCTGCCAGAAGAATTAAAGACTTGCAAAAAACCGGAGTTTTCCTGATTTTATTTGCCATACTAATTCCAATACTCAATGCAGGCATTGGGTTAGTGATTGCCAAATTCATCGGTATGCCTCAGGGAAATTCGCTGTTATTCGCTGTATTGTGTGCCAGCGCTTCTTACATTGCTGTGCCAGCAGCAATGCGGATGACTGTTCCCGAAGCAAATCCCAGCCTATATGTTTCTACCGCTCTAGCAGTCACATTTCCGTTCAATATTATTGTGGGAATTCCGCTATATCTCTACGGAATTAACCTATTCTGGAGGTAATAATATGCACGTAGTTAAAAAGATAGAAATTATCGCCAACTCCTTTGAACTTGCCAAAATTTTAGAGAGTTTAGACAAGTCAGGCGTACATAGCCATGCCGTCATTAGAAATGTTGTTGGTAAAGGATTACGAGGAACGACAGAAGATTTAGACATGACCATGCTTGATAATGTTTACATTCTCGCGTTTTGTATGCCAGAAGAACTCAAGCGTGTTGTCGAAAATATCAGACCACTCCTGAATAAATTCGGAGGTACTTGTTACGTTTCCGATGTGATGGAAATTCGCTCTGTCAGATGTATCGCGTCTCTGTAAGAGAGTTATAAATTCAATGAAACATTTCATGGAACGTCGTGACTTTTTGAAGTTGGGAATGACCGGGGCATTTGGGATGATGCTATCTGCCAGCGATTTACTCTGGCGGGTTGAACAGGCGAAAGCTGCCGAAATCCCCTCAACTTCTGCTGAATCCCTCACTCCCGATGCAGCCTTACAAAAGCTGATCGAGGGAAATCAGCGATTTGTCGATCATCATCCTCAATACCCCGATCAATCTGAGCTGCGGCTGCACGAAGTTGCTCAAGCTCAACATCCATTTGCAACTATTCTCAGTTGTGCGGATTCACGAGTCCCCGCAGAAATTGTTTTCGATCAAGGGATTGGGGACATCTTTGATGTGCGGATTGCCGGAAATATTGCCACACATGAAGCGATCGGCAGTATTGAGTATGCCGTTGTTTTATTAGGTTCTCCACTGCTGATGGTGATGGGGCATGAACGTTGTGGGGCTGTAACCGCAGCAGTCCAAAATGAATCGTTACCCGGTGATATTAGTACTTTTGTGAAGGCAATTAAGCCAGCCCTGAAAAAGGTCAAAGATCAGCCCGGTGATGCGGTTGAAAATGCTGTAGTGGCAAATGTGCAATATCAAATTGAACGCTTGAAGCGATCGCAGCTTTTAAGTGAGCAGGTGCAATCTGGCAAATTAAAAATCGTGGGGGGTCGTTACGACTTGGATACTGGAAGGGTAAATATTATTACTTAGTTTGGGAGGCAGGGGAGGCAGGGGAGGCAGGGGAGGCAGGGGGAGAATTCGTAACTCCTAACTCTTGACTCAGCACTCCTCACGGGCTAAACGCCCCGCTACTGCTAACAGCACTCGGAACTGTTTTGCCCAATGCCCAATGCCCAATGCCCAATGCCCCATTCAATCCAGCGCAGTCATTGGCAGACGAATAGTGAAAGTAGAACCAATTCCTGGCTGACTTTTGACAATAATTTCACCACCCATCATCTGGCAAAAGTGGCGGCTGATTGCTAACCCCAGTCCCGTACCGCCATACTTTTTCGTAGTTGAAGTATCACCTTGTGTAAAAGGTTGAAATAACTGCTGCTGTTGACGGTTAGACATACCGATACCTGTGTCGGTAACGGTAAAAGTAATCATACCTAAAGGAGCATCCGATCGGAATTCATCCTTTTCTCTGTTGACTGTCAGCGTCACCTTGCCGTTTGTAGTAAATTTACTGGCGTTGCTGAGTAAGTTTAACAATACCTGCCGCATCCTAGTTTGATCGGCGTACATGGTGCCAAGTTGCTCATCAAAATCCACTTCTAAAACATTGGCATTTTTTTCGATAGCTGGCTTGACTGTGAGAACAACGTTATGAATCAGCGTTGAAATCTCGAATGTCTCAGGATACAGGGTCATTTTCCCCGCTTCAATTTTTGACAAGTCGAGGATTTCATTAATCAAGTGCAGTAGATGCTTACCAGCAGCGTTAATTGTTTCTAAATCTGTAATAAAATCTGCCGATAAACCAAGATCGGTAGCGTCGTCTTCTAGTAGTTGGCTTAAGCCGATGACAGCATTTAATGGTGTGCGTAATTCGTGGCTGACATTGGCCAAAAATACGCTTTTTGCTTTGCTAGCAGCTTCGGCTAATTCTTTAGCTTGTTGTAGTTCTTTTGTTCGCTGAGATACTCGCTCAATCAGATGATTTAGAGATTTTGCGAGTAGGCCAATTTCATCTTCAGTGGTGACGGGCGCTCGCAAGTCGAAATTATGTTTCCTTGCAACTTGTTCAGCTACTTGGGTTACAGTGATCACTGGTTCAGCGATCGCTCGACTGGTACGCCAAGCTACAATGGCTGCGATCGCTACCGAAACCAGCATACTCACGATTACGATGAAGCGCTCAACTATTTTCGCCTGCTCAACGGCTTTTTGCCTTTCTTGCTCTTGATCTTCAGCAGTTTGCAAGATGTTAGTCAAGCTTTGAGAAAGCTGTTCTAGCTGCATGGCTGTTTCACCACGCATTATTATTAATAACTGCGATCGGGCCGAAGAAATCTTCTGAGGCTGCACTTTTGGGGAGTCAATTTTCTGTAAGACGACCTCGATTTGGTCAACGTAGGCTTTTAAATTAGTCTTATAATCCAGCAATAAAGTCTGTAAAGTCGAACTTGTTGCTGCTAGTCTTTTAGGTTTACTATCGAGAAATCCGCCAATTTTTGACTCTAGTTGCTTGGCTTTTTCAACATTCTTCAGAAAATCAGCTTTTTTGCTTTGCAGTTGTTGTGAATTTTCTAATACAGCAACTAGGTTAGAACTATGTAATTGCGCCCCTACTACCGCATCTTTATAATTACTCAGTAGTTGTCCTTGTTCATAAGCTTGATTGAATTGTCTAACTTCCCTTCCCCGGTAGTAATTAGCAATCACTAACCCAGTCAGTGAGCCAAAAAAGCCAATTCCGATAGCTACAAAGTATCCATAGCCAATTTTTTGATGGATACGCCAAGAACTAGCTTTGAGTTTCCCTCTTGAAGGAAATTCTATAGTTGGGAGTTCGTCTGTCGATGGCTCTTCGGCTGACACTTTTTTGCTTTCTGAACTGCTGTAGATAGGGGTTGGCTTTTGAGTTGGCATTTCTCAAACCTCCTTGCCTTCCCGCAAAAATAATCAAATTAGTTTAGATTGTCAAAATACCTTAATTAGTCATTAACATCTACATTATCTTCTTTTATCGCAAGAGCAAATCATTGCTTGCTAGATAATTAGCATTACCTTAGATTATATAAGTAAATTTTACAACTAGTTTGCTAAGTATAATTACTAAATTTAATAGAGTTCACTTTTTTTACGAGCAATGATATAGTTTCATGCACTAAAGACCCGCCTGAGAGCGTCTTACCCTTAGCACGCTACTTTCCACAATATGCAGTTGATAGCAAGCAATGAGTTCTTGCGATCGCCTACGCCACTACTCTACCTTACTGCTTCTTTATAAAATTAATACAATCAGGAAAAAAACAAAAGGCTTGATACTTCTTGGGGATTAGGGTTTGGGCAAAAGATTGCTGTTAGCGGATCGCTAGGGTTGAGCCAGTGCTAAGTTTTGTTTATGAAAAAAGTGAAGGTTTAAAACCTCGCCCGCAAGTGGCGCGAACGCGAGTGCGTCTCGTAGAGAAAGAATCCTTGTTTCCCAAGGTAGGTAGAAACCCCACCCCTTGTGGGTGGCTGAATTTAATTTGAATTTTGAATTTTGAATTTTGAATTGATTCATCTGCTTTTCCCCTTGCCCACCTCATCCCAGGCACATATATCATAAAGTAGGTTAAAAGTCTAGTCTATATGAACACACAAAAATTTTTATTACGTATTAATATCAATACGAATGCGTTAATTGACGAACGCGGCTTAAGATAGCTTTAATATCGGATAAAATCGGCTTCTAGGCTTATATAAATGAGAAGTGGAGTGATTTTTGCATGATTTGTACTTAGATTTAGTACGATTATGAGCAAATGACACGGAATGGGATAATCACAACCTGGGGAATCCAGTTAATTCCAAAAATAGAACTCAGGAAGTTGATTATAATACATCCTGTTGCATTCTGAGTTCTATCCTCCTCCTGACTGTCTACCTTGTAGTTGATGCAGTAGATAGTACGGCGCAACTATGGTTATAGGACACTAAAATCTTTTTGTGCCTTTCACCAAATTGTACTGATACACAAGTACATTAACTAATCAGCAACCTTTTGGTTGTAATTATCCAGATTAGAAAACTCAACTGTCAAATTAATAGGAGTGAAAATGCCAGAACAAGAATTTACCGAAACCGCATCTAAAGAGACTACAGTGGCAGAGATCAACAACCAAACGGGAACCATCACCAAACTCCAGCCTCCGGCACAGCCTCAAGACGAATGGGTAAAATACGGGGAGCAAATTTCTACCTTTTTAGCAACATTACCAGAATATCTGGGAAGCTTCTTTAATCAATATAAGCAACCCCTGGTAACAGTTGGTTTAATTGTAGGATCAATTGTTGCTGTTAAAGTACTCTTGGCAATATTGGATGCTTTGAATGATATCCCCTTAGTAGCACCTACTTTTGAGTTGATCGGTATTGGTTACTCTGCCTGGTTTGTTTACCGCTATTTACTCAAAGCCTCAACCAGGAAAGAGTTAACTAGTGAAATCACCACTCTTAAATCACAAGTTGTCGGTAAACAAATTCCAGAAGCTTAATATCTAATTATCGCTTCTTTATGAGACGCTACGCGTAGCTTGCTCTGTGTAGAAGTACGCTCTAATTCCAAATCACTGAAGTATGAACGCCGACTTCCGGCGTTCATACTTCTCTCAAAATTCCTTACGAAGTTTAGTAACACTTAGTATAAAATTTGCTCCTTATCAATCTTCATCGAATTACGAATTACTTTAGGGCAGCGTTAGCGAGTACGCGAGCGTCCGCAGGAGCTTCATTACGAATTACGTTAGCGCAGCGGGGCGTAGCCCATTACGAATTAGTAATTATTGTTGAGACGAACCTCTGGTGGGCAATTTAACTTTAGGGTTCGGTTTTGCAGCCTGTGGAAGTTCTGGAGATATTTTGGGGGATGATCGCACTATATTAGGAGATGTAATTGCCGACAGTTTGCCCCGTTTGACTAAAGCTTGATGAATCATCGCCGCCACTTCTGCCCGACTAGCTACTTTGTTGGGATCGAGGACTTGGGGATTTGGATAGTTAACTACTAGACCATTGGTTGTAGCAGCGGCAATTTTGCCGATAGCATAAGGCGGAATATCTTTAGCATCTTTATAGATACTGATAATCTGATTTGGGGAAGTGGGTGCTTTCAAATTCAACCCACTGACAAGGGCAACTAAAACTTGTACTCGTGAAATATTTTGTTGTGGTTTGAAGGTTTTTTTCGGGTAGCCTTTGAGAAATCCCGCACTGATGGCTTGATCAATTGCTGGAGTCGCCCAGAATTTTGTTGGTACATCTTGAAATGCGATCGCAGTCTTAGACGGGTCTTGGTCAAAAGCTTTTTCTAGTATGGCAGCAAATTCAGCGCGATTTACAGGCTGATTTGGTCTAAAAGAATAATCAGGAAACCCTTTGAGAATCCCACGGGCAGAAAGAACGTCTATAAAACGCCGACTCCAAAAGTTATTGGGCACATCGTTAAATGCAATTGGCGGCGGAATGATTGATTTTGGTCTTGCCGGAGTTACTAAAGGCAGCGCTGATGATTTAATTGATGATTCAAGTTCTGTTGGAGGGGATACAGGTGTTTGTGCTTTTGGGGATTGAGTCGGAACTACCAGAACAGATGGTAATACTCGGCGGAAAGGAGTTGCACTGTTAGTTGGGGATGAACGTGTCGTGGGTTCAACAACAACTTCAGGTGGAGAATATGGCAAAACATTGTGGGGGACTGCATAAGGTTCTACTTTGGCAGTAGGAGGAAGCAATACTTGATTTGGTTGAACACTAGGAGACGGAGTGGAAGAAGGCAACAGCAGCCCGTTTAAGTTCCAACCAGAATCTCTGCGGGACAATGACCAAAAAAGAATCGCTCCGATAGTGGTGAAGGCAACCAGAATGGCTATAAATTCATCAAAGCCAAGGGCAGTTTTTTGAGATGACTCCTGTTCGGAAGGAGGTCTATTTGTCATCGTGATTACCCTGGTAGCAGTAAAATTTGTGTCTAAACAAATTAAGCCACAGATGACTCTTTTACACCAGCCCTTTTTTAATTCGTAATTCGTAGTAGGTAAGCTGTTACGTATACAACTTAGATTATCAGGGCGGGCAAGATGCCCACCCCACAATCATATTGGAAAAATATTAGTGCAAATTAGAGGCGCAACGGCTTAATATATCAGGTTTCTGGTTCAATACCGAGCGATCGCAATTGGGCAGCTAGGCGATCGGCTCTTTCGCGTTCTTGTTCTGCTCTTTGGGATTCCTGTTCGGCTCTTTCATCGCCATTCAACAACAAATTGCCTTGTAAATCCCACCAACGCAGCCAGGGTAATTCCACATTCTGATAAACTCCTAGCCATAAACCTAATTCAACACCCAAAGCAACTATAGGATAATGTCCTCGTTCATTTGCTGATAATATCTGATACCGTCCTTCAATCAGATGATAAACCTCTAGGTTGGCTTTACTCGCTTCATAAATGCCGTAGAAGGGAGGACGAATCACTTGCTCATAAATCCAAAATTTACCCTTCAAAGGAGTTTGATCCCGTTCTTCACTACCGTCCCCAGAGACAAATTCTAAGACAATCAACGGGGCAATAAACTCTCGCCACAACACATAAGAACGACGCGTTTGCCCATTGAGCAAAAATGGTACATTCGGTACATAAAACCAATCTGGTGCTTCTGCACCTTTTTCCAGGGGATCGGTCAAGCGCCAGTAAATGCCTAAGTCTTGCCCTATACAGTATTCACCTTCAGGATTTAATTGTTTGAGGATGGGTGTAATAGAGTCAGTTAGTAAAATGCTTTGGGGATGCTCTTGCCAATTTTTGCCTCCGGCACGCTCCGCGAACACAAAAGTGCCATCGGACTCAGGAAGTTGAGTATGATCCGGAAAGGGGAAAGGAGTGAGAGCGTTGGGTGGATCGGTTACAGAGGTCATAACGCTACCTTTGCACTCTTCGTAAAGGTTATTTTTAGTTTAGCTTGCGTAGGCGTAGCCCGTCGTAGACATCGCTTTCTCAATATTTTCCACCCAGATTATCAATTGCACGCCAATTACTTCTAGTCGCCTGAGAAAGATTTTCAGCTTGAAAGACCACTAGTAGCGCAAGGCGGAATTAAAAATTAAAGATTAAAAATGAATACAGCATAAGGGTTTCGTTGATTTGGAATGATTGGTTTATTTCCGCCGTGTTGTACTAGTTTTATTAGATACCTAAACTCAAATCGGATTTTGAGAGTGGCAGAATGTAGAATATTAACTTATTCTTTACCTGTATTTGAAAAAATCAGGGTGTCTAGTGCCAGAAGAATTCAGTTGCCAAATCTCACCGCCATTTTTGTCTGAGGGTAGCGATCGCGATCTTGGTTTAGAGTCCACCCTCCAAGAACTACCAATGTATAACTTCTCGGTGGAAATCAACCACACTGGTATGGAAGTGGCTAGTTTTTTGGAAAAATATCCCCTGCTACCAGGAGTAATTTTGGTAGAACAGGGACAATTCATTGGAATGATTTCTCGGCGGCGACTGCTGGAATTTTTGATTCGCCCCTATGGACAAGAGTTATTTGTTCAGCAACCATTAGCCGTTCTCTACAGCTATGCGCGGACATCGATGTTGCTTGTTACTGATACAACATCGATTTTAACAACAATGCAACTTAGCTTAAAGCGATCGCCAGAATTATTAGCAGAACCAATTGTAATACAAACCGAATCTGGTGCTTATAGATTATTAGATGTCCAAGAATTGAATATTATTTCTTGGCAAATTAGAGGAATCGACAATCTAGTGCGGTATGAACGTAGCCAAGCCCAATTGATTCAAAATGATAAAATGGCAAATCTGGGGCGTTTGGTTGACGGCGTAGCGCACGAAATTTTAGACCCAGTAGGTTTTATTTGGGGTAACATAACTTATGTTTCAACCTATAGCCAAGATTTACTCAAACTGATAGCAGCTTACGATCAAGAGTTACCATCAGTTTCTCAGGCAATTAATGATATCAAAGAAGAAATTGAATTTGATTTTTTAGAACAAGATTTGTCGCGATCGCTTGCGAGTATCCGCACCGGAGCAGAAAGATTAAAGAAACTCGTCACCAGTCTACAAAACTTTTGTCATATCGATGAACTCTATCCTAAACCAGTAGATTTACATGCCTGTATAGATAGTATTATTCTGTTAATAAATAGCAGGATTCAAGGAGAAATTGAAATCGTCAAATACTACGGACAATTACCGCCCGTGTATTGCTTTATGGGGCAATTAAACCAGGTTTTGATGAATATTTTAAGTGAAGTTGTGGATACTTTACTCAATGAAGCAGTGCGACAACAGTTAAATTTAGAAGAGACAAAGATTATTCAAAAACCCCGAATTGAGATTACCACAGAAGTTATATCACAAGAAGCAAGCAACCCAGATGCACCAGATTCTCGCTGGGTTTTAATTCGCATTGCTGACAATGGCTCTGGAATGTCTAAAGAATTACAGCAGCAAATTATGGAGTCTTTCTCTCTGGAAAAAAAGAATGGTAAAAATACTAGTTTAGCCGTAAGTTATCGAATTATCACTGTGAGACATGGCGGTAAATTGAATTTTCATTCACAGATTGATATAGGTACAAAATTTGAAATTTTATTGCCTTTAGTTTGATTGATTCTAAATTACGAATTACGAATTACGTTAGCGCAGCGGGGCGTAGCCCATTACGAATCAAAGTTGTGTTAGATTACTGGGCAAATTTCCTGCTGGATAGGAATTTGAATCACAAACTCCGTTCCTTTTCCAGGTGTCGAAAAAAAATCTAACTTGCCGCCATGTTTTTCGGTGATGATTTGATAGCTGATAGCCATGCCCATTCCTGTCCCCTTTCCAACAGGTTTGGTTGTGAAGAAGGGGTTGAAAATTTGTTTTTCAATAGATTCAGGAATCCCAGAGCCATTGTCTGCGATCGCAATTTTTACCCATTGCAAATCAACGACAGAGGTACGAATGATAATACAACTGGGATGATCGCGGATTTCCTGATAAGTTCGTTGAGCATTGAATTCTTCAAGGGCATCGAGAGCATTTACTAGAATATTCATAAACACTTGGTTTAGCTGACCGACGTAGCATTCTACATGAGATAAATTGCCGTATTCTCTGATAATTTGAACCCCTGGGCTTTTATCAGTGGCTTTCAGGCGGTGCTGCAAAATCATCAAAGTATTGTCGATGCCTTCATGAATATCTACGGCTTTGAACTCACTTTCATCCAGGCGCGAGAAGTTACGCAGTGACAGCACAATCTCTCGAATCCGCTCCGTCCCGATATTCATTGAGTGCAATACCATAATCGCGTCTTTTTCCAAAAACTCTAAATCGATGGTTTTGCGTTCGGTTTGAATTTCAGCAGGTGGGTTGGGGAAATAACGGTGATAAAGCTGGACAAGTCGCAATAAGTCATGGGTATATTGGCTAATATGGCTGATATTTCCGTAAATAAAGCTAATAGGATTGTTGATTTCATGAGCAATCCCAGCCACCATTTGACCAAGGGCAGACATCTTTTCGCTTTGAATCATTTGAGCTTGCATTTGATGCAAACTATCTAACGTATTTTCTAACTTTTGGCCTCTTTGCTGCAAGTTTGTTTGAGAGTCTTCTAACTCACAAATGACTTTCTTAAGTAAAAACTCTTTTGTTGCAATGTCAGTTTCTAACTGGTAGCGTTCATTTTGACAGCGTTCCAGCTTTTTTCGCAAGATGCGGTTTGTCTTTTCCAACTCTTGAATCTGTATGGAATTATCTTGGTTATCCATACATTACTCATTTTGTTCCTATTAACAGTGTGACAAAGGTTTTGTTATGAAATTGGGTTTGACCTCCACATACTATAGGAGCAATTTCACCATAAGCATAAAAACCACAACAAGGTAATGCCTCTGCTAAATGAGTTTTG
Organism: Nostoc punctiforme NIES-2108; assembly: GCA_003326195.1. Lineage (GTDB taxonomy): Bacteria > Cyanobacteriota > Cyanobacteriia > Cyanobacteriales > Nostocaceae > Nostoc > Nostoc punctiforme_A. Next base: position 144,606 of record LXQE01000162.1, read on the forward strand.
ACAAGCTGATATTCAACTCTTGCTAAAGTTCCCAGAATTCGCCGACGGGCTGCACAGGAAATAAGTAATGCTGCTGTTGGCTCCACACCAGGATAATCGGCAATAGCATTTTTCAAAGATGTTTCAGAAGCTGACAGAATATTGTCACGAGTTGCATCAGTAATTTGTACAACTGCCTGCTCAGGAATATCTGAGAAGAACGTCACACTACCAGACTGTTTATCGTAGCCATTGGGTGCCCGCAAATAGAAATGATCTTGATCCTCAAAAACTGCTAGGGCATGGATGGCATAATTGGACGCAAATCTTTCTTCACCAAGATAATGCTGATAGAAATCTAAGGCACGCTGTCCATCAATTTCATAGACTACGTTGCCATCCACTTTAGTTGTACGGCTACGTTGGCTGATGGGAGTCCAACCACTAGCAACTCCGTGGGAAAATAGTAGTTTTCCAGAGAATAGTAGCACTGGAACTGAATCACTCAACACTTCACCTTGGAAGAATTGGTAGGTTTTGTCAAAGGTATAGTCATCGGCAGTCATTCCCCCAATGATGGGAATATGTTCTCCCAGGCTTTGTTTTAAAGCTTCTAAAATTAAAACCCCATTGCTGGTTAGACTATCTGGGAAGGTAAGGCACAATTGTGGTACAGATGCACTCTTTGCCTTAGCTTGGGCGATCGCTTCTTGGGCTGCAAGGGCTGGATTTTTGGATGCTCCTCGGCCAATACCTGAGTGAATTTCCACTTCATCGCTAGCAAAGAGCATTAAGGTCAGAGAATCTTGCTGAAACTCCAGAATTGAAGAGATTTCTCCATTTGTAGTTCCACCAATCAACTCAATTCCGGGAAAAGCGTCTTGGATGCGTTGCAAAATTAACGCATGGTCAAAATCTATAGCAGTGAATAAAATTCCAGCTTGAGGAAGGGAATCGGCAAGAGAACGGCTACATTCTTGAATAACTTCAGTGATCGCATTTTGAGAATCAGGATCGTCGCTATGGCCAACAACAACTCGAAACACAACTACCTCATTGTAATCTTTAATACCAAGTAGCTAATCCAATTTGGATCTCAGCACTCAGCAACCTACACTTAGATTTCCCACTTCCTTGAACTAAATCTCAATTCACCTGACTTTTTATCTCCCCAATCCTCATTACGGCCCCACCTTCCCCAATCCTCAGTTCAATTCATCTGCAATAAATTTTCGCCACGTTGGTAAATTTCCCGCGCGTGATCAGTCCAAGCACCTTGTCCCCAATAACGAAAACAACTGGTTTGCAGCAAAAGGTTATGTAGAAGAACGTTACGATATTGAGATTGTCTAGTAATCGGTTCTGCTGAGTCAGTTTGCAGTAATGGATCAATCTTTTGATGAAATAAGCTACTTAATTGATACATGGGAGATAACACATTTTCATATCCTTTTACCCAACTGATATGATTTGTCCATGAGGCTCCATCCAGATGAAAATTAGAGTTTGTTTGCTTTAATTCTTGAATCGCATTCTCTACAGCTTGCGGTTGAATATTATCTGGTGAAACTCGCTCCCAAATCTGATGTTGTCCTACTGGCTGACAAGTTGGATAATCTTCTGGGTTACATCCCGCTGCTTCGATTAATTCTAAATATTCTGTACCACACATTCCAACTACACCTGATTTTCCTCCGCCATTATTTACCATATCCCCCCAAGCTTGTTTAAAAGCGCTAGGAAATTCATTCATCATCACGCCGCCATTTTCACCATCACCAATTTGGCTAACAATTGGTGGTACAAATACACCGCCAATTTGTTGTTTGGATAATGTTTTCGCTTCATAATAAGGCTGCATCTGAGCAACTAATTTAGTATCGGAGCCTTGGGTTTTAATTAAAGCTGTGATGCTAATTGTTTCGCCTTGAGAATTACGGGCAATTAGACGATGTGGTAAATGTTTATAAGTGAGAGATTGGCCAGTAAGAGTTTCTACAGAATGTTCTTGAACAAGTAGCCAGCGATATCCACATTCTTTCAGCGCTTTCACAAATTCAAAGAGAGCATCAGGGTGATTTGGTAGGTGCATTTCTGGCGGCGAAAATCCTTTGACTCGCGCTAGTGCTTCCCAGCCAAAAATTGCCGCAAAGTGATGTTGCCATGCAACGATATGTAATTTAATATCTGCTATGGGTGTGGAAGGAATAACTGCATGACCCCACATTGTACCCAGCCACTCTACATAAGGTTGATAAGTGCGATCGCAAGTGATCCGTTTAAGATTATCGAGAACATCACCGCGTCCCATTTGCCGCAGTCCCCACAGAAGATTACCTGAGTAATCCAACATCACACGCGGATTGCAACCTTGACTTACAAGTTCGGGGATCAAGTCACCCATGCGGCTGTAACAATGGGCAAAGGGATCTGCATTGTGGTTATCCCCTTCATGGGGATGTTCAAACATATATTGCAGATTGCTGATGAGTGTACCGCCATTTCCAGCAGGTATAGTTGGCTGGTGCATGTGCAAAGCGATCGCAAACACAGCATTTACGTCTTCTAAGCGGATATTGGTTGTTGGTAAAAATACTGGTTGATCTTGGTTAACCACAGAGAGAACCTCTGTTTCCCAACCAGAAATATTCGGTAAGCCATCAATGATTTCGGGCAAAGGAGTCAGTGTTGTAGGGAAGGAAAGCATTTCTGATTGCTCCGAAACAAGGTATGTCTAATTATGCGATTGCACAGCAATTTCTGCTCTGCAACTTTATGTATTGATGCAAACTGCGATCGTCTTGTAGTTCCGCAATATCTGTATAGTTCAACAGTTCTGATATCACACTTATATAAAAATTGTTGGAAAATATACAGCAATCTATTTGATTTTGTTGCTATAGCCGTACATCTGTACGCCCCTACAGCCGATTCATGATGTTGCAAAGATTTTTGGAAATGGTATGATACAACTCGAAATTAAGAAATTCAGATTTCATCTGGGTTTCTGGGTTTGAATCTGTTTCCCTCTTTTAAATAAGCTGTAAAATCCGTAAAAAATATACACGGTAAATATTAATATTTATCAAGATAAAATTTTTTCTTCTATGCTTTACACAAATTTAATTTTAGGACAGGTCTAATGAAACTAAAACAATTTGGAATTACATTTTTGAGTGTTTCTATTGCTGCTTTTTCGGGAATGAAAGCAGCAGAAGCAGCATCATTTTCGGTAATTGCCGATGGTCTTAATAATCCACGGGGTCTAACTTTTGGTACTGACGGGAGTCTCTATGTCACCGAAGCAGGAACAGGCGGCAGTGGAGCTTGTGTTCCTTCACCGAGCGTTGCAAACCAATCTTTATGTTATGGCACAACTGGTGCAGTGACAAAAATTGGAAATGGTAAGCAAGAACGTATACTTACAGGACTTCCTTCTTTAGCATTACCAGATGGTACTGATACTTCTGGGCCTCAAGATATCAAATTTGATGCTACTGGCAAGCCTTATATTGCAATTGGGTATGGTTCAAATCCCACATTTCGCGCCACATTAGGTAACACTGACTTAGGAAAAATCATCACTGCTAATTTCAATGCAAATTCCTGGACTAGTGTGGCTGATTTAGCTAATTATGAACTTGCAAATAATCCCGATGGAGGCGATCTAATTAGCAATCCCTTCTCTCTTCTTTTAGATGGAAATAAGATTGTTGCAGTTGATACTGGTGCTAATGAGTTACTCAGCGTAGGTACTGATGGCAGTAATTTAAAGGCGATCGCCACAATTCCCCGACAGACATTAACTAATCCAATTTTTCCCTCTGGCGCATCATCATCGTCATTTGAAATCCAAGCAGTACCCACAAATATTGCCAAAGGCCCAGATGGCGCTTATTATATTAGCCAATTAACTGGTTTTCCTTTTCCAGAAGGTGAAGCAAAAATCTATCGAGTTGGTGCTGATGGTCAACCAACAGTTTATACCGATGGATTTACGCAACTTACTGACTTAGATTTTGATGCCCAGGGTAATTTATATGCTTTGCAGTACGCTAATCAGTCACTCTGGAAAGGTAATCTAGATGGTTCTGTAATTAAAATAGCCAGCGATGGGACTCGCACAACTATTCTTAGTGGTAATGGATTAGAGTCTCCGACTGCTTTGACTATTGGTGCTGATAATGCTATTTACGTGACAAACCGAGGCGATCGCCCTGGACTTGGACAAGTTATCAAAATTGAGAATTCCAAGTCTGTTCCTGAATCTAGTTCTACTTTCAGCTTATTAGCATTTCTTGGCACTGTGAGCGTTACTTTGTTGCACAAGGGTAAAGCCAAGGGACTTTCCAACTAAAAAAATAATCCCATCCCTGCGGGACGCTACGCGTAGCTTGCTTCCCCAATGGGGTAGGCTTTGGTGAGCAGGGGAAGCAGGGGAGGAAGAATCTAACGATCACCTTCGCTCCCAAAATTGAATAATTTAATTTCTGGAAATCCCCAAGGACTGAAGATTTCGGACAAGTTTGTTCAGGAATGCTGAGTGTTGAGTTAGCGATCGCCCTCGGCGTCTTCCCTTTTCTACGAGACGCTACGCGAAGGGATAAGTTTTTCAATCAGCCGTTGTCTGCTTGGTGCTGGCGGTGTCGCTATTCGTAAAATTAGCTCTAATAACCAAGGGGAAATGCGTTGACACAACACGGCTAAATGACTTTGCCATCCAACTAAAATTTCTGATGAATCATTTTGCATTCCGGTGACGAGTGCTTTAGCCACTTGTTGAGGAGTCATGGGGATCACCCAGCGAAATAATTTTAAGTCGCGCACCATGTCTGTGTCTGTCAGGGAAGGCAGTAATGCAATTACACGAATATTGTGTTCAGCTAATTCTTGACGCAAGGCTTGGGTAAATCCTAAGATGGCAAACTTAGTTGCTGAGTATGTCGCCATCGTTGGTGCTGCCACTTTCCCCATCAGGCTCGATACATTGACAATTGTCCCTTGTCTTTGGCTGGCCATGCGTCGAGCAATCAAACTAGTGAGGTTGTACATTCCTAACAAGTTCACAGAGAGTTCTTCTTGAACTTGAGGCATTTTAGATTGCAAAAATGAGCTTTGGTATGCGACTCCTGCACAATTAACCAGCAGGTGAATCTGTCCGTAATTGCGCCAGAGTTGAGCCACAGCGATATTTACTTCAATTGTTTGAGTCAAATCTAAGGCGACGAT
>LXQE01000163.1 GCA_003326195.1 Nostoc punctiforme NIES-2108
TGGTAATGGTGACGGTGGCGCCGTTGAGGTAATGGTGACGGTGGCGCCGTTGAGGTTTTGTGAGTCGACATCGGTGACGGTGATGCCAGAGTCGATGGCTGTCGCGGGGTTGTTTTCGGTGTAGGTGAGGGGAGTCTCGGTGGCGGTGGCGACTGGGGCAATAGGTTCGGCAATTGTTAAAGTGGCACTGGGGTTAGCATTGAACAGCACGGAGACGGTGCCGCTGCTGATGTTAGCAGTAGCCAAGTCCAGCTTGCCGTCGCCGTTGAAGTCTCCCACTGTTACTGAAAAGGGTTCACTTCCGACGGTGAAGTTGGTGGCGGTGGCAAAGCCGCCTGTGCCTAGCCCTAGCAGCACGGAGACGTTGTTGCTGTTACGGTTAGCAGTAGCCAAGTCCAGCTTGYCGTCGCCGTTGAAGTCTCCCACTGTTACTGAAAAGGGATTAGYYCCGACGGTGAAGTTGGTGGCGGTGGCAAAGCCGCCTGTGCCTAGCCCTAGCAGCACGGAGACGTTGTTGCTGTTGTAGTTAGCAGTAGCCAAGTCCAGCTTGCCGTCGCCGTTGAAGTCTCCCACTGTTACTGAAAAGGGTTCACTTCCGACGGTGAAGTTGGTGGCGGTGGCAAAGCCGCCTGTGCCTAGCCCTAGCAGCACGGAGACGTTGTTGCTGYTGATGTTAGCAGTAGCCAAGTCCAGCTTGCCGTCGCCGTTGAAGTCTCCCACTGTTACTGAAAAGGGATTAGCCCCGACGGTGAAGTTGGTGGCTGGTTGAAAGTTGGCGGTGCTGTTGGTGCCGAGGATGTAGTCTGGGCTGGCTTCTAGGTTGACGGTGACGGTTTCGTTGGGGTCAGATCCATCAGCGGCAGCTGTGACTGTTAAGGTGGCGGTGGTTGTCCCAGCGGCGATGGTGAAGGTGTTGGCCGTTACATCGGTGATGAAAGTGTCGGCTGTTAAGGTATAGTCGGTGGTGGCGGTGGCGGTGCTACCTGTGGTGTTGAAGTTGACAACTAAGCCGCCAGCTGGGGCAGGAGTGTCGAGGGTGATGGTAAAGCTGCCAGTTGCACCGCCTTCTTTGGGGTTGGTGCCGGCGGTGATGGTAATTTTGGGGGTGGTATTCAACAGCACAGAGACGTTGTTGCTACCTTCGTTAGCGGCAGCCAAGTCCAGCTTGCCGTCGCCGTTGAAGTCTCTCACTGTTACTGAAAAGGGCTTAGTCCCGACKGTGAAGTTGGTGGCAGTGGTAAAGCCGCCAGTGCCATTGCCTAGCAGCACGGAGACGGTGTTGCTGTTGTAGTTAGCCACAGCCAAGTCCAGCTTGCCGTCGCCGTTGAAGTCTCCCACTTTTGCTGATCGAGGAGTACTGCCGACGGTGAAGTTGGTGGCAGCGGCAAAGCCGCCTGTGCCATTGCCTAGCAGTACGGAGACGGTGTTGCTAGCTTCGTTAGCAGTAGCCAAATCCACTTTGCCGTCGCCGTTGAAGTCTCCCACTGTTACTGAAAAGGGATTAGTCCCAACGGTGAAGTTGGTGGCAGCGGCAAAGCCGCCTGTGCCATTGCCTAGCAGCACGGAGACGGTGTTGCTGTTGAAGTTAGCAGTAGCCAAGTCCAGCTTGCCGTCGCCGTTGAAGTCTYCCACTGCTACTGACCGGGGATTAGTCCCAACGGTGAAGTTGGTGGCAGCGGCAAAGCCCCCTGTGCCATTGCCTAGCAGTACTGAGACGGTTTTGCTGCCGTTGTTAGCCACAGCCAAGTCCAGCTTGCCGTCGCCGTTGAAGTCTTCCACTGCTACTGACCGGGGATTAGTCCCAACGGTGAAGTTGGTGGCAGCGGCAAAGCCCCCTGTGGCGCTGCCTAGCAGTACTGAGACGGTGTTGCTGTTGTAGTTAGCAGTAGCCAAGTCCAGCTTGCCGTCGCCGTTGAAGTCTCCCACTGTTACTGACTTGGGATTAGTCCCGACGGTGAAGTTGGTGGCGGTGTCAAAGGTGGCAAATATTCCAGTGTAGGCTTCCCTAATTTCTGATTTCAAAGCCAGGGTGGAGGCAATTTGCCCGATGTTCACCTCTAGTTCCCAGGTTCCCCCTTGTTGGGGGTTGCCGATTTTTTGGGCGGAGGCGGCGATATTTGCCCCGGTGATTTGGTGTAGCTGTTCTATGAAGGTTTTTCCGGTTTCTGTGGCGGCGACTTCACACCCATAAATCAGGATTTCGGCGGCTTCCCACTGTTGTAGTTGCTGGCGATAGGTGTGGAGGTTGGCTAGGTTTAGTTGGCTATTACCTAGTTGCAAGTTGCCGGGGCTGCCGTGGGCAATTATCTGGATGCCGACTGCGGGATGGTTTTTGCAGAGGGCGCTGATTTGGGCGATGCCGTCTTGGTGTTTGTTGAGGGTAATTACTTTGGCTGTGGGTAAAATCCCTTGGGCGAGTATTTGATGATCATCTATTGCTGAGTCGATGATCACTAGGATGTGCTTTGTGGTAGTTGCAGTTGTCATGATCTTTATTATTTGGGTATTAATTTCAGGTTGGATAAAATCACTGGTAATCAGGCAGCCTAAATCCACAATCTTCTCAGTAAATTTATTGTAGTAATTGGTTGAGTTTTGCTGATTTTTCAGTAAAATCACTTGGTGTTCAGATCCCCGACTTCTCTAAGAATTCGCGGATCTAAAACCTATTTCGACTCAACTAAATAGCAGTAGTCAAATTAACTTTGATAATCAGATCATTGAAATCCTTGTCGCCACCACCAGACAAATCCTCAAAGCCAAAAGTATTACTAGCTAACAAACTAATGTGATCCGTATGATCAGAATTAGCACCCAAGAACGGGAAATAAACCGCCGGATCATTACTAGAATTGTCATCTAAAAGGGCATCAGGAGTAGCATTCACAATCATGAAGGGAGCAAAAATCGCACCAGGTTGGAACACACCATTGTAAGTAGCAGAACCTTGGTTACTCACAGACAAATCAATACCCGCAATTTTGCCACGGACAGCAGCTTGAGTATAACCAGCCTGTCCCGTGAGAACATCGGCTATGCCATCGCTATTGGTATCAATTCCGCCATTTTCATCAGTCACCTGATAAAAGCCGACATAATTGTTATAAGACGCCTCTCTGTAAACATTAAATTCCGCTTGAACTGATTGTTGGACATCTCGCAAATCAATCAATTCACCTTGAAATTGACCTTGGAGATTTGTACCCAAAGGTAAAGCTTGATCAGTCTGGTTAATTTTCACCACCAGATCATTAAAATCTGTAGAACTCTTACCAGAAGCATCCTTCCAACCTAAAGAGAAACTATTATCACCCAAGTCGGTAATTTTTTGGGTTGAGACACTAGAAAATAGTAACTTTCCAATGGAATTAGGATCGTTGCGTACAGCATCAAGCGTACCGTCTTGAACTAACAAAAATCTAAAATTCTGACCAGAATTCAATTGCAGCAGCCTGGTGAGATTATTAGTATCAAACCCATTGGGAGTATTAGCGATCGCAGATAAAATTACCTCTGAGCGAAGTATTGCAGCTTGGGCATAACCTTCAGCACCAGGAGCAATACCATTAATCGTACCTTGAGGATCATCAACAGTAAATAAACCCAGTTCATTCACCAGCGGAGAATTGTGTCCAGTCAGTTTGACTTCCAGCGTGGCTTTGTCATCCTGACCTGTAATGTTGAAGACATCATCATCGGGGTTAGTCAGACGGCCATTAATGGCAGTCAGATTAATGTCGCGGGTAACAGGGTTGCTATCTAAGCTGCCATCATTGACGACAAAGCTGATGGTGCGGGGAGAGGTGCTGGGGTTGTAGCTGTTGTTTTGATAGGTAACAGAACGCAGTGCCGTTTGATATTGGGCGACGGTGGCAGTGCCAGTTAAGGTTAAGATACCGTTGGTATAAGTGCCAGTAATGCCGTTTTGGTTGGTGAAAGCGAGGATGTCTTCTGTGGCGACGAAACCGCTAGTAATGCTGACGGTAGCGCTACTGAGGTTTTGTGAGTCTACATCGGTGACGATGATGCCAGAGTCGATGATTGTTGCCGGGTCGTTTTCGGTGTAGGGGAGGGGGGTGTTGGTGGCAGTGGTGACTGGGGCAGCAGGTTCGGCAATTGTTAAAGTGGCACTCGTGACATTTAACAACACGGAGACGGTATTGTCCCCGTAGTTAGTGGCAGCCAAGTCCAGCTTGCCGTCGCCGTTGAAGTCTCCCACTGCTACTGAACTGGGACTACTGCCGACGGAGAAGTTGGTGGCAGTGTCAAAGCCGCCTGTGCCAGTACCTAGCAATACGGAGACGGTGTTGTCCCCGTAGTTAGCAGTAGCCAAGTCCAGCTTGCCGTCGCTGTTGAAGTCTCCCACTGTGACTAAATAGGGTTTACTGCCGACGGAGAAGTTGGTGGCGGTGCCAAAGCCGCCTGTGCCATTACCTAGCAGCACGGAGACGGTGTTGCTACTGTAGTTAGCCACAGCCAAGTCCAGCTTGCCGTCGCCGTTGAAGTCTCCCTCTGTGACTGAATCGGGTTTAGTCCCGACGGAGAAGTTGGTGGGGGTGCCAAAGCCGCCTGTGCCGTCGCCTAGCAGCACGGAGACGGTATTGTCGCCAAAGTTAGCGGCAGCCAAGTCCAACTTGCCGTCGGCGTTGAAGTCTCCCTCTGTGACTGAATAGGGATTATTCCCAACGGTGAAGTCGGTGGCGATGCCAAAGCCGCCTTCATTGTTACTTAGCAGCACGGAGACGGTGTTGCTGCCGTAGTTAGCCACAGCCAAGTCCAGCTTGCCGTCGCCGTTGAAGTCTCCTTCTGTGACTGAATAGGGATTATTCCCAACGGTGAAGTTGGTGGCGATGCCAAAGCCGCCTATGCCGTCGCCTAGCAGCACGGAGACGGTGTTGCTGTCTTTGTTAGCCACAGCCAAGTCCAGGTTGCCGTCGCCATTGAAGTCTCCCTCTGTGACTGAAGTGGGTTTAGTCCCGACGGAGAWGTTGGTGGCGGTGCCAAAGCCGCCTGTGCCGTCGCCTAGCAGTACGGAGACGGTGTTGTCGCCGTAGTTAGCCACAGCCAAGTCCAGGTTGCCGTCGGCGTTGAAGTCTCCCTCTGTGACTGAATAAGGCTTACTGCCGACGGTGAAGTTGGTGGCTGGTTGGAAATTGGCGCTAACAGTACCACCAAGGATGTAGTCTGGGCTAGATTCTAGGTTGACGGTGACGGTTTCCTTGGGGTCAAAGACTCCATCCGCGACAGCTGTGACTTTTAAGGTGGCGGTAGTTTCCCCTTGGGCGATGGTGAAGGTATTGGCTGTGACATCGGTGATGTTGGTGTCGGCTGCCAAGGTGTAGTCGTTGGGGGTGGCGGTGCTACCTGTGGTGTTGAAGTGAACCACTAAACCGCCAACTGGGGCAGGAGTGTTGAGGATGATGGTAAAGCTGCCGGTTACACCGCCTTCTATAGGGTTGGTGCCTGAAGCGATGGTAATTTTGGGGGGGGTAGTATTCAAGAGCAGGGAGACGGTGTTGTCGCCGTAGTTGGCCACAGCCAAGTCCACCTTGCCGTCGCCGTTGAAGTCTCCCACTGTTACTAACCAGGGATTACTCCCGACGGTGAAGTTAGTGGCGGTGGCAAAGCCGCCTGTGCCGTTGCCTAGCAGCAGGGAGACGGTGTTGTCGTTGTAGTTGGCCACAGCCAAGTCCACCTTGCCGTCGCCGTTGAAGTCTCCCAGTGTTACTGACTGGGGATAATCCCCGACGGTGAAGTTGGTGGCGGTGGCAAAGCCGCCTGTGCCGTCGCCTAGCAGCACGGAGACGTTGTTGCTCTCTTGGTTAGCGGTAGCCAAGTCCAGCTTGCCGTCGCCGTTGAAGTCTCCCACTGTGACTGAATATGGATCTGCCCCGACGGTGAAGTTGGTGGCGGTGTCAAAGCCGCCTGTGCCGTCGCCTAGCAGCACGGAGACGGTGTCGCTGTCGCCGTTGCTGTCGTTACCCGTAGCCAAGTCCAGCTTGCCATCGCCGTTGAAGTCTCCCACTGTTACTGACTGGGGATTATCCCCGACGGTGAAGTTGGTGGCGATGCCAAAGCCGCCTGTGCCGTCGCCTAGCACCACGGAGACGGTATTGTCGTTGTAGTTAGCCACAGCCAAGTCCAGCTTGCCGTCGCCGTTGAAGTCTCCCAGTGTTACTGACTGGGGAAAATCCCCAACGGTGAAGTTGGTGGCAGTGGCAAAGCCGCCTGTGCCGTCGCCTAGAAGCACGGAGACGTTGTCGCTGCTACTGTTAGCCGTAGCCAAGTCCAGCTTGCCGTCGCCGTTGAAGTCTCCCACTGTTACTGAATATGGATTATTATTATTCCCGACAGTGAAGTTGGTGGCGGTGCCAAAGCCGCCTGTGCCGTCGCCTAGCAGCAGGGAGACTGTGTTGTCGCCGTAGTTAGCCACAGCCAAGTCCAGCTTGCCGTCGCCGTTGAAGTCTCCCACTGTTACTGACTTGGGTTCACTTCCGACGGTGAAGTTGGTGGCGGTGTCAAAGGTGGCGGTGTCAAAGGTTGCTAATACTCTGAGGTAGGCTTCCCTAATTTCTGGTTGCAACGCCAGGGTGGAGGCGATTTGTCCGATGTTCACCTCTAATTCCCAGGTTCCCCCTTGTTGGGCGTTGCCGATTTTTTGGGCTGAGGCGGCGATGTTTGCCCTAGTGAGTTGGTGTAGCTGTTCTATGAAGGTTTTTCCACTTTCTCCAGATGCGACTTCACACCCATAAATCAGGATTTCGGCGGCTTGCCACTGTTGTAGTTGCTGGCGATAGGTGGGGAGGTTGGCTAGGTTTAGTTGGCTATTACCTAGTTGCAAGTTGCCGGGGCTACCGTGGGCAATTATCTGGATACTGGCTGCGGGATGGTTTTTGCAGAGGGCGCTGATTTGGGCGATGCCGTCTTGGTGTTTGTTGAGAACAATTACTTCGGCTGTGGGTAAAATCCCTTGGGCAAGTATTTGATGGTCATCTATTGCTGAGTCGATGATGACTAGGATGTGCTTTGTGGTAGTTGCAGTTGTCATGATCTTTATTATTTGGGTATTAATTTCAGGTTGGTTGAAGAAGAATTCAGAAGTCAGCAATCTTGACGCTCGTTGAGCTAAAGCGTCTCCCCTTGGGAGAAGACTCGCTCTAAGCGCCGGCGCTATCAGTCGGGGATTCAGACCCGCAACTATCTTGTTGACCACCAAATTTCCAATTTGGTGGGGGTGCAAAAACGCCGATTATTCAGACGCGACTCGAAAATACTCGCTCTAAGCGTTGGCGCAGCCTCTCGTTCGCGTTAGCGTCTCTGAAAGAGAAGAGAAGGCTTTACGCTGCGCATCCGCCATTCATACAGAATACCCAGCTGAATTCTGACTCCTGAATTCTGTTCGATAAAATCACCTGTACTCAGACAGCCTAAGACCACCAATTTCATCAATAAAATTGTTGTGATAGTTGTTGAGGGTTAGGGAATCTTCAGTAATAGAACTTACGCAAAAATACTTATATTAATTGCGATGTGTAACTTATCCTTAGAACCCCACTTCCATTCCTCTCCCCCACTTCTGAGAGGCTTTGATTTTTGCCTCCCTTCCTTTGTAGGGAAGGGGTTGGGGGTTAGGTCTGAGAGAAAGTTGCACACGGCATTATAGTAGGGACAATTCATGAATTGCCCCTACCTAAAAATCACTCTTTTCGGCTATTGTTTGCGTAAGTTTTCAGTAAAATTACTTGGTGTCAGAACCCTAACTTATTAAAGAAGCCGATGTTCTGACAGCCCCTCAGTAGGCTTGCGGGGGCAAGAAGTGTTCTAATGAATTTTACCTAGCTATTGACTTAAGTATTTATGTATGTATAGCTAGTAACTGTACGCCCAACATCCTAGCGATAAAAATCCCTAGTGTCAAAAGTCATAAGTTATATATTTGCCAATGATCTTACAATCCACTCCTAAAACTGCTCTCCCTGTAGAAATACTCGCCTCGCGTTATTTCATCGACTGGCTGCAATCTCAGCAAATTAGTCTGGCTTTCTCTACCTATCAAAGTTCGCGCCTCATGCTGTTAGGGGTAAACACTTACGGACAATTGTCGGGATTTGAGCGCGTTTTTGACCGCGCAATGGGGTTATATGCTACCCCAGAACGAATTTATCTCAGTTCTAGATCCCAAGTCTGGCAGTTAGACAATGTGCTGATTCCAGGACAACTTTATGATGGTTATGACAAGCTTTATATTCCCCGCATTGCTTATACTACTGGGGATTTAGATATTCATGATTTGGCGGTGGAAGCTGATAACGATCGCATTGTGTTTATCAGTACTATATTAAATTGTCTGGCAACGGTGAGCGATCGCCATAGTTGCATTCCTTTATGGAAACCAGCTTTTATTTCTAGTTTGGTCTCTGAGGATCGCTGTCACCTGAATGGTTTGGCGATGGTGGACGGGAAACCCCGCTATGTTACCCTTTGTGGTGAATCTGATGTGGTGGATGGTTGGCGGGATAACCGACAAGGCGGCGGCTGTATTATTGATATTCAATCTGATCAGGTGATTGCTAGGGGTTTATCTATGCCCCACGCCCCACGATTTTATCAGGGTAAGTTGTGGTTGCTGAATGCTGGCACAGGAGAATTTGGCTATATCGATACTGATGGAGTATTTCAGCCTGTGGCTTTTTGTCCCGGTTTTCTGCGTGGGTTGGCATTTAGTGGCGATTATGCCATTGTCGGCTTATCTAAACCCCGCGACAAAACTTTTTCTGGTTTAAAACTGGATGAGAATTTAGCCAGTAAAAATACTGAACCTCGCTGTGGATTGATGGTCATTGATTTGAAAACTGGCCAAGTTGTCCACTGGTTGCGTCTAGAAGGAGAAGTGACGGAACTTTATGATGTGCAGGTGTTATCAGGAGTCTCTCGCCCACAGGCGCTGGGATTCCATACTGAAGAGATTCAGCAGCTGATTACCCTTGATCCACGTTCGCCGCTAATTGGGGGAAATGTGCTATCGCCTATACAAAAATTTACGAACAATGCAGATCAGGACAACATCTCTGCAATCACACCTCAAAGTCGAGACTGGTCTAATTCTGATTGGTTATGGGCAACCCCAGCGCAGCAATTTCCAGTTGTAGAACAGCTTTATCAACAAGCATTAGCCTTACAAACACAACTACAATTGACAGAGGCGATCGCTTTATACGAACAAATAATTAGCCAATATCCCCAATATGCTCCCGCTTGGTATCAATTGGGGGTAATTATGGATAGTCAAGGACAAACTGACCAAGCTGTTTTGGCTTACCAACAGGCATTGACAATTAACCCTAAATATGCAGAGGCGGACAATAATTTGGGTATTGTCTGCGTAGCCCAGAAAAATTTAGAAAAAGCGATCGCTTATTTTCAATCTGCAATTCTCAGTAACCCCAACTATGCTTTTGCTCACAATAATCTGGGTTTAGCTTGGCAAATGCAAGGTAAGCTATCAGCAGCAGCAGCTAAGTTTCAGGAGGCTTTACAAAAAAATTCCGGTTATGCCGAAGCTTATCTGAATTTGGGGATTGTATTAGAGGCGCAAGAGAATTTAGCAGGGGCGATCGCTTGTTATCGTTCGGCCATTCACCACAAACCAGATTATATTAAAGCTTACAACCGCTTGGGGTCAGCGCTGATATCTTTGGCGATGACAACTCAAGGTGAAGTAGATGAAGCTAGGGTAATATTTGAAAAGGTTTTAGAACTGCAACCAGACTCGGCTGAAGCCTTCAATTACCTGTTTTACCTCAAAGAAATGAGTTGCGATTGGCGTAGTCGTCAGTCTGATTTAACCCGCATTTGGGAACAAACTCTCCAAGAGGTTGAGAAAGCAAAACCGACAACAATCGGCCCTTTTGACACCATATACAAGCCTTGGGACAGGAATTTTTTGCTAAAAATAGCTCAGACTCATGGAGAAAATATCCAGAAACAATGGGTACAAAAATCTCTCAATTTTACTCATTCCCATTCCTTGACTGGGCGGCTACGCATTGGCTATTTATCCAATGATTTCCGCAACCATGCTACCAGTCATCTGATCAAAAGCTTATTTAACCTGCACGATCAAGCTAATTTTGAGATATTTGCTTACTCTTTCAGTGCAGACGACAATAGCGAATACCGCCAACACATCGCTGCTAACTGCGAACACTTCCAAGATATTACTACTTTATCTATAGAAGAAAGCGCCCGTCAAATTTATGATGATGGCATTCATATATTAATCGATCTCAAAGGTTACACAGCTGGTTCTCGCACTGCTATTCTGGCTTTACGACCTGCTCCGATTCAGGTCAGCTATTTAGGCTATCCTGGAACGATGGGCGCTGAATTTATCGACTATATAATTAGCGATCCAGTAGTCACACCACCAGAATTTGCTGATGCTTTCAGCGAGAAGTTAGTCACCTTACCCCACAGCTATCAAGTTAACGATCATCAACAGGCGATCGCTTCTACCCCTGTGACTCGTTCTCAGTATAATTTACCAGAGTCGGGTTTTGTCTTTTGCTGCTTCAATAACAACTATAAAATTGAACCGCAGATTTTCGATATTTGGATGAGGATTCTCGCCGCAGTTCCAGGAAGTGTGCTGTGGTTACTTGTCAGATTTCCGGCTGCTGAGGATAACCTCAAACGAGAAGCCCAAGCATGGGGAATTAATAGCGATCGCTTAATTTTTGCCCAATATCACCCCAAAGCAGAACATTTAGCAAGACATCAATTAGCAGACTTATTTCTAGATACCTTTTATTATAATGCTCATACTACTGCTAGTGATGCTTTATGGGCAGGCTTACCAGTCGTCACTTGTATAGGAAAAACCTTTGCTTCTCGTGTTGGGGCTAGTTTGCTGACAGCAGTTGGTTTAGCAGAGTTAATCACTAATAACTTAGAGCAATATGAGCAATTAGCCATACATCTAGCACATTCCCCTACAGCATTGCCGGAAATCAAACAGAAATTAGCACAAAATCGTACCACTTACCCACTGTTTGATACACCACGTTTCACTCGCAATATTGAACTTGCCTACCGTGTTATGTGGGATATCTACGCTGCTGGGAAATCACCGCAACCCATAGAGGTGAGCGATATAAAAGAACGGCGTTACTGAGTGCGGTATGAATTAATTGAACACCAGGATAAAACGATACTTCAAGTAGTGAAGTAATAGTTGGTTTGGCTCTGCTTTGCCATGAAGCGATGACTTCTGTAAATAGGATATCCATGCGTTCAACCATCTTAATTTTCGTGAAGAAACAGTACTGCAATTTTTCTTGAGAAAAGCGAGGTTAATTGCAGATGTATAACTTTATATCTCAATACGGTTCAGTTAAGGTTAAAACTCTTTGTCAAACTCAATTTTTTTAACGTAGACGCATTCGCGGAGCGTCTCGTAGAGAAGCGGCTTGCCGCAGGCTACCGCAGAGGCGCAGAGGAAACAGAGAGAAGAAAAAAATGCCCAACCCAAGCGTATTGCTTTATATCTTGCACCACACAATGATAGACAAAAACCCCCTTACTTTATAGAAAAGGGGCTAGAGAAATTCTATATTATCTGCAAATCAAAAAGCGTGTCTTCTTCTTAATAAGGCCACTTCCAGTCACGAATTTCCGGCACATCGTCGCCGTACTTATCAATGTAATGCTTGTGTTCAATCAGCTTATCTTGCATCTGCTGTTTGACATAAGCTGCCTTAGATCCTAGTTTGGGTACGCGATCGATTACATCAATTACCAAATGGAAGCGATCTAGATCGTTGAGAACAACCATATCAAAGGGAGTTGTGGTAGTTCCCTCTTCTTTGTAACCACGCACATGGATGTTTTTATGATTAGTGTGGCGGTAGGTTAGGCGATGAATCAGCCAGGGATAGCCATGAAAGGCAAAGATAACGGGTTTGTCGGTGGTGAAAAGTGTGTCAAAATCTTTTTCACTCAAACCGTGGGGATGTTCGGTTTTTGGCTGTAGTGTCATCAAATCGACTACGTTCACTACCCGCACTTTTAAATCTGCGAAGTGCTGACGCAGGATGTCTACAGTCGCCAAGGTTTCTAAGGTGGGAACATCCCCAGCACAAGCTAGTACTACATCTGGGTCGCCGCCTTCGTCGTTGCTTGCCCATTCCCAAATGCCGATGCCTTTGGTGCAATGCTTGATGGCTGCATCTATGTTGAGATATTGCAATGCTGGCTGTTTTCCAGCAATGATGACGTTAACATAGTTGCGGCTTTTTAGACAATGGTCAGTTACCGACAGCAGAGTGTTGGCATCGGGGGGCAAATACACGCGAACGATCTCAGCTTTTTTGTTAAGTACGTGGTCGATAAAACCGGGGTCTTGGTGAGAGAAGCCGTTATGGTCTTGTCGCCAAACGTGAGAGGTGAGTAAGTAATTGAGGGAAGCAATCGGTCTACGCCAGGGAATATGTTTGGTAGTTTTCAACCATTTGGCGTGTTGGTTGAACATGGAATCAATGATGTGGATGAATGCCTCGTAGCAAGTGAAAAATCCGTGACGACCTGTGAGGAGGTAGCCTTCTAACCATCCTTGGCAAGAAGTTTCACTGAGAATTTCCATTACCCGACCGTCGGCGGAAAGATGGTCATCTTCAGGGTAAATCTCGGCTGTCGAAACTCTGTCAGTAACTTCCAATACAGGATCTAGACGATTCGATGCTAATTCGTCGGGGGCAAAGATGCGGAAATTGCTACTTTCTTGGTTAAGCCGCATGATATCCCGCAGAAATTTACCGGTCACTTTGGTAGCTTCTGCGATCGCTTTCCCTGGTTCAAGAACATCTACAGCATAGTCTTGAAAGTTGGGCATTTTCAGGTCATGCAGCAAAATCCCGCCGTTAGCGTGGGGATTGTCACCCATACGTCGATGCTTTTTGGGGGCTAGTTCTGCTAGTTCGGGAATCAGTGTGCCGTTAGCGTCGAAGAGTTCTTCTGGTTTGTAACTCTTCATCCAATCTTCTAGAAGTCTTAGGTGTTCTGGTTTGCTTGCTATTTCGCCAAAGGGAACTTGATGCGATCGCCAATAACCTTCGGTTTTTTTGGCATCCACTTCCTTGGGCCCTGTCCAACCTTTGGGGGTTCGCATGACAATCATCGGCCACTGGGGACGTTCAGTGAAACCATGTACACGTGCTTCTCTTTGGATACTTTGAATTTCGGCGATCGCTATATCTAGAGTCGCCGCCATCTGCTGGTGAACATCTGCGGGATCATCACCTTCTACAAAGTATGGTTTGTAGCCGTAGCCTACAAATAAACTCTCCAACTCCTCACGACTAATTCGTGCCAATGTCGTTGGGTTAGCAATTTTATACCCATTTAGGTGCAGGATTGGAAGTACAGCCCCATCATGCACGGGGTTAAGAAACTTGTTGGAATGCCAGCTAGTTGCTAAAGCACCAGTTTCAGCTTCGCCGTCACCCACAACAGCAGCAACAATTAAGTCAGGGTTATCAAAGGCAGCACCATAAGCGTGGACGAGGGCATAACCTAGTTCTCCGCCTTCGTGAATCGAACCAGGAGTTTCCGGTGCTACGTGACTGGGAATACCACCAGGAAAAGAAAATTGTTTGAAGAGTTTCTGGATTCCTTCAGCATCTTGGGAGATGTTGTGGTAATATTCGGTGTAAGTGCCTTCTAGGTAGGTATTGGCTACCAGTCCAGGGCCTCCATGACCGGGGCCAGCAATGTAGATTGTGTTGAGGTCATATTTTTTGATGACCCGATTCAGGTGAACATAGATAAAGTTCAGCCCTGGCGTTGTTCCCCAGTGCCCTAAGAGTCTGGGTTTGACGTGTTCCAGCTTTAGGGGTTCTCTGAGTAGCGGATTGTCCAGTAGATATATTTGCCCAACGGAAAGATAGTTAGCTGCACGCCAGTAGGCGTTTATCTTTTGTAATTCTTCATCAGTTAAAGGCTTTGTTTGTGGAGTCGTTGCTAATGTCATTATCGACACTCCATTCCAAAAGGATTTTCATGGATTCATCCGTAAGCAATTTTACTTGTTTTCCAGATGATGGCCATCTACTCATGATGAATTTTTTCAGCTTGCCGAAGTTGGGAGAGATAATCGGTTAAAACGCAATACAGTTCAGAACAGCCCAAAACACTTGTATAGAAGGCGATTGATCGCGTCTTGAAAGACTAATCATCTACACCAATAACACTTAAGCCAAGCGTATTGAGTTAAAACGGATTCTGCAAAAGCTAAATCTTCATTCGCAAACTCAGTTTTCAATGCAGCACGGCTCGACATCAGAAATAGCATCCCAATGCTGAGTTAACGTGAGTTCGACGAACCTCTCCCTGCCTTGAACTAAAGTTCAAGTCTGTCCCTCTCCGACTCGGAGAGGGACGGTTTTGCGTAGTAAAACCAGGGAGAGGTTTTTTGAATAACCTAATTATTAATTTCCAATAACCCAGGCGGTGGTGTGATTTCAATACGATTAGATTTCAAGTCTACTATTGGGGCGATCGCTTCTACAAATGGAATCAAAACAGTCTTTTGCTTTTTGTCAGTAGTCAATGATTCATGCAACTTCACTTCTAACAAATCATTACCAGCAGGGATGATGTCTACCACCGTACCAACGAGTTCGCCAGATGCTTGCATGAAGACTTCCAAGCCAATCAAATCGAGGACATGATATTCATCTTCGGCTAATTGGGGGCGATCGCTCGCTGGTACCATTAGTTTACAACCACGCAACGCCTCCGCCTGATCGCAAGTTTCCACACCAGCTAATTTGATTACATACAAGTTTTTGTTACTGATATAACGTCCTGTTAATAATTCGATTGGTTGTGGTTCTGTGCCATCCAAACGCAACAACCAACGTTTTCCCGGCACTTCAAATCTTTCGGGAAAGTCAGATACAGGATAAACCTTTAATTCTCCAGATAATCCTTGAGGGGAAACAATCTTACCAATTTCTAACCAATTATCGAGATTGGGGACTGGGGATTGGGTATTGGGAACTATGGGCTGGGGATTAGGGACTGGAGATTGGACATTTTGAATTTTTGAATTTCCTCCTACTCTCTTGCCCCTCTGCCTCTCTGTCCCTCTGCCTCCAATCTCTTTATTAGCTTCTTCGTGTTTCATTTCCATTTTTCCTACTAGTACAACACGGCGGAAATAAACCACCCCTTCGGGTTCGGCAGTTCCTCATGGGGGGAACCCCCTTGGCGCTAGCCTCTCCCTTTGGGAGAAGACCGGACTGCCTCACCATTCCAAATCATTGAAATACTTAGGCTGTATTCATTTTTAATTTTTAATTTTTAATTCCGCCTTGCGGTACTAGGCAGTTACCGCAGCACCTTTGTAAGCTTCTTCAGCTACTTTTGCTAAACGTTGCATAGCAGTGGCTATCTCTTCATCTGTACCTGTGAGGCTAATGCGGAAACATTGGTGCTTATGCGCCCACTCTTCCTCTAAACCGGGGAAGAAGGTGCTTCCAGGAACAATAATCACACCTACTTGCTTTAATTGCTGGTAAAATTCCCAATCACTGATGGGTAAATCTTGTAACCACAACCACGCAAAAATTGCCCCTTCACCGCGATGGAGGAACCAAGGTAAATTCTTGGGCATCGCTTGTTCTAAGCTGGTTTCTAAAACGGTAAATTTATTTTGGTAAAAAGGACGGATGACAGTGTGAGAAATTTCTACTAAAGCACCAGAATTGATTGCATAAGCTGCGATCGCTTGGCCGTAACGTGAAGAATGGAGACTGATATTTGCCTGAAAACACTCCAGGACTTCAATCCACTTTTCATCTCCAATAGCTATACCAATCCTTTCTCCTGGTAATCCGGCTTTCGATAAACTCATACAGTGGAGAATGTTATCACCAAACACTGGTGTCATCTCTGTAAAATTTAATGCTGGGAAGGGAGGCGCATAAGCCGAGTCAATTAACACAGGTAGATTGTAAGGAGCAGCTAGGGCGGCAATCTTTTTCACCTCATCATCGGTGAGGACGTTACCAGTAGGATTACAGGGGCGAGAGAAGAGGACACAACCCGTATTTTCTGTAATTGTAAGTTTGCTAAAGTCGGGGCGATATTTAAATCGGTGGGCAGCTGCATCAATATCAAGAGTTGGTTTGTAGGCAGTTAAAGCTTTTGGAACTAAGCAGATACCGCCGTAACCTGTGTAGTCAGGACTGAGGGGTAAAACGATTTGTTTTAACTCGCCGCTAGGGGTGTAACCACCGAAAGTATTGGCAGCGTAGAAGTAGAGGGTTTGACTACCGGGGGTGATGAGGATATTGCGATCGCTTAAGTTTAACCCGTAGCGTTTGTTAAAGTCGTTAGCGATCGCTTCCACAAATGGTGCATAGCCCTGACTTGAGCCATAACGGCAAACTACCTCACCATATTCTGGACTAGCCAAAAGCTGTGCAGTACAATCCCGCCATAATTGCTCTACCTCTGGCAAAATCAACGGATTACCAGCACTCAAATTAATAAACTGCTGCCCTGCACCCGCTCGTAATGTTTCGATAATATCCTTCATTATTGCTCTGACGCCAGTCAGGTTGGACATTTGAGCGCCAATTTGAGTTAGGGCAGGGTTCATAAGCTGTGACAAAATATATTAATTTAGGGGTGGACAAATTATTTGGGGTTTGCTGCTGACATCCAGTTTACATCGTTGCCAAAACAGCTGTTGCCGCCTTTAACCAATCTAGCTAGAGAATGACATTTTAACAAAGGTAATAATATTTATCGTGATAGTGGCGATCGTGCTGAGTAAATCTGATGAAGTAATACAAAAGTTTATCACGTGTTCAATTTACGTGTTGAATGTTTATGAGGGGACTGGGGAGTAAAGAAGAGAATAGGGTAGAGATTATTCCCTACACCTATCACCTGTCACCTAATCCCAATGACAAATGACAAATGACAAAACTATAAAGGAGCGCTGACATTGCAAGTTAAAGCAGCAGTAGCTTACACCGCAGGTAAGCCGTTAACGATTGAAACCGTTCAACTATCGGGGCCAAAAGCCGGCGAAGTGTTAGTTGAGGTGAAAGCAAGCGGGATTTGTCATACCGACGCTTTTACCTTATCTGGTGACGATCCAGAAGGTTTGTTTCCGGCTATTTTGGGGCATGAAGGTGCTGGTGTGGTAGTGGAAGTAGGCGCTGGTGTCACCAGTCTCAAGCCAGGGGATCATGTGATTCCCCTCTACACTCCCGAATGTCGTCAGTGCGAATATTGTCTGAGTTTCAAAACTAATCTCTGTCAAGCTATTCGCCTAACTCAAGGACGCGGTGTGATGCCCGATGGTACTAGTCGCTTTAGTATCGATGGGCAAATGATTCATCATTACATGGGTACATCCACCTTTGCTAACTATACGGTGCTGCCGGAAATCGCCTTGGCAAAAATTCGAGAAGATGCTCCGTTTGATAAGGTTTGTTACATTGGCTGCGGTGTGACTACTGGTATTGGTGCAGTTATCAATACTGCCAAGGTGGAACCTGGAGCAAATGTTGTAGTTTTTGGTTTGGGTGGTATTGGCTTAAATGTCATCCAAGGGGCGCGGATGGTAGGGGCAAATATGATTGTCGGTGTAGATATTAATCCCAACAAACGCGCTTTGGCGGAAAAGTTTGGTATGACGCACTTTGTTAATCCCCAAGAAGTAGAGGGTGATTTAGTTCCCTATTTGGTTGATTTAACAAAAGGCGGTGCTGATTACAGTTTTGAATGTATCGGTAATGTTAAATTGATGCGTCAAGCATTAGAATGCTGTCACAAAGGTTGGGGTGTGAGCGTGATTATTGGTGTTGCTGGTGCTGGGCAGGAAATCAGTACTCGTCCTTTTCAATTAGTAACTGGGCGCGTTTGGAAAGGTTCGGCATTTGGTGGCGCTAGAGGACGTACAGATGTGCCAAAAATTGTTGATTGGTATATGGAAGGTAAGATAAATATTGATGATTTAATTACCCATGTGATGCCCATCGAGCAAATTAATGATGCTTTTGAATTGATGCACAAAGGTGAATCAATTCGCAGTGTGGTGACTTTCTAATTCGTAATTTGTAATTCGCAATTTGCAATTTGCAATTTGTAATTTGTGACTGAGAGGATGTTTTAAAAGTCATGATTGATGTATCAAATATTTTTTTACCCCACCCTAACCCTCCCCTTATAAAGGGGAGCCACTGCGTTGGGCGGGCAACGCCCGACTTGAAGCATGTGGCGTGAGGGAACCGGATTTTCTTATTTCCCCCCAATATATCGGGGGGATTAAGAGGGATAATAATTCGATTAAAATCACAACATACCACTTTTTAAACATCCTCTGATGCTTAGGCAGACAGTCCTGTTTCAAATAAGGTTTAAATCTCTATCTGAAACATAATTATGAATAATGAGTTTTTAAATTATGTAGACGCTACAAATCTGAAAAAAGGCAAAAAAACTGATGCCAAACTTCTATGAAGCAGACTTCTACACTTGGACTCAAGAACAGGCTAACTTTCTGCGTCATCATCAATGGAACCAGCTTGACCTACCCAATTTAATTGAGGAAATTGAATCTTTGGGAAGAAAGGAACGCCAAGAATTGAGAAATCGTTTTAGTGTGTTAATTGGACATTTACTCAAATGGGAATATCAACCAAAGCAACGCAGCCGTAGTTGGTTAGCAACAATTAGAGTACAACGACGGGAAATTCTCAAGTTGCTGAACGAAAATCCTAGTCTGAAACCTTACATTGAAGAGGCGCTCCAGGAATCTTATGAAAATGGTAGGGATTTAGCATCAGGAGAAACAAATTTGCCACTCTCAACTTTTCCCCTCCAATGTTTATATCTTTTTGAGGAAATTTTGAGCGATCGCTTTTATCCGGGTGAGCCTACCACAGATGATTTAATGGATTGACACTCCTCAGTCAAAATTCACAAGTAGCAAAATTTCTCAACTTGATAATACTTCATCAAAGTATCGATCAATTTCTGCTATCAGAATTTCAAAGTCTACAGGCTTGGTCAAGTGGCATTTGAAACCAGCCTTCAGCGCAAGCTGCCGATCCTCTTGGCTACCGTAGCCGGTCAGTGCAATCAGAATTGAGCTAGTCAATTTGGAGTCTTTACTCAGTTCCTGTGCAACGGCGAATCCATCCATTTCGGGAAGTCCGATGTCACAAATAATTACATGAGGCTCAAGTTTTTTTGCAGTTTCTACCCCTAAAATTCCATTTTTGGCAATGGAAACTTCATGCCCAAAATGCTCAAGTACTGCTTGTAATGATACGGCTGAATCGTCATTATCTTCGATGACTAAAATCTTCAACGATTTTTTAGCCGCCTCTGTAATCTCTAGGTCGTTGTCCAAGGTTGTAATCTCTTCGCATACAGGGAAAGTGACTTTAAATTCTGCTCCCAAATTAATCCCTCTACTTGAGGCTTCAACATTACCACCATGAAGTTCCACAAGACTTTTGACTACCGAAAGTCCCAAACCTAGCCCGCCCCTCGAACGATCTAAACTGCGATCGGCCTGGGTAAACGGCTCGAAAAGTTCTGGTAATATTGTCGGGTCTATCCCGATGCCTAAGTCTCTTACAGATAAAACTGCTACACGACCTGAGCCATTGTCACCTGGAATAACTGAGAAATCCACCCAGATCGTCCCATCTGGCTGGGAAAACTTTAAGGCGTTATCAAGAAGGTTCCCAAAGATTTGGAAGAAACGAGTGGAATCAACATAAGCCCACACGGGCTTGTTTGGCAGGTCTTGTACTACGTTAAGATTCCATCTTTTTATTGCTTGTGCATGGTCATTGAGACTCTGGCGAACCAATTCCACCAGATTAACCTTCTCAAGGTTTAATGAAATCTTTCCATAAGTGATGGACGATACGTCAAGTAACTCATCGATCAATTTGGAGAGGTGCTTAATCTGGTTTTGCATCATTAAAACTGTTTCCCCGACTGCGCCAGTCTCGCCTAGCTTCAACTTCAGTAGCTGAACGCCGTTGGAGATGGGGGCAACAGGATTCCTCAATTCGTGAGCCAGCATTGCAATAAATTTGTCTTTCAGGGCGTTTTGATTCGTCAGTTTCTGGAAAAGTTGAACATTCGCGATCGCAACTGCTGTAGTATCGGTCAAAATCTCAAGGAGTCCGATCTCTTGGGGCGTGGCTAGGTGGCGTGTACTCCAGTAGGCTCCGATCGCACCCAGTGGATCGGAAACCCGAATCGGAACCATTACTAAACTCTTGACAAAAGTAACTTTATAGGCATCAAGAGGAATTCGCGCATCTTGGTAAATGTCTTCAATTACGGCTGCTTTTTTATTGAGCATTGCCCAACCGGAGATGCAAGACTTGAGCGGAAAACGCATACCTTTCCAAAGTGGCCCAATAGCGTTTTCATCGACATAGTGGCAACATTCACCATCCCGCAATACAAAAGTTACTCCATCAGCATTTGTGAGATCGCGAGCAGCCAAACGCACAATCTCAATAATTTCTTCAATAGTCCGCACACAAGCTAAATCCTTCACAACCGAAAGTAGCCTGTCGTAAGACGAAATGCTATAGCTCTGATTTAAATTCTGTTCTTGAGAGATGGAGGTTTGTAATATATTTTTCATAAAAACTCCGAACAAAAAGATGTCTGTATAAAAACTTAGGTAAAGCGGGTAGGTTCGGCGGACACCACAGGGAGGGGAGCATCCCGTTTTGGCAGATCGCCCTGCGAAGACAGCGCACGCTACGCGAAGAGAAGTGAAGTCTGGGGCTATACAAACTTTTGTCCGCCTGCGCGGACTCTATAAAACCCAAAGCAGGCGGGTTTAGTCTGTATAGCCGCGATTTCCAATCACCTGGTGTTTCTTCCAAAAGTGGATGCTCCCACGCCTACTCTTAATCGTAATCTTAACTTTGATATTGAGAGTACAATCTGTTTGTTATCGCGTTTTTGCTTTTACTTATATAGTATGAAATTCTTCAAAAGTGCTAAGTAAATATTCGCAATTTACTTTTATTTACTAATGCAACTTTTGATGTTTAGCTTAAACTCGTTATTTAGGCGTAGTATTTGCAAGAAAATCGAAGATACGTCACAATCCTTCGTAGACATTGGCGATCGCAGGCAAATTATTTGGCGATCGCTAAATAATACTCAAATCGCTCCCGGAGTTGTTCAATCGTTAGATTTTGAGTCCAATACTCCACCAGGGCATGACCAAATGCCCAGGCGTTGCGATCGGGTGCAGCGGTGTTTTCCAAGAGTAGCGGCCAAAGGGATAGCAATTCAAAGTTGAGCGCGTTGGGGTTCAAGAGTGAGAAAAGGTCATATCCCATTTGTAGTTTACCAATGACAATTGGCAACTGTTCCACGGGAATTTGCTCCGCCAGCATATATGCTAAAGCCGGAGATCCGGTTGAGAGCGTAGAAACAAACTGAAGGACGGGACTTTTGAGCAATGCCGTTAATCCTTGTGTTGTCGTCATCTGGAAGGTGTAGTGGTCGATGATTTTGGCGGCGGCGACGATGCGGACTTCTAGATTACGCAAAAAGCGGGCGAGGCGGAGTTGCTTAGTAGGTGCGATCGCATCCACTAATCCTAACGATAGCGCCTCTACTCCCCAGGCAACTCGACCCGTTTTGCTGTCACCTGTAACCACGGGTAAAACTAGATTACAGAAGTTTCCTAGCAGTTTGGCGCGATACTCAGTGGCTTCTCTAATGGCAATTTCTTTGGGGCGATCGCCCCATTCCCAATCATAAGGCGGTTGCCATTCGCGGATGGGACGGAGACGATCTACTTGAGTGACAATAGCGATCGCAGGTAAATCTGCAACTTCTGCTTTGATGTCTTGCAAAAAGTCCACATCCATTTGCAGGGCAGGATCGAGGGCAGGGGTGGCTAACAGCAGCAAATCTGAATTGATGGCATAATCAAGCACCAAATTTCGGAGTTCGGCACGGTTGACTTGTTCGTAACCAGGTGTATCCCAAAGCGTTAAGGATTCCCCAGTTTGAGTCTGCCATTGATAATTCTGAATGCGATCGGTACTGGGTAAAACATCAACGGCTGCGAGATCCGCCTGAAATAGCGTGTTAATCAGGCTACTTTTTCCCGATCCCGTGCGCCCCACCAGCAGAATATTCACGGGTTTTTGCTCAACCGCCTCGGCTGGTTGAGCTTGAGTCAGGATTTCTCGGAGTGTTTGGGTTTTTACCTTGGGTAAAGTTGGTGGGGAAACTACGGTTGCTGGAACTGGTAATGTGCTACCTCCGTAAAGTGCGATCGCTTGTCGGCATAAGTTTCTCAGGGCAGCTTCCCGAAATAACTGGCTCAAATTCCCCAATAATTGCTGAGTTGCTTGGTTACTAGAACCCTGACTGGCTTGTTTTGCCACCGCCGCCACCGGATTTAAGATCCATTGTGCCCAGTTCCAAACTTTCCAGAATTTCCGAGCCGATGGTTCCAACTTCCGGTAGACCTCATATCCTTGGTATGCTTGTCCAACCGTTACCTGATTGAGGATTGGGGATAACTTTTGCATCCACTGATCCATATCATCTACCGTTCCCCGAATCAGCCCGTAAGCTTGGGGGACGTAAATATTCAGCAGGGGATATTGAATCTGAGGATTGTAGATATGAGCGATCGCCACCACTAAATCTTGGCATCGCGTCCAAAAAGTTTGCCAGTCTTCCCAAATGGGGCGATCGCTTTGTGCTGCTTGGAGAATTTCTTGGAGTGCGGTTTCTGCAAGCTTTGTGGTGTCACTTCCCACTGGTCGCCCGACTGTATCTTCTGCTGTCGATTCCAGTTCTTCTCGGACTTGGGCTAATACAGCTTCAACTTGGTTAACAGCAGGTTGAGTCCATTTGACTAGCAGCCAACGCCAACCAACAAATAAAACGGTGAATACACCCCAAATCCAATTAATGCCCCACGCATGAATTTGTGAACCGGCGGATACCAGTAAGAAAATGATGATAAACGCGATCGGAATTGCTAAGACTACCCACTGCCACAGTTTTAATCGCACCATTGCCCCATACCTGCTTTGAAATGTTAGAAAATTCGAGTTTTTGTCAAAATTACTCTTATAAAAAGTCTATCGTCTCCAATGCAGGCAGGATGTTTGGTATTCTGGGATTAATGGTAGACTCCTAATTATTAGGGATAAATGTTTTATTTTGCTGTAGGTAGCTAAATAAACAACTGGATATTTATATTTCTAGATTAGAAGAAGTTTAAAATTGCTCAGTTGTCTATGAGAGCAAAATTTAGTAAACAAGCTATGCAAACAATTACCGACATTGGCACGCTGATTGTCAGCACACCCGGAACCTGTGGTGGTCGTCCTCGGATTGCGGGACACCGGATTACGGTACATAATATTGCGATCGATTTCAACGCAGGCATGAAACCGGAAGAGATAGTTGTCCAAAGGCCACAGCTAATGTTGGCACAAGTTTATGCAGCGCTAGCTTACTACTATGCTAACCAGGAAGTAATTGACACGGAGATTGCCGCAGAAATTGAAGAATACGACCGTTTGGAAGCTGAGTACACGGCGAAGAGACAGTGAGCCAAATTCGTTTGTATAATACGACCGAAATGACACCATTGCAACTTCCCGTTAACGGTAGAGATGGCAATTTTTATCCACAACTCATTGCGATATTGATTCTTCTACCAACAATTCTGATGCTGCTTCACCCTCACCCACCTTATCAGAATTAACAGATTTAGAAAAACCGTCTGCTACATCTTTGATAAAACCAGCTACAGGTACCGCAACTAGTAAACCCAAGACTCCGCCAACATTGGTTCCTACAAGCAGAGCAATTAATACCCATATTGGTCTAATACCAGTAATTTTACCTAAAAGACGTGGTGCGATCGCCTGATCGATTAACTGATCGATAACAACAGCTACCGCAAAAACCTTAACTGCTAGCCAAAAGTCATGTGACGCTATTATTAAAGTTATTAAAACAAGACTGACGACATCACCAAAGGGAATTAAGCTCAAAAGTCCAACTCCCAAGCCAAAGAGTAAACCAAACTGGACTTGAAAAGCTAAAAACAATAATGTTATTGAAACACCCATCAGCAAAGCCAAAGTTCCCTGACCAATTAAGTAATTTTGGAAGTTTTGCTGAATAGACTGGCTTATTTGCTGGGCAAGATTTCCAGGTAACTTCTTAAATATCGCCTCCCAAATTCTTGGGCCATCTAACAACAAGTAAAAAGTTAGCACTACTGTGATTAACGCCTCAGAAATACTATCAATTGTATCTATGATAATACTTAAAAGTTTATCTGAAACAAACTCTATTTCATTAGGTAGTTGGTCAGTAATTTGTGCTAATAGCTGACTTAGATTCACATTTATTTTATGTTTAAACAACCAATTATTTACAATTTGAAGTTTTTCTTCGCTAGAATCAATCCATTGAGGAAAGACTTTAACCATTTCATTAAATTGCTCTAAAACAATGGGTACTAAAGTGATACCCAGAGCCACAATAATTACTAATGCTAATATAAAAACTAATGCTACTGCATAGCTACGTTTAACTCTCCGTTGTTGGAGAATTGAAACAGGATAGTTTAAAACGAATGCAAGCAAAGTAGCCAAGACAAGAATTGTGACGACAGGTTGGAAGTTTTTAACCAGCAAAAAAGCTAGCCAACCATTGAGAAATACTAGAGGAAATAACAACGTAAAAATTAACCATCTAAGTAGTTGATTCAGTGAAAAATTCATAATTAATTTCAAAGCGAAAATTATTCTAGTTACTAGATTGAACCGAGTAATTAAATCTGCTCAAGAAGAAGTAGACAATAAAAATCTTCCTCCAGTACAGACGCAATTAATCGTGTCTCTCCCAATTCCCCATTCCATACTCTCCATTATTCCAATTCCTAAATTTCAGCAAAAGCTGAAAATTGTTCTTCATTTATTCGTCCTGCTTGATAGAGAGTATTAGTAATTTCCGAAATAGTTAAAACCGCATGACTGCAATAACCATTTTGCTGTAACCTATCTTTCACCCCTTGTTCATGGTCGATAAATACCACAATATCATTAACCTTTAATCCTGCTGATTCCAACTTTCCTGCTCCTTCCATAACACTTTTACCGCTTATGAGAATATCGTCAACCACTACAACTGTTTCACCAGCATGAAAGTTACCTTCAATTACTCTTCTAGTTCCGTGTGCTTTCACCTCTTTACGCGGGAAAATCATCGGACAGTGAAGGCGCAAAGCTAAACCAGTCGCAGTAGGTAATGAACCATAGGGAATACCTGCTAATCTATCAAAATTCAGGTTCTTCAAAATATCCTCATAAGCTGTGAGAACTTGATTAAAAACTTGGGGATTGGAAATAATTTTGCGTAAGTCGATGTAATAAGGAAATATCGCTCCTGATGCTTGGACAAAGCTGCCAAACATAATGCAGTCAAGATCATAAAGTTGTAAAATCAAATCTTGGTGGGGGTGCTGATTTAAAAAACAAACATCAGGAAACCACACAGAACAAGTAGAATTTTCGTGAACAATTTCAGTTTTGATTTGATTGATTTCTGCACGTAAAGACTGGACTTCTTCTGCTAATTGTGTATTTACCAACATATCTTGAGGAACAGGAATCAGTAAACCATCACCATTACTATTCAAGCCAGCTTCTAAAATTTGTTTCAGGTTTTGAGCCTCTGCCCAGATGCTACGCGCCATAATAATTCGTTCAGGTGCAACTGCTCGAATAAGTGCTAAAACTTCAGGATTTGTAGTTCCCACTTCCAAACCCAATTGTTCTGGAGTTCCCCAGGTTTTTGATTCTTTTACTACCTGTAAATAAAGGGGTGATTCGTTTGTAGGATATTGCTGTAGAGCTTCTGCACCTGGATTAGAAGTACAGCATAAAATAAACACCGCTTTATCAGGATAGACCAAAAAAGGTGCTACGTGATCTTGTCCTGTATAGGGACTGAGAGTGATTGCATCCACCTGCCATTGTGTAAACACAGTCTGGGCAAAGATGGTACTAGTATTTAAGTCACTGTGTTTGGCATCTAAAATCACTGGGATATGGGCTGGAATAGCTGCTAAAGTTTTGTACAGCACTTCTAAACCAGGAATACCTAAAGCTTCGTAAAAGCCAAGTGTCGGTTTATAAGCACAAACGAAATCAGCA
Source organism: Nostoc punctiforme NIES-2108 (assembly GCA_003326195.1). Taxonomy (GTDB): domain Bacteria; phylum Cyanobacteriota; class Cyanobacteriia; order Cyanobacteriales; family Nostocaceae; genus Nostoc; species Nostoc punctiforme_A. The sequence continues at coordinate 26,274 of LXQE01000163.1, forward strand.
GTTTCCGCAATAATAAATTGTAACCACTTCTCTAAACCAGCAATAAGTTCTTCAGATTCATAACGCCCAGGCATCATTTCTGGATTTGGATCGAGTCCTACAAATAGTAAGCTTTGATTTTGTAAGATATTTCCATTCAATTTATCAAAAAAGTTCATTTTTTTTGTTTAAAAAAGGATCGTCGATCAAAACATTGATTCTGTTAATTCAGTACCACCAGCCTTACGCCCTAATTGATAGTGAATTACTACAAATAAGATAACCATCGGCACTGAGGCAAAGTGAACAATTCGCAATGCTTGCCAATCGCCAAAGCAATCCACAATCCAGGGAAATTGAGCAGGTTTATACATTCCTATCCCTGTAAATAATGCCAGCAGCAAAATAGGAATAATTGCTGTATAAGCAATCCGATGCCAAGCATAAATTAGGCGTTGGGAATTTTGAGTTTTTTGTAATGCTTTGAAGTCATTAGCACCGACAAAGCGATGTCGCCAGCGCCGGGTAACTAAAATGTAAATTCCATACCACAATAGATTTAGCGAGAATAGCCACATTGCTGCAAAATGCCAGTGTCTGCCTCCTGCCAGCCAACCTCCTAAAGTAAATATCGGAGGAATGTGCAAACCTGCACGTCCACCAAAAACAGGGTTGGCGTTGTAAATTTGTAGTCCACTGGTGAGCATGATAAATAGACTAATGATGTTACACCAGTGGAAGATTTTGGCTCCTATTGCTTGAGTGGGTCGCTTTCGAGTTTGAGAGGGAACGGTGGAAGTCATAAATATTGACTGATAAAATTTGCTGTTTATCTGTCTTGGGTAAATAGCCCAGCAAGTTTGGAGGTGGGCATGTGCTTACCTTTATTTTCTCATCATTAGATTCAGTATTCTGACATTAATGGTCTACCATCTGCTGTTTTAACTGTCAGTTTAGGTATGCCTAGGGTTGTTCTAAGCTAAATTACGCCTAATGTGAATTAAATAGGTTGAGACTCCAGTGTTTTGAATTTCATGAAAAACACCTTTTACACGCTCACGAACACGACTAATAAAAAGCTTCAAAGCATCAGAATCTTGAAATTACTGGTTGTCACGAGTGAGTGTCGAGATCCGATTAAGATTAAAACATCAACAGGTATCAAACATCATTTAAGCAAGGAGAATAAGATGGCTGGCACAAATAATCTCACAAGTGTGAGAAATTCGGGTCTTGCGATCGCCAATCCCTTCATTGGTAGCACTGCTCCAAACACTCCTCAGATATTGGAAGTTACTGGTAAAGGAGAGGTCAGCGTTGCTACCACTTTAACTGATGTAGAATTGGGGATTAAAGTAGAAGGAAAAACTGCAACCGCAGTTCAAGAACAAGTTGCTCAACGTTCAACAGCGGTAGTTGATGTACTGAAAAAGCTTGGGGCGCAAGAACTTCAAACTACATCTATTCAACTAAATCCTGTCTATAGCTATGAAAATGGTACTCAAACCCTCACCGGCTTTGAAGGCCTCAACACACTTCAGTTTGAGTTACCAACAAATCAAGCTGGTGCAGCAATTGACAAAGCTATTCAAGCAGGTGCAAATGTCATACAGAATATCAGCTTCACTGCCTCAGACGAAGTATTACAGCAGGCACGCCTACAAGTTCTGAGCGAAGCTGTTAAAGATGCTAAAGCTCAGGCTCAGGCTGTTTTTAGTACCTTGCAGTTAACCCCCGGACAGATTATTGACATTGATATTAACTCAGATGATAATCCTAGACCATCTCCCTTGGTGTCTAATCTAACAGCAGATAGGGTTTTGGCAACAGCTAGTACAACTCCTATAATTGGTAGTCCTCAGACGATAGAAGCTAGTGTTTCTCTCGATATCGGTTATTCTCCAAATTCAGCAGGGACTCTTGCTTCGGCTACTGATAATCTCATCGGTGTGAGAAATTTGGGTCTTGCGATCGCCGATCCCCTCATTGGTAGCACTGCTCCAAAAACTCCTCAGATATTGGAAGTTACTGGTAAAGGAGAGGTCAGTGTTGCTACCACTTTAACTGAGGTGCAATTGGGGATTAAAGTAGAGGGAAAAACTGCAACCGCAGTTCAAGAACAAGTTGCTCAACGTTCAACAGCGGTAGTTGATGTACTGAAAAAGCTTGGGGCGAAAGAACTTCAAACTATATCTATTCAACTAAATCCTGTCTATAGCTATGAAAATGGTACTCAAACCCTCACCGGCTTTGAAGGCCTCAACACACTTCAGTTTGAGTTACCAACAAATCAAGCTGGGGCAGCAATTGACAAAGCTATTCAAGCAGGCGCAAATGTCATACAGAATATCAGCTTCACTGCCTCAGATGAAGTATTGCAGCAGGCACGCCTGCAAGTTTTGAGCGAAGCTGTTAAAGATGCTAAAGCTCAGGCTCAGGCTGTTTTTAGTACCTTGCAGTTGACCCCTGGACAGATTATTGACATTGATATTAACTCAAATGACAATCCTAGACCATCTCCCTTCGTGTCTAATCTAATAACAGATAGGGTTTCTACAACTCCTATAATTGGTGGTTCTCAGCCTATAAAAGCTAGTGTTTCTCTAGATATTGGTTATTCTCCAATTTCAGGAGTGATTCTTGATCTACCTCTTAATGGATTGCAGCAATTTGCTTAATCAGGACTTATGCAAGTTTCACAAGCACGTGGTGCGACTACACCGCGCCACGTGCCATTCTCATCGGTGGTGTAGGTACTGACTTTTTCCTTTTGGATTTCTTGGAATAACACCAAATTAAATGTGAGCCAATACGGTTCGGTTAAAGTTTTTTGATGAAATTTCTAGATCGCAAAGATGCGATAAATCGCCGTCTCTTGCCTAATGGGTGTAGCGCCCTATCAATATGTGCTGGGACAACGAATGGAAAATGGTTGTGCAGACCAAAGCCGTTTTACAAGGCATTTTAAAAAAACCATTTGTAGAGACGCGATTCATCGCGTCTTTACCCAAGGATGTGTTGCAATCATTAATTAAATTAGTATCAGATATGTGAATATAGCGGCCGCCTTGTTAATGCTTTGACTTGCATTGCGAATGCGGCGGCCGCCTTGTTAATGCTTTGACTTGCATTGCGAATGCGGCGGCCGCCTTGTTAATGCATCGACTTGCATTGCGAATACGACGACCGCCTTGTTAATGCATCGATTTGCAAAAATTAATATCTCCTCCCCAAAGTTCATTACCTAAAAGCTGGCGTGTTTTCTAATCGCGGCATAGTGTCTTGCTGTTGTATTCATCTCAATGATCAACTCTGTCCCTTGACCTAATTGAGAATTACACTTAAGTTTACCTTGATGTTTTTCAACTATAATTTGCCGACTAATTGATAGCCCTAGTCCTTGACTTTTGCCTACTGGCTTAGTTGTAAAAAACGGTTCAAATATATGTCTTTGGATATGGGGAAGTATACCTTTGCCATTGTCAAAAATGCGAATGATAACTTTGTATTTTTTCCCTAGTAGTTTGTCATTTACCCAAGGTTCATGATTATTGACTAATGATAAATGACTGCTAACAACTTCTGTATGAATCAGAATTTTTGGAGTAAAAGAATCATCATGCTTCATCCTCTCTTCTAAGGCATCAATAGCATTAGTTAAGATGTTCATGAATACCTGATTTAGTTCACCAGGATAACACTCAATTAAAGGTAATTCACCAAAGGTTTTAATTACTTTAATCTCTGCTCTATCAGGTTTTTCTTTGAGACGATGCTGCAAAATCCTGAGAACACTATCAAATCCTTCATGCAAGTCAACCTTTTTCATTTGACCTTCGTCAGAGGTGGAAAAATTCTGCAAGGCAAAAACAATTTCTTGAACGCGCTCAGAACCGGCTCGCATTGACCACAGTAATTTTAAAAAGTCTGTCTTCACAAAACCAAGGTCAAGGTGTTGCAAATGTAAGGCAATAACTGGGGTAGGCGTGGGATAGTAATATTGGTAAAGTTCAATAATTCTGATTAAATCTTCAGCATATTTACTAGCAGGATGGAGATTGCCGTAGATAAAGCTAACGGGGTTGTTAATTTCGTTAGCCATATCCGCCACCAGTTGACCGAGATTAGCCATTTTCTGGTTCTGCAATAACTGGTTTTGGGTATATTTGAGTTCATCAAGGGTAATTTCTAGTTGCTCTGATTTTTCCCTAACTTGGTCCTCGGTAAACTGGCGTTGAGCAATTTCTGTTTGGAGTTGTTCAAATAGTTGGTATTGTTGGGTAGCGTAGGCGCAGCCCGTCGTAGACATCGCCTTATCCTGAGTAATATCCTTGTGCGTTCCCACCATCCGCACTGGTTTACCGAATTTATCCCGTTGAAATACTTTGCCACAAGTCAAAATCCACTTCCACTCCCCGGATTTAGTCAACATTCGCAATTCGACTTCAAACACAGGTATGCATCCTTGGAGATAATCGTGCAATACCTGGCGAATTCTTGGTAAATCCTGTGGATGTACAAGTTGTTCAAAGGATTTATAATCGTTGTCGATTTCGTCTACTTTATATCCCAGGATGCTTTTCCACTGGGGATCGTAAAAGGTTTTGTCAGTTACCAGATTCCAATCCCACAACCCCAAGCCACTAGTGATTAATGCCATTTGTAAGACGGCTTGTGAGCATTGGCAAGTATCTAAATTTTCTGGAGATAAGTCTTTGGCTTCTGGGAAATTCTGAGAATCTTGTACTGAAAGTGGAGTTTCTGATTCATGGGTAGCGGGTTCTTGGATATGCATAGCTGCTGGTACGATGAGGAAGATATTCTGTAGCTCTCTCTCTACGCTGTCTTAGCACCCTGACGATTCAGTTATGGACAAATCCGCCTAGTTGGTTTATTAGGCTGTAACGTACAGCAGAATTCAGAAGTAAAACAGACTTTATACCTGGATAACAGACTTAGCTTGTGTACCTCATCAACTTGAAATCTGCTGTACGTTACGGATATATCAGCCCACATCATAAATTGGGATGGAATTTATAAAAAGGTAAACGGACGAGTGTAACCTCTGTTGCGATCGCCATAGCAATCTTTTAGAAAAAATCGCTACGTTGTGTGCATCTACATTCTAAGATATGTCTTAAAAAAGTAGTTCAAGTCACATAGAATTACCTAAAAACCCCAAAAAATTTGTAAAAAAAATTCTATGATTAAATCATGTCAAATAATTTAAGGATGCAAAAAATTGTCAAGGCTTTTTTGTAGCTTTTTTAGTCAGGACTGGCTGCTATGCATACAAGGCAGTCTACATTGACTTCCAAAGCTGAATGGTGTGAAGAAAATATCATACTGAATTAGAGTCAATGAGTAATGACTATAGATGAACTAGTATTGCTACTAAAAGCCAGTCAAGCAACCGGTTTAACGACGCTCCAAGAGTTGATATTGCGTTCTTCGTGGGAAGGAAAAACCTACACCAATATAGCCGATGAAGTACACTACGGCGAGGAACGTGTCAAGAAAATTGCTGCTCATTTATGGCAAGTACTGAGTAATTTTTGCAAAGAACCAATACATAAATCCAACTTTCGCCAGACTCTAGAAAATCACCATCTTAGCGAAGCGCATCAGCACTTAATTAAGGAATTCAACCGAGCCGCCACGGCGATATCCTTAGAATTTCCTAGTGGGCCAGTATCGCTTAATTCCAGATTTTACATCCCTCGCCCACCAATTGAAGAACTCGCTTACGCAGAAATGGCTGAACCTGGGAGTGTAATTTGCATCAAAGCACCCAAAAAGATGGGGAAAAGCTCTCTGGTTTTGCGCTTGCTTGCACACGCTAACAAGCAAGGCTTTCGCACCGTAACTTTGGACTTTCAGCAAGCAGACAAAGCAGTATTTGCCAGTTTGGATAAATTTTTGCGCTGGTTCTGTGCGAATGTTAGTCGGGAGTTACAGCTAGAACCAAAACTCAATGATTATTGGGATGAAGATATGGGTAGCAAAATCAGCTGCTCTATCTATTTCCAAAAATATTTACTGTCTGCACTCTCAAGTCCCCTGGTTTTAATATTAAATGAGGTGGATTGGGTATTTGAGTATCAGGAAATTGCTGGAGAATTGCTACCATTAGTGCGATCGTGGCATGAACAAGCCAAAAGGGTAGAAATTTGGCAAAAATTACGTCTGGTTCTAGTTTATTCAACAGAAATTCTTGTTCCCATAAAACTGACTCAATCGCCATTTAATATTGGTTTGACAATTAATTTACCTCCCTTTACGAAAGAGCAGGTGGAAGATTTAGCACAACGTCACGGGTTGGATTGGACAGATAAAGATGCCGATAGTTTGATGGCAATGGTGGGAGGAAACCCTTATTTAGTGCGATTGGCATTGTATCAGCTTGTAGGTAAAGGTGGATTAAAAGGGGATTTAGGGCAGTTATTACAACAAGCATCTACAGATGCCGGAATCTATAACGAGTATTTAAGGCAGTATGTGTTAGCACTACGAGATGAGCCAGAATTGGGAGATGCTTTTTATGAAGTAATTAATACTACAAATTATGTGAAATTAGAGCCAAGATTGGCATATAAATTACAGAGTCTAGGGCTAATTAATTTAGAAGGCGATCGCAGTACTCCTGCGTGTGAATTATATCGGTTATATTTCCGACAATATCTCAAAAAAATTGAGCATTTCAACAATACTCATGTTGAACGGTTGAGACAAGAAAATCAACAGTTTCTCTTCCTCTCTAGCTTAGATGAACTAACTCAATTAGGAAATCGCCGCTACTTTCAAAGCTACCTGCAAATTGAGTGGCAAAATTCCACTCGTGAAAACACTCCAGTATCAATGATTTTGTGCGATATTGATTATTTTAAAATTTATAATAAAACTTATGGTATATCGGCAGGAGATGAGTGTTTAAGACAAATCGCTAATACTATCTGTAACTGCGTCAAGCACTCACTAAGTAATAGCACTTTCTCATCCAGTAGGAATATGAATCATTCAACTAGTAGTGCTTTTGTGAGTTCCCAAAAAGGAGATTTTCGAGACGAAAGCAACAGAGTGTTAGTGGCTCGTTATGGTGGTGAAGAATTCGCCATTCTTGCTCAAATAGATGTGACTGCTGCAATGGACATTGCTGAATATATTCGAGAGCAAGTAAAAGCTTTGGGTATTAAATGTGAGTATCCTAACATTGGTGGTTTACCTGCTGCTGTTTTAACTGTGAGTTTAGGGGTGGCTAGCGTGATTCCGGTAATAGGAATTGAACCTGCTACTTTAGTTAATGCTGCTGAAGAAGCACTCAATCAAGCTAAAAGAAAAGGACGCGATCGCGTTGTAGTTTAATCTATAAATTCTCATCAAATAACGAGATTGAAATTGATTAATCAGGTGATTGTCTCTAACATATTTCGCAAGTGCAAGTATAAAAGTAGCAATTGACAAGACTTTTTATTGCCGATGAAACTTCCATCACCAGCTTGGGAATAATAAATCATGCTTGAGAAAGATTTGCAATTAATCTCAGCAGATTAGGTGTGTTTACCATCGGCAATTAAAGGAACAATTTGTTAATGAAAGTGAGTTCATCAGGGATTAAGCTAGGTTTTGCAATTGTTAGCAGCAGTTGTCTCGCAGCAGTAGCGATCGCTATCAGTGGAGCAAGTGCAATTGCTGCTCAATTCATCACAATTGAAAGCACTGGCACATTATCAGGAACTATCGAACTTCCCAGAAATAATCCCAATTTCAATAATAGTACTACTCGTATTGATACGGATGAAACTGGAACTTATTACCGGAACTTAGGTACTAATAATAATCCTAATTATGTTCCTGTATACCAGTCAGACTATTTAAAGGTAGAAACACGCTCCGATGGAAGTCTGCATTACTTTGTTGACTTTAAAGGTATTCCCATTGTCTCGTTTAATAGTGTTCTGACATCGCCGGTGCTTTCTGGTGGTCAGTTGACTGCCTTCCTCTACCAGGGACAATTGCCAGGAACCACATTTCAAGGAGTAGTTCAAGATGAATTTAATCTCACAAAAGCTTTCTACACTGGTACTGTCACCGACCCAGACACCGGAAAGAAGTATCAAGGTACTTTTGAAGTGAGTGGATATGGGGAACGATATAGTAATCCCAATGGTAATTTAACTCCCACTGTCTTTGATTTCCAGTCCGATATCCCAGGTTTGCCAAGCGTAACATCCTTGACCATAACTAACGCTAGCTTGGCAAATCTAAGAATCAAAGTACCTATAAATGAAACTTCTATTCCAGAACCCGCTAGCCTTCTCGGAACTCTGATGGTTGCTAGTTTTGGTATCGTTCTGAAAAGAAGAAAAGACAGCGGACTTAGGAAGACATTTTAAAACTGAAAGGTTGTTGTAAGAAAGCTCACAAGGTGCTGAATTGTAAAGTCAGCGCCTTGTGAGCAAATAATCTTAGAGGATGTTTGAAAAGTCATGATTGATGTATCAAATATTTTTTTACCCCACCCTAACCCTCCCCTTATAAAGGGGAGCCACTGCGTTGGGCGGGCAACGCCCGACTTGAAGCATGTGGCGTGAGAGAACCGGATTTTCTTGTTTCCCTCCTTTACAAGGGGGGATTAAGGGGGGTAATAATTCGATAAAAATCACAACATACCACTTTTCAAACATCCTCTTAGAAAATAAGGACTAAAGTCCTGACTACGAACTTGCTTACCCATCAATTTAAAATTGACAAACTATTAGTGTAATTTTAAATATAAGCCGGACTTTTACAAATCCGGCTGAGTTGAATCAATCATCTATACGCAGTAGCTTGCGGTAAAACGGTTGTGAAAAATCGGTTACGCGATAACGTTTATAGTTGTCCATCAGTTCAATTAAAAAATTAATAAACTCGAAACTAGCCATCATCAGTTCATAACTCAGGTCAGCATTGCCATCAAACTGAATTCGGCAACGGGTTAAGTCTGAGGGTAAAGTAGCAACATTCCAGGAAGCGACAAAGGGGACATGTTCGCTGGCTTCGATCTTTCGATGTCCCTCCAAAACCCCTTTTTGATAAAGACTGATGGCATAGGGTAAGAAATTGCGCCTAGCGCCCTGAACATAAGGTAAGTAAACACTGGCTTGTTGTTGAGTTGCAGGCTGGAGTTGCTCAATAGACATAGTTAAATATTCCTCAAGTTAGTTAGCAACTGGGGATATTAGTGGATGTTAGTAGTATTCCCAAAAGATGTGTCTAAAGCACATAGTGGTCAGTGAAGAAGGGAATAGGGTATAGGTTACAGGGTACAGATTATTCCCTATCACCTGTCACCTGTCACCTGTCACCTATCACCTATCACCTCTCCCTAATCCCAATACCAATGCCCCATGCTTAATAAATGAAGTTACTACTAAGAAATATTAAAATTTCGGTTACAATAATGCTGCATTAACTGTTATCGAATCTGGGAACGTTAACACTAAAAATGTCTACTGTAAAGTGGTGGATGCCGTTATTGCAGTTTTTCCCAACAAAAAGCTGCTGCTACCTTGCTATTACTTTACCCAAACCGGAGTTCTCATGGGAGAAAGTCCGACTCTACAAGCTTCCTGCCCAACTGGCTATCAAAGGAATCAAGCTTCTGTCTAAGAGTAGTAAACGCGGTTAATATGAGGTAATTACGCACAGTGACGGTGACAACAAAGGTAGTCCCAGCGGCTTTTGGCTTAGGGATAGCGGGTATTGCAGTTTGCCCATTCCGATTAATATCGGGAAAAGTAGCTTAGGGATATTTGTCCGTAAAATTACTAACTGTAGACAAATAGTGGTTTTTGAATCAAGCAACCTAACCTATGCCAGCGAATTCCTGGCCCGAAGAAGATTCTTATCAAGAGCTTGATCCGCTCAACTCCTTGTTGTCTGACCTATCAGTAGATGAGGAGTCAGTGTTAGAGACAGATTCTATGTCTCTACCATCCCGGTTTCAAGGTCGTAGAGGCAAAGCAGCTCTAGTCTTGACTATCGTCTGGAGTGGCACGATCGCTCTACATTTAGTTTCTTGGGCTTCCATTTTTATTCTAGGACTGACCACCATTCTAGGATTTCATGCTTTGGTGGTGGTATTTACTAAATCCCGTCGCTATCCAAAAGAAATACAGGGAGATTTACCTTCTGTTTCTGTGCTAGTAGCTGCGAAAAATGAGGAAGCGGTAATTGCTAAATTAGTCAAAAATCTTTGTAATCTGGAATATCCAGGTGGGCAGTACGAAATTTGGATWATTGACGATCRCAGCAGTGATAGCACGCCACATTTATTAACTGAACTMGAACAGAAACACGACCAACTGAAAGTACTAAGGCGTTCAGCAGAAGCTASTGGTGGCAAATCRGGGGCGTTGAATCAGGTTTTGCCGCTRACAAAGGGCGRYATYATAGCAGTATTTGATGCTGATGCYCAAGTGACACCAGAYTTGCTGCAACAGGTAATACCTTTATTTCAAAGAGAAAACGTGGGGGCGGTGCAGGTGCGAAAAGCGATCGCCAACGCTAAAGACAACTTTTGGACTAAGGGTCAAATGGCAGAAATGGCACTTGATACCTGGTTCCAGCAACAGCGGACTGCCCTTGGTGGCATTGGCGAACTGCGGGGTAATGGTCAATTTGTCCGGCGTTCAGCCTTGGAAAGCTGCGGTGGCTGGAATGAAGAAACCATTACCGATGATTTGGATTTGACAATCCGTTTACATTTGGATAAATGGGATATTGAGTGTGTTTTCCATCCAGCGGTGCAAGAAGAAGGAGTGACAAGTGCAGTTTCACTCTGGCATCAGCGCAACCGTTGGGCAGAAGGCGGTTATCAGCGCTATTTGGATTATTGGGATTTAATTCTCAAAAACCGCATGGGAACGCGTAAAAGCTGGGATTTGCTGATTTTTATGCTGATTATGTATATCTTGCCAACAGCAGCAGTCCCAGATTTATTAATGGCGATCGCTCGTCATCGTCCACCAATGTTAAGTCCCATCACTGGTTTGTCTATTTCTATGTCGATGGTAGGGATGTTTACAGGTCTGAAGCGGGTACGTCAAGATCAAAAATTCCCACTTTCTACATATTTTATAATGCTGGTGCAAACCCTGCGCGGCAGTTTATATATGTTGCACTGGTTAGTCGTCATGAGCAGTACTACTGCCCGGATGTCGGTAAGACCAAAGCGCCTGAAATGGGTGAAAACTTTGCATACTGGGCATGGGGAATAGCCCCTTTGGGGAATTCAAAATTTAAAATTCAAAATTCAAAATGCAAAATTACCAAAAATAATTTTGCATTTTTTATTCATCATCAACTTCTGCTTCCTCTACCCATTCTGGTGTAGTTATGGAATCAGAGAATTCTGGGAAATCATCTGCAAAACGGATAATTTGTCCGTTGAAAAATTCTGCTACACGTTGAGCTGCGATCGCTACTTCGTCAGGTTCCCAATCAGGTGCGGGTGTTTGTTTTGGCAGTGGAGGCAAAGTTTGCGCCCCATTTCCATTTACCCCGTTTCTATTTACGCCATTTCCATTTACACCATTTCCATTTACGCCATTTCCATTTGCCCCATTTCCATTTACGCCGCTTTCATTTTTTGCTGCTGTCGGTGCTGGTGCTGGATTAGTTGGCTGCGGTGCCGGCGCTGGAGACGAAATTTGCTGGTTGTAACTGGGAGTTGCTGGTTGCTGAACGCGAGTCGAATCTTTTGGCGGAGGATTTTTTTTGGCTGAGGTAGAGTTTGAAGAAATTCCTTTTTCTATATTTATCTGGATTTCACGCTGGAAAGTCTGCTGGAAAGCTGCCGTAATCATCGGTAGATAAGATTTACCCTTGTCATACCATGCCTGTTTAATCGCAATTCGAGCCACAACACCGTCAAAATCTATGAGTTGGCTCATTTGACGCAGCATTTCTTGCCTTGATTTTGGCTGGAGGTTGGCAAGCACTTGTTGCCAAATCTGAGTTAAGTCATATTCTGCTTCGCCAACAACTTCTGAAGTTACTGGTTCAATGTTCGCAGCTGGAACAGGAACAGCAACAGCAACAGGTTCTGGAGTTGGTGCTGAAACTGATTTAGCAACAGAATTGTGGTTTGTTTGCTGTTCAACTGGGGGAGATGAAGTAACGGGCTGAGTTTGGGCAGCCGTTTGATGATTGGCAGATGCAGAATTATGATTTGTTTGCGGTTCAGCTAAAGGTACAAAAGAGACTGGGTGATTTTGGGCAACTGCTGGAGGATAACTTGGAGATACAGCAGGTGTATTAACTCGCGGCGCGACACTTGGGGCTTGTGGCTGAATATTTGTCGCACTAGGTAACAATCCTAGTAATGTTACTTCCAACCACAAACGCGGCTGGGTGGTATTTTTAATTTGTACTTCTGATGTTCGCAGGTGTTGCTGTCCCGCCAAAATCGTGCTGATATCGAAGTATTGAGCAAACTCAACCAGCGCTGTCCAAGTTTGCTGAGTACAAGCAACCAAATCGTGGCGGTTGGGTGCTGTTTTCGCTATGAGTAAATCGCGGTAAAAAGCAGCGAGATTTTGCAGAATAGTTAGGGGTTCTCGACCACGATCTAGAATGTAGTGAGTACAGTCTAGAACTGCTTCCGGTTTATCTTGAGCGATCGCATTTAAAAGCCCCAGCAAGTCTTGTTCGCTTACCGTCCCCACCAAATCCCAAACTCGCTCTGGTGTGACTTCACCCGCTAACAAGCCTAATTGATCGAGTAGACTTTCGGCATCCCGTAATCCCCCCTGAGAAAGTTGGGCTACCAGGGTGACAGCATCATGTGAAATATGAATGTTTTCTATAGATGCGATCGCACTTAAATGCTTCACCATCGCCTCTAACTGAATGCGTCTAAAATCAAACCTTTGACAGCGCGAAATAATCGTTGGTAACACCCGTTGCGGGTCTGTTGTCGCCAATACAAAAACTACGTGTCTTGGTGGTTCCTCTAGTGTCTTAAGTAGCGCATTGAATGCCTGGGTACTGAGCATGTGGCATTCATCGATTACATAAACCTTGTAGCGACACTGCACAGGAGCAAACTGGGCTTTTTCAATCAACTCGCGGATATTATCGACACCAGTATTACTGGCGGCGTCTATTTCAATTACGTCTAAGGCGTAGCCCTTGGTGATTCCCTGACAAACCTCACATACACCGCAGGGTTCAGCAGTGGGCTGATCACCTTTTAGACAATTGAGGGATTTAGCCAGAATCCGGGCACTAGAAGTTTTCCCCGTACCTCTTGGCCCAGTGAATAAATAGGCGGGGGCGATTTTAGATGTGCTGATCGCGTTCGTGAGGGTGGTCGCGATCGCCTCTTGACCCACCAGTTCAGCAAAACTTTTGGGGCGATATTTGTGGTGCAGGGGTTCGTAAGACATGGAAAAATAGACTTCAATGCCTTTCAATGTTGATTAGTAGCACCGAGTCGAGTTTAGGATTCAATTATTTTAAACTCTCGTACCTGCTTTGTTGATCGATGTTGCCATAGCCCTTGCACTCAACTAATGCCGTGAATTTTGGCACTCAGGAAAGCAAGTAACCAGAGCTTATCCTCTACTATGATTTCAACATCAATGTATCGGAATTATAGCATATCATTTAGTACATTTGTTCTTATAAAGGAGTGGGGAGGCAGAGGGAGAAGAATTAATAAGTTCCCAATGACTAATGCCCAATGCCCAATGACGAATGACCAATGACTATACGTTTTATTGACTGAACTAACGCCATAGTCCAGTGCGATCGCTACAATTTTATAGATAAAGTAAAACTCGATGGTGCAGCAGATGCTCAAGCGGCTATTTCAATGGCTCAAAAAGCTTTTTCAGAGCTTGTTTGGTGGAAAACAGAATACCTCAAAATCTAGGGGAAATGTTCAAAAAGAACCAGCACCACCCTTGAGCGATACGGATCTGGAATTTCTCTTCAACGAACTGTTGCAAGGAGTACATCAAGCACGAGGGGAAGCATGGGCACAGAAGTGGCTGCATAATATCGAACATCGCATCACAACTCAAGAGTGGGTTGAGTGGTTGGGGCGCTTTGGCGATAGATTGCTCGCATCTCCTACACCCAATAATGAAATGGCTGCGCGGTTAGTGCAATTGGGTGAGTTGAGCATCGGAGAAATTGGAGATGTTGCCTATAATATCGGGATGCAGTTGTTAACACGCAATGAAGGCGAACCAATTTGGGAATACGAAGGGCCAGATGCGTTTAGCACTGCTTTGCCCTCTGAGGTAGCTGTCCCAGTATCAGAGTCAGCAGATGCGCTAGAGAACCTCCCAGAGGGAGAATACCAAACTGTCACCCTAGAACAGTTGTTTGTGATGTTGCAGGAGGATGAAAATTTACGTCAGCAAATTGCTCAACAGCTTGCGGTTGAAACAGACGATCCACAAGTGCTTGTCCAGGCATTAATTAGTCAGTTATATCCTGCTGGTCAATCGACTACAGAGCAAACTGAAAATTAACTGCTTGCCAGAGTCAAATTCAAGAGTTAAATCTGGGAATTGTAACGTTGTAATGCTATGCTCTTGAAGATTTGTATATTTTTTGCTAACCTGCTACGGAAGCGCTGTCCGAATCTAATGGATTTTTACGTAATTGATGATTTTTTTAACACAACGATGGCTACAATCTAGAAAAACAAAATCCAAGAGTGTGGCAGATGCTCAGGCGGATATCGCAGTCGCTTAAAAGGTTTTTAAAGCGCCTCATTGCAAGTAAACAGAATAGTTCTCTCAAGGGTGCGAGAGGACGCAATCTGGTGGGGGTACTACCAGAACTAACCAATGCGGATCTGGAACAATTGTTTATCCAATTGTTAGAAGGCGTGCATCAAGCACGAGGACGACAGTGGGCATTGAGGTATCTGCAACGGATCGAAAATCGCGTTCCGACTGAACGTTGGATAGACTGGTTGTTGATGTTTGGTGAAAGCTTGCTAGCTTCACGTACACCAAATCCTCTTTTAGCAACACAGATGGTGCAATTGGGGGAACTTGGTGTTGGCAGAATTGGAGAAGTTGCTTATGACATTGGCATTCGGCTAATGCAAAACTTACCTACAGAAATAGAAGATTACCCTGACAATCAGGCACAAGATGATGTTGAAATCACTCCTGGGCAAGAACTGATCCGCGATTTGGGCGAACAGTTATGGGAGCATGATGAGCCAGATGTAATAGAAATCACTCCTGGACAAGAACTGATCCGCAATTTAGGCGAGCGGTTATGGGAGTATGATGAGCCAGATGTAATAGAAAGTACACCCGATGAAGAAATTCTCCCAACTCCCCCTGGACAAGAGCTAATTCTTAGTTTAGGTGAACAATTATGGGAATATGATGCGCCAGATGTTGAACCAATAACGTCAACACCCCAAAATGACTCTTTTGAGGAAAGATTACCCGAAAACTTAGAGGAAGTGGTATGGGAATATGAAAGGGAAGACGCCCAAACCACAATCCCAGAAAATCTTCCTCTGCCCGCAGCAGAAGATTCAATCACTTTGTTAACCCAATTGAGGTTTGACGAAGAAGAAATTGTTCAAATTACAACACCAGTAAATCTCCTTTCCACTAGGCAAAAGACTGAATTAGCAACGTCTTCCTCGGTGGAAACCTGGGATAACACTCTGACGAATTTAGAGCCGAATGTGGCTAATACTTTAGATGAGTTGTGGGTGAGGTTGGATCAAAGTACCAATTTAGTTCAGCAACTTGCTTCGGATTTGGCAGTTCAAAGCAGTAATTCCCCTGGTATTATTGAGCGACATAACGATAATCCGATTACCGACGCTCAAGGGTGGTTTTACCAAGGTCTAAGCCAAGCGAAAACGGGTGATTTGTTGGGCGCGATCGCATCTTATGACCAAGCCATTGAAATGCAACCAGAATTCTCAGAATATTGGTTTAATCGAGGCTTGACGCTGTTCCATTTAGAACGTTTTGATGAAGCGATCGCATCTTATGAAACAGCTACACAACTGAAACCAGACTTCTACAAAGCCTGGTACAACCGGGGTGGAACTCTCGGAGAATTAGGATACTTTGAAGAAGCGATCGCTTCTTTTGACAAAGCTATAGAAATCAAGCCAGACTATCAAGAAGCATGGTCTAGCAAGGGTTTGGCACTGCTGAAATTAGGTTGGCTACCAGAAGCTATTGCTAGTTATGACCAAGCGTTACAACTCGAACCAGAAGACCAGGAAAACTGGTATCACCGAGGCATAGCCCTAGCTGTCAGCGAACAATTTGCCGAGGCGATTATATCTTACGACAGAGCTATAGAAATTAACCCAGAGTACCACGAAGTTTGGATAGACCGGGGCGTAGTACTGTTTAATTTAGGTAGGTGGTCAGAAGCGATCGCCTCTTGGGATAAAGCACTTTCAGTTCAAGCTGAYTTCTACTTAGCTTGGTACAACCGAGGTATAGCGTTAGACAACTTAGGACGGAGAGAAGAGGCGATCGCCTCCTATCGGCAAGCGATCGCCATTAAACCCGACTTCCACTTAGCTTGGTATAATCAGGCAATAGCACTGTTTYATTTAGAACAATTTGCCGAAGCGATCGCTTGTTATGACAACGCTTTGCAAATCAAACAAGATTATTGGGAAGCTTGGATTGGCCGGGGAACTGCGATCGGTCATTTAGTGAATTATGATGTATTGCTGAATTTGTCCAGTAGTATCATCGCGGCAAATCCCGCCTTACAACAGGGCGGCTACGAAGGAAAATTAGCCAGCTACGAAGAAGGGTTAAAGCATCTACGGACAGATACCCATCCAGAAGGTTGGGGTAGATTGCATTTTGCGATCGCTAATACTTACTACGAACAAGGTAAAAAACATACCAATACGCGGGATTATTGGCGCAAAGCTGCATCTGAGTATCATCAGGCGCTGTTAACCCTGACACTAGAATATTTTCCCCAGTTGCACCTAGAGGTTTTGCAATCTCTAAGCAAAGTGTTGATGGGTTTGGGACAAACCACACAAGTTCAAGAATTGCTGCAACGTGGGACAGATTTATTGCGACAATTACTGAGTGAAGAAACTCGCTCAGACGAAAGTAAAAAACAACTAGCTCTAAAATTTGCCGGCTTCGATCAATTGGCAGTTGATTTAGCTGTGGAGTCGGGTGATTTAGTAGAAGCTTGGGAAATTGCCGAACAAGGTAAAAATGCTTGTTTAAACTGGCTGCTTTCTGGTTGGAATCATAATATTTACTCGCCTTATTATGGCGCAATTCAACAACTATTCAATCCCACAACAGCAATTATTTACTGGCATATTAGTCCAGTTGCCCTACATACTTTTATTCTCAAAGACCAAGCTCCATCACCAATTCTCCTGTTTACACCCATGCAAGATGCTGGGGTAATACCTTTAGGAGAAGACGCTATCCGTCTAAATGAATTGCCTCTACCCGAAGCAGTGCAACGCCTAATTGAATTTGAAATTTGGCTAGAAGATTGGCATCAACAATACCAAGAATATCGCAGCACAGCCCACGACAGAGAAAGTAAAAGTCAGCATTCTTGGCGAGTTGATATGGAAGAGAAACTGTTGCGACTGTATGAAATTCTGAATATTTCTACAATTGCACAGGAACTCGAAGGCATCACCCAACTGGTCTTAATTCCTCACCGTGACTTGTACAGATTGCCCATTCATACACTTTTCCATCTTTCTTCGCCATCTCTGGAAGAGTTACCGAATGTGGAATCAAATTTCAGTGTCACTTATCTACCTAGTGCCCAAATAGGTTTATCAATCAGAACTGAGGATATTTGGCAGTGGCAAAATAAGTTCTTGCTCAGTATTGAACATCCTGAAAGTACAAGTTATCCCACATTTAAATTTGCCAAATTGGAGTCTGAAATTGTTAGTCAGATGTTCAATAATATCCAACGAATTCAGGGGGCAGAAGCTACGAAAAGTATTGTTGAAAATGCCTTGTCTGATAATTATAACATCTTGCATTTTACAGGTCATGTCACTAATAATTTAGCTGAACCTAAAAAATCAGAATTAGCATTAGCAGGTGAAGACAAACTTACTCTAGATGAAATCTGCCAACAAAATCTAGATAGTTACAACCTGATTACCCTCTCTGCTTGTGAAAATTTAAGTACTAATAACTACACTATTAGCAGCGAATATTTGAGCTTAGTCAGTGGTTTTGTAACTCAGGGCGTACCTCATGTAGTGAGTACTCTCTGGAGTGTAGAATCTTCGGCTAGTGCCTTAGTAATGATCGAGTTTTACCGACGATTACAGCCCAATAAATCAGCAATTACTGCTTTAGCGGAAGCCACACAATGGTTAAAAGAACTAACTGCTGGAGAACTGACAAAATGGTATGAAGATATTTTGAATAATCTGCATCCAGAGGAAGTAAGAATTCAAACTTATTTAGCGACGCAACTATATAGAAATAGTAAAATGGCATCAGATAAAATTCTTTATAACCATCCTTACTACTGGGCAGCATTCACGATTACGGGTAAGCCGAATTAATCTTTTCAAGCTTAGTCAAACAATTTTGGTTTTTAGATTTGCGATTGCGCAGCGTTAGCAAGGAAGAGAATTGAAGAATTAAAGACTCGAATCAAAGAACTCAGTAGTCAAGCTGTAAAATTTAGTAAAAAAGCAACTGAAGTGTGTTTGACGGATCGGGAACAAGCTAGGGAACCTAGTAAGCGTTGTCAGCTATTAATACAAGAGTTGAAACGGCAATAGGTTTAAAATAATTCGTAATGGGGGGTTTGTTATGCCAGATGTTAGGTTTGATAAATACTATCGTTATGAAGACCTGGCAAGCATTCTGCACAGTTATGCAAAGGAATTTCCCCAACTAGTACGCATAGTAAGCATTGGCAAGAGTTACGAAGGACGTGATATTTGGGTATTGACAGTTACCAACTTTGCCACTGGCGCACACCAAGAAAAACCTGCCCTTTGGGTTGATGGCAATATCCACGCCACTGAATTAGCACCGTCAAGTGTTTGTCTATACCTCTTGCAAACATTAGTTACAGCTTACGGTACTCACGCAGAAATTACCCGTTGTTTAGATACTCGCACCTTCTACATTTGCCCCCGCGTTAACCCTGATGGTGCTGAGTTGGCATTGGCTGACAAACCGAAATTTATTCGCTCTAGTACTCGTCCCTATCCCCATGATGAAAAAGGCAACGATGGGTTAGTCATGGAAGATATCGATGGCGATGGTCGGATTTTACTGATGCGAATCCCCGATGACAATGGGGCTTGGAAAGTCTGTCCTACTGAACCTCGTCTGCTGGTGCGACGCGAACCCACAGAAACAGGTGGACAGTATTATCGCGTACTACTAGAAGGAAATATAGAAAATTATGACGGAGTTCAGATTAAAATTCAGCCTTCTAAGAAAGGGCTAGATTTAAACCGAAATTTTCCATTTTTATGGCGGCAAGAATCTGAGCAATCGGGGTCTGGCCCTTATCCTACATCTGAAACAGAAGTGCGATCGCTAGTTCAATTTATCACTACACATCCTAATATTACAGGAGCGATCGCCTTTCATACTTTTAGCGGTGTTCTCATCCGTCCCTACACCCACCTCAGCGATGACGAATTCCCCGTTAATGACCTCCGCACTTATCAACGTATTGGCGCAAAAGGTACTGAACTTACTCAATACCCAGCCATCTCCGCCTTTCATGATTTCCGCTATGACCCCAAAGACGTAATTACAGGGACATTTGACGACTGGGCTTATGAATATCAAGGTCTATTTGCCTGGACAGTAGAAGTCTGGAGTCCGCAGCGCCAAGCTGGAATTAATGATTATAAATACATCGATTGGCAGCGAGAACACTCTGTAGAAGATGACCTGAAATTGCTGCGTTGGAACGATGAAAAACTTGCAGGTAAAGGCTACGTAGATTGGTATCCCTTCGAGCATCCCCAACTCGGTCAGATTGAACTAGGCGGCTGGGATACTATGTACGCTTGGACAAATCCACCCCCTGAATTTCTGGAGAAAGAAATAGCCCTCTTCCCAGAATGGCTGGTTTGGCATCTGTTAATATCTCCGCGTTTAGAGATTTACGAAGCCAGTGTCCACAGCTTGGGTGATGATATTTATCGGGTGCAATTAGTTGTGCATAATACAGGCTGGTTGCCCACCAACGTCACCCAAAAAGCCTTAGAAAAAAAGCTGGTGCGAGGCTGTATCTGTGAAATTGAACTACCTCCTGGGGGAACTTTGGTAACGGGTAAACCCCGTGAAGAGTTAGGTCAATTAGAAGGACGAGCCTACAAGCCTTCAACTCCCATTAGACGGCACAGCGATCCTACCAAGGATCGGGCAAAAGTGGAATGGGTGGTGCGTGTGCCTCAAGGTAGCACAGTTAAACTGCTAGCCCGCCATGAACGTGCTGGAGTTGTTCGTACTGAATTGACATTCCCATAATTTTGACATTTGAAATTGTCAAATATACTTCCTGCGATATTATCCTAATACAGCTTTGTCTAAACCTATAATTACCGTTCGCCTAATTACACGCGACGAACTTCCCCAACTTTTGGCTTTATATAACCACCTAAATCCTGTCGATGCGCCTCTACCATCTGATGATGTTTTACAATCTATCTGGGATGAGATTTTACATGATCCCCATTTGTATTACATCGTGGCTGATGTTCATAGCCAGCTAGTAGCAACATGTAATTTAACCATTGTTCCCAACTTGACGCGTGGCGCACGTCCATACGGCATCATTGAAAATGTTGTCACCCATCTCGATTTTCGACACCAGGGATTAGGTACACAAGTGCTACATTATGCCTTAGCTTTAGCATGGCAGCAAAAGTGCTATAAAGTGATGCTTCTAAGTGGCTCAAAAAACGAGGAGACGTTGCACTTCTATGAAAAAGCAGGATTCAAGCGTGGACTAAAAACCGGATTTGTTGCCCTACCTCCAGAGGAGTTGTGAGCAAAATTGAGACAGATTAGCCAGCTTCCAAAAATCCTAGTTTATCTTTGGGTTCGCTTTTAAAAAATAGTCTTTTGTAAAAAAATAATTCCTAGCCAAAAATCTTGGCGCAATCAGGCTTGAAATTTTTGATTGCGATCGCTAATTTCCAGTCTAGTATTTGAAAATTTCCCATCAAGGACAACTATCTAAAGAGTGAAAGTTTTTCCTCAAAATCCAGCCCTGAGTTAGTTGTATAATTTCGATCAAAGATTAATAATGCATCATATCGCCAAGAGGCATTTTATTTCTTAAATCTTGCTAAAGATCATGATACATTAAGTTTGACAGCATGAACCCTCCTCGGCAATTATAAAGATACGGCTATTAAAGGCCAATTATTTTACTGCTTGACTGCAATTTTAGAACTGATAAAATCGCCTACTTGCATTAATTATCTTTATTGTTGCAACAGAAGAGATTACTCTGGTATGCCTGCTTCTCTTTAGTGCGATCTGCGGTTCTTTAAAAAGCAAATAGGAATCCGATACTACATGTGGTAAACATTTGGATAAATGTTATGAGATATCAGAGCAGCTACTCATAATGTCCCACATTTGAATTTTTCAGAGTAAACGGGTTTCATTTTTGGTTTCCATATTAAGGCAACCAAATAATTATCTGGATATTTGTATTCACTTAACCTTGCATCCAGTATTTTCCAATAGTCAACCCAAGAAATTGAAAAGAGGATATTTCCATGTCTAGTTTGTTTCGTTGGTCATCAACAAAGGTTACTTTGCTAGTTCTGGGAATTACAGCTGCGACAATAACTCCCATCGTAATTTCTGCCCCAGCTTCATCTCAAACTCCTGTTCCATCTGTAACACCATCACCTGCGACACCATCGCCTACTTCAACAGTTAACCTGTCTGATGTTTCCTCAGATTATTGGGCGCGTCCCTTCATTCAAGCCCTAGCTGAGAATAACGTGATTAGTGGCTTTCCTGATGGTACTTATAGACCAAATCAGCCTGTGACTCGTGCTGAATTTGCTGCCTTGATTCAAAAAGCTTTCAGTACCCAAAACCGAGTTCGGCAATTAAGTGCGGGTGGATTTAGTGATGTTCCTGCTAACTACTGGGCGGCTGCTGCAATTCAAAACGCCTACGAAACTGGATTTTTGGCAGGCTATCCTGGGAACGTGTTTAGACCAAATCAAGAAATTCCTAGAGTACAGGGGATCGTTGCTTTAAGTAGTGGCTTAGGTTTAACTGGTGGCGATACAAGTACTCTCACTAATTACTACAACGATGCCTCAGCTATCCCAGAGTATGCTGTTGGCAGTGTGGCAGCAGCGACAGTAGGCAATCTTGTTGTCAACTACCCGGATGTAAAACAACTCAATCCGCAACAGTCTTTGACTCGTGCTGAAGCAGCAGCACTTTTATATCAAGCTCTAGTTAAACAGGGACGGGTGCAACCCATTGCTAGCAATCTTCCAGCTAGTCAGTACGTTGTAGCTGGAACTCCCACAAGTACTGATATTGTTTCTCTGGCAGCATCCAGTAGTTCTTTTACAACTCTGACTTCTTTATTAAAGACAGCCGGTCTAGTAGATATTCTTCAACAGGCAGGCCCTTATACAGTCTTCGCTCCCACCAATGATGCCTTTGCTGCCTTGCCTGCTGCTACCTTAGAACAGTTACAGCAACCAGAGAACAGAGAAGCGTTAGTTAAGATTTTAAGATATCATGTGGTTCCCGGTGCGGTAACAGCTAGTCAACTCTCGGCAGGGGAATTGACAACCGATGAAGGAAGACCAGTAAATATTAAAATCGATTCCGCTAACAGTCAAGTGACGGTGAATAATGCCAGAGTTCTCCAGGCGGATGTGAAAGCTAGCAATGGTGTTATCCATGCAATTAACCAAGTCCTGATTCCGCCTGATGTTAACATCAGTCAGTTAAATCAGCCATCAACAGGAAGTACAACGCCTGATGTTAACGTAGGCAGAAGTACTCGTGGTGGCAGAAGCTATATCGGAGTTGGTGGTAACATTGGTTTGAGCGGCGATGATACAGCTCTGAGCGACACTAACTTTACAGTGATCAGTAAACTTGGTCTGACAAACTATCTATCAGTGCGACCATCGGTGATCTTTGGGGACGATACAATATTTCTAGTTCCTGTGACTTTAGATTTTTCTCCTCGCAGAGCAGGTTCAGTGGGTGAAAGAACCTATAGTATATCTCCTTACATAGGTGCTGGTGTAGCAATTGAAGCTAATAGTGATACTGATATTGGATTGCTGTTAACAGGTGGTGTAGACGTTCCTCTAGGTTCTAAACTTACGCTAACAGGTGGTGTAAATGCTGCTTTTATGGATGATACTGATGTAGGACTACAGTTAGGAGTTGGCTATAACTTCTAAGTAAATAGAAGTAGAACATAGAATAAGGGCGCACAGTTAGTTGTGCGCTCTTGCCGTATTAAGGTCGCTTGATTGCTAAAGTAAGTCCATCGGCGATGGGGACAAGAGAAAGGGTAACTCGCTCGTCATGATGTAACTTCTCGTTCAGCGCCCGAATTGCTTGGGTGCTTTCATCTTGATTTTGATCATCAGCTACTTGTCCAGACCATAAAACATTATCGATCGCAATCAATCCACCTGGACGCACTAATTGCAGCGATCGCTCATAATATCCATCATAATTTTCTTTATCAGCATCAATAAAGGCAAAATCAAAAGTCTCGCCTTGCCCAGTTGCTAATAGCCGATCTAAAGTTTCCAAAGCTGGTGCCAATCGGAGATCGATTTTATCAGCAACCCCAGCTTCTAGCCAATATCGCCGAGCGATCGCAGTAAATTCTTCACTCACATCACAAGCAATAATCTTCCCGTCAGCCGGTAGTGCCAAAGCTACAGAAAGTGAGCTATAACCCGTAAACACTCCAACTTCTAGGGTTTTCTTCGCTCCAATTAACTGTACCAGAAGGCTCATAAACTGCCCTTGTTCTGGTGAAATCTGCATTCCACTCCGGGGATGATTGGCGGTTTCTTGGCGCAACTTTTCAAGAATTTCTGGTTCTCGCAGCGAAACGGATAAAAGATAATTGTAGAGTTGATTATCAAGACCTATAGACTGTTTTGGCATGGTAGATGAGAGAATTGAGAGAATCTACAGTTATACTATCGCTGATAAGTGGAATCTCAGGAATAACATGGTGCGGTTAGTTTTGACAGCAATATTGCTGGTGCTAGTAACAGCTTGTGGCAGTATTGGACTGCTACCGACTAGCGAGTTAGTGCAAAAAGCGATCGCACTTGGGCTAGAACAAACTCAACAAAAACTTAGCCAACAGTTGGATTTAGATTTTCAAGGATTTGAAATCAAGCGGTTATCAATTACCCAGGAACAACCACTGACAATTGAAAATTTACCAGCTTTCCACGTCCGGGGAACCTACGATTTGATTGTTAAGCTACCAAAACGACGCTTAACGCAACCACAACAAGCATTTGACGTTTACTTGCAAATTCAACAAGAAGGTAAAACTTGGCGATTGCTGCTTCCAGAAAAAGGTAGTAAAGATAGTCAATCAATTTGGCGTAGTTATCTCATCCAATAGTGACGGGGAAAGGTGTAAATTGTCTCATTCTTTTCCCAAACTACAGGTTAAATTTTGTGTATTCTACACCATCATTTTCTGCAAGAATTACAAAATCGAAGGATTCAACTAACGCCTGTATTGCACCAGTTCCGCCATAGGGATAGCTAAAGGGTTCAAACTCCAGTCTAGCTCTATCGGCAGAAACCATCCTACAAGCAATTAATTGATATTCGCCATTTTGAAAAGCATCAAACATAGAATAAAAGTCCCAAGGAGTTTCAAGGCTAGGATCTGTCCACCTCTGTTCCACAGGTGTTGCAAACCAGCGACGGAAATGTTCAGTCTCTTCCTCTTCACTAGGCCACCAAAAATGTGATAATGCTTTGCGATCAAAAAAAATTAGCCAATCTTCTTCATTACGCCAAGAATCGTTGTCTTTATCTTTTTTAATTTCGTTGAAAACTTCACAAAGAGCATTGAATCTTTTGGAATCATCTACTTGAAACTCTACAAAGCAGTATTCCATTATTCTTCCCTTCTTTTATTATGTGCAACTAGAAAAACCATCACAAATCTATTTGTATAATTGAGAACCACTAGCCATAATCGAGGTGATAGTTTCATCGGAGACAGGCTAAGATGTATATCAACTTTTTTATCAGTTCCATTATTGGAATTGTGGTTCCGGTGCTGGTGGCTTTTGGCTTACTGCAATGGTTGCACATACCTACAGGTAACTTTCTTGATTGGGTGATTGGTGGTGCTAGTTTTTGGTGGCTGTTGGTAATTGTTACCGTACCGTGGAATGTGCATTTTCAAGCCAAAGAAGTCTTAGCAGAAGCAGCACAATCAACTGAGAAAGGCATTCCAGTTGATGAGAAACAAGTGAAGTATGTCACATTGTTGGCAAAGCGATCGCTCTGGGTTGCCATTGCTTTACACTTATTCTCAGCTGTTGGTCTTTATACCCTTGCTGTCACTGGTATTAGTACGGTTGGATATATAAGTTCTGGTGCAGCTTTATTATTAACAATTCTGCGTCCCGCGATTCGCGCTTACGAGTATTTATATGCGCGGTTAGCGATGATTCGCCAAGAATGGAAGTATCCGCGCGAAGATATTTTTGAACTGCGCGATCGCTTCTCGATATTGGAACAAAAAATCCAGTCATTGGA
The DNA here is from genome assembly GCA_003326195.1 of Nostoc punctiforme NIES-2108. Lineage (GTDB taxonomy): Bacteria > Cyanobacteriota > Cyanobacteriia > Cyanobacteriales > Nostocaceae > Nostoc > Nostoc punctiforme_A. Next base: position 52,067 of record LXQE01000163.1, read on the forward strand.
AGATCAACTCAACCCAGAACAACCCTATTCCTTACCCGCAACTCAACAACGTTTTGCCGAAGAGACTCGCAGAGATTTAGCTCGAATTGCGGCTAATTTAGAAGAATTACGGGCGACAAATCAAACAGAACATGAGCGTTTGGGGAGAGAAGCCAGAAATGCGATCGCGCAACTTTCCACCGACGGGCAATTTCTTGATCATGTCCGCGAAATTATTCGATTTTTTAAGACCGCTTAATTATTGCTCTAATAACTGAACTAATTTTAAGTTTTGGATAATGATAGTGAATATTCATCATCCAAAATTTAAAAAAATTATTTAAAAAGGAAAGGCTATAGTAAAGCTTACATAACTTCAGGAGTACTCACGGTGAATCAGATCCAACTGACTTTAACTATTGGTTACTTATTAATGACATGCTATTTTTTAACTAATTGGTTAATATTTTCCCTATATCATCCTGCTTCCAATCCAGAAGATAAATTTTTATCGGTTGTGATGTTTGTGGTGACAACTATCTTCTGGCCTCTGATGATTCCGATATCTTGTTTAGAAATGGTTCAACAAAAGCGAATAGACTTTAGTAAAATGATTCCTGTTCTCTTAGCAATATTTGTATTTAGTATTTCATATTATTTAACCGAATAATTAATAATTCCTCCTCGTCAATTACATAGATATTAAATGCTTGCTGTGTATTTAGGTATACGCGGCAAATTACCCAAATTAGAACAACTGCGCTCTGCTTCTGGAAAATTATTAGCGATCGCTACAATATTCTTAGGGATTAATTACTTTTCGTTTACCAAGGTTTAGCATTAACATCGCCTGCTAACGCTGAAGTTCTCATTCAATTATCTACCCTTTTATTAGGTTTTGGAGGGTTAGTAATTTTTAAATAACTATTTATGCTTTGGCACAAAAGCAGTTATTACAATCTTTATCTTCCACCAGCATCATGTTGATAATTTATGAGGGCTGTGCTTTATTATTCACTCCTCTAGCAAAAGTTAAATCACTTTTTATACTTGATACTTTCCATTTAGGAATGTTGATTTTTTGTGCCTTGAATACCTTAATCGCTTACGGTGCTTTTTCTGAATCATTACAACATTGGGAAGCATCACGAGTAAGTGCAGTAATAGCTTTAGCTCCCATTGTGACATTAATAGCAGTCGCGGTTGTATCAGTTATTGCACCTGATTGGATACCAACAGAACACTTCACCCTCATAGCAATATTTGGAGCGGGTTTAGTAGTTACAGGTTCAGTAGCGATCGCCTTGGGAAAAGCTGATTAATTGCAATGTTTTTCAGGATTTTTACTGGATTTTTCATCTAGTGAAATTGTGCAATATTCAAAGCTACAACATAAATACTGAGGCAGACTATTTTTTATTTGTTATGATTTAATAGTGAAGGCAAACTACTGAAGTCATCTGGATACTTTACCCATCTGCGTGACTTTGTAGGATTTGATTGTTGACTTTATAGCCGAAATATCCTTGCAAAAGAATTCAAAAATCAGAATTCAGGAGTCAGAATACATTACTAGGGAATTGGGAATCACTACTTTTTTTGACTACTAAATCTCAAATTTGGTGGAAATTTTAAACCCATTTATACCTATTATTTTCAGCCAGCTACATTCGCAAGTCATACATTAATTCATTGTGAATTATAAATCCTGACTCCTAAATTCTGTTTTGATAAAATTGAGGCTAATAACTTTAAGTAAACTAAGCAGGGCGCCCGAATAACTACCAAAGCCAACACCTGATAAAACCAGACCACCGAAACAGTTGAGCGATGAATAGTTTGTTTGGTAATTGGGCCAGCACCCTCAGAAAAAATTCTTTATTGCTGGTTCTTTCAATGGTGCTGCCAACATTTGGAGTTAGTAATTCTGTCTTGGCAGCAGAGCGGATTTATGCATCTTATTCAGCTTTGGAGCTTTCAATTTCAGTCACAACTTTAGAGAACTACGCCAAAACAGGTGTAATTAACGAAGACTTAGCAGCCTATCAGCGATATTTGCCTCTAGAACAGCTTCAAGAATTGCGGCGGATTTTGCTTAATCGTGTGAAAGTTAGTCCAGTAGTAGTTTCGCAACTTCTCTACACACCACAAGGAGAATTTTTACTGCATCGATTGGCGCAAGTGATTAAAACCAGTCAACCAGAACCAGGATTTGGTGCTTTGCGTTCGGCGCTAATTTTAGCCTCTGGTGAATCGGGAGGCTTGACACTTTTAAATGTGTTGCGTAAATATCCCACCAGCAGCATTCGCCTTGATGTCGCCGAGACTTTGGAAATAGCTACGGAATTGGAGAAACTTGTTAACCAAACCCATCAGGCGATCGCAGCTGTTTCCCAAAGGTCTAAAATAGAAGCTGAGAGCATTTCCCCACCAAATTTCTCGCAATTGCCCGATTTAAAGGTTCCGGGAAAATTTAAGTCGCAAAAATACATCCTGAAGTTTTTTGACTCAACCCGCAATCGCCTTTTATTGACTGATGTTTACATTCCCAATGTCCAGAAGACTGCACCGATAATTGTAATTTCTCACGGTTTGGGTTTAGACAGCAGTAACTTTCAATATTTAGCCACTCATCTAGCTTCTTACGGATTTGCTGTCGTTGTTCCCAATCACCCTGGTAGTGATGCGAAACAATTGCGTTCTCTGCTAAATGGACGCGCTATTGAAGTAGCAGAACCAAGTGAATTTCAAGACCGACCAATGGACATAACATATATACTGAATCAATTGCAAAAAGGTAATCAATCTGATTCACGGTTTAAAGGTCGCTTAAATCTGCAACAAGTTGGAGTATTTGGTCAATCTTTGGGAGGCTACACAGCCTTGGCGCTGGCAGGCGCTAAAATCAACTTTGAGCAGCTAAAACAAGACTGTCTACCAGCAGCACTACAAAATACCTGGAATATGTCTTTACTGCTCCAGTGTCGCGCTTTAGAATTGAACATCAGCAAGTCTGGCAAAGATTATAACCTGCGGGATGAGAGAGTGAAAGCTGCGATCGCAGTTAATCCCATTACTAGTTCTATTTTCGGTAAAGCTGGTTTAAGTCAAATTAAAACTCCAGTAATGATTGTCAGTAGTAGTGATGATACAGTTGCACCAGCTTTATCTGAGCAAATTTTACCTTTTTCCTGGTTGGCAAATTCCCAAAAGTATCTCGTCATGCTTGTTGGTGGTACACACTTTTCCACCATTGGCAATGCAAACCCTGCAAATCAACAAGTAGCATTACCTGCTGATATGATTGGCGATGCTTCTCAAGCACGTCGTTACATGAATGTTTTAAGTTTACCTTTCTTCCAAACATACATTGCAGGCAAGCCGCAATACACACCATATCTGAACGCCGCTTACACTCAAAGCATTTCTAGTAAGTCTCTTGGTTTGAGTCTCGTCAAGTCATTGAATACAGCAGAATTAGCACAATTATTGGATATTAAAGGAGCCAAACTCGTAAAAAAAAAGTTCCCAACACCATAGTCAGCTTCGGATTTTGGATGTTGGATATTGGTGTTGCATTGCTGCATGTAATGATTTTTATTTGATTTGTACAGACGTAATCAATTACGTCTGTAAAATTTATTTGCGTCTTTATAAAATCAGAGGTTCAATTTTTGCTTGGACTTCTTCAATTAGCTCCTGTTCAACTTTCTCTACAAACAAAATCTTTCTAGCTTTCCAGTCTAGTGATTTGATCTGATCGGCTAGCACCACGCCACTGGTTATCATTCCGTCAGGAAGTGGAACCTCAAAGTTAAGACCTTTTTTTTGATTAGTAATTGGACAAATTAGAACTATAGAAGCCATTCGATTGTATTTTAATGGTGACATAACTAAAAAAGGACGATAGCCCATCTGCTCACGCCCTTGAGGTTTTAGTTCAGCATTAAGGGTTTCAGCAATATCTTCTAATGACATTCCTGATGTTTTCAGGGCTAATACACGTCGGATAGAATCAGCCGTAATTTGCTTTGTAGTTCCGCAGTCTAACTTGACAATATCACCTCTATCTGGAATGTATGGTTTAACTACCAAACTTCATTCCCCACAGCAGATCCAGTATCTATTTCAGAATGAAAATTATCTGGAGTCATACCTTCCAATAATTCATCAAGCGTATATTTTTTTCGCTGCTGCGGCGTGATGACAATACTATTGCCTGAAATGCTGAAAGTTATGTCTGTCCCCTCTTTGACATTAACTTGTTCAGCCAAAGCTTTCGGAAGCCGAATAGCTAGACTGTTCCCCCACTTCGCAACAACTGTAGTCATAACTAGCTCAAAATAAATGCTTTCTTAGAGAATTTCACACCCAAACATAAAACTTTTGGAGCTTGACGCACCTAATTTTTGACTATTTTAAGTATCTACTTTGAATATACCATAATTTGTATTTTCGCTATGTTACGGCTTCCATAACGTACCGAAAACCATCTTCTAATTATTCTCCGGCGAGTTCCCGCGCAATATCCATGTTTGCTGCCAGTACACGCACGATTTCAACGGGGTTTTCACCTCTGTATATTAGGAAATATCGGGGCTGCACCAACCAGAAACGGACGGGAAGCGGGGTCAGGTCGTAACGGTACTGTCCTATTTTGGGGTTGTCTGTCAGTAATTCACAGGCACAAAGAAGCTTGTCTAGCGTCCGTTCGGCGGCATCCGAATTATCTCGCGCGATATAGGCATAAATTCCCGCGAGGTCGTTTTCAGCTTGCGGGGAGAGAATATAAAGTTTTGGGTTCGTCACAACGATTTTTTGATCAATTGTTGTGCTTTATTGCGGATGCGCTCTCGCGCACCTTCTTGGGGAAGACCTTGTGCATTATCAAGCTCCGAAAGACCGATAGCGATTTGCTCATTGAGCCACAATTTATACTCTTCGGAATGGTCGTTAAAGCGTTTCAAAAGACGCAACCCCTCCCGAATCACCTCGCTTTGAGAATGGTACAAGCCGGACTCAACCTGCATTTGGACGAAGGCTTCCAACTCAGGAGTAAGGGAAATATTCATGTATCTATTTCTTTATAACAAGAATAGACATTATAATAACAGTTTTTGTTATTGCTTGCCAGTGAAAACTTTCGCAAATATCTACGTAAAAACCGTAATAAGTAGAGTTGATATGCGATCGCACTCATACTTCTCGGCATATACTTTAAAGAAATATGACATTTAATTGCGTTATTGTAAAAATCAGCTTTACATAAGTTCAGTTATGAGCCAGCCGGAATATACTACAGCCCAAGCTACTGCCCTGACTAACCACGATCGCAAACCAATTCATATACCTGGCTCTATTCAACCTCATGGCGTTCTACTGGCACTCAGTACTCAGCTAGAGATACTGCAAGTTAGCAACAATACTCAAGTATATTTGGGCAAAGAGCCAGAAGATTTACTCGGTCGGCCCTTGAGCTATTTAATTGACCCTCGGCAAGTGGAAATTGTCAAGCAGTGCTTAGGAAAAAAAATTGGCACTGCTAATGCTTTCAAAGTATTAATAAATACTTTAAATTGTGAAAGATACTTTGATGCTATTGCTCATCGTACAGAAGAGGCTGTGATTCTGGAGCTAGAACCAACTGACTCTGAATCTGAGGTGAGTTTCTTAAGCTTTCATGCTTTGGCGGGTGAAGCGATCGCTAAGATGCAAAGGACATCCAATCTGGTAGAATTTTTGCATTTGGTGGCTGAAGAAGTCCAAAAAATCATCGGTTTTGATCGGGTGATGGTCTATCAATTTGACGAGTCAGAAGCGGGTTCTGTTGTTGCAGAAGTTAAACGGGAAGATTTATCACCTTATTTAGGACTCCACTATCCGGCTACAGATATTCCAGCGCAGGCTAGGGAGTTATACACGCGCTGCTTTCTCCGATTTCTCCCCGATTTAACTGCCGAACCGATCAAACTAATTCCAACGGAAAATCCGACAACACATCAACATCTTAACTTAAGCTACTGTCTGCTACGGAGTTTTGATCGGTGTTGTACTGAATATCATCAAAATATGGGGGTGAAGGCTCTTTTGGTGATTTCAATTATTCAAGAGCAGAAGCTTTGGGGATTAATATCCTGTCACCATCAAACACCAAAGTATGTTTCTTACGAAGTCCTCAAGATGTGCGAATTTTTGGGACAGATTGTTTCTTCAGAGTTAGCGCACAAAATTAGTTACTCAGAATGGGATTATAAAGTAAAACTCAAATCGCTACAGTCTGAGTTTTTAGAATCTATTTCCCAAGCAGACAATTTTATCGATGCCCTAATCAAACCGGAAATTCGCTTGCTCGATCTTGTGAGTGCTTCAGGAGCGGCGGTTTGTCTGGATAATGAAATTACCCTTGTGGGAACAACACCGAATATTTATGAAGTTCAGGCACTCATTGAATGGGCGGATACCCAAGTTAGTGACAACCTGTTTTCTACCGATTCTCTGCCGAAGCTTAACTCAGAGGCGCTGATATTTAAAGATACTGCTAGTGGCTTGTTGCTGCTGCGAATTTCTAAAGTCCGGCGCTATTACATCCTTTGGTTTCGCCCTGAAGTTATCCAAACGGTACACTGGGCAGGAAATCCACAAGAATCCATACAAGCACAGGCAGACGGTAGCTATACCCTGTCTCCCCGAAAATCCTTTGAACAATGGCAAGAAACGGTTAGATTAACTTCTCTACCCTGGAAACCTTGTGAACTTGACAGTGCGATCGCGTTGAGGAATGCGATCGTTGGTATTGTACTCTCGAAAGCGGATGAATTAGCTAAAATCAACCTGGAGTTAGAGCGCAGCAACCAAGAACTAGCGTCCTTTGCCTACGCCGCTTCCCACGACCTCAAGGAACCTTTGCGAGGCATTTATAACTTCTCAACAGTGTTGCTAGAAGACTATGCCCAAGTATTAGATGATGAGGGAATTGAGTGCTTGCAAACAGTAGTATCCTTGTCTGTACGCATGGAAACTCTGATTAATGCTCTCTTGCGGCTCTCGCAGTTAGGACAAGCCCAACTGCGCTTGCAAGCAACTGACCTCAACGAATTACTCAACCAAGTAATAGACGTTTTTCGTGCGAGTCGCCAAGACTCTGGGCTTGTGGATATCCGCATTCCTCGGCCTTTACCAACAGTTTTGTGCGATCGAGTGCTGGTTAATGAAGTCTTCAGTAATCTGCTTGGTAATGCGTTCAAATACAACGATAAGGCGGAGCAATGGGTTGAGATTGGCTACTTTTCTCAAGAAGCAGGGGTACAAGGGGACAAAGAGAATAACCAATGCCCAATCCCCAATCCCCAATGCCCAATATTTTATATCCGAGATAACGGTATTGGAATTCCACACCATCACCTAGAAACTATCTTTAGATTATTTAAGCGGCTCCACTCCCAGGAAAAATACGGTGGAGGAGCCGGTGCAGGATTAGCTATTGTTAAGAAGATTGTTGAGCTTCATAACGGTAAAATTTGGGTGAAATCTACTGTAGGCGTTGGCTCAATGTTCTATTTTACGCTGGAATAGTTTAAGATAGTGGCTAAATATGTATTTTTGTTAAGCTCTTTTAAGATCGCGAATGACAAAAAAACTTCATGAACCGCTGCTCGTTGTTGAGGACAGCAATGAAGATTTTCGGATGCTGCAACGTCTGATGCGGCGTATGTCCGTCCAGAACCCCATACACCGTTGTACTAATGGAGATGAGGTTTTAGAGTTTCTCTATCAACTGGGGAACGATGCCTACCCTAAAGGCGAAGACCTACCTAACTCAAAAGTAGTATTACGACCCTCTGTGATCTTGCTCGATCTGAATTTGCCAGGTATTGATGGGCGTGACATTTTAGATCGGCTCAAGCAAGACAAGACTTTCAAGGGAATCCCCATCGTTGTTTTTACCACATCATCTAACCCCAAGGATATTGAATTGTGCTACCAAAAGGGCGCAAATGGATATCTGGTAAAACCGATGGATGCTCTGGAACTAAAAAAGACGATCCAGGCATTCGTAGATTACTGGCTTGAAGCCAATACGCCGCCTGTGTTGGATTAAGTTGTTTATTTTTTGTTGATGTAGCAGTAGGGGAAAAAGGATAATAAAGGAGACGGCTCAGAGGAAACAGAGATATTTTCCTCTTTGAGTCACTGTATCTGTTTGTCTCTGTTAGATTCCTTTTCCCCATTTTCCTGTTTTTGACTATTTGATGTTTCTTTAGGATTACTAAAGAATTTAGATTTTATTTACACTTATTTTATATTATTTTTAGAATTATGCAAGAAAACACAATCTGGATAAAAGGGATCTATATGGCTCCCTGATCCTCATAACCTTATGTTGGACACATGGACGCTACTTATCATTGATGATTGTGCCGCAGATCGGAAAATCTATCGTCGATATCTTTTGAAAGATCCGCACCAGTCCTACCAGATTTTGGAGGCAGACTGTGCAGAAGAAGGAATTACTTTGTGCCAAAAAGTACGCTGCGATGTCATTTTGCTGGATTTTTGCCTACCTGATATGAGTGGGTTAGAACTTTTTGATCGCATCCAGCAGGAGATATTTAAGACTTCTATCCCCGTGATTATGTTGACAGGGCGCGGTGATGAAGAAATCGCTGTGCAGGTAATGAAACGGGGTGCTTTAGATTATTTAGTCAAGCAACATGTGACACAGGATGTGCTGCAACTAGCAGTTCGCAATGCCATCAAGCAATCGTGCTTGCAAGCCCAGCTGATCAAAACTCAGGAGAGACAGCGCCTAATTGCCACGACTGCTTTACGAATTCGTCAGTCTCTTAACTTAGAGCAAATTTTGAATACGGCTGTAGCTGAGGTACAGCAACTTCTGAAGTGCGATCGCGTGATGGTTTATCAGTTTGCCCCAGATACAGATGGTAAAATAGTCGCCTCATCAGTTGAGTCATACCGCACTCTGGCATTGTGCGATCGCGTCGGTGCTGGGATTGGAGAGCAGGGGAGCAGGGAGGAAGTTGGAGTAGGTTTTTCTCCTCTGCCCCTCTGTCCCTCCGCCCCTGTGTCTCTTGTGCCCAATACCCATTACTCCTTATCCCCAGAGGGAGGCATACCTTCTCCAATCCCTTATATCTATGAGCTTGGCTTGTGTAATTGTGTCAATCTAAAAGAGCAATTCAATACTAAGGCAAATCTGGTAGTTCCGATTAATCTGAGCAATAATGGGAACCCAACACCCAAGCTTTGGGGTTTATTGATTGCTCACCATAATTCCGGGGAGCGACACTGGCAAACTGATGATGCAGAAATGCTCAATGAAGTATCAGTGCAACTAGCGATCGCTATTCAACAGGCGGAATTGCTAGCTCAAACTCAAGCAGCCCTTGCCAAAGAAAAGCAACTCAATGTATTTAAATCCCAAATAATTACAACGGTTTCCCATGAGTATCGAACGCCGCTAACTTCAATTCTGGCTGCGGCATCAACTTTGGTAAAACATAGCCAGCAATTAGATGAGTCTAAACAACAGAGGTTCTTGGGAATCATTGAACAGAAGGCAAGGTATATGTCCAAACTCGTGGATAATATGCTTCTGGTTAACCAACTTGAACTAGAAAAACCCAAGTTTCAACCAATTTCAGTCGATTTACTGCAATTTTTTTCTGACCTTTTAGAACAAGAGCGAGAAACAGTAGGCGATCGCCACGAATTGATTTTTAAAATTACTGGTAATCATCATGGATTTTGGGGCGATCGCGGACTTTTGCAACAAATTTTTATTAACTTAATGTCCAATGCAATTAAGTACTCTCCAGATGGAGGTAGTGTAGAATTTCATCTGATCGGCAAAGAATCAGAAGCAATTTTTTACATCAAAGATGGGGGGATTGGTATCCCAATGGCAGATCAAGAAAATTTGTTTCAATCCTTCAGTCGTGGAAGTAACGTTGACACAATTCCTGGTACAGGCTTAGGGCTAGCGATCGCTAAAGTTTGTGTCGAGTTACATAGTGGCAATATTACCTTGTCAAGTGAAGTGGGGCAAGGAACTAAAGTTACAGTTAGCTTACCGAAAATATGTCCAACTGGTCAACTATCCCCATCATCCACTTGATTTAGATAATTTTTAAAAGCATATTGTAATTATTGATCTTGAATTTCTATCTTGCTAATCAACCATTCTTTGATTGTTTTCCCGCAAGGCTCAGAACTTTGGCAATCACTGACGTTCTCTAGAGAATAAGACATTTTTACTTTTTTGTTGACGTATTTATCTGGTTCGCAAACTTCAAAGACTGCACCGACACCTTCATAGACTTTGCCATTTTCATCGACAACAGTAACGTAGCATTTCAAGTCTCCGTTTTGCATATCTTTGATAGTACCAGAAATTGGATTGTCGTTTTTAATTTCCTTGGATTGATTGTTTTTAGTAGATGTTTTTTCAGTTGATGCTGACTTAATAGTTTTTTTGCTGTTATCTAGTTTTAGTTGATTTCCAGAAATAGATTCAGAATTAAGTTGAGTAGCTGTTGCAGTATTTACTGGATTAACTTTATTCTGTTGAGCAGCACTATTACCAGAGTTAGTACAACTCATAATCAACATAGAGCAAAAAAACAATATAGTAGTGAAAATTGATTTTTTCATTTGATTTATGTTAGTAAAAACTATTAACAGTGGTTTTATTAGAAGCGCTACAGGTAAAATCTTTGATTTACAAGAAAAAATCATTAATTTTTCTATGAAATTTCTTGATTATTACAATTTTATGTCTTGGAAGTTATAAATGACATCGTGATATTTGCGGAAAATACTTGGCGTTATCTGCACTCTTTGTATATTATTCGGTAAAGTGCTTAGAGAATGTGTTGATACTGATAAAATAATGCTTAATTGAAAAAGAATGTAGAATTCAGAATTCACAATCAAGACGCTCTCTATGACTTGCTACTGTTGCGCTATCCGCTTTTTCGGTCAGAATGAATTCTGATTCCTGACTCCTGAATTCTGTTTCGATAAACTTTAATTGCTAAATATTAATGCTTGGAGCATTAAATAAGTATTTAATAGAGTTTAGAAGCTGTTAGTATTGATTTTGTGTTATTTCAAGGTTTTCTCAACTTAAACAAACCATTTGACTGGACTTCCCACGACTGCGTAGCGCGGGTGCGAAAATTGTTGCGCCTCAAACGTGTAGGACATGCGGGAACCTTAGATCCAGCAGCAACAGGCGTTTTACCGATCGCACTTGGTAAAGCCACAAGATTATTGCAATATCTGCCAGAAAACAAAGCTTACAAGGCTACCATTCGTCTGGGTGTGCGGACTACAACCGATGATTTAGAAGGTGAAATCATTAATTCTCAAGCTTGTGCCGGATTGAGTTTGACAGAGGTGAAAACTGCACTGGCACAATTTGAAGGCAAGATTGAGCAAATCCCACCGAATTATAGTGCAATTCAAGTGGATGGGAAACGTCTCTACGACTTAGCACGCCAAGGGAAAATGGTAGAAGTTCCAGTGCGGACAGTGGAAATTTTTCAGATAGATATTTTGGATTGGAGAGAAGGAGATTCTCCCGAATTGGATGTGGCGATCGCTTGTGGTTCTGGTACATATATTAGAGCGATCGCTCGTGACTTAGGTGCAATCTTAGAAACTGGTGGCACTCTTGCAGCTTTGATCCGTACCCAAAGCAGTGGTTTCGATTTAACAGATAGTCTCACTTTCACCGACTTAGAAACTAAATTGCAAGGCGAGACATTTCAACCTCTTGCCCCTGATGCCGCCTTACAACATTTGTCGTCTGTGACTTTACCAGCAACATCTGCTCAAAAATGGTGTCAAGGTCAGCGAGTTTCTCTAAATTCTGATGTTACTGGGATAGTGCGAGTTTATCAAGAAGAGACTCGCTTTTTAGGTGTTGGACAATTACAAGATGAAGTGTTAAGTCCTCAAATGGTTTTTGAACCGATTTCTTAAAACTTACCTCATTTTTCGATCCCTGAGCAGTCACAAATACAGCAGATTTTAAGTTGGTAATGGTACACCAGCTAAATCTCTTACCCAGGTATAAAGTGTGTTTTACAGCAGAATTCTGCATTCTGCTGTAAGATTCCCGATCACTTGCTATTTTTCTTAATGGGATTGAGCGATCGCTCAAAGTAACTAAACGCTTGAGAAGAAAGCAGCGTCAGGAATAAATAAACTAAGGCGACAGTGGCGTAAATCTCAAATGAACGATAGTTGTCAGCTACAATCAGCTGTCCTTTGCGGAATAACTCTTCAAACCCGATGATAGCGACTAAGCTCGTGTCTTTGAGCAAGCTAATGAACTCATTGCCCAGAGGTGGCAGCATCTGCCGGAGGGCTTGAGGAAAGATTACATAGCGCATCGTTTGCACTGAGCTTAAACCCAGTGATTGAGAGGCTTCTGCTTGCCCAGGCTCAATTGATTGAATGCCTGCCCGGACAACTTCAGCAATGTAGGCAGCGCTATTGAGACTCAATGCAATTACCGCTGCTGCTAAACGATTTAAAGTAAAGGTGAAACCAAAATTTTGGGCTAAAGCAGGCAACCCAAAGTAAATCATAAAAATCTGCACCAGCAACGGCGTTCCCCGGAAAAAGTCTACATACGCCCTAGCAATCCAGGGTAAAGGCGGAGTGGGCAAAAGGCGAAGAATTCCAATCAGTGTACCCCCGATCATACCCAGCAAGATTGAGATTGCTGTGAGTTCAAGTGTAACTAAAGCCCCACTTAACAAGGTGGGTAGGGACTTAAAGATAATGCTTAGTGAGGTAAATAGTTGGGATACGCCTGTTTCGGGAGCCTGGTTTTCGATGGGTGATTTTTCTGGTAGTTGTGGCGGTTGGATACCAAACCATTTTTGGTAGATTTTGGCGTAAATACCATTTTTCAGCACCGTTTCTAAACCTTGGTTAATCGCTTCTAAATTGGGCGATCCTTTAGGTGTAGGAATGCCATAAAATTCTTCTGTTAGCAGACTGCTGACCACTTTGAGTCCGTTAAGGTTGCCGCTCTTTATGCCATATAAGATCACAACCCGATCGTTAAGAACGGCATCGACATTACCATTGATTAATGCTTGAAGGGTTAAAGGTGAATCATTAAAAGTGCGAATTTCAGATCCAGGAATACTTTTAGCCTTCTGTGCGCCAGTTGTCCCAATTTGCACGCCAATGGTTTTGTTTTTAAGATTATCGAAATTGATAATGCTTTGATTATCTGTGCGGGTGACGATCGCTAGCCCTGATTTGAAGTAAGGACGCGAGAAGGAAATTGTCTTCACCCGTTCGGCAGTAATTGTCATTGCCGCAACTGCGGCATCTACAGTTTGCGCTTGCAATGCTGGAATCATCCCAGCAAAAGGCATATTTTGATACTTAACTTTCAAGCCAGCTTCTTGGGCGATCGCATTCATCAAATCGATGTCAAAGCCTTGCAACTCACCACTGACAGATTGAAACTCGAAAGGCGGAAATGTAGGTTCTGTAGCAACCGTAAGTGTGTTACCACCAGTAGAACTATCTGTAATACAACCTGAAAGTAAAAGTAGACAGCTTAAGCTTAAACCAAAAACTAGCTGACGTAACCAAAGAACAACAGTTAATTTCGTCATATTCTTTAGATTTCTCCAAACATACCTAAGCTAAGACTATGACTGGTTTTCCAAAATCAAAAATCAAGTCAACCATAATTGCTGCAATATATAGTAAAATTTCGTATAACAATGGACACTTTGTTGCGGTAAATAGTTGTCCGTAAATACTTCTGTGGATGGGTTGACAAATAATGCTTGCAACTTCAATAAATCCTCTTTAAAAGTATCATCCCATCCATATTGAAAATTCACTTAAGAAATCAGATTAAAAATGCTTGTAAATACATTTGATCGTAACAGCGTGTTCGAGGAAGATTATCTTTACTTTTATGAAACGTTGTTGACACCAGAACGTACTCAACACGAAGTTGACCTCATTTGCCGATTGCTAGATTTAAAAGCAGAGATGAGTATTTTAGACTTAGCTTGTGGGCATGGACGGATTGCTAATCAGCTAGCGGCTCGTGGCTATGATGTGACTGGACTTGATGCAACAGCTTTCTTCTTAGAAAAAGCAAAACAAGATGCGGCTAGCAAGGGTATTAAGGTAGAGTACCTTCAAGGCGATATGCGTTCTCTACCCTTTAGCGATCGCTTCAACTATATCATCAACTGCTTCACAGCCTTCGGTTATTTCGATGACGATGAAAATAGATCGGTCTTAACCCAAGCATATCGCGCTCTAAAAGCAGGTGGTAAATTACTAATTGATATTCAAAATTTTAGCCGCGTCTTGCAAGAATTTACGCCTGAATTGATTACTGAGCGTGAGGGGAATTATATGCTTGCACGTACGCGCTACGATGCGCTTACCAATCGTACCCATACCGAGCGGATTATCATTCGTGATGGACAAGTGCGGCACGGTCAATACTTTATTCGCAATTTTACCTTTCCTGAAATCCGCGATTGGCTCCTGCAAACAGGCTTCAGCGAAGTAGAGGGCTATGGTTATGATGGTGAATCGTTCGCGCTTGATAGCCGCCGAATGATTGTGGTAGCAAGTAAATAGATATCTTGCAAAAGTTACTTTTGCATAAGTGGGGTGCAGGTTAAAGGCTAAGGGAAAATTCCATACCTTTACCTTTTACCCGAATGGAAATAAGAAAAGATACAGCCCTTGCTCTGACTGGTTCCCTGCCTCTAGGCAGGGAACCCATTCTGTGAGGCTCCGCCTCCGATGTTCTTGACAAGAGGCAGAAGCCCACTTTAAATATATTCCCATCATGGAGGCTGGGAACAAGACGATACAAGCCTTTGGGATTTTCTTCGTGCCATTCCCCCTTCCCCTTTTCCCCACTTATGCAAGAAGTCTAATAAACCTGACTTTTCCCGAACTGAGGTTATTTATTCTCCTGAGTTCAAACCCCAAAATTACGAATTACCAATTGGGGTGCGAGTCGTTAAACCAAATAACTCGTATTAGGCACAATCGCAAAGAAGGTATACTCGTACCAAGCAGTCCAGATGAAACTGCGAATCCATCGCTGACGCTTGTCGGGACTCAATTCGTATTCAAACGCCCCACGAGATACATCAATGGAAGATAGATGAGAGTTGCAACCGCAGCCATGCTGATAAGTAAAACCGTATTTAGAAGCAATACTTTGCACCTTCATTTGAATAGCAAATACCTTACCTGCATGGAGTATGGCATCCCAAGCACGTTTATGTTCAATATCGCGTTGATCGAATCGCAAGGCACGTTCTTCAAAAACATGATCGCGGTAAATTGGTGCTAAATGAACGTGATAAAAGCTAGCAGGTAGTTCATAACCAAATTCATTGAACAAATCTATGCCAATACGAGCCACTTTTATTTCATCAGCGTAATCGACTCCTTTAGACTCCATATCACGGAGAATTTCTGCAAAGTTCGGATAGCTGTGTTTGAGAAAGTCTTGTCCAAAAAACTCTAAGGTTTCCCATGCCAGTTGTGCAAATAACTGGGAAAATGACGGTATTAAGTGAGCTAGTTGGGGGCGATCGCTAAATAAGTCAACATCACCACGTTCTAATTTATACAAAAACAACTGTGCCATCTCAACATAGCTTTGGGGTTGGGAAAGTCCGACACTCGTGGTTCCTCTTGCAATGTCTTGCCATATAGAAGGTAGTTGAGAAACATGAACCGCATTTTCTCCAGCAATGACTGCAACAGGAGGACATTCGAGAAGTTGCATCGACAATCTCCTTAAATACTTTAATATGTAATTTACCTTAAACGCTCGCTAAATCTATCTTCTGAACACAATAAAAAATGTTTGACAGACTGTCTTTTGACAACGAGCGCAATTTTATTCCTAATTTTCGGGGTATTGGCTATTAGTTATTTTCAGATAATTCATAATTCATAATTCAATTACCCATTCAAAGCATTCTTTTCACCCACCTGCTATTTTCCTATATATTTTCTCACCCTTGACTAACTCTTCATAGTAAGGCTCATAAGAGGTAAATCTGATAGATTCTTGTCTTCCTAACCCCAAGATACCAAAAGTACAAAGGCTATTATAAAACAGTTCGTGTACCCGTTTTTGAAGTAACTGATTAAAATATATCAGGACATTACGACAAAGAATCACATTAAACTCATTAAAAGAACTATCAGTAGCTAAATTATGCTGGGCAAAAACAACATTTTCCCTTAGGGATGAGCGAAAGATAGCATTGTCATAAGCTGCTGTATAATATTCTGAGAAAGATTTCTTGCCGCCTGCTTTTAGATAAAGCTGAGTATATTCCTGCATCATTTTCAGCGAGAAAATCCCACTTTTGGCATTTTGTAATACCTTCTCGTTCGTATCAGTGGCATATATGCGGCAACGGTGATAAAGTCCTTCTTCTTGCAGTAAAATTGCCATTGAATAGACTTCTTCACCAGTTGAACATCCAGCGTGCCAGATGCGAATAAACGGATAGGTTTGTAAGAAGGGGATAACCTGATTTCTGAAGGTATTATAAAAGCTGGGATCGCGAAACATTGATGTTACATTCACCGTCAGAGCAAGCAAAAATCTTTCTAAATAGGGGCGGTTGTGGAGTAATCGCTCTTGCAAAGCAGAAACATTTGCTAACCCTTCTAAGTGCATGAAGCCCTGAATACGACGCTTGAGTGAGGAAAGAGCATAATTGCGAAAGTCATAACCGTAGTACTGATACACACCCTCCAATAGCAGGTGTATTTCTATATCCTCCAATATTGGTTTTGGTAGAGGCATAATACTCATAATTCATCATTCATGATTCATAGATTTCAGCTTAACCAAGTGGCTTTTACTACTAAAACAGCGATCGCAATTATTGAAATTCCAGCTAGCCATCTAACCTGATAGCGCAGATTTTTAATCTCTTGGCTTAGACTTTCTGTTTGTGGTATGGAATATGGTTCCAGTTGTACAACTTCGATAGCTACTTGTTCGGGTGTCTTTTGGGGCTTTTCAAAAGATACTTGCGTGTGTAGCCAATTAGTAATCAGTTGGGGACAGTTCTTTTTAAACCAATTTAAAGCTAAGGTTTTAAAAACTGGTTTCGACATTCTGGCAATTAATTTCATCACCCTGTTTAAGGGTTTCAGGCGAAGCTTTTGATTGATCAGATTGACTGAACCAACATCATAAAGACAATCCAGAATTAGTTTTACAGTGGCTTCTTCACTGTTAATCAAGTTTTGCAGTAAAATCAGAACATCATGCATACGCTCTGCCTCCATATACTTTTCTGCCAAGTTTTCTGGAGGGCTTACAGAAGGATTTACAGTTGGATTTAGAGTGTTTTTTCTTACTATCGTCATATTGGTAACATACCAGCCATAATAATTTCAGTACACCTATCTATCGAGAGAAAGATTTTTTATCTAGAGAGAGAACCTAAAAGCCAAAATTTATTCGTGAGAGACATAACTAGATCGTTTCTGTAAAAAAGCTATTTGTCTAAATTCTTCTAAATTTTTTATCTATTTATGGATAAATAAACTTTTTTATTTATATGCTAATACCTCAATTTGCGAAATCACCCGTTCTAATTCCTCAATGATTACAGTTGTTTCAGTCTTTTTAAAGGCATCTACAAGCGCCCGATAATACCAAAGAGTACCTTCTTTACGCCCATGAAAACGTTCCCAAAGTGATTCGCCTACAATGCGATAATCTTTGAGAATAGACTGGGCGTTGTAAAGTTTATCCGCTGATGACACAAGTAGAACTGATGGGGAAGCAGTAGGAATATGAGCAATGTATGCCTCCTTTCGCTGTCGCCAAGGGGGTTTTGGAGTTGTATCAGCATCAGTACAACCATCGACAATTGCCGTTACATTGTCACCAAAGCGACGGCGAATTTCTTCTCGTGTTGCAGCGCCACCTTGATCTTCGATCGCATCGTGTAAGAGGGCTGCGATCGCTTCATCTTCATTTGCCCCATATTCTAAAGCAATACTGGCGACACCTAATAAATGGGCAACGTAGGGGACACCTGAACCTTTACGAACTTGGTTAGCGTGTAGTTGGGTGGCGTAGGTAAGGGCTGTGGTAAAACGTTCTGAGAGCATTGTATAAAAAAGTTCCAGCAGTCAGAAGAACTCAACCGAAATATTGGGTTTGTGTCAATTTTATAACAAATCGCTCCAAGTGCAGAGGTAATAAAAGATGAAAAGGGTAAAATTGAAATTTGAAATTAGGTAGACAACATTTAAATCTATATTCCATCGCCAGATAGATAAAACTCTGCTGTTAGTTTATTAAATTTACTCAAGGATGTGCTTTAAACTAGGAGTTAATTTAGATAATGCCAGACAATCCTGGATTAGGAGAGCAAGCTCTCAATAAAGCGGCAGAAATAGGATTATCTAGTCAATTAGATGAAGTAGAAAATTTAGATGTAGACATCAAAACAGACCCGCTAAAACTGGTTCAGGGAGAGGTGGATAAAGTCAGGATTGCAGGTGAAGGTTTGGTTATGCAGAAAGACCTCCGCATGGAGGAATTGGAAATGCAGATGACTAATGTTGCCATTAATCCTCTAAGTGTGACTTTTGGCAAAATTGAACTAACTAAACCGACTGAAGCTCATGCACAGGTTGTCTTAAGCGAAGCTGATATTAATCGTGCCTTCAATTCCGAATATGTGCGTTCACAACTGCAAAGTCAAAAAATACATATTAACGGACAACTGAGGAGTATTGAACCTCAAGATGTAGATTTTCGATTACCAGGTGATGGGAAAGTAGCACTAAATGCCAGCATAAAATTAGTAGAAACTGGTGAAAATCAGCAAGTTGCTTTTTCCGCAGTCCCCAAGATTAGCAGCAATGGAAAAAGTGTTGCTTTGGAAAATATTGAGTATAGCGAAAGTGAGGAAATATCGCCAGATTTGACAAAAGCTTTGATAGATCAAACTAGCGAAATTTTGAATCTAAGTAACTTTGATTTAGATGGTATGAGTCTGCAAGTCAACCAACTAAAAGTAGAAGTAGGCAAACTAATCCTACAGGCTGAAGCTTATGTGGAAAAAATTCCTTCAGCTTAAAAATGTAACGTTCATAAATTCAGGATACTAATAATGGAAACTACAGAAACAACGCAAACAGGTTCAACACCTTTTCCAAATATTCCACCAGTTATTGAAAGTAACGACAGTGAGTATCGTGATACTGGTGTACCCAGTACAGTTGCGATCGCCGGACATCCCCTACACCCGTTGAGTGTGATCTTTCCCATAGCTTTTTTAGCCGCCGCTTTGGGCAGTGACATTGGTTATTGGTTAACTGGCGATTTCTTTTGGGCTAGGGCTTCGCTATGGTTAATCGGACTTGGATTAGGTGGAGGTATCCTTGCATCTGCGATCGGTCTTAGCGACTTTGTGAAAATTGAACGAGTCCGCAAGCGCACCGCCGGTTGGACGCATTTGATACTTAACGTTTCTATACTAGTTTTATCACTCGTTAACTTTCTCCTGCGCTTGGGCGACGCTGAATCCCGAATAGTACCTTGGGGACTGTTAATATCGCTTGTTGTCGGTACACTAACTAGTGCTTCTGGTTGGTTCGGTGCTGAACTCTCCTATCGCCACAAAATTGGTGTAGTGGGTGGAGGTAGTAGAAGATATCCTTAAAGAGGCAGAAGACAGTAAAAATGCAGCAATTAACAAGATAGTTGGTCGGAGCTAGAAACCCACTGACAGATTATTAATTACAGCTTCCGCTAAGAATATTTAGCAGTTATCGTTTGTACTTGATACAGTTTTGATACATCTTGTGGGGTGGAGATAAGTCTGATATAAGGTTTTACCAAATCAAAATTTGAGAGGGTCTTTATCTTACCAAGTAAGGCTTTTAAACCCATCTCACAAGAAAAAAATTAGCGTATTTAATTACTAACTGTATACTTTATCTAATGTATACTTTATCTAAGTAGTGAAAAAATTACATTCTGTTAAATACTAACTATTTATATACACAAGCTTATACAAATTACAATTATACAAAAGGGTGAAATTGTAATAGAGAATTTCATACCAAATTGAGTTTAAAAAAGTGCACGAGCGATAATTTTCAGACTTTAAAGTGTTTTAATAAAGTTATTACCCAAAGTTTAGAGAAGCAAAAACATGAAAGGTTTCAGGAAACTATCCTCAATAGCAATGTTGCTATTTGCCTTTGTGTCCCCGCCCTCATTAGCTGAAGCGAAAGATATTTCTCTAAGTAATACTCTGAATGAACAGAGCGTTGCCCCAGATGCCAACCTGGTTGGAAATAAAACTGGAGAGCTTTTGATTGCTCAACGGCGGTCAAGACGATACCAGAGAATCCGACGAAGGCAGATAATCCGACGACGGCAGCCCTATGGACGATACCAGAGAATCCGAGGACGGCAGCCCTACGGACAACGGCAGATAATCCGACGACGGCAGATTATCGAACGACGGCAGCCCAACAGACGATACCAGATTATCCGACGACGCTATTAGAGAAATAAGTGAAAATGACGTAGGCATAATCCTCTTCTTCTAACAGAGACGCTACGCGTAGCTTGCTTCTAGAAAGTGGTGTGGGAAGGCTTCAGCTACATGATGCCTATAGTTTCTAGAGATGTCTATTGAGGACTCGTGATACAAATAAGGCAATTGTTAATAGGAATCTGGTGAGAAAGAATGTAGAGAAGCAGCACTGCTACATCTCTAAAAGGGTTTTAGATAACACATATTTAATTTCACCAGAGGTCTAATGGTTAGTGGTTACTAACCATTAACTATAGCGGCTCACTTCAGCCTGGGATTAATCGCTGGTATCACCTTGAAATTGGCGATTTTCCAAGGTTGTATCATCAAATTTTGTTGCTGAAATGAAAATTCAGTACTGGCGGAACGCTCTAATAAATCTACTGTATTTCCTAAATTCAACCCTAAATCACTTTGCAAAGATAACTCGGCTATTTCTCCGTGAGATTCATAACATCGTAGAATTAACTGCTGTGGGTCATCTTCAGATGGCTTCAAGGCCATCAAGATTAAATTTTCAGCTGATAAATCTAGGAAACTTACTCCTTCAATAGTGCTGTTAGCGGTAGCGGAGGGTTGAGCCAGTGGCCAATTGAATATCACTTGCAACGGTATATTCAATTCATAGCCACGTCGTACTGTATGGGCTGATTCCCAACTATCAGCATGAGGATACAAGGTATATTTGAACTCGTGAAAACCTCGGTCAGCCTCTGAGTCTGGCCAATTAGAACTGCGTAGCAGTGTTAAGCGGAGTTGATTTGGTTTGCTGTCATAACCGTACTTACAATCATTGAGCAAACTGACACCATAACGATTTGGGATTGCGGTATTTGTCTGTGTATCTTCTGCTGTTAAATCAGCCCAACGCAAAGCGGGAACTTCCCATTTTGCTTGTTCTGCGGGGGTTTGCGGTTTAGTTGGTCGGCGAATCGCGCCACAGGGAATTTCATAAGTAGCAAAGTCAGCTTCAATATTTAGAGGAAAAGCAGCTTTCACTAAGACATGATTTTCTTGCCAATTGACAGTTGTAGCAATGTTCAGCAGAGGTGAACCAACTTGCAGAATATAGTCTTGGCAAAATTCCGATTCACCCAACTGACGCACCACGCGCACACGACTTTGCACTGGGCCTTGTTCTAACCACTGAATAGATTGAAGATTTGTTGAGGGTAAGGGATGTTGAGCATAATTGGGGTCTATATTCCAAGCATCCCAATATTGCCCACTGTCTTTAA
This sequence comes from Nostoc punctiforme NIES-2108, assembly GCA_003326195.1. GTDB lineage: Bacteria > Cyanobacteriota > Cyanobacteriia > Cyanobacteriales > Nostocaceae > Nostoc > Nostoc punctiforme_A. The sequence continues at coordinate 73,926 of LXQE01000163.1, forward strand.
AAGCTTGCAGTTGATTCCCCGCTCCACTCAAAACTTCTCGCTGATAAGTTTTGTCAAAAACACTTGATAAATCTCCGGTGTCAGGATCTATAACAACTCGCAAGAATTCATTTTCTAAAATCCAGTCTGGGAAAAATGCGGGAGATGAGGGAGAGACGCGATTCATCTCGTCTGGACTGGAGAGTAAAGGGGAAAGCCAAAATATGCGGTAGCCTACGGGTGGAATTTCGGTGGCGAGAAATAGTAGGGTTGATGGTTCAGATAATTGGGAGACAAGCTGCTTTCCAGAAGCATCGAAAATCTGCCATTCTTGGGTACTTGTTGGTGGCGTGGGTAAGGCTACAGAGATTACCTCAGAACGTTGCCAATTGAGAGAATTGAAAACAAAAATAGGTCGACTATCGGGTTTTGGTGGTTCTGATAGGGTAATGTGAGATGCGATCGCTAAAAGTGATTCCTGTAATATTTTCGTTCCCACTTGTTCCACTTGCTGCCATTGGGGCAACGCATCTGTGTAAACTTGGGTAATTGAAGAACCAGGTAAAATATCGTGAAACTGTTGAAATAAAACTAATTTCCAAGCTGCTTCAATTTTTGCTTTAGGATATGTCACACCACAGCTTACAGTTGCCAACGTAGCAAATAGTTCAGCTTGATATAATAAATTTTCACAACGTCGATTCCAACGTTTTTGATCTGCGTGGGTAGTGTAGCAACCGCGATGAAATTCTAAGTATAGTTCATCATTCCAAGTAGGGAATGAGGAAGAATCATCACTACTACCTCTCGTCTCCTGCCTCCTGCCTCCTTTACTGATTTGCTGTAAATACTTTTCAGCCGTCGTAAATTCTAAGTCTGGAAATAAAGGAGACTTTTGCCAGCGTTGACCGGTTTCTAACATATCACGGGTGGGGCCGCCGCCGTGGTCGCCGACACCGGGAAGCCAGAGAGATTCTGGTAAACCAGTTTGAGTTTGCCACTCAAGAGCATAAGTTGCCATTTTAACTGGATCTATAGCTTCACCGATGGGTGCAGACATCAAACTAAAGACTTCGCACCCATCAGGCGATCGCCACCAAAAAGCCCCATAATCAAATTTAGTAGTATCATTCCACCGCAACTTCTGCGTCACAAAATACTCAATTCCGGCATTAGCGAAAAACTGCGGTAAAGTTGCACAGAAACCAAAAGAATCTGGAACCCATTCCACAGTTGAAAGCTTGCCAAATTTCTCCTGGATGTAGCGCTGACCATATAGTAGCTGACGGACTATTGATTCACCAGCAATTAGGTTGAGTTCTGGTTCCACCCACATTCCGCCGACAACTTCCCAACGCCCTGCGGCTACCTCTGCTTGAATTGCCCTGAATAAATCTGGGCGATGTTCCTCAATCCAAGCATAAAGTGCGGGAGTCGAATGACAGAAAATTAACTCAGGAAAATCTGCTTGCAACTTCAGAACCGACTCAAAAGTATTTTGCGCTGCATTCCAAGTTTCACTTACAGGCCATAGCCATGCTAAATCTAAGTGAGCATGACCCAACAGAAAAATTTTAGATTTTTGATCCCCCCAACCCCCCTTCAAAAGGGGGGCTAAGATGTCGGATTTAATTAAATTTTGGCGTAGAGATAAAAACGACTGTACCAACTCTCCCTTGTCTTCCTCCGTGTCCTCTGCGCCTCTGCGGTTCGTAACCTCCCCCACCATCGCCGCCAAAACATCCAACCTCTCCGGCGCAAATTTTTCCAAATAAAGTTGCACCACAGCTAACTCATCAGCCACAAAACCCGGATCGGGATTATTATCAACATAAGACTCATACACTAAAAGCGATCGCACTAAAGCACCATCACAATGTCCCGGACTCACTAACCGCAAAGCCACAGTGAATTCTTCCCCTGCCGTCACCCCTTGACTGAGAAGCACTCTCGGCGAACAATCAAATAAATCACCCTCCAGCACTAACTCACCATTTACATAAATCTCAGCAGAATCCGCCCACCAAACCAGTGCCAGCCGCAAAGACAACCCCGCCAAGGGATAACCGTGTAAATCTTGGGGAACAACCAATCTTTGCACTAGCCATAGCACTTTCTTCCCGCCCGTCCAAGCAATATGTTCTTTAGCATTCAACTGGGCACGTTGCCAATGAGACAAATCAGCAGCTACAACATCAGTAATAACTAGGTCAGATTCCTGATACAGCCACGTAGACTGAAGATTAACTTGACAAAAAGAGCGCAGTTGCTCAATTACTTGAGAGATAAATTTGGTCTGGGATTGAGAGACAGTCGGGGTCATATATTCGCTAATATGAGGTGTTGGTCGTTTTTATTGTTTGGCGCGAGTCTCACAACTTAACAAGACTTGAACTAAAAAATTACTACTATGTCTTCTGGTTCCTCTGGTCGTTATCAAAGCAGACTATTTAACTTTGTCCACCAGCAATCTCGGCGGGTGACACAACAGTGGGAACATACCTTCCGGCATTTGCAAGTCGCCACTAAGTGGGGTGTCGAGGTACTACTTTACCCAGTGTATCTACTGTTTCAGTCATCTGAATCATCTGGGAAAACGCTACATACTAAAGAACCACAAACTAGATTAAAGTTACAACCAAATGATACCGATTTCCAGCCTGAAACTCTACCCAATGCTGATAGTCCCATTCAAAATGTACTAGAGGCAGTCAATTATCTATCATCAGATGAACCCGCCTCCACTCCTACAAAAGCATCTGAACATTTCAATCCCTTAGCTTTATTGGGAGTTTTTCGGCTGAAATTCGTTGAAAATAACTCTAATCTTAGTCAATCATCAAATATTACAGATAATCAAGCTGTCAGTCTCAACCCTTCACAATTAGACAATGCCCTTCAACAGCGTCTTTCAATAGTGCGAGGAATTGCCACAAATTTGATGAGTCGAAATTTAGTACTTGTTACTGCCGACAATGAAATTCTAGATATCTTAACACCCGAACAACAGGCAAAATTAGAAGACCGAATTATTAACGAAGTTGCTAATTACTGGCAGTATTGGCGTTTGATTGTAGCTAAAAAAGAAACGCAGCTATTACCACAAATTGACCGATTATTAGTAAAACTAACTGACGTAAATCCAGCTAAAATTCCAGTTTTAGCGGAGGGTATTCCAAAAAATTTACTTAATACAGATAAATTATTAGCATTTCTAGATATAGCCATTTCTAAGTTGGAATCGAATGCTTTAGTCCCAGTGCAAGAACGTAGTCAGGAAATTGTCCAAGTTGCCCAAACTCAGTTAAACATATTTCTTTATGGCAAAGAGCAATTAGCTGCCAAAGGAGAAAATTCGTCCAACGCTAATGATTTAGAAACTCATTCACAGAATTTTCAGGCTTTGATTGAGGCGGCACTTAATTACTTTTTTGGTGTTGGTAATAGAAAAACACTTGAGACAACTAGTAATGAAAGATTACCAGTTAAACTCTTCTCGTCACGTCTTAGAAAAGTCTTGTCCAAAAGCCCTTTGATAGAGAACCAGGATTTAAGAGATGATCCTTGGCTAACATGGAATGATTTATTTGGTAACAGCGAAACCGTTGCTGACAAGCCAGTTACACTTTCTGAAGAGATAAATACTGCTTTTGCCCCAAGTTTATCAATAGGGCATTTTACACAAAAGAATTTGAGTGTAAAACAATCTAAAGTCGGATCTGGTTTGGTACAAAGAAAACAACCAAGTAGTAATCTTACTTCAAGTCAAAAAACATCTGGAAAAGTCGCCTCTGTCAAACAAACTCAAACCCGCATTTCCCAAACTAAAAGCGAGAGTCGTAAAGGGGAAATTTTGCAACAGCAATTTCACCAAAGCAGTCAAGTTGAGGCGCAGCCGGATTGGATAGAAACCACAGCAACTTCAACTGGCTATGAAAAGCACCCCTTAGAGCAACTTCTAGAATGGCTTGATTATGTTATGGTCTGGCTAGAAGAGAGATTTGTAAAGATTTTTCAGTCGTTGCGGCAGCTATGGCAGGGAAAATAATACTAATTCGTAATGGGCTACCCCCCTGCGCTAACGTAATTCGTAATTCGTAATTCGTAATTCGTAATTAATACTCATCAGATTTAATTTGGGTTATATCTATGGTCTTATGTTTGGCCCTTTTTAGTCGGCAACGCCAGATAATGCTTGCTCAAAAAAATTTTTAACTATATCATGCACAGAATTCTAGTGATTGAGGATGATTTTTTGCTATTAGAACTTATAAAGGAATTACTTGAATTGAGAGGGTTCTATGTTATTACCACAAATACTTACCAAGAAGGATATGATCTATTCACATTAGAACAACCCGATTTGATTCTGTGTAATTATCCCTTTTTTGATCTCAATAGCTTAATCATTATGAAAACTATTTGCGATGATGCAGCAATACAAAACATTCCCTTACTATTTATGCTTAACTACCAAATAATAAAAAATTCCGAATGTGACACTATTTTGAAACAACAAGATATTTTATTTAAACCATTTTCTTCTGTAATTTTATTAGAAAAAATTTCCACTTTGTTACAGATATAAGGTAATTGCTAAACTCCCTTGATAAGAGGCAAAGATATTCAATCGCACTTTTAAAATTGGCCCCTAGATGCACTTCATTTAGGTTTAGTAGGGTTCAACCCTTGTTATCTATGGTTACAGGCAGAGAACAGGTTTCAGTTTTCCCTCCTGCCCTCCGCCTTTGCGAGGTGTTCGACCCTTACTTTGAACGCATCCCGAAGCGACGCAGCCTAGAGTTGGCTCTAGGTTAGGAATGCCCTTGACTAATAATTTCCAGATGATTGAGAGTTTTTTCGATGGCGTTGCATAATGCGGGATGAATTGGCGGTTGAAACCATTGAAAAATCGTGACAAAATGGGCGAAATCATCCCATAATTCAGCAATGCCCTGAAGCAAAGTCACGTAAGCTTCTTTACCCAATTTTCATAATTTGCATTCTTGTATATATTTTGATGTTGACTTTTTAGTAGCTTGTTGGGAAAATTATGTAAAAAATTAACCTTATGATTGACTATAGCGATCGCCTAGCTTCTCGTAAAGAAGGCAGATTCCAAGGTGTTGGAGGACTTGAACTGTATTACCAAAGCTGGCATCCAGAGGGTAAAGTCCGGGCAATATTAGCCATTGTGCATGGACTCGGAGCGCACAGCGATCGCTACAGTAATGTAATTGAGCATTTGATACCCAAGCAATATGCTGTCTACGCCCTAGACTTGCGCGGTCATGGACGCTCACCAGGTCAGCAAGGCTATATCAACGCTTGGCGTGAGTTTCGTGAAGACTTGGGAGCTTTTTTACAGTTAATTCAGACTCAGAATCCTGGATGTCCAGTTTTTCTCTTGGGCCACAGTTTAGGCGCAGTGATTGTCTTAGATTACATTCTGCGTTATCCCCAACAAGCATCATTATTGCAGGGTGCGATCGCTCTTGCACCAACCTTGGGGAAAGTTGGGGTTTCACCGATTCGGGTACTTTTAGGAAAAATGCTCTCACGGGTGTGGCCGCGTTTCACCCTGAATACAGGCATTGACATTAGCGCTGCTTCACGAGATCCGCAGATTTTAGCTGCTTATGCCCAAGATACAATGCGACATACCCGTGCTGCTGCCCGTCTGGCTACAGAATTCTTTGCAACAGTTGATTGGATTAATGCTCATGCAGGTGATTGGCAATTACCATTATTGATTCTCCACGGTGGCGCAGACCGAGTGGCTTTGCCGGCAGGAAGCGACACCTTTTACCAAGGGCTAAATTGCACAGATAAGCTGAGAATCGAGTATCCAGGAGCCTATCACGAGATTCAGAGTGACATAAATTACCGCGAGGTACTAGCTGATTTAGAAGATTGGTTGGAGCGACACCTAGCATCTGAGGTTGTGCAGTTAGCACGGGGAAGCACTGAGTTAGATTTTCCTAGTTCTTAGTATTCTGACTATGACCCAAAGTATGCTGCAAACTCGTCAGCTAATTTATCTGCAATTACTTCAAACTTCTCATCGTTCAGTTGAGCTTGTGTCTGAAGCTTTGCCATCAACTGAGGGTGTTTTCCTTCTTGACTCTTGCGCTGTTGGTCTTGAAAGATTAGCTGTTGAAGATATTCGTTAGCTGAACTATAACCGCCTTTAGCTACTTGTTCTTCGACAAAGACTTTCATCGACTCAGGTAAGAAAATCTGAATGTTAGTCATACCTTGAGATATCTGGTGGGCGATTTTATCTACTACATTACCAGAGCGATCGCATATTAAAATGCAGAGTCAGTTATTTACATTATCTGAAAAATACGTTGCTGAGGATACAGAGTTTTTGCCAACCAAGATAGGTTCTCCCTTTACTCCTCCACGGGTAAGAGTACAAATTTTATAAAGGTTTTCACACTCAAAGATTGCCATAACTAACTCTTTCCCCGTTTGATAAGAGGATGGTAAAGGTTTACCTACCTCGCATTCCATATCTATTTCGCGATCGCGCCACTGTAACTTCCAAATACGCTTTTCGGTTATTGGTGCTTTGACAGACCGAGCAAAAGCACTATACACTTGCTCTGCTTTGATATCATCCTTAGCTGCTGGCACAAAAAACTTCATAGGCTTTGGTTACAAGTAACGTGAGTTTTACTAGCACAAGCGTAACGCAGTTACCAAGGCAATCTGCTCCCATCCCACGAGAAAAACTGCCCACTATCGCCTTCTTGAAGCTGTTCGATGACAGCCAATAATTGGGTAACAGTACGTTCGACTGAAAATAATTTTTCCGCAGGTACATTTCTTTGGAAAGGACGAGAAAGGCGGGTATCAGTTGTACCAGGATGCAATGTTACTATTAATGCTTTCGGACAACTTCTTTTATACTCAATTGCCGCAGTTCGCATCAACATATTGAGTGCTGCTTTAGAAGCCCGATAGCCATACCATCCACCAAGTTGGTTATCGCCAATACTGCCCAATTTAGCAGAAATAGTGGCGAACACGCTGCGTTCTCCATGACGAAACAAAGGCAATAAATGTTTAGCCAGTAAGACAGCACCAATACTATTTATCTGAAAGTAGCGCAGCAAATTTTCTGAATTGATCTGTCTTAAGCTTTTTTCAGGTTGCAAAGTATCTTCATGTAACAGTCCTACACAGTTGACTACCAAATGCAGTTTGTCAACTTGAGTATGTATTTTTTGAACAGCTTCAATAATCTGTAACTCGTCAGTAATATCTATCTCTAAATAAATTAATCGCTCAGGACATTCATCTGCAAGAGCTATTAACTCTGAGTCCGATTTTGGTTGACGAGAAGTTGCATAAATTTTAGCTATTCTGCAATCTTGTAGCAATTTTTTCACAAAACCCAAACCAATACCTTGGCTGGCTCCCACAATCAAAGCATTGACAGGATTAATTTCATCGATAAAAGACATATCAATTTAGATAACTTGTGGAGGTATTTGATATTCATAGCGAAAGACGAAATAAGCACCAATTTGTCTCTGGCTGTGATAACGGAAACCAAAGCCTTCATATACTGCTCTCAGGTGCGGACGCAAATCATCGACATCTAGACGTAAATAACGTTTACTAAGTGTTCGTGCGTATTCAACAGCCCAAGCCAGCAGTGTCGAACTGCAAAGCGATGTACAAATGCTGACTCTTCCTGAGAGATGTCGAGCCAGAAAAGTAAATGCTTTAGTTCTTAGAGCAAAGCGCCACCACAACTAGAACCACATCCAGCGGTACAACCATAGCAATAAGCAGCAGTTTGTACCTCACTAATCAGGTCTAAATTCCCAGCTTCTAACAATTTGCCAACTGTCAAAATTTCACCATTGCGAGTTTTTGCAGGCAAATTCATCATTTGGTTAAAGTCACAATCATATACATTGCCCAGATAGTCAATTGAAACTTCATCGCGACACATTAAATGTTCAACTGTGCTGGGATTAAAATGCGACTCTAAAAACTGCAAATAGCTAGCGTACAGTTTTCTCCGTTCTAAATACATTTTGGTTCTACCAACTGGTAAGTTGGTAAAGGTGAAGAGGTTGTTAAACACAATATTAAAATGTTCTTGTAAGAACATTTTGTAATCTCGTTCTAGGTTACTCTGTTCCGGAGCTAAAGAAAATTTTTCATTGGTGGGCAACTGGGGATTAAAAACCAAGTCCAAAATTAAATTTTGGTCTTTACCATAGCCGAGTTGGTTAAGCCACTGCAAAGCTTTGACTGAACTATCAAAAACACCAGTACCGCGCATTTTATCAACATTATCTGCTAGGTAACAGGGTAGAGAAGCCACAATTCTTACTTGGTGTTGGGCAAAGTATTCTGGTAAATCACCAAATCCCTCTTCAAAATAAATGGTCAGATTAGACCGAACAATCACTTGTTTACCAGTTGCTTTTGCTGCTTCTACCAGTGGCTTAAATCCATAATTCATTTCAGGTGCGCCACCAGTCAAATCCACAATTTTAATTTCGGGAAATTTATGGATTAGTAAAATCAACTGTTCGCAAATTTCAGCAGAAAGTTCTTCTGTACGTTTTGGCCCAGCTTCTACATGACAGTGTGTACAAGCAAGATTACAACGCTTACCTAAATTAACTTGTAAAACAGTGATTCCTTTTTTTGTCAAAGGTGAACTGAGTTTATTTTTAAAGGCTGTGACTGCTGTATCTAGTAAAATTTTTGGTTGAGTTTGCATTAGTTATTACCCCTGAAAAATTACACAACAATATTCAATTTTTCTAACCTTGCAATAATCTGTATATTATTGCGCTAATAATTGCAGCAGTTGGTAAAGTTAAAATCCACGATAATAGAATCTGATAAAAAACGCGAGTATTAGATTTAGATTTTTGGCTAATTAATCCAACCCCAAAAATAGAACCAACTGAAGTGTAAGTGGTAGAAACTGGAAGCCCAAACCGAGTAGCTGCAATTACCAGAATCCCAGTTACTATATTTGCTGATAAGCCTTGAGTATGATTCATTGAGGTAATCTTTTCACTCATGGTTATTGCAACTTTTTGGGAGTTGAGTAAACCGCCAAGTGCCATTGCGATCGCTATCGTGATCATTCCTCCCTGAATCGAGAAATACTCAATAATTAGGATGAGTGAAACAATCTTAGGAGTATCATTTAATCCTCTAGCAAAACTGACAATTCCAGCGCTGAGAAAATGACAAGCATCAATCATTTTTTGGCTGACTGGTAGATGCAATTTTGAATTAATATAGCCAGATAAGCTGTAAATACCTGCTCCCAAGGGAATAGCAATGATTGGACTGAGTAATAAAGGCAAAACAAAGGAAGTTCCCAAAGCTGCAAAATTAACTTGTAGTCCAATCGCAACTAATCCAGCGCCAACCAGCGCACCTGTTAAACTGTGAGTTGTGGAAATGGGAAACCCCATGAGGGTGGCAATGAGTACAGTCAATCCAGTAGCGATCGCGACTGCAAGATGAAACTCTGGAGAATTAGCGATCGCATCAGGTAATAGTCCTTTTCCAGAGAAGTTTTTAATTAATGCTCCTGCTAAAAAAGTCGCAGTTATTGCACCAGCAAAAGTTGTAAAAGTTGCCCATAAAATTGCTGTTTGATAACTGCTAGTCCGGCTACCAAACAGCGTCGCTACACCTTTAAAATTATCATTTGCTCCATTTGAATATGCTAAAAAAAGCGTAGCTAAAAATAGACTAATTAACAACATTTTGGAGTTTATAAAAAAGAAAGAAGTCAGAAGTCAGAATTCAGAATCCAGAATGTAATTAGTGAAATATTCAAATTGTGCATTCATTACCCAGTCTCACAGAACCATTCTGTTAGCGGATAGCTAAGGTTTAGCCCATTCTGACTCCTGACACCTGAATTCTTTCTTAGATAAATTAACAGCAGCCACCACCGCTATAGTGCCAGGTTGAATCGGTAACAATTATTTCTGCTGGCTTACTAGCAGCAAGTTTAGCAGCAGTTTTATCACACACCGCAGCCGGAATACCTAGCTGAAGTAGATGACCTGCCAAATCGTCAAAGAAGGGTTCAGAACCAGCATAAATTGCTGTTTTTCCAGTGAAAATGCAAGCACCATCTTCTGGAATTACAACTTTAAATGAGACAGAATCCAGACTTTCTAAAAGTAGGTTTTCTTCTAAATTATAAGTCTGGGAATCTAGTAGGCGATAAGGACGACGGGCACGAATTTCAACTTGACCAAAACCAGCATTTATAATCCTTTCAGTATACTCTTGATATGTGAGCGCGCCTGATAAACACATGGCTCTTAGTCGCTCATCTTCTTGAAGATGTGCTGGAATGGGACGAGTAGCAATTGGATCGCTCATCTGCAAGCGTCCACCTGGTTTTAACACCCTATATGCTTCTTTTAAAGCACGAGTTAAATCTTCTGGTTCAAAGATGTTGAAAAGGCAATTTTGTGCCACGATATCAACGCTAGCATCAGCAACAGGTAAGTTAAAAGCATCACCTTCGCGGATTTCGACAGAGCTGGTGTTAAACCAGGGGTTTTCTTGAGCAGCAATTTCCAAATTACGTGCAGCTGCTTCCCGCATAGCGCCAACCGGTTCAACGGCAATTACAGCACTTGCATAACGGGAAAAATAAGCGAATTGCAACGCTTCTAAGCCGCCACCAACGCCGACGTACAACACAGTAGGTTGGTTTCCTAGTTCGGTGGGGTGAACAGTGGTGCCACAACCATAATTCATTTCCTGCATTGGCAAAGGAATTTTCAATCCTGGTAGTTGCAGGGGCGTACTTTGTACACAACAAAGTCCAACTTGCGGGGTTTGGGCAACTTCGCGGTAGAACTGCGCTGCTGTTTCTAGATAGGTCATGCCACTTTGAGTTTTGGATTTTGGATGATGATAGCTTTGTGCATCCTAATATAATTAACTCTAAGTTGGATGAGTTTTTGTGGAGATTGCCAAAAACGCCAAAGTTTGATATGGTGAAGCCTTTTGCTTTTGGGCAATAGGCACTGAGGGAATAAGGAAGAATTATTGAAAAGTCTTTCGCTTGTCTTCTCCCAATCTCCAATTCAATCATGCAATGTGTAGCCAACACCAATCACAGTTTGAATGAGACATTTTTCGTTATTGGCTTGAAGTTTCAAGCGCAGGTAGTTAATATAAGGTTCAATGATGTTGGCATCGCCCATGAAGTCATAACCCCAGACTTCCTCTAAAATGCGATCGCAGCTAATTATCTGTCGCGGATGTGCCAGTAAATATTCTAGTAAATCAAATTCTTTAGCAGTTAACTCAATTAACCGCCGATCTCGATACACTTCCCGCGTGCGACGATTTAAACTCAGGTCTTCAAATTCTAAAACATCTGCGTACTCTGCTTGGTTGCTTCTTCGTAGGTGAGCGCCGACTCTGGCTAATAATTCATCAACGCTGAAGGGTTTAATGAGGTAATCATCAGCACCAGCGTCTAAACCTGCAATGCGATCGCTCACTTCATCTTTGACGGTTAATAAAATTATCGGCACTTTCTCAGCTATAATCCGCAGGCGGCTGCAAATTTCCCACCCCGACAACCCAGGCAACATCCAGTCTAAAATTACTAAATCCAGATGCAACTCCCTGGCTGCGGTGAGTGCAGTTAATCCATCGTAGGCAATACTGACTTGATAGCCTTCATAATTCAATTCCAATTCAACAAATCGCGCCAGTTTGACCTCATCTTCAATCAGTAAGATGTGCGTCATGATGATCTTAATAATTTCAGCAGGATACGGGAAGCAACAATAGTGCCAGCTACTTAATAGCCAAACATCTAATTAGGTGTACGTTAGCTTAGTATAAACCTGAGTAAGTAACAACCGTAAACCTGCAATTACCGATCGCTCGCTGCTCGATCAAACAACAATCCAACTGGCTATCAGCAATAAGCTGTAATATCTTCACCACATTCATCGGCAAGATAACAGAGCGCTCTAAAACGCAAACCAACCACTTCCTCGTATAGAGGATTTAATTTACACATAGGTGGAATATGAAATAGCTTCCGACCAAACAGTGTGATGTCTCGCTCAAAGGGACACTGAGCAGGAATAGCTTTGCATAGGAAATGAGCCAATTTGGAGTTATGAATTTCTATCGTTTCCAACCACTCGCGGACTGGGTGCAGTAGGTCGTTGTGTGAGTGAACTTGAATAAAGCTTGTCATAATTTTTTACCTTGATAATTTCAAACTAGATTGAGTTTTTTGTATTTGAACCTCTATAAATAAATACAGTTAGGTTTTGTAGTTTTATGCACTTATTACTTTTGCTTTGGCTCTCTACAGAGGTAGAAAGAGTACTGTTAACTACACATTCAAGTACTAGAGTTCCCGATAATTTGTCCTGACCTTTCACTTCATCTTGAAAAACCCATCCAAAACCTAACCCCCTAACCTTTCTCTAGTAGGAAAGCTCGATTTTCAGGGCAAAAATCTAGACAGGACAACGCTTTTCAGCAAATTGGCACTGTTTGACAAATATTTCGGCTCAATGCCTTAACGAGGCAGAATTTTTCAGGTTACTGACAGTACTTTATGTTTCTATCTAGTCCACGTATTTATTGATCAATTTAATATCAAGCTATGGGTGGTTTACTTCCGCCATGCTGTACTAGATGTTAGCCAGTTTTTAGCTTACTGTAACTAACCCAACAAAAGCCCGATATTACAACCAATTCAGAACCGCTATAGTTAATTTGTGTTGTTAACCAAATTCTTGGAGGCGCAGCTAAACTTACCCTCAAAAAGCATCAAGCTTTAAGAAAGCTGCGAAAACTAATGACTGATGATTTTTTCAATCACAAAAAGCTGCTTTTTGACCTATGGGCATCAAGTTACGATTGGTTCTTTCCTTCAGTGTTTTATCGAGCCATTCACCAACGATTGCTGGAGTACGTAGATTTACCAGAGCCAGCAAATATACTTGATATAGGCTGTGGTACTGGACGCTTGCTTGAGCGCCTTGCTACTCAGTTTCCCAATCTACGAGCTACCGGATTGGATTTATCTGCTAATATGTTGCGGGTAGCAAGACAGAGCAACCGCCACCATCCACGCTTAATTTATATTGAGGGCAAAGCTGAGTCTCTTCCCTTTGCTGATGGTCAATTTGATGCCGTTTTTAGTACTATCAGCTTCTTGCACTATTTGGAACCCAAACAGGTGGTTAGTGAGATAGCACGGGTACTTTCTCCTGGTGGACGCTTTTATTTAGTTGACATTACTTCCAAAAAAGAGACAGAACCTCAATTATTGCCAGTCTCTCCCCGTGGAATTAGACTATACAGCCCTAATCAACGTCAACTTCTTGGCTCCTCTGCTGGGCTATTGTGTTTGAATCACCATTATTTACTAGGGCCTGTCTTACTAACGATTTTTGCTAAACCTCCAAGTTGAAATAGGGAATAGGGAAGAGTAAAGGGCTGGAAACATCTTGTATCAAGCCTTGTTCTGCATATTTTAAATTACGAATTACGTTAGCGCAGCGGGGCGTAGCCCATTACGAATTACGAATTAGTCTGACCTTGATATTTCATAAACACCACAGGAACTTTGAGCAGTCTTTTAGCTAACTGCGAAAATCTAAATTTATCCTTGAGCGTAGATAAGCCTGTTGTCTTGGGAAATTGTGGCAAGTCTTCAAAACATATTGGCACAAAGTCAAAGCGACTGTAAAACTTCACCAGCCGTTGACCTAAGCATTCCAGATAAAGTGGTTGCGTTGCTGTATTAATCAAATGCTGCGTTAGCAAACTACCCAAACCGCGACCTCTCCAAGCTGATGCAACGACCAAGCTACCAAGTTCTTGCGCCCCTGAAAAGTTACGCAACTGTCCGCAAGCTACAAGATTATCATTGTATTCAATTACCCAAAATTGCTGCCAATTTAATTGGGTTGGGTCGAGTTTCGCTGAAAATACCAGTAATCGAATCGACCACTGATCCCCAGAGGTTGCCTTGCGAAGGATACATCCAGATGGTAACGATAGATTGTTCTGGTTCATTAATTAGACTTTGATAGTTTGTATCACAATCATCACACCATATTATTCAGTCAGATTATTTTTCATTTCCTGGCAACTATCAATAAAGCAATTTTAAAACCATCTCGGAGATAAAACCCCTTCTAGGTTCTCCATTAACGATAGCAAGGGTTCTAAGGTTAACAACTTCTATATTTATAGATTTTTGTCAGCAGAGGTGAGTAGTACAAAACAATACTTAGGATAGAGGGAGGAATCAGCCATAACTATATTTTAGATAGATGCACTCATACTCCTAATTTTTTAAGATGATCCCAAGGATAAATAATTAGGAATGTAATCATGGCTGAACAACAAAAATCTAATAATGAACAAACTGCGTCTACTGCTTCTCCTGACGCCGAAACCCCTATCGACGAAAGTATCCGCAAAACTGGTGATGCGCAAAAGAGTGATGCTAAATCCACTGCTACTCCAGAAGCACCAGAAAACGATGGTGTCGCAGGTAGCCCCAATCAAGGAACTGAGTCACGTTAATTAATTTGAACTTTCCCAAGTTTTAATCAACTCGTGGGGTCTTTTGTTGTAACCCTAATACAGTAAATTTAGAGTGGAGATGTGGTGTTACACTACATGTCCACTTGTTTTTTGTGTCAAAAATTGCATTGTCTCTACGTTGGTGCGTTAGCGTAGCTTACCGCAGCTATGTTTATTCTCGTGTGGGTGTAATACTGCCCTTAGTCTAGCTCTTAGTAATTTACATATAGCGATCGCTCAAGATAATGGTCTTGATATCTTGAGCAAATTTTTGAGGTTTTTCGCCGTCTTCATAATCGTCGAGAACATTATGGTGGTCGCATCTTGGCTGAGTCGGAACCGGACTGAGCGTAGGAACAGTATTTTATTTTACTCTGAACGCAAATTAAGGTATCTTTAAATATATATCTAATAACTGCCTAATAACCTCCTAGTAAGCGCATTATTTCTAGCCTTATCTAAAAAATAGGAAATCAGGTGATTATCTACCAAATTGATATAACCCTGTACTATGGAAAAGCTCACAATTCACATTCTATTAGTAGAGGATAGTGCAAGTGATGCTCATTTGCTACACCGGATATTTATAAATGCAGATCAAGAACAATGGCAGATGTTACATGTTGAACGGTTATCTGAGGCAATAGAAGCTAGCAGGGAAAACTCTGCGTCCACCTTTGATAATTCTCAGCTAGGGAGTCGAAAGCAACGCAGATTCGACCTAGTTTTGTTAGATCTCAGCCTTCCAGACTCTATTGGACTGGACACGTTAAAAGAATTTAAGGCAGCAGTACCTGATATCCCAGTTGTGGTATTAACAGGTGTTGATGATGAAGATTTAGCACTGCAAGCATTAGCAGAAGGGGCGCAAGACTATCTAGTTAAAGATAAAATAACTATACAACGGTTAGTGCGTGCCATTCGCTATGCCATTGAAAGAAGCGAAATTCTCAACCAACTACGCGAAAGTGAAGAACGCACCCGTCAAGCGCTGGCGAAAGAACAGGAACTCAACGAGTTAAAGTCAAACTTTGTAGCAATGGTTTCTCATGAGTTCCGCACCCCTATGACTACGATTCGGACAGCTGTAGATATCCTTGAATACAACAGCAATAAACTAACTGATGCCCGGAGAAGTAAATATTTTGATCGAATACAAAATGCTATCAACCAGATGCTTAATCTCTTAGATGAGATATTGTTCTTGAGTAAAACGGAAGCAGCCAAGCTCGCATACAAACCTACATCTTTAAATTTAGAAAATTTCTGTAGCGAAATCACAGATATTCTTCAACTAAATGCAGGTAGTAAGCACAACATTATCTTTACTTTTCAAGGGGAATCAACTCAAGCTGAAATGGATGAAGACTTACTAAATTGTATCTTAACCAATTTGATTTCCAATGCCATAAAATATTCCCCTCACAATGACACGATTTGGTTTGATTTGATTTGCAAAGATCGCCTGGCAATTTTCCAGATCAGAGATCGTGGAATGGGCATTCCTCTAAAAGACCAAGCTCATCTATTTCAAACCTTCTATCGCGCCAGCAATGTGGGTGTAATTCAAGGAACAGGACTAGGACTCACTATAGTTAAAAAATGTGTGGAGTTACATGGTGGTCATATTCAATTAGAAAGTGAGCAGGGTGTTGGCACAACAGTAATTGTCACTTTGCCACTACAATGATTAGGCATTGGGCAAAACAGTTACGTTAGCGGATAGCTAAGGTTTAGTCGGTTCCAAGTTCTGAGTAAATAAATGAGATTTTCCACTCAGCCCTCCTAAAGAGCATTCGTATTGGTTATTTTCCCTTGCTTATTTTGGTGCTTGGGGATTTGGCGTTGGGCAAGTTTTCTTAGCAAAATCACACTGATAAATATAGGGTTCTTGCCAACTCAGAGGAATTTCTAACAAATCTCGCGTTCCTGTCATACCTTGTCCAATAAATAGCAACAAAGCAATGCAGTTTAAAATCGTATGGACGATACGCCAGCGATTGGATTTATCTTGATAAATATCTTGAACAATTGCTAATGAAAAAATCATCAGCAGTGCTGCGGTAATGCCAATATAATAATGTGACCAATACCACTCATTCGTGCGGCGATAAACTCCATCCTGACAGCCTATAATTACTAAACCTGCACCAGTTAAAGTTGCAAAAACTGCCCGCCACACCCGCTGTTTTGCCCGATAAAGAAATACTAAAGAGGCGATGGTGGCAGCAAATATTAGCAGTATAAAAATAACTTGAAAAGGTGTTTGATTCCACAATTGATTTTTGATAATATTTTTGCCAATAGGGTAACTTAATCCAATTAAAGTTAATCCAACAACTGCACTTGTGAGCCTTTCACCTAACTGCTTATGTTCTGCACCCACCACTGGAGGAATTTTACTCTTACTCCCCGCTAAAATTTGTAATCTACGTTGGCGTGTTTGCCAAGCAAAATTAACTACTGTACCGATGAGTGGAAACACGAATATAATTGCGATCGCTGGATGTAAAAGACCAAGAAAATCTGTTATTTGCATAGAACACCTTTCAATGAATCATTGAATTCATCACAAAGAATAATTTAAAGCATCGTGCCATTACTTAAATTAATTTCAGATGAGAATTTGTTTAATATTTATTTTTGTTGTTTTTAGCTGATTTTAATCAAGAAAATATTTAAATTTCTTATAAAAGATGATTGTTCTAGCAAATACTTCCATATATCAAAAAATATATGGAAGTATTTTTTAATATCAAGTTACGCAAACAATAGTCGAAGAGAATTATTTTCAGGTAGGGGCAATTAAGCTTATTCTCTACTTAACACGAATTCATTTACAGCACTTTGTCTAACGGTTTGGTACAGTGGTGGAGAAGATAAAAGTAAAAAATCAGATGAAACCCTACTCAGTAGACCTGCGCTCAAAAATTATTAGCGTTTACGAAGCGGGAAATACATCTATTCGCAAAGTAGCAGAAAGATTCAAGGTAAGTAAAAATACAGTACAAAACCTCGTGAAGCGAAAACGAGAAAAAGGGACACTACAGCCAAATGCAGCAACTGGAGGAAAACCGAGCCAACTATCTGGTTATGAACAACAGATAGAGCAAATGGTAGCAGAACATTTAGACTATACCCTA
>LXQE01000164.1 GCA_003326195.1 Nostoc punctiforme NIES-2108
GAACGCAATAGCAAGCTCTACGAAGGCGAAACTTCTATTGCTCTTAAGAAGCAAAACCATAAATGTGCTTCCTGCGGTCTGAAATTCATTGATGAAGAAAAGGTACATCTGCACCACATCGATGGAAATCACGCCAACTGGAAGAAAAATAATCTAGAAGCAATTCACGAGAGCTGCCACGATTACAAACACATGAGCAAAAGCGCAAGCTGAGAACATCGGAAGCTGGGTGCGGTGAAAGTCGCACGCCCAGATTTAACAGAGAGGTGCCCCGGATAATACCGGGCATCGACTCTACCTAGGTGAAAGTCCTACCATTCAGACTCAGAATTGACTCCCTTTTTGCACATTTGGGATGCTCCCATTTTTAAAGTTGCCTTTTTCTAATTTTAGGACAACTAATTTAACCGTGTGTTAATCAGCAAGTAGTAGTTAAAATCTATTGCAAACTAATAATCTGCTATCAGAGTTTTGTTTCAATTAATCTTTGTAGCAGTAAATTCTCCATCTTGAGCAGTATTAAAATTCCCTTCTCTAGGATATATTTTATACGTTCCTTTACTTGTTTGATCGCTGAAAGTTTCAAAGCGCAAAGAAGTATTAAAAACACCACCACCTTCAGAAGTAGATATTTGTCCTGATACTTCGACTACATTATTCTGATTAATTGTGCCAACAAGTTCCCCTTCACCATAAAGTCCCTGAGAAAAACTGACTTGAACTGTGACTTTACCCGAGGGTTTATTTATCTCAATAATTTCGATAGATATCTTACCCTGCTGTTTGGCAGTTGTAGTTGTATTTAGAGCCTCTCCTTCATAAAGCGCTATTCTCGATCCATTCCTTTGCATCTCTTCAATTCTGTTGAGCGTTTCTTGATAAAAGTCTTGGTTTTCTTGTTGCTGATAGAGTTTTGCTGCTTGTTGAAAATCAGCCAATGCCGCCTGATTATTGCCTAATTTACGTTGGGTAAGCCCTCGTTCATAGTAGGGTTTAGCATAACTTTTGTTAATGCGAATAAATTCATTAAAATCAGCGATCGCACCTCTATAATCTCCCTGGTTATAGCGTAAATTACCACGGCGATAATACGCTTCAAAGTAATCAGGCTTAATCCTAATCGCCTGAGCAAAGTCAGTATTTCCACCTTGGATATCTTTGAGACTGTTGTAACGGAAAAGAGCGCGAGAAATATAGACATCAGGCGATTCTGGATTGAGTTTAATAGCTCGATCAAAATCTTGAATAGCTCCTTGTTTATCTCCTAATTGGAAGCGTATCCAACCGCGATTACCGTAGAGCAAAGGTTGGGGATTAATATCAATTGCGTGACTATAGGCATCCCTTGCTTGTTGGTAACGTTTTAATTTTTGCAATACGCTACCTTGCAATACATACAGAAAAAAATCATCGGGATTAAGTTCTATAGCACGATTAATTGCTGTTAGTGCATCTTTGTCTTTTTGTAATAATGCAAGCATATTACTGTTCTCGCGCCAAGCTTCATACAATTTGGGATTTTTTTGAGTAGCTTGTGCAAAAGATGTAGACGCTTCTTGATATTTTCCCAAATTTTTGAGCGCCAAACCTTGTGCATAGTGAGCCAAAGCAAAATCTGGATTAATTTGAATTGCTTTATCAAAAGCAACAACAGCTTGCTTGTATTCAAATAATCGCCATAATTGATTCCCATAATTAACCCAATCAGCTGCTTTTACATTGCTTGAGGGAGGTTCCGAAGGCAATAAATATTTGGCGATTAAGTAACTTTGTTCTTCAGTTTCTAGTGGGGGTGCAGATGTCTCGACTTTCAACGATGTCTTTTGTATTCCCACTTTAGTTGATGCGCCCAAAAAATTCCTAACTGGCACTCCCAAACTGTAACCTAGCTGAACTTGATAAAGTTTATCTCCGTCAGCTCGTCCGTGAATTCCGATTACGCGCCCTAGAGTATCTAACACAGGCCCACCACTCATCCCACCTTTTGTAATATTAGTGTAAACTAGCTCATAACCATAAGTTTGAGAAGAAGAGTCTTTAACACTAAACATTCCTTGCTCTTTACTGAGAAGTAGTCCAGGGTTGAACAATTGTATCCATTCTCCTGGTTTTGAGCTACGCCAGCCTGAGACAAAAACCCATCTGGTTTCGTTATTTGCTAAATCATAGTTGGCAAGAGTTGCTAATTGATAACTTTGTTTACTAGTAAATTGCAACACTCCCAAGTCTAAACCCTCTAACTTTTTCACAGTCTCAGATTTGACTGGATAGCACTGTCCGTCAGGAGTCAAAATTTCATAATTGCCTTGATGTTTGACTACATGTTCGGCAGTTAAAACAGTATAAACGCTATAAGTTTCACCTTGTTGAGCAATAATGACTCCAGAACCGTTTTCGCCATTTGGTTGCTTAATAAACACTGTGATCTTTTGAGCAATGTCGTTAACTTTTTTTACCACATTGGGAGGAGCAAGTTCTGGAACAAACTGTACCATTGTCTGAATAGGTACACCCCAGCTAGAACGAGTCATTTGTTGGCGATCGCGATCGCTTGGTTTGGAACCATCTTCAAACACATACGGATCACCAAATAAAGGATAGGTAAGCATTCCATTAATGCCAATAACTTCACCTCGACTATTGAGGATTGGCCCTCCGCTCATTCCTTTCTGAATGTTATTGGTATAGGCAATTTGATAGCCGCCTTGAAATGCTTTCTCTGATAACAAGGAGATTTTGCCAGTTGTAAAAGCAAGTTGTTGTGAATCAAACGGAAAACCAGCGGCAAACACCTCCTCATTTACCGTATTTGACGAGGCTGTTGGGATAGATGCAACGTTATAGTCGGCGTTAGCACGAAACAGTAATAACCCCAAATCTTTCTGAGCAAAGTTGACATTCTTTGCTACTTCAGCAATGTGGATACGACCATCAGGTGTTTCAATGCGATAGTTTTCCCCTGCTTTGAGGATGTGTCGGTTAGTGAGAACGACGTAAACTTGTCCTCTTTTGGCAATCAAGGTTCCTGATCCACCGTTATCTCCAGCTAAAACTTTGACTGTGATAGACTCAGCCATCTTTTGCAAGTAATCTCGATCCGGTCTGGAAGTTGTCAAAGAAGAAGTACATTTGGGAGCAAACACACCGTTATCCAGCGCTATATTGACTCCCACCTTGCTAGCATAGACAAAGCTGCCGATAGAGATGGCAACTAGAAGTAATAATCGCCCTTTCATAATTTAATTATTCTCCACTGGGGCAATTTCTAGTAATTTTTTGAAGTCGATAGAGATTTTAGAAGAAGACTGTTCGATAGGGCCTGAACCAAGAGAAGCAACATCAAATAGTTGAGGAATGAGACTGCTAGCACTGTCGCCCGGTTTGAGAGTCAATAGCAAGCCATCGCAAGCACCACCGTTTTCACTAGAAACGCAGAGAGTATCATAGTTGTTTTGACGACCTGTGGTGATGTAATTGAGGATACCTTGGTTGTAATACTCTTGGAAACGGTTAGATACCTCTTCGCAACGTTTCTGTGGTGTGTAGCCTACCTCTGCACCGAAATCAGAAACCCAACGAATGATGGAAATTTCACCACGTAGGGTTTTTCCTACTGTGGTTGGTACATCATTTTTGACACCACAAGAGAAAGTAATTTTTTCGGATGAGGACTGACTGCCGTTACAAGCAGTAATATTTAGTGTCAGTGTTGATATAGCTATAAGTGTAATCAATGATTGAAACTTCATATTGATGTCAACCTCGCTGAAGTATAAACTTATCTTCTAGCCGTATATCGGGCTGGGTTTGGAGATATATGCAGTCTGTGGCGAAAATTTTTTTAAGGTTACTGACAAATTTCTGCGATCGAGTTACTGAGGGCACTGTCCACAACATAAAAATAAGGATTCTCAGAAAATTAGCCAGTGTCCACCCTATAAAAATTGCAATAAAGCAACTGGTGCAAGATGTGAACTAATAAACCAAAGCTTTACTGAAAAAGCCCATTAGAAGCATTAGGCTTCTGAAATATGTTGGGTGGATATCTGACACAAGTATTATGTTGTTTTTGATAATCAGGCGGACAAGATTTTAATTTCTGGTGTAGCTTATAACTTGTTATGCCTAACAAGACAATTATTCCTGTTGCTATTCCAAGTATTGCAGGTTTATTAAATTTCCTCTTTGTAGGTAAAACTGTATCTGGACGTGCCCGACCACAAAGCTTGCATTTCTGTCCACTACTTTCTACTTCTGGGTGTGGGTTATCTGGAGTACCGTAACATTTCCATCTCAAAGTTAAATTTCTGGTAGTCATGCTCAAATTCTGAATAGCTTTTAAACTATTGTTACTCAATTATCTGTAGATTTTATGTTATGAAAATCTACAGTAAGGTTTCTATTTCAAATTATTAAAATCCTGCAATGCTTGTTTCATGGTTGCCTCTGGTAGCCAATATAAGCAAGCTTTAAATAACAAATTTGCCTCATCAAACAATGAATAATCCTTGAGCTTATTGCTGTAACCTTTAAGCCTTTCAAAGTTCATTTGACGTGCAAAATCTTTAATAGCAAGGTTAAAAGCTTCAAGGTAAATCTGTTTTTGAGAAGCTGTTTCTTTCCACCATTTAATCCTGTTTATATTACTCTCAGATACTAACATAGTTAAAATATCAATATAAAAGGCTTGTAAAGTTGCAATCTCTACCTCGTTACATTGCTGTATTTGGAGTAATATTTCTAACAACTTAAGCTCTTGTTCGATATTAACTAATTTACCGTCGTGACCCAGATATTGTAGCATTAAATCAACACTACAAGCTTGATGAGGCGCAGCTTTGAGAATTTCTTTTTGCTCACTTATGCTTAATTTCCAGGTTTCACAATTTTTAAGCAAGTCTCGCGTTTGTTGGGGATGAGTGTAGAGTTCTACTACCCTAAGTGCAATATTTTTTAATTCTGTGGAACCTAGACACCAAGCATGACAATCGTAAAGCAAGCTTTGCCTTTGTTGAAGTTGGGTGTGATTTTCTAAGACTTGAAGAGCATTGTCTGATAAAACTCTCTTTTCACCATCTTGCAGAGACGGTCTATTTTGAGGTAACTTTAGTTCAATTCCTAGCTTCCAACCAGCCATTTGGATTTGCAACCAGTCTTGATTTGAGAATTCTTTTTCTTTAGTCACACTATCGCTAGTTACCAGAGTTTGTAATTGTGAATCAATTCCCCCTTGAGAAATCCAGTTTTCGCACAGACAACGTAGTAAATCGCCGTTTATCCAATCAAAACGATGGCTGTCTTGCAAACAGCGTGTTAGAGTGACAGCATATTCTGGTAACTTAACAACAAGTTTATTTAAATCTTGGTGTTGAATAACTTCCCACGCACGACTATTTATACAAAAACTTTTCCTGATATTTTCATCATTGGCTATTATTGGCAGCCATTCTTGTAATGTATCAATTGGAAACTTTTCTCCTAAGAATTTGTCAATAAAATTAACAGATTCTTGTGGAGTATTATATAAAATACTAGCTAGTTTATGCCAATCATCCCAACAGTTTAATGATTTTTGGAAATTAAATAAAATTTCAAAGACTCCAGCTTTCTTGTTTTCAAACCAGCCAAGGGTTTGATTGAGCTTGAAATTATCTAACTTAATTAAAGCAACTAACAAGTTTCTTGCTTCTTCATAAGATGGAAGCCAATTTGTAAGAAATTGGTAATACAAATCATCTTGTTGTAAATTACTCATTCCTACTAAATTACTCAGTTGCGGTAGAACATTTATAGCTCCATTTCGCTTTGCAAGTAATATGTTCAATAACTCGGCAGCTTCCGCATTTTTAGTTAGTAGCTGTCTGTACAAATTGCTTTCTTGAATCTTGATGCTTTCAACGTGAGTAAGCAGATTTGCAAATTTGTACTTAAAGAAGTCATAGAGGTTTTGAATGGGAATTTCACTTTTTAGAACTGTATCTAGTAAGCAAAAACATTCTGCTTTATCTTGAAAAATTGGCTTTTTAGCAAGATGGGTTGCAAATTGCCATGCTGAATTCCAATCATCCTGAGATTTTAAAGCAACTACACTCTTACTAAGTGTGATAAGCTCTCTCATAACTGCTGTATCTGAACCTTCTAAATAAGATGGTTCTAGCAGCCCATATTCTAATAAAATTTCGCCAAGTTTTACATTTTGTTGGAGTTGTTGCAAATGTTGAGTTTTCTCTACTAATGATAATCGCTTCCACACCTCAAGCATTAGTGGAGTATATTGATTAGGTTGCTGAATTGTGGAAATTTCTAACTTTTGCCAAGCGACTACTAGCCCTCCCTGGATATTAATTTTTGGAATGACTGTTTGCCATTTATTTTGATCCAGGGCTGATAAATACTTGCGCCACATGTTATCTTGTACATCGTCAGGCAAAGCTGGTATCAGTTCTATAATGATTTGTGGGTAATCAGGGTCTTGCAGTACCTCTGCATTTGCAGGAATTTCATCAGGAAAAGCAGCATTTAGTAAGTTAAAACGCTTGGTATTGGTATTAAATATCTCATTATTTGTCAAAAAGTTTTTGGCGAATTCCCAAGCTTGTTGTATCTGGTTTTGGTGAGATTTATGAGAAACTAATAGCATAGATAACTCAATTAGCTCTTGTACAACTTCTTCTGTTTGATAAGCAGACTGTTGAGTTAGTCCATCGTTTAATAAAATCTCTGCAAGAGGGAAATTATCTTTTAATGTCTGTAAAAAACAAACCTGCTTTTCATTTGATAGTCGCTTCCATATATCAAATATGAGCGGTAAACATTGTTGCAAATCACGTGCTGTATGTGATAATTCACGCAAAGCAAATGCTAATCCCTGTTGGTCATTATCAGTAATTATTGGAATAATAGTTTGCCATTCTTCTGTACTCAATTTTGATAAATATCTATGTCTTTCAGCATCTTGTTGTTCGTCAGGTAATAGGGGTATCAAGTGGGCGATCACCCGTGGATCGGTGAGATTTTGTAAAGTTATCCTATTGCTATTAATTTCTCCTAGTTGTTCTAAAAGTTGTGAAATTTTTATAGGGGTATCAACGATGGAATTAATCAAGCTGAGATAGTGAGATTTGAACTGGTTTTGGTTAAACCATCCCTCATTTTTTTTAGTTGCTCTATTCAACCAAATTAAATCATCAGGAAGCCGACTTTCGAGATAATTATTAAACTTGATGAGTACTTGTGCCCAGTTGCATTGCTGCTCATCTAGCGTACCTACTGCAACTGAAACTTGACTGTGACAGACAGCGGGTAACAACAGCAAAATTATCTCTAAAAAATCTTCTGGTTTAATAGTATCATCCACTGTCAGAAGTAGTCTTTGACAATCAATCAGTGCATCTTCTGCTTCTAATAACCAAGGTATTTTGGTATCGCGATCGCTCAAATATTGTTGTATTTTTGTGACCTCTTTGTCTCTAAACTCTGTTGAGACTTGCTCCTCAAGAAGTGGAATTTGCAGAGGTGCCAAATTAGGATTAAATTCATATTGAATTGGTATTATTTGGTTCAAAATCCAATAAAGTAACTTATAAGTTCTACTTTGCAATACTGCTAGCGAGTCTATTGGAATAAAAACATAGCGATGTTGGATAAAATCCCGATAACCACTAATAACCTCATGTCCGTTTGCGTTAATAGAACTTGATGCTTGTACTAATACTAAATTGTTGTCTTGTAAGAAGATACCAGCAGCTTTGATATTATCTCTTACAGGTGGTTGTCCTTTCCAGAAGCGATGCGTTTTTTCCACCATTGTTACAAGTTGCTCTTGGTTAGTTAAATCAGCAGTACGAGCAACAAGGCAATATCCAGAATCTTCGTTACCAGCAAATTTGCCATAAATGAACTGGTTGTATCTTAATATTTCGTTCATAACAAATACAGTTGATGATTTTAGATTGCTATTATGTATTTCTGAAATGTAGGAAATAGTATCAAAAGGGGCATTGAGAAGAATTTAGAATTTAAAATTTCCCTTTTTCTGAAAGCCCCTTAATGCCTAAAAACTTACTTGCGGTTGGGCAGTTTAGGTGGACAGTTTAAAATGCCCCCAATTAACCACGCGATTGGTTCAATGACGTTGATTGGCTGGCATTCCACTCCTTTTTTGATAGTCGGTTGGTGTTTTTGCGGCTCTAGATTGTTTGAGTTTTTACTGTTTAATCCAAAACCTTCTGATGGCGGAGGGTTTTTAGGTGTGTTGGGTTCTGGATTGTTTGATTTATTTGTACGTGAATCTTCTGGGTCGAATCCACTACTATAAAGATTCTCTGGTGTTGGAATGTCTGGTTGTTGAATATCCGGTGAAGTGTGGTTGTTTTGGTTAGGATATTCAATAGCCTTACGCCATTTCCCGTCTGAGTCTTGGTAGCGACCTATGGCAGAAACCCCAAAAAACTGACAACGGTTGTTTTTGTGAGGTTGATTCCTTTTTTCTTTGTTTGGTTCTAAGTAGCAGTAAGTTTGAATACGCTCCATTTTTAAACCCATTAATTCTAAGGTGAGTTTTTGCGGATCTCGCGCTTGATGCCAAAGATTATCGTCATCATCAACCTTAGTAACGCAAAAAGCCATGTATTGTTCTAAACGTTCAAAATCGTTATTAGGGTAGGAGCGTTCCTGAAATTCCTGAAATAAATCAATCAACAGACTTCGATAAGAATCGCCATCTTTAAAACTTGCTTTGGGGTCAATTAAAAAGATGATTCCATCGCAACTCATCAAATAGTCCACAATTCCCTTATATTCTCGTTCAACCTCCTCATAATCATTTTCAAATATTTTGTTACCGTTGCTAGTGGATTTCTTTTTTTTCCGCACAATGATGTCATTTGCATTGTATATATGTTCGTAAAACTCTCCGGGAGCATCGATAAATTCCAATACAATTTTAGAGGTGGACATGTTGAGTCGCTGCGGTTTGAGTACATAGCTGAAAATTGGTATCTCGTCAGTTCTCTCATTAGGTAGCGGTAATAAACCTGGTTTTCTGTTGTTATCCATTTCTCTACGGTGTTTCTTGACAAACTGGCGAGCTTCTGGGTCGGCAGCAACAAGCCATTCATCTGGTGATGCTTCTAGAGCATCGTAAAGCATTGAGAGAAAAATAGTCTTTCCTGACCCTTTTGTTCCCCAGATACCAATGCGGATATCTCTTGATTGATATTGAAAGTTTTCCTGGACAATATTTTTTAAACTTGCAATCAAATTAGCCATTACATGTTCTCCATAATAATCTTGAGCGTTGCTGATTCAACAGCAACGCCTAATTTTGAAGCTGCTTGTATCCTAAAAGCTAGGTTTCTGCATCAGACCCAACTGCTTAATTTGGAAAAGTGTAGCAATTTTTTCTGCAAGTAATTCCACAAGTTGCCATTCTGAATCAAGTTTGAGACTGCTGCGAATTTTCGCTTTCAAAACTGGATCGTCTGAATTGCGTATTCCCCGAAAAATATCTGCTATTAAGTTCAAAAGATGATTCTCAATCTGAATCATTTCGTAGCGATAGAGATTTAATAGGCAAATGACACAATAGCCAGACACTAAAGGTTCGTATTCCTGTCGTACTTGTTTAATAAATTCAGAGAAATCACTACTGTTTACATCTGGTATGCGCGGAATCCGAGAAAGGATGTCAAGTAATTGGGGTCTTTGGGGTTTGCCATCTGGAGTCAGAGCTGTTAAGTAAGTGTCTGGGTTAGTCATTTTTGTCATCGCAATCCGTTGACCAACATCAACCATTGCGCGGCGCATATTAGTATCTATCAATTCTTGAATTGTTGACTCGATTTTTTGCAGTTTTTTGTATTCGTAGCAACTGTCAGCTATTCTCTGAGCTAATCGATAACTCCGCAGTTTTTCTGTGTAACCTCGAACCAGGTACTTAGCGAGGGATGGAAGACGTGCATTTAGCTTATCCCAAACATAGATTTGTGCTTCGGTAAGCATTGGTTCGTACAATAGCTTACCTACTTCTCCAATGCCTAGACGGTCAATACCAGACTTAAAATTATTTTTCCAGAACAAGGGCATTTTCTCTTGGACATCCTTATCTGTTTCATTGCAGATGGTTTTGGCTTGAGTTTCAAGTTCCTGGCGTCTGTTGTCTAAATACCTTAGTTCGTTGTCTAGGCGAAATTTAATCAGTTCTTTTTCTAGTTGTTGTTGTCGTTCTTTAAGTTGATTTTCTTCCTTCTCTTGAAGGTAGTATTCTCCTCGATTACGAGTTAGTTTAGAGTATTCATTCTGATAGTCGTCGTGAAGTAAATCAACAATGGTATCTATTGCCAATTTACCATCGCGGATTTGTGCTTCAATGCGGCGATCGCGTGCAAATTTAGTTAGTTCTTCTACCAGTTTGGAAACTTGACTTGCTTGCAGCACTTGGTAATGGTTTCCATCTCTAACACCAAGATTTAACTTGACTGCATCGTATGTATTAGGGTCTTCTATTGTTTTTCCGCTAAGAGCCTTTTGTGCTTGAAGTGCTGCCCATGCAGATATCAAGAAAAAGGGATTACCTTCACTACCGCGATCGCAAAGAGTAGGGTGTTTTGTATAACCAGGTAAAAACTTTTCAATTTGGTCGCGCATATCTTGCGTCAGGTTAGCTGGCACTTGGTCTTCTGTAATCGTATCTCTACCATTCAAGACAAAAAATATACTTTCGTTAGATTCTGCACTCCCTTCTAAACTAATATACTTGCGAACATTACCCAGTAAATTTAAATCGCTATCGGTATCAATTCTTCTTGACCCTTGAATGTATATGATTGCATCAGCTTCTTTAATCCCTTCTGTAATGATAATATTGTGCAAAGCGCTACCATCTAATCCGGGTAAGTCAACCAAGCACACGTTTTTCGGTAATTGCAATGCTTGTATGTCAGTATTACTACGTGCTGGATGCAGATGATAAGTAACGGTTTGA
Organism: Nostoc punctiforme NIES-2108; assembly: GCA_003326195.1. GTDB lineage: Bacteria > Cyanobacteriota > Cyanobacteriia > Cyanobacteriales > Nostocaceae > Nostoc > Nostoc punctiforme_A. The sequence goes on from LXQE01000164.1 coordinate 10,985, forward strand.
ATTAAACCAATTTGGCGAGTGGAAGAATTTTTGGCGTTAACAGTGCTGTATTCATCAGTTAGTTCTTTCAACTCTTGAAGATCACTGGAATTATTGAGGGAAAACTCACGCCGCAAATTACTGTTATTGTTGTTAACATACTGTACGACAATATCAACCAATGTTTCCCGCAGTCTCTCAAAATTTGTGCGTGCTTCTGCTTCAGTAATTTTCTGTTGTGGTTCTACGGTTAAAAGTTGACTGGCAAAGTCTAAATCTAAGGTTCTATTTAACCACGAAACATCAAGCCCGTAACGTTGAATAAAATCATAGATTAGTCCGCGAATATTCTTTTCGTCTCGATAAATTACAATTGCTTTGCGCGGTTCTGTTTCTGGTATATCAAAGAAAATTTCTAGAACCGCACCAGTCGCCGGTCTACCAACAGTTTTTGTAAGAACTATATCATCGCCTAGTAGAGCATTAATCAATGTACTTTTTCCTGCACCTGTAGTCCCAATGACAGCAATACGATAGGGTCGTTTATAGTTGAGTTTCTTTTTGGCATTAGCTAAGATAATATGCAAGTTTTCCTCATCTTCGGGAACAGAAATACCTTGAGAAGATTTTTTATTCTTTGTTGAATACTTTTCAAAGTACTTAGTTAGTAATTCCAACCGTTTCACCTGAGTTGCAAACCGCTCTACTTGCTCACTTGTGGCATCAGGTAAGTGGTCTTGAATTTCTTGTTTTGTTAGCAGTTCTATTTCTGCTGCTGGACGTTGATTGTTTTCGTCTATCATCATAGCTATTAGTTCCCTAATTATTAATTGCAGTGAAATGCTATTTACTTACCAACTTGTTGTTGCTACCTGTATATCGGGACGGGTTTCGCAGAGTATGCAGCCTCACCGAAAAAAATTTTGACCTTTAGCTGATAAACTCTTCTGTATGACTAATATCTCCTAGCGCCACTTTGACGCAAAAGCTATCTCCTGCTTCGTAAGTAAACTGTAGTTGTATACAGTTATCCATACTTCTGGCTTCCGCTTGGTCGAAAACTTCTCCAGATTCATTAAGTACAACTAGTTGTAAATTGAGTGGTAAGTGAATATTATTACCAGTGGGGCAGACCTTTAGCAAAACTGCAACTTTGTCGTCTATTTCTGGCATCAAATAAACAAGCAAAGCCACAGGATGTCCATCTAGTTGCATTCCTAAGTCAATTTTGCGACATCTGCCAGTACCAGCTTTTGGGTTACTGGGGTCAAGTTCTCTAAGCTTAAGGCTGCTTGCCAGCGCAAATCGTCATCTTGGTTGTTTAATACTGCTGTTAAAGCTGCTATAGCATATTGATTCCCAGTACCAATTTTCCCTAAACTCTCAGTAGCTTGCCAGCGAGTCCATTTATTTCTACTGTTGTTTAGTAGCCCAATTAAAGCTGCAATTGCTTCAGAATGTCCGGGGGCGATCGCACCTAAACACTCGGCAGCTTTCAAACGCTTTTCTTCATCAGATTCTAAGTGTAAAAGCTCAATCAGTGCAGGAATAGCTGTTGTTTGTTCGGTAATATTCTTTTTATGTTGACCTCCTCGCGATCCAAAAGCTAAATTAGCTCTTCTTGAGCCTAGAAGTTCTTCAAAAGTTTGCCAAGGTATCTCAATTGTATTTGCTGAATAACTAGCTGGTGCAGATTGATTAGACTAATTACCAGTGTCTTGTAGCTTTGTAACTCAGACATGCGTTGCACAAATAGAAGAGTGTTTTCATTGTTTCTCTTCAGACAAAGCAATTCTGTAATTTGTTGATTGGTAAATTCCACTGGTAATAGAACATTATCAAACAATGGATTAACTAAAGTTAAATAATGTCTTATCAATAAACTCTCTATAGCAGGTTTAATCTCCATTTCTCTAAGCCAATCTAAGTTAAAGTTGTCCTGAGAATGAACTATGTCGTAAGGATAAGAATTGTTTTCTTGTTCTTGCTTTACCCAAGTATTTATTTCCCTTAATAGCTTTACTATAACTCTATCTTCACATCGGGAAACTCTCGAATTAATCGGTCGGTTATTTTTATCTAACCATGACATCTCTTGCAGGGCTATTTCATTCTAAATGTAGACGCGATATGGTAAGATGCAGCGCCAGTTCTACTTCAAGCATCTATTACCGTGTCTGAAATCGAAATTATCAAAGCTTTTGCAGGTCTAAAAGACCCCCGTCGCCGCGCCGGACAGAGACATAATCTACCATTATCTTTGGCACTTTTCACATTGGCGATCGCAGCAGGGAACAAAGGATTTTTAGCAATTGGAGACTGGATTTCAAGCTACCGTGAGCCGTTGATTGAACTTTTTCAACCGCCAAAAAATAGACTACCATCTTAWAGCACTGTACGTCGTGCCTTATTACACGTAGATTACRAAGATTATTCCGTATGTCTGAGCAAATTCTTTAATGTACAACCAAAKACTGGAGAAACTGTTGGGTTAGATGGTAAAGTCCTCAARGGTTCATATCAGATTGAAAATGATAACCCTAACTCGGATTCGCATCCAGCGATTATGTTAGTTAGTTCTTATATTGTTGAGCGAGGCTTAATTTTAGAGCCATTTCAAGTTGATGCAAAAACTAATGAAATTAAAGCTTTACCTGAGTTGATTTCCAAACTGGCTCTCAATGGAGTTATCTTTGCTTTTGATGCTATTAATACTCAAAAAAAACTTGTGAGTTGATTATAAATAGTGGGAATGATTATATTGCCGCCTTAAAAGGCAATCAGCTTAACTTATTCAAAGATGTCAAAACAAATTTCACACCAGAATTGGCTTATGAGCAGATAAATAAAGGGCATGGTCGAATCGAAAAGCGTCATGTCAGTATTTGTAAAAATCTCGATGGTATTCGTCCTTGGCCTGGACTTACCACTTTGATTAAAGTCAAATCAGAGCGTCAGGTTTTCACACACAATGTGATTGAAGTAACTAATGAAACCCGTTATTATATTTCATCTTTAAGTGAAACGGCGCAAGCCTTTGCTGAACGTATCAGAGGATATTGGGGTGTTGAGAATAAAGTCCACTATGTTCGAGACGTTACTCAAGGCGAAGATAAATCTAGAATTCGCACTACTCCTCTTACTCAAATTTTTGCGCTTGCTCGCAATTTTTCACTTAATTTATATCGCAGTAATATGTTTGAAAATATGGCACAAGCTCAACGTTTATGTTCTTTTGGACTAGACATACTTAAGCAGCTTTTTAGAATGAAATAGCCCTGCATCTCTTGGGCAACTTCTACTTGTGTCATTTTCAAACCATATCTCAAAAATAGAACTATTTTTTGTGTGTTATCCAAACTTTCAATATTTACAAAATATGAGAAGTTATCTATTATAATTTTTCCTAGTTGATTAACTTCTTATTGTTCTAGTATCTCATTTGGCAATAGAGAGCTATCAGTCAGTTCTTTAAACGGAGCATTCGTTTATTAATTGATGATATCTAGAGACTCGACCTGGGGAAATAAATATCTTCTGGCTGCTGTAATACAAATACTATCAAGCCATGTTTTGATTGTTTCTGAATCAATATTTTGATTGGCTGTTGTTAATGCTGGTAATTGTCTTTTTAATCGATTATATTGTTTAGTAATAGCTTGCCATTGTGCGTCCGTTGGAGATATCCTGCCATGAACGGCAGTACAAGTTTGATAAAAGCATTCCCAAGCCAAGCAGTATTGATTTAATAAAGGTTCTGTATAACCTTGCGATCGCAGAGCATTTCTTCGCTGTTTTGTCCCTAATTTACGTAATGCGCCATAGCCAGTGACTCTAGTGTTTTTTTGGGCAAAAATACCATCTTTAATAATACCCTTTGTCCTGAACACTCACGATATTAAATTAGCAAGAAAACTGTACAGTTTTCTCAAACCCAGTGACGTTCTTTTAGGTGATAGAGCTTTTTGCGCTTATGCTGACATGGTTTCTATTACACAACTCGGTTGTGATGCGGTATTCCGCAAGCATCAATCTCGGACAACAACCATACGAAAAGGCAAAATTGTTGGGGATTGCGACAAATTAGTTACTTGGTATGCGTATGGAAAGCCATTTACACCTCCGAATAGATGCGATCGCCTCCAGATGCAGCATCATGACGAGTTGGGAAATTATGCAATGCCAAAACCCATTTTTCTCTAGAGTGGCAAAGTCAAGTAGTCGTGCAAAATAAATTATCCCGTTAGGAAAGGGAACAGGTGAGTCCACTTGCCGTCTTGGCGCTTTGCGTCGTTAGCGCAGCGTTCGCGTAGCGTCTGGCAAAGTGGCGTTAGCGAGTCTTCGGGCGTCACCCGAAGGGTAACAGGGAACAGTAAGAGAATACAGCAATTTCAGTTGTATTGAAAAATGGCTAAATATTTATGCGTAGGTACTTAACTGGAGAAGTTGATCTTCCAAAGAAGCCAATAACTCTTGAGAAGAATGCCGAGAACGCAATTGTTCAACTCGATTGAGTCGATAATGGCGCAATTTGGAACGCACAACCCACCAAGCACCAGAAAAAACAATATTAAGTGATTATGCTAATTCTAAGGCTACTTGTTATCTAATTACCCAACTCATGTTATGATTTTTTGATTAAGTATAATTAATGACACTGTTACACTTGACATGAGTGCAGCGAGGTGGATATGGCAGTTATGCATATTGAGCGCGATCGCAGTAGGAAAGCTAATTATCTTACCTCAAGTTGCTGTGGCAACAGAAGTTCTATTCAGTGGTGTAGAAAATAAAGGTACGATTCTCATCCTGAGTGTTGATAGTCCTTCATTATCAACTACTGAACCTGTCGTACTAACTCAAATTCCTTCCCCAGTCACGCCGACAGTTCCCGAACCGCCTCCAACTCCAACTCCTTCGCCTAATGAAGAACTGCTACAAATACCGCCCGCTGACTCTCCCACACCACAAGAAAACCAAGAAATTCCAGGGACATTTATAGTTAAGCAGTTTGAATTTATTGGTAATACTGCTTTTAGCGATAAAGAATTAGCGCAAGCAACTCAGAAATTAACAGGTACACCCATCACTTTTGCTGAACTGTTGCAAGCCGAAGAAATTGTTAGAGAAAAGTATACTGATGCTGGCTATATCAACTCTGGTGCGGTGATTCCGGCTGGACAAAAATTTATTCGGGATGGGGGAGTTGTCAAAATTCAAATTGTGGAAGGGGGTATTGAAGCCATTCGTGTTCTGGGTACGCGCAGGCTTAATCCTGGATATATTAGCAGTCGGTTGGCACTCGCTACTCAAACACCATTAAATAAAAATCGGCTATTACAGGCTTTACAACTATTAAAACTCAACCCTTTAATTAAAACTGTTTCTGCTAATCTGACTTCGGGAGCGCGTCCTGAGTTAAGTCTGTTGGAAGTAACCGTTGAAGAAGCAGACTCCTTCAAGACAAAATTGTTCGTTGATAATGGACGTGCGCCTAGCGTTGGTAGCGTTCGTAGAGGTATCCAAATTAACGAAGGTAATTTTTTTGGCATTGGAGATGCACTTCAAGCAACTTATACCAATACTGATGGTAGCAATGCTTATGATGTTAACTATACTGTTCCGATAGATCCCAATAACGCCACAATTAGGGTAGCCTATAGTACAAGCAACACAGAAGTAACCGAACCTCCTTTTAATCGTTTGGATATCTTAGGAGATTCGCACTCCTTAGAATTAAGCTTTCGTCAGCCGTTGTTTCAAATCCCAACAGAAGAGTTTGCTCTTGGTTTAACTATTTCGCAACAAGAAAGTAAAACTTCGTTGTTAGGATTTGACTTTCCTCTTTCTCCAGGTGCGGATAACGAAGGTAAAACCCGCATCTTTGCGTTGCGATTTTTTCAAGAATGGACAACCCGCAACCCAACAGAAGTATTTGCTTTGCGATCGCAATTTAATATCGGTATTGATGCATTCAATGCCACAATCAATAATAAACCACCCGACAGTCGCTTTTTTAGCTGGCGTGGACAGAGTCAATACGTGCGGCTGATCGCACCGGAAACCTTACTGTTACTGCGTTCTGACTTGCAATTTGCAGGTAGTGCAATTGTACCATTAGAACAATTTGCAATCGGTGGCTTTGGCAGTGTCAGAGGTTATCGACAAGATTTGCTATTGACAGATAACGGTGCGTTTTTATCGGCGGAGGTACAAATACCAATTCTCAAAGTACCAGAATCGCAAGGGGTTTTGCGAATTGCGCCATTTGTTGATTTCGGTGTGGGTTGGAACAGTTCAGGAGACACAAGGACAAATAGTAATACTCTGCTAGCAACTGGTTTGGGTTTGCAATGGCAAATGGGTAACTCTTTAGATGTTCGCTTGGATTGGGGAATACCCCTAATTGATGTTGGAGGCAGGAACCGGACATTACAAGAAAATGGTTTGTATTTTTCAGTTAATTACAGTCCGTTTTAGAATTTTAATATTTCCAAAACGGTACATTAATTTACTTTTCTTAAAATTAAGTGCCTAATGCGTAGAATTAATTCTGGAATATTTATTTTATTAATGTACTTTTATATAAACAATTTTTATGAAAAGTACTTGGCAATAAATTAAAATATTTTGAGAATTCTAATTTTGTTCAAACATATTTATTATATTCGTGAGTAATATCTGATGAATAAGATGCAAAACTTACAGCAAATAATATTATTTGGATGCACTTTTTTAGTATTTTTTAACAAAACCACTAACGCTCAAATCATACCTGATAATACTTTGGGTACAGAAGCCTCCCGACTCACACCAAATGTCTTAATTAATAATATAAATGCAGACCGCATCGATGGTGGTGCAGTTCGTGGTAGCAATCTTTTTCATAGTTTTAGTCAATTTAATATTAGCAATGGGCAAAGAATTTATTTTGGCAATCCATCGGGAGTAGAAAATATTCTTTCGCGGGTAAATGGTAGTAGTGCGTCGAATATTTTCGGGATCTTAGGCGTTGATGGCAATGCAAATTTGTTTTTGATAAATCCGAATGGGATTTTATTTGGGGAGAATGCAAGGTTAGATGTGCGGGGTTCATTTGTCGGAACTACTGCGAATGGTGTGCAGTTTGGGGAACAGGGGTTTTTTAATGCAACGAATCCAGAAGCACCACCTTTATTGACTATTCAGCCTTCAGCATTGTTTTTTAGGAGAATTAATGCTAATTCTCAGGGAATTACCAATCGCATTCGTCCGAATGCTAATGATGCTGCACTTGCTAGTTCATTTGCACCGCAACAAGGAAGTCGTTATTGGGTAGGTGGAAATATCACGTTTGATGATGGTCAATGGGGTGTGGTGAATAATCGTGCAGAATTAGGGGGACTTGCCGAAGTCGGTTCTGTTGGGTTGATTGGAAACGGTAATCAAATGCAGTTAGCCTTCCCTGAAGGTGTATTAAGGGCGGATGTAGTGTTTCAAAAAAACGCCTTTCTTTTGACAACAGCAGGGGGGTCAATTACGGTAAATGCTGATAATATCAGCCTTTCTCAGGGTAGTTTTATTAGTTCAATACTTCAAGCTGGGGAAGGTCAACCTGGTGTGGCAGCGGGAGATGTAGTAGTTAACGCAACTGGGAATGTCACGCTGGATAATCTCAGTAGTATTGTAAGTTTAGGTTTAGAAAATTCTTTGGGCAATACTGGAAATGTTGCAATTAATGCCCAATCTATTCGCCTCACAAACCAAAGCCAAATTAGTAGTAATGGTTTGAGAAATCAGGGAAATATTATTTTCAATGCTAAAGATAATATCAGCCTTGATACCAATAGTATTATTAATACAACTGGAAGCTTGAATTCGATAGGTAAATCTGGTGATATTACAATTACATCTGGAAACATGAATTTAAGCAACCAATCTAGAATTAGTTCTGCCAATATTGGACAAAGGCAAAGTGGAAAAATAACCTTAAAAGTTCAAGAAGGCATTTCGCTGACTAGTGGAAGTAATATTACAAGCAGTTCTTCTGCATCTGTGGTTGGTGGAGTTAATAATCTGCCTAGTGGTAATATTGAAATCAATACGAGAACCCTCACACTTGATGATAGTAATACATTTATCAGTTCTTCAAATCTTGATGAGGGAAGGGGTGGTGATATTCGTATTGTCGCCGATGATTCAATTTTATTAAATGGTCTTGCGTCAATTTCATCTTCCAGCACTGGTCAAGGCGATAGTGGAAATATCGAACTTCAGACGCGATCGCTTACGCTTATTAACGGTGGAAGCATTGGTACTCAATCTTCAGGACGTGGTAATAGTGGCAATTTATTAGTTAACGCTTCAGACTCCGTTAGCTTGAGTGGCATAATAACATTTACTGATCCACAAACAGGAGAAGCGATCGCTGTCGGTAGTGGATTATCAACTAGTGCTTTCGGTACTGGAAATGGTGGACAATTGACTATTAATACCCAACGCTTAAGTACTAACGATGGCGGATATATTACCACTACAAGTGGTGAGTTTGGTCGTGGAGGAAACTTAAACATAAATGCCAAAGACTTTATGGAAGTTGTGGGACGCTCACCCAGTAGTTCCAGTATTGTCTCTACTAGTACTTTTGGCTCTGGAGATGCTGGCAGTCTAAACATTAGCGCAGGTCGTTTCAGTATTCGTGATGGAGCAACAGTTACAACTTTGGCACGTAATACAGGTAAAGGAGGAGATTTGACCATAGATGCCAAAGACTCGGTAGAAGTTGTAGGTGGTTCATCTAGTTCACCTAATAATCGCAGCACTATCTCTACTAACGCTTTTAAATCTGGAAATGCGGGAAGCATGAGCATTAACGCAGGTAGTTTCAGTATTCGTGATGGGGGACAAGTTACTACTTCTACTCTTGGTCAAGGTCAGGGAGGTAATTTGATTGTTAATGCTGACCGTATAGAACTCATTGGTGCTTCTGCTGACGGTCGTTTTTTTAGTAGCTTAATTTCTGCTGCGATTCCAGGTTCAACCGGAGATGCAGGAGATTTGACTATCACCACCAAAGATTTACTTCTGCAAGGTGGAGTACAGGTGAATGCTGGCACATCTGGCAGAGGCAAGGGTGGAAATTTGACAATTAACGCCCAAGATTTACTTGTACGGGATGGGGCACGGGTATTTACTGGTACATTAGGAGCAGGTCAGGCAGGGGATTTAACAATCAATGCCTCAAATAAAGTAGAACTACTTGGTACATTTGTTAATGGTTTTTCTGGTGGTTTAATTGCTTCTGCCGGAAGAGGTTCAACAGGAGATGCAGGAAATTTAAAGATTACAACTCAAAATTTACTAGTGCAAGACGGGGCACAGGTCTTAGCCAGTACGTTCAGTTCTGGTAAAGGGGGAAATTTAACTGTAGATGCTTCAGAAAGCGTGCAACTGATTGGTAAGTCAGCTAATAGCGATTTTCTCAGTGGCTTGTTCGCTTCTTCTGAAAAAGGTGCAACTGGGGAAGCGGGAAATTTAACTGTAAATACCCAACGTTTACTGGCGCGAGATGGGGCGCAGGTGATAGCTGCCACATTTGGCGCAGGAAAAGCTGGAAATGTGACTGTAAATGCTTCAGAAAGTATACAACTGATTGGTAAGTCAGCCAACAACCAATTTGCCAGTGGTTTATTTGCTTCTGCTGAAAGAGACTCAACAGGGGATGCAGGAGATTTGAAGGTGGACACCCAAAATTTATTTGTAGGCGATCGCGCCGGAGTGTTTGTATATAGTCTGGGAATAGGCAATGCAGGTATTATGACCATAAATGGCGATCGTATCCGCCTAGATAACCAAGCTTCTCTCAACGCTAACACCCGCAGTCCCAACAAAGACCCCAAACGCGAACAAGCCACAATTAATCTCAATACTGGCGCTTTAATCCTCAGTCGCAACAGCAACATTATCACCAACGCCATAGGCGAAAACGTCATTGGTGGTAACATTAACATCAACGCTGATGTCTTAGCAGCTTTACAAGACAGTGATATTAGCGCCAATTCTAGCGATTTTCGCGGCGGTCGTGTGAGAATCACTTCTCAAGGCATCTTCGGTACTCAACCCCGCAATTTTCTAACTACAGAAAGTGATATTACTACTAAAGGTGCAAGCCCCACTTTAAGTGGTAGTACGGAAATAAATCAACCCAATATTGACCCTAGTCAAGCATTAGTGGCATTACCTCAAACTATTATCGATCCAGATGCCTTGATTGCTCAAAATCCATGTTTGCAGCGTGCGGGTAGTCAATTTATTGTTACAGGAAAAGGAGGACTGCCACCAAGTCCCAATCAGGTGCTTGGTAGCGAAGCTGTGCAAGCTGATTTAATCGAACCAGTTCCTGTGAATGTCACTGGCGGGACACAAATAAATGAGCGAGAAAATCTTGCTGATAAGAAACCTGTGTTGAAAAACAAGAATCAAATCATACCTGCTCAAGGGTGGGTGTTGAATGAAAGTGGTGAAATTATTTTGACAGCATATCCTGCCAACGGGATAGTACCCCAACGACAAGCTGAGAATGCCAAAACTTGTTCTGTGCCATGACTACACACAAATTGCATTTGCTTATCTTAGCAGCGATCGCATTTTTGATCGCCATCTCACCCGTGATTGCTCAAGTTCCCAACACAGCCCCTATTATTCAAACACAAAATCAAGGTTTACAGTTAGCAGTAAAAGCTAAATCCTTATATCAAGCTGGAAAATGGAAAGAAGCAGCGGATATTTGGCAAAAGACAGCTAATGCTTTTGCAACTGCGGGCGATAAAACTAACCAAGCAATGGCATTAAGTAATCTTTCCCTCACATATCAACAATTGGGCAACTGGCAAGCTGCACAACAAGCAATTACTACTAGTCTAAATTTATTAAAAACATCTGGTCAATCCCAACAGCGAATACTTGCTCAGACACTAGAAATTCAAGGAAAACTGCAACTAGCAACAGGACAAGCAACCGCAGCCTTAGAAACATGGCAAAAGTCAGCTACTATCTACACGCAAATCTCTGACCAAAATGGACAAGTTCAAAGTTTAATAAATCAAGCACAGGCTTTTCAGGCTTTGGGACTTTACAACCGTGCTTTAACTACTTTGAATGAGGTTAACCAAAATCTCCAGCAGCAACCAAATTCACCTCTAAAAGTCACAGCTTTATTGAGTTTAGGAAATAATCTTAGTGTGGCAGGTGATTTAAAACAAGCACAACAAATCTTACAGCAAAGTTGGGAAGTTGCTCAAACATTACAACTATCCCAAGACCAAAGTACAATTCTTCTTAGTTTAGGTAACGTTGCCCGCGCTCAAAAGAACATTCCAGCAGCAATTAATTACTATCAACAAGCTCAAAAAACTGCCTCACCTCTAGTACAAGTTCAAGCGCAGCTAAATCACCTCAATATATTAGTAGAAACTAAGCAATGGCAGCAAGCTCAAGCACTATGGCCGCCTATCTTAACACAGTTGAATAATCTACCTTCTAGTAGGTCAAGCATTTATGCACAAATCAACTTAGCTCAAAGTTTGATGTGCTTGAAACAGTCAACTGTAGTCAAACCAGAGTTTAGTTCTCCCATCGTTCAACAATGTATAGCATCTAAAGAAGCAGAGAATAAACTATTATCAAATTCACAAGATTTAACAGATATTACTCCCGAATGGTCAGATATTGAGAGATTGTTAACAACTGCTAGTGAGAAAGCAAGCACTTTACAAGACAAACGGGCAGAAGCATATGCCCTTGGCTATCGTGGCGGACTGTATCAGCAAACACAGAGACTAACAGATGCGAATAAATTCACCCGTCAAGCTTTAAATTTAGCACTTACCGCCGATACTCGTGATATTGCTTACCGTTGGCAATGGCAACTAGGTCGAATTGCGAAGGCGCTGGGTGATTCTCAGCAGGCGGTTTCTAACTATACTATTGCATTTAAAAACTTGCAATCGTTACGTAGCGACTTAGTAGCAACTAACCCAGATATTCAGTTTTCCTTCCGTGAAAGTGTGGAACCTGTCTATCGTGAATTGGTTGATTTACTTTTAAAACAAAAGCAACCCAACTTGATACTCACCCGTGAAGTGATTGAATCTTTGCAGTTAGCTGAATTGGATGATTTTTTTCGGGAAGCTTGCGTTACAGCCGAACCAAAACAAATTGATGAGATAGTTGAAAAAGCAAACCCACGCACGGCTGTTTTCTATGCTTTCTTTCTGCCAAATAGCTTAGAAGTCATTTTGAAACTGCCAGGAGAAGATTTACAGCACCACAGCACTCCTTTGAATATAAAAGTAGCAAAAAATACTATTGCCAAATTACAGCAAGCACTTCCCCAAGTTGACCGAGCGAAGGACGTGCAAATATTATCGCAAGAAGTTTACAAATGGTTAATCGCACCAACACAAGAAAGACTGAATCGCAGTAATGTGAATACGCTGGTGTTTGTTTTAGATGGAGGGCTGCGGAATATACCGATGGGGGTACTTTATGATGGGCAAAAATACTTGGTGGAGAAATATGCGATCGCACTCACTCCAGGTTTACAGTTAATAAATCCCCGTGAAAGAGCAAAAATCCAGCTAAATGCTTTAACGGCGGGAGTGAGCGAACAACGAAAAGTTGAAGGGCTGGAATTTAACAAACTTGAAAATGTAGAACCAGAACTGCAAGAAGTTAAATCTCAAGTTCGAGATAGCGAAGAGTTACTAAATCAACAGTTTACTAAAAATAATTTAGAGCGCCAAATTAATAAAGGCGGTTTCTCTGTAGTACATTTAGCAACACACGGTCAATTTAGTTCCGACCCCGACAAAACCTTTTTGCTTTTATGGGACAAACTACTAAAAGCAAGGGATTTGAATAATTTACTGCGAAGTACTGACACCGAGCAAGCATCCAAAACAGTAGAATTATTAGTTCTCAGTGCTTGTCAAACAGCTAGTGGTGATGACCGGGCTGCACTTGGACTTGCAGGCGTAGCAGTTCGTGCAGGCGCACGCAGCACAATAGCTTCCTTGTGGCCTGTGAATGATGAGTCAACCAGTTTATTAATGAAACGATTTTACCAGGAGTTAGCTAATCCAAATATTACCAAAGCTCAAGCTCTGCAACGCGCTCAAATAGCTTTATTAAACCAAAAAGATGAACCATATCACTGGGCACCTTACACTTTAGTTGGTAACTGGTTGTAATCAACAAAAAAAATAAGTTCTTATATCTTATTTAACTACTTGCTTGTTGATTTAACCAAGCTTTTAAATCTCCAACTGACTCAAAATCCAAAAATGCTTCTCCTAATGCCTCTAATTGTTCAGTAGATAATACTCGAATTTGCTCAAATAGTGGAGTCTCAATGCAATTATTCTAAATAATCTTTAGCAAATTAGTCATGAATAAAACGATTCATTTAATTACGCTTACAAATATTTGAAAAAATAGTATTACTTTGACAATGAACAGCAATCTAACAAGGGTTCATTGCTCAATTCTGTTAATTCTCCATCTTTTAAAAATGCTGCCCATTCATCTCTAGCTGTTAGGTTTTTTGGTGTTGCACGCAGCTTTTGGGCTAAATCAGTTAAGTTATCAAACCAAATATTCTCAATACTGTAATTACTTGGTGAAACTCGTTCTATATTACCATCAACAAAGAAATATACTGATGTATCTTGTGGTTCGCAATATATTTTGAAGTACCAGCGATAGCTTTGATTTAATGCTAAAGAATTTTGTGAATTGTCAGGCAAACTGATATTAATAATACCTGCTTTGTCTGGTAAAGTTATAGAGGTACGATAGAGATCATTCTTTTGCTTATCTTGTACAATAAACTCGCCTACTCGTGCTTGTGTGGGTAAATCAGGAATATAAAACCAAAACTTTGGATATTCAGAATAAGTTAAATTGATATCTTTGTTGGGAACTAAAGCAGTCAAAGGTTGTTTGGTATCGGGACACCCTCCCCGGCTAGCAGCAGCTATACGTTTTTTGGGTGCGCCTCGATTTGCTGGTTTAAAAGTTACACGCTGACGCTTTTTCGTAATAGTTTCGTTTCTATTGGAGGTTTGAGCGGTAGCAATTGGTAGATAGGCTGTAAAGTTAATGAATATATATGTAATAGCAAAAGTCGGAATTAATATATGTAAATTTATTTTTTTCATGACTTAGAGCATTGACTTAAAATGCAATTTATATTTTAAAAAAGGTTTCTTATCCTGCAAAATACAGAAAATAATTTAACCTGTCAAGTCTCGGCATGATATTCTTATTATCTTGTTTAAAATATTTACGTGTGATTATTTTAAATACTGTTAGTAACAGCATAAAAGCTTTATCTACTAGTAGCGATCGCGTTTAATACCAATTTACGCCTGATGCGAATTAAAAATGCCTCTTGTCCTGTAAGGGTTTTGGATTATCCAAAATCATGGTTTTGGAATTATCAACCCAATTACAAAGGTTTCAACACTTAATTCACATTAAACGTAATTTGTAATGTAGAGGCGCAAGGTCTTGCGCCCCTGCTCAGATTTAATTTGGGTTTCCGGGTTTGAATATATTGCCAAATTTTGGAGAATTGGTATAACTTTGCATGAAGTCATAGATGCCGCCCGCTTCTCAATTGGTACTTTGAAATTTTGCAAAAAGAATGCGATGGATACTTATACTAATTCGTAATTTGTACTACTTAATTAGTTATCACCTACCTCTACTTCAGAACAGCGATCGGCATCATCATAAGTTACCAAGTTCAATGAACCATCAGGGTTAATTCCAAATAAAAAATTGTCAGGGCTGTAACTAGAATAAATTGTTTGAGTACCAGGATATACAGGGTTGTAACCGTATAAAATTAATCCTTTTGCAGAAGACCCAAGCTTCATAGTTTGTTCTACTGTTTCAGTAGTATTTTGATCTATAGCAATCCTATCTGAGTTGTAAGAAAATACGGTAAAGGTGATAAGGTATAATTAGTAGCATTTAACGTGAGATCAATGTGGATGCGATCGCTATCAGAGTTTATCGAAAATAGTCAAGACAAGCGAGAAGTTCAACGGGCACTCGCAGTTAAGATGCTGCTAGAAGGATACACTCATGTTGCTATCCAATCGATATTGGATGTTTCATCAGGATTTATAAGTAAATGGAAAAAGGCATTTTTCACTTTTGGAGTAGAAGGCTTAAAGCTCAGATACAAGGGAAGTCAGGAATTTTTAAATCCACAACAGCGCGCAGTCCTTGGTTGAATGGCTAAAAACCAAAGATAAGTGGAATTTGAGCGGACTAGAGTGTGAGATAGCATCTTCGTATGGGGTAGTGTTTGAGTCGAAACAGAGCTACTACAACTTATTTGATGCAGCTGGAATTAGTTGGAAGAAAACCCAAGCTCACAATCCTAAGTATGACGAAGAACTAGTAGCATCAAAAAAAAAGAAATCTGTGAGTTACTGGAAGCGAGACGTTTTGAAATCGAGTCAGGAAAGTTAGTGGTATTCATGGTTGATGAATGTCATCTATTGTGGGGTGATATCTGTGGATATGTTTGGGGAAAAACTAGCGAACGTATATCAGTTCAAGTTGAAAACGCTCGTGACAAGCAAACATATTTTGGTGCTGTATCTCTCCTGCTTGCAATTTGTTTTTGCTGTGACATTTGTCTATCGGGACAGAAGTAGGAGTTTATGCAACTATCAAAATGCTCATCATCATCATTTATATCAATCTGACTTACTATGATAATTTAATTTCGCTGCTGTGCTTGTAATTACCAAAACCAATACCGAGGGAACAACTGGAATCCAGTAACCTTGGATGAGCAAAATTAAACATAATCCTGTAAGCACGATATTAGCAGCAGCGATCGCAATTACAATAAAGCGAGGCGATGTCTGACGACAAGCCGCTTCGCGTCTACGCCAACCCCACACCAATACACCTCCCACTAAAGACCAACCCCAAATCCAAAGCATCTCACTCGACTGTGACCAAGTTTTAATCAAAGGTCGCTTATCTAGCACTGCACTGAGAATCTGACTAACCATGTGTGCTTGCACTAATACCCCCGCCATTTCTCCATAGGGAGTATTCATATAATCTCCAGCGGTGCGACCTGTGACACCGATAATTACAATTCGACCCCGCACGGTTTCTGGTTTAATCTCACCATTCAGAACTTGTGTAATAGTGACTATTTCTACAATCTTTAGGGAAGCACGGTAGTTTAGAAATATCTGCGTTCCTAGTCCATCAATATTGTGATATCCGCCAGTGCGACCTTCTAAAGGTAAAGGTGTGAAAACAACATTACCTAGCTGCAAGTTTCCTTCCGAAGTTTGTGTAACTTTAATATCTTTTCCTACTAAAAAGTTAATTGCTAGTTGAACGCTGAAAGCATTATCCGAATTACAAATAGAATTTGATTCTGGAGTAATAAATAATAAATGGCGGCGTAAAACATCCTCATAAACTACATCGGCAAACCCAACGCTATCTGCTGGCATTTTTGGTGGTGCAGCAATACCAGGGTTGTTGGGGTCGTTAGAATCAGGAACTCTACAAACAGCTATTAAACGGTCATTTTGCTCGAACTGTTTCACTAATTCAGTGTGACCGGGTTCTCTTTTAACATCACGAAAAATATCTAAACCAATAAATTCTGGTTGATATCGATCTAATTTATTTATGGTCTGAGCTAAAATACCATCTGGTAATGGAAAGCCATATTTATTAATATCTTGTTCCGTTGCTTCCACTACTAAAATTCGGTCATCGGGTTTTTCTTCTGGACGCAGTTGCATGAATTGGTCAAATGCTGCTAATTCAAATTTTTCTAACAACCCTATCTGCCGTACTCCTAAGACAACACCTGTGGTTAACAAGCTAGCTATAAGTATACAAAATAAGCGAGTCTGTATAGTTAGAGGACTTTTAGTTTGTTGAGGTAGTTGTACTGGTTCTAGTGGTGCTTCTGTAATTAAATCTCGCCATCGTAGATGTTTATGTGTCGGATTTTGATAAATTATCGGCAGCCAAGAAGCGCAGGGATAATCACTTTCTAATCCTTGCAATCTTTCTCTTGCTTTTCTGACTGCTAAATAAAATGACTCATCTTGAGAAAATTCTCTGAGAAAATATTTTAAAAATTCTTGTGCTACTTTATCCGGTAAAGGTTCGCGCATAGCAATAATTTGAGGAATTTGCAAATCAGCTAAATTCTGCGCTAACCCTAAACCATCACATGAGTTAAAAATTGCAATTTTCAAGCCATTTGAAATTGCACGCTGGAGAGCAAATTTTAATTCAGAAATAGTTAAACTATCTTTTTCGTTAATATAAATCCGACCTGTTTGCGCTTCAGTTGTACTATGACCTGCAAAAAATAAAATATCCCAGCCATCTTCCCAGAGTTGATTGTTGATCTCTTGACGTTGCGGTGCTGCTAAAAATTTGATATCAACACCAGACAAATTCTGCAATAAATGTTTATCTGCCTCAATATTAATACCACTACTGTCACCAAGAATCGCCAAAATTTTTACTGCTGTTCCTGTCTTGATAGGTTGCTTGATTTGTTCGTAGCTTCGCGGACTAATGGCAATTTCTGCATGAGGGTAACTAGTAAAAAAATCCCATTCTTGCCAAGGTAAACGTTGGAGTTGAATATCTTCTGTTTCTAACAAGAAGCGTACTGCTTCAGATGACTTAATTTTTTGATGCAGCTTATCTCTAATTTGCTGAAATTGTTCTGATTTTTTTAACCAGTCATTCAAGTTATTAATCAAACGTTGGGCTGCTTTTTGACAATCTTCAGAAGTAGAAACATTAGTTATTTGCTTTTTTGGTGCTTCTAGTTTTCTTTGAGTTTTATCAATATCACCATATATGAAACGCCAACGTTCATATAATTCAATAATTTCTGAATTTGGTGGTAAATGACCTGAAACTTGAATATCACCGGGAAACTGCTGACCTTCTTCGCCAATTTGCAATGTTACAGAAAAACCCTGCTCAAAGTTACCTTCTGCAAATTTCAGGATGACTAATTTATTCATAGTCTTATTTAAACAATGAAATGTTCACTAATCTGCACATCATTTATCGCTATGTTAACATTAAACTCATCTCCTGGTGAACCACTAAATTTGAGTTGAATAAAATTATCAGCTTTCCTAGCTTGAGCTTCTAAAAATTCCTCGCCTTCGTCATTTAGTATCTTCAATTGCAATGCTTCGGGTAAATAAATTTTACTACCCATTGGGTACACCCGCAGCAATATAGCTAGCTTATGTAAAGGTTTTGGTAAAATTCCTACCATTAATGCTATGGGATTACCTGCAAGTTGCATTCCTAAGTCAGTTATTCTTTTGATTCCAACCGCTGGATTATTAGGGTCAATAGTCCACAAACTTTCCGCAGCAGTCCAACGGGTTTCTTCATCGTTAGTAGTATTTAATAGATGAATTAAAGCTGCAATCGCATTTTGGTCGCTGACACCACTTTTTCCTATTTTCACCGCTGCTTGTTTACGTTTTTCTTCATCCTGATTAGTATAAATTTGCTCAATTAGCTGCTTAATTGCTTCCGGTTTGTACTTTTCAATTTGGCGATCACGAAACCCAAATGCTAATTTGGCTTCTCTGGTATTAAAAAGTGATTCAATTGATTGCCAATTATCTTCAAATACATTATGCAACCATTGACTTAAATTGACTTTATTGGTCATTACTAATACATTTTTCCGCCTTTCATATAAACTTTGTCTGCATTTATCGTCAGCTATTATCGCTCCCCATTGTGCAAATGGGATTTCTCGACGTGGTGAATAAGGAGAAGGTTGTGAGAGCTTTTCTAATAATTGCTCTACTTGGATGGCTGATACCTGAGACAGTGGTTCTATTGCTGCTAAAGTATTTTCTGTTTCATTAAGAGAAAGTTCTTGTTTTACCCAAATAACATTCAGGTCATTAATTAAATCTTCCTCAGCTAATGAATAGCTGCGTTCCAGTTCATCATACATTCCTTGAAGTTTGAGTTTTTGATGTGTGGTGTATCCCCATACACGCAACCAATTCTCAAGTAAATTTATCTGTATTGCCAAGTAATAATTACCAGCCCAGTTAGGAATATCCACCCATTCCTGTGGTACGCTAAACTCTTCAGTATCTCTGGCTTCACTGGGAATTAATATCAAGCGAGTTTCTTCTAATACAATAGCAGTACCATTCACGACATCCCAAATAATTGGCAAAGCTTTATCATGAGGATAAATAACTACCTTAATTCTAGAATCTACTTGTAGCCAATCTGTAATTTTGTTCAGACAAAGACGATTTAAAAAAGCATTCCAACGAGCGGTATCATTAGAATAATTAAGCTCTTGTGACCAAGCTGTATCTTTATCTTGTTCTGAAAAAGATAACCACAATTGATCTGAATAAATTTCTTGGTAATTATCAATATTAAACATATCTAATTTATCTCCTTTACATTTCAAAAATTTCATGATTTGCATCATTTAACCATTCATTCACTAACTTCATTATTTGTCTATTTGCTGATAAAATTGATGCCAAGTTAATCCCTAACTTATCTTGTAATTGCTCCTGAAATTGAAGTTGTAAGTTTTCTTTGACCTGCGCTAACCTTAAACTTATCAAATCTTCAGATATTTGCAATTCTAATGCTACTTGCTCTTGATTTAGATGTCTACCATAGCGCAGTTTTAAAATTGCGATCACATCCTCTGTCACATCAGTTAGTAGTGCTTGTAAAAATTGGTGTAGTATACCTTTGCAATAAGGAATCAACCATCGATACATTTCTTTTGATTTTTGGTCAATTTCTTGTAATGTTAAGGTAATTCCCAGATTTTGGATACCCCATTCTGCTAATTCTTGTAACAGTAATTTGTGCAATCGTTTGATTTCACGCGCTACTTGGTACTGTTTAAGGTTAAATATCTGTCCGATATCTGCTTGAATTAATTCTAAACCATGATTGAGAATCAGCAGATTTTTTTTATCTGCTGGCAATTCATTGAATGCATTGACTAAAACCTGATTGAGAGATTGTACATTTTCATCTTCTTCTTCGTCATCTGGGATTTGAATAAGTAAATTATCAACAGTAATATTAGGAGCGTCAAGAGATGATATTACTGGTGTTTTTGAGTTATCTCTGACTGCTTGAATACAAGTTTCCAGAAGCTTTTTGATATCTAAATGTGATATATCTTCTGAAATAGATAGGGGCGATCGCAACTGATTATAACGTTCAGCCATCATAGTCAACTGCTGTGAACTCGGTGCTGATAATCTATGACTTTGAACTGTTGTGCTAGGTACATAAATTTCTTTAAAACAACTCCACGCAAGCAAGTAAGGAGATTCTTGTTGCTCATTAATATTGATTTTCTGTAATGCTTGTCTGAGTGATTTTTTAGTGATATTTCGCAATAAAGCCCAATCAGAATACTTGTTTAAATCTCGTCCTACCCGAACTTTATCAAGAACTACAGTAGTAATACGCATTTGGGCGTAAGTTTTGAGTTTTGTACTATTAAAGTCATAATTGCCCAAGACTCTAATTAGTTCTGTAGCTGTTATCGCCCGCGCTATTTGCCAGTAATCCATCCAAGTTAAATCATTACTGGTAAATTTTATTTTAATCTTGCGTGCTACCCAGTAAAAAGTTTCTTCTAAGTAAAAATTTATATGTCCTTTCGCTAAAGAATTAAGACGATTTTGCAATGCCTCTTGAAGCCAATATCGCGCCCATATTTCCTCTTTGGCTGCTGGATCTTGGGCAATCATGTCTTCTATGTTGCGTTTTAATCGTGGGTCAGTTTGCCAAGTAAGAACTGGATAATTGTTGTGATCTACAATCTTGAGAAATGTGGAAAACATTTCTACCAGAGTTTTACGCTTAACGATCATTGTTTACCTCTGATGAGAAAATATATACGAGCGATCGCCATTAAAAAGATATTAAAATTTTTTGCTTTTCCCCCTGCAACAATATGGTTATTATTCATATTTGGCTTGTATCTCCGGCTATATAACCATCCAGATGTCGGTTACAAGCATCATTCGTCTGTTTCTCAGGACGAATATTTGGGTTTATGCAGATTGTCACTTGAGATTTGGTAGTGAGTCATTAATTTTTGGGCGTTGCAAAAAATAGGGATGATTCTTGTAGGGGAGCCACTGCGTTGGACGGGTTCTCCGGCTTGAAGCAAGTGGCGTTGGGCATCCTGCCCGCTTGGAAATATAAACGGACGGGCTTTCCGCCCCATCCCATAAAACCAGCAAAATCATCCTGCAAATATGCAACGCCAATTTTTGACCAGTTCAAAGCTGCATATTCTGTAGATTCTGTCCTGATACAGCTACAGTGCTGGAACCTTAACAGCGTTATACAGGAGGAATAAGGAATGCATGATTTTATGGCGGACTACGGACACAATTTGCAAAATGATAACTAGCTTTGATACGTCTGTAGAGAATGAATTCGACTTAGATAACGAACTAACATTTAGCAGCGAAAATAACAGCGATCAAACATGGGATCTAACAAGTCATCAAAATACTTTAGAAGTGAATGGCATTAAGAAAAGCTCTAAGATATGCGGGATAAGCACTACAGCTATTGAACAGTGAAAGTCTTGGTATGAGGCAGGCAATTATCTTTGATGCAGTACTGCGATCGCTGTGCCTGACAGAGACAGTGGAATTAGATGTATGGTTTGCCCAAAATTTATTTTAGATAGGAAAAGCTTACTCGTTCATGAAATACTTTCTTGAAGACTAGCAAGCCAATATAACTACTACTACTGTGACACTACGAGTAGAAATCCTCAAGGATAAATTTAATCAAAGTTTGGGATTGCCTTTTAAAGAGCTATTACCAGCAAGTGTAATTGAACAAGCAATGGAAGAGCTAAAAATTAGATATTATCAGCGATTATTTGATCCAATAATATTAGATGCACACGTAAAAGCCATCGCTAAGATTTTGTATAAAAACACGCCTCCATCAAAAATAGAAACCTTTGAAGGAATCGAAACAACAAATTAATATATCATGCTAAATTACCTTCAAAAAAGCCATGAAACGCTTACTTGGCAACAAAATAAACATTATTTACTAGTTATTTATAGGGTTTAGCACTGATTCGGGCTTTTGAGCTTTATTGTCGAGCTTAGTTTTGATGTCTAACTAATAATTTGGCATAACAGCTACTGAAGAACCAAAATTATTAAACCTTAATGCTCCTAGAAAATTTTCTAGACACATTAAGGTTTCTTTAAATTATAAAGTTAAATATAGTGCTTGAATCAAAGTCAATATCCAGAGTAGTTAATCAATTTCACCTTTGGGTAAAGAGCAAATGAATATTAGATGCAATTGTATGAAGATAAGGTTTACTAAATTCAATTGGCAATACTTGCTGATTATACGCCTCTTGATTGGCTAACTTCAATTGCGCTTTGCTTAACAATATTTACAAAAAATGTAAGCTCGTTTCAAATGTTTTAAATTTCATATAGATGATTTATCAGTGAAGTTTTAGATTATAAGTAAATACCCTGGAGAAGATGTGCTAAAAATAGTTTTACGGCAAGTATGCTGTGGTTAACATCTATATATTTGTTAAGTATTGCACTTGGCATTTAAAGTCTAAATAATTTATTAAATTTGATCAATAGAGCAAGTCATGAATAAAAAATGGGCTGTCAAACGAATCGCAATAAATCTTGCATCTGCTGAAAGCGAAAAACTTGAAAAATATTGTGCAAGTACAGGTAGACCTGCAACTGATGTGATTCAAGAGTTGATTCGCTCTCTCTCCATAACCGAGTTGTCAGCATCGGAACAGCCTCAACCAGTGCCACAGTCGGTCGCCTCAAGCGGATAATAGGTGAATTCAAGCCTTATTAGACCTTGCTCAAAGCCTGACGACACAGAACACCCACCCAGAACAACCCACTGACTCGTAGAGTTTTTACGTCAATCCCCCTTAGTTGGAATCGCCGAATAACTCGACTTTAGCCGATAGAAAAACGATATATTATATAATATCAACCCTGGTGAAAATGAAACATTACAAAGAAAATATTCTGGAATTATGACTAAAGTAGAATTTACCATTCCTGTTCATTCTGTTAATAATGCCATCAGAGAAGAAGCAGAAACTAAAGCCAAAGAAGCTTATGTGATGACTCTACTTAAACATGGAGAAATTAGCAGTGGTAAGGCTAGTGAATTACTAGGAATTCCTCGGCTAGAGGTAATAGATTTAATGTCTAAACATGAGATATCTCTATTTGACGATAGTATGACTTTAGACGAATTTCAGCAAGAAGTTAATCAGGCAAAAATGAAATTACAAGGCAATAATCTATGATTGTTGTCTCAGATACAACCCCATTAAGTGAACTTTCTAAAATTGGTAAATTAGATTTACTTTCGGCTGTTTTTGGTAGAGTAATAATTCCTCAACAAGTCTATACAGAATTAACAACGGGGAATCATCCCGCAGTTTTAGTTGTAAAATCAGCCTTATGGCTAGAAGTTCTTTCTATAAGTAATAACCAACTCATTGAACAATTACAATTAGAAACCAACTTGGATTTAGGAGAATGTTCGGCAATTATTTTGGCAGAAGAATTAAAAGCAGATCAACTTTTAATTGATGAAAAAGCTGGGAGAAAAGTTGCTATTAGTAGAGGCTTGCCAATTATTGGTTTAGTTGGAGTGATTATCTTAGCAAAAGAGCAAGGATTGATTGATAATGTCAAGAATATTTTAGATGATTTAATGAGTAAAGGAACAAGAATCAGCCCAAAAATTTATGATTATGCTCTGATTACAGCAAGAGAAATTTAAAACAATCTGACAATGAACCTATCCCCAAGTGACGGGCTAGAAAATATCATCTAGTTACCAGACCGAAAGGCTTCCACAATGTAGTGTGTGAGATATTCTGGATTGGGCATCGTCATGCTCCCAAAGCCAAAACACAAAGGTAGTTGCTTTCGTCCTAGAAAATCCTCTAGTTCCAGAGGTGGCTCGTATTCGGAGGCTTGGTCAATAAACCAAAACCCAGTTACATACACCCATGCAGGCCAGTCACGGGGTTTTGGGATAACGTGTGAGCTAAATCCATACAAGACAGGGATTCGTGATACATTCGCCGGAGTCTTCTGTCTGAAGCGTCTGCCGAAATATGGTAAAGGCGGCAATTTCAAAGTTTCTGTTCTGAAGTGATTGAGCAGTGGACGATATCTTTGCCAGTGCAAGAACTCTACTAGCAAGTAGCTGCCATAGTTGATTAATTTCTTTAGCGGGTTTTTAGCTATTTGAGCAAATCTCAAAAACCCAAACATCCCTGTGGGAGTCAACGGCAGAACTGATGCAAAAAAGCAGGATACACCTAATTTCTCTGCAATGTGATATCCAAAGGTAGCTAACGGCGTGTAGATAATCACCTCACTTCCAACACACGCTTGCCAACCTGATTCCAACTGTTGAAGTAAAAGCTTATCTGCTTCTTCTTTTTTCAACTTTTCTCCCGCAATCAATCGCTGCCCTTGTTTCGATTGTAGAAACTCTTCCATATTGCCAGCGATCGGTGCAAACTTTAAATCGAACTTCCTCACAAATGGTTCAAAGTTCTCATGGGTTGCTACGGTTACTTCATGCCCCGCACGTTTCAAGCCAATAGCCAAAGCGCAGTATGGTTGCAAATCTCCTCTTGAACCTACTGTTAGGATCGTAATCTTCAGTTTTCGACTTGGTACTATAGGTAGACTTTGACTCAAATGCTTTTTCAAAAATGAAAACTCCAGTATCCAAAAATTGTACTAATTTCCTGTACCTATCTATCAAGACACTACAATTAAGACAAAGAACTTCATCAACCTCAAACAACTGACATTTGTCGGTTTCATGATTAATGCTCTAGTTGAGCGACTCGTTGAAAAAAGTAACCACTTCCTCTTGCTGTGAGTATATATTCTGGATCTTCCGGGTCATCTTCTAACTTCGAGCGCAAACGTGAGATATGCACATCCACCACACGAGTATCTGCATGTTGTTCTGCACTATAACCCCACACTTGCTGCAATATTTCTCCACGGGTAAAAGATTTGCCCGGATAGCTCATCAATAATTCTAGTAAACTGTACTCTACACCCGTTAATGGAATCCGCTCACCTGCTTTGTAGACTTGTCGCTTATTAGTATCAATTTTGAGATTGTCTAAAACCATTACTCCCAAATTAGAAATAGCAGCAGTAGTTGTTCTATCGTTTCTTCGTCGCAGCAACGAGCGAATTCTTGCCTCTAATTCCTTGGGAGTATTGGTTTCGCCATATAGTCATCAGCACCTAGCTCCAGTCCAGTGATCCGATCTGCTACATCTCCCAAGGCTGTAAGCATGATGATTGGCACATCTGATTGTTTCCGTAATTCTTGACAGACACCGTAACCATCCAGCTTTGGCATCATCACATCCAGAACGATTAAGTCGGGAGCTTCTTTACGAAAGGCTGACAAAGCTTCTTCACCATCAGAAGCTTGGACTACATTGTAGCCAATCATCTCAAGACGCGTCTGTAAAATTCGGCGGATGCTGGCTTCGTCATCTACTACTAAGATTGTGCCTTTCTCACCTGATAATTTTTTCAACGCTGTTCCTCCACAGCGAGAACTCTTAACCCTTCATTATCTTCTTGTTAGGAGTCAAAAGCGCAAAACAATCTTGAAGTACAGTCATGATGAAGAAGCGATCGCTTTAAGGCATCTGCCCGAAAAAGAGATTTATATCCAATTAATAAATTCTTCAGTCAGAGACTGGTATTTTCCATACTTTTACAGTAAAGTGTTTATTCCGTGCAATTATTGATACTCATTTTCTCCCAATTTTACCCAGACAAATTTTAAGCCAATGCCTTCGAGGGAACAGCCAATGAATACTTCTAATGAAATACAGACAAAGAAAATCATCAAAAAATCTGACAAGCTTACCCTAAAATAGATGAAATTAATTGAAGAAGCAGAAGACCAACTTCTTCAAACCGATACTGTCAATTCTCTAGCCCCTGTAGTTGAGGTTGAGGAGAAACCAGTAATCACTCCTGAACCTAGAGTTCCTGACTATGTTCCATTCCTTGACAATCCTCCAGTACAATCTGTGGGCAATTCCGGCTGGCAGGTTTCTGATGTCTGGCGGGATCTGCGCGTGGATAATTTTTGTGGGTAGACCCCCATGATTAAGAGCGCTCATGCATCTATACCCTCTGTACCCTTTTCAATTGGATTGCTTGAATCTATGTCTGACTCCTGATTTGATAATCGTTCAACCATCTGTATTAAAGCTAACTGCATTTCTGGCGTCAATTCCAACTTACCAGAACGCAGATGTAAATCTAACTGAGCAAGAGGAATTTCAATTTCTCGTTGCTGTAATACTTCGTAAATAATGTAGTATAAATCACTTTTGAGCAAAAATTGTTTATTAGGTTCCGCAGTCCAGACTAATAACTCAAAATTTAAGGTATTGTTGCCAAACTCTTTAAACAGTACTAGAGGCAAAGGAGTCTGCAATACATTGGGATGCTTAGAAGCAGCCTCTAACAGAGCAGATTGAACTGCTTTGGGATCTGAGCTATAGGCAACGCCAACGGGAAGATGAAGGCGAGAAATCGGGTTGCGATGGCTCCAGTTGATTACTTCTTTTTCCAAGAAGCGAGAGTTGGGTACAATAATTGAAACGTGGTCAAGGGTACGAATCTCGGTACTTCTGGCACCGATTCGTTCGACAATACCTGTATATTCCCCAACTTCCACAAAATCTCCAACCTGAATCGGGCGCTCAAATACTAGTACTAAACCACTGCCAAAATTCTTAGCAATATCCTGTAAACCAAAGCCAATTCCAACGCTTAAAGCACTTGCTAAAATTGTCAAAGAGCTAATGTCAAGCCCCCAAATTTGTAGCAATACCAGTGTGCCAATAAAAATTAGACCATATTTTAAAAGTATTAGAATCGCTTCTTGAGCGCCACGATTGATGACAGTAAAAGAGAGAATCCGAGAACGTAAAAAATTGGTTAACGTTCCAGCAAAGATAACTAAGCCAAACAACAAACCAACCAAAACTATTAATTCAGTAAGAGAATAAGGATTTTTTCCCAACGTCAGAATCGGTGAGGTAAAACTGGTAATCAGGATATTTGAAATTTGGTAGCTCCATTGACGAGTGAAAGGAAAGAGATTAGTGATATAAAGAATCGCACTCATCCAAAGTCCGATACGCATACTCGCCAACACTAATTTGAAAAATAATTCTAATACTTTAAGTGTTTCCGAATTAGGTATGGCATTGCTAGTTGTTAAGCGAAGTGAAGCTACTCGGATAATTTTATGCTTAATCCATCCCAATAGCCAACTAAATCCTACAGTTATGAGTAAAATTGCTGCTGCTATAAAAGTTGTTTGTTGAAGATAGGTTTTAGTTCGCTCTAAATGAGCTTCCTGTAACGCTCCTTCAATTTGCTGCGCCCAAATGTTAGCCTGCTCATCGAGTGTACTACCTGGTAAAGTATCTTGTTGTGTAACTGTTAACAGATAGCGGTCATTTAATAAAATAGTAGGTAGCTGGTTGCGTTTTTCAATTTTAACTTGAATAGACTCAGAAGCGGAAATCACATTTTTTAGTTGTGAGTTGATTAAATTTGTCCGTTCTTGAGCGCTATACTGACCAGAATCGCTGATCTCAAAAAGCTGTTGTCCATCCAAAATAACTGGAGCTTTAGTTAATGCTTGAGAAACGACAGGAGTGAACCAGAAAAATAAAACAAAAGTTAGTACTGTAATGAGAATATTTAAATATTTTAATGGCAGTCGCAAACGATGAAAATCAAACATAAAGACTTTAACCAAATATTTTTACTTCCGCTAATTAATATTAACTAGATTTCCTCCAAATCAAATTATTTTTGTAATTGTTTCTATTAGCATCGTTTTTGATGGACTAGAGACACTCAATTTGTCAGGTAGGATGGAGACAGGATAATAAGAGTAATCCTCTATAACAATTCAATGGGTAAACGAAAGAGAAAAAATCACAATCCACCCTTCCCTTGGATGGTAGAAGAAGACAATCTGTTCATTGCTCCTACTGGTAACGAAATAGTTACAGATGCTGGATGGGAGAAAATTTCATTTGAAGAAGCCAGAAAACTATTTAGTCCCTAAACTTTTCAAGAGTAGTACGAACTGTTCTTAGAAAATACAGATATCTCGGAAATACTTTCAGAATCTAACGTCGATATAGATTTAGATGATGAATCAGTAATATAGGACTAATATTTGATTTCTGAAAAAACTCCGTACATTTGAAGAGTGGCAAAATCAAAGGTAGTGTGTCGGATAAACTTGTTCATTCATCCACTTCAGATGAGAGAACGAAGGAATCAAAGCACAGAAACGCCGCACCCATGTTTTAGCTTGTAACCAAATATCCTCAATTGGATTTTGTGATGGGCAATTAGGAGCAAAACGGACACAGTGAATTTTCCATTGTTCTGGTGGCAAACCTTCATTTACTTCACCTAAAAACCCTTGAACAACATGAGAACGATGATAAGAAGCGCCATCCCAAAAAAGAAGTAATTGTTGGTTCGGGGACTGGTCTAATAAATAGCGTAGATAATCAATAGTATTGTCAGAATTACCAGCATTGTAAGCTTTTAGAAGTAACTTGCCAAAAAGAATAGTCAACCGCCCCGTAGTATGTTTGTTTCTCTCGTTCGTTAATAACTTCCACTGCAATTTCTTGATCAGTTTTTCCCCAAACATATCCGGTTAAGTCTCCCCAGACAAGATGACACTCATCTATTAACAATACTCTTAGCCTTCCTGATTCTATTTCCTCTCTCTTACTTGCCAACAATGAAACAAGACTGTTTTTTTTTGCTATAACAGCCTCTTTCTCCGCCTTTGGATTCAAGGCAGTGGTTTTCTTCCAACTAATTCCCGCCGCGTCAAATAAATCGTAATAGCTTCGTTTTGATTCGTAGATCACATCATATTCAAATGCTAATTTGTACTCCAGTTCACCCAGTTCCCAAATATCTTTAGTTTGCAACCAACTTAATACTTCTTCTCGCTGTTCATCGCTCAGGTAACTCTTTCTACCTTGATGATTTAGGCGTAGTCCCGAAATTCCATATTCCTTATAGGCGTTCTTCCAGCTTGTTATCGAACCAACAGACACATCTAAAATTGTTTGAATTTCCTCATACTTGTAGCCTTGATAAACCAGCTTTACTGCCAATGCTTTCCTGACCTCACGCGCATCTGGGCGATTATCTATAAATTCTTGTAGTTCTGCGTTAGCGAAGCTCACCGAAGGTATCGCAGCTTGTAGATTCCGGTCTATCATTGTCCGCTATTAGACAGATACGTTCTTCCGTATTATCTCGTAACCTTTTTCAGAAATCAAATATGATTCCTATAGACAAATCTTTTGAATGGGTGAATGTATGAATGCATGACTGAATATCTTATAATTAAGATAAATATTCAACATTCATTGCATCTCGATTTCTACCTGTAATTAAAAGTTATCTAATTATGCCAGAATTTGTTTACACAACCCTAAAAGGTACGACTAGAATAGCCTTTTATAGCGAAGTGGATCAGGACTTAGTTGATAATTTTAGATGGCGAGTTGATAGTGATGGTTATCTGCGGAGAAATAGTCCGCGAGATCAGCAGGGAAAACAACAAACTATTTTCTTTCACTTTCTTAGTGGCTCAAAGAATGGGGCTAGATATGTCCCTTGAAATTCACCACTTCAACAGCAACACTTTTGATCATCGACGCGAAAACCTCAAAGCATCGACCCGTCAACAAATTCAAATGAATCGAGGCAAGCACTGTAATAATAAGTCTGGCTTTAAGGGAGTAGTAGTGTGTAATGGATGGCGTGGGAAATTTCGAGCGCAAACCACAGTCAATAGTCAACCAATAACCATTGGTTATTTTGACAACCCTGAAGATGCTTATCAGGCGTATTGCGATTATGTCCAACCCATACATGGGGAATTTTTTAAAAGAGCTTAGTCGNCAAAGCATCGACCCGTCAACAAATTCAAATGAATCGAGGCAAGCACTGTAATAATAAGTCTGGCTTTAAGGGAGTAGTAGTGTGTAATGGATGGCGTGGGAAATTTCGAGCGCAAACCACAGTCAATAGTCAACCAATAACCATTGGTTATTTTGACAACCCTGAAGATGCTTATCAGGCGTATTGCGATTATGTCCAACCCATACATGGGGAATTTTTTAAAAGAGCTTAGTCGCCCTCTCCCATGCCCCTCTGCCCATCGGTGAGAGGTTAAGATAGTCTTACTTTCTCATCATATCTGCTATATCTACCCTACCGCAGTACTGCCGTGGTCAAGGGAGTCACAGGCTCGGATACAGGTGTACGTCCTTGAACCATTGATAATTTGACCGTTGACAGGTGTGGCAAAACATGATTTCCAAACAGTTCGCACTCTTCAATCAGAGGATAACCTGACAAGATGAACGCCCTGATTCCCATATCCATATAACGATTTATCTTCCAGATAATTTGCTCTGGTGTACCAACCAATGCTGCCCCACAGCCAGATCGCGCCCGACCAATACCACCCCACAACAGAGGCTCTAAGTAATCCGATGTGGATTTTGCTCGGATCTCATCTTGGCGTAAAACACCCAAAGATTTGTGGTCTTGTGTACGTTCTTTAAGGTTGAAGCCAGCTGGATCAAATTTTGACATAATACTCTGTGCCCAGGCGTGCGCTTCTTCTTGGGTTGAACGCACAATAACATGAACACGGAAACCAAAGTCAATCTGACGACCATATTTGGCTGCTCTAAAACTCATGTCCTGCATAGTTGCGTAAATGCTTTCTTCTGGTTCCGGCCACATCAGGTACACATCGCAATATTTGGCACACACTTCTTTTGAACCCTCTGAAATCCCACCAAAATATAGCAGTGGCCCCCCATTTTGCTGATAGGGCTTCACTGGGTCTGTGGTATCAAGTTTGACCTGATAGATTTCACCTTCAAAATCAATACTTTCCTTATTCCAAGCTTGTTTGAGGATTTCAATAGTTTCGCAGCATCGTTTGTAACGCAGTTCAGGACTTTCTATTACACCAGGCAGATTGGAATTAATAATATTGATAGTCAATCGACCTTTAAGAATATGATCCAGCGTAGCGATATGACGCGCCAGCATGGTCGGGAAAATTTCACCTGTCCGCAAAGCCGTCAGCATATTGATGCTTTCGGTTTGCGGGCCCATAGCAGAGGCAAAGGGAATCACTTCCTGCCCAACCAGGTATGAGGTCGGCAGCAGTATATTACCAAAGCCCATTCGCTCGGCGGTCAGCATGATCTTTCGGCAGTGTTCATAGTTGCTCCGGCGTTTTTCGTCTAGTACACCTAAATATTGTGTATCACCCCCACAAAGGTCGTCAAACCAGGCAACTTCAGCGTTTCGTAATCGTGTTCGGTGAGCAACAGATTTTAGAGGTTCGGTGAGCATTGGTTTGTGATTTTCATCTCAATAGACTTGTCCAACTTATCGTGTTTCATACCCAAAAAGGGTATGCATTATTATCTGACGCTGGGACGAGCGTATTTTGCTAATCATGACGTTAAACGATCTCTCGTCTGTCATCTGCAACATTTAATGTGCAATTATCTTAACCTCTCACGGATAGGCTATTTTCCATAAGTGGGGTAGCATTGCTTGAAACTTTAAGTCAAAAGTGGGAGCAAAATGACAAAAATCGCTCATTATGACTACATTGTTATTGGTGCGGGTTCTGCTGGGAGCATAGTGGCCTCAAAACTCGCTGCAAGTGACGAGAGTGTAAGTATTCTCCTACTCGAAGCTGGAGGAACTCCAGATAATGAAAAGATGTGGACACCAAGCAACTGGTTTGAGGTTTTGCAGAAATGTCCAGAAATTGAGTGGGGTTATCAGTCAGTACCACAACCAAATTTAAACAATCGCGTCATTAAGCTAGCGCAAGCAAAAGTTTTAGGTGGGTGTGCGCTGCATAATGCTATGGCCTACGTGCGGGGTAGCCGCTCTGACTTTGATGCGTGGGGCAAGGTAGCACCTGGTTGGTCATGGAATGATGTTTTGCCACACTTTCAGAACGTAGAGCAGATCATGAAAGTCTTGATCGGGGAAGCTTCGGAGTTCATCAACGATTTGTTTACTGCTGCCGCACAATACGGCTTGCCTCATAATCCCAACTACAATACCAGCGAAAGTCAATATGGATACGCTCTGTTTCAATTTAACGTAACGGGAGTATCCAACCTGATTCGAGAAACTACATACAGCACTTTCCAGCCAAAACAATATCAGAATGTAACCGTACACTCAATGGCTTTTGTAACCCGAATCTTATTCGAAGATACCAGAGCGATTGGTGTTGAATATGTCAAAGAGGGTCAACAACATCTTGCTTATATACAGAATGAAATTATTCTGAGTGCAGGTGCGATTGCAAGTCCAAAAATCTTGATGCTCTCAGGTATCGGTGACGAAAACGAATTAGCAAAATTTGATATTCCTGTAGTTGCAAATGTTCCAGAAGTCGGTCAAAATTTATATGACGATCTTTTTGTTAGTGTCGGATTTTCTATTCCCCAAAACAAAGATGTGCCATTCTATGACTATGGTTTAGCCCCAGCTGTTATCTTTGCTTCTACAGAAAATAGTAGTTCAGTTATTGATATAGAATCCTCAGTAGGCGTTGGAACACTCAAAGGTTTCCCTGGCCCAGAACGTTCTTTTTGGTTGTGGCCAAACATTATGCACCTGAAGAGTAGAGGAACTGTTACCCTGCGCTCAAGCAATCCTAATGATACTCCGATGATTGATCCAGGTTATCTGACGGCACATGGAGATATCCAGATGTGTAAAACGGCACTTCAGTTAGGCATCGACATTGGCAATCAACTCGGCTTGAGCCAATGGCGGTCAAAACAAATTGCTCCAGAAACCGGTGCAGATTTGGAGACTTACATCAGAGAAACAGCCGATACAACACAGCACTATTGCGGGACTTGCAGGATGGGGACTGATCCAGATTCCGTAGTGGACACAGAACTTAGGGTACGCGGTATATCAGGACTCCGTGTCATTGATTCTTCTGTGTTTCCTCTGTCAATCACCGCGAATACCGCAGCTGCAACCATGATGATTGCTGATAAGGGAGCTGACATTATCATTCGCTCGTTACAATGTTAAGTAGGGGTTGCTGGTTGTCCATCACTGCGACCGGGAAACAGGTAATCATCTAGCACTAATCCCCAGGAATTGCTAGTAAATTATGATTCAGACTTTGACGGCAGTATTACCTTTGAAGAGTTAAAGTCAGCAGTTGAAAAAGCAAATAATTTAAACTAGCAACCTAATCCCTAACACCCAATACTAAATACCCAAAAACTTACTCAGGTGGAAAGTGCTGCTATTCAAGATTGGAAGGGACTGAAGCTGAAAATGCACCTTGGACTAAACAGTGTTGGCTCTTTCTAAAGTTGACGAGAGCAAGTTTATTTTAGCCCAAGATTGAACCTGAACCAACTTCCCACTGAT
This sequence comes from Nostoc punctiforme NIES-2108, assembly GCA_003326195.1. GTDB lineage: Bacteria > Cyanobacteriota > Cyanobacteriia > Cyanobacteriales > Nostocaceae > Nostoc > Nostoc punctiforme_A. Next base: position 44,689 of record LXQE01000164.1, read on the forward strand.
GTTTGAGCAATTCCTGGTAAGTCTTTTCTCTTATCATCATCTGCTTATACAGCATCTGCAAAAATTCTTGAGCTTGTTCACGGGACATCTGCTGCACTTGGTCTGCGAAAGTTCTAAGGCTAAATTCTTGTTCTAAAGATAATTCAATGGGTTGATTCATTGCTTTTATTACCTACTCTTTTATTTGAGTTTGCTTATATAAATAAATATTGCTTTATATAAATAAATATTACGATAACTTTACACAAATCGAAGGGGTGTAAACCGTACCGACGTAGGCTAGAAATGCCGTATCTGCTGCTGGAAACCTTGATATCACTCCATTGTGCCAACCCAAGTAAAAACCTAAGTTCTAACGTTTTTTACTTTGAGCTTTTTAAAAGCATTTTTCGCCTCTGCTTGCGGCTGGTGATCGCTTGAAGGCGGGCGAAACAGCGCCATCGCTGTTGGAAAAGATGGGCAATACTGGTGAGGTCGAGGCGTGATCCTGGAGTTTGAGGATTTTGACCCTGACAAATTTGCTCAACTGGTGTCAGATGCCCCGCAGTGGACTGAATGGATGTCCTGAGAAAGTTGCGATCGCTGACCAAAAGAATTTGCATTGAGCAAAACAGATGCGAGATGCTAAAAAATAGCACCCCGCAAACCTGACCACTTAATGACTTACTCCCGCGCTAACTCCGATTAAACAACCACAAAATTCTTTTCGGTTAGTGACAATCCAGTATCTAGTTGTGCAAATTTAACCTGAGTAAAGCCAGATCCACTACCATCTTGGTCAAAGAACAATTTACCTGTAGCGCTGTTGTAAATAAATCGCTGTTCGCTAGTAGTTGCAGATGTTCCGATGGTAAACTCAGAAGCCAAGAGCGAACCTTTTGATAACCCACCGCCAAAACCATAATAATCGGTCGATACCTGAATCACTTCATTAGTGGCGTTGAAGTCATAAAGGCTATCAACGCCTTGATTGTAACTAAAGAAAACAAAGGTATCAGTACCATCCCCTCCATAAAGGGTATCACTGCCACCGCCACCAAAGAGCGTATCATTGCCAGAACTCCCTACAATATTGTCATCGAAGGCTGTACCTAAGATATTTAATCGTTCGATATTTTTGTAGTTAACCTGACTCGTGCCTGCTGTAATCAAGCCAATATTATTAGTGGCATTAAAAGTTGTAGTGATCGCCCCTGTAGCATTGGTGTAATCGACTCTCAACAAATCATCACCCTTACCCCCATCTATGGTATCTTTACCACCATTGCCCCCTGAGAGCGTATCATTGCCAGAGTTCCCTGCAATATTGTCATCGAAGGCTGTACCTGAGATATTTAATCGTTCTATAGACTTATAGTTAACCCGACTCGTGCCTGCTGTAATTAAGCCAATGTTAGTAGTGGCATTAAAAGTTGTAGCGATCGCTCCTGTAGCAATCTTGTAATCGACTCTCAACAAATCATCACCAGTACCCCCATCAAGTAGATTATCGCCTGTTGAACCGCTAGCACCCAATGTGTCGTTACCTGAGCCTCCATTAAGGGTGTTATTACCTATGGAGCGAGAGTCTTTGTATTGGTAATCATTCTCGAATGCGCCGGAAAGGTCAAGAGAATCATTGCCATCGCCCCCAGAGAGCAGGTTATCGCCTTTTGAACCGCTAGCCGTTAATGTATCGTTACCAGTACCACCATTGAGAGTGTTATTGCCTGTTGAGCGAGACTCAGTGGAATAACGGTAGCTATAGGTCGAGCCAGAGACATCAAGAGAATCATTGCCATCGCCCCCAGAGAGCAGGTTATCACCTCTTGAACCCTCAGCAATCAATATATCGTCACCTACACCTCCGTTAAGAGTGTTATTGCCTGTTGGACGAGAGTCGTAGGAGCTTTCACCACCCATATCAGAAATACTGAAGTACAAACCAAAAATGTCAAGAGAATCATTGCCATCGCCTCCAGAGAGCAGGTTATCACCTGTTGAACCGCCAGCGTTTAATGTATCGTCACCTGCACCTCCATAAAGAGTGTTATTGCCTGTTGAGTGAAAGTCGTCAGAGTAGAAGTACAAGTTGTCCTGGCCAGAAAAGTCAAGAGACTCATTGCCATCGCCCCCAAAAAGCAGGTTATTACCTGATGAACCGATAGCACTGAATGTATCGTTACCAGTGCCACCATTGAGGGTGTTATCGCCTGTTGAATATTCCACGTCCAGAGTATCGTTACCAGCGCCACCAATGAGAGTATTATTGCCTGCACCACCCCGCAGCAAGTCGTTGCCACTTTTACCGTCAATAATGTCATCACCCCCCTGACCATTTATGACATCATCTGAGTTGTCAAAACCATTAACACTATTGTTCAGATCGTTAAAGAAGGTGACTGTGTTCTTCCTGAAGATTGTGCTTTGGGTGGAGTTGGGATTCAAGACATCAAAGCTATCCGTAATAGTAGTTTGTCCATAAAAGAGGATATTGCCTAAATCTACAGTGGCCCCTGTAGATTTGCTCAGGTTATCCAGATTTTCCAGAGCAAAATTTTGCAGGATGATTTTGTAACCAGCTTTTGCTCCAAAGGTGATTTCCAGATTGCTGCCATTCTGAGTGAGTACCATATTTTGGGGAGTGAAATTACTATTGCTTTGGAAATTTAGAGTGTCCACTTCCGCAATGGCTGCTGCTGTTGGGTTTGTTCCTTTACCTACGCCAGTAAAATCGGTGATGATACTGTAGTCGTTGTAGTAGTAACCTTGAAAAATAAATTGATCTTTACCACCGCCACCAGTCAGGGTATCGTTGCCCGAATAACCTATAATTGTATCGTTCCCTGCTTTACCATTAATCGTGTCAGAGTTGCCACTACTGCTGAATGGGTCGTCAGTACCGAATAGGGAATCGTTACCGTTGGTTCCAATGATGTTTGTCATAACTTTTAAGTACCTCAATCTAACTTTTTAGTAACTATTTCTAGAAGATTCATTCAGGGAAGGGCTATGACAAATAATAAATGACTAAAATAAAAAAGGATACAAGCCCCTAAATTCTAGCAACCGTCTAGTCTATTAGGACATAGACTAGAAGTATTATCATCACCTACTCTCATTTGATTTGCGATGGCTAAACCCTATAGTTACGACTTCCGCCAGAAAGTCATCCAATCCATCGAGTTAGATGGATTGAAGAAAAGCACTCGCATGTCAACTCTTCAACATCAGCCGCAATACCATTAACCTGTGGTTACAGCGCAAAGCCGAAACCGGAGATTTTCAGCCTAAGCCTAAGCCTAACCACCCGTCTGGAAATTGCAGACTTGGGGTAAGCGTGGTTCTGTGATTAACGTTGATGATCAGCGTGATTCAATTTTTAGGCAGTGGTTCAATCGGGATGAAGTATTTCTTAGTGAGTCGGTGTCAGTCAGTAATAATATAAGTACAACTACACCAGTAACTGACACAACATCACTCCAGCGTACATTCAATTTAACCCTCAGCGATAGCCATTTCTATGTCTAAAGATACAAGTTTATTTAATTTTGAGAGATTAATCCGAGATTAATGAGATATTAAGTTGAAATGTGGATGCCATAGTAGAAAGATCGCACACACTCAAACAAGCCTTGGTTGATTTTGTCCTAGATGCTGACGGTGAACTAGCACAAGCACTCGACATTTATGCATCTGCACAGATGCCTAGCGGTAATGGCGATCGCACCCAACAACAAGTAATCATTGACAGGTTTATTACAGAAGGGAAAATTGGCGATCGCTCACCTATAGAGTTATTTATCGCCAGTCATGCAGATTTGTCAGAGAACGATCGCAATCTCCTGAATAGCTGGCATCGTAGTTTTATTGGTTTATTTACTATCACCCAGATTTTACCTGATGGCTTAGAACTCATGAACTGGTTGACAGCTAAACGTTACATAGTTCTGACAGCTAAAAATTACATTGTCAAGTCTAACAGCCCTGAAAAACAACCAGCCACATCTCGTTTCAAGCCAGGAGATATTTTACTAACACGCATTTTTCCTCTTACTGATAATCAGTGGATATTTTCTGGCTCTCACACATTTATGGGTAAACTCGGTAAGCCAAAACTCGCCGTCGCCATTGGAAATTTTAAAGATAATTATAAAAGTCATCTTTACAGCGATGCTCCAGACTTGCTAGAACAAGCATGGCAGTCAGTAGAGCAATATCATCAGCAGTTTGTTGAGTTTTTTGGGACTGATGAAGTGACATTACCAGGATACCAACTCAATAAAAAGATAACTGAATTTCGAGAGATTATCACCGATAAATATCTCAAAGCCACCGGACTTGATAGTTCCAAATCTTTGAATGAAATAGTAGCCAAAGCTGGCATTAGTGCAGAAGAAATTATCGTCGCTGCTAAAGAATTTGGGATTGATACTAACGCTGTTCCTCAAATCTTTGATGGCAAAAACAGCAAGCAAAAAATGGTTTCACCTCAAGTAGGTTTACCTGCTGAACTCATAAGAGCAGAACAAGTCAGAGCCATTTCTCACCCACGTTGGGGATTGATGTTTTTATCAACATATACTAAATTCACAACTATATTATTAGCTGATGATTGGCAAAGTATTGAAGGTGCAGTAAAACTAATTCGTCACTACTTAGAAGATAAAAATATTAATGCTTATACATGGCATCGGTTAGCACAAAAATATCCCACTCAATTAGAAAAAGTCTTGCAATATTTCTTGCAACGTGCTGAGTTTAGCCTGAGCAATGATTTAGACAAAATTTTGCAAGAATATGGTAAACCTATCGAGCCAGAATTACCAGAAATTGCTAGTATTCCTTTACATCTACATAATTTATTTCAAGAAGCACTTATAGAAGTGAATAAATCTAAACCCAAGGTAAAAGACAAAAACAACCAGTGAAAGGTTTTCAAAGAGGTTAGTTTGATATCAAGTGCATCTCAAATCCAGGGAAGTAAGTCGGAGAAAAAATTTATGCGCCGCAGTGGACTGAATGGATGGGGTGATTTCCCATTCGATATAGACCATTTGACTGTTAATTCCTCAAACATCATTTGAGTCTTGTGAATAGGGAAGCAATATTCTCTTCTTCATTATATTGGCTTATTTTTGAAGCCTAGCTAACTCTGAAACCTCAGAGTCTGGCGAAATTTCCCATGCTTCGTCCCTATCAACCTTTAAAGAACGCAGTAATTCCCGAATTACATCGTTCATGGGTCTTCCTGTTTTTGCACAATATTGTGACAATTTCTGTGTCTCTGTTGCCGTGAGATTTACTGTCAATCGTTTAACTGCCCATTTTTGATTCACCATTTACTTTTTATACTGCCCTATTACTTTTGTCACAGAAAATTATACCTTTGCTTAAAAGCGTCTCCTAATCTGGCTTTTAGCCTATTTAATCCAATCAATCTTCAAAAAATTGGCTTTTCTATTGGTGTTGTTGATGGGGAGCTTTATTGGAACGCATATCTGGGGCTGTGGCAGGTTTGGGTTAACTATACTGACGGGTGTAAGTCTGTGGTGTGCGATTAGTTGGTGGTGTTGTAGAGTAATCACAAAGGTCACGCCTATTAATCGTAGAGATTCTTTCGACTTTTATTTCGTCAGCGCGATCACTTCAAAAAATGCGACCAGTACATTTACTCTTCAATTGCATCTAGCGTAGGTTTATATTTTCTAGATACTCAAGTGTGGTAAACCTCTAAGTATCAAGTTTTTTGACAATTAAGGTAAAACTCAATGCCAGATATTATAGATACTGCAATCAATGCAGGTACTTTCAACACTTTGGTAACAGCAATTACAACTGCTGGTTTGGACACAGCGCTCAAAGGTTCCGGCCCATTTACCGTATTTGCACCAACAGATGAGGCATTTTCTAAACTGCCATCTGGTACTGTAGAAGCATTACTTGAAGATGTGATTGAGTTAAGAAAAGTTCTAGAGTATCACGTAATAGCTCAAAAAATTGTTGCAGTAGATTTGGCACAGTTGTCCGAGGTAACAACAACCCAGGGAACAGACCTCAAAATTGATTCTAATAATGGTGTTAAGGTAAATGATGCAACAGTTGTCACACCGGATGTGTCAGCAGATAATGGTGTGATTCATATTATTGATCAGCTATTAATCCCTCAGTAAAATACCGTGAAGTCTTTTTGAGATTAAACATCGCGATTGCTGCTCTGTGCGGCTTCTCCTGAGTCCATCGGTGAGAGGCTCATAAAACTGTGGTCTTGTGGTTCATTGTAGGTTGCTCCACCGGCGGCAAGTGCAGGGAGCAACCATCGCATCAACTTTTTCTCGGCTTGATGAAGATAAACATACAAACCTCATCCCTAGTAAGAGAAACTCAAGCTTTCGCCAAAAACTCATCTAGGCAGTCAAAAGTGGAGTTCCACCCTTCGATCACACCCATCTGTTCATGCTTACGCCGATCCTCAATAGACTCATGCATAATCTGGAGTGTGAGTTTGGTATTGCCATCTAAATCCTCGAAAATGGCTGTTACAACCATTCCCTTTGGTAAATCAGCATTTACGACTTTTTCAAAGCCTTCATCAAATTCATCACTGGTAACAATCCTCTCAAAGGGTACGATTTCGCAAAAAACACCTTTGGCCGGGTACTCCCTGCCGTCTGGGCCAGTCATCACGTAACGCCATTTCCCGCCTGGACGCAGATCCATCTCAATCACACGGGTTGTGAAACCTTTGGGCCCCCACCACTGCGCTATGTGTTTCGGATCAGTCCATGCCTGGAACACAAGGGAGCGCGGCGCTTTCAAGATGCGAGTAATGACTAGCTCACGTTGGGATTGAGCATCAATGGAATCCTCAATGTTGCTCATCTTGTTCCTCCTGGGTTTGTAATTCTTGTAGGTAATCATCAAGCTGATCAAGCCTCTGTTCCCACAATTGACGATATTGCTCAATCCAATCCGCCGCTTCTTTAAGCGGCTGTGCTTGAATCTGGCATGGTCGCCATTGAGCTTCGCGACCCCGCACAATCAGTCCGGCACGCTCTAGTACCTTTAGATGTTTGGAGATTGCAGGAAGACTCATCTTAAAAGGCTTGGCTAACTCACTTACCGATGCCTCACCTTTGGAGAGGTGAGCCAGAATTGCACGCCGAGTAGGATCAGCAAGGGCAGCAAAGGTAAGGCTCAGTTGTTCGTTAGACATTTTTATTTAACCTAATGGTTAATTAAATACTAGGTTAAATGTACTATTGAATCATGTCAAGTACCCACTTAAGGGAAATCCGCGTGCAAATAGCAATGGAACGAATCTCAGTTTGCAGTATTCCAGAACCATTGGTAGTTTGGTACTGCTGCGTTGGTCAGTTCTACACTCTCGCTAGTCTCCACAATAGGCTCGGCTATTGGCGTTGCTGATGGGGAGCCTTACTGGAATGCTTAAAATAACCTATCCATCCGATCTTGTGCAAATATATGCGACATTAATGCTTGTACCATCACGCTTAGTGGACTTTCTTTTACAAATTGCTCAAAGATTGAGGACAAGAATAAATTGCGATCACTACTCGACAGCTTAAAATTAAAAGTACATCATCCTCTAAGAGATACTGTCCATACAGCTAAGAAATGTAACTTTATGCAGATAGAGCAGGTAGAAAAAGAGATAACCACGATTCGTTTGAGTCAAGAAGAAGTGGTAATTATAAACAATGCTTTAAATGAGGTATGCAACGGATTATATCTGAACGAGTTTTCGACTCGAATAGGTGCGTCAAGGGCAAATGTGGAGGAGTTACTTTTCCAAATCGGGAAAATCATTGATGCAATGAAGTAGATAAATTATTTAGCTCAATAAGCTCGGTCTTTTTACTGAGTTAAATAAATTTGCTTCTTACTTTAAGTTATTGTAGTATCGCAATCCATTTGAAGGTACAAACATTGTAACTGCGTCGGAATTAGCTGGATCAACAATAACTAGAGTGCCTTTGTTAGAACTAGTACCGGGTAAATAATGAGACGGACTTATGACTCCCCAGAAGGCTCTTTTACCCTGTCCAAAAGGTTTTGACTGTGCATTTATTGCCTTGGAGTTGAGGATATCTTTAGGAATTTTTGTACATACTTGAGTTTGGACTAATTGGGATTCAGCAGCAATGAATAGAATGACAAGAGAAAGTTACCCAACTTCTTCTAGAGGCTGAGTTAAGTTGAATCTTTGAAAAAGAAGCAGAAACTAAGCAGCAGTTAGGTCGGCCTTCTTAAGTGATTCTTCAGATTTGGGTCGTTTAGATGCGTGTTTTTTGACAATGGGATAACGAGGACGAGGAGGTGGCTGATGCCCTTGGGCACGACCAGGTGATTTCCCGCGAGTTTTAGGCGGTTGAGCAGGAGTGCAAATGGCAGCTAAAATTAGTGGAAAGGCTTGTGCGACACGTCCTGGAGACAGTGTATCTCGAGCTGATTGCCTTGGCGCTAGCCTCTCCTTTTGGGAGAAGGCAAGGGAGAAGCAATACAGGCAAGCCGTGCTAGCCCGGATTTCTCACCACATCTCTGAAAACCTTGTGCAAGGGAGCAGAGGGGGGCAGAGGGGATTGAACAAGGCACATTGAACTCTCCCCTGCTCAAGAGCATTTCAAGCTTGTGAGAAATGCGGGCTAGCCATAGTCCTTATTTTTCTTATTTTTAATTTTCAGTATCATAATAATTTTTACCCCTTGTAGGTACAAATATCGTACTATTGTTATCATTAATTCCGTTAACAATAACTACAGTGCCTTTTTTAGAACGAGAGAACCATATATAATGCGATAAATCTACTTCTCCCCAATAGATTTTACGTCCATTTGTAAGGTCTTTGCATTCTGAATGTAGTATACCTGATGTATGACCATATAAAGACGATCCAGGGACACATGCTGCCATAATATCTTTAGCAATTGCTGACATAGTACCCTTTGATTTTTGAGTATTTGGAAGTGAAAATTCTGCGATGTGCTTAGAGAAAGAATGCTTCATAATTTTATAAGCTGTCTGATCGATGATTCTATCCCACTCATATGTTAATCTACCATTATGATTTGTAATTTCCTCTAATCTAATGCTGGTGTTTTTATAAGTGGGGGATGGGGATGAATTGTGACATTTAGCTTTAATTATCCCCTTAGTTATATATAGATACGGGGAGAAGGTATAACACTTATTAAGAAAAGTAGATGTCCCTGACAAAGCATTTTGTGTTAGCTTACCAGACGAATTAACATGGATTCCCTTTAATATTAAAGTGGTAAAGGGTTGACTTTTTCCATCTGTAGTCAAACAATTAGCTTCTAGCATAGTTCCCTGGAGCAATTCTGCAGGACATGAGTATTGATAACTACTAGGGACTGCTAAAACATATTTATAACCTATAGCAAGGCTGAATACGCTAATAACTGTACTCCCCAGAATAATTATTGAATTCAAAAACTTAGATTTCATTTTTACTCCTAGTGAATAATGATCAAGTGTTGGTACTCTTATTTCTACGTAACAGATACTTATCCTGTGTATCGTTGCTTTATTAGCAATATGATGTCCACATCTTTAGATGGTTGTGCAGTCTAAGGGAATTTGAATCTCTTGGCGTGTGGCTTTAATTAAGTCGGCGGCCTTTTCACCAATCATGATGGTGGCTGCGTTCGTATTTCCAGATAAAATGGTTGGCATTACAGAGGCATCGACAACGCGCAATCCTTCAACTCCATGAACTCGAAGTTGAGCATCAACCACCGCTAGGGAATCGCTGCCCATTTTACATGTCCCCACAGGATGCCAATAAGTAGTAGCTGTTTGTCGAATGTAAGCAGCGATACCTGCGTTGGGCTGCGCCAACGTCTCATCACTGATTATGTCTGAACCAGGAGCTACTTCTTCTCCCAGGACTTCACCAAAGTCACCAGAATGAGCGATCTGACGGGCGATTTTAATACCTTCTACCAGCACTTGTAAATCAGCCTCCTGCTGGAAGTAGTTGACTCGAATGGTAGGTGAATCAGTAGGGTTTGCTGATTGCAACGTCACAGTGCCACGACTTTGAGGATTGATCAGACAACAAATTAATGTGGAACCTGAAACATCAGGGGCAGAGTCCGAACTACCCCATAGAACCGGGCTGAAGAGAAACTGTAAGTCAGGTGCAGACTCCTTGCTTTTGCCACTATGGATGAATAATCCAGCTTCTACTAAATTACTGGTTGATGCGATCGCGGGTAGCGCTTGGGTAGACTTGTAGCCAACAGCAACCAATGGGTGATCGTGTAAGTTCTCACCTACACCGGGTAAATCAGCAACCACAGGAATGTTGAGCGAGAGCAGATGCTCTGCATTCCCAATTCCAGAAAGCATCAGCAGTTTGGGAGAATCGAATACACCCGCCGACAGAATCACTTCCTGATTAACATAAACTTGTTTCAGCGTTCCTTGGTGCAGATACTCTACCCCAATTGTGGAAGTTCCCTTAAACAAAATTCGAGTCACTAATGCACCAGTTTGAACCGTTAAATTAGGACGATCAAGAATTGGCACTAGAAATGCGGCGGCTGCACTGTGCCGCTTCCCATCTTTAATAGTTAATTGATACAGTCCCACACCTTCTTGTTGTGTGCCATTGAAATCGGGATTGCGATCATAGCCGAGTTGCTCTGCTGCTTCGATAAATCGCTCTGAGGTGGCAGTAGGGGCGAGCGGATCGGTGACGCTCAAAGCTCCATCAACACCGTGAAATTCGGATGTGCCTCGCTGCTGGTTTTCTGATTTTTTGAAGTAGGGCAATACTTCCTCATAGCTCCAGCCTGGATTGCCGAGCTTTTGCCAATGGTCGAAATTGTGGCGATTGCCTCGAATGTAAATCATGGCATTGATTGAACTAGAGCCGCCGACGACTTTGCCGCGCGAACATAAGATTTTCCGCCCATTCAGGTGTGGTTCTGGTTCAGTCCAGTAAGCCCAATCAACTTCAGTGCCTAGCAAGCTTGGCCAGGCTACAGGAACTTGAATCTCAGGTTTATTTACTGGATTCCCTGCTTCGAGCAACAACACGGTTGTTTCGCTATTTTCTGTCAAACGATTGGCAACAACACAGCCTGCTGAACCAGCACCAATCACCACATAATCGTATTGAGTCATGATATCTTTGGTTGTGATTAAACTACTTCAATAACTGCAACTAAAACTTTTATCAAAGACAATGATTTTTTCAACTTCATGTGTGCAGAAATGCGAGATTTTCCAATGCACGAAGTGCATGAGGGATGTTTGTTGGTATGTAAACGAAAACTCCCGGTTGTAAAGTAATTTCACGCCCCTCTAGGGTCAGCACTCCACGCCCTTCAATTACAGTAACCGAGATATTCCGTGAAGCTACATGTTCTGGTATTTCAGTGTCCGCCGTTAAACAAACTAGTGAGAATTGCACTTGCTCATCTTTAACCAAAGACTTTCGGCTGGCTCCAGGTTTGGTATAGTTAACTTGCTCTTGAAGCTGAGTTGTAAACGATTTTTGGGTCATAACCATGATTCTCCTATAGTGCTGTGATGGTAGATTTTATTCTCAGAAAAGATAGGCACTGTTGTCCAACAGTGGGGACAAAACCAGCAAATTTTATGGTGCTGAATGTGCCGTAGTAATGGGTAAGAGCAATAAAGACAGTCGTGCATGATTATTTACCTGTGTCATTACTCATGGAAAAACAATCTTAGGAGTAGCTGCATATCCTAGATAAAGATAGGCAGCAGATCGCAGCACAATTTCGGAATAGAGAATCTTTTGGATATCTAAAGAAGGCGCACGTTTTGCTGCGAAATTGTAAGCCGCGATTTCCCCTTCCAGGCTGAAGTCGCTATCCGTCAAATAATGGTCGTAATCGTGCATTCCCTGAAAAATAAACCCCTAGATCGGATTGGGATACACGCTAGAATCATAACTATCGGCGGATACCCAAAGCTGCTGAAGCTGAATATCTGCAAACATTTCTTGGGCGTTGTTGTAACGCATATAATCTGAAAATTGCAGATTTAAGGGCAATTGGTGGAACTCAGCCATCAGCCAATCACAGAGTTGAGTGATGGTTTCGTCAGAAATCTCGGCTGGTTTGCCTTCCAGGTAGAGTTTAGCAAGAGTTTCCACAAGGGATATATTTGTGTTTACTTTTGTAAGAGCCATATTGCTATCCTCATAGTCTTAAACTACCTTTACTCTGACAATTTTTCTCAATAAATTCTTTGAGCTAGCTCATAGTTGGAAGAGAAAAAGTCAGAGCTAGCTTGATCGGGGTTTCAATGAAGAGGCAGGGGGCAGGGAGCAGAGGGAAATGACCCAATCAAGAACTGCCGTGGAATGAAGGGGGGAATATGAGTTTGAGTCACCCAAGGAAGCAGCGCTTACTTCCCCATCAACGTTTTGTACAAGCCTGCCGCATTAAGAGATGATTGTCTTCATACACCTCTAAAGTTCCAGACTGCTGGCTATCTAGTGTACCGTCCCATACCCAGTATTTATAATTGCCACTTTGAAACTTATAAACTCGAACGCCTTCTGTCGCTTTGCTAGTTCCTTTGTTTAAACTCAAATCACCGTGCGAACTTGTAGAACGGTAGAGAAGTTCACCCGAAGAATGCTTTTTCCAAACATTGATATTGTATCCACCCTGGCATTTCATACTGAGGATTAAGCCAGCAGTAGAATCAGCAGAAGCTATTAAGGAGTAATTAGCCCAAACACAGGTTGTTAGAGCAAGAAATAGCGTGGATCTTTTCAGTAGTGTTTTCATAGTTTTCCCTATGGTTTAGTTGTTCAAAAATCAAATAGGAACTCTATAGAATCAATCCTGTTGCTCAAGGCTGGTCGGCACCAGTTCAAAAACCGTATGGGGACTTTTGAAAGTTTGCCGTGCTTCTGGTAGCTGGAGTGCCTGCATTGTTTTGACGTGTTCGCATTCATCATCCCGAATATTCACGAATACGTCGTAGAGATTATCCACTTTCGGGCGGCGAAATTTATGATCTGATGTAAATTGGGTTTCTTCAAACATATAGAGATCGCCATCGCGGTAGTAGTTAATTGCGACTTTGGGCGCTCTTTGAGCTTTCAGTTCTGTTTCATGGGCTTTCAAGTAGTCGTCATAGGTATGGTAGGCATGATTTTCAATCAGTTCCATTAGGTAGTAGGCATACTTGGGAAACAGCATATAGATTAGGACAACCACCCAGTAGTACGCCACTGCAATGTGTTGAGCGACGAAGCGATCAATCCAGTACCTATCGCCACCCATTGATTCCATAATCAACAAATGATGTAATTCGTTCCAAGTTTCGGCGAAATGAACTTTCAACAAGTCAGCTTTGCGCCAGTAACCCAGCGTCTCGTAAAGATGCAGCACCGAGAGATAAGAAAAATAAGGAACGCGAGCGATCGTTTCCAGTACATAAAACCGAGGGTAAGAACGATTTCCGTAGACGAAATCGACAATAAATACAAAAAAACTGACGATCGCTTGAATCAAAACTTTCATGGTGAATTCCTCTAGAATCAGAACAAATCCCTGATTTGACGATTTCGAGATATTACTTCTGCCAGTAGTTATTAGCAGCTGCGATTCTCTTTCAGAGACACTTCGTGAACGTGGCAAATTCTGTTGCAACCGTCTGTCCAACTGCAATCAGCATCATGGCATCATTGCCATATACATCTCGCAATTGGTTTCGTTTTTCTTCATCAGGCTGAGTCAGTTTAATAATTAGCCGTGCCATTTTGACTGCCAGTTGTCGTCCTACTTCTGGTGTTTCAGTCAATAGTGAGTTATTGGGAACCAATGTAACTTCGGGTGGTTTTACAATAGATGAATTGGTCGGAGCTATTACATTATCCATGTCAAAATTTGCTGATTTAGTGTTTACTTGAGAACAATTTCGATTTCACGGCAATAACTAAGGCAAAAGCTTGAAGTTTATGAATCTAACTTTTGCGTTACCATTTTTAATGAACTACTTGAGCTTCATTGGCTACGAAGACTTCAGATTTAAGAGGAACTGGAGCATAAACAACATGCACGGAACAAGGAGTATGGTGAAAAACATAATTACTCACACTGCCTAATATCAACTCATTCAAACCAGAATGTCCTCGACGACCGATCACAATTAAGTCAGCGCCCCAAGTTCGAGCAAGTTCACAGATATTCCGGCTGGGATTGCCAGAATTTTGGGTGAATTCAGTACTCACCCCGGCATTAGTTGCTAACTCTGTATACGATCGCAATAATTTGAAACCCTCTTCTTCGTAAATTTGCCACTGCTGACAATAATCCTCTAGAAGTTCTCCATGTAATGGGTGGTATTCGAGAGTAAGCAGTGTAGGTGTTTGGGGACTATCCTTTTCTTCACTAGATAGAATATGCAACAGCATCAGGCTTCCTTTAGTTGCCTTTGCTAAAGTAAGCGCTTCATCAAAAACAGCATTACCATTTGCGGAACGGTCAATTGCAGCGAGAATCTTGCTAAACATAAAATCTCCTGAATCAAACAAATCAAAGAATTTTTAAACCATATTGAGCAATCTTCATCTTTAATTTCTTGTAAATAAAAAACTTCAACAAAGATCATTCATTAATGGCAGTAAGAACGCAGATACTCTTTTGGACTTGTGTTTAGCGTCTAGTAGAAAAATCCAGACTTTTGTTAATCGCCCTGAAACGAGACGTTTCTTTCAACGGACTCACGGCTTATATGCAGATGATTAGCCGGAAAATCAGGATCGGAATAGCCAACGGCTAAACCACAAATGATCAATAATTCCGGTGGAATGTTCAATTCGTTACGGATGATTTCGGGATAAGTCGCTAGCGAAACCTCTACGCAGGTGCCAATGCCACGAGCAGTTAGGCTTAACACCAGCGTTTGTAAATACATCCCCACACTTAAAGCATCGGCAACGCCCAAATCTTGGTGCATACAGACAATAGCAACCATTGGTGCGCCAAAAAATTCGTAATTACGCAGAACGGCTAACTGTCTGTTCGCTTTATCATCACGAGTAATCCCCATCGCCCCGTAGACTTGCGCTCCCAGTTCCTGGCGGTAATGCTGGAAGGCAGAAGGCAGAGGAGAGACGTTGGGCTGCTGCTTGGCAAGGTTTAGCAAAGCCTCTTGCAAGCGATCGCGGCATCCGCCTTGGGCAAACACCAACCGCCACGGCTGGATGTTTGAATTCGATGGTGCCATCTGCGCTAGAGCCAGAGCTTCATCGAGCAAAGCCCGTGGCACTGGTTGGGATAAGAATTTGCGTGTTGAGTGTCGGTCTTTAATAGTTTGGTCAAGATCAAACATATCTTATCAACCTCTATGAGAAATAAATGCGGCTCAACTGGGGTTAAAATTATCGAAACAATTCATATAACCTTTTCTGGTTCCTGAATCGTTTTCAATGCCCAGATGCCAATCCAACAGCCGAATCCATCCACAATTAATGTCAGAATAGCTGTGATTTGGAATAGCATTCCCCAATCTTCAAAAGAAACTTGAGACACATGATCCGAACTAATTACGAGCAAATGATTGTAGATTCCAAAAAGGATTGATGCTGCCATTGAAAAGAGCAAAAGCCAGCTACCAATGCGGTAAAACTGTGTCCAAAGTAAAATGACTGCAATGATGGGAATTGCATAAATCACAATACCCACAAATAAACTCTGAAGTATTGAGAGGGGAACTGGGATTTCCACATGCGCTAAACCATGCAGTCCATGTACGATGGCATGGATGACCACGATCGCTGTTCCAGATTGATCAACTTTCATCTTCCTGCTTCCTAAGCTAAAGGGTATGAGCGGAAAGAACTTTTGTACACACATCCGGTGAGCAATCATAAATAAACATTTCTACGCACTGATTTGCTCTAGCTTCCATCAATGGAAGTGCCAAAGGAACTCCTGGGTCAAGAGAAAAGCTTCCATTCGATATTTCAGAGCCTTTTTTACCACAAGTGCTCGTCCAAACCCCAACCTTAAAAGAAACATGACGAGTGGACTCATTACCGATTCTAATCGTGTCAGCCTGATAGTTGTCTTTTGCACATCGCCACTCATTCCCTTTATGGATTCCACACTGAGTTGCTGTCGCAAAGACGGGTGGCGAAAAAGCTAAGACTATAAGCAGAACACTTGCAAAAATCCAAAGTAGACGTAATTTCATTGTTAGAACCTCGTTTTGTTGTAAGAAATAGTTAATTAAGCAAGCGATCGAAATGTTTGTCAGTTAGCTTGCACGGGCAACAGCAGATTCAACCAGCCATTCCAACGATCGCGGCTGAAAATTGAGTTCGCGTTTTGCCTTGGCGTTCCATGCGCCTCGCATCTGAGTCCCGTAGTAGACGGCATCCGCACCACCGATTCGTAACGCCTCCTCAACGGATATCTGCGGAGGTGGTGGAGCATTGAGCCATTGGGCATAAGCTGAGAGCCACTCGCGCACTGTTAAGGGGTGATCGTCCGTAATCAGGTAAATGCCAGGATTGCCTCGTTCTGCTGCTGTAACTGTAGCGATCGCTGCATCTTCAATATGAATCCACGACCATACGCCTTCCCCATTCCCAACGATTGGGAACTGTTGCTGTCGCACCTGTTGGGCAACATCGCCATCAGGGGCAAACCAAGTACCGGGTCCGTAAAGAAAGCCGTAACGCAGAGCAATTCCTTGTAGGTTGGGGTTCCCTAGTAAGTTACGCTCGATCTCAGTGACTATGTGAGCATCTGCTGCAACCGCAGGCGAGGCATCAAAAGCTAATGGCGTTTCTTCGTCTGCCAAGCCTGCGCCGGGAATCGCCCAAAATGCGATCGACTGCCTCAGATAACGATGCACACCTGCCGCTTGCGCTGCCGCCAGCACATTAGCACCGCCTTCTAGACGAATACGCTGGTTTAATGGTGCTGCTGCACTCATCGATTCGCCAGTGTAAGTTTTGGGTAGAGCAGTGAGTTGTTCGATTACTACTTCTGGTTGAGCGCCAATGATCGCAGTTTTGATAGCATCAGCATCGAATATATCTGCAATCGCAGGTTCTACACCTTGTGCAGTTAAAGTTCTGGCTCTTTCTAAAGAACGGGTCAAAGCCACCACATTGTGACCTTTAATGAGCAGTTGCGCGATCAATGGACGACCGATCGCTCCTGTTGCACCTGCAACAAAAATTTTCATTTATGAACCTCCTAAAAAATTGTTAGGCATTCCTGCCACATTGATCATGCGAGCGCATTTCAATTGTTTCTATGACCTAGCTCATAAGTAGTTACTTAAACAATTCGCAATTCGCAATTACGTTTTGTGATGGAGATTTAGACCCCAACACAAAACAAGCAACCCATAGGGGATGGGATTTTAAACCCCTTTTAGTAGGATAAAATTAAATTCATTACTTCAAAATCAACGGCGAAGAAGTTCCCCACTGGCCGCTGAATACAAATTGATCTAGCGGCTTGCGTTGTCTTGGTGTGAGGTCGCGTTCTTTTAGACCATCCGGGAGTGTCATCGGATCGCCCTGATAACCGATCGCCATACCTGTCCACGCCTCAAAATCTTCAGGTATATTAAATAGATCGCGTGCTTTATCGGGAAGAATACCAATCATCTGATGAATATAAATTCCCCGTGCAGTCGCTTCTACCGTAAGATTGCTACTGGCAGCGCCGAGGTCGTGAATTGCTGCCCGGTTGTCTTTGTGGTTGCGAGTAAATTTGAGACTGACAATGGCCAGAGCCAGCACCGGAGCATCCTTTGCCCAAATCTGGTTTCCTTCGACCAGACACGATAGAAGTTGTTGAAACTGGTCAGAGTTATCTTTGGTTGCAATGAGATAGTTCCAAGGCTGCTCATTATAGGAAGATGCTGACCACCGCGCTGCTTCAAATAGCGAACGTAAATCAGCTTCTGAAACCGGACGATCCTGGAAAGCATAAGGACTCCAGCGTTCTGCAAGGAGTTCATGGATCGGGTAGTCTGTTGACGCTTTCTTCTCAGACATAATTGCTCCTCTTGGTTCTTATAATGCTTAATTAGTAGCATTGATAGAGCCGCACCCAAATAATTTTGAGGCAGTTTGCTTGAACGGTAGTCACAACAGATATCCACCTCCTGTACTACATTGATTGAGAATTTTGATCTGGCGCGATCGCTGCAAATAATTTCTGTTGATCCCAAGCGTCTCTATAGCGAACTCCGTTAATAAATAAAGCTGGCGTATTACTGACACCACTTTTTATACCGCCTTGAATATTCTGAGCGACCCGCTCGGCATGAACATGGCCTGCCATGTCCTGAAGGAATCGATTGATATCAAGCTGTATGTTATTGGCATACTCTAGAAGATGTCCATTGTTAAGAGCATATTGATTCTCAAATAAGAGATTATGCATCTGCCAAAACTTATTTTGCGCGGCGGCCGCTTCTGCCGCTTCTGATGCCTTTTGAGCTTGGGGATGAAGATGAGTTTGGGGAAAATGACGAAATACAAAGCGCAAGGGGATCTGTTGCTGAATCGCTTGAATCATTCTGTAAACCTCACGACAGGAAGGACATTGATAATAACCGTATTCCACCAAAACAACTGATGCATCTATTACTCCTTGAATGTGATCCTGCCCTGAAATGGGCATGAGCAACCTGTCGCTATCACTTGTCTGACTCATTGCTGTTTAATGCGTTATGTGGATAGCATCTTAGCGATGAAAATGCTAGAAATAATACTAAGAAATTGAATATCGTTTCTTGATCTAAGAATATGAAAGTTGACCCCACTTTGTCGCATCCCCTGTGGGGAGTTTTTGTACTAACAACAGGGATAGGGATCAACTTACTCTTAGGGCTAGAAACAAACTATCCTTAAGAGCAGGTGATAATTCTGAATTTATTCTTCTGTTGCTTTGACTAAATTCTTAAAGTGTAATAATACCGCGCTTGAGCGCAACAATCATCGCTTGAGTCCGATCGCCTACTCCCAACTTGCTCAAAATATTTTTCACATGAAATTTCACCGTTCCCTCAGCGATCGTCAAAGTAGTGCTAATCTCTAAGTTACTCTTGCCTGTTGCCATCAGGCGCAACACTTCCAATTCGCGATCACTCAGTTCTGGATTCCGCATCCGTTCTGCTAGTTTTGCACCCACAGCAGGGGGGATGTACTGCTGACCTCTGTAAACTGACCGAATTGCTGTCAGTAGTTCGTCTGGTTCTGCATCTTTTAAGACATAGCCTTTTGCACCCGCTCGCAGTCCCCGATAGATGTCTTCGTCGCTATCATAGGTCGTCAAAACAATGATTCGAGCGTCAGCAAACTCAGTGCAAATGGAAGCGATCGTTTCCACGCCACTGATTTCCGGCATCCGCAAATCCATCAATGTGACATTGGGTTGATGTTGGCGGAACAATTCTACTGCTTCATAGCCGTTGCAGGCTTGCCCAACCACGGTCATATCTGGTTGATAATCGAGTACAGCTGCTAAACCTTGTCGCATAAATGGATGGTCGTCAGCAATTAAGATGCTGATTGTAGAGGAGTCCGGTGTAGTAGGTAAGCGTTGGGTCATGGCGTTTGTACTCTCACTACAATTTCTGTACTTTGTCTCTTTATCTCACCCAAAGGCGCATCCGCCGCCAGGCTTTCCCGTTCGTGTTAGCGTCTCCGAAAGAGAAGGGTAGACGCAAAGGAAGAACTAAACTATTTGTACCCTCACTGTAATTTCTGTACCTTGTCCCAAGTGGCTGAAAATCGTTAATTCTCCTTCAATGCGTTGGGCGCGTTCACTCATTCCCAGTAACCCAAAGCCCCGACCGACGGATAGACTTTGGCTTTCAAACCCTTGCCCATTATCTTTGATTTGCAAGACGACTTGCGATGATTCATACCGCAACTCAACACGGATTCCGCTAGCATTTGCGTACTTAAAAGCATTGGTTAACGCTTCTTGTCCGATGCGAAGCAGATTCATTTCCACCTCTTTCGGCAAAGTATATGGTTCACCGATCGCTTCACAGCCAACCCGCACTGAGGTATGAGAAAACATCTGAGCCGTGAGGCGATTGAGTGCGCTATGCAAATCGCCTTCTTCTAATATTTGCGGACGGAGTGCTTCCACCGAGCGACGGGCATCTGCCAGCCCGGAACGCGCCAAAGTTCGCCCCGTCTTTAAGTGTGATTGGGCAGCATCTGGATCGAGCGTGATTCTCTGGGAGGCGGCATCTAAGTGAACGATGATACTAGTAAAAGCTTGCGCTAGTGTATCATGTATTTCTCGTGCCATACGGTTGCGTTCTTCTAAAATTGATGCTTCTTCAGCGAGTTTGCGTTCAAGCAGTGCAGCATTTCGCTGTTCGCTAATATCTGTAATCAGACCATAATATCCTCTCACCTGAGCATTGAGATCGAAATCGGGGATGGAGGTGACAGCAAGATACTTTTTGCCCAACGGGAAAGAGACTTCTGCCTCATAGGTTGTAATCTCCCCTGCTAGCGCTCGATTCATGTACGGTTCAATAATTTCATAACTTGCCTCGCTCATGACTTCACGAACCTGCTTACCTAAAATTTCATCTCGACTACGCTTAAACCAGACCTCATAAGTTCGGTTGACAAATCGATAGCGCCGATCTGTGTCTATATAACAGATACAAGCCGGGAGAGCGTCGGTAATCAATCTTAGTTCCTGTTCTCGCTCGCGCAGTTCTGCCTCGCTTTTCTGTAAAGCGGCTGTTCGTTGGGCTACTTGTTGCTCTAAGGTACGATTATAATTTGCTAGCAATTGCTCTGCTTGTTTGCGTTCGGTGATGTCTTGAAAAGCTGCGATCGCATAAATCACCTTGCCCTGTTCGTCAAAAATGGGTGTTCCCCAACCTTCAACCGGGATGGTTGCATTGTTTTGGCGAATTTCTAAATCGTCAATTCTGGTGCGACCGCCTTTCAACGCCCGCATCACTGGCAAGTTCTCAATGGGATATGGTTGCTCTGTTCCCGCTAAATAAAGTTGATAAATTTCTGCGAGTTGGTCTGGTGTCGCACCAGGAATAATCCCTTTGCCTAATAGTTGAATTGCCTGTTGATTGGCGTAACAAGGGCGACCCAGTGTATCCACGACTCCAATTCCTACCGGCACTGCTTCCAGGAATTGAGCCATCTGACTTTCGCTCTTCCGTAGTTTGGAGTAGAGTTTGGCATTTTCAATGGCGATCGCTGCTTGGGTTGATAACAGATGCAAAACTTGCGTTCGCTCCGGTGTAAATGCCCCAGATGCTAATTGATTTTCCAGATACAACAGTCCGACAAGCTTACTTTGATTCAGCAGTGGTAAACATAGAAGTGATTGAGTTTGGTTATGTTGAATGTATGGCTCATTAATAAAATTACCCTCATGAGTCGCATCATTTAAGATCACAGGTTCATGAGTCCGAATTACATAATTAATAATTGATTCAGGCAGGTGATTTGCCGTTGAGATAGATTGCAGTACTTGTGTAGAATAAATATTTTCGCCAGCCACAACATCATTTATTTCACCTGAAGCTTCAATTACCCATTCTCCTGAGTTTTCCAAAAGTAAAAATCCGGTTTGTGCGCCAGCATTCTCGATTAATATCTTCATCAAGGAACTAAGCAACTGCTCCAGTTCAATTTCACTAGAAATCGCAAGGGAAGCTTTCATTACTGCCGCTAAATCGAAAGCGATGTCTGAGTTATTAGAGGTGGTGACAGAAGTTTTTGGTATTCGCGTATGAGCCATGCTCGATGATGGAGGAAATAGCTGCGGATACCGAGTTTCTAAATCCTTGACCTTCGCCGTTGCTCCCCAACGTTCATAGCAGTAGTGAGCTTCTTTCATATAGGTTCGGGCAATCTTTTCCCGACCACGAGATAGGTAGAATTTTGCTGCTAATTCATAGGCTAATGCTTCTTCTTGTACATATTCATTTTCTTTAGCCCCAATAATTGCTTGCTCGTAGAATTCTTCTGCTTCAAGCAACTGACCCAAAACTCGTGCTTTCTCTGCCTCGACTAGGTGGCATTTATGCAAATGATTCATTGGCGCATAATGTGCCCATCGCTGCATTTTTTCCTGGTTAACTGCAACTTCTTTAAGAATTTCTGACTGCCCTTGAGTGTCGCTTTCAAGATAAGTTGCGAGTTTTGCCAGAGAGCTATAGAAATAGTGCAGAGGAACAGGAGGTGACGATGCTACGTAGCTCACATACCCTGCCGCTATAATTGAGTTTTCGACTGCTTGGAAATAATCATAAAATAAATAGCACAAGAAAAGTTGGTAGAAGTGTACGAAAAAGATTGAGGTTCCATTATTTTCTGTTTCATTTTGTCGCAGTCTATTCTCCTCATTGTAGGCTTCGCCAACTAGACAAATAGGATTGACCGAGCATTCCATCAAATTTAAGACAACCTGATGATGCATCTGAGTCCAAGTCAGTGCTGCTTGCTGTTTGAGTTGACGTATTACTTGGCTGTACATTCTTATCTCGCGTTCAAGCTCCACGAGTTCCTTACCTACAAAGACACATTGCAAGCAGTAAACTTCAGCACAGTAGGCAGCAAACTCTGAATCTCCTGTTTCTAATCCACTTTGATAGCCTTCTAGTAATGGCTGCAATGTTTCTCTAAAATGCTTTTTCCAGTGAATGATGAAGATATTCACGCTCAACAGTGTTTTGGCTTTGAGTGCTTGGGTATCAGGTCGTGACAACTGCCTTAAAGCTAACTGCCCAAACTCGTAGCCAGATTCAATGTCTCCCACCGTCCTACAAAGAACAAATCCATATAAGGCATAGGTAAAGGGAGATACTAACGCATTGCTATATTGGATTGACAAGCTGATCTGTTTAGATGCAAACAATGGCAGCATATCCGGGGCAGCAAGATGGGCAGCAATCATGGTACTTAATAAGATTCGCATCGCCGCCAACTTGACTGGTTCAGCTATTTTCGGCGAATGAACCAAATCCTCGCTCCGCTTTTCCTTAAGGAGTGATGTGATCGTGTCAAGTTCAAGCTGAATATCTGACTTGTTAGGCGTTTCAGGAAAATTAACTTCCAGTTGCGGCAAGATTTGCAATGCCGTATTGATCGCTTTCAATAGCTGCTCCTGCGCTATGTAGGTTTGAATTTTAACTTCGTAAACTTTTACGGTGTCGAGAACCGTTCTGGCTTCTTCTAGAATGATCGCCGCCCAATATTCCACCTGCTCAAAATCGCCACACAAGTACGCCACTTCTGTTGTTTCTAAATATAATTCTAAGGTCAGGTCATAATTTGTTTGCCAGCTAGAAGCTGCTAGCCAAACTCTTGCTGTGGCTAAATATTTTTTGGCGACACTATAGGCGATCGCTGCTTTTGCTTTTTGACCTGCGATTAAATTTAATCGCGCAATTTCATCGCGTTCGGATTGCTCGCTAACAAGCTCAATGCCATGATTGAGATGATCGACAATTTCAAATATTCGTTCTGATAGTTGCTCTGGCAAGGTTTTTTCGAGGAGATTATGCCCAATTTGTAAATGAACAATTTGTTTTTGTGACTCATCGATTAAAATATATGCTGCTTGCTGCACGCGATCATGCAAAAACTTATACTCTTGAATTAATAACTCTTCATCTAATTCAGATATGGGTTGAATGAATCCACCTTGGATGGCTACCAGTAAATCTAGAGAAACTGCTTTAGGTGATTGCTCACAAACTATCGCTAATGTATCTAAATTAAATTTAGCCCCGATACAAGCAGCTAAACGGAGAATTTGCTGTGTGAATTCTGGTAGTTTCTTTAACTTGTTCAGCAGCAACTCCACAACATTATCGGTGATATTTTGGGCTTGAATCTGAGCAATATTCCACTGCCAGCTTAGATTCTCCGCATCAAATATTAAAAGATTTTCGCTATATAGCATTCTTAAAAATTCATTGACAAAGAAGGGATTGCCCTCAGTTTTACATAGCACTAACTCAGCCAAGGAATCAACAGTGTCAGTATTTTGATATAGCGTTTCGGCAATCAACTGACTCAATGGCTCAAGAGTTAATGGTGCTAGGATAATTTCTTGAAAAACTACTCCTTGTTTACGCAGTCTCTCTAGCATTAATGCCAGTAGGTGTGTTGGATTTACCTCATTATTTCGATAAGCTCCAATCAAAAATAGTGATTTGGTTTGCTCATCCAGTAACATTAACTCGATTAACTTTAGCGTTGCTGAGTCTATCCACTGCAAATCATCTAGAAAAATTACCAAAGGATGTGATTCTGAACAAAACACCCGCACAAACTGCCCAAAGACCCGATGAAAGCGATTTTGAGCTTCAGCTGCTCCAACTTCTGGTACAGACGGCTGCTTGCCGATAATTAATTCAACTTCCGGGATGATATCAATGATGATTTGTCCGTTGGTTCCTAAAGCTGTTAAGATACGTGACCGCCACTGTTGCACTTGGTCATCTGGTTCACCGAGTAGTTGCTGTACCAATTTTTGCAGAGCATCTGCGATCGCGCTGTAGGGAATATTGCGCCCGAATTGATCAAACTTACCAGAGATAAAATAGCCGCGTTTTGCAGTGATGGGCTTGTAGAGTTCTTGTACTAACGCTGATTTGCCAACCCCAGCGTAGCCAGATACTAACATCATCTTAACTTGAAATTGAGAATCTTCTTGATTCTTCACTCTCAATTCTTCATCCCCCGTTTGTGCTACTATGTCAAACGCTGCTAATAATGCTTCAATCTCTGCTTTGCGTCCATACAATTTTTGGGGAATTTGAAACCAATCGCAAACGTCTTGAAGACCCAGTTGAATGCTAGAGATTTGACCGATTTCTTTTAATCGTTCAGCACAGATTTCTAAATCCGCTTTGATACCCCAGGCACTTTGATAGCGATTTTCAGCATTTTTCGCCATCAGTTTGAGAATTATATCTGAAACTGGCTTGGGAATCGTTGTATTTATTTCATGAGGCGGAATAGGATGTTTGGCGATATGACAATGGACTAGCTCCAGCACGTCTGTGGTGGGAAATGGTAGTTGTCCGGTGAGCAGTTCGTAAAATGTCACACCAAGGGAGTAGAAATCAGTCCGGTAATCGAGCAAACGGTTCATCCGCCCTGTTTGTTCTGGAGATAGATATGCGAGTGTCCCTTCTAAAACATGAGGACTTTTGAAGGTTGGATTWRTGCGRTTAAATTGGGTGGCAATTCCAAAGTCAATAATTTTGAYAACRCCAGTATCYAGATTAAARACTATGTTTCCAGGGTTGATATCTTTATGAATGAYATTGGCTGCATGGATTCTGCCTAGAATATCGCTTATAGCGATCGCAACACCTAGAAAAGTGGATAAAGGCATGGGGCAGAAGATATCTGGGCGCTTGTGCATCCATTGCTCTAGGGACTCTCCGCCAAAATCTTCTAAGAAAATCACCAAAGTGCGTTGATAGTCATGCTGGCTGTATGCCTTCACCACTCCCTCCACTGTGAGGGAACGGGTAATTTTATATTCCTGTCTGTAGCGGGTTAGTTCTTGGGGAGAGGGATAATCAAGCTTTAGCATTTTGACGATGATCTCTACTCCATCGTCTCTGATGCCCCGATAAACTAGAGAATTAGAACTTTCGTATATCTTGTCTTGGATGGTAATACCAGGTAGAGCAATCATAGAGCAACTCTTGAGAGGATAATCTGGCATACCTCAAACTATACAGTAATTCTCATTCTGAAAATAATTACTTGCTATTTGCTCCCATCGAAAATAATTTTGAGTAAATAAGAGATTGATAACTAAACTTTAATTTCCAACTCCAAAACACTCAAAAATTTCTCCTCCAAAGCCGTCAAATAAGCCCGCTTCAGCTTCCCCAATGACTCCAAAAACTTCTGCACCGACTCCTCCAACGCGCTCGAGTACACTCGACTCAGGCGATCGCATATCTCCCGCATCTGCTGACACTCGGCAGGCAGGTAGTTGAAGGACTTCAGATGCTGCAATCCAACGGCGTACTCGCCATCCCACATTCTCACGCTACAACTAAAGTCATTAACTGCGCTGACAATCGCCCAGCACCCACCCTTACCCCTCAGTTCGGGATTGTCTTTGGTAAGAATTTGGCAGACTTCGCCGATTTGGTAGGTATTGGGTACTTGGGTTCGTTCCATAATCCTTTGCACCACATCTTTGACGATTCTACCAGTTGGCACTTTCCCGCCAGCAACTTCTACTGCTCTTAGCCATGCTTCCTGCTGTTCCTGGGGTTCAAGCTTTGTCATGGGTCGAACTTGTCCCTCTGCTGTGGGCAATTTGTGATCAAATTGATCACAAATTTCAACCAAGTTATCAAAAACAACAGCCGCATCCATTAAAAGATAAGACTGGCGACGACTATGGCCAAAGCGATCGCGGCAGTATTCCTCAAACGTGCGGTGACTTGAACGGTAAAGCCGACGATCGCGCAATTCTGCCAGTGCCTTACCTGCCTCAAAAAACGCCCGTTCTACTTTCCGCTCCAGGAGTAGGCGATCGCTTTGCTCCTCTTGGGTCAACTCTGTTACTTCAACAGCACTAACTGTAATTGTTGCTGAACTTGGATCTACTTGCTGGGAGATATCCTCGTTTGCAGAGTTAGCTGCTGAAGTTGAATCGGTAGATGCGGGAGAAGTGTCTTTTTTGCGTCTAGAAGGTGGACTATTCATATTTCCACGTCCTCTAGTTCAACAATATTTTTTTACGATCAATTGCAACGTATATTTTGGGCGTGGCTGGAAACTCCGGTTCCTTCTCTAATAAAACAGAGGGGAGAGCAAGAAGATTGATGGTCTGAGGGTCAATCATCTTTGCTCTAATCACGGTTGCACCCCAAACTCAATGCCTAAAACCTGCTCAATTCGTCTTAGCGTAGGCAGTGGCAATACTTTTATCCGCTCTTGCTCAATTGCATACCAATTGGCAACAGAAATGTCAGCCTCAGCAGCCAATTGAGTAATAGTACGACCTGACTCATGTCTTGCATCTCGGATGCGTTGCCCCAACTCAGGAACATCTATTTCCCAGCCTACCTTCATTAATAGTTGATTTTGTGACATGTAATGCCTCCTTTATACAACGCATTAGAGCAATATTAATATCGTAACATTACACATCTATTGACATTACTATAATAACATTATAGGATTAACATTATAAATAAAGCGCCCCGACTACCAATCTGAAGCGCTTTCCGTCCCGTTAGGAACTTAATCAATCATGACATACCAAATCTACAGCCAACAACAGCTGCAACTGAAATCCATTGCCCGACTCAAGCAAATCTACAGCGAAATCGGCTGCACAGCCGAAGTAGGCGACAAACGCTGTAAGGATTCTTGGATCACTGCGATCGCTAAATATCAGGCAAGCAAGGTTCAGAAACTCACCCTCGCTGCCCCCGACGAACAAGCCCTCGCCCAAGGCGAACTCGACAGCTACATCGCTGACCAAGCCCAAGCCATAGCCCCCGAACCGCTCACAATAGTCGAAATCTCTTTTGATCATCACGAATATTATGCTGGTAATCAAATGATAGCCAGCATTAGCCATGACGACGACCTAACCCAACCTTGGGTAGTCATGGTAGAGGGTAAAGAGAAATTCCGCGCTAACACTTATGCAAGATGCTATCGCTTCATTCAATGGCATCACCAAGACAGCACACTAAACGAACCCGCCCAAGTAGAAACACCCCCCACGACCGAAAACCGAATCATGGCGCATATCTTCAACGAGTGCCAGAAGTACGGGTTTGAAATTCTCGACGATGGCATTTACAACAGCAACGGCGTAAAGCTGGGACAAGTCGGATGCACTAACGGTAACTGGTGGGTAATCCTGGGTTCTTATGGTCAGCAACAGTATTCCAACTCTGTGTTTGATGCAGTGCGATCGCTGTCGATGGTGGATGTGTCTTGTGATGATAAATCCATTTTTGATGAATATTTTTTAGACCAACCCTTAGAACAGCTAACTGGCAATAAATTGCAACGGCTGCTGGAAAAAGCGGAGTTAGTCACAGCGTAATTCAGTAGTCAGAATCCAGGAGTCAGGAGTCAGTAAAGAAACAAAGAGCAGGGTGCAGAAATTAATAAAATCTGCCTTCCTTTCTCCTCTTTTTCCCACCTCTTCCCGAAATTCTGATTTCTGAATTCTGGCTCCTGAATTCTTCTCTCATTGTCCCTTTATTCACCAATCCCCCATTAAATCTATGCAACGCACAATATCAATCCCCCAACACTGGGCATACCCTCGCTTTACTTTGGAGCAGCGTACAGAACAAGGCACGATTCTCGGACTTTACTACTACCCATCTGGTACAGAGTTGGCTGAACAATTTGATGATGGTTGGCGTTATGCTCTGATGCCTAACAAGAATTCTGATGAAATATCGTACTTGAAAGAGGATCAAATTAAACCGCTCACACCAGAAGAATTATTCTCAGAAATTACCGCAGAGATTGACTTTTATCAACAGCAAATAACAATTCTGCAACAACAGTTAGCCGTATTAACTGGAGGTTTCACAAATGCCTAAGACGGTTGACCCCAGTTTTGACCGTAGAGCCAATCATTTGCTGCGTTCGATTCGGCNGGACTTTACTACTACCCATCTGGTACAGAGTTGGCTGAACAATTTGATGATGGTTGGCGTTATGCTCTGATGCCTAACAAGAATTCTGATGAAATATCGTACTTGAAAGAGGATCAAATTAAACCGCTCACACCAGAAGAATTATTCTCAGAAATTACCGCAGAGATTGACTTTTATCAACAGCAAATAACAATTCTGCAACAACAGTTAGCCGTATTAACTGGAGGTTTCACAAATGCCTAAGACGGTTGACCCCAGTTTTGACCGTAGAGCCAATCATTTGCTGCGTTCGATTCGGCTTTGTGGTGGTTGTGTGCCTCTGCATCGGCTTCAGTTCCAATTCTCGGATTCAGTCATTCAAACTCTGCTGGATAAAGAACTGGTGCAAGTACAGAACACAGGACGCGGTTTTTTGTTGGAGATTGCCGAGGATTTTTAACTCTTAACCGAAGAGGAACCAATTATGAAACTTTACGCTAAAACCATTCCACATACTTTACCTGATTGGGCAACCACCGTTACAGAGAGCGCAGATTTATTTGAGGTTGAAATCAATGATGAACACCCAGATTTTCAATCTCTGCTTGAAGAGTTGGAAACGGAGATTGAGCCAGGAATAACGGGTGTAAAGGCAGAAGATTTATGTTCCAGGCTGGGCATTGAAATGTCTAACTCCAGCCTCCAGCAATTAGTTGAACAAGCTCAAACTCTGATATCCCTTATTGCTACGCACCCAGACTATAAACAACTGTTGGACGAGGGATATCAACCTGATTTAAACATTGCCGATGCTAGCACTACCCTAACTTATCTGGAATGGGAGTTAGAGCGCAATCAAAAACCTTCTGTTT
Source organism: Nostoc punctiforme NIES-2108 (assembly GCA_003326195.1). Lineage (GTDB taxonomy): Bacteria > Cyanobacteriota > Cyanobacteriia > Cyanobacteriales > Nostocaceae > Nostoc > Nostoc punctiforme_A. The sequence goes on from LXQE01000164.1 coordinate 74,208, forward strand.
AGTAGAGAAGCGATTGCCTGAATATAAGTCTTTATCCAAGCAATCGTAAAGCACTGAAAGTTCCGTTACAAACCATTAGTATCACACACCCTAACAAAATATGACTACTGAAATCAAACTAGGTTTATGCAACCCTCCCGAACCGATTTATCTCTATGTCAAAAATGCCGAGTTAGGTGGAGAATCTTACCTGTGGTATCACTACGATATTGATAGGGATAAAACCATCCCTGTTACCCAAAGAGCATTAACTGGGTACTTGTCTGAACTGCGCCTAACGACTAAAGAGTTTAAAGGCAAAGACAATCTGAAGCTGGATATTATTATCAGTGCTGATGAACTGTACATCATAAGAACTGGTGTTGAAACCAACTTCGCTAAAAGCTTCCTTCTCGCTGCCTCATTAGTCCAAGATTTTTCTAAGCCACTGATTATTGTTGCGAATGCTGGCGACGAGAACACGGTTTTCTGTAATCTTTACGATGCCGCAAGTAAAAGCAGAATTGAAAGAGAATGGAACAAAAATGCTGATTGGGCAACCATCATTCATGACATTCAATCTCGCTTAGGTAGCACATCATCAACTATCCCATCTACACCAAAACTTAGTGTAGTCCCTCAACCAGTACATCCTCAAGACCTACGAATCAAAAATATTCGTACTTTGCTTGATTATCCACTTGATTTAGTCAAAGAGTGGTTGGAATTTCAGGATGTTGACCGCCCAAGTCTACTTCATATTAGCAAGATTAATGAATTGGTAAAAACAATGTGTTTGGCTTGGGCAGCAGATAAGTGTGACCATCCCAATCATGCTGAATCTTCTTATCAAAACCAAGTTGTTGATGCTGTTAGTAATGATGCTGATGAATTAACGGCAATCAACGGATGGATGCAACAGTTGCAAGCCGTAAAGACTGGAGCAGTGTAAGTCARAAGTCAGGATTCAGAATACGGAATTATTCTGAATCCTGACTTCTCAAAGCTAAAGGAATTAAACCATGAGAATCATCGTCACAATTGTTGAAAAAATCACAAGTGAAGCGCATATCGATATCCCTGATGGGCTGAATCAATCCGCAATCAAACAACACATAGTAGACCGCTACAACACTGGGGGAATGTCCACAGATATGAACATCTTTCAAGTGGATTTTGAATCTATCAGCGCTCGAATTGTACAAGAACAGTTTTCTTCTAAATCTGCATAAACATTGGAGGTAATAAATGAATCCCAAATGGACTGATGAAGAACTCGGAATCATTGAAGCTAAAGCTGAACTTTATACCCCTAAACAAATAGCCTCAATCTTAAAAAGACATGGGTATTTTCGTACTCCAATTGCTATCGCTACTAAGCTTTGGGCTTTAGGTTATTCTACAAACCCCTTTCTCGATAACTATAGCAGTGCTGAAATCGCCCGTGTTCTGTGTGTGCATTCCANATAAACATTGGAGGTAATAAATGAATCCCAAATGGACTGATGAAGAACTCGGAATCATTGAAGCTAAAGCTGAACTTTATACCCCTAAACAAATAGCCTCAATCTTAAAAAGACATGGGTATTTTCGTACTCCAATTGCTATCGCTACTAAGCTTTGGGCTTTAGGTTATTCTACAAACCCCTTTCTCGATAACTATAGCAGTGCTGAAATCGCCCGTGTTCTGTGTGTGCATTCCACCACCGTTTCTGGTTGGGTGCGCCTTTTCCAATTCGCAATTCGCAATTCGCAATTCGCAATTTTCTTCCTCATATCTTAAGTTTGATGCTTGAATATTAATTCTGTTTTCATAAATAAATTAAGAGGTTTATATGCCAATTGAATTAATTATTCAATTGTATCTTAATTGCGAATTGCGAACTGCGAATTGCGAATTGTTTAGCCGTGGTTGGTTGAAAACTACCCGCCGTTCTTCTAAGCGTTATCAAGTTCGGAGATGGCATCTCAAAAGCTTTTTTGAAAATCCCCCACAACATTTAAAAAAGCGTATTGCCTCTATTGACTCCGAAGCCATTAATTACTTATTGGGGAGAAAAGCATGATTGATAACATTAACGCACTTCAAACAAGCTGGTATCTTTCTCCACCTTGGCGTGGAACAATTCCACCTGTTGCAGTTAATTTACTGGAGAGAGTTTTTCTCCGCACAACAAGAACATTTGGTTACTGCTGTGGTATGCAATGGAAACACGAGTGCTGGATTTACTCAATTGATTGTGGAAAAGAAATACTCCACGCCACACAAAACCAAATCATCGGAACTGGAGAATTAGAAGCCATCAAAGTGCAAAAACCTGCTTTTGTCTTGGGCGAAACAGTAATCCTCTGTTCTCATGACAAGGGGACAAAGCAACGGCTGATTCTGGGGATTGCGCTGGTGCATAAATCTTGGTTTTACCTTGTTGAATTGATGTCACCAACGTTAATTAAGACACCAACTATATCGAATCGTTTCTCACTGGTTGGTGAAAAAAGTTTGCTGCGGGTGAATGTTTAATTCTTTCTAATCACACAACTAAAGTTATGTCACAAATTGAAATCGCCGAAATCATCGAACAGATAAAACAAGAGATTGAAGTTGACGCTAATGGTCAAGCGAAAGCTAGCCTTCGAGCAACCGCAAGACTTGCTGGGGTTAGCGCTGTGGCAATTCTCAAGACCTTAGACAGCGTTAACCTAGAACCTTCCAAACTGGCTCAAATGCTTATGGATTCAGGCTTTGAAGCTGTTAATCTAACTGAATGGAGAACTGTCGGTATCCCTGATATGGCGATCGCAATTATCTTAGAGTACTACGCTTACGAAGCTGGTAGATATTGTACCAAGCAAGCAAGATTGGTATGCCGTTCATTCAACACCATCGGCATTCGGGCATGGATTCAAGATAAATTGGGCTGGACTAAACCTGTCACTGACAACAAAACAGGAATGACAGAAATACAGTTACTCGCTGCTCTAGCCAAACATTTGGCAGAGCAAGAACAGCATTTACTCCAACAACAACAGCAACAGACCGAAATTTTGCACTGACTTAAAGCTGTTGAAGTTGAACAAGACAGAGTAAACACACCATGCGGCCACAAATATAGCGTTGTCGGTTTTGCTAATCTTCAAGGTTTAGAAATATCGGTTAAAGAAGCCGGTACTAAAGGTCGAAAAGCCAGTGCATTGTGCCGAAAACAAGGAATAAAAATAGAACGCATTCATGATCCACGTTTTGGAAAAGTTGGTTTGTATCCAGAAAGTGTATTAATTGAGGTTTTCTCTACTGGTCAAAACTGACAGCAATTGTTTTCAGAATACTTTCTTGAATTGGAGAAAATTACCATGCAACAACTCAATTTGTTTCAGGAATCAACCCCAGTTTTACCCATCACTTATTACCCCGATTTCTTAAGTCAGGAACTTGCAAACGAACTCTACCAACACTGCTTGAAACTGGAGTGGCAACAGAATCAAATCAGAATCGCGGGTAAAACAATGCCCGTTCCCCGCCTCGAATGTATTTATGGTGATGCTGGATGTGATTACCTTTACTCGAATAGCGTATTTTTGAAACCACTATGGTGGACAGAGGCTCTGTCTAGCTTACGGGACAGAATCACTGCGCTAACTGGCTATAAGTTCCGCATAGTCATCGGCAATCAATACCGCAGTGGACAGGATTCGATTGGTTGGCACGCAGACAACGAACCATCGATGGGATCTAACCCTGCAATCGCATCGGTAAGCTTGGGGTCATCTCGCAAATTCCAAATCAAACCGAGAAATGGCAGGCCAACTGACTTCTGGCTGGAACATGGGAGTTTACTTGTGATGCACCCTGGTTGTCAGTCTACGCATCTGCACCAAGTTCCCAAGACTAACAAAGTGGTTAGTACCCGTATCAATCTCACATTCCGACCGCACATCGGGGGTAGATAATTCTGATTCTCCAGATCATGTATAATGCCCTTTTTAGTACATTTGTACTATTAAAGAATCAGAATCATTCATTGCCTGAGCCACCAGAGACAAAACATCACTAAACCCCTGCTTTGGTATGGCGTTCCCTGATTCATCTACCAGTCGTATCCACACTTGAAAAAAGGAACCAAATATGGGAGAAGCTAAACGTCGTCGCTTATTAGATCCAAACTACGGAACAACTCAACTCAATAATGAATTCGCTCTGATTTTTGATGATTTTGTCAACAAACAAACTGACATTGCAATCATCTCCAAACAAGATTTAACTCAGCCTTGGTCAGAAAGATTTGCCTATCTCAAGCCAAAAGGCACAGTATTATTTACACCTCAGTACGTCAGTATTCCTATATCACCTTCTCAAAACTTTGCNGGTATGGCGTTCCCTGATTCATCTACCAGTCGTATCCACACTTGAAAAAAGGAACCAAATATGGGAGAAGCTAAACGTCGTCGCTTATTAGATCCAAACTACGGAACAACTCAACTCAATAATGAATTCGCTCTGATTTTTGATGATTTTGTCAACAAACAAACTGACATTGCAATCATCTCCAAACAAGATTTAACTCAGCCTTGGTCAGAAAGATTTGCCTATCTCAAGCCAAAAGGCACAGTATTATTTACACCTCAGTACGTCAGTATTCCTATATCACCTTCTCAAAACTTTGCAAGGGCAATATTTCTGGAATACCAACTTCAGATCATGGCTTCAATCACTCCACGAATACAACAACGTGGCTGGATTAGTCAAATTAACAATCCAAAAACCTGTGATATCAGTATCGTTTACGCTCCAGAAACTACAGATAATCTCAATTGTTTGGAGACGCAAGTTTTCACGAGAAAATTCGGGAAGATGGTTAGTGTTTTGATGAGAGATGCCCTGCAATACTTTTGTTTTCAAAGGGACAATATTTTGATTCCGGTTGTTGCAATGCCGACCAGTGAGTCCGACCCATATTACTTGTTTTGTCTTTGAAAAGTTGAAGAGTAAAAGCTAACAAAAACTTTTACTCTGACTGACTCTTTAATCTTTCATCTGCTTAAAAGCTTTAACGGCGGCACAGATTCAAGTGCCGCTCCATCTTCATGCGTCAAAAAAGAGAGGAAATACAGTCATGTTTCGTATAA
>LXQE01000165.1 GCA_003326195.1 Nostoc punctiforme NIES-2108
GTTTTCACGAGAAAATTCGGGAAGATGGTTAGTGTTTTGATGAGAGATGCCCTGCAATACTTTTGTTTTCAAAGGGACAATATTTTGATTCCGGTTGTTGCAATGCCGACCAGTGAGTCCGACCCATATTACTTGTTTTGTCTTTGAAAAGTTGAAGAGTAAAAGCTAACAAAAACTTTTACTCTGACTGACTCTTTAATCTTTCATCTGCTTAAAAGCTTTAACGGCGGCACAGATTCAAGTGCCGCTCCATCTTCATGCGTCAAAAAAGAGAGGAAATACAGTCATGTTTCGTATAATCGAAACCGATTCTCAAGCTCTACACTTACAAGAATGGTTAAATAGTGGCGTTGACGATGAAATCATTGCCCTGAATGTACGTTCGCTCCACGCCACAACACCTTACGAATACTTGCTCTACAGTCCCAAAATCTCCCGTCGCAATGATGGACGATTACGCGATCGCGATTTAAAGAAGTACCAGCACATTGAACTCGGCGGCTGGTGGTGCAGTGGCGTTGACCCCCTCAACAACTACGTACTGATGATGTGGGGCTGTTTCAAACCCGACCATCCCCGACGCGATCGCCAAAAGATCCACAAATTCATCAAGTACGAACACCCATACAGAGAAGAGACACGCGCCTTCTTCCTCTTAGTGCCGAATCGCATTTGGGTGAAAGTTTCCAATCGTAGCGGTATTCCCATTACTGAAGAAGACTTGCAGCATCCTGGCGGTTTCTGGCGCTGGGTTTGGAAGCATAATGTGCCAGTGACAATTGTAGAAGGTGTCAAGAAAGCGGGGGCATTACTGACTGCTGGTTATGCTGCGATCGCAATTCCAGGAGTAAACGCTGGATACCGCACACCTACTGATGAGTACGGTACTGCCATTGGTAAACCATTTCTGATTCCCGACTTGAAACATTTTGCAACACAGGGGAGACAGGTTAACATTTGCTTTGACCAGGACAACAAACCTGAAACAGTCCAGCGAGTCAGAACTGCTATCAGTCGTATGGGACGGCTGCTAGTAAATGAGGGTTGTTCGCTGCGAGTGATTGATTTACCGTTAGGGGCAGAGAAAGGGGTTGATGATTTTATTGTTGCTCACGGTCAACCTGCATTTGATGCACTCTACAATACGGCTGTTGCACTGGAGTTGTGGGAGATTAAACTGTTTACACTGCTAACTTACCCACCAGCGATCGCACTTAACCAGCGCTTCTTGGATCACTTGCTTATTCCATCAGGTGAAAAACTGATTATCCTCAAAGCTCCCAAAGGCACTGGTAAAACCGAATGGCTGGCAACTGAGGTGGCAAAAGCACACGACCAAGAGAGACGGGTATTAATCATTACCCATCGCATCCAATTGGGTGAGGCTCTGTGCAATCGATTCGGTGTTAACTATGTTACCGAAGTCCGCACGAATGAAACAGGCACATTGTTAGGATACGGGGTGTGCGTTGATTCACTGCATCAAGAAAGTCAGGCGCGATTCAACCCTAACGATTGGTCAAACGATGTGATTATTATTGATGAATGTGACCAAGTTTTCTGGCATCTTCTCAATTCTGGTACGGAAGTGCAAAAACGTCGGGTGTCCGTTCTCAAAAATCTCAAACAACTGGTACAGAATGTTTTGGGCAGCAGTCAGGGAAAGATTTACTTGTCCAGTGCCGATGTGTCAGATACTGATGTGAAGTATGTTTTATCACTCGCTGGTGAATATCGTGTCAATCCCTTCGTCATCGTCAACAATTATCGGGATAGTGCCGGAAACTGTTACAACTATTCTGGTAGTAATCCGAAGAATTTGATTGCTGCTCTTGATCGGGCGATCTCCGGGGGGCATCATCTACTATGTTGTTCTGCTCAAAAAGCTAAGTCTAAGTGGGGGACGCAAGCATTGGAAGAACATTTTCGCCGCAAATTCTCACATTTGCGAATCCTGCGAATAGACAGCGAATCTGTTGCTGATCCATCTCATGCGGCTTTCGGTTGTATCGCTCATCTGAACGAAATTCTCACCCAGTATGATTTGGTTATCGCTTCTCCAAGTTTGGAAACTGGGGTATCCATCGATATTCGAGGACATTTTGATGGTGTATGGGGAATTTTTCAGGGAGTGCAGCCAGTTAATTCCGTGCGTCAGATGTTGGCACGGGTTAGGGAGACAGTTGATCGTCACATTTGGGTCAGAGAGTGGGGTATGGGCGTTGTGGGCAATGGTTCCACAACGATAGGAGGATTGTTAAGAAGTCAACACGTCGCTACACAGGCTAACATTGCGCTATTGTCGGCGGCGGATAATGCGGATTTGAGCTATATTGACCAGAACTTCCAGCCCGAATCTTTGCAGACTTGGGGTAAGCGTGGTTCTGTCATCAACGTTGAGATGCGGCGCTATCGGGAGTCTGTGCTTGCGGGGTTAGTCGAGGATGGTTACACCGTTATTGATGCAGCCGATGTTGATGACGATGAGAGCGGGGCTGTAATCGAGTCGGTTAAGGCGGCATCTGTTGAATTATATGCTGCGGAGTGTAAAGCGATCGCGGATTCTCCAACCATCTCTGATGCCGAACTCAAGAAGCTCCTTGACACAAGGGCAAAAACAAAAACTGAGCGACATCAGCAGCGCTTGGCTGAATTGTCCCGTCGCTATGAAATTGAAGTTACGCCTGATTTAGTTGAGAAGGATGATGACGGGTGGTATCCTCAGTTGCGAATGCACTATTATTTGACACTGGGACGGGAATTTCTGACGAACCGTGATGCTAAACGAGCAGCAGCGCAGTTAGAGGCTGGAGAGAATTCGATTTGGAAACCGGACTTTAACAAGGGGCAACTATTACCTGCTGTGTTGTTACTCGAAAATCTGAATCTGTTGCAGTTTCTTACACCAGACGTTCAGTTACGTGGCAGCGACGAGAAGATGCTGAAGTTAAAAGCCCTAGCTGTAACGCATCGGCACGTTATCAAGAATTACTTGAATGTTAGTATCTCGGAAAAACACACACCGATTGCGATCGCACAGAAACTACTTGCCAAGATTGATTTGAAGTTGAACTACGTTGGTCGGTTGGGTAAGCGTGAAAATCGGGAGTGCGTTTATCGGTTTATTGCCCCTGATGATCAGCGTGATTCGATTTTCCGCCAGTGGTTAAATCGGGATGAAGCATTTCAAAGTGAATTGGTGTCAGTCACTAATAATATAGTTTTATCGACACCAGTGATTGACACAATATCATACCACATTCCCCAAACGTCAGATAGGGAAATCCTTGGGTGGAAGGGGCTAAAGCTGAAAATAAATCAGGGTATGTCCTTGCACCGATGCAACGGAGAATGTTCTTAATCTTGGACCAACAATTCTCAATCGGTGAAAAATCCGGGGAGTAAGGGGGGAGATAAATGAGGCTAGCTCCAGCAGCGATGATCAAAGCTTCAAGTTCATCACTTTTATGGATCGAGCAGTTATCCATGATCACGACTGCGCCAGGCCAAAGCTGAGGTACAAGCTTTTGAGCGATGAAGGCATCAAAGGTCAAGGCATCGATAGAACCTAAAGCACTCCACTGAGTGAGCAGTCCTTTCAAGCTAATAGCACCAATTACCGAGACATTTTTCCCCTTGCGATTTGGCTTTGGAGCATAGGCTCGTTCCCCTGATAAAGCGCGGGCACATTTGCGAATGAAGGATAGATTAACCCCCGATTCATCTAAGAAAATCAGATTTTCCACGGGTATTCCCCTCAAGAGTTTCCAGTACTCAAATCGGGACAATTGGACTTCATCAGTGCCTTTTTTCGTGGGGTGGAGACTTTTTTTTGAGGTTTAGGTTGAGTTGAAAGCGAACCATCCGATTCACCGTGGCCACCCCAATTAACACCTCTGTTTTCTCGTAAAGTCGTTCCCGCAATTCGCTTAACGTCGCATCAGGCTGTGCTACGACGAGTTGACCCAGGATTTCTAGCTGTTCGGCATTCAACTTTGTTGGCGTCTGCTCAGTACGCACTTTGGCGCTAATCGTGCCAAATTTACGATGGCGTTTGAGTAAATTTTGGACAAAACTTAAGGTGACGCCAAAGTTTTTAGCCACTTTTCGTTGGGAAATGTCACCGCAGGCATAAGCATCAACAACTTTCTGACGCAAGTCGAGAGAGTAGGCTTTCATAGCGACCAGTTATCAGTAGAATTGTTCTCTCCTAAGTGTACTGAACTGGACTGATAACCGCTATATCACAGCACATAATGCATCTATGACTTAAGAGGGATTTGTCGTCTCTCAAGAAACATACAGCAGGAGAGAAATGGGGTTTTCTTACAGAGGCTAGGCTTTGCTTTAAGAGCGATGTCTACGACGGGCTGTCTGGTGTCGCTACTTCCTGTATTCCCAGATTCCCGCTCATCAGCTAGCCCATCACCACCTTTCGCCCCCGCCATTGAGATTCTTAATCCCCTTGAGCTTTGGATTTTAAAAGCTAAATCTCCCAAACTCCCCAAGGTGCTAAAAGTTAGTTGGGCTATAGAAGCGATCGCTCGTTTAGGGGGTTACTTGGAACATCGACGTAATACACCCATTGGTATCCAGGTACTGTGGCGCGGCTGGTTAAAATTGCACGACCTCTGTGAAGGTTGGCAGCTTGCTAGAGAGACTTAACGGGAAAAGTCAGGACGATTGATGAGCGTTGCAGCGTGATGCTGGAGTTTGACGTGAGTCCACCACACGGAAACTACAAAGGCATGAGCTATGGTCAATTGAGTGTATTGTTAAACTACAAGAGATCAACGCCAGGTACGTAGAAGGGATTTTCCCACTAGCAGCGACCTGTTTAATATTAAAGATATGCCCCCATCGCTGTACACCTTCTTGAGCTTATTAATCACAAGAGAAAGTATTTCCATACCCGTCATATTAACATTAAGTTCAGATGTGTTTTGTGAAGGATTATCCCACAGCCAAGACGCACCATTTTGGTTCAATAAATGATAAACCTCTGCACCATAATCTTGGTATAGCTGAGGATGTTCTTCAGCAATTAACTCATAAAGATAAAGCAGTTGTTCGCGGTTACCCTTTTGCAAGCGGGAATCAGAACGAATGCGATAAAAATAATGCAGTTCAGGAATTACAACTCCCAGCCAACCTTTTTCACACATATTAATCCAGCATTCGTAATCTTCTAAATTCTCTGCCAACACAGATTTCATACTGCCAGCAGCAAGGTAAGCAGCCTTTCGCACTACAGTACAAACACCAAGAGTATTGTGGCAAAGTAGATAAGGAAATTCCGTATTCCAAGCTACCCAAACTTTTTCCGAATTACCAAACTCTTTAATCCAAGAAGCAACAAAACCGACATTTTTGTATTGCTTTAAAACCTTTGCTGCTTGTGTATAAAAACTTGGAGAAACTCTATCATCGGCATCTAGAAAAGCAATGTATTCACCACTGGCTATCTCTACCATTTTATTTCTTGCTGCGGCTACACCCAGGTTTTCAGAGTGAATGATTTTCAGGTTACTATATGTTCGGTCGATAACTGCTAGAGTTTCGAGACTCTTTTTCTCTGTACTACCATCATTGAAAATAATCACTTCTAAGTCAGGATAGGTTGAGGCAAATACAGAGTTGAGTGTTTCACTTATATAGTGACCACAGTTGTAGAATGGAATGCAAATAGATATTCTACCTTTGATGCTTATATCTGTATCTACAACTAAAGATGAGGGATAAGAAACTTTGCCGTGAGGTAGATAGTTTAAAGAGGGAAAAATATTTCTATCTTTATGCTGCCCAATAACTTTTTTCAAATGTGCCATCCGTTTTGACAATACATTTTCCGGGGCAGAAATTTTCAAAATTAAAGTCCGAGCTTTTGACCCTAGCTCTAAAATTTCAGTTGTTGAATAACTGAGAACCTGGTTTAATTTATTAGCGAAATCATTACTGTTTTGCCAATCAAAAACTAAACCTCCTTGCATTGCTGCTGTTTGTAACATTTCTACATGACCAACAGCAGATGAGGCTAGAATCGCTTTACCTAAGAGCATAGACTCCAAGCAAGTATTAGGAAAATTTTCCCAGAGAGAGGGAAGAACTACGCACCACGCTTTCTTCACTCTTTCATATAGTTGTGCCTGGGGTAGAGGTGAAGAAATTATTAGTTTACCTGAATTAATATATTGACGATATTTTTCTGTTAAATAAGCTTTCATATAACAGCCTTGGAGGTGATACCAAGTATCGCCACCAATGGCTGTAAGTTGAAAATTTATGCCTGCATCCCACAACTGACTGCAAGCTTCTAACAAGGGGATAATACCCTTTCTAACCTCTAACCTACCGAAGTAAACTATATCTCCCGGCGTGGGTAAGGATAATGGTAATTGCTTTTTATATAAAAGTTTCTGAGGTGCTGGTAAAGGGATAATTTCAATGTCGAGATCAGGATTTAAAGTCGTTTTTACCTGCTGGGCAATATAATGAGTGGGAGCGAAAATTCCATCAGCAGCGAGGATGCAAAACTTTTCCATTCTTCCTACCCAGTAATCACAAAGATGATAACTAGGCATTTTGTCAGCAGGATAAAGCAGATATTGAGGACTATGTAGGTTGAGAACTATCGGTACTCTTTGTAGTTCTGGACAGCCTAATAACTTTTTTTGCAGTAAAAAATAAGCAATCCCACTATAGTCTTCGCTCTCAATAATATCTGGTTGGCCATGAGTGCGAATATAATTAATCACTTCCTCTGCTAACTGATAGCTGATTGCCCCCCAGTAACCCATAACGTTATGTGGGAAGGCTGGATGAGTTTCAGAACGTGGATGAGCTTTTGGGGAATTTAATAAATAAGTATCTTTAGGAACTATTTTAATAATTTTCAGCTTGTTTTTTTCTTCAATTCCTGTTTGAGGACTGCGCGCAAAAACAGTGATGTCATGTCCAGCATCAGAAAACATCGCCGCCATATTGCCGACATAGGTAGCAATTCCACCAGCAGCTGGAGGACATTCACTGGCAATCAAAAATATCTTCATATTCTTAGAGATGAAAAGTTGAGATTTTCTCTGGAATTAATGGGAATCACTTGTTCTCTCATCGCTGTGCAATTGTGGCCTTGCCTGCTTCACTGAGTCCAGTTAACCACAAAATTACGCCACTTCCTTTCATATACCTAGATTTCCTCTTCTTGAGTCAAACGAAGCGATCGCTTGAGCTTAAACCACTGTGTTCTGAACTTCCAGAACTTGGATGATTCCATCGCTCGTTTTTTCCAAGCTAATTCGTGTCTTTCTTGTTCGAGTTGATGTGTTTGTCTCTCTAAATGACGCTTTTCTTGCCATAAATGGCTTAAAGCTTGTTCTTGATGCAAGTATTCTAGGGCAAGAAGTAGCATTTCTTCAGCTAAAGCCAGATTAATGATTGGTTTGGTTCTGGTTGGGCATGAAGCGATCGCCTCTGTAAATAGGGTATCCATGCGTTCAACCATCTTATCTAAGGAAAATAGTTCAACGACTCGTTGCCGCGCGTGGTAACCGATTTTACAACGCAACTCGCTATCTTGAATTAAAGGAATTAATGCTTTCAGGTATGACTCGACTTCGCTGACCTCATTTTCTGCTTTAGGAACTAATAACCCAGTTCCCGGTATGACTAATTCTGCTTGCCCTCCAACATCTGAAGCAACGACTGCTAATTGCATAGACATTGCTTCGTAAATCACCAGAGAAATCCCTTCATAAGCTGATGGGAGTAACAAGATGTCGGTTGCACAATAAATAGCAAGCATTTCTTCAGGATTAATAGCAGGCAATATATGAAAGTGTGAATCTAAACCAAAATGATTAATTTTAGCTTGCATTTCCGGCAACAAATGACCATTACCCACAACAATTATCGAGACGTTGAAAGAGCAATTAACTAGTTCTTGAACAATCTTAATTAAAAGTAGAGGGCGTTTCTGTTCTACTAAGCGTGCTGGAAATAAGATTACAACTGACTCATGAGGAATTTTCAGTTGTGATCGCACATAGTCACGTTTCTTTTTATCCTGCACCCATTTATTAGTATCAACGTTAGTATAACTAACTTGCAGTTTCTCAGTAGTTTGCGGATTTAGACATCGATAATATTCCGCAAGGTGATGACAGGAGATGATTTGCAAGTCCAAAAATTCCCGGAATTGGCAGGAAAGACGTGGATATCCACATCCACGCCAACCTGGATCAGCAGTATGAGTAAAATCAATAAAAGCGATATCAGGAAATTCGTTACGCAGTAAGGGTAAGAAGTAATAAGCAATGTAAGAATTAGAAATAAAAACAATATCAATTTGACGTGATTGAATAATATATTTAGTAAAGTTTAACCAGTCACTATCTTGTAAAAAATTGGGCAAATGAAATATATCTGAGGTGACTGCATAAAAATATTTCTGCCAAGGATGTTCTGATTTGGAAGTTGTAACAATAGTCAGTTCGTAACCACAAGTCGCTAATAGAGTCACTAAATCGATATTAAATTTGTCAGCACCACCAACTTCTAAGTGAGGGAAAAAGCAAAGTATGTACTTACTGGAGTAGTCTTTTTCGAGAGGATTAATAATATCTATTTTCGGGAAGCGGGAATCCGAAGTAAAGTTATATCGTTCGATACTGAGATCGGGAAGATAATTGTGATTAAAAAAATCTTCATAGCGAGACTGAATTAATTCTATAACTCGTTTTTCTTCTGTAACGTTTGCTTTAGAAATTGTTAGTAAACCAGAATCAAGCCGACGGTAGCAATCTAAGTATTCAGGTATTGTCCAACCTTTTTGATTGTTGGCTATGGCTTTGAGCCATCTTTCCCAATCTTCGTAAAATCTCAGATTTTCATCAAATCCCCCCAGACAGTCGAAGTCTGACTTGCGATAAAGTAATCTACCTGTAACCCAATTTTGGTGAATAAATTGCGAGGGTTTATTAAAGCCGTCAGTCCACCAATATTCTTGAGCTTGAAAACCAACTGAGTAGGAGTTAACAAAGGAAAACTCTTGATGAGTTTCCAAAAATAGCACGCACTTCTCTATGTAAGTAGGATCAATCAGGTCATCTAAGTCCATGAAAAATAAGTACTTACCAGTTGCATGGGTAATGGCTGTGTTCCTACCTGCTGCTAGTCCTTTGTTAGTATGATGCTGCAAGGTTTTAATTTTTTTTCCGTATCTTTTGGCTAAAGATTGGAATAAAACGCACGCTTCTGGTTCGGTAGAGCAATCATCAACAATTATCCATTCCAAATTTTGGAATGTCTGATTGATTATAGATTTATAAGTAGCTTCAAAATACTTATGGGCGTTAAAGAATGAAGAAATAATGGATACAACTGGTTGCTGATATATTGGACGAAAAAATTTACATTTTCTCGTTTGCAGCGCATTGATAAATTCGCTGACAGCAGGGAAAGGTGTAACTGTAGACATAAAACAAGCAAACTGCTAGTGTTTACCTTGATTGTTAGTTGCTTACCTGCCTTGGAATTAACTTCCAATGCCAATAACCCAAGTGCGTTTCAACACACTAAGTTCAAAATGATACTTTACAAACATCATTTGGCAAGCAATCTTAAAAAATGTATACAATTGCCAGATATGAAAAATTACTTGTTTTTTTATAATCTCTACAAATATCGGCGCTACATTTTTTACAACGCTTGGTATGAATTGCGTTATCGTTATGCTGGTACAGGTATAGGTATCCTTTGGAACATTATTAATCCTCTGTGCGAAATTCTCATTTACACAGTTGTATTTTCTTTACTACTTTCTCGTGGTGCGAGGGGGAGTTCCTACGCTTTATATCTTATGGCTGGACTGCTACCTTGGCGGACATTTGCAGAAACTATTGCGAGTGGTAGCAATGCTTTCGTACAAAATTCTATTTATCTGCGACGTTTAGCAATTCCTTCTGAGGTTTTTGTGGCTAAAGTCACTTTAACTTCGTTATTTCTGCTGCTTATTTACCTAGCTTTAGTGCTTCCTATTGGTATTTTGTTAGGTGGGCATCTAGGTTTTGGAATATTGTTATTACCAGTGTTGGGAGTAATTTTAGAAGGCTTAGGTTTTGGTATGGGGTTAATTTTAGCTAACTTGCAAACTCTTTTTCCCGATGTCAAGCAGATTTTACAATTTTTAATTCCCTTATGGAGTTGGATGATACCTATTTTTTATCCAGAATCTATTATTCCCAAAAATATTTTACCTTGGCTTTATCTGAATCCACCCTATGCATATATTCAGTCAGTTCGCAATATCATTTTAGAAAATCAAATGCCAGGATTTCATGTTTGGCTAATTATGCTTGGGTGGCTAGCTTTATTTGTTTGGTTAGGTAATGTTGTCAATCAAAAACTCCAAGATGAGATTAGAGATGTGATATGAGTGATGATATTATTTTGCAGGTGAATAATTTAAGTAAATGTTTTAAGATTTATCCAAATCCCTGGCATCGTGCTAGAGAATGGTTAAGTTTGGGAAACAACACTTATCATCAGCCTTTTTGGTCATTGAAAGATGTATCTTTTACAGTGCGTAAAGGCGATTTTTTTGGCATTATTGGGGAAAATGGAGCGGGTAAAAGTACATTATTAAAAATAATTACTGGGGTGTTAAAGCCAACATCAGGAAGTTATCAATTAAATGGTAAAGTTCTCTCACTACTAGAATTAGGAACTGATTTTAATCCCGAACTTAGTGGACGAGGAAATGCAATTTACAGCGCTGAATTGTTGGGATTTCCCAAAGGATATGTGCAAGAACGAATAAAAGAAATTGAAGATTTTTCGGAATTGGGAGATTTTTTTGACCGTCCCATGAAGTTGTATTCTTCTGGAATGAAAACAAGATTAGCTTTTTCTTTATTTGCGTTTTTAGAATGTGATGTTCTGATTTTAGATGAAGTTTTAGCAGTTGGAGATATTTTCTTTCAACAGAAATGCTATGCCCGTCTTGAGGAACTGATAGCAAGGCAGATTACGATTATTTTAGTGACTCACCATTTAGCATCAGTACAGCAATATTGTAAAGAAGTGATTGTACTGCATCATGGAGAAAAAATCTTTCAAGGAGAATCGATGAAAGGTATTATTAAGTTCCATCAACTAAAGATGGGTTTGGTTAATAATGTTTCTCCGCCTGTTCTTCAAGAAAAGGTAGAAGTACCTTTAGAAACACCAGATGATTTTTTTTGGCCTGCTGATGAAGTTTTTATTCCCGTTTCTTTTCCCCAGGCGAATTATGCTCAACTAATTAGTTACGCTATTTGTAACGTTAAAGGCGAGGGTTGCGTCAATTTTTTGCAAGGTGAACAAGCTTACTTATGCTGCGAGTTTAAACTGAAAGAGAGTATTGCTGTACCCATTGTAGCTGTATTCATTACTAATAAATTTAATGTCCGAGTTCATGTAAAAACTTCATTTCAACATAAAATTAGCGTTCCTAATCAAGTTAATAAAGGGGATTATGTGCGTTTTTGTCGCAGTATAAACCTCAATATAGCTCCAGATGAATATGTTCTCGGTTTTGGTTTAGCCACCATGAACCCTAATAATTATGCACGTTTAGATGAACTTCCACAAACGGAATTTAACAGTCACATTCAGATTTGCGATCTTTATGAAAAAGTGGGTGTTTTTTATGTTAAGTCTCATTATAGTAACAATCATCACTCTCATTTTGGATTGTGTAATTTGCCGGGAAAGGGGCAAATTCAAGTTATTACAAGCTCAAAGTAGTAATAAGCGATCACTCCCCCATTACTTTTCACTTTAGTTGACAAAAATTACTTTAAAATTTAGATCTCATCAGCCTCAAAAACTGAGTTTAAGAAGCTAAATCAATCGCACAATGGCAAACGTAATAATTATGGAGTATCAGCTAAAAAAAATAGTAACTCATTATCGAAAAGCTCTACAGATAAAGCCTGACAACCTAGCTGTTTATGACAAAATAGCCGAGCTTTATTATGAACAAGGAGAATTAGATAAAACTCTCAAAGTCTGTCAAGAAGCTTTGCAAATTCAATCAGATTTAGCATCAGTATCTAAACTCTTAAACAAGATGCTACAAACTCTAGGTTTTGAAGGAGAAGAAATTACTACCTTTCAAAATCTTCTCCAAATTAAATTGGATTATGAAAGGGTTGATATACTGCTGTCACGTTCTGAAACAGTGAAAACTCCTGCTGATGTTAAAACATGGAAGAATGCTATTGTATTGGGATATGACTTTAAAGAAAAAAAGCAATGGAATGAGGTAATTACTGCTTATATGAAAGCAATTGAAATTGAACCATCCTTATCTTTATCTTATTTTACATTGAATTATATAAGTAACTATTGTCTCACCCCTGAACTCAACCAATTAGAGAGAATAATCGCCTTCTATTATCAACTAATTCAAGGACGTTTAACTTCACCCTATTGACATCTGAACTGGAAATCCTGAAAGGCATAGCCGATCCTACCCAAGTCATTGAGAAATACTGGGAAACAGCAAAAGGATATCTCTGGTTTGGTTTATACTTCTACTTTTTAGAAAAATGGATGGCTATTTTTCCAAGAGAACAGTTTCTGATTTTGCGAAGTGAAGACCTTTATAATCAAACAGATAAAACTATGAAACAGGTTTATGAGTTTTTAGGAATATCTAATTACTCGCTTTCAGGATACCCCAAGGTTAATTCTGGTTCTTATTCAAAAACTAACAACGAATTGCGCCAAAAGTTATCTGATTTTTTTTCAACCACACAATCAGAAGTTAGAAGATTTTCTAGGTATTAAATTTAATTGATAATAATTATATTAGAGAGATTATCTATGTTTTAGTAATAAGCAATTTTTCTCTGTACTAGTATTGTACCACCATGTTCCAATACTCGCTACAATAGGCGGATTGCCCTACCACAGCACACTACTAGTGCTACGTTTTGGTAATAAGCAAATTAATTTTTATAATTATGTTGTTGCGTAATCTCTCGACTCTCATTCTTTATCAATCCCTAGTTATATGAAGCCAGCAGACATAGAAAAATTCCTTTCCGAACAAATCAAGTGGCGCTCTGAACTTGAAGCAGCATTTCGCCAAGCTTACGACACTTACTTTAACAGTATAGATAAACATCTTTTGTCAACTGAAGAACTCGAATATCCCATCTCAAATGAAGAGAAACTTTTACAGCAGAACTTTAGCGAAGCCAATGTGAATCAACCTTTGGCATTCACTAATAAAATTCTCAATCTAATTTTTCAAAAGGAAAGGCTGCAAAATCATCATACTAACAACTTTGAAGTCAGTTTCAAACAGATAATAAAAGACAAATTGCCCCTGGCAGTTACACGAATAGCATTACTTGTAACAACTGAATACGAAGGTATTTTTAAGAATGGTGGAATTGGCACTTACTACCGCACTCTCAGTGAGAGATTAGCAGCAGAAGACTTTTATGTTGTGCTACTGCTTTGCCAAAGTCAAGTGAAGTTTGGTGGAGAATCAACTATTCCCGCAGTAAAACATATCTTTTCGACCAGTGAATGTATGGATGTACTAGAATTACAGCCGACTCACTTGGCAATTTTGTCTCAGTTGAAAGATTGTAAATGGGTAGATTACGAGAACTACTGTGCGCTGTTTTTTGCTCAAGCGATCACTACTACATTTCCTAACACCCATATTTACATTGAATTTCCAGAAATGCTGGGATTGGGATACCGCACGGTTCAAGCCAAGCGATCGCGTGTTTTAGGAGAAAATTGTTTGGTGGCTGTGACTTTGCATAGTGGGCAGGAGTGGCTGCAAGAAGCCCATGCAAGGCACACACATTCTCATCTTGACTGGTTTTGGCAAACGAGCCATTATGAGCAGTATTCCTTTGAACAGGCAGATTTAGCATTTTTTCTGTCGCATTTTCTCAAAGAGAAAGTGGAGAAGTATGGTTGGAAAACATCTCATGCAAAGCATTTACCCTATTGTTTTTCAGTCATTGAACAACCGTTGAAAACAATTACGCTGAGAAATGATTTACAATGGCTGGTTGGTCAAGATAAAATTCCCCTTGTATTTTTTGGACGATTGGAGGAGAGAAAAGGGCTTTTCACCTTCTTAGAAGCAATCGAACTACTAGAAAGCAATGTTATTGAAAAAGTTCATGTCATCTTTCTGGGCAAGAACGTTGAGCTTCAGGCAGAGGGTTTACAAGGGTTAGATAGCCAGCAATATATCAAACAAAAGTTAGGCTCTAATTGTTACACCATTGTGACTGATTTGTTCAGTCAAGAAGCGATTCAGTTGGTTAGTTTGTTGCGTTGTGCGATTGTTTGCCTCACCAGTAGTCAAGAGAACTTTCCTCATACAGCATTAGAAATGGGACAATTAGCTGTTAGTTTAATCGTTTCCGATACAGGTGGATTTCGAGAAACTCTCAATCTAATTGGACGCACGGGTGGTGTGCGCTGGTTCATACCGGAAGATGTGCTATCTCTTGCACAAGCTATGATTCAAGCTATCTCAGCCTACCCTGAGAAACTCGGTGTACCGATGAGAGAGTTTCTCCATTTTGTAAATCAACGTTTGCTAATTCAAAGATTTGAATACATGAAGCAAGCTTTTTGTCAAACAGCTACATCACCCACAAGTTATCTAGATAAAAGTGAACCCAGGCGATGGATACTGGGTATGACTTCAATGGAGGAGCAACTCTTTTTAGAGAACTATGCCCAAAATGAGTATTCAGGTAGAGGAGAGATTGTAGAACTCGGTTGCTGGTTTGGCTCATCAACTATTTCCTTAGCAATGGGTCTTGAGGATAACTCCTGTGTAACGAACAAAAACCAGCGCATTCATGCTTACGATATTTTTATTTGGTGTTCACTGGCTAATATGCCGCAAAGTGTCATCGGCTCCTCATTAGAAGGAAAGTACAAAGATGGAGATAGTTTTCTAGATGAATACCTGAACCGAATTAATCCTTGGAGTCATCTCATTCATGTCCATCCTGGGGATCTTGCAGAAATTGGCTGGCAACAGGGTGAAATCGAGTGTCTTTTTATTGATGCGATGAAATCCTGGGAATTAACAAATAGTATTATAAAAAATTTCTTCCCTTATCTGATTCCAGAAGTATCTCTGGTAATCCACCAAGACTTTGCCCATTACTATACTTCTTGGATTCATCTAATGATGTATCGCTTGCGAGAGTATCTAGTGCCGATTAAGCATCCCTTCATTTATTCTTCTAGAGCTTTTCGCTATGTCAAGCCGATTCCTAATGAGTTGTTACACAATTCATATTCATTTGATAGTTTTTCTGAAACTGAGGTTGAAGCCGCTTTTAATTATTCATTAGAGATTACACCAAAGAAAATGCAGCCGAATATTCTGGCAGCTAAAGTAATGTACTTTATTCATATCAAAAATTTTGAAAAAGCCAAGTTGGAGTTTAAAGAATTAACAGCACAGCTTGATTATTTTGAATGGTTAGATCTGGCTGATGTTCAAAAAATAGCTAAGATGTACTACTCAATTGACCTACTCAGTTAAGGCATAAACAGAGATAATTTATCTGAATATCGAGCCAAATATTACTTCAAATCTAATCATTCCCAGTTAAGTTTCATGCCTAAATATTCCTCAAGTTGCTGATTATAAGGACAGAAAAACTCTACTAACTGACGGCGTAAGTTATCAGAAATAGGAGGATATGAGCCAGGATTTTGATTGGGATATTTACGCATTTGATAATCTGGTAGATTCAGAAAACTATAAACCTCTTTCATTGTTGCTGATGGATTTTCAAATAAATCCTCGCTTTTGAGAATTAAAAACTGCTCTCTTGGAAAAATAGTCATCCATTCTTTGAGATAATAGATATATAAACTGCCTAACAAATCAGGTAATAGTACACAATTTATTATATATTGTTGATAATTTTCTAATAATAATGACGGTTCGTAGAATAACCAATCAAACCAACGATGTATTAGACTGGGAATTTTTTCTATAGTCTCAGTTATGCTACTCTGCATTAGCTTATATTGACCGCTTCCCTGATGCTGATGATAGTAGCATGAAATAGCTCTATCTATTGGGTTTCTTAAAAGAATGATAAATTTCATTTTGGGAAATATAGCGAATATCTTTTTAGCTATACTAGGAGAATTAAGATAAATAGGAGTTGCTTCACCAGTAATATAATTTGTGCTATTAGAAATTGAAGGGAAATTAGCGAGATAATAATCAATACCTTGCTCTGAAAAATTGCCAAAGAAATGAAGTTCTTTATCAACAGTAGGAAGAACTTGAGGATGGGTGCTTAGATAAGAATAAAGAGAGGTAGTACCGCATCTAATAAATCCAGGAATGATAAAACTTGGCTGAAGTTTTTGGTTAAAATCCCAGTGTTTGTCAATTAGTTGAGGGTCGGATATCTGGATTTGCTGATAGCTGGCTGCTTGGTAGGAATCAATTGCTTCTTCACTTTTACCTTGTAAGGTTAGCAAAATACCTAAGACGACGCGAGCAAAATAAAAATTTGGCTGATTCTGAATTGTCTGACGGAGAATGGTAACACCTTCCTCTAGCAAACCGGAATCAATTTTTTCATTACTCCAGGTTGAATTTAGGAGAGCAAACTTTAAATTCCAGTAATTTTGAAAATTATTTTGGTCAAATTGAAGGGACTTTATATAATGATAAGATGCTTCTTGGAATTGAAACTGGCTTTGATATATTCTTGCTAGTTTCTCATGGACATGAGAGCTATCATATTTAATAATTAAAGCTTTTTGATAGTGAGATATTAGTTGATTTTGTCTATCGCTCATCGCGTTATTTTATGCTTCTTTCTCTTCTGATTGTAGATGAAGTCTTAACATCTGGGTACATATTTTGTTAACATAAATGTTATGCCCTGCTTGAGGAATTAATAGTCAAGCAAACCACTATTATGTTAGTTACTCATTAATTAGCCGCTGTACAGCAATATTGTAAAATCGTGTGAAAGTATTGCGGTGCGATCGCTTGTAAATTGGTTTGGCGATGAAAAGCGCGATCTGCCTTTGGCGGCAGCGCTTCGCTATCGCTTCTAAGATGGACAAAGTTTTTCAGTAATTAAGATATCTCCTAAGTGTTTGTGCGACCAAGAGTAATCTGAATTCAGCTTCATTTATGCCACGCAAAAATCGGTATACTGACGAACTTGAGGAGGATAAAAGCCCAAGATAATATCCTCTCTAGGAACTCCTGCTGCTAACAATTCCTCGGCTACAGGACGATTAGTACCATCATGTTGAATCCAGATTTTCCCTTGGATGATATCAATATGTATCACTGAACCATGTACCCGACGTTGCCCATCCCAGCCTACGTGCAGCATTTCATAACGATCTCTTTGAGGGTCGATCGCTTCTCTTCTCTACGAGAGGCTGCGCCAACGAGACGCTACGCGAACACCCGCCGCAGGCATCGCTTCTCATGATGTTAAATTCAAAAAATTCTAGGTTGCAGCTGCAAAGCACGACGATAAGAAGAACTTGCTCCTGATAGCTGACCTCGGTCTGCTAAGATATCTCCTAAGTGTTTGTGCAACCAAGAGTAATCTGGATTCAGTTCGATCGCACGTTGGTAAGAAGCGATCGCCTCATCCCATTTCTTATCTTTTTCTAAAGCCTTCGCTAACTCCAAGTGTATTTCAAAGTTATTTGGGTGGAATTGGAGTGCAGTTTGGTAAGTGGCGATCGCATCACAAAAGCGATTTTGTCGAACTAAAGCATCGCCCAGCTGTAGATGGATTTCAGCATCATCTGGCTTAATTGTCAATGCCTGATGATAAAGTTGGATGTCGTCGGGATTAGAAGCGATGTGAGAGCGATAATAGCTCATTATTCCTTCTTCTCCCTGAGTTTGTTGGAGATAAGATTTGAGTTCTATTAATTCGGTTTGTGAGGTTTGTAGTTCAGATTGGGATTGTGTTAATTTTTCTTGTAAGGTCTGTAGTTCGGACTGAGATTGTGATAATTCAGTTTGTGTAGCGTATAGTTCCGACTGGGATTGTGTCAGTTCTTGCTTAGTCTGTTGCAGTTGAAGCTCTGAATCTACTTTTAATTGTGCTTGTACTTCTTGTATTTTCACTTCTTCTTGTTGACGATATCCAGGAATATCCAGCAAACGATAACGAGCTAACGCTTCTACACAAAAACCAGTAGTCAACGCTGCCGATCCGAAAAGTCTTTGATCGAGCTGGCCACCATACATCGGGATTCTCTGCCACGAACCATCAACTTGTTGAGTATCGAGCAGAAACGTGACCGCTTTCTCTAAGCTAGGAACTACATGGTTAAAGTTAAGTAGCGCACAGGTTGCCAAGGCAGTCAATAGTTCGTCACCAAAGGAGCCATCAGTTTGTTGTAAGTTCAAAATTTTGGTAACAATTGGAATTTTGACTACACCTAGCGATGTCACCCCATTGAAGTATGCTCTTGAAAGCATATAGTAAAGACTCAGCTTGTGGTCATAAAATGAAAGATGCTCTTCTTCACTATCCCTAAGTACAATATCGCTTAGATATTCAGTTGTTTTTCGAGTTTTCCGGTTTTCGCCCAAATACAACAGAACATTTGCATTAACAACGGAACAAATATCATCTCGATCTGTGAGCTTCCAAATTTCATCTGAATGGGATATAGCTTTACCAAATTTCATTAGATGCAGCGCTACACTTTTCATCGAGCGAGGCAAAACCCAAGTGTAAAAAACTCCCTCGTGGTTTCTATTATCCAGAATAATACCTATGTTGTTAGGCACTGGTATGTTATTCATTTTTAAAATATAAGAGATACAACAAATATCATCTAAATCTGGTGGAATCGTTGTATGCTTTTCATTTTTCGCTGACCAATACTTCCATAGTCCACCAACTTTCATTTCATTTAGTAAAAAATTGATTCCTTTATCTTGTATTTCCTGGACTTTTCTTTCACTTCTCAGGAAATACAAAGAATAAAGAATTAGGGATGTCACAAAAGGAGTGCTATCAAAGTTCCAATCTTCTCTATTTTCTGGATTTTCGTATTTTTGGTCGAATTCTGCTGGAAATTCTCCATCGTCTAATTGATTCTCTTCTAAAAAATCTATGGCTTTTAATATACTAATTTCTGATTTACTAGATGGTAATTCCAGAAATGGTTTATTTTTATTTTGATTTTTTTGAACTTTATCTTTATTTTTTTCTAAGTTTTCTTGCATGGAAGGATTCAGATTGATAATTTTTTTCAATCTCAAACCTAGCGAACGAGCTAATACAAGCAGTCGTTGCTTAATAGCGGAGTAAAATAAAATTATATGTAGTCCGAGTAGAATCAAAAACAAAGGTTGTCGAAAAGATAGCAATGTTAATAAACTAAAAGGCAACCAAACTTCATAGAAATCGTGCAATAAAATATTCTTACCAACAGATTTCTTAATAGATGGAGAAGGATCGAATTCATCATATTCGGTACTGAAAAACAGCAGCAAAAGGTAAACAGTGAAGGGGACAAAAAGCAAAGGTGCAGATTGGGAAATCAAGAGAACGAGTACACCTGAAAGAATAGCTTCGAGTGGAAATACAATGTAATTAATCCAAAATCGAAGTGATGCCACACCAAACTTTGTAGCCAATGTCTTTACACCCGATTTCAAATCATTTTCTCGATCCCAAATTTGATGCAATAGAATACCTCTAACTCCAACCCCAAATGCCCAAGCTGTAGCAACGATCGCTAGAGAATAGCTTCCCGATTGAGGAGTTGCCATTAAGCTAGAAAATACTGTAGCGACTAGCAATGTGGGAATTGCGTGTACGGTAGCAGCATCGGCGACTGCACCCCAGAGATATCGTTCTTTCAGGCGGAGGGGCGGAGCGGGGTAAATCGTCAGTAATGTGTAAATAGAAGCAAGCAAAATTACTGAAGTTAAGTTCAAGCCAATAAACAACCACGGGACTGCACCGGCAATGGCTAAACCGAGACTTAATAAAATACGTTGCCCTCTCGAAAGAGGAGCCATTCTGTTGTGCTTGCCAGCTTGAGAATCTACCTCAATATCAAAGATGTCATTGACAACATGACCATAAGCTGAAACGAAAAATATTGAAACTAAAAGAGCCAGTAGTGTAATGATAGATTGTTGAGGTGGTGTATCTTGGATGAGGATTTCAGCGTAGGCAATAGCGAGTAATGGGGGGATTTTGTAGAACCACCAATCGTTACCCCGAAGTAAGTTGAAAACTGATAAAAATCTTTTAGGTTTTACTGAAATGAGTGAGCTAGAGCCAGCTTCTTCGCTGTGCAAACGGTTTTTCATTTTCTCAATAAACTCCTCCTCTGTTAGAAGCTTATTTTGATTTTTAATAAATCCTAAACTTTTTAAATTAGACGGTCTTTTCAAAAAATCTTGAAAAATAAAAAAATCTGGTTCTGTCTGAAATACTTCAAACCCTTCTTCAGGTTTATTAACATCAAAATAGTAAAAAACAGGCTCTATTTCGCTAGGAACTAATATAGCCTGCATAACATATCTCGGCTGAGTTGAGTGATTATCATCTGAAAAATGTAAGAGGCTATGGTCAAAAAGTAAACATTCTCCTGCTTTTAGGCAGATGGGTTTTCCATATTTTTCAACAATTGCATTCTCAATTTTTTTACAGTAAAAGTCAACTGTGCTAGTTACAATGTCAAGAACAATTTTATGACTACCTTCCACGACTTTTAGCGTTCCATTTTCTTCATTAGTATCTATCAAAGGACACCAAAGGGTTAAGGAAGTATAATTTTTTGTATCAAGAACAAATGTCCAATCTTGATGAACAGGAAACTTTCCTTTACCTGGTGGCTTAATAATAAAATTAGTAGTAATAATTTTGTAATTATCAAATATTTTTTTGAGGTGAGGTTCTAAAATACTCGAAATTAGTTTTTTAGCTTTAATTTTATAGTCTATATTGCCGTCGAAATCTGTTAAGTGATAACTAGATTGTTCCGAGGAGCTTTCCGGATTAAAGTTATCATCTGGTTTCATTAACTGTAATTCTGCTAAGACCAAGTTAACTTCCTGGCTAGACAACATCGGCATTGTTGAATAGCCTTTCGCTTCAAATTCTCCTTGGTTCTCGGCTTTAATAAGTACATTACGCATAGCAATACTGGTGTTAAAGTAAATGGTGGTTAAGTTTTAAGTGGATACGCAACCTAGCATCTTAGCTTTAGTATATTTTAAGCAGTAGGAAGGTGCGAATTATCCTAATTTTACTCTGATTTTCTCATTTTTCCAGTTTTGAGGATTATGCAATTTCATTCCTGCCTCCCAACCGCAACGAACACCTATAATCGACTCTTGAATATATTTAAACAACAAATAAAAAGGCAAATTATGAGTCAATTTAAGGCGTAAAATTCTTAACAAACATCGGTAGATCAGAAGTGAACTGAGACGGATTAAAAACATTGGCAAAGGTAGTTTTTGGTATCCATGTTTGAAAGCAAAGTAGGTAGTATTTTTAGCGAGGGAATACCAACAGGTGAGATGCCGGCGATCGCGGCGATTATGACTGGGTTGCACATAGTGTTCTACAACCGCATCTATATGATGAACCCTGTAGCCAGCTTCCAGCAAACGCAAACAGATATCGGTTTCTTCTAAAAAATACTCAAAAAACTCATCAAAATAGCCAATTCTGACTAAAGTTTCTCGTTGATATGAAGCATTAGCTCCCATTACACCGCGAAACCATTCAGGGCTGGAAGTATATTTAGCTGTCTCTATCGCGGAAAGAACTGGTCGAGATTCGCTCAAACGGCTATTGACACCTCTAGCAAACTGTAAAGAAAAATTTTGTTGAGTTTTATCTATAACAGCTCCACCCACACAACCACAACTTGCTCCCTGTTCTCGGTAAATTTGTAAATGTAAATCTATCCAATTGTCGGGAGGAATAACATCATCATCAAGATAAAAAATAATATCTCCTGATGCAGCTTTCAAACCTAAGTTTCTAGCCACACTCACATTTCTTTGCTCAGTCAAAATAACCTGATTAATAATATCCTTATATTCTAATAAAACTAACTTGGTATCATCTTGTGTCGGGCCAACGACTAAAATTAGCTCTTGAAAAGAACATCGCCAAAGCGAAACAGCACTCATCACTCTTGAGAGAAAGTTACACCTGTCTACAGTACAGATAATCACAGTTGCAGAAAGAGATGGCATTACAAATAATTTAGTGATAATTTATAGCGCTTTTCGTTTGTATGCAATACAGTCTGACCTCACTTCCATTCCTCTCTTCTAAAAGGCTACGGTGTACACACAAGTCCTAAAAACCTAGCTTGATAAGCATTTTCTCGTTTTCCTCATTTCCAGTCTAAGACTGGGAATGCATTCATTGAGTCTCTGACTCAATATCTGACTAGAGGCAGCAGCCCCTAATCAGGCATTCCTATACTTTGCATAGGAACGAGATAAACGAGAGAACAATGAGAAATTGATCTTTTTTCGACTTGTGTATACACCGTAGCTTCTAAAAGGGGAGAGGCTTTGAATCTTACTCCCCAACGCTAGTAGTAAAGGGGCTGTTCTTGTTAGGTCTGTATTCGACTCAATACAGAGGCGCTAAATTGATAATTAAGAGCGATCGCTTAGGATTCAGATCCCCGACTTCTTTAAGAAGTGGGGGATCTGGTTTCCGACGATTTATGCTTTCACACATTTGGAATGATCCCCCCGGTTACTAGCAATCGAATTATCCACAGATTTTAACGCACCTTTTGATTTTTTATCTTTTCTTCATAATTGCGTATATTTTTTTACATTTCTTATAATTTCTTTAATCCATATCTCCAAGAGAGTTGATACTTTTAGCTACATCTGGAAAAATTAATATTTGTAAAAAATACTCTTGAAACAAAGTTGGTAGGGAGTGAAAGTGTATAATTTCAAGCATTTACCATGTTGGTTAAAAATTTATGCTTTTGAAGTAGTATACTTTCGCTGAGCTTAATCAGCAATAAGTATTTAAATTAACAACTTTAATATGCGTAAATACCGTTGTTAATTAAAAGACATTGTACTATTAATCTAGCGAAACTATTCTAAAATGCGTAGAATTCATCAAGAACTTGAAAAGAATGGATATGCAGTAATTGAATTTCTCAATCAAACTGAAGTAAAAAGCCTCCTCAAATTTAACGAAAAGTATTCTTTTCCTAATAATTTGGTAACTACTAGTATGATTTTTACCATAAATACCTCAGATTTATCATACCGAAAGCTACTTACTCAGGAAGTAAAAAGGTGTTTTGCTCTTAAATTAGCAATTTTATTTGCTGAATATAGGATAGTGCTTTGTAATTTAGTTTTTAAAAGTACTGATGTATTATTTAGTCAAATGCCTCTAAATCAAGACCCATCATTAGTAGATGAAACATCTTTAACATCCTTTGGAGTGTGGTGTCCTCTAATTGATGTAGACGAGCAAAATGGCTGTCTCCAAGTTGTTAAAAAAAGCCATTTGCTTAATTCAAAGCGCAGACCATTTTTTGTTTTTGATGGCTTTCCCTACAGTCAAGATATACTGTCACTTTTACAACAAAATTATCTCAGCAGTATCCCGATGAAAGCTGGACAAGCGTTAGTATATGATAAGCGACTTTTTCACGGTTCACCACCTAATACAACTACTGTTGAAAGAGTCGCAGCTATATGCAGCTTAGTTCCTCAAAACATCTTGACCCATTTTTGTTACAGAGAGACGCTAATCTCTGAAAAGCTAGAAGTATTTGAGGTAGATGATGATTTTTACGATAGATATATCGTAAGTGAGAAACCAAAAGACGTTAAAAGTTTAGGGATATTTAATTATGAAGTTGACACACTAACACCAGAGCTACTTGTAAAAAAACTAGGAACAAAAAATTACAATTTAATAATCCCTAGTTGGGCAAACTTTGAAATAAACTTTCAGCCTCAGTTTTTAGAAAAACTTAACCCATCGCTTCAAAAAGTAGCAATCCTTGTCAGCAATGAATTTGAAGGTTTTTCTCAAAATGGGGGAATAGGCACTTACTATACAACCTTAAGTCAAAAACTTAAATCTGATGGCTGGTGCATCATCCTGCTTCTTTGTCAAACTGAAGCTGATTTCCAAGGAGAAGCAAGCTTCCCTGATGTAGATTGCGTATTTTCTACTCACGAAATAAAACAGGTTTTAAATCTTCAACCAATTCATGATCAAATTTTAGCTACAACGCAGCAAGATGCAATTAACAATAGCTTTGACTATCAGAGTTTCTGTTGTTTATTCTTCACTCAAGCAGTCATCACTAGCTTACCAGATGCAGTAGTTTATGTAGAATTTCCCGACATTTGGGGGTTCGGCTACCGCACAATTCAAACTAAGAAAACTGGATTGCTGGGTGACAGTTGTCTCATCGGTGTCACTGCTCATGGGTGCTTTGAATGGCTGCGCGAGGTTAATAGTCAATATACTCTAGAGCAACCCCAATGGTTTTGGCAAGCTTACCACTACGAGCAATTTTCCTATGAGAATGCAGATGTAGCTTACTTTCCTTCATACTTCCTCAAGTCAAAATTAGAAAGTTATGGTTGGAAAACATCCCAGTCCAAGCACTTACCATACTTTGTACCCACTGCACATCAACAGTGTAAAAGTGAGGGATTTGCAAATCAAAATAATCTCAATGTAGATAAAATACCCGTTGTCTTTTTCAGTCGTTTGGAAGAGAGAAAAGGACTTTGCACTTTTGTAGAAGCAATGAAATTACTGAATCCTATTTTAGTTGAGAAAATTCAGATTATTTTCATCGGGAAAATTATTCCTCTACAATCGTCTCAACTACAACATCTAGACAGTCAGCAGTATATCGAACAACAACTTGATAGTCATATAGCCTACAACTTAATGCCAAATTTATCCAGTCAAGATGCGATTAAATTTATTACTGAATTAAATCACCCAATTGTTTGCCTGACAAGCCTACAAGAAAACTTTCCCAATACGGGATTAGAAATGGGACAGTTACCCATCAGTTTAGTGGTTTCAGATACAGGGGGATTTCGAGAAACTTTAAATTTAGTTGAACGTTCTGACTGCGTGCATTGGTTTCACCCAGAAAATTCTCATTCCCTCGCTCAAACGATAACTCAGGCAATTAATGCTTATCCTGAAAAGCCATTAATTCCCGAATATGAAGTTTTAGAACAAGTAAATCAACGCTTGCTGAACCAAAGATTAGAATATATGAGTCAAGCTTTTATTAATGCTGCCCCTAATGAAACTCAAACTCCTAAAGTCACAATTACTATTGTCTGCTGGCAGACAGTAAATACTATATTAGAGTGTCTAGAAAGTCTTGCCGCCCAAACTTATAACAATTTTGATGTGATTGTCGGGTATCGAGAATCAATTGATGAGTATTTACAAGAAATAATTACTCAAGCTCAAACTAAGTTTCCTAGCTATAAATATTTAAATTTAGATGCGAACTGGAGTTTGGGAGAAAGTTATAACTACTTAGTCGAGTTAGCAGCAGGAGAGTATGTTTTACAGTTAGCTGTGGAACATATTGCCTTACCAGATATGCTAGAAAAGTTAGTAAGGGCTACGATCGCATCTGATGCAGACGTGGTAGTATGTCCGCAGGTTACGCTTCAAGAGGATGGAGAACTAAAAGCGATGCCTGCGGCAGTAAACTACACCTTCATTGATGGTTGTTTACTCAAGTTGCTGGAGTTTAACCACAACCAAGATATATCTGCGTTATTTTCTCTCAAACTGCTGCAAGAATTTCCCTACTCGCCAGAGAGAGGATTGTTCGCTCTCAATTGGCATATCTTAGCAGCAGCGATCGCCACTGGTAAAGAAATTGCTTACTACCCTTATCCTCTCTACGCCATTAGCAATTCTACGTCAACAACTAATCTTGTAAATTTAGCTAAAGAACGGTATTATCTGCGTCAATACTTGTATCAAATCGAGCCTGCTAAGTGGAATCAACGCCAGCTTAATTTCCTGCTGACAGGTGTCGAGCAACTTCTGCAACAGCAAAATTTAGGTAAAGTATGGCACTTTACTCATCAAAATAACCAAAATTTATCTCCTCAATCTCAGGCTTGGATACTAACTGCACAGCAAATTCAAGACGAACTTACACAAACTCAAGAAACTCTAAAAAGCGTGCAAGCTTGGAATCAACAGTTACAAGCTGGAAAAGATTGGTTAGAGTCTCAATGGCAGACATGGATGCTGAGGACACAAAAAGCCGAGTTGGAGTGGGAACGATGGCAATCTTTCAGTACGATGATGTCTGCGAGTAAGTTTTGGCAACTCCGCAGTGCTTGGTTAAAATTTAAACGGCTTCTCGGTGGGAAAAGGACTGACCCGCTTGTGTTAGCAAATCAAGTAAACTCCGACACTCGGATTCGAGATTTTGTGGCTCTGATTGCTAGTCAAAAAGTGAGATTTTTTCAGCCCGAAGCTTCTGAAGCTCCTGTAGTCTCGATTATTTCTGTGTTTCCTAACGACTATCAGTATTTTGAAACTACCTACAGAAGTGTAATTAACCAAACCTGGCAAAATTTTGAATGGATTATTGTCAATGACGGCTTGACAAACGCCGATGCAGTAGCATTCATTGAGTCATTGTCTCAAAGAACGAACAAAATAAAAGTCCTCTCTCATTCTAATCAACAAGGTGACGCAGCAGGACGCAACACAGCGATCGCTCAAGCTGAAGGCAAATATTTATTTTTCATTAATTTAGTTGACATTTTTGACCCAACATATATCGAAAAAAGTGTTCTGTTCTTAGAAACCCATCCCACATTTTCCTTCGTTAACTCCTACTCTGCTGTCTTTCAAGCACAGGAATACTGGTGGAATCATGGCTTTAGCCAACCTGCTTCATTCTTCCATGAAAATCAGCCTATAGGAGGATTGCTGTATCGCAAAGTTGATTTTGAGCAACTAGGGGGATTTGACGCAGACTTAAAGTTATATGCGGATTGGGAACGGTGGCTAAAAGCGATCGCCAATCAACAACTTGGATGGACAATTCCTGAATATTTAGAGTGCAATCGCAGCATTAACTCTTTAAAGCAAGATCCTTGGGAACTCAAGCGAGTAACTGAATTAATCCAGTCGCGCTACCATGATTTTTTTAGCAGTACCCCGACTGCAAATATTTCTCTCAACCGTCAATCACTTAACCCGCAGCAACTCAAATATAAAATAGTCGGACAAAACTCCCTTAAGCGCTACAATTCTGGGAAACGCTTGCTGTTTTTCTTTCCTTCCCTGTCCAATAGCAATGTTGATAAATTTCATCTGGACTTACTGAGGCTGCTGGAAAAAGAAGGTTATGAAATGGTGATCGCCACAAGCTTCAAATCAGAGCATCCTTGGTATGATTCTTTTTATCGCCTCACACCAGACATATTTCATCTACCTAATTTCTTAGATCAAGTGTACTGGTTGGCTTTTATCCGCTACATTATCCAATCTCGTCAAATTGATATTGTTGTAATTTCTCACACAAACATCGCCTATTACTTCCTCCCTCTACTCCGTGCTGAATTTCCTCAAGTTGCTTTTATTGATTGGACATACACTGAAGAGTCCAATTCCCAAAGCAATAGTTACTCCACTGTCTCTAGTCAATTTAGTCAGTATCTTGACTGTCAAGCTTTATTCTCTCCAGAAATGACTGCGGTTGAGAAAAATATTAATTATCCAACTAAATCTAAGTTGAGAGTTTGCTCCAGTAATTTTGAAATGATAAACATTTTTACTGAAGCCATCCAAACACGTCAAATGCAAATCCAATCAGAAATTGACACGGAGTTAGCAACTGTAGCTTTATTACTTGCACTCAGGTAAATTTAAACTCCATAACATACTTGCCCATCACAAATTTTCTCCTATTCATGGGTGGGGAATTGGGTTTCGCAGATCGCGGAATACACTCGACTGATGCGTAGACGCGGAGCGGCTTGTCCAAGGACATTATTTTTACACAAATCCTTAGTGCAGATTGCCCAGGAGCAATTATTCTAACTATTAACTTTATGCGGCTAGCTGTGATTTGAATCATAAAATAAACTTTTAGCTCAAGATATGCTTCAAAAAGAGTTAACCATTTTATGCTTCAGAAATCGGCGTCAAAGTAGAAAAATCACATCTACCAAGTAATTGCAGCACTTGATGAGGGATTATCGTTGCGTCAGACAGCAACCACTTGCGGCGTTAGGAAATGGTGGTTAGCCGATGAGTAATCAACTTGGCAAGTCTGGTAATTGATTATTAGCTATATACAAAATCTCCATTTTGTCACATAAGGGCGTACACCAGGGGATGATTCCGCACGCAATCGGAAGATGCTGACATCATCATGGCTGTGGCGTTCATTCTTTGTCCTCCGAATATTCCTCTACTTCGATAGTGTCCCAAGCGAAAATTTTGTATTTGCTCGTGAACGGATCGCGGACGACGACAAATTCATAGACCGCCCAAGTTTTACGAGAGCTAAAGGAGAACTCGGCTTCTATCTCAAGAGTCTGCCGATTTTCTTCAGCCTCTTTAATTTCAGT
Source organism: Nostoc punctiforme NIES-2108 (assembly GCA_003326195.1). Lineage (GTDB taxonomy): Bacteria > Cyanobacteriota > Cyanobacteriia > Cyanobacteriales > Nostocaceae > Nostoc > Nostoc punctiforme_A. The sequence goes on from LXQE01000165.1 coordinate 28,688, forward strand.
TTTTTGAATAACAACTTCCTGGCACAATTCACCATCAATAATATCTAGATTATTGATCCACTCATGAGCGATCGCGGCAAATTCATTAGATGCTGGCACGTTCATTATAAAAAATTATAAAATCTCCATTTCGTCATTTGGCACTGCTAACTGATTTGATAACCATTATTTGCAGGTGTAATACATACCACTACAAAGTTAATGCTTCCGTGTTCAGTAAAAAAAGTTACCTCCTATTTATCTCTTTCATCATCCCATTCCATGCCACAAAAGTCATAATCTTTGTATCCTTTTTCAGCCATACCTCCACAAGCTTTCTAAAATATTTTTACCAATTCCTCGGACTGCATTCTTTTAAGCATATTTTTATTTTTTATCAGCACAGAGGGTAGGAGGCAGAAGGGAATTCCTAAAATGTCGCATCGGTTTCTGTAAATTCAGCCAAATCTTTAAAGCTTGCTACAGCATTCTCTAGGCAATCTGTAAAGCTGCCTACGTAATCATGTCCCAAATTAAAGTTTGGGCTATCTGAAAATCTTATTTCTACCATATAAGTATCCTGAGGGTAAACAGGAGATTTTCTGATTTCTCCGCTTAGATTTTTAAAAAGTATCTTCATTCTCCATAATTCTCCATTTTGTCACTTCAAGCGTTGTAGTGCAGACTATAGTATTTATCAATCTGCATTTTGGTTTGCTCGATAGCTGTGGGTATATCTGAAAATGGATGTCTTTCTTGCAGAAGCATTTTGTCACCAACAGGAGCGTACAATTCGCATAAATAGCATTTACGTCGTTCGTCCCGCCAAACGTCAATATCACAGCCTTTGTATTTTTCGGAATGCTTTAAATCTTCTTTTAGTAAGTCAATCATACATAATTCCTATTTTGTAACTTAATTAGGATTGTTTCTATAAAGCATTGATGAATAGTTCGCATATTTGGGCTTATTTAAATAAGCGTCTTCAACCGTACTTGTCATGAAAATCCGAGTATTTTCTGGCTCATCTAGGTTGTTGATTGTTTGTATTAAATCCTTTTTTATAAGTAATTTTTGTTGCTCTTTAACATCATGAAATAAGCTCCAAGCAAATCTATACATTTCCGCATAAACTTGAGCCTGAGCGTATTCTTTTACCCCTGGTATTTCTGAATCTGTCATAATTCCCTTTTTGTCACAGGAACGCTAAAAGACTTCTGCTGTGGTTAGGTAGATGCCATCCCTTCCAGCAGAAGCAGGGAATGGAATGGAATAGTTTATTTTCTGGAAATCCCTAAATGGCTGGTTGTTTGACATTTTGACTACACGTATTTGAGTCCTCGATAATAACAGAATAATGAGAAAATTCATTGAATTCTAATTCACTAATAAAACCAATTAAAGCAAATGGACATTTACAACCCAAAGCTTGTTTTAGAAAATCAGTATTTAGGTGAGATGATTGGCAGACAATCTCAAAAATCTCTTCACTAGTTAATTCTAGATTTTCATCTAATTCCAATATTTGCGCTTCTATTAAGTTAACTAGTTTTTTAATAGAAAAACAAGTTTCGATTTTGTCAGAGATTGTTAGGTGATTCATCTTAGTAACTATTATTTTTAATTTTACTCTGATTTTTAGACATAATCTTCAAATTGGGAAATACTGCTGTAAAATCGGGTACAAAGAAGCAGCAATTGCCTCAAACTTATCACCATCTGGATAGGGACGAAGAATTTCCTCACCGTCTTCGTTCAACCACTCTTGTCGTATTGGAGTGTACTCAAGCGATAGAATTGCAGTTCTCCACCAGCCAGATAACGCTAAATGTTCCCCAGACCAAAATAGTCGGAAATCAACCTTCTTATTTCGATAAACTTCACTAACAGGATTAGAATAAGGACGGTTTTTCGGATCAAAAGTATCGGTAGAATAGCCTTGTAAATCAATTATTAAAAATTCTTTTTTAATTTCTGCTGTTAATTTAAAGCGAGAGTGGAGATAATGAACAGATAAAATTTTAGCGGCTGCTAATTCAAATTCTATAGGTAAAGTAGATAAACTCATTAATTAATAATTTCCTTGAATACCGATGCGAACATTACTGAAAAACTGATCCCCTTGATAAAAACTGTTTACTACTGAATTTTTTGATGTTCACTCAAGTCCAACAGGATCTCGTTTAGGTTTGCGTTGCCCAACACGTTGGGAAGACTTTTTAGGCATTTTAGGCGTTTCCTGTTGAGTTGTGGCTTCATCATCAATCGTCTTCTTTTCTACCGTGTCACTAGCGGTAATATTTGTTTCTAGTGGTGTCTCGCTAATTGAAGAATCAGCTGGTTTCATCTTCTTGCGAGTTTGCTTTTTCTTGGGGACTGGCTCGATAGGAATTTCATCTGGTGTTGTGGAAGCTGTTTCATCAGCCGTAGAACTGACGGGCTTTTTACGAGTCCGCTTTGCTTGAGATGATGGTTTAGATGATTTTGAGGGCGATGCAACCACATCTGCTGCGCCCTTTGATAAATCCACCGCAGTTTTTGGTACAGATGTAGAACCCATTCCCATCTGTAGCAAATGCCACAAATGTTCACGACGACTTTCCATGTAACTAAGTTTTTGTTCACCCTCAGTAGTATCCAGCGCCATGCGTTCACATTGGGCAAGAGAGAGCGTATGTTCATGGAATTGTTCTAAACTCAGAGTATCGTGTCCATCATGCAATGCCGCCGCCACAGTCCGTATAAGCCAGTCCTTAAGTACCCCAACACAACCAATGGAACGTTCATAGAAGTAAAGCCAATGCTGCATTAGTTGCGGAACATCCACATTCATCGGTATTTGTATTAGGAGTGCCAATAATGCGGCTTGAAAATCCTGGCGGTCAAGTTCATTCTGATACAAATAACGCGGAAAATGGATATCCAGCCCCCGCCGGGATGCTTGACCACTTAAATTACGAAAATTGAGCAGTTCGTAAGTCCCAATCAGAATGTGTAGTACACCCGTAACGTTGGTCATGGATTTAATCCAGTCCAACTGGTCTAAAAGCTTACCAGCACTTGCACCAGTCCCAATCTTCATTAAGTGCTGTGCTTCATCCAAAATCACCGCCCGCACTCCACGTTTGGTCATCGCCTCTTCTAATGCGTGGCGTAGTTCAGGCGAATCATTGAACTGGGCTGTTTTAGTCCGCCCACGTCCTTTCTTCTCCCAAGTTTGTTCCGCGTCAATATCTATCAGCATCCGCCGCTCATAGAATGGTTCTCCCAAAAGTTTCAGTGCAGTGCGGTAATAATCTGCCCGATTAAACACCACACCATCAGATGGTCGTGTTTCTAATAGCAATAATGGCATCGGGGGCTGACTGCCGTTACGATAGCTCAAGGGATTGGAAACACCGGATAACGGTTCGGGCTTGTCTTGGTGTCTCGAAGTGTTCGGTAATAAATTGATCTAATAATTTGCTTGCATCTGTTGGTGCTTTGGGTAGGCGATTTCCTCTACTAGCGGTACGTGGCAGTAACCCAACATAACCGCAACTATAGCTTGCTTCTGCTTCACGGAACTGTTGTACCCAACGTCGCAGGGTGCGCGGTTTGATGTTTTTGTAGATATCTGTCTGACCCTGAAAATATGCTTGTACTAGATGGAATCTGTAGTTTGCTTGTTGTAAATCAGCAGAAGAAGCGGCATCCATCAATAAGCGTACAGTTTCGTTGGTGCTATTGAGTTTCTCTTGTGACTGGATGCTAATACTACCACTTTCTAGCAATTGGAAAAAAAATGCTGTTGGCAACTGTATTGGTTGTCCTGCACATGGTAGTAGCGTGGTTGTAGTTTCACCCAAGTTGACTAAAGTCCACAGTCTTGAGTCCCACAAGAATGTTGTGTTAGGTAAGAGCAACGCTCTTGAGATGAACTCCTTTTTAGGTAAGGACTGTTCTACTGCTATTAGTCCATGTGCATCAGCAGTTTGTTGGTCTGGCCACAATTTTACCCGCCAATGTTCCACTAAACCAACCGCATACAAGTCCACGTAAACTTGTTGGGTAGCAATCATAGTGTATACATCGTTGGCTCTGACTCCGCTCACTGATGCCAGCATTGCTGCAATGGTTGTTCCTGGGTTAGTTTTTACCCATTGCTGTATTTTTTCGGTAACGCTGGCGGGGATATTAGCATTAAATCCGAAGTAATCTTCCAAAAACATCAAGTTTTGGGTGAAGACTGGATGCAATTGAGCATCTGTGCGGACACTGTATTTTAGTCCCCATGAAGCGGCTACTGCCTCTCCTGGTGGGCAATACCAATCACCTGTTTCGGTTTTTTGGTAGCGTCCTGGGTATTTTTGGGCTAGTCGCTCTAATTCATGAACTGTTTTCCATTCTTCCCACATTGCTCCTGTGGAGCGCAACACGAAAAAGTCAGGGGTATGATAGTGACCTATATTACGTCCTGCTGCATTTTTGTACTGGATTTTGAAGGGTGGGGGTTGGTCGTAGAACTCTAAAACCTCTGGGTCGTGTTCCATTTGGTAAATTGCCCACAGTTCTACGGTGTGGCTCTCAAATTGGATGGTTTGACCCATTTTCCGGCTGGGGTAAACTCCACTGACGTTCTTGACGCGTCCTTGTACACGACGTGAGGGTGGGGCAGGGCGAATACTGGCAATCAAATCAATAGTTTGTGCCTTTAGTTGTTGCCGTCTACACCAATACTCAAACTCTTGTGAGTTCATTGACTTGCACCATTGAGAGTGCCAATAATCAGAGTTTTCAGCCTGACAGCAATCCACAAACTACTACTCATCAAAGCTTTTTTGAACCATATTTTAGTCATTTTGAACCATTTTTTGGTCGGAAAGTTGATGAAAGAGCTAATTGTTTTGTGCAATTTTAAAGTTTTCCGGCTAAAAAACTCCAGGCTTTATTATGATTCACTTTTACAACACGTGGTCATGAATTGATACAAAATTTTATTTGCCTGTTGCCTGCAAGCTCTGTAATTTCGTTAACTTTTGGTCAAGTTATGGTTCATAATTTGGCCATTTTTTGGGGAAAAGCATAATNGAGTTTTCAGCCTGACAGCAATCCACAAACTACTACTCATCAAAGCTTTTTTGAACCATATTTTAGTCATTTTGAACCATTTTTTGGTCGGAAAGTTGATGAAAGAGCTAATTGTTTTGTGCAATTTTAAAGTTTTCCGGCTAAAAAACTCCAGGCTTTATTATGATTCACTTTTACAACACGTGGTCATGAATTGATACAAAATTTTATTTGCCTGTTGCCTGCAAGCTCTGTAATTTCGTTAACTTTTGGTCAAGTTATGGTTCATAATTTGGCCATTTTTTGGGGAAAAGCATAATTTGGAAAATGGAACCCAGCCTCCATTTGAAGAAATAGCTATCCACATGAGCGATAGCATCAGCGTGGGCATAATCAACAATCAAGTGACAGCACTGGAGGCATTAGAATCAGAAATTGAAGTACTAAACATTTATGGTACTTTAGAACAAAAATCAGAATATTTAGAGCAAGTATCTAGTCATTATCAAAGTTTATTTGAACAGGAATATGACCAGAAGCCCAAACCAATTAGAGCAGAGTACAAACCCTTCATGCAATCTGTTGTAGCTCTAGCAGAGAATCCTAACAGAACTCCCGAAATTATCCAGCAGGCAATGGATGTTAACCGCCTGATGTACCGAGAAATGATTGGTGAGGGATGTTATCAAAACCAAATAGCGGTTGATTTATTCAAAAGTGCTAAAAAACCTGAGATGGATAAAATCCGGGAAAACAGCCGCTACTTGCATCGTGATGTTAATTATATTAAAGATAAAAAGTCGCGTTCAGGTTATTTAAACTGTGGCATCACTCCCACTGGTTACTCCCCAGTAGAATTATTAATTAATCAAACTAACAAATATTTCCAGCAATCACAATTAGAATCGCGTCCCATCGTCCAGTTTAAAGACTTATTCAAAGGAGTAGAATTTACACCACAGCAAAAATTAGCAGCGATCGCCGCCAAGTACGAGTTTGATCAGAAATTCAACGCTGCGGTACGTATGGAGCGACGGCGGGAAACCGAGAAAGGGCCATCAGCAATCATCCAAACTCCACAGTCTTGCCAACTCGAAATTACCAATCTCACCCATTACGAACATCCTCTGATTTGGAAAGCCCAAACGTTGAACATTCGCCTAGACGAAATACCAGAGAAATGGCGAACTAAAGAACGCCCCCACAAATTACTAGCAGTTGCACAGATAGATGGCGAGATTGGGGAGGATAAGAAACCCGCCTACCGCAACCTGGGGACAGTTAGCCAACAATCTGTGACTGACCACAACCTCAAGGCGGGGATGACCATGCAGGGAGCTAAACTCCTAGAACTAAAACCAGAACTTACTAGAAGCCAAACTAAACTGCTCTTTGCCAAGGCTAATGAAGCGGCTCTCGCATTTTACGCTTCGATCCCAGAGCCAGAAAAACTTGCATTCGCCGCCGCCGCTTGGAACATCTGTGCATCCCGCCAGGATGAACTGGAAGTTGCAAGAAAAGAAAACGCAAACCCCCAAGCGATCGCTAAAAAAGTTTCCAATTTCGCCTTCGCTGCTTTCCCCAATGAGATTATCTCTCGCTTAGATAAATTGCAATTTACTGAACCGAAGTTAGTCACACTGAATAATGAAGCGAATCAATTTTTGGATCGAGACTGGAATCCCACTGAAAAACACGCGATAGAAATTAGGGCTAGCCACCACCCACCGGGACACGAACGCCACGTTTCCAGACTGTTGTTTGTACAGGATACTGACGGCGAATATAAAGAATTCGCTATGCTGGAGACAAGAACTGGAATGTTACCAATTGGCACAAAGGCGCAAGCTAATTTCATTGGCGTGGAACCTGCTACTGCTAAGGCCACTATTGGTTTACCTGGAAATGAACCCATTGAGATTACCATCCGCGAACTTAAAAACTTCTCTTACGCAGGACTTGTTTTTAACGCCGAACCCGTAAACTTAGAATTTGGCACTGTGCCGGTGACTGACAAAACAGTAAAAATCAAAATTGATGCTTTGACTCTGGGTGAGTTAGACAGTGATTCTACCCAACAGTTAAAACAAATTGATTACCTGAAAAATGGTAATCCCTTAAAATTAAAGCTCACGTCAATCTCTGAGACAGGAGATCAAGCTTTTGTCCTGGGTGAGTCTCCCAATGGAAATCTCCTCAAAATTAATAAAATTAACTTCTATGATTTTTCTGGTCAGACATTCAATGATCAAGATTACCGAAAACTGACTATCGAAACCTCAGCTTCTAAAACTAGAGATGCTGTATTTTTGAATGGTGAACCCTTGGGAGTATTGCACTTCAAAAAAGACAAAGACGCACTTAGACAGCTTGGATTGCTCAAAACCGGACAACTTACACCCGCCGACGCTATCATTGAAAGTAATTTCTCTGTTATTTGTGCTCAAATTGACCCTAATACCGTTGAATATCCTACTATTTGGACGAAAGAATTTCAGGCTTTTGGGACTCAATCAGTTAACCCTCAACAACTGTATATGATTGAGAGTAGTGCGAAAATTTTACATCAGATTAAAGAGCGTCCTACTTTCTTATTTTCTACCCAATCAAACAAAAAACTTGGAGTCATGGGCTTGGCTGTTGACAACCAGAAAGCTGAGACTGTGGCAAAATGGTTAACTGCTCAAAAAGTTGAATGGCAGCAAGTACCAACGGAAGATGTTATCAGGGAAACTAAAAAAGGTCTAGCGGTATTTAACTTGGTTGATAGCTCCATCCCTGCCAAAACTTTGGAGAACATGACCAAGAAATTCGGGGCAATTATTGAAACGGATATTGACTATCAACAAAGAGTTAATTCCCTCGCCACACGACCGCAGTTTTTGAAACCACCAGAACAAACAGCGCAATCCCCACCTAACCAATCTATACCTCCATTACTCTCCACTACTCTTTCTACACCAGACATTAGTAATAGTACAAAAACCGAACCTTTAGGTGTAGAGAAGCCCCCGACACTTACTATTGATGACTTGAGAAATTGGTACAATGCCGCAGATAAGTTGGGGAAGCCGGAAAATTACAAAAAACGCATTATAGAAGTGGCAAATGGGTTTAAAGCTGGTGAGCAATTATCAGCCCAAGCGTTGACAGTAATGAATCAAGATACATTTGAGCTTGAAGCCATCAGTCGGTTGACTCAAATTGCTCAAAGGATTGGCATGGTCTGGGGTAAGTCTGATGAAAATGGTACTCAAGTCCAAGGAAAAATTTATGACTTGGCTTTCAATACCCAGCAGAGGGATTTGACTATTTCGCAGAAAAATGGAGAGGTAATTTTAAACTTGCAATCAGGGAGAGTGCAGACGAATAAACTAACTCCACAGATATTGCAAACTTTTGAAGATGTTAATACTCAAATTGATAAAATATTAGCTAAATCTCAAACACAACAAATAGACTTACAAAGATAGATTATTTATCATAAATAGCCTTTTTAAGGAATAGAAAAGGAGAACAACACTATGGAGACGGCTAATTTAGAGCAAGCACAGGTTTCTTATAATCAAGGTTTGGCACATCTAAAGTCAGGCAATTTAGATGCAGTTATTGAGTGCTTTAGAGAAGCATTACTACTTAATCCTAATTTTGCTGAAGTTCACAATACTATAGGACTAATTCAGTTTTAAATCGAAAAATATGAAAATGCAATTCAGCTTTTTGATAACGCATTAGCAATGAATCCGAATTTTGCTGAAGCTTATAATAATCGAGGATTAGCTCGGTCAAAAATCTGTCATAAGTCAGAATTTCCCAAGGTGATTGAAGATTATACTAAAGCTATTGCTCTGAATCCAAAATTAGTCCAGGCTTATCTAAATTGGGCTGATACGTATAAAAATTTAACTGGTGACAACCCAGCAGCTATCTTAGATTACAATCAAGTAATTTCACTTGACCCAAACTGTTTATCAGCCTATATAAATAGGGCGAATATTTATTTTTTGTCTGGGGAATTAAAAAAATCACTTTTTGATTTAGAAAAGGCATTATCTTTGGATGCTGATTATGCAGAAGCATACTGTGGACGAGGGATAGTCAGATTCCATCTGGGCGATATTGAAGGCGCTAAAAAAGATTTATTTAAAGCTTTTGGTTTGTATGAGGCGCGAGGGAATATGATTTACTGTGCTTTTACTCGAAGTTTGATTATGGAGCTTTTTCGAGATCCTGAAGTTTACAAAGATTTGTTTGGGGTTGAAAGTAGGATAGTCAAATCGAAAAAATAGCCACTTTTGTCGAGTGGCTACAAATTAGATTCTTTTTGCATTTCTTTGTGGGATCGCCCTTTGTTCAGTGTCTGTCTGTTTAATGCCTGTAGAATCCGCGAATGCTGTACGGCTACAAACTTAAGACATTTACATACCCAAAGGCAACGTTAGACCGCAGTTTGTCATTACAAAGTCCAACACTAATATAAAGGGAAGCTCGCTACTAGTTCAATTCCAGTGATTGAAGACTTGCGGCGGTTATTGAGCGAATACAATCATCGTGACTACCAGACGTTACCATCAAAACCTCAAAACCTCCAATCTATTTTTTGAGCATTGGGCATTGGGTGTTAAACATTGGGCGATGCCTTTGGCGGCAAGCTACGCAAATACAAGGGTCATAAAGTTTAGTTAATAGCGATAGAAAAATCGCTATTAACCTCACTTTTTGATCAGTCTATACAGTTAGTACCAGCATACTAACATTATTGTATAAACCTACCGATTTCCTAACTGCGCTGCTGATTCAGCGCTTTCCTTATCTGACTATCTTTTCATATTTCAAGACTTCAGTTATTAAATTTCACATTATCATTTCATATTTGACTAGCAACTGCATTGCATAACGGCGGCGGTAGTGGTGCGATCGCAGCGCACCGGAGCGACCTAGACACGCTACACCTTCATCTGATTGTTTTGATCGCTCTTGGGTTTGATCGTAATTCCTCCCCTGATTTTTGGAGTAACGAATTATTGACTACAAGACATGGCAGAGGGAATAAACAAACTTTGAGGAGATTGAGCTACAAGCATAATCTTACCGTTACCATCAACGATCCATCCTTGAGCCTCCACAATCTGATCATCAGATTTGGTCATAGATGCAGTAGATGATTTATCCGTGACTCTGTGTGTTGCTTGTTCGGGCAAATCTACCCAACCAGTAATCACTGCTCGTCCTCGCAACGGTTCATTAGGATTAAGGGCTAATCCACCGCGTCCGGTAGCGATAAAACGACTAGCATTTTGTCGTCCTCTGGAAGTGCAACCTTGAGCGATTTGTTGTGATGCATCTATGAGGTTAGAGGGTAGTTGAATTAAGCCACGACTGGGGTCAGTATCTGGGCTGTTGATAGTTACCTGCCCACTCACTCCCAATTCTGAACTTGCTGTAATGTCGCTGTTTTCGGTTGGACTTTTTTGCCGGACAATACCGAAAATACCGTTTGTTGTAATGTCAACTTTACCACCAATACCTGTGAAGGCATTAGCAGTGATGTCGCTATTTTCTTGGGGGACAGCGACAATGAAAGGGGTATTGATGGTGATGTTACCGCCATTGCCACCGAATTCGCGATTCCCGGCAGTGGTGGAAATTTGACTGTTGCGACGGAGTAGTAGCAGATCCTGCACCGTTAGCGCAATATCTCCACCTTGACTGCTGTTTGCTATTGCCGAGAGGAAAGCCTTATTGTCAAGGGTAAGAGAGCCTGCTTGTACCTGTAAGTTGCCACTCTTCCCGGTTCCTTGGCTATCTACGGCGATACCCCCACCATCTGCGATCGCTAACTGCATCGGGTCAATGAAGATACTACCACCATTTCCACTAGAGCCAGTCGCTGTGTTGGCAAACAACCCTGCTTCTGGGCGAACAGGATCAATTGTAGCCTTAGCTTGCTCCTCACCAAAGACTTTAGCAACAGAGTTAAAGCGATCACTGAAGGTGGAATCACTGCCTGAAATAGTGATCCGGTCTTTAACTTTGACGGTGATGTTACCTGCATCGCCGCTGTTGAAGGCAGTGGTAAGAAATTGCCCACCATTTGTTACTTCAAGCACATTAGCATTAACAGTGATATTACCACCCTTGAAGCCGCTTTGGCTGCGGGCGCTCAAAACCGCCCCATCTGATACACGTAAGATACCAGTAGTAACGCCCAGTTCACCACCTTGTCCACTGGCTCCTTTGCTGGTGGTCGTAAACAACCCACTAGAGAATCCGCCTGCACGACCATCTTCAAGGACTGGGAAGGAAGCAACTCCGGAGAGTTGAACAGAATCTGTTGCATTGACCAAAATATTTCCTGCATTTCCCCGTCCTTGAGTGCTAGCTTCTAGTTGAGCGCCACTGGTTAAAAAGAGCGAGCCAGCAGTAATATCGATCTCACCACCCTTGCCTACCGCTTCAGGAAATACATTACTGAAGATGCCAGTGTCACTGCCTGCGAGAGAAACTGAATTTTTCGCCTGGACAAATATGCTACCAGCATTTCCCTGTCCAGCAGTACTGGAAAGCAGTTGAGCACCATTGGTCAAGGAGAGTGAACCAGCAGTAATATTGATATTGCCACCCTTGCCATTGCCGACAATTCCTTGATCTGGTATCAATCCCAAAAATCCGAAAGCTTCCGCCTGGCTAGCTGATACCGCTCCCACCCCGCTGTAAACGCTGCTTGCTACAGGGATACCACTTATTTTCCCCGCACCGTCAAAGGAAACTGCACCATCAACTTTAATAGTCACGTTACCTGCATTCCCCTGTCCACCAGTGAGGGTACTCAATTCAGCGCCATTGGTTAGAGAAAATGAACCTGCAATGATGTTGATGTCGCCACCATTGCCAATGCCCACACTTCCTGGAATTGCCACTGGTATCACCCCGCTGTAAGCCCCACTACCTCTAGGAAAGCCATCTATTACCCGCACACCGTCAAAGGAAACTGCACCATCAGCTTTAATAGTTACGTTACCAGCATTTCCCTGTCCAGGAGTGGCAGTAAGTAGAGCAGCGCCATCAGTTAAGGAAAGCGAGTCGGCGGTGATATTGATGTCGCCCCCCGTTCCTACTCCTACAACATTGCTAGAGATGAAGCTGGCACTTGCAAGCGAGACTCTACCCGATGCCTGTACAAACACGCTGCCTGCATTCCCTTTTCCAAGGATGCTGGTAACTAGAGCAGCTCCATCAATTAAGGAAAATGTTTTAGCTTTAATATTGATATCGCCACCATTGCCGACTGCTCCACTATCTACACTGTTGAGCATGTAGCAATTTGTGAGAGAAACCGAGTCCGACGCTTGCACAAAAATGCTCCCGCCATTCCCCTGTCCAGATGTGCTGGCAGATAGGGAAGCGCCATTAGTTAAGGAGAGTGACCCAGCGGTGATATTGATATCACCACCATTGCTGCCGACTACTTCTTTTGCTACACTACTGTCGATAAAGCTATTGTTTGCGAGAGAGACTCTACCCGAAGCTTGCACAAATATGTTACCGGCATTCCCCTGCCCAGATGTGCTGGCAAACAGGTTAGCGCCATCACTTAGAGAAAGCGCCCCAGCAGTAATATTAATCTCACCACCATTGCCGACCGCTTCATTTTGTACAGTGCTGCTAATGATGCTATTGATGAGAGAAACCGAGTCAGAGGCTTGCACAAATACGCTGCCAGCATTCCCCTGTCCATATATACTGGCATCCAGTTTAGCGCTATTGGTTAAAGACAGCGACCCGGCAGTGATATTGATGTCACCCGCATTGCCTATCGCTCCGTTGTCCACATAGGTGTAAACTGCACTGACACGTTCGTTATTCACACCATCAATAGTGACAGCATCACGGACATCAATATTCACATTGCCAGCATCACCACGCCCAGCAGGGGGATCAGAAGTTCCCCGAACGAAGGTTAGCAGTTGAGCGCCATTGGTCAAAGACAGTGACCCAGAGGTGATATTGATGTCGCCACTCGCTCCGACTGCTCCTGTTTCTACAGTACTGTCGATATGACTATTTGCCAAAGAGACAGAACCTGATGCCTGCACAAATATGCTTCCCCCATTCCCTTTGCCAAAAGTGCCGCTCTCTAGATAACTACCATTGCTAAGAAAAAGTGACTCAGTATTAATACGAATACTACCACTATTACCAAATGTATTATATACTGAATTCCATATTGAACTTGCATCAACTTTGATTGCTCCCGTTACGTTGAGTGTAATATCTCCTGCCTGACTATCCACAGATCCTAAAGATGGTCGTATTCCTCCCACAAGCTCGCTCCCTCCAGCAATATTTAGATTTCGCCCGTAGATGGCAATGTTGCCGCCATCCCCAGCAGCGACATCTAATCTAGCTGCGTTAGTAAAAGACACATCTGTTCGCTCTACTCCCTCGGGAAAACTCAGACTTAGATTATTACCATCCATATTTAGTCCAACTGTTCCTGCTGCTGCTAACCCCCCTAATTCAACTCTCCCACCATAAGCATTTAACTTGCCGCCATCTATGCTGACATTACCGCCCATTAGCAGCAAACTTTTACCATCTCCTACTCGTAAACCAAATGCATTGAAGCCTGCTGGATCTGTTCCTGCAAATGTAACTGAGCTATTTTGAATAGTTGCGTTTTGATTAATCTGATTAAACAGCAATGCTGAAGGATTAATAGTCAACAATGGTGAAGGGATATTTTTCTCAGTAGCGCTAAAAAATCCTCGATTTCCAAATTGCAGTGCATTAGCTGTAGTCCCAACAAAAGAACCACCAATATTTAATTGAGAATTTTGACCAAAAATAATCCCCGACGGATTAATCAGAAACAGGTTGGCAGCACCATTAGCACGAATCAAACCATCAATATTAGAAGCTGAACCACCAGTTACTCTACTGATGATATTTTGAATATCTGTAGCATTATTGAAGAAAGCAGTGCCGCCATTCGGAACAGAGAACTCTCCAAAACTGTGAAACAAATTACTTCCTACTTGCGTACCTCCAGTGATATTGAGGGATCTGCCATCTGGTGTAACGATGGAATTATTAGGTAAGGTGTTATCCGGGGTAATTTGGGCAAAGACATGCTCTTGCAAAGAAGCAATTAACACACCTCCCACCAACACCGCCAATATTGAGTTATTCCTGACATAGCACTCCCCAATAAATCTACCGTGTGACTAGCTTTTTTTTTTCCAGCGTAGTAATCCTGTAGAATGGGCTTCCTAGCAATGTTTTGCAAGCCAACTGCATTGAATTAAATCAACCCAATTATCTTATCAAAGCTCCTTTGATTGATTTGGCACTCCAAAAGTTTGCTAACTTTATCTTTAGCTTTATTAAACAACTTTTATGCGAAAGTAAGTTCTCTTTACAAGACTTTACGTTTTGACTTGCTCAATGTCACTACTGAGAAATCCGGGTAGCGAGTCAAGTTAACGGCAAAAGAATATAGCTTGAAACGCGATTGCACTACCCTCTTCTTCCCTTGCAGGTGTTCTTGCATTCTTTTATAGGCAAATTACTATATCTAATGTAGGCTTAACCCATGCAGGGTAAGGCTTCAGGGGGTATCAGTTATTGGCGAAAATCTGCACAAAAGCAAAACAACCATCAATCAGTGCTAAACCAGTCCAATAACCCAACTATGCAAGGGTTACAGTCATTTGCGGCTGTGCAGCCGAAGAAAGGTGCGCTCGCACTTAGGGGTTCATTTTGGCTGGATGCTTTGCTATGTGAGCTTTTACCTAGATATGGTCAAATATCCATTCTTCCGTTAAAGCGACAGATGGCTGATTTGTGTGAAATATTAAATCTCCATCACTCCCGACTGGTCTACTGAAGACTAGAAAATTTTTATAGGAATTGTGTAGTAAGAATGATCGCTTTATCGTGGACTCCTGACCGGAGAGCAATCGCCTTCAGTGTTGTGAAGTTATCAGGCAGGATTTTTTATGAACTTTTATAAAAAATTGGTTGGCTCTGCATAAAACTTGTGCGCCCAACGTAAAGTAAGCAGGTACTAGCTTGATGAGAGGGAATTGCCGTTAGAGAATTATTCTTCAAACAGCAAGACTTTCAGGGTTTAAAACTTGATCACACACAATTGCGGAAAATTATATTATGTCCAGACTAATTGTTTCTTTATCCCCATTCATAGGCACTTCTGGTTCCGATTTGGTGGTGGGACAAGAGGATAATGCATTATTGCCAACAATTCCAGCAATTGGAATTGAAGTTCTAAAAAACGGAGTCATTGATACTCAAGCAGGTAAGGATACTATCTCTGGCACAGGCACTGGTGGCGGTAACGGCTTTGACGCAAGCACAGGCACTGGTATTACTAACAGTGGCATTATCAATGCAGGGAGTGGAGACGATACTATCTCTGGCACAGGCAGTGGTGGTTCCGGGTATAGAAGCAATGAACCTGGTACAGGTATCTCTAACACTCAGAGTGGTTACATCAATGGAGGAGACGGAAAAGATTTGATCGAGGGAACCGGAACCGGAGGTGACGGAAATATCGGAGCCATCACTATAGGCATCCAAAACACTCAGAATAGCCGCATTGATGGAGGATTTGGGAACGACTCTATCGAGGGAACTGGATCGGGAACGAATGCTATAGGAATCTCTAACACTGAGGGCAGCAACATTAATGGAGGAGAAGGGAACGATTCTATCAAGGGAACTGGAACTGGTGGAATTAGTAGTACTGGAGGAGAAGGTACAGGTATCTTCAACAGTGGTGGTAGCAACATTAATGGAGAGAAAGGAAACGATTCTATTGTTGGTATCGGCAATGGCAGTGATGCATATTTAGAACCTTTTAGATCATACGATGCGGGTAGGGGTATAGGCATCTCCAACAGCAAGGGTAGCACGATCGCTGTTGGGCAGGGAAACGACTATCTCTCTGGCACAGGCACAGGCGGTGAAGGGATCTACGCTGATAACCCTTTTGGGAACGGCCCAGAGGAGCTTGCATCTGGTGTAGGTATAGGCATTGTTAACAGTGGCACAATCAATTTAGGCGATGGCAACGATACCCTCATTGGCACTGGCATTAGTCAAGGCACAGGTATTCTTAATACTGATGGCATTATTTGTGAAGGGGCAGGAGCTGATATTCTTACTGGCTATGGCACCAGCGTTGGCATTCAAGGCGGCACGATTGATGGCGGAAACGGTAACGATAAATTCAAAGCTCGTCGAATTGATGCTAACGGTAATACTGTTTTAGACCTTGGGGGTGCTATTGCCGATGTCTTGATTAAGGGTGGAGGTGGCGACGACATATTTGATGTTGGTTACGGTAATGCCACGCTCGATGGTGGTTCGGGATCGGATAAGCTAATTCTGTCTGATTTTAAAAGTGATTACATTATTACAGGTACAGGCAGCCCCAACAATTACACCATTAAGCGGGATCAATTTACCTTGAATGTCTTGAATGTTGAGGAAATTGCCTTTAGTGGCGTTCCTCTACAGCAAAATGTGCTTGGGACTGTGAATTAGGAATTTCCAACAAATAAATTATCCAATCTTATGGAGTCGGATCATTTTTCTGTGGAAATGCACCCTAATGGTTGGTGCATATTGGGAGCATTCCACTTTTTATTTAGTGAGCAAAGATTAATCCATTAAGTGGATGCCTAAGCCAGGAAGTCACCCTCCTGACTTAGGCATTCATCTAATGTACAAGGGAGAATAAATGGCTAGCTGAAATCTTAACGCAGAATAAAAGAAATAATCTACGCGGTTCTAAAGTTATAAAAGAGAAGACACAGCTGTTTTTATAGCTGTTTCTAATTGGTTTTTAAAATCAAAGCTTTGGTTAATACGAGACGTAATACTTTGGCTAAAATTCACCCCAGGAATAAAGTCGCCTACAGTTTCAACAATTGTACCTACTAAATTTGAACCGTGGATGCTGGCATTACTAACCTGAACCTTTAGCTCATTTATATTAACCGGATTAGATGATAGTAATTGATCCACAGATATAGTTATATCGACTCTTAAGTCAAAACTAACTCCAAATTCGGGATCGGCATAAGATCCAAAAATACTGTTGGTAGTCGTATGAAAGTCCGTATAATTGCCCGGAATTACAAGTGTTAGTCTAACCTGATTTGCTTGTGAACCAACTGTCAATTGCTGGTTTGAGATTGCTGCAATATCCACACTAGCATTGTAAATGTTAACACCATTGCTAATCTGCCGATTGTTTAATGATTCTTTAATTTTTTGTGCAACTATCCCTTTTCCAGCTTCATTCCATGTCTTTCCTATACTTTGTTGTATTAAACTTGAATGATCGAGCAAGAATTGTACTGCTGGTGTTGGTATTGGTGTTGGTGCTGTTGGTATTGGTGTTGGTCTTGGTCGTGGCCCTCGGTTTATCTCACAAGTATCACACGGCATCGCCAAAAGTGTCTCGGAATTGGAATGAGTAATTGCATAAGTTTGATCGTTAATGTTGGTTAGAGTAGTAACAAAAGCTTTTGCAGAGGTAGGGAAAAATACTCCTACTCCTAAAATCCCAGCACATACAACTTCAATTATTCTTTTCATAACAACTTCTTAATCCCCAAATCTTGTTAATTGAGATGCTAAGTGAATTTATCCTGTACTGTACTAATGACACTCCAATTAAATACAACATCCAACACTAGGGTTTTATCCACCCATATTGTTTAGTACGAAGCATTTTCTGATTTATGCACCTAAACAAAAAAATAAAATGCCCCCTCAAAGTGCAGCATTTAACCGTATGACTCAGTTAGGCTACCCGAACAGGTAAACGCATAGCTAACAACTCAAACACGGATTTACTATTCAGAATTAAGGAGACTAACTACTGTCGTTAAACTTATAGTTCCCCCTAATGTAATTGGGACTGGCAAAGCGACACTGTGCTAGGGGAAGAGAAGGCTAATACTTTGGCTACTGGTATTCAAGTTTTAAACGAGGGGATTATTAACACTTATTCAGGAAAGGATACTATCACTGGTAGTGGGGCACTCACTTCAACTAACGCGATCGCACTATAAAGCGGGCGGTTACGCCATCGCGTAGTCTGGTGAGTGCTTCACCGCAACTATCCCAAAGGCAAAAAAGCGGCTCTCTTTCCCCAGACGCTCCGAAACCTGTCCAAAAATAAGAGCGATCGCCGCAAAGCAAAATTTCCTGCATCAACTCTAACTCCAGATAAAATACAGGAGAAAATGCAGTAACAATTTGCAGTAATATTTTCCCGATTGGGGAATTAGCATTTATTTTATCGGGTGGTACAGCTTATCTTTTGTATTCCATTCCCATCCCAAGCGACTTGGGTTGCGGTTACGAGTCCATCTGATAAATTCTTTAGGGCTGAGTTTTTCTCTTTCAGTTGTGAGGCTCGACGGTGTTAAACCTAGTCGCGGTGCGTGCCATTCCCCTTCTTTACCGTTGCCAATTTCATTTGACGGTTACAAATCAAAATCAAGGCTGAATGTTTCACCATCAGAATCTTCTTCCTCCTCTGTAAATGAAGTTGCAGTCCTTGAAGAGAGTTTATTATCTTCTGTATTAGTCGGGGTGAAAGCTACTTGTTGTGTGGGAAATGCACCCTTCCTGAAAGCAAAATAGCAATCAATGATAAAGTAGAGCGTCTCTAGGTAACTCTTGCCTAGTTGCTGTGATTCGGTAAATATCCGCTCTCGGTAGCTATCTTTGATCCGAACTTTTTCTGGGGTTAAGTCAAGTTTGTCTGCCATTGCGATCACTTAATAGATGTAGTAGTTGGATTCTTGCTGGTGATGGTTTTTGCCATCTCTAAAAGCCCAAAGACATTGGCTTCTACCGGATTGTCCAGGATTTTGAAGCCGTTTTTCTCCAAYAGCTTCTTAAATCCWGGTAAGAGGCAGCCTCCACCAATCGCCCAGATTTCATCCCCCTGRTGCTTGGCATCMARTGTCAGATTCACMACTTTCTTCAAGTATTTTTCATACCAATCTTTTAAAGAAGCACTGTATATATCTTTGATATCGATGTCACGGCTGTACTTGGTATGTCCCATTTCCAGACAAAATCGGATTTTCGATGGATCTCCGATTTTTCCACCATTCAAATGTTTCATCTTTTGGGAGATATCATCGATGAGAACTTCTACACCGATGGGGTAGGCAGTGTGAACTTCTCGCTGACCCCGGTTGTAACGAGAATAGAGAGTCGTTCCATTGCCAAAGTCTAAAATGGTTAATTTTTTGGGTAGTGGATGCCCAAATAATGCACCCATACCCTCTAGTACAACTTTTAGCACTTCTACTTTCACGTCTGATTGTTTGCCAGCTAGTATTGGCTGATATTCTCCATTGAGTACTTTTTGCAATTCGTCAGCTAGACCAACGTCATGTAAGCTGACGACTAATTTTAAGTGCCAAGCCTTACGGTGTGGGAGATGTGCCAATGCACCTAATAAAGTCAACAACGCATTATTGACTTTATTTTCATTATTATCGGTGTTGCGGTCAAAATAATTCCCTGTCCGGTAAGCAGATTCTCCAACAGTATAAGCACTACCGTTAAAAACTACACGTCCTGGAACATCTTCCATCTCAGCATTAGTTATATAGCTGGGGACACGAACTACTTCAAACCCATCGACTAAAAGTTTGAGGCTTCCGTAACCGTTATCGAAACCCGCAGGAAAAATTTTTTGTAACGTGTGAATGTTTGACATCTGCTTCAAGTAATACACTTTAATTTGTGAAAATTATCTGTTCAGTTAATTTTGGGGAGTAGGGGAGAGAAGAATAAAATAACTACCTCTTTTTTTCCTAATCTCAAGAGCTTATCATAACCCCTTGGGGGCTAAATGGGGTACAAAATGTCAACAAGTCAAATATACCCCATTTAGCACCTATATACACCCTATATAGGGGTCAAAATATTCCCAAAGTCTGAAGCTATTGTTGGGGTATATATAGCCCCCATGTAGCCCCCAGCAGGAATTTTTGAAATCTTTTTTATCAACGCAGCAGAAATTGATTTAGATGGTTGGCTGTTTGATTTATACTTTAATGCCTCTGTAAGATGTTCAAGGTGATAAGCGTGGTCTAGCATGATCGTGATTTTGGGGATAGCGACGGGTTTCGACTGGAAATAAACGATGTTGAGAGTTAATATCTCAATTAAACCTGCATCATTCGAGACATTCGCAGGGGTGCAGTGTGTAAAGAAGGGAAAGTTGGAGTAGCTAAAAAATATTGCTGAAATAACCTATAACTGCTGGATTTGAATCAAGAAGGGGCAACTGATCTACAAATGGGAGTGGAAAAGTTTAACCTTTATAATTGGCTAGTCCAATGCTATGTTCCTTTTTTTTCTGATATCTTTCCACAGTTACACTTCAAAGATGTTATTGATGGGCTACCGGTAGGTGCTAGAACAGTAGTAATTAGCGAATCTTAGAGCAGAAGAAATTAACCTTAGTCATATACAAGGTTATGAAACTAATGTTAGTTTCATACCCATGTATATTATGTATCAAGTTGCCACTATCAAAGATTTGAGGAGCCTTGTTATGTAAAACAACCTTTTTATGAAATCACGATTTTTTTGAATTAACTCAGTTGTTGGTAATAAATAAAACTAAGAGAGATGTGAGTTTTAAAAGACATTGTAATGAAAAAGAAAACAGTTAAAAAGCAGATCCGGTTAACAATTGCTAGTAATGCAGGCGGGTCAGGTAAAACCACGGTAGCAACCCATTTAGCATATGCTGTAGGTGCCAAAGGTTACAAAGTTACCCTAATAGAACTCGATCAAAACGGCTCACTATGTATTTTTGCAAGGCTTGCACCAGCATCAATGGAGCAGTCTCTAGCTGCTGTCTTCAAAAAAACATTTACAGGAGACTACCCACTTGTTCCACTTTGGACAGAACATCTTTCTACGGTTACGGCTATTCAAGGAGGAAAATTTCTCGAAGAAAGCATTGCAGAAATATATAACTATAATCGCCGTCACTACACACTGAAAGATAGATTAGAAGATTTTCCCTTAAATAGCGATTTGATTATCTTTGATACTCCTGCTTCCTTAGAGCCTATGGGTTTGATTGCACTAGCAGCTTCTACACATGTGCTTGTTCCTATCAAACCAGAATATAAAGATACAGGAGCTTTCGCAGGTTTTTTAGATTGGTTCTATAGTAAAGTAGACGATTTGAGATTGAAACCTCAACCTGAAATATTAGGGTTTGTACCTACACGAGTAGATTTATATGGCGTTGGGGCACATCGAGATATTTTAGGTTTAGATAAAAAGGGCAACCTCAGAACTGATATTGAGCCTGAGAGAACTCTTCCCTTTCTAATTAAACAGATGGGAATCCGATGCTTTCCCTACATTCGAGAATCTAATTACTACCTTAAAGCTAGTGGTTCTGGATTACCCTTAAATTTATATCGACCTGGTTATGATGCTAGTGAAGACTTTAAACCTATTGTGACTAGCTTAATTAAATTGATGACAGAGGAACTGTAATGCCAAGTAAAAAACCTGTAGAAATTAGTCAACTGTTTGGCCAAGCAGGTCAGTCTCAGCAAATTCACCAACTTAAAAGTCAGATAGAGAAACTCGAAGTAGAAATTATACAGCTGCGAACAAATGTATTTAGTTCAGAAGAAAAAATTACATTAGAGCAACAAATTGAGCAACTCACTAATCAACTGGCTACTCAAGGAGGGATACATGAAATTGCAGTAAATCTTATAGATCCCGATCCGGCTCAACCGAGACAAACGTTTCCTCAATTAGTAATCCAAGAACGAGCAGAGAGTCTGCGTCGGCAAGGTCAGCAAAACCCAATAGTGCTTATTCCACAAATTGATGGACGCTACAAAATATTTGATGGAGAACTCAGATGGAGGTCAGCTCCACTTGCTGGAATGACAAAACTGAAAGCTGTCTTTCTACCTAAAGAAGAAACTTCAGATGAAGTCGTAGTTTTTGAGGGTCAACTGGTAAGTAGTATTCACTCACAAAAACTTCATGACCTTGACTTAGCAACTGCTCTTATTCGATTAATTATTTATAAATATCCCGATCTGAGCGGAAGAGAAGACGAGATTCCAAAGTTTTTGAATGCTTTCATTAACCGACTAGTCCGTAGTAAGAAGCTTCAATATCTCGCACTGATTAAAGATTCTGATTTGATGACACAACAAGAATGGCTAGAAACATCTGATTTCAAGGAACATGAGGAACATGAGATTGTCTCAGTTTTGTTAGGACTACAACTCAATCCGGTATCGATTAATAACAATATCTTTCCTCTTCTTAAAGTGACAGAAGACCTCAAAAATGTCATTCGCTCTGAAGGGTTAGAAACCAGCAAAGTAAGAGAACTCAATAAGTTATCCTCTGAACAGATGAAGATTGATGAATCTAAAGCTCTGATGATTCGTACTCAGGTAACTCATCGAGTCATCGAAGAAAAACTATCATTGAGCCAAACTAAAACACTAGTTAAGCAAACCCTAGAGCAGTATAGTGCTTCTAATTCTGAAGCCAAGCAGAACAAACAGATGGACAAAACTATTAAGGATATCCAGTCAATAAATTTAAAAATATTGGAACAGACACGACTTATTAAACTACGCCAAGTCCTTCAGGAAAAGCTCGATGAGATTAAAGCCCTGATGTAGTAAGCAGTTTTTGTAATTTGTAATATAGTTATCCCGGACAAAGTGAGTTACCAAGTCAAGGTGTCATATACTTTGTTCTAAACGTTTTTGCTCACCTCGTTGATAATAGGTATAACCAGCATCGCTTTACTGCGAAAGCTACCGCCCTCCTCCAGCACCCAAAAAATCAGTAGTTCCACTTAAGAAAAGGAAGCCTAGAACTATGACATATAAGAGTGATGAAGGGAAATTAGGGTGAGTTTTAGATGACACTAATGCTGGGTGTGTTATATAGTATTTATGTACTATAATTAACTGACTTCCAGTATTATAATAATGTGCGGCCTCTTCTAACAGGCAATGTCCACTCCCCCTAATCTTTCCCCTCAACAAGTAAGTGCCTTTCCTCAACACGAAACAATCACCGGAGTCGTAGAACGCCTAACTTTTTACTCTGCTGAATCGGGTTACACTGTGGCAAGGCTGACCCGTCCCCGTAGCACCGAACTGACAACAATTGTCGGCAGCTTTGCTAATATTCAGCCAGGTCAAACTCTACAGCTAACTGGTTTCTGGCGTGACCATCCACAATTTGGCCCCCAGTTCCAAGTAGTCAACTACAAAGAAACCAAACCAGCCACTCTCACCGGAATTGAGAAATATTTGGGCAGTGGACTGATCAAAGGTGTTGGCCCAGTCACAGCAAGACGCATTGTTGCCCACTTTGGTTTAGAAACCCTGGACATTATCGAAAACCAAATTGACCGGCTCATCGAAGTTCAAGGCATTGCCAAAAAGCGGATTAAGTTAATTAAAAATGCCTGGGAGACACAGAAAGCCATAAAAGAAGTGATGGTGTTTCTCCAAGGGCATGGCGTTTCTACCACTTATGCTGTGAAGATTTACAAGCAATATAAGGATGAAGCAATTGCCACTGTTACCAATAACCCTTATCAGCTAGCAGCCGACATTTACGGGATTGGTTTTCTAACTGCTGACAAGATTGCACGGAATATCGGAATTGCCCCTGACTCAGAATTTCGTTACCGTGCAGGAATTATCCACTGTTTAAGTGAAGCTGCCGAAGATGGCCACTGTTACCTGCCACAAAGCGAATTGATTGAGTCGGTAATAAAACTACTGACAACCGAATCTCATCAGCCCACAGAAGAAGCAATCGCACAAATCATCAAAGACATGGCTCTAACAAATGAACTGATTAGAGAGTGGGATGAGGATAAAACCCTACTTTGCTACAAACCGACTTACTTTCATACTGAACAGAATTTAGCTCAACTGATCCGCCAACGYTTAGAAAAGCCTGTTGATACTGACATTSMSCGCGTSCGYGMYTGGATWGASCGCTTCACCRCTAGCCGTAAAATTCAGCTTTCAGAACAGCAACGCYAAGCTGTAGAAACAGCAGCTTATTCCAAAATCATGATCCTTACTGGTGGCCCTGGCGTTGGAAAAACTTTCACCACCTACACCATTGTCTCACTTTGGAAAGCAATGGGTAAATCTATTGCCCTGGCAGCACCAACTGGACGGGCTGCTCAACGCTTAGGTGAAATGACTGGGCTGGAAGCCAAGACTATTCATCGCTTGTTGGAATTTGACCCCCGCTCAAGGGGTTTCAAGCGCGATAGTGAAAATCCTTTACCCCACACGGCAATTATCGCTGACGAAGCTTCGATGCTTGATTTGTTTCTGGCTTACTCCTTGGTTAAAGCAGTATTGGCTGGTGCTCTACTGTTGTTGGTGGGTGACATTGACCAGTTACCATCTGTGGGCCCAGGTCAAATACTGGCTGATTTGATTAATTCTGGTCGTGTGCCAGTAGTGCGGTTAACTCAGGTATTCCGCCAAGCTCAACAGAGCGCAATTATCACTGCTGCTCACCAAATCAACCGGGGACAGTATCCCACGATTGAACCGATTTCTGACACACCTCAATCTGACTGTATTTGGCATGGCGGCGGTCATCAGCCTGAACATGGAGTGCAAGCAATCTGCGAATTGATTAGCGATTTGATTCCACGGCTGGGTTTTAATCCTGCTACTGATGTGCAAGTACTCTGTCCAATGTCGCGGGGCTTGGTAGGGACTCGCAACCTTAATACTGTATTGCAGCAGTTGATTAATCCACCTACCCCCGACAAGGTGGAAATTAATAGAGGTGGGATGATACTGCGAGTTGGCGATCGCGTCATTCAACAAATGAATGATTACCAGCGTGAAGTCTTCAATGGAGATTTGGGAATTATTACTGACATTGATACTGTTGAACAAGAAGTAATTGTGCAGTATGGAGAGCGTACTGTGATTTACGACTATGCTGATCTTAACGAAATTACTTTAGCCTGGAGCGTTACTATACATAAAAGTCAGGGGTCAGAATATCCGGTGGTGATTCTGCCAATCTATATGCAGCATTATATGATGTTGACTCGGAACCTGTTTTATACTGGGCTTACCCGTGCCAAGAAGTTAGCGATCGTAGTTGGAGCAAAAAAAGCGATATCTCTGGCGGTGCGCTCTACTGATGACCAAAAGCGGTACACAAGGTTACAGCAGAGGTTACTTTAGGCAGGACTGCATTGGTGATATGTTTTGGTTCTTCAAAATAGAAAACTTTATTGAGCTATTTGATTTATACTTTTAAATTCCTTGGTTTAAAAAAGTGTTGATTTTGTATGTCCAGCCTGAGTTCAGACATGGTTCGCATCTATTTACAAGAAATTGGTAAGTATCCTCTATTAAAACCAGACGAGGAAATTGCTTATGCAAGACTTGTACAAGAAATGATTGCCATTGAGCAATCTAAAAATGAACTCACTCAACAGCTAGAGCGTGAACCAACAATGACAGAATTAGCCAACACTGTTGAAAAAACCGAAACACAAGTCAGATCAGCACTACACCTTGGTCAAAAGGCTAAACAAAAAATGGTGACAGCTAACCTGCGGCTGGTAGTATCTGTTGCCAAGAAATACCAGAACCGGAATTTGGAATTCTTAGATTTGATCCAAGAAGGAGCAATAGGTTTACAAAGGGGTATAGAAAAGTTTGATCCCAATCGGGGTTATAGACTCTCAACTTACGCCTACTGGTGGATTAGTCAAGCTATAACAAGAGCAATTGCAGAACAATCCCGCACTATTAGATTGCCTGTTCATCTCACTGACATACTTAATAAAATCAAGAAAGTGCAGCGAGAAAGCTTTCAAAAACTTGGCCGCCATGCCACTGCTGAAGAAATCGCAAAATCATTAAACCTCAGCACAGATAAGCTTCGAGAATATCTTGCCGCTTCTCGTACAGCTATCTCTTTAAATAAACAAGTCGGAGATGAGCAAGAGACAGAGTTGGGCGAAATTTTAGCAGACGTTGGTGTTTCACCAGAAAAACTGCTCACCCAAGAACTTTTATCCCAAGATGTGGCTAAATTCTTAGAACCACTAACACCTATACAGCGTCAAGTGTTGACTTTAAGCTTTGGGCTAGAGAACGATCAGCATTTCAATCTCGCTCAGATTGGGCAACAGCTAAACCTCAGCCGAGAACGGATTCGTCAAATCCAGGTCAAAGCTATAAGTATTCTCCGCCATCGACAAAACGACATACAAGAGTATTTATTTGAATGAACCATTATGTAAAAATAAGTTGTACAAATTTCAGTAGACCGAAAAGTTTGACGTAGCTGCTATATCTGCCCCTTTTTTGGTGCAAAATGTGAGACCATCACACTCTTGTTTGAGCAAAAAATAAGCTGATGTATCTAATGAATACATCAGCTTTTGACTTATCCCAAGATTTCAATCACAGCCGCTAGAATAGCTGGTGCTTTGTCTGAAACTGGAATGAATACCCGCTTTTGCCAGTTAATGATCTCGGTGAAGCAACCCACAGCTAAGAGTCGCTCTGCCAGTGAGATAGCATTAACCAGTTCTATGCGAGGTTCACCAGCAATCAAAGAACGTCGCAAGGTTACACCACCCGGCAACTGCTGTGTATATCTCTCGTTGAGTACCAGCTTCACAAGTTCTTCTGGAGAAAGCAGCTGGTTCCTGAGTCCAAGTTGTTCGCGCACGGTTTGAATGTCGTGAGCATTCACTACCCGACCAAGAATCTTTTGTCCATCGCTGGTTTGCAACCGGAATACTCGACTATTCTGCTGTGGTAGGATTTTCCAGATGGGTAGGAGAATACCAGTTACCAAATGCAGGTAATCGGTTGTGAACTTGGGTAGTGTGTCCACTTCCTTCGACCACCCTGCGACGAACGCATTGACACAAACCGCTTTCCAAGTGGAAGATTCTAAATCCTTGACTGGTATACGGATTTCTTTCTGTGGACGGACGAGTAACACTCTTGGTACAACACCACCATCAGCGTCGTAAATACTATGTGTCGGAATTGACACAGCAGCATGACCAGACTTGGTGTTAACCATCAATTTCCCCTGGTACATACTGGCAAACTCAAGCATTTCGTCAGCCGTTCTGATGTTATTCTTCTGAGTGCGTTCTATCTTGAGATAGTTCGTTACGCTACCTGTGGCAGGGTGGGTGTACACAGCTTCCTGGCTGTCAACAGTAAACCGTTCAGCCCGTAAAGTTTCCACACCCATTTCATAGACACCAGCCGCGATCGCTGTTTCAATCTGCTGACTTAGCAACAATTCAAATCGCTCGAAAATGATGTTTTGCATATCGATGCGTAAAGCCAGCAGCCGATTAAGGAATTGCCGCAATGGGGGCAAGTCGATTTTCATCCCGCCTTCATGAGAGGTTAAACTCAGTCCCGTCATTTGCTCGAACTTTCCTAAAGGCACTTCATAAAATCGACCTTGGAAAATCTGCTTAAACAACTCGTATAGTGCGTACTCTGCATAGTTCGATTCAAGGTTATCCTTTGTATCAAATATCCCATTGCCACCCGTCTGCCGTTGACCACGAGTAAGAGCGCCCAAGCTATCCAGCCTTCGAGCGATGGTTGAAATAAAGCGGCGTTCACCTATGACGTTAGTGGTAACAGGTCTGAACACGGGTGCTGATGCTTGGTTGGTGCGGTGCGATCGTCCCAACCCCTGGATTGCGTTGTCTGCTCTCCATCCAGCTTCCAACAAATAATGCGATCGCCGCCGCCGATTAACAGCATTGAGGTCAGCATGATAACTTCTGCCTGTGCCACCAGCGTCACTGAAGATGAGGATTTGTTTGTCACCTTGCATAAACGCAGCAGTTTCAGTAATATTCGCGCCACTGCCTCTAGAATCCACAAACAAACGTCCAGATTCATCTTTGAGAACTCGCTTACTGCGACCAGTTACTTCAGCCACTTGCTTGTGACCAAAATGCCACAGCAATTGTTCTAATGCACCAGGGATGGGATCAAGGCTTGCTAACTTATCGACTAACGCATCCCTCAAGGCTACAGCTTCAATAGAGATAACTGGAGAGCCATCGGCACCAAAGACTGGCTCGGATCTTTCTGAGCCGTCAACACCTGAATAGATGGAATGCAAATGAATGGGAAATGCACTCATCAAATAATCCATGACATATTCCCGTGGAGTCAGGTCAAGATTGAGATCCTTCCATTCTTCGGGTGCAACTTCATTGAGTCGGCGCTTAAGCAACTCCTCATTAGTTGATACAATTTGAATAACAATGGCGTTACTCGCAGCTAAATCCTCTTCAATCGCTTTAATTAACTGCGGACATTTCATGCCAGTCAACAGATGGTTGAAGAATCTTTGCTTGTGCGACTCGAACTGAGACACGGCGCTCATCTTAGCAGCACGGTTGTAAGTCTTGTCACCAGAGATATTACAAGCTTCCAGGGCTTTATCTAAATTATTATGAATAACACCAAAAGCATCAGAATAGCTATTGTAAATCCGTTCCTGCGTGGGCGTTAAATCAATGTAGAGAGTTTGATACTCAACTCCCTCGAATGAAAGGCTCCGCGCCAGATACAGTCCCAAAGCCTTGAGATCCCTGGCGACCACTTCCATCGCAGCGATACCACCGCCCTCAATGGATTTCACAAAATCCTCACGGGAGGTAAACGGAAAATCTCCAGTCTGCCAAAGCCCCAGGCGATTTGCATAAGACAGGTTGGAAACCTTCGTCGCTCCAGTAGCAGAAACGTAGATAACCCGTGCCTGCGGTAATGCGTTTTGCAACCGCAGCCCAACAATGCCTTGCTGGGATGCTGCAACCATACCGAGTTTACCCTCTTGAGCCATTGCGTTACCCATCGCGTGGCACTCGTCATAGGCGATCGCTCCCTCAAAGTCCTTGCCTGCCCATTCAACAATTTGCTTGAGCCGACTTTTGCCGTTCTTTTGAGAGCGTAGAGTTGAGTACGTACAGAACAGAATGCCTTGGGTGAAAGGGATGGAGTCGCCAAGTTTGATGTTGCCCAGGTCAATGATATCTTTCTCACTACCTCCGAGCGCACACCAGTCTCTACGGGCATCTTCAATTAAGGCAGAACTCTTTGATACCCAGATTGCTTTTTGCCGCCCCTGACACCAGTTGTCGAGAATGATTCCTGCACATTGCCTACCTTTCCCCGCACCTGTCCCATCACCAAGGAACCATCCACGGCGAAATCTCACAGCATTTTCTTCACCCTGAGCCGCTACAGTCACATTATCCCAAGAATCATCGACAATATAAGATCCAGACAGAAATTCACAGTGGGCAAAACCAGCGTAAATAACGCTTTCAAGCTGTGCCTCTGACAACAAGCCTTGTGCGATAATATTGCTAGGAAGATGCGGTTTATAAGTTGGTGGTGGTGGCGAGACAAGTGCTAGGGCTGCACTCTCACAGAGTAGCGAGGGATGAGGTAAAGCGTCCTTGATCCGGA
Source organism: Nostoc punctiforme NIES-2108 (assembly GCA_003326195.1). Taxonomy (GTDB): domain Bacteria; phylum Cyanobacteriota; class Cyanobacteriia; order Cyanobacteriales; family Nostocaceae; genus Nostoc; species Nostoc punctiforme_A. The sequence goes on from LXQE01000165.1 coordinate 58,327, forward strand.
TTCTTTGTGGGCGATAAGTTTCATATAAAGTATCTTTGAGTCCATCATTTGCAGACCACTCGACGACTTCGTATTCCAGCACTACTATGTCGTCTGGAAGAAAGGAAACTGTTTCTGGTTGTGCAACTGTAATACGCTTTGGCAATTGAACGACAATTGCCTTCGCAGCAGCTTTGATTTTTTCTGAGCGTTCCCACGGAGATCGCTCAGGTAATTGCTCAATCAACGTCAGCAGTTCGGGTAAGTCCAAGGTTTCTGAAATACAGGGGATTTGCCTGTGATTATCAGCCGGAACCTTGTCGATCACTGTAATCCGAGTGTCGATAGTTGTCCCATGTTTTGAGTACACCTTGCCACTAACTCCTACAGACAGTAGAACTCGTGCTTCTGAGTGCCACCTAACGAAAGTCTCGCGCCAAGTGGGATTATTGGGAGAAAACCAGTTAGCAGTAATTGTTACTAGTCGTCCGCCGTCAGCTAGCCTTTGCAATGCTGAGTTGATGTGGCGAGGGGTGGCATCAGGGTTGCGACTGCTGATTTTCGGGGACGACGAAAACGGTGGATTCATCAGCATAACTGAGGGCTGAGTCTTGCCAACCAGATAGTCGTTAATTTGTTCCGCGTTTACTGAGAATAATGGTGTGCCAGGGAATAATCGCCGCAGAATCTTCGTTCTATCGGGTGCAAGCTCGTTGAGCATCAGACTTGGACTGTGCAGTTTAGCCATTTGTGCCAATAGACCAGTTCCGGCACTTGGCTCCAGCACCAAGTCATCAGCCTTTATAAATCCTGCTTTGGCTACCAGATAAGCCAATGGTAACGGTGTCGAGAATTGCTGAAGCTGTACTGACTCTTCACTACGACGAGTATGCGTCGGGCAGAGGGCTGTTAATTCTTCTAATTGTTGCACAACCACTTGAGGTTGTAGTGATAAAATCTTAATTCCCAGATGACGCAGATATAAGATTTGCGCTACTTCAAGAGCTTCGTAAGCGTCTTTCCACTGCCATGCACCGGACGCAGCAGTGCCTAGAAAGTATCGATTCATCTGAGCTTGGATTGTCCTGGTGGAGATAGTCCGTTGCTCAATCAGTGATTTGGTGAGTTCTTGAGCAACGTTGAGGATTGATTGCCCATAATCCAGAACTGTTTCTAGGTCAAACAGAGTTCCTTGCGTGGCTATAAGGCTGACCATATCTATTATATGAATACATCACTTTCGCTTTGGCGTAGCCGTTTGACCGAGAAGATTGGAGATTGGAGATTGAATGTTTTTGGTACAAGCCCAGCAGTCAAGTGGGTGGAATAAATCTAAAAGACGCTACGCACAGTCGCTTTCCGCGTCGCTATCGTCAATTCTCTTATCTTCTCGGCAATCTACAATTGTTTGAGCTAAGGACGGGTTAACTATAATTTTTTTGGTACTTTCCAGTTATCTTGCGTGGTGGACTGGTGCTTAGTACTAGTTGAGGCGAATTTCTTAGACGTGGACGATTTTGCTTTAGTCCGCTTGGGTTTGGTCGGTTGTACTTTGGCAGGTGGGAGTAGTCGGAGTCTGGGGAAAGGGATTATAACTGCTGGCGTGGGAACAGAATGGTCAGGGGATTGTAGTTCTAAAGTCCAAGGGTCGGAAATATTCTCAAATGCGATCGCCCTTGGAGTAGGTTGTGATGCTGTTGCGGAAACTGTGGGCTGTTCAATAACTGGTAGTTGCCATCCGAATGGCGGCAAGGGTACAACCCACAAACCATCTATGAAATCGAAAACCATCAGCGCAACAAAGCTGATAACGACTGCTTGGCTCATCAGGGTGAGAGTAGCTTGGATATCCATGATTAACTCCAAATGTTTGTGATTTTTCAATGTGGTGAGGCGTTGCAGCTGGATTTGAAGCGTGTGTTTGGTCGTTGCAACTCTCACTCTGGCTTTGGCGTAGCCATGAAAATTCCCATTCACAAAACGGGTGATTATGTTTACCTAGACCATTGAAATCTTCTTAGCAAAGGCTAAGATCCAAAAAGTTACTAATTGCAATAAGCAATGGCAAGCAAAGAAATCCAAGTCCGAGAGTACACCGTCAGAGCGCACAAACGGGAAATTCACACTCGCGTTTTCAACTTCGTATGTAAGCAGTGTGAGCAACCGACTCAAAGAGAAACCTTTGGAGTTAGACCTCTATATTGCGAGAAATGTCGTCCGCCACAAGCACCCAAGAAATCAGTAGTCCCTCTCAAGAAGAGAAAACCCAGAGCTATGAATTACTTGAGTGGTAAAGACATAGCCGGATGATTTGTTGTCTCAGGGTTTTGAGCAATCGCCTTTTTGCTATGCATTACTAAAAAGAGTAAGAGGCTAGAAAGTAGATATAGTTACATCCGTGATAGGTTAAGATAAAGTTATCAATCAGTTAAAATACTCAAAATCCCTTGATAAGAATGATAATCGTGTATGGGTAGAGGGGGAGGGGCAATGCACCTTCTCCCGCTATATAGCAGTTGAAAATCTAGTCTAAACCCCAGTGCAGACAGGCTGTTAGTTCGGTATCGCTAACTTAAAAATTTTGTTGACGAACCCAATATTCTAGATAATATCAATCAATTACTATTACTTATTGACAAGAGCTAAATAGCTTTAACCTCTCACTGATGGGTCAACCCTAAATGCAAAATCAGAACTTATCTTCACAGTGGCTCTCTCGTGCTGAAGGTAGCGCGATGGGAAAAGCCCTACGGGATCGAGTGCCGCGATCTAGCCATGAAGAGTGGAAACCTGCCCCCAATCGTCCTGACTGTGTTGCGCTGCTGGAGGAATCCAACCAAGGAAGATTGCTGGAATTAGTGCCGATTCGCTATGGACGAATGCTGAAATCTCCTTTTGCATTTCTGAGGGGGGCAGCCAATATCATGGCAGCCGATCTGAGCGAAACTCCCAAGACTGGAATCAAAGTACAGACTTGTGGAGACAGCCATTTGTCCAACTTTGGTGGATACGGTACACCAGAGAGAAATCTCGTCTTTGATGTCAATGACTTCGATGAAACCCTTTGGGCTCCTTGGGAATGGGATGTTAAGCGTTTAGCTGCAAGCATTGTGGTGGCAGGTAGATACCTCAAACTAAGAGACAAAATCAGTCGGGCAGCAGTGATGGCATCTGTGCAGTCTTACCGAGAACATATAAATGAGTACGCCCAAATGACTGCTCTGGAGGTATGGTATGCCCACATTGGGGTGGAATCGCTACTCACCTTTACTACTCACACTAAAGAACTAAATATTGTCAAAAGTGAAGTGAAAAAAGCAAGGGCATTCAAGCCTGTTTTGGATCTGCACAAATTAACTGAAACGGTGAAAGGACAGCGCCGTTTTATTGACAATCCTCCTTTATTATTCCATCCGTCACCTGGAGATCGCCTTGCATCAGAGATGTTATCTGTTTTTCAGAAATATCGGAAAACACTACGTGAGGATTCCCGTATTTTACTAGACCAATATCAGATTGTTGATGTAGCAATGAAGGTGGTAGGGGTTGGTAGTATCGGCACCCGTTGTGGTGTTGCGCTTTTGGTGACAGGAGATAACGATCCTTTATTCCTACAAATTAAAGAAGCTCGTGCTTCAGTTCTAGAACCCTATGCTGGGAAAAGCACTTACGAGAACCACGCCCAAAGGATTGTAGCGGGGCAGCATTTGATGCAAGAAGCCAGCGATATCTTCCTGGGTTGGACAAAAGGCGATAGTGGTCATGACTTCTACCTGCGGCAACTTAGAGATATGAAAACTTCCGTCGAGATTGAAGGAATGTCACAGACGGATTTGAAGGGCTACTCTCATTTATGTGGTTGGGCGCTGGCGCACAGTCATGCTCGTTCGGGGAATAGATTTGCTATTAGTGGTTATCTCGGTCAAAGTGACACATTTGAGCAGGCGATCGCTAATTTTGCAGTAGCTTACGCCGATCAGACCGAGGGGGATTACAAAGCACTAGCTGATGCAGTTGCAGCAGGGCATATCAAGGCAATCGAGGAATAATTTTGGACAAGGATTTGAATCCGAAATAATGAAGAAATTGAACGCAAACACAGCCCAGCATCCAACTAAAAAGCGATTTCGCCTGTTTCAGGGAATTTTACCTTTGACAGTCGCCACCATTGGGAATGATATCGTTGCGGGTATTGTGCTAGCAGCACTGGGCATTCCTGAAGTCATGGGATACACAAAGATTGCCGGAACGCCCATTGCCACAGGTCTTTATACACTTATTCTTCCAGCCTTGGCGTTTGCGCTCTTTGGATCTTCTCGCCATCTGGTAGTCGCAGCCGACTCTGCAACAGCTGCAATCCTGGCGGCTGGGCTATCAGGCTTGGCAGCGTTGGGGAGTTCCCAATATTTAGCGTATTCAGAATTAGTTGCCATTTTAGTAGCTGGATTTTTACTGTTAGCACGCCTGTTTAGACTGGGTTTCTTAGCGGATTTTCTGTCGCGTACCGTGCTGGTAGGTTTCTTGACTGGGGTAGGAATTCAAGTAGCGATCGGTCAATTAGCTGGATTGTTGGATTTAAAAGGCGGGGGTAATAATCCAATCCAGCAAATCATTAATACCTTTGAAGGTCTGCCCCATGCTAACCCATTAGCGATCGCTATTTCTCTAGCAGTCTTAATTACTATTAAACTATGCGACAGATTGCTTCCAAAATTTCCAGGTGCGTTGCTGGCTGTAATAGTAGCAATTATTGCCAGTTGGCTGTTTAACTTTGCCAGTCATGGTGTTATGGTAGTTGGATCTATTCCCAGCGGACTGCCATCATGCGGGTTGCCCACTGTTGCTCGGAGTGAAATTCCACAATTATTTGGCATTGCCCTATCGTGCTGTATCGTCATTGTTGCCCAAAGTGCAGCGACCTCACGCGCTTACGCCTTCCGATACAACGAGGATTTTAAAGAAAATATTGACCTTGAGGGTCTAGCTCTGGCGAATCTGGCGGCGGGGGTGAGTGGAACCTTTGTGGTGAATGGTAGCCCGACCAAAACTGAAATTGTTGACACAGCAGGAGGACAAAGCCAAGTAGCTCAACTGACTACAGTAGCAGTGGTGTTAGTAGTCATCCTCTTCTTCACTCAACCAATTAGCTATTTGCCGAATGCAGTTTTAGCAGCAATTGTATTTTTGATTGGACTAAAATTGATTGATATTCAGGGGATGCGGGCAATATTTTCGACCCATCGTGACGAGTTTTATCTTGCGCTCGTTACTACTGCTACGGTTGTTTTTATCGGTGTTAAAGAAGGTATTATTTTAGCAATTATTCTGTCGCTGATCTTGCACGTCCGTCATAGTTACCGACCGCATTCTGGCATCATTATTCCCAATAATAATAGATTTTGGCAGCCCATTCCTGTTCGTCTCGGCATTGTATCAGCACCTGGTCTAATCATTTATCGATTTAGTAGAGATTTGTTTTATGCTAACGCCAGCTTCTTTTCAGAGGAGGTGCAAAATCTCGTGAAAAATGCGGAATCACCCGTGCGGTGGTTTATTCTAGAGTCCAGAGCAATTACTGAAATCGACTACTCTGCATCCCAAACGATTCGGGATGTCGTCAAGGAATTATCCCTTCAGAATGTAACTTTTGTCGTGTCCGGTCTGTCGCCGGAGGTAAAAGTCCAGTTTGAGCGGGACGGGCTGACAGATTTAATCGGAGCTAATCGGTTTTTTAACCACTTAGAAGAGGCGTTGGCGGCTTTCCACGAAGTTAGCAACGAACAATCAACTTAAAGGAATTACAAGTCACTGTGCGGTGGCTCATGAGCGATTAATGGCCAGACTACTAGGTAAAATTAAGCTAATAGTTGGTAATCAAGATAAAAAAATATCAAAAATGCTTGAAAAAGAGCTTAATTTTTGAAGTCGTATGGATAGAACTGAGCAATCTCCAAAGGCAGTTTTATGATGGACGAACTGTACATCCACGAAACCGACCTGAGAAAAACTAACTAACCTGAGTTCGGGATAAAAAATCCTCAAAAGCCTTGAATTATCGTTGTTCGGTCTAAAGCTCTGTTTTCATCTATTGTCAATAAAACATATTGCTGAGATTAGTTTCATTTGTGAACCTTATTGACAAAATGATTCCACTTTTATCCCTGCTTTGATCAATTGCAGTTTTATTCAATCCTGACAGAATAAGCTTTTTAGCTTCTGGCTTAACCCGAACTCAGGTTAACTAGGGCGGCTCGGCTATATAATAACTTGATTAAAGCTCTAATTTTGCTTTAATTACTACCAAGATAAGAAGTAATTATACAAATTGAATAAAGAAGCAAGGTTACTTTATTTTTTATTTACGATGAATTTTTGGTTTTTATCTTGAATTTGTAAGAGTTCAGGGATGGTGACAAAGCGATAGCCCTGATTGCGAAAATTGGCAATAATTTCTGGTAAAGCCTGTACAGTCCTAGAACGATTACCACCACCATCATGCATCAACACAATTCCACCAGGTTTTGCCTCTCTGAATACATTGTCGATTAATTTGGGAACATCAGGACGGGAATAGTCTACAGAGTCAGATGACCACAAAATAATAGCGTATTTACTATTTCTAGCGTAGTCAACTACGCCATTATGCATCACTCCTCCAGGTGGTCGAAATAAATTTGTTTTTAAGCCTGTAGTTTTAAAAATAATATCTTCGGTGCGATCAATTTCATAAGCAGCGGCTTGTGGACTCAAGAATTGATACCAATGATGCCAAGTGTGGTTGCCAACAATATGACCTTCAGCAATCTCCTGTTTGAGTAAGTTGGGAAAATTTTTGACAAGTCAGTATACAGAGAAATTTGATTCCCCAACTCAAGCAACCAGAGATTTTCGCGAATATAAACGAGCCTCCTTTATTTGGTGGAATCATCTCATTAGGCAAAGAGATACCAGAATTAAAGTCTCAAGTTAGAGCATTAATGGCTCATTACAGTTTTCTCAAACCGGGCCAGAAATATTAATTTAATTTTACTTAGGGTTAATTGTACTTAAAGCTACACCTTGATAATAATGCCCTAAAATTTGCAGGTAGTTTACTCCTCTTTTCGCTAAATTGTATGCGCCCCATTGACTCATGCCTAAAGCATGACCAAAGCCAAGTCCTTGAAGAATAAAACTACCATTTGCTGCTTTGGTAAGGATAAAGTGGGTACTTTTAATTTTGAGCGCTGTACGTACTTTTTCGCCACGCAGTACAATGGTTGCTTTATCACCAACGATTTTTAAGGCTTTAACACTACCAAAAGGTGAGTAGGTTTGTGGAATCATATCTAAAACATTGCCGACACTAGAAACAAGAGCGCTAATTTCTCTTTGGGAGAAAGTTTTTACCCATTTGCACTCGCTAACATTTTGATCGTAATCTTCAACAGCACGCAGGTAAGGCTCGTGGCTTCCCCAAACATCTTCAACATTTTCAGTATGTCCTCCAGAACAATCATGAAAAACTGAGAGAATAATACTGTCTTCATAAGTTAGTACCTGTTTATCAGTAGCATCGACGGCGGCATAAGTACTAGGAGTTTCATTGATTACTCCTTTATAATTTTGCCAGTGATCTGGACTATCACCTAAATCGTAAACAGGATTATTACGCTGTTTTTCTCGCTCATAGAAAGCAAAAGTCCGGGCGGCAACTGCTTGTGCTTTCAAAGCTTCAGCAGGCCACTCAGTATCCATTTCGCCACCAACAACACTGTAGAGATACTCTTGGTCATCAACCCAGTTAACGGCGGTTAGTCCTTTCTCTGTTGGGACAACGAGAGTTCTGCCTCGATACCAGTGTTCGCCAATGTAAACGAATCCTTTACCTGTGGGTTCAATCCAAAATAAACCAGACTGCCACTTATCTAAAGCCACACCGCCTGGAACTGAAGAGGCATAAAATGAACTCATTGCTGGTAATTTTCCGAGAGTCTGACCAGTACTATCTTTAACCAACGCAGTTGTAGAACTGCCAAGTGTTACCTGATTAACTCCTCTCTCAATTGCGATTCGTAAGATTACAGATGCTTTGGTTGGCGTAGCTAAAGTCATCCACAATAAGGCACTTATCCACCAATGACCTACTTTCATCTGTGCAAACAAAGCGTTTAGTAAGAATTGGCATTTCTTGTGTAGCATTTTATTGATAGTGTTCAATTTCCATACAATGTTATCGCTAATACCGTGCTGTGCGTATAGTGTCAGATTTTTGGGAGATTATCTTTTAGCTTTTCCAATGGTTGACGCTTTGAAAGTACTCAAACTGTGGTGTTGAAAAAAGCTCCAAATTGCCTTACTGGCATTAAAACCAAGCTGAATATTCACCTGACTTAATTTAGGATCAGTTGAAGCACCACCGGGCCAGAAATGCCCACCATTGACTACAGCGAACTGCAAGACTTCTGAACCGTTTTTACAACCAGAGTAACGAAAAGCTTTGACTTGCAAGTGATTACGAGATTTAGTTGGAGTTAAGTGTTGAAATTGAGATGATGAAGTGCATTGGTCATGCCGTCGCCAAAAATTTGCGGTTTCTGGGATAGAAACAAGTGCCTCTTTTTGAGTAATGGGATCGCCATGATAATGTACACTGAAGTCATTTGTACCATTAATCATCATCATTGATATCGAAACCGTCGGATGGCAGCTACGCGCAAATCGAGTAGTTAGAGAGCCAGCTACTGATGCGAAAGCAGCAATTTGATTTGGCAGCTTACAGGCCAAAGCTTGAGTCAGTATCCCACCTTGAGAAAAACCAGTAGCATAGATTTTACGTCGGTTGATATTTCTAATTTGCTCTATATGCCCAATCAAAGCCTTAACAAATGAAATATCATCCACTTTTTGTCTGACATGACCTGTAAAGCTCCATTGATGGTCAAGTCCATTTGGATAAACTGCAATAAATCCGAATGCCTTTGCTAAATTATTGAAGCGAGAAGTTTTAGCAATAGAATTGCCACTGCCATTATCTCCATGAAACACTAAAACTAATGACATGGCATGTTTATGATTGTAAGATTTTGGCGTATACATATAGTAGGTACGTAACTTTCCTTGGTTTGTTAGTGTTCCATAATTCTCGCTTTGGAAGATTTTTTCTCTAGGTATACTTTTTGCTTCTACTTGAATGGAATTAGAGGTAACAGCCAGAGTAGTTGAGAGGAAGCCAATCAAAACATATTTAGAAAAATCAGATTTTTTATACATTTGTATAAGTAGGTGGAAAAATTTGCAAGTATCTAACGAAAAAGCATTAACATAATTTGACAACTATTTGTGGACATTTTACTGAAGGCCTTGGGGCAAGCTAGACCTCCTGACATTCTTTATAAGCCCAAACAACAGTGCAAAAGGTGGTAAGAAAGTGCCAACTATTAGGCTTGTCAAAGATATAGTACAGTGCATAATGGCATAATCGGAAAGACGAAAGTACCAATTGTTATTTGATAGCATGAAAACCAAAAATCATGACAAACAATATCATTGACAGAATTCATTGCTTTAACCTTGGACGCAACCCAAAACTGCTTGAATTAAAATACAAGGCAATGCGTTCTGATGTTTTTACTTTTTATCGCGGGACGTGTCATTTATTTTACGAAGACTTTCCTAAAGATTTACTACTGAATGCAGCCCCGCCAGTATGGATTTGTGGTGACTTGCACCTGGAAAACTTTGGTAGTTATAAAGGTGATAATCGATTAGTTTACTTTGATAAGCTAATCGTCATTCATTTTTCCAGAATGATTCGCTTGTAGTAAGGGCTTCAGCCCTGCTTTTATGCAAGTTAAATGCCGATTAGCTTATTAATGATTTTGATGAAGCATGTCTTGCTCCTTGCACTTGGGATGTGGTGAGGTTTATTACCAGTATAATAGTTGGCTCTCACACGCTGAGGGTAAATGAATCAGAAGCATTGCATTTGAGCAATTGCTTTCTTGATGCTTACAGCAATGTTTTAGCTAAAAGTATTGCTAGAAGTGTGGAAAAGGAAACCGCTTCGGGTTTAATTAAAGATTTATTAAGAAGTTTAAAATCCCGCCTTCGTCAAGATTTTTTAGATAAATATACTAAGAAAAAAAAGGTAAGCGGCATCTATTTATTGACAATAAACGCATTATTGAAGCCACAGAAGCAGAACAGCAAAAAATTAGAAACCTCATCTCCAATTGGTACAAATCTACACAAAAAGATGCTAATTTTTATCAAATTTTAGATGTACAACAGCGAATTGCTGGTACAGGTAGTTTAGGGTTAGAACATTATGCAGTTTTGGTTGAAGGTTTTGGTTCTCCTGATGGCAATTATCTATTAGATTTGAAGTTAACAAAAACTTGCTCATTACAACCCTATTTAACACTACCTCAGCCGGATTGGTCGAGTGAATCTGCACGGGTAGTAGCTATCCAACAACGGGTGCAAGGAACGCCACCTGCTCTTTTGGGGGTGATAGTTGACGGCAATAAATCTTATGTTTTACGAGAGTTACAGCCAGAAGAAGATCGGGTAAGTCTACAGGCGTGGGATGGAAAGCTGGAACGCTTAAATAAGTTGATGCAGACAATGGGTGAAGTGACAGCGTGGGATCAATTACGCAGTGGTGGTAGACAAGGTTCTGCGATCGCAGATGATTTAATCAAGTTTGCTCACTTATCTGGGTTGACTGATAATTTTTTGTTGTGGTCAAATAATTTATCGTACTAAGCACTGATAGATTCAGATAACAGACCTGACAGTGACTGATTTTAGAACTGTGAGACTGCTGTTGAGCGTTTATAGCGCAGATTAGTGCAATAATTAACTGTATTTAAATCTATATTCGCAGAGAGATTACAGTTATGGGTTGGTTACAAAGACTGTTTGGACAGGAAAAGCCAGAAGATGCTAAAGTTAACCCAGATCCGACTCTAATTGCTGATAATTCCGAATCGGGGGAAACTATTCCTCTGGAACGAGTCGGACTAAATGGAGAATATGACCAAAGTGGTTTAGCAAAAAGAGTCGCCCTAGCTTTTGACGAAGATTCACAATTTGATGAGATTGATTCTATCTATGTTGCTCAGTTAGGAAGTAGCGTAGTTTTAAAGGGAGAAGTAGCAACACAAGAGATATTGGCACAATTGGTGGAGACTGCCAGAGGGGTGAGTGGCGCTACTGATGTGCAGAGCGATGAAGTCAGTATCGTATAAAATATTGGGAATTAAATAATTAAATATTAGAGAATTAACCGCATGAACAATCAACTTAAACCTCGTCAACTGAGCATTGTAGTGACGTTATTTACAGTGCTGATGCTAAGTAGCTGTGGTAAAAAACCTGAAGAATCTACTACCACTAGGCCTCAAACACCAACTGCTGTTGCTCCAGCTAATCCTGCCTCTAGTACAGCAGCTAGTCCTATCCCTGGAAATACAACTTCTAGCTCTAAGAAGCCAGCATCGGCGGAGAATAAAACAGCAGTTTTAGCAGCAGCACAAAATCTCGGGGTGAAACCACAAAACCAAACAACTTGCCCAAGTGATGCACAGGTAAAAGGCAAGATTACGAATAAGAGAGGCAACATTTATCACCTACCCAAAACTTTAGATTATGAAAAAGTGAAGCCGGATATTTGTTTTAAAGACTCAGCAACAGCACAACAGGCAGGTTTCCGTGCGCCTAAGTGACAAAGCACTCCTTAAACTCCCAATTATTTAGAGTTATTACTTAGTGTTATACCAATTCGCTGCTTTTGGCAATTAAACCCCATGCATTGTAACTAAATACCGAATAGCATTTTTCAGGCAAGCGATATCAGGGTAATGGTTTTGGTTAACATAGAAATTACTCTCCTCAAAAATCAAGTATGCCCAAGACTTGGAACTTAAAGATAGATAACTATTTTCAAGCCAACCCCAATTGCATCATTGCCACTGCCCATGTAGACAGCTTCCCGATAGACCTCCCCCTAGAACCGAACATCCGGGAACCAAACCGCAAAAGCGCGACCTACAGACAAATCTTCGACTCACTGACGACCGAACCTGCAAAATTCTTCTCTCGTCACAGTGGAATCGTTCTGTCAGCTAATATTGCTAAACCTGTCAAAAACAAAACTGAACTGGAGCTAGAAGTCTTAGAAGCTAACGAGGGAGGTAGCGATGGGATTATCAACGGAGGGCATACAGTTTTAGCTTTTGAGCAAGCTAAAAATTACAAATACGACCTAACCCAAGCCAGAGTAAAAGTTACGATCCACATCGGACTGACTGAAGAATCAGCCAAAGATATAGCCCTAGCTTCAAATACTACAACGCCAGTAGATTCTCGCTCCAAAGTCAACGCCAGGGGTGATTACAAATTCATCAAGCAGTATTTAGCCCAGTTAGAACAGAAAGAAGATAGAAAATTCCGCATCGCTTATTACCAGAATCAAAGCGGCGCTCCCAGAAATGCCCAGTGTAATGTCACCCATTTGCTCAAGCTGCTTTACTGCCTCGACAGAAATAAATATAACCCCGACGGCAATAAACGAACCAAACACCCAGCAGGGATGAGTCTTCCAAGTAACATCACAGACGCAGAAAGGGAGCGGTTAACCGCCTTACTGCCTCTCTTGACTCATGCTCTGTGGATAGAGCAAAGACTCTATGAAATAATCCAAAACCATATCAGCAACCCCAGAAGAAAGGGTGCTAACGACCTAGCATCAATTGATATACGTAAAACTACGTTGTTGCCTGACAGCAAGTATTCATTCGGGTTTGGTGCGCCAACCGACTTAGCACTACCGATAATCGCATCATATCGGGTATTTCTAGATAAAGATTATAAATGGATTCTGCCGTTTAACGAATTTGCTGAAGATTTTCTCCAACACTTGTGGAATAACTATTTCCGCAAATACTTGGTATCGGAGAAAACAGCAGGAAATACAGTCGGTACAAAAATNGAAATAATCCAAAACCATATCAGCAACCCCAGAAGAAAGGGTGCTAACGACCTAGCATCAATTGATATACGTAAAACTACGTTGTTGCCTGACAGCAAGTATTCATTCGGGTTTGGTGCGCCAACCGACTTAGCACTACCGATAATCGCATCATATCGGGTATTTCTAGATAAAGATTATAAATGGATTCTGCCGTTTAACGAATTTGCTGAAGATTTTCTCCAACACTTGTGGAATAACTATTTCCGCAAATACTTGGTATCGGAGAAAACAGCAGGAAATACAGTCGGTACAAAAATCAGCCGCAATCAAGAGATTTGGGAAAGTTTGTATATTTCGGCGCAGAGTTATCTAAATCAGCACTTGGTGAAAATGGTCAAATCCGGGAAATCTAAAGAATTAAAGCTAACACCAGGCTAAAACTTAAATAGGAACAAAGGAGCGGTAAATAATCGCTCTTACATTACTCTGGTCAAAAAAATCTTAGCCAAGTTTTAAAAAAGAGATAGAAACTGGGTTTTGAGCTTCATACGTTGAGTTAGTGTATGCTTGTTAATGTATAAATCTAATTCTATTTTACGTTCAAATGTCTCTGACTGAAATTACCCAAAAACTATTAACAGCCAAAGAAAACAAGTCTCCAACTGCCCAAGGGCTTCTATTGTCGTTACATTAGTCGCCACATTGCTACTGCCTTGTTGTTTAAGCTTTCTCTGTTCAACAAAAGACATAGCCAAGATGCGGTTCTTATATCGCTCAAAAGCTTCTTTATACAATTCCCATGCTTTTTTGGTAATTGCTAATTGGGATGGCTCAACCATTTTAACGATCTCGCGCNGGCGCAGAGTTATCTAAATCAGCACTTGGTGAAAATGGTCAAATCCGGGAAATCTAAAGAATTAAAGCTAACACCAGGCTAAAACTTAAATAGGAACAAAGGAGCGGTAAATAATCGCTCTTACATTACTCTGGTCAAAAAAATCTTAGCCAAGTTTTAAAAAAGAGATAGAAACTGGGTTTTGAGCTTCATACGTTGAGTTAGTGTATGCTTGTTAATGTATAAATCTAATTCTATTTTACGTTCAAATGTCTCTGACTGAAATTACCCAAAAACTATTAACAGCCAAAGAAAACAAGGGGCTGACTTTTGCAGAATTAGCAGAAGTTCTACAATGTAACGAAGTATGGATTGCCTCTGTAATTTATCGCCAAGCGAGTGCTTCACCTGAAGAAGCAAAGTTATTAGTTGATACATTAGGGCTTGATATAGACGATGCTAAAGAACTGAGTAAATATCCGATAAAAGGTAGTGATGCTATTGTTCCAACTGACCCTTTTATTTATCGGTTCTATGAAATTATGCAGGTGTATGGACTTCCACTAAAAGATGTAGTTCAAGAAAAGTTTGGTGATGGAATTATGAGTGCCATTGATTTTACTTTGAATGTAGACAAGGAAGAAAACCCAAAAGGCGAACGCGTGAAAATTGTTATGTCAGGTAAATTCCTCCCTTACAAAAAATGGTAATTTTCTTGGGCGTAGATACTTTCAATTGAATTGCAAAGCGCCTGCAAGTGTTTGTTAATATACAGGTAAAATCGTTAGGATCTTAGCAGTCTGCTCCTCTCCATTCCATCTGCCGGAAACACCTATTGAGCCAAAATGACTATTACCTGCAAACTTCTTTTAGAAAATCACGCTCAAGATTGGCAAGAAGCAACTGTGCATCCCTTTCTAGAACAGTGTCAATTAGGTATAATTCAACCCCAGCAATTCAATACATGGTTGATGCAAGATTATCTGTTTGTTGTGGAATTTACGCGGATGGTAGGGCGAGTATTAGCCAGCGCACCTCCAGAACATTTTGATGTGATACTCGGAGGACTGGCAGCTCTTAAAGACGAACTCAATTGGTTTAAAGAAAAAGCTACCCAACGACAACTGAATCTTAATATAAAAAAACAACCAACCTGTAGAGAATACTGTGAATATATGCAGAGTCTTGCAGACAAGCCTTATCCTGTACAAGCAACTGCATTTTGGGCTATTGAATTAGCCTATAATCAAGGTTGGCAACTACCAGGTAAGATGCCTGCACCTTACAATGAATTTGCACAAAGATGGGGAAATACTGATTTTACAAAATATGTAAAACTTTTATCACAGCAAGCTGATGAGGTTTTAGAAACGGCACAGGAAGATATTCAAAAACAAGCTGAAGAATCTTTTTTAAGAGTAGCAAAATTTGAACATAATTTCTGGCAGATGGCTTTTCACACAGCACAGCATGAATCAAAATAGTTTTCAACGGACGAGTGTGAAACGCCAGCAAATTCTTCTTAATTTCTTACAGCCGAACCTGCAACCCCACACCTAAAAACCAGTAATATCAAGGGTTAGTGCTTGTATGACCCAACATTGGGAATCAACTTAATCGGAACATGATTTTGGCAAGCTTCCCAAACCCTTGAGTAAAGGCATATTCAATCTCTGCGGGATCACAAATCTCTGTGAGTTTTGATTTGGGCCCAGGAAGTTCTCTAACCTCAATACAGATATTTACATATACATCTTTAGTTTCCACATGGAATAGACCAGCATTTATGTTTAAAAAATCACCTGTTAGCATTGAACAGTAAGTTAAGGATTCTTTCCATTGTGATTTGTACTTCATTTTAAAATAACTATCGCCTAAATTCTTTTTGAACTTAGATGACTTTTCCTGTGGTTTTGGTTCCCAGAAAATACTATTCTCCAACTGCCCAAGGGCTTCTATTGTCGTTACATTAGTCGCCACATTGCTACTGCCTTGTTGTTTAAGCTTTCTCTGTTCAACAAAAGACATAGCCAAGATGCGGTTCTTATATCGCTCAAAAGCTTCTTTATACAATTCCCATGCTTTTTTGGTAATTGCTAATTGGGATGGCTCAACCATTTTAACGATCTCGCGCCAATCTCCAAGAGTAAATTTAGTAATATTTTCAATAAAAGCGATGAAAATGGCGCTATAAATTTTAGTGGGACTCGCACCCCGTAAACCTTGCTTTTTTNAGGAGCGGTAAATAATCGCTCTTACATTACTCTGGTCAAAAAAATCTTAGCCAAGTTTTAAAAAAGAGATAGAAACTGGGTTTTGAGCTTCATACGTTGAGTTAGTGTATGCTTGTTAATGTATAAATCTAATTCTATTTTACGTTCAAATGTCTCTGACTGAAATTACCCAAAAACTATTAACAGCCAAAGAAAACAAGTCTCCAACTGCCCAAGGGCTTCTATTGTCGTTACATTAGTCGCCACATTGCTACTGCCTTGTTGTTTAAGCTTTCTCTGTTCAACAAAAGACATAGCCAAGATGCGGTTCTTATATCGCTCAAAAGCTTCTTTATACAATTCCCATGCTTTTTTGGTAATTGCTAATTGGGATGGCTCAACCATTTTAACGATCTCGCGCCAATCTCCAAGAGTAAATTTAGTAATATTTTCAATAAAAGCGATGAAAATGGCGCTATAAATTTTAGTGGGACTCGCACCCCGTAAACCTTGCTTTTTTAGGGTATCAGTAACTAAGTCTAATCTGTAAGCAGAAACAGAAAGGTCAATTTCTGTAAGAGCAAGGTTAAAACCCTGTCTAAGTCGGATTCTGCTAAAATTTGGCTTTGTAGGACTCTCAATAGTAGTAAAATCAATGGTTTCACCACAGCTTGGACAAATAGCTTGGTGATGTTGAATCACCACTCCATCCTCGTCAACTTCGGCATTAAAATTAGCTAATTCATCAGTTAGCGGTTTAAAAATATGGGTGCAATGCTTACATTGAATTAAACCTTTATTTTGTATTTCTGATATAGTTTTAGGCAATAAACTCCATTTGCGGGCTTCATCAGGAAGCCCATGTTTTTTCCAATTATCCGTAATATCAATAATTACCGCAGTTGGTTTTAAAGTGTAAGTTCTTAGAACCCGCCCCAGCATTTGTAGCCAGAGAGTAGAGCTTTCAGTCGGACGGACACAGTAGACGCACTCAATATTAGGACAATCAAAACCCTCGGTTAAGATTTCATAATTAGTAATTACTTGGGTTGTGCCATTGCGAAAACGCTGCAATATTTCTAATCTCTCTTGTGAAGGAGTTTTCCCATCCAAATGTTCAGCACTAATATAATTACGAGAAAATTCCGCAGCCAGGGCACGAGAATGTTCTAAGCTACAGGCGAAAATAACTGTACGAAGATTTCGTGCATATTTAAAGTAATTCTCAAGGATTTCACTAACCCCAATCTGGCTAGTGACGGCAACCGCTAGCTCTTTAGCTCTAAAATCCCCACGAGATTTTGCAACTCCAAGAGTAGAAATAGTTTGATTCGTTGCAAATAATCGAAAGTTACTTAAATACCCAGACTCAATTAAGTAAGCCGTGTCAATGCCAATAACCAAATCATCAAATAAATCAACAAAACCTTGACCGTCAATCCTTTGGGGGGTGGCAGTTACACCTAATATTTGGGCGCTTTCATAATGTTCAATTAATCGCCGATAAGATAAAGCAGTTGCATGATGCGCTTCATCTAATATCAAAAGTCCAATGTT
>LXQE01000166.1 GCA_003326195.1 Nostoc punctiforme NIES-2108
TAAAAATATCTAAGAAAAATGAGGGTCAGGGCTTAGTCTACCATTGTATCTCGCCTCGATATCGTACAAATCTTCTGTGACGTAGATGATTTTTGCAACCAGTGGGAGAACTTGTGGCAACAAGTGCCACAGTTACCATCTACAAAGGRAGAGCGCCGCAGCAAATCAAAAATGCATTTATCAGAGGTGATGACAATTGCGTTAGCGAAGCTTACCGAAGGTATCGCATTTCACGGTAGTGGTTATAAAACTTTCAAGGAGTTCTACACCTTGCACGTGCTACAAAGTTGGCGTGGAGCGTTTCCCAACTTGGTGAGCTACACCAGGTTTGTGGAACTGATGCCTTCTCTTCGAGACGCTACGCGAAGGTGTTTAATGTTGTTGTGTTGTTTTTTACATACACGCACAGGAGAGGTTACAGGGATTAGTTTTATTGATTCGACTCTGATAGATGTTTGTCACAATTGTCGTGCACACGCCCATAAAGTTTTTAAGGGGTTAGTGAAATGGGGTAAAAATTCTGTGGGCTGGCATTTCGGATTTAAACTTCATTTGATTATTAACGATTGTGGAGAGTTACTGGCATTCAAGCTAACGCAAGCTAATGTAGATGACCGTAAGCCAGTACCTGATATGACCAAAGACTTAATTGGTAAACTGTTTGGAGACCGAGGATATATCTCACAAAAATTATTTGAGGAGTTATATCAGCGAGGTTTAGAGTTAGTTACCAAATCTAAAAAGAAGATGAAAAACCGTTTGGTAAAACTAATTGATAAAATTCTTTTACGCAAACGGGCGGTAATTGAATCTGTCAATGACTATCTCAAAAATATGTGTCAAATAGAACACTCTCGACATCGTAGTGTGTTTAACTTTTTGGTCAATCTGATGGCAGGACTGGCTGCTTACACCTATTTGCCCAAAAAACCGTCGATTGATATTTACCCAAAAGATTTACCTGCACTACCTCCTGCCGTTTTTTAGCTCCGTCGAACTCACGTTAAANAGCGAGGTTTAGAGTTAGTTACCAAATCTAAAAAGAAGATGAAAAACCGTTTGGTAAAACTAATTGATAAAATTCTTTTACGCAAACGGGCGGTAATTGAATCTGTCAATGACTATCTCAAAAATATGTGTCAAATAGAACACTCTCGACATCGTAGTGTGTTTAACTTTTTGGTCAATCTGATGGCAGGACTGGCTGCTTACACCTATTTGCCCAAAAAACCGTCGATTGATATTTACCCAAAAGATTTACCTGCACTACCTCCTGCCGTTTTTTAGCTCCGTCGAACTCACGTTAAAGATAATTCAATGGGTTGATTCATAGCTTTTATTTGAGTTTGCTAAGTTAAGCAAATATTGCTTTATATAAATAAATGTTACGATAACTTTACACAAATCGAAGGGGTGTAAACCGTACCGACGTAGGCTAGAAATGCCGTATCTGCTGCTGCAAACCTTGATATCACTCCATTGTGCCAACCCAAGTAAAAACCTAAGTTCTAACGTTTTTTACTTTGAGCTTTTTAAAAGCATTTTTCGCCTCTGCTTGCGGCTGGTGATCGCAAGAAGGCGGGCGCTTGCGCCATCGCTGTTGGAAAAGATGGGCAATACTGGTGAGCGTCGAGGCGTGATCCTGGAGTTTGAGGATTTTGACCCTGACAAATTTGCTCAACTGGTGTCAGATGCCCCGCAGTGGACTGAATGGATGGCGTGAGAAAGTTACCATCGCTTACCAAAAGAATTTGCATTGAGCAAAACAGATGCGAGATACTAAAAAATAGCATCCCGCAAACCTTACCATTTGGTGACTTGTAGAGCCGCTAACTCCGATTAACCAACCACAACAAAATTGTTGTTGGTTAGTGACAATCCATCTGATAGTTGGGCAAATTTTACCTGAGTAAAGCCAGACGCACTGCCATCAAGGTCAAAGAACAGTCCTCCTGTAGCAGTGTTGTAGATAAATCGTTGAGCGCTGGTCGTTGCAGATGTTCCAATGGTAAAATGAGCATCTGAGAGTGAACCTATTGATAATCCGCCGCCAAAACCAGCAGCAGATACCTGAATCAGTTCATTAGTTGCATTGAAGTCATAAAGACGATCAACGCCTTGATTGTAACTATCGAAAGCAAAGGTATCAGTACCAGATCCTCCAATTAGGGTATCATTACCAAAACCACCTGTAAGGATGTCATTGCCATTGCCACCAATAAGTGTGTTATTACCAGAGGCGCTAGAGGCTGTGAGAGTGTCATTGCCATCCCCTCCTGAAAGAAAATTAGCGCCTGATGAATAATCAACTATCAAGCGATCGTTACCAGCACCTCCGTTGAGCTTATTATTGCCAGATGCCCTACGATAGCCTTGGTATTCGTAATAGTTGTCATAGTCGTGACCAGAAGCTGTAAGAGTATCATTACCATCTCCTCCAGAGAGAAGATTATCGCCTGTTGAAATGTCAGCACTCAAGTAATCATTACCAGCACCTCCGTTAAGGGTGTTCTCGCCAGTGGTATTAAACAATATGTAGTCATAGCCATAGGCGTAACCAGAGGCTGTAAGAGTATCACTGCCATCTCCTCCAGAGAGAAGATTGTCACCTCCTGAATAGTTAACAGTCAAGTAATCGTCACCACTGCCACCGTTAAGGGTGTTATTCCCTAATGTGTTATTAAAAGCATAACCGTCGTAGCCAGAGGCTGTAAGAGTATCATTGCCATCTCCTCCAGAAAGCAGATTATCACCTGACGAAATGTTAGCACCTAATAAATCGTTACCGGCGCCACCATTGAGGGTGTTATCATCATAAGAAAACTTGATAGAGAGAGTATCATTGCCATCTCCTCCAGAGAGTAGGTCTTTGTTGCCTGTGAAGTCAGCATACAAGTAATCGTTACCAGTACCACCCTTAAGAGTGCTATTACCTAAAGGATTGGGTCCATATCTGTATCCCACAGCAGCCGAGAGAGTATCATTGCCATCGCCTCCAGAAAGCAGATTATCGCCTGTTGAAGAGTTGATATCTAAGTAATCGTCACCAGCACCACCGTTAAGAGTGTTATCACCTGACGAAGTAATAAATGTCGTACTCTCGCTGTCGATCAACAGAGAATCATTGCCATCACCACCAAAGAGAAGATTATTTCCTGATGAATTGCTAATATCCAAATAATCGTTACCAGTACCACCAATGAGAGTATCATTGCCCGTACCACCAATGAGAGTATCATCGCCCGTACCACCCCGCAGCAAGTCGTTCCCACTTTTGCCGTCAATAAGATCATCACCCCCCTGACCATTGATGACATCATCTGAGTTATCAAAGCCGTTAACATTATTCGATAGGTCATTAAGAAAGGTGACTGTGTTCAAATTGAAGATACTGCTTTGGGTGGAGTTGGCGTTGAAGACATCAAAGCTGTCTGTGATGCTAGTTTGCCCATCAAACTCTATATTGCCCAAGTCTACAGTGGCTCCCGTAGATTTTCTCAAGTTATCCAGGTTTTCCAGAGCAAAGTTTTGCAGAATGACTTTGGTACCATCTATCCCTTCAAAGGTGATTTCCAAATTGTTCCCATTCTGGGTAAGCAGCAGATTTTGGGCAGTCAAGGCAGCATCTTGGAATTTTAGGGTGTCCACTTCGGCAATGATTGCTGCTGAAGGGTTTGTTCCTTTACCTACGCCACCAAAATCAGTGATGATGTCATTGCCATCCCCAAAGCGAATCACAAACTTATCTTGACCGCCGTTACCAGTGAGGGTATCGTTACCAGCTTTGCCGTCGATGATGTTGCTGCTGGCTGTGCCTACAATAGCATCTGTGCCAGCAGTTCCTGTCAGGTTAATGGTGCTGCTACTGCCTATATTCTTCCCCCCAAATACCACGTAGCTATAATTGCCGTTAGGGTTAACATAAGAACTTGCCCCGATAATCAGGTCGTCGATGCCGTCGTCGTTCACATCTCCCGCACTGCTGACAGAATTTCCATTGTAGTTAGTCAGAGGAATGGCGTTGATGGTGAAACCGTCAGCGCCGTTGAGATCAGAGAGGTTGAGAGTGGGGCTAAAGCCTGTGCTCTTGCCAAACACCACGTAAGTTTGCCCTAAACTGTCGCCCGTATAGATTGCCCCGATAATCAGATCGTCGATACCGTCGTCGTTGACATCTCCAGCACTGCTGACAGACCAGCCTGAGTATCCCGCAGTGCTGTTGATAATGAAGCCGTTAGCGCCGTTGAGATCAGAGAGGTTGAGAGTGGGGCTAAAGCCTGTACTCTTGCCAAACACCACGTAAGTTTGCCCTGAATTTCTGCCGTTGCGAGTAGCATAAGATGCCCCGATAATCAGGTCAGCGATGCCATCGTCGTTGACATCTCCAGCACTGCTGACAGACCAACCTGATCTGTCATCCGCTTCGATGCCGTTGATCGCGAAGCCGTTAGTGCCGTTGAGATCAGAGAGGTTGAGAGTGGGGCTAAAGCCTGTACTCTTGCCAAACACCACGTAAGTTTGCCCAGATTCCTTGCCGTTAGGGGAGGCTCCAGGTGCGCCGATAATCAGGTCAACGATGCCATCGTCGTTGACATCTCCGGCACTGCTGACAAAATAGCCTAACAAGTCACGTGCCGCAATACCGTTGATAGTGAAGCCATTAGTGCCGTTGAGATCAGAGAGATTGAGAGTGGGGCTAAAGCCTGTACTCTTGCCAAATACCACGTAGCTCTGCCCTGAATAATCGCCATTTGGCTGGGCAGAGTATGCCCCGATAATCAGGTCAGCGATGCCATCGTCGTTGACATCTCCGGCACTGCTGACAGAAAAGCCTGAGAAGTCACCTGCCGCAATGCCGTTGATCGCGAAGCCGTTAGTGCCGTTGATTGCAAAGCCGTTAGTGCCGTTGAGATCAGAGAGATTGAGAGTGGRGCTAAAGCCTGTACTCTTGCCAAACACCACGTAAGTTTGCCCAGACTCCTTGCCATTAAGGGAGGCATTTGGTGCGCCGATAATCAGGTCAGCGATGCCATCGTCGTTAACATCTCCGGCACTGCTGACAAAACTGAGTGAGTAATTAGCAGCATTGATGCTATTAATGGCAAAGCCGTTAGTGCCGTTGAGAGAGGATAGATTTAAGACTGCATTAGCCATTGTGTTGATTGTCCTGATAATTTTGTTTGTCTTCAGGGAGAAGAATAAAATGTGATTTCTTGCCGATGCTGGCTTTTTCTCGCTCTACTTGAATTATCTATCTCTTAAGTAAAATAACGTAACTGACTTCACCAAATTTTGATGATGTGATTTTTGCAAAATCTAATACATTATCCAATTCATATAATCTGAAATTTAAACTTTGTACAGATGTATTTTGTTCGCTTATTGAAAATTTGATATCTTCTGAAATCTCGTTTTGTTCTTGATAAAAATGGAATTTCTTCTTGTACGAGAAATTATTTTGTGATATGAAACAGTGCCAAAAAATACATAAGTTAATTTTATATGTAAGCTGATGACATCTCTGCAAAAGCTACTATCAAGTTTATACAAGCTTTATATAGTGCTATTAACTGTAATATAACTTCAAGTCACGATTTAAACACACCCAACGCTTGTAATATTTCGCTAACAGGGGCTTTCTCTTGCTCCAACTCCTGAATTTGATTCAGTAATCGCTTGGGGATACACTACTTGTCGGTTTTTGGGGAAAAGGGGAAGGTGGGGCCCCCTCTGGGTATAAGGGGCGCAGGGTGGTTTCATACAAAGAAAGAAAAAACCTTTAACCCAACCCCAGTAACCTTTTCCCCAAACCCAATTCTGAGTTCAAAATCTTTAACCGAGTAGTATTGCTTGGGGATATGCTTTGACGACTTGACCAAGCGATCGTGGATTACGATGAACTCTCTGGGGCTGAACTCAAAAAGCTGCAAGACACAAGGGCGAAAACGAAAATCGAGGGACACCAGCAGCGTAAAGCGGAATTGTCCCGTCGTTATGAAGTTGACGTGACCCCTGATTTGGTTGAGAAGGATGACGACGGCTGGTATCCTCAGTTGCGGATGCACTACTATTTGACGCTGGGGCGAGAGTTTTTGACAACTCGTGATACTAAACGGGCTAAGGCACAGTTAGAAGCTGGGGAGAATTCTATTTGGAAACCGGATTTTAACAAGGGGCAGTTATTGCCTGCTGTACTGTTACTCGAAAATCTTCAGATGTTGCAGTTTCTTACACCAGACGTTCAGTTACGTGGCAGCGACGAGAAGCTGGTGGAGTTTAAGGCTCTGGCTGTAACGCATCGGCACGTTATCAAGAATTACTTGAATGTTAGTATCTCGGAAAAACACACACCGATTGCGATCGCACAGAAGTTACTTGCCAAAATTGATTTGAAACTGGATTATATCGGTCGGTTGGGTAAGCGTGAAAATCGGGAGTGCGTTTATCAGTTTGTTGCCCCTGATGATCAGCGTGATTCAATTTTCGGGTAGTGGTTAAATCGGGATGAAGTATTTCAAAGTGAGTTGGTGTCAGTCAGTAATAATACAAGTACAACTACACCAGTAACTGACACAACATCACTGTCCATATCCCACAATACTGAAGTGGTGTCAGGCACTAATAATATAGTCTTTGCAACACCACTCAGTGACACGACACCACATACCCCAGAAAATATCGCGATTCTTGGATGGAAGGGGCTGATGGTGAAAATGCAGCTTGGGCTAAATAGCGCTGGCTTGTTCTACAGCGAGTTAATCTCCCAAGTTGGCTCTTCTGTTGGGGTGGCTGATAGTGAGCCTTACTGGAATGGCTATCTGGGGCAGTGGCGGGTTTGGGTTAAGTTTGGAGACGGGTGTAGGTCTGTGGTGTGCGATTGGTTGATGATAGTTTAGGTAACAGAGAATTGTTAGCTCATGTTGTTATCCTGCTTGCTGATTCAACCAAGCTTCTAAATCCGCCACTACAGAAAAATCTAATAATGCTTCTACTAACCCCTCCAATTGCTCAATAGATAATTCTCGAATTCGTTCAATCAACGCTGCATCAGTTTCACCAAAACGACGATTTATTAGACGTATAATTAAATCCTGTTGTCCTTCTTGTTTAGCTCTTTCACGGTCTTGCTGATAAAGTGGTTCTAATCGCATAATTAACTCCCTGTCATCTGATTCTAAATTTTGATTAATTCTCAAATTCTGGCGCAGGTTGTAAACTAATTCTAGCGTTGCTTGCTTGTATGGGTGATTCAATGGTAGCTTTGACAATTCAACAATCGCCTGTGACTGCACACTTCCCCTGCCAAGAATTCTCAACCACAACGTTGACCATGTAATTGAACAGGCGCCCCTGGTTGGAGTTTATGAGCAAAAGTAAATAGCTAATCGACATTTGAAGCTACATAATGTCAATCTGGGTAGACACAGCCCATCGTAGACATTGCTCCATTACCAATCAATACTTCTCGCTTTGTGCATTTTTAATTCGGAATCGGGTTTTGGGAAAAGGGTAAAAGTTAATAGTTTCCTTTTCCCCAAAATCCGAGAATTATTGCATTACCAATGGTGTTTACTTCCTGATTCACAATGCCTGAAACCCCTCTTTTTATGCTCGTTTTCCCCAGTTTGTAGTTGACTGTTACTGAATACCACCGCCACCTCTTGATGCAGCATTTGCTGCATCAATATGCACTCGCTCAACTGTTCCGATATTACCTGTATGTGCTAAAGAAACGGCAACGTTAATCACGCCAATATGCGAAAAGGCTTGGGGAAAGTTGGGCACATAAAGCGATCGCTAAAAGGTCAGTTCCTGCCAGTTTAAGTTTTTGCATAAATCTGCTTTGGTCTGATTAGTTACTATTAAAATATAAATCTTAATAATATGTCATATTATTCATCTCATTCTTAAGACTGATTATTAGTAAAAAAATTAACTAAAATAGATGATTTAAGTATAATTTTCTCGTCGGAAATTTGACGTTAGCAAAAAGGTATAAAGAATATGCCTTGATTAGTAAAGCTTTTAGTGAGAGCAGACAGACTTTAGTTTTTGATAGCTGATGTTTGGAGAGTTTTAATCAACACTAATCATACTGTAGGTAGAGCCAAAACAAATGAGAGAATATTCAAAATAGAGTTACAAATATTAATAATTTCTGATCGTGGATGAAATCTTGTGTAGCTGCTCCTGGAGATGGAAAAATGGTTTTTATGGAAAGTAAACGCTTGCTCTCCGTTGCTGACTTTCCATCTGTACAGCAGGGTAAAGACTTTTCTCAAACTTTAGTCCAAATACCACCGTCACCGCATTGTGAAGTTTGTGTAATTGTTCCAGTTCGCAATGAAGCTCAGACGTTGGCAGCAACCCTTACTGCCTTGATAAATCAAGTTGATCTACAAGGACAGCTTTTAGATCCCAGACGCTACGAAATAATTTTGTTGGCAAATAATTGTAGCGATGATTCAGCAGCTATAGCCCGGAGTTTCGCCCAAGAACATCCAGATATAGCACTGCATGTAGTGGAAAAAACTCTGCCTCCTGCACAAGCCTATATTGGTCGAGTGCGTCAGATTTTAATGGATGAAGCATACCGCCGTTTGTGTAGCTTAGGACGCACAAGGGGGGTAATTGCTTCAACTGATGGAGACTCGCAGGTAAGCCCAACTTGGATTGCTGCCAATCTGTATGAAATTAACTATGGTGCTGATGCTGTAGGTGGGCGAATTCTTGTTGAACGCTCTGGCCGTGCGGATCTACACCCTTACGCCAGAGCTTGCTATCTGCGTGAAGTCGGCTACCGCTATTTAATTACTGAATTAGAAACTTATCTTGATCCCGACCCCTATGATAGATTTCCTGGACATTATCAACACTATGGAGCAAGTTTGGCAGTAACAGCAGAAATGTATGCACTGGCGGGAGGCTTACCGCCAGTGCGGACTCCTGAAGATGTAGCTTTTTACCGTGCTTTGGTGCGGGTAAATGCCCGTTTTCACCACAGTTCTCTAGTGCGAGTAGTAACTTCGGCCAGACAAATTGGACGTACCAATGTTGGTTTAGCAAATCAGCTGAATGAATGGATAGAAATGGGACGGCAACAGCAACCATTTATAGTCGAGCCAGCGGGGGCTATCGAAACTCGTTTTGTTGCCCGCCGCCAATTACGAGTGATGTGGTGGTGCGTTCTTAATGGCTATCAACTAGATCGTAAGAGCGCCGTATCCTTGGCAGAGATGCTGGGAGTTTCAGTCCAATGGCTTCTGCAAAAATTGACACAACCTTATACCTTTGGTCAGTTGTTTGAACAAGTCGAAGAACGCCAGCAGTCAGAACAAATTTGGGCTTCGCGCTGGAAATTTGTGGAGATTGGACAAGCAATTGGAGACTTGCGCTTGCGTCTTGAGAGTTTACGGCTCAGTCGGAGCAAACTCCAAATAAATTCGACCCCGGATGATTTGGAACCACCTAAAGAGCTTTACCCTACGAAAAGCCTACAAAATCGAGGTCTTATACCCTTGATCTAAGGGATTACCAAGAAATAAATTATCCACTCTTGTGGGGTGGACATCTTGTCCGCCCTTTTCTACAGGCGGGCGAGACGCCCACCCCACAAGAAAAGTTGTATATTTTTTTATTTGTCAGTCCCTAAGCGCGTCACAGAACAGACGATCGCACAGATCGTTTTAAATCAGCAGAGGGCAGTTTGCCGTCAGATAGAACTACTCTCTGCAATAACTGCCTTTTTTGGTAAAACTAAATATCAAAAAATTCAATTCTCAGATTCGCTCGAATAAATCAAGTCGATATTCTTCATCCCGTTGACCTTTTAAATGCCGCAGTTTATTTGGGGTCAACTCAAAAAACGAGTCATGAACTTCATCCCCACTCAATGGATAATCACGGGCATAGAGTGTCCAATGAACTAAAAGTAGATGTCCTCCAGGTTCCAGGTGTTCCAGAATGCACTGTTGGGATTTTTTCAGGTCTTCCCAACTCCAGTAATAGCCAACTTCTGAGACTAGGGTCAAATCAAACATCTCATCAGGATATTGCTCTGGGACACGCATAATCTGGAACTTAATATTGGGGAGATGCTGACAGCGCTCTTTTGCTCTATCCTGCGCCAGTTTTGAGACATCAACTGAGAGCAGTGAGTCACAATGTTCTTGCAGTTTTTCAGTTAAAACGCCAATGGAACCACCGATTTCAAAGGCAGACCGATAGCGCTCTTTGGGTAAAGCTGCAATTGTGGCAGCATATTTGTTAGCTTCATAAACACTTGTCTCAAACTTCCACGGGTCAGGATTTTCGCTGTAAAGTTTATCAAAGTAGCTAGGTGGTAGGGAATTAGATTGTAACGGGTTCATCGGTTTTCCTCTATATAAACTTCCCAAGGATGAGTAAAGTTTGCTAACATTTCGGGAGTTAGCCGAAAGCCTTCTGGGTCATCATCAATTAAGTCTGTAGTTTGGGAATGATAAACAGCGATCGCTTGCTGTTTCAACTCCACCATTGCGCTAATATTTAACCGCCAGGTTGTCACCTCAAGAGATACAGGCAGACTCTCTCGTTGGTCACAGTCCCAATCCCAAATAGGATACTCAATCAATCGGGGGGATAAGGGCAAGTCATCCAGCACTGTGTGAATTAACTTCCACGTCGCTCGGTGGTCTGCATGAGGGTCATATCGCCAGGGTAAAAAGATAATTTGTGGGGCGATTTCTCTAATGTAAGCACGACAACTAGCCATTGCAGTTTCATACTGTGTTGAAATTGACCCATCCTGCATTCTACAGAAGGTGACATCATTAACCTCTACACCCAGCAATTTTAATGCTGATAGCGTTTCTGCTTCCCGCAGAGCTAGGAGTCTATCTGCGGGATATTTCTGTGAATGAGGGTGTGAAAGAGTACCATCACTGATGACTAACACTTGCACATGACAATTTAAAGACCGTAACAGAGCGATCGCACCCCCACAACCTAATGTCTCGTCATCAGGATGAGGGGCGACAATCAGTGCCGAACTACAAGCGATCTCGTTAACTGAACGCCAGGGCAAAACATTAGGATTGTCTAGTGGTAATGCAATCAAGCCGAATTTATTCATCATTCCAAAGTATTGAAACCGGATTACTTTCATGCAAGACATATTGCCCGACATTCGCCAAGGCTGCATCAAAAGCAGGTTGACGCAGATATAGAGTCAAATCTCGGATAATGCGTTCCATCGGATTTGGTGGTAGTAAGCCGCGAGTTCCAACAGAACGTTGACATAAATGCATCACATCAATGCAAATTTGTTCAATTGCTGTCCTGACCATGTTTGCATAGGCAACAAGTTGGTTTGCTTGCGGGTGGAGAACAGTGGGATCGCCACCAAACACTGGCGCATAGGCTGCTACTTGATCCGCAGCCCCCCGCAGCCAGAGATTACCACTTTCAATGGCGATCGCCATTCTGCCAAGCCGTTCCTGTTGATATGGATCGTTTGTATATTCCAACTTTTGCAGATACTGACGAGTTAGATTAAACAGTGCTTCTGCCCCACCTAGTTGTACAGCAGCAAACCGAATCACCCCAATAGATAACCAAGGCTGTCGATAGTAATCTCCTGGCTGGCCGATTAAATAGCTCTGATCCAACTCGACACCGCTAAAATCCACTTTGTAACTAGCAGTAGCTCGCATCCCAGAAGGTTGCCACCAAGCTGGATCGCTAATTGTTGTCACTTCGTCCATTGGGACAATGCACATTTGCCAACCGCCCTCTGGCAATACTCCATTCACGAAAGGACGTTCAACATAGTCAGTACCAGTACAAAACGTTTTAGAACCTTCTAGCCGATAACGCCCATTTTCACAAGGAATTATCTTCACACCATCAGAGGCTTCAGCATTCCAAACGCCAAATATTTTGTGGCGATCGCGGGCATCATGGGCACAGTTTGTGATTTGTTCTATAGAACCAAAGGTCTGAATCAATTGCAGGGCGTTGATATGTCCTTCATAAATTCGCCCAACAGCCAGATTGCCATACCCTATCTGCTTTAATAGCATTAAAAGCTCGTAGGTAACATTAGCATCAATTCCTGCACCCCATCCGCCTAATTCTTTCGCCAATGGTGCAGCCAATAACCCAGCCTTAGCAATTAGCTCAAACTCTTGCTTGGGAAAAGCAGTATTGTAATCTATAGCAGTGGCATTGTTTAAACAATAATCTGCAATTTCTGTGGCACGTTTTAGAGCCAGAGCAATGTTGGAACTATGCCATTTAGGGATGACGACATTCTTTAATAATTGGATGCTAATAGCCGACTCCTTTCTGTAATATTTCTTTATATCTTGTTAATAGTAATTAAATTAAATCGGTTAGCATCTCTATCTTTTGTATGATTATATACTCGACAAAAGAGAGATTATTGTATGCATAAATTATTTTTTGCGTAGGACAATGGATTATACTTTCATTTGAGATGCACTTTGCTGTTGATTTTCTTCATCCTCCCAGATTCTGTATTTCACTCAAGCGAGAACCACTAGATTGCTAATCCAGAAGTAACTGTAGACTCACCTATTTATATCTGTGATCGCAGCCAAATAACTGTTCTTATTGAGAATCTAACTCTGTAACTGAGAATTAAAGTCCGATCTAACAAAATTGCATTGCTCCCTCACATCCTTGGCAACTTAAGATACACTCAGTACACCAAAAAGTTCTGTGATGCCTGCGGTGTTCTCGAAGAATCGCTCCAGCCCAGAAATGGGCAATACTATTAAAGAATTACTCAGTACCCTGACGATTGATGAGCAGTTGGGTATGATACTGGAGTTGGAGGATCTTGACCCTGATAAGTTTGCTCAACTGGTGACAGATGCCCCAGAACTGAATGGATGGATGTGAATGGATGGATGGTTTGAAGTTAATCGTCAACCAATAACAATTGGTTATTTTGATCGCCCAGAAGAAGCTTATCCACTTGTACTGTTAGCCATACGGGAGGGTAAAAAGCCAGGATAACATTCCTTTCGGCGTTGATTGCGTTGTTCTATAAGTTTTTCTAAACCTTTGAGACGGTCTTGCAAGCCTCTTAGAACACCAATAGCTCGAAAGTCTTGAAAACTATTCACACCGAAATCTGTAAATGCCTTGGGATCTTGCTTGGTACCAATCACTGCCATGACGTTAACCTGTGCGAATGTTGCTTCAACGCCAGGTAAGAAACTAGTAAGGCTATTCTCGTCCCGGATGATTCCTTTGATAGTTGGAATAGGCTGGTAGATAGCTCCTGGCATATTCGGAATAAAAGCCATGTATTGGTATTGAATCCAGGCAATAGCTGAGTGTTGTGGACCAGCAGTAAAAATGATTTGTGTCAGTAAATCAATCAGCTGAT
Organism: Nostoc punctiforme NIES-2108; assembly: GCA_003326195.1. Taxonomy (GTDB): domain Bacteria; phylum Cyanobacteriota; class Cyanobacteriia; order Cyanobacteriales; family Nostocaceae; genus Nostoc; species Nostoc punctiforme_A. The sequence continues at coordinate 13,400 of LXQE01000166.1, forward strand.
CGCGGTTATTCAGACGGGGCGGTAGAGAAGCTACACCAAAACCTTTCTCACTAATGGGTCTTTGTAAAGCTTGTATCCAATTTTGGAGTTCAAAATCCTCACGAATATCTCGGTTGGATTTGTAGTAAATTCCCACATATTGACTAACATATTCTTCTAAGGCTTTCCAGACTAGCGAGCCGTCATCACGATAGGGAAAATCTCCCAGTACAGAACGGTCATCGACACCGCGCTGGCGTAAATTAGTCGGAAGAGCAAGGTTACTGAAGTTGTTAAAAACTTGACTCACACCTTCATTTGCAAGGTTGCGTGAGCTTTCAAGAGTGCCTCCTAAAATGATATCTACTAATCCTCCAGGATTGATCAATACCTGATCCCCAAGGGCATTGATTGCCATTGTGAACTCAAAATGGGGTTTTAGTAGCACATTCACGGGATGGCTTGCTGCTAGTTCACGAACAGTAGCGAGTGCAATTGGTTCTAAAGCCAGATGAGTCTGCCCCAAGTGACGTACTAACTCATGGACATAAAAATCAGCCATCTGAGCGATGAGTTTCGCCAAAGTCCAATCCACTCCATCCATCGGTGTGCAAAGCAGACTTATTCCGGGAATTTGTCCTAGTTGGATGGCAATAGGAATTAAGCACGAATCTCTGCGATTGCTCCCGGCATAATAGAGGGCGATTGGGGCAGTGAGAAATTTATTCGGTTGCCCAATAACGGTATCACTATCAAGTAATGCATAATCGGTGACAAAGAGATTGCCATTTTTAATAGCACTTTTGAGAGTTTCTCTAACGTACCCTTTTCTGTATACCTTTCTCAGCACAGTTTGAAAAATCTCATTCGTTATTCCCAGTTTTTGAGTCAGGCTATAATTCAGTGCCAAGACGTTGGTTAATTCCATTGGATTGGGGCCAGAAAGCCGCTGTTGCGTGAATTTGGCATCACTTCGGAAAGTCTTGGCGATATCTGGTAAAGGCAAAACTGGAAAAACCCCAGCGTAGTCTTCCAGATTGAGAAATAACTGAGGATTCTTCAAAAATGCCTGTTGATTTGCGACTATTTTCTCTGACAAAATTACTCGATTCTTGTTATACCCTTTAGAAAAAACCTCTTGGGCTGGTAAAGTTGCCACACGGACAGAAGTCGGTAGCCGCAATGCGATCTGATATTGTTGACGTGTTTGTTCTAACTGCTGTTGACGCTCTTGCTGGGTTGTCAGGCGATCGTGTTGCGGTAAAGTTGGGATTTGTGGATTGGCAGGAGGACTTGGCTTTGAAGAGGGAGTATCGCCTTTGACTAAGTTTTCCAAGCCAGGGGTACAAGCTAGACCTAATAGAGCTAGCATAGTACGGCGCGATAGGACATATTGCTCTATTAATTGTTGGTGTCGTTGCTGTCGAGTCGGTAAGCGCATTACATTATCCTGCTGAAAAACCTAGTTTTCACCAATCAAAATGATACGGTGTCTAGTTGTATTTGTGTAAAACATGATACTTATCTTTAAAATTACTAAAAAGGAAACCGACAATGCTGATGACGATGAGAGTGGGGCAGTGCGAATCGTTGGCTAGAAACTAAAATCCATAAGGGTCTGGAGGATTAGCCGCAAGGTACAGAACCTTCTCCCAAAACGAACTGTTTTGGAACGGATTTACGACTGGATCTCCGTGCGAAGGCTCACAAAACCGCTCCCTCTAAAGACTACGGGCGAATACTTTAGTCCATTAACTCAAAGGGTTGAAATCAGGTTTGGGGGATTTTAGCCACAAAAGTCAGAAACTTTCTTCTTTGAACTGAAGCTTGTTTTAGGGGGGTTCCGTTCCAAGAGAAAGTAGGTTCGCCTTCGCAATAGCTCCATCTTGCTTCCCAAGGCATGGGAAAATTAGGAACCTGAAAGCGGATTGAAAATCGTCCCCAGGTGTTGCTCAATTTTCCTGACCCATCTTCTCGTGACGTGTCACATTTGACATTGGATTTACCAACCCAATAACCGTGATAAATTCCACGATTGCTCGTTATTCCAGCTAGCCCTTCAATGAAGATAGTTCCTCCTGGATAAGTCCATATAGCAGTTTTACCACGTTCGCTTTGATAGACCACCCTGCCATAGCTGCTATTCCACACTTCATCTGCAAGCGCAATTTTTGGCACAGATGCCAAAACGAATACTGCGCTGACCATTGCTAGTTGCTGAAGCTTCATTGCACTCCTGATTTCTAGTGAGCTTATAACACACAGATGATATCGCTTGTGGTCATAAAAGTAACAATCTGCAATCTCCTCTGTATCTCTCATCTTCTTAAAGAACAAAAAAATTATGAATTACATAGCAAACAATTGCCTACGACGGGGATACTGTTGGCGAATTATTTCTTCATATCTGAAATCCCGATTTTAGCGTTGTCTGATTTACAAAAGTCAATCAGTTCCAACAAGGGTATGACGAAGATTCAAAGCTTTGAGGGTATTAAGGAATGTTTCGCCAACAGTATCCGACGGGTAGGTACACCATCGTGCTGGCTCAAATTTTGCTACTAATAGTGGCAGGTAACTATTGTATTTGTCAACTAAATATTGCAAAATATGGCAAGTCGGGAAGAGATAGAAGAGGTCGTAATGATACCACTAAGTGAAGTGGGTTCTATTAGATGGACAGAGCAACGCAGTCAAAAACTGCGTTCATTGCGTGGCAATATGCCATTGGTAAGTTTGTCTCAAAAGCTAAAAGAGCATGGTGTTGATATCTCTCGCCAGTATTTAAACAAGATGGAAACCGAGTTAGAAGTCAAAGGGGCAACCCCTGAGATGATCGTTGGCTTATGTAAAGTATTTGGTTGTAGCTTGGCTGAATTACTATGTTTGAAATCAGCCAAAATTGTGCAATTAGGGGTTGACAAAGTGTAACTAAAAGTTGCAGAATATTTGTAAGGTCAAAGGAAAGCAAATTGCTTTTCCCAAAACGCTTTCATAATTAGCAGTACATTACCCACAGTTGGGCGTAGGCGTAGTCTCTCCAATAGAAGGCTCACGCCAAGAAACGCGATTGGTTAACGGTGTGCAACAGCCCATCTATGTCTACGCTTGCCACGATCCGGCTGTACCAGGACTGGGTTGACCAAAGCTATAGAAGAATTCTTTGCTCATCCCAGTCCTGGTACAGCGCTAAGGCAGGCGGGGGCTTTCGCTAGTAAGAAAGCTGTAGTTACTGCTTGATGGTCATCGGTCATCGGTCATCAGTCATCGGTCATCGGTCATCGGTCATTGGTCATCGGTCAAGCAGAGCGATCGCCGAATCATCAAAAATTAAGACTTTCACAAAAAAGGCAGATTCTACCTTGAGGGGAAAAGATATGGAACTCGGCTACTTCCAGAAAGATGTATTGATTGAAAAACTAGCTAAGAAATTCTACGCAATTCAAGGCTATGTAGTCCCCGAAAGCTATCGGATGCAATCAGCTACACATCCAGCAGAAAGAGCATGTGTGGCTATGGCTATTTTCGCAGTCGAAGAATTTGAATCCATCAAAGATGAATGTTCAGATGAGGATGATGACGAATATGAAACTGATTGTTTATTTCCTGAAGAAACTCTGTTGCCAGGGGTTAAATTGAAGCACGGGTAATACATCAAGGAAATACTTTCTTACAAAATGCAAGATGGGTAAGTGGATATGAAAGCCATAGTCACAGTAGTTGAAAGAATCTCATCTGAAGCTCACATTGATATTCCTGAAGGTTTAGCAGAATCAGGTATTAGACAGCATATTGTAGACCATTACAACAGTGGCGAAATGCTTCCTTTACTAAATATTTTCCACGTTGATTTTGAATCTATGAGCGTTCACATTGGTAAAAAACTCCAAATCAGTTGGCAACCTGGAAAATCTTGGAGTCAAAAGCGTCCTTATTACTTTTGTAAACTTGGAAGATTTACTTTGACTCTGTTAACTGACACAGAGAAAAACTTAACTCGTACAGAAGTTTACTTTGGGCATCACAAGCAACTTATTTATACGTCAGAAAAAGATATATCCAAAGAATTGGCAACAGTCGAACTCCAAAATTTCTTAAGTGGATTAGCTGTTGAACTTCAGACTTTAAGCCACATTGAATTTCCAGAACAAGTTTGAAAATAACAGGAGTTAAACATGAGACTAACAACATTAGAAGGTCAATACCAGTGCATCGTGATTGACCCTCCCTGGTTCTATCGGCTGAGAAATCAGGATAAAACTCACCGAAACCGCATTAACTACAAGCCAATGCATATAGAAGAAATATTGTCATTGCCTGTTCCAGACTTAAGCGATTGCACGGGGTCAGTTCTTTGGCTTTGGTTCACCAACAATCACATGATTGAAGCGGCTCAATGCTTGCAAACATGGGGATTTGAACTCAAGACTATTTTGACTTGGGAAAAAGTTACCAAGGATAACACTAAAACACATCTAGGTGTCGGTCATTGGTTGCGGAATTCGACTGAACACTGTGCTTTGGCTGTTCGTGGGAATGTCAAAGCTTTCTCTGGACGGACACTCACAAACGAGTCTACCATCCTGCACTCTCCCAGGCGTGAGCATTCCCGTAAGCCCGAAAGTTTCTACCAACTCGTAGACAAACTGTGTCCAGACATAACCAAGCTGGAGATGTTCGCACGCGAGTCTAGGGACGGCTGGGATTGTTGGGGTGATGAGGCTCTGAAGTTTGATCAGCCTGTTGAGCAGAGTCAGCAAGATATTTCCTTAACTGCCTAACTAATGAATCAACAAAAGGATATTACAGATAGAACATTTAACTTTGCTGTCAGAATAGTCAACCTATGCAAAGTTTTGGATGAAAAGCCAGGGGTAAGACGAGTTTTATATAAACAGTTAATCAGGTCTGGTACTTCTATAGGTGCAAATGTTGAAGAATCTCAATCTGCTCAAAGTAAGGCTGATTTTGTACATAAGCTAGAAATTTCTCTGAAAGAAGCTAGAGAAACAAGATATTAGTTGAGGATTATGATAACTACAGAAATAATTGAGCCATCAAAATTATCATCACTGCTCAACGAAAACGAAGAACTCATCAAAATACTTGCGGCAATAATAGTCAAAACTAAACAGAATAACTCTAAATAATTTTGAATTTTGAATTTTGAATTGTTGAGTAGTATCTGCTTCCAAGGAGAATCGTATTCAGTAAGAGGTGTTTTCTTAGCCATTTTCAAATGTATTGTCTAATTTCAAATTTCAGAGTTATTTATGCCAACAAACATAGAATGGACAGACTTAACAGATAATATCATCCGTGCCAAGGGAGGCGGTTGGTGGTGTCAAAAAATCTCAGAGGGGTGTAAAAATTGCTATAGCGAAAAGCTGAATCAAAACTCTTTCTTTGGCGGAAACAAGCAACCCTACTCTGGGCAACCACCAGAGTTAGTGTTAGATACAGAAGCTATTCGGAAATGGGGATTCCAAAGGAAACCTAAGAAGCATTTTGTTTCTTCAATGACTGATGTTTTTGGTGAATGGGTTCCACGTTTTTGGCAACATGAAATGCTGGACGGAATGTTCGTTGCTCCCAATCAAATATTTCAGATTCTCACCAAACGCCCAGAAATTATGCTGTTATCTATGGATGAATGGCTTTCTTGTCATGGACTAGACAAATTACCTGCAAATATTTGGCCAGGAACTTCGATTGAGAATCGCCGCACTTTAGAAGAACGTAGTCAATTTCTTAGCAAAATTCCAGCTTTAATTCGGTTCTGGTCAGTTGAACCATTACTAGAAGATTTGGGCGATATCACTCACTATTTGAATGATGTTCAGTTAGTAATTGTTGGTGGTGAATCTGGCCCAAATTCCAGACCATGCCACATTGAATGGATTAATTCAATTGTCCAACAATGCCAGCCAGCCAAAACACCCGTATTTGTGAAGCAGTTGGGGGCGAATGCAATATTTGGGGGACAGCGATTCAAAACCCGTGACAAAAAAGGGGGAGAGATTGAAGAGTTTCCCCTTCATCTCCAAGTTAGAGAATTTCCTGTTCCGGTACGAGAGTAAAAGCAAATCCCCCACACTGTTTTTCACAGGCGGGGGAAGAAAAAGTTTTTTGTAGGGTTCTAACGATGAGTTTAACAAAAAAAATAAACATTGCTGGAGGGTTTAAAAGATGACTACCGACAGCTTTAGCGATAACAGAAAAAAACGCCATATTTATATGGATAGTAAGCTTGACGATTTGCCATTAACAATGGAGGCATATCGTGTTTACTGTCATTTGTGCCGTCGAGCCGGTTGTGATAACAATGCTTTCCCTTCCTACAAATCCATTGGTGAGTTCTGCTTTCGGGGGTCTTTTCCAAATTCACCAACTGACACTTTACGCCGAAAAGCGATCGCAGCAGTAAATGAACTTATCTGTTGGAATTTGATCACAAAAACCAGCAGAGAGAATAACGGGCTACAAACATCAAATCATTACAGTCTTACGGACATGGAAGACTGGTTCCCTAATCCATTAAAACCGTCTTCTTTAATCAGAGGAAAGAAAGATTTAGGTAGTGATGAGGGAACACCCAGTAGTGTTGGGGGGACACTAGGGGGAGTGCTGGGGGAACACCCCCGGTAGTGTTGGGGGAACACCCCGGTAGTGCTGGGGGGACACCCAAAGATTATCCAATTAAAGATTATCCAATTGAAGTCTATCCACTCAAGGACGCGCCCCAGGCTTTGCCACCCGCGCCCCCCACCCAAGAGTGTGTGTGTGAAAAAGAAGAACTTGATTTGACAACGGAAGAAATTGAACTTGAAGAACCAACCCCACAACAACTCACTTCTCTACGAGACGCTGCGCGAACGTTGTCAAAAAATTCCGAGTCTTTGCAACAAACCGATAACCCCTCAAGAGGATCAACTATTGCGGCGGGGTCGTTCGAGAAAGTCGAACAAACGAATAAGTTGCAACTAACCTGTCCCTACAAGGCAGCCCGGAACGTGAAAGAACTGATTGATGCTTGGCTAACAGACCCGACTGCTATGAGTGATGATTCTCTACCACTGCTTGTCAGAGAAACAATCAAGTGGAATTGCTGGGTTTTACCTTGGCGCAATGGAGAGCGAAAGCTAAATAACTTGTATCAGAACTTCAACCCGATAGTCGTTGATTTCCTGGCWGMWGAATTAGCCACKAARTCGAAACTCTCGGCACAACAGGAAATAGATCATGCGATCGCAGTAATSAACACCTGGGAGAAAACCAAAGGGGGATGGACGAACCTAATGCAGCGTTATCAGCAAGCATTGCAAACAGAAAAACAGCCTCTACCTCAATTGCATACTGCCCCGACAAAAAGACCAAGCAATAACACTAGCATCACGCTCGAAGATGCTTTGGCACAAGACCATAAGCGCCGTCAGCAAGAGCAATCCATTCGGGTTCCATCCAATGACTATCAACACAGCCCACAAATGCTGGAGCTAAAAGCGAAACTTCAAGCCAAAGCAAATGAGACAAAAGTTTCGAGCAACACCAGATTATCTTCCATGAATTTGCGGGAAGTTGAAGCGCAGTTAAAATTAGCACTTAGAGCATGATTATGTACAGCAATCAAGACAACGTAGTTTCTTTTGCCCCTGATCGAAATCAAGTCAACTTGCCCCCACAAAACATCGAGGCTGAAGAAGCGATTTTGGGCGGGATTATGCTTGACCCAGAAGCAATAACCAGAGTCAGCGATCGCCTAAGCGTTGAAGCCTTTTACATCAGCGCTCACTCATACATTTATCAAGCTGCGACAACGCTTCACGCTTTGTTTCAACCCACAGATTTACTAACCGTCACCGCTTGGTTGGCTGACCACAATCTGCTCAACCGCATTGGTGGTAGAAATAAGTTAGCGACTTTGGTAGACCGCACTGTATCAGCCGTCAACATTGATGCTTTGGCCGATCTGGTGATGGAAAAATACCGACGGCGACAGTTAATCAAAGTGGGATCGGAAATTGTCCAACTCGGTTACGAGACGCAAACTGAACTACCACTTGTACTATCGCTTGCTGAGGCGAAAGTTTTCACCGTTACCCAAAATCAAAGCGATGAACGTTGCAAGGTTTTCTCAGCACAAGACATGGGCATTGAACTTTTTCAAAAACTGGAGATGGGAAGCATGGCAGGTGACAAAGTTGGCTGGTACGACCTCGAAAATATCACTGGTGGCATTTATCCGAGCAGCTTGGTTGTAGTAGCTGCTGAGTCGCACATGGGGAAAACTCACTTTATGATTTCTTACGCTTACGAAATCATGACCAAACTTGGAAAGCCTGTTCTGTATGTAACCCCAGAAATGGACAAGAATCAACTCAATGCCCGAATGCTAGCCCGAATCACAGGTGTAGACGCTTCTATGATTCAAACCAATACTCAATATTACTGGGAACAAATAGCACAAGGCATAGGACAGATGGTGGAACTGCCTTGGAAGGTTTACGAGCATTCCTCCCCTACAACCCCAATGATTGCAAGTGCAGTGCGCCGTGCCATTGCCGAATTTGGTGGTTCTATTGGGGCTGTGTTTATTGATTACTTGCAGCAGATTCCTCTGGAGTCCGGTGGGAACATGGCTTTTGAAGTCGGCAAGATTACCCGTCAGATTCGGGATATTGCCAAGTCTCACAAAATCCCTGTTTTCTTGGGCTGTCAAATCAATCGGGGAAATCAAACGACGGCTGATAAACGCCCCAATCGTCATCTGTTACGTAATTCTGGCGAAATCTTTGAGGTTTGTGACCAGTTAATTATTCTTTACCGCGATGCTGTCTACACAAAAGACCCAAGCGACCGCACTATCGAGTTGATTGTTGAGAAAAACCGCCTTTACGGTAAGCTCGGCACTGCGACGATGTTGTGCGATTTATCTACATCGAAATTTTTGAACTTGGCGAGGTGAAGGCGATGGAGTTAATTAATTGGGTGTGCTACTGCCGCCATTTCGGTCATGTAAATACTCCCAAATTCTGCGGATTTCCTCTTGAAAGACTTGGCGATCGCGTTCGGCATCACGTTGGGCAACACGTAGTCCTTCTTGATGTAAACGGGCTATCTTCACTTAATTCTCTCACTGTACGCTCTAGTCGGGCGACAGTTTGTGAGTTACTCCGTGTTTCTCTGCGACTGCCGTCTTGTATTGTGCGAATTAAATCTAGTTCGTCGCCTAGTTCTTCCAGGCGAGTATCAATGTCATCTAGTCTACTACTGATGTTTTCTGGCTGACTTGAAGAAGTCATAATCCCTTTCAACTCCACCTTTTACCCTTTTCTATGATGACACAAACATAATTTCTCTCAAGCCTAATAGAGCTTGGAACTATCACCACAAGAAAGCAACGGACTGCGTTCACAGCCACATCCACATCCGGCACTTGCAGCGCTGGATGCATACATTCAATTACTGGAGTTTTAAAACCCATGAAAGCGCTATCTGTTCGCCAACCCTGGGCATGGGCAATCATTTATGCTCTCAAAGATATTGAAAACCGTGGCTGGCCTATCAATTATCGCGGCGACATTCTGATTCACGCTGCAAAAACCTGTACCAAGAAAGAGTACCAGCTAGCGAGAGAATTTTGCCAAAGCATGGGGGTAGTAATCCCAGATTTAATCTCTCTACATCGTGGACAAGTCACCAAACAAAGGCAAGCTTTGGAGAAATTTTTAGCCGGGAATGCGCCAACACTACTGCTAATAGAGAGAGTTATGCTTACCCCTACTTGTAGAGATCGCGAAAATCTACCTAATGAGGAATTCTCGTGTCCAGTAAATTGCGTTAAGTTGCTCAAAATGAACTGATTTGTTGCTGTAATTAGATGGATACCAACTATGGGCCCGGTTGCCTGTAATTGAGTATTGGGCAAAGCATACACTGTCACCAGAGGGGCCACATCTTTGGAAAACCCTGTTTCACAAGAGTGCTTGTCTATCTTGCTCCTGGGGGACTGGCGGACAAAAAGGTGGATTCACCAATGAAGCGGGTGAGAAACTGCAACGCTGTATGAAAAGTGTAGAAGCAATTTCAGCAGAAATCCAACCTCCGGTTCCAGTCCACTTCTTTGATTCCCACACAATTACTGACCTACAACAGCTATCCTCTCTAGAAGCGGATCGGTTGGGAAGACTCAGCTTCCCGGTGATTCGACGGGCAGGTAGTGAGCATTATCAGCGCATTTCTTGGGATGAAATTTATGCGCTCGCCAGGGCTGCCTTTGTTCAACCACCAGAGCGAATTGCATCCTACAGTTCCGGGCGCGGCTCCAACGAAGCGGCATTTTTACTACAACTGCTGCTACGAACCCTGGGTTCCAATAATTTGGCAGATTGTTCAGATCTGTGCCATGCTCCTTCCACAACCGCACTCAAGGAGATGTTTGGCACCAACACCTCAATTGTCAGCCTGGAAAGCTTGAAGCAGGCAGATTGTGTAGTGTTAGCAGGCGCAAATTCCGCTTACAACCATCCACGTTTGATGAATGAGTTGATCAAACTGCGAGACAAAGGTGGCAAAGTGATTGTGATCAATCCCGTGATGGAAACTGGATTGGTAAAATTTGGCTCTCCGGCATTCCCAGTTAAATCTCTAATCCCTGGTTCTGACATTGCTTCATTATATCTTCAGCCGATTCCGGGTAGTGATGTGGCGCTGTTTGTGGGTATCCAGAAAGCGTTAATTGAACAGGGATTTGTGCAGTACGACTTTTTGCAAGCATACACCCAAGGCTGGGAAGCAGTATTAGAACAGGCGCGATCGCTCTCCTGGGAAATTATCACGACTACCTGCGGCGTATCCAAAGTAGAAATTGAAGCAGCAGCAACCATTATCGGGACATCAAAAGGTGTGGTCTTTGGTTGGGCAATGGGAATTACGCAACATACAAATGGTGTCGATAACGTCTACAGCATCGCGAATACAGCGTTAATCAGCGGTCAGATTGCCAAAATAGGAGCCGGAGTCATGCCTGTGCGGGGACATTCCAACGTGCAGGGCTTTGGCTCAATGGGTGTCACCGTAAAGCTCAAAGAAGAAATTAAGCAAGCGTTGGAGCAGTTGTTAGGGCGAACGCTCTCTCTACCCAAGGGTTATCACACTCGTGACCTCATCGAAGCGGCCCAAGCGGGCAAAGTGGATAGTCTCATCTGTGTAGGTGGCAATCTCTATGGTGCTAATCCTGACTCAGCACAGGCAAAACGGGCATTGGGTAACATCGACACCATCATCTATCTTGCTACTAAACCCAATATTGGGCACTTTCACGGATTGGCAAAAACGAACACAATCATCATTCCTGTCCTCAACCGATTTGAAAACCCTCACAAAACCACCGTTGAATCGGGTAACAACTTTGTGCGCCTTAATGATGAAGGCAAAACTCACCTGAAGAATGCAGATTTAATTTCCGAAGTCGAGTTTTTAACTGAACTTGCACATCGCTTGCTGGGTGAGTATCCCGTCGAATGGCGCAAACTGCAAGATACTCGCTACGTGCGGCAACTGATTGCCACAACCATTCCCGGCTATGAAAAAATTGCGACGATTGACGACACCAGAGAAGAGTTCATCATCTCCGGGCGCATAGTCACTGAACCCCACTTCAAAACGCCGTCAGGCAAGGCAAAAATGTTGACTACCCCACTGCCGAATCTGGCTTTACCTCAACCTCAAGACTTTGGTATTGATGAAAGAGCAAATAGTCTCGTGCTGGCATTAATGACTGGACGCAGCTATTCCCAACACAACACGGTGGTTTACAAAATCGATGATCAATACCGAGGAATGCCCCATCGCCACTGCATTTTGATGAATCGCGGGGATGCAGAAAAGATTGGGTTAGCCGAACACGATCGCGTCACAGTACAGGGCGATGCCGACAAACTAGAGAACGTGGAAGTGATTTATGGTGCTGTGCGAGAAGGCGCAGGGTTAATGTTTTATCCCGAAGTGAATGTCATTTTTAAAGCCAGAACAGAAACACTTTCCGGTACACCTGCTTACAAACGAGTGCCGGTGGTAGTGTACAGAAAGCCGCTATCGCCACATTGATCAGCTATTTCAACCTGGAGATCCAGCATTAAGTTGCTCGATTGAATTGATTGTTGAGAAAAACCGACTCTACGACAAACTCGGCACTGCAACCATGCTGTGTGATTTCTCCACTTCTCGGTTTTTGAACTTAGCAAAGTGAATTGTTGAAGTTGTAATAAAAATCACATCACAGAAGTAGACAGATAGCAAATTATTAGGGCTTGCTTTTAGAGTTATGTTGTAGTCAGAAAATAAGGCTTAGGAAGATAGGAACTGACTGTGCTTGTGTAGCGGCGATCATAAGCAATAGCCGCTTTGTTCAAGCATGACGCTTGCTACCCATGTTATTGTGTTTCAGTAACCGACTGTACTGGAATGTACCTAGAGTGGTAAAACTTGCTAGAGTAGATTTTTCATGATTGAAATAGGCGTAAATAGGTAAACCAAAATTTTCAATAATAACGAATTTACTACGTTTAAGTTTTTGCTCTAGCTAGTTTTGCCACGCTAGAAAATTTCTGCCCATTTACTGTCGTCCCAGATAGTAAAGGCTGGAGAACCTTTTTTACCTTTTGAAGCATCTTCTACAATATGTGCAACTTCATGAGTGCATAGATCCAGATCGTTTCCTTTTCCACTTTTCCAAGGACCAGGACCGACATCAATTACATTACGGTGATCGTGACTGGCATCCAGGTACGTAGATGGATGTCCGCCAGAGTATTTATTGGTGTGATAGATGGCGTACAACCTGGAATCGGTGCCAAATTTGCCGTAAACCTTTTTGGTGTACTGCCATACTTCAGCCATATAAGTGAACGGCCAAGTAACCGAACGGCTTACATCTTTGTCGTAGTAAACAGCTACATGCTCGTTATGATGAACTAGCGATAACAGTTGTTCGTGGTCAAGCCAATGCTCTTTCCAGGTTTTTGGTGGTGCAGCCAATACAGTTGGTGACACTTCATCGTTAGCGATCAGCACTGCTTGACTGTCGGCATTATTCTTCAGCGCCATCGCTCCATCATAATTGCAAAGAAATACTGCATACATTGGTTCTGACGTAGACATCGTTTTCTTTCTCCTTTAATTTCAAATAGATTTGAGTAAGTTGGACAGCAAAATCACTGCATTTGCTCCAATGGTCGTAAATTCGTATTAGTAGTGCGCCATGCGATCGCAGTGGATGTTATCGCCTTTACTCTCCATTTAGTAAGATTTTTTCATTTTGGATACTTTGTACCTTTAGTTCTGGGAAAAAGGACGAAGCACTGCCTCCTTTTAAGTGCGATCGCATATTAAAGAATTGCTTTAACATGCTTTCTACCTAGATTGATTGCCTCTGTGGTTGTATCGACAAATATATCAATAATGTGACCTTTAATTGCTGTACCCGTATCTAGTGCAACTGCCTTCACCCGCTTGCCATTCCAAAGTATCAAGGTGAATTTTTTGTGAAGAGGAATAACATTTGGATCTACCGCGCACTGTAAACGCCCAATGCCTGAACCACATGGTGGAGTCGTTTGACCTGCAAGCGCTTGTCGCAATGTAACTCCATGTACACCTGTGGCAGGTGGATGACACTGTGTTTCTTCCCTGCTGTAAAATGTAGCTTCTAGATTTAATCTAGTGTGGTAAAACTTACTAGAGAAGAGTAGAACTCCTGTAATTTTGACCTTGTAGCGAAATAATGGTGTAAAAACTTGGCAAGAAAAAGTCTAAAACCAGAGGCAACATCGTTTGAAGTACTCGATTGTGTTCAAAAAAAATGCCCTTCGTGCGGTCAAGCAATGTGGAATGAATACAATAATCCTCGACATATAAGAACATTAAATGGGGTAGTAGAACTACAGCTAAAAATTCGGCAATGTCACAATAAGTCATGTCTGCGGTACAAAAAAGCATATCGACCAGAGCAAGAAGGGTCACTCGCTCTACCACAAAACGAATTTGGTTTGGATGTGATTGCTTATATAGGAGCATTACGCTACCAGGAACATAGAAGTGTTACCCAAATACACGCTCACCTTGAATTAAAGGGTATATGTATCAGGGCAAACGCATCTAAATATTGACAAGCCATCATCTGTGGTACGGTTTGGTGGTTAAACCTAAACAACTGTTGGTGCAGCAAATAGAGATACTTCTGAACATACCGATGCTGTTTTAGGGCTATGAAGATGGTAGTAGCTAAAGTTAACTGATAAAAATAGGTAAGCTATTCCATTGCTTTTTATAAAAAGTTATGAGTTTTTATATGAGCTTTTATATTACCTTTTGAAATGGTTTTAATAAAAATTGTGTAACAATAATTTAAAAGCTACCTGAGATTCATTATAAAATCCGTTAAAATACAAGGGGCGGAATTTTATTCAACTATCATTGATTGTGCCAAAATTTGATTTCTAAATTTATTAAATACATATAAATAAATATCTTAAAAAATCAATAAAAATTAACTATAAGTTAACTATACTAAATACTAAAATTACACTTTAATTATTAAACAAACAATTAATAAAGCTCAATGGAACTTAAAATCCAATTCAATCCTTGTTATTCTGTTCAAACTATAGAAGCAGACAATATCTTTTTTTTATCAGAAAGAGAAAAAGTCTGGTTAAACGATCATCTTTCTCATACTTTAGCTACTTTCATCGATGGCGATCGCAATATTGACGAAATTATTGATACCATTCAACAGTCGCTACTGCAAAATCCAAAATCTTTACAGTCAGCTACCACTTTTTTCCAAGAAGTTCTCAATGTGAGTATTAAAGCCCAATATGCTTTATTACAAATGCAACAAAAGGGCTATCTTATTCAAGAAGATAACTCTCTCCCATCGCACTTAGAAATCTTCTGTCATCATCTTCATATTGCTCCTACAGTAGCCTGTCAAAGATTGCGATCGACTAAAGTAGCAGTAAAAGCATTAGGTTCAGTTGCTGCATCTAACTTGATTGCTGTGCTTGAGTCTCTCCAAATTCAAGTAGCAGATGCAGGTGATTTGACAGTAGTTTTAACCGATGATTATCTCAATCTTGAGCTAGATAAGTTCAATCAACAAGCCTTAAAATCCCAATCTCCCTGGATGTTGGTTAAGCCGTTAGGGACAATAGTCTGGATTGGTCCTTTATTTAATCCTCAGAAAACTGGTTGTTGGAACTGTTTAGGCCAGCGTTTGCGAGAGAATAGACCGATTGAAGGGTTTATTGAGAGACAGAAGCAAATATCTTCCCCTTTAACTCCTCCTTTAGGATTTTTGCCATCTACAGTACAAACTGCTTTAGGGATGGCAGCCACAGAGGTATTTAAGTGGATTGTCCAAGGGGAAAATCAACAATTAGAAAGCAGTTTGATTGCTTACGATGCGATCGCACTGCAAACTCAAAATCATGGTTGGGTGAAGCGTCCTCAATGTTCTAGTTGTGGAGAGATGGTAAATGGGTTAACCAACAACCCCCTACCTATTGTTTTAGAACACCGCCAGAAAACCTTTACTGTCGATGGAGGACACCGTATTTGTTCGCCACAAGAAACTCTCAGGAAATATCAGCATCATATTAGCCCCATTACTGGCGTTGTGCGAGAACTAAATAAAATTCCTGGGAATGGATTAACTCATAATTACATCGCTAAACATCATTTTCTCAGTGTTTTCGACGATTGCGCTAGTTTGCGCCAAAATTTGGGGGGTAGAAGTGCGGGGAAAGGTAGGACTGACTCTCAAGCGATGGCTAGTGGTTTTTGCGAAGCAATTGAGCGATATTCTGGGGTGTTTCAAGGGTATGAAATTAGAGAAAAAGGCATTTACCAACAAATGGGAGAGAAGGCGATCCATCCCAATGTTTGTATGAACTTCAGCCAACAGCAATATCAGAATAGAGAGCAATGGAATGTTGAGTGTCAAGGTTGGTTTCAAAAAGTCCCCGAACCTTTTGATGAACAAAGAGAAATTGACTGGACTCCTGTTTGGTCTTTAACCCATCAGGAATTTAAGTATCTGCCAACGGCTTACTGCTATTATGGCTATCGACCGGACTATAAACCTGACTGTTGGGCTGATTCTAATGGATGTGCGGCGGGTAATACTCTTGAAGAAGCTATTCTGCAAGGGTTTATGGAGTTAGTAGAACGGGATGCTGTTGCGTTGTGGTGGTATAACTCTCTGCAAAAGCCGCAAGTGGATTTAGATAGTTTCGACGAGCCTTATTTTCAAAGCCTGAAGCAATATTATCAAACTATTAATCGGGAACTTTGGGTTTTAGATATTACCAGCGATCTGAATATTCCTGTGTTTGCTGCTGTGACTCGAAGAAGCGATCGCTCTGTAGAAGATATTGTGTTGGGTTATGGCGCTCATTTCGATGCCAAGATTGCTATTAGTCGAGCCTTGACTGAAGTTAACCAAATTTTACCTAACGTTTTATTTGCCAAAGCTGATGGAAGTACTCAATATCCCCCGTCAGCCGATCGCTTGGCGGTAGATTGGTGGAAAACCGCAACTTTAAGCGAGCAACCTTATTTAGTTCCAAGCCAGAGAATTGCTGCTAAAGTCACTGGCGATTATCGCGAAATGGCAAGTGACGATTTACTCGAAGATGTCAAGCTCTGTCAACAAATCGTTGAGAACAATGGTTTAGAAATGCTGGTTTTAGATCAGACTCGTCCCGATATTGGACTGAGAGTTGCCAAAGTCATCGTTCCGGGAATGCGCCATATGTGGAAAAGGTTAGCACCCGGACGGCTTTATGAAATTCCGGTGAAAATGGGTTGGTTGCAAGAACCACTGACACAAGAGCAACTCAACTCTTTTCCCATGTGGATGTGAGGTTTTCTTTACTGAATAATGTTATTTTTCATGAGTTTTTTTATGAGTTATGGAATGAGTTTTATGAGTTTCACAGCTAAGAGAAAAACTAATATCAAAGGTAGTTCACTGCGATTGAAGCTCACGTTCCGCACCCTCAAATGTCACAAACTGAAGGAAAGAATAAAAGCTTTAAAACCGCAATTTGATGCAAATCTCAATCTGTTAAGGAGAAAAACATGGCACAACAATACACTGTTCAAGCGGGGGACACATTATTTAGCATTGCGCAACACTTTTATAAAGATGGCAATCTATGGGGTAAGATTTCTACAGCAAATAACAATGTGAACCCTAATAGTTTACAAACTGGTATTGTACTTCAAATTCCTGATTAGAACACCTGCGAAATAGCTATTACTAGCAGTAGTTACTAGGAATGCAGAAGGTTAGCCAAGCAAACTAACCTTCTGCAACTATAACTAACCAGTCAGGCAATTTACATCAGATCACTTTCAATTCCAAAATTCCTGACCAGTGTATTCCGTAATCTTTAAGATTCATTGAAAAATTATGCGACCGAAAGTAATACTGGCTTTAATTCCTATTTACTTTCTTTTTGGTAGTTGCAAAAATGACGATTTAGAAGCAGCTAAGTCATTTGCTACTTTATCCGAAGACCTAGCAATTGCCAACAAGCAAATATCAGCTGATATCTATGCTTCCTGCGCTCGAACTGCAAGTTGGGAACCTCTAGGAACACTCGACAGTCGAGAAAACATGCAAAAACTATTGGATGTGTGCGATAAATCGTACCGCCAAAATTCAGAAAATACTGAAATTGCTGGCAGTGTTTTAGTCAATTATGTTGCAGCAGTTGGAAATTTAGCGACCACAAATGAAAATGGCTTTACTCCTAAGCTCAACCAAATTTCAGAAACTTTAGGCAATCTTGACATCAATGGGCAGAAAATTAATGAAAATGCTCGTCAAGCAGGGTTTCAGATTGTTGACTTTATTACTAATTTTCTAGTTAATGATTTTCGGCGGCGTAATTTAAAACTCGCTATTGTCTGCACAGATCCAGCTATTCAGGAATATTCTGCAAACCTGTCTAATTTCATTAATTCATCCTATACCGATTATTTACTTAATCAGGAAATCAAGCAGATTAATGAACATTTTGGTTTCTATATAAATCAGGTGAATCAACGATTAATGGGATTATCTGGCTCAAAAAATAATCCACAAGATTTTAACACACTTCAAGAACGACAAACTTTATTAGAAGAACAATATCGAGCAGAAATTAACAAAGTTCTTGAACGTAAAAAAGAGGGTGCAGCATATGTAGCAACTATTCGTTCTACCGCAGATTTTCACAGCGAATTGAAACAAATTTTCAATGGAAATCGTAAGGAGATTTCACCAAAACAAATTCAAGCATGTAATAAATATCGCTCCAATAAGGAAAGCCAAAATGTTCAAAACACTGATAGACAGAATGATTCCTGGAATCAAGAAATTACTAGCTCAGAGTTAAAGCAAGCTAAGAAAGCAACCAAGGAATACATTGACAAAGTTACTCCTCTACTTCAGAAAATTCAAGATTAATTAACAATCTAACCCTTTGGAAATTAAGGAAAGGTAAATTATGGCTAATAAGGAAAACTTAGAAGAGATTCGTCAGACTGTAACTAAAGCAATTGATGTTGCTAAAGAAAAGGCTAACAATGCTTTAGAATCTGGAATAATTTCTGATTCAGAATGGCAAAAAGCAAAAGATGAATGGGGAAAATGGGAAACAATAGAAAGTGAGATAAATGGGAATATTTTTAATGGAACACTTAATAATATTCTCAACAATGATCTTAACAGTCCTCGTTCCCAAATTGAGCAAGCTACAAATCGTCTGAATAAGTCTGCTGGCAAAATTGAGGATTTTAATAATTTTTTATCAGCAATAAATAATGGTTTAAAACTTGTTGTTAATACCATCAAGCCCTTTTCACCGATTGTTTGATAAAAATAGAGCTGACGCAACTGACACGTAAAACTGTAAGATGTGTGAAACTACGAAAAAATTTCAGCGTAGTAATCAGACTTGTAGCGTTACGCACCAACTCCCAATTCCAAGCCAGATTGATTAAAGATCATGCTAAACGGATATTCGATTATTGATGCGGATTCCCACGTTATTGAACCTCCCAGTATGTGGGCTGAATATCTCGAACCAGAATTTAAACAGTTTGCTCCTTCAGCAGACATGAAAATTCAAGGGGAAGACATTATAAAAAAAGTCTCTAGGCAAGTTCGAGATAAGGGGAATAAGCAGATGATGGAAGCTCATCCTAATGCTTATTTCCAAGGCTACAAAGTTGAGTCTCACGTTCAAGAGATGGTGCAGATGGGGATCGATCTGGCATTCCTTTATCCAACTTATGGATTGTGGCTTTGGGCGATCGATACTATGCAACCAGAAGTTGCTGGCGCTTTTACCCGTGCTTACAACAATTGGTTAAAAGACTTTTGCAGCTACGATCCAGATAGGTTGAAGGGGGTAGGAGCAATTAATCTGCACGCACCAGAGTCAATGGTGCATGAATTGCATAGAATTGTCGATTTTGGCTGGAAAGCGGTGTTTTTACGCCCTAACCCCGTCAAAGGAAGACTATTGAGCGACTCTGCTTACGAGCCTTTTTGGACAGAATGCGAACAATTAGGCATAGCAGTAGGCATTCACGAAGGGACTCACAGTCGTTTGCCAACTACAGGTACAGAAAGGTTTAACACTCGTTTTGCTACCCACGCTTGCTCTCATCCGATGGAACAGATGATGGCTTTATTAGCGTTGATTGAAGGAGGGGTATTAGAACGTCATCCAAAACTGAAAGTAGCTTTTCTGGAGTCCGGTTGTGGCTGGCTTCCTTACTGGCTATGGCGACTAGATGAAGAGTATGAAAATTTAGCTTGGGAGGATACAATTCATGATAATGTCAAAATCAAGCCATCAGAGTATTTTCGTCGCCAGTGCTTTATTGCCATAGAGCCTTCAGAACCATTACTGGCTCAGGTGATTGAATATATTGGCACGGACAATTTAATCTTTGGTTCGGATTATCCCCATATGGATCATAAGCCGAACATTGTTGCAGAGATGGTAAAGCTTGAGGAAAAATTATCGAAAGAAACTGTGCAAAAGATTCTTTGGGATAATCCTTGTCGTTTTTACAACTTATCTTAAATTGAGAAAAAGATAATGAATCAAATCAACGTTAGTGGAGTCCTTGGTAGTGGAGATGCACTTTATCCAGGACAGTGGTATGAAGCGAATACCTATTACCAAATATTGAAGGTCGAACCTGCTAAAAACGATGAACTAGCAAGGAGAAAAGGTCAAAATATAAAGACAACCATATTAGCGCGAAAGAGAAATTCGATAGATACTAACCAGCCAGAAAACGATAGTTTTGATTCTTTGGAATTAGATCGCGAGACGATAGAAAAATTGAGAGACTATCCTAAAAAAGGTGATGAGAATAAGCTATCTTCATATTTACCTTTCCCAGGAGCTGTTTTTCCAACAGATTTTATTAAAACCTTATGCAATGATAGTTTTGATCAAACTAAGCTAAATCAAACTGAGCTAGGTAATTTCTATCCATCAATGCGCGTCATATTACAAGGTCGCAAGCTATCTCAATTAATTGCTAGAACTTGGTGGACTTATTTGGAAGCGAAAAAAACTGATGACTGGAATAACTTTATTAATGGTGAGTGGGACAAGATTCGCTCTGAAATTCTGGATGGTCTTATAGCTAGAGAAATTTTTCTTTTTGCCGGAAGTTCTCCTCCTGACAACCCTAATCCCGATGATAAAACAATTTACGAGCCACTAAAAGCTCAAGATGATACTAGCAAAGGGGCAAGATTTTTGATTTTGCCTACCAGTAAGGCTTGGCAAGGAATTACGTTGTCTCTGTTGTCTTCGGGACAGGCATATTATTGTAACGAAAAAGGTAAATACCACCAAGTTGGTGAATCCATTCTTAGTACAGGTGAAATAGTCTTTAATTACAGCTTAGAAGTAGATTGGACTATATTTCAAGGACAATTCAAGGAATTAATTACAAGTCAGGAATCACCTTGGATGCTTTATCAAGTTGCCATGCCTTATCCTCCCATACCTTCTTCAGAACAGCTAGATCCAAGTGACATAAAAAAATGGGCAGATGCACCAGTAATTGAAGGGGAATTTCCTTTTTATAAAAAGAAAAATCGATTGGGTCAGGAAGTTTATTTGATAGATGTGGATTATTTTAAACCTCCTTATCCTTATATTCCGGTCAGTTCCAGCTAATTAAAAATATAGCTGAAAATTTATGCACAATGATAAAATACTGGAAAGCCTGTAAAAAAAATCCAGTATTTTATTAAACTTCCTATGAATCGGCAGCCAGAAAAGATTCAAACAGACTACCAAATTATAAAAAAAATCTATGAAAGTGCTAATTCATTAGTCTACCGAGCCATTCTCAAGCCCGATAATCAACTAGTTATTTTAAAGATACTTAAAGAAAACTACCCTACTCCCTCAGAATTGACTCGATACAAGCAGGAATATGAAGTTACCCGCTCCTTAAATACGCATGGAGTGATTAAAGCCTATGATTTGCAGCGATATGAAAATAGTCTAGTTATATTTTTAGAAGAATTTGGCGGTGAATCCTTAAAATTGTTAATGTGTAATCGCCAATTTACTCTCAAAGAATTTCTCTCTATCGCTATTAAAACTACTGAAAGTTTGGGGGCTATTCACGCAGCCAACATTATTCACAAAGATATTAACCCCTCTAATATTGTCTATAATCCAAAAACCAAACAACTCAAAATCATTGACTTCGGCATTTCCACTCGTTTATTGCGAGAAAATCAGACAGTTAGCAATATTGAGCGCTTAGAAGGAACTTTAGCTTATATTGCTCCAGAGCAAACAGGAAGAATGAATCGAGGAATAGATTACCGCAGCGATTTTTATTCGCTGGGTATCACTTTCTACGAATTGCTCACCAATAAACTGCCTTTTGCAACCACTGACTCTATAAAATTAGTTCATTGTCATATTGCTCAACAACCTGTTCCCCCACATGAACTTATAGAAACGTTAAATTCAACGTCTCAACCAATACCTAAAGCTGTTTCAGACATTGTGATGAAATTGTTGGCAAAAACCCCAGAAGAACGGTACCAAAGTGCTTGGGGAATCAAAGCCGACTTGGAAACCTGTAGGGATCAGTTACAGAGTTTAGGGCAAATTGACGAGTTTTGTTTAGCAACTCAGGATATTTGCGATCGCTTTGTTATTCCCGAAAAACTTTACGGTAGGGAAAAAGAAATTACACAACTATTAACTACTTTCGAGCGAGTTAGTCAAGGCAGCAGTGAGATAATGCTAGTTTATGGTTATTCAGGAATTGGCAAATCTGTCTTGGTTAATGAAGTTCATAAACCAATATTACGCCAGCGAGGATACTTTATTAGCGGAAAATTCGATCAGTTGCAGCGAGATATTCCTTATGCGGCGATCAGTCTAGCCTTTCAAGATTTAATACGGCAGTTACTTACCGAATCTGAAGCAGCACTACAAACTTGGAAACGAGAACTTTTAGCAGCCTTAAATCCTAATGCTCAGGTTATCATCGATGTCATTCCTGAATTGGAACAGATTATTGATAAACAGCAGCCAGTTGAGCAATTAGGAGCAACTGAGGCTCAAAATCGATTTAATTTATTTTTTCAAAGATTTACTACTGTTTTCGCTCAAAAAGAACACCCTTTAGTTATCTTCCTCGACGATCTACAGTGGGCAGATTTAGCATCCCTGAAGTTGATTGAGCTATTAATAACCGATGCTGACAGCCAATATCTATTAATAATTGGAGCTTACCGAGATAATGAAGTTGATGCTACTCATCCTTTGGTGCAAACCTTAGAGCAAATCAGAAAAGAAGGTATTAGCGTCAAGAAAATCTCGCTGCAACCATTAGGAATTAAATATATCAATCAATTAATTGCTGATACTTTAAGCTGCTCAATAGAAAAATCAAAAATCATAGCAGAGTTAGTAACCAATAAAACTCAAGGAAATCCTTTTTTTTTAACTCAATTACTCCAATTTATGTACAAAGAAAAGTTTTTTCATTTGGATAGTAATAAAAAAATTTGGGACTGGAACATAGAGAAAATTAAAAAAGTAAAAATCACTGATAATGTAGTTGAATTAACTATTGCCAAGATTAATAAATTGGATGAAAAAACTCAGACTATTTTGAAATTAGCTGCTTGTATTGGCAACCAATTTAATTTAGAAGTTCTCTCCATTATCAATAATCAATCTCAAATAATTACAGCAAGAGAACTTCAGCCAGCACTAGAGTCAGGTTTGATTTTACCCTTGAGTAATGACTATAAAATAGCTCTACTTTGGGATCAGGAAGAAATATCAAGGGATACTTCAGAAATATCCGATGCCTTTATTCCTAAAATTCCCGAAGATATCCCCTATAAATTTTTGCATGACCGAGTTCAGCAAGCTGCCTATGCTTTGATTCCAGAAACAGAGAAAAAAGCAGTTCATCTGCAAGTAGGTCGTCTCCTACTGAAAAATACAAAAGATGATGAATTGGAGGAAAATATTTTTGATATTGTCAAGCAACTAAACGAAGGATCTGAATTAATTACTGAGCAATCGGAAACGGATAAGTTAGTAAGATTAAATCTTCGAGCAGGCAAAAAAGCGAAAGCATCAACAGCTTATCAACCAGCTCTAAAATATCTAGAAACTGGGTTAGGATTTTTAGCATCAAATAGCTGGAATAAACATTATAAATTAACTTTAGAACTCCATGTAGAAACTTTAGAAGGACTTTATTTAAATACAAAGTATGCTCAAGTGGAAGAGCTAGCTGTAAAGGTTTTGCAAGAAACTCAGAATAATTTAGATCGAGTTAAAGTATACGAAGCTTTATTGCTTGTCTACTATGCAATTTTTGAGCCACAAAAAGCAATAGATACTGCCTTAGAATATTTAGCAGAACTAGGCGTATGTATCTCTCAAAAAGACAATGGGAGCAAATTAGAAAATAGAATTCTACAAGAACAAAAATATTTAAAATTGCTATCGAAAGGAAAAAAAATTGAAGAATTAGTTAATCTTCCTACAATGGTCGCTCAAGATAAACTAGTAGCTCTACAAATATTGCAGCATATTTTTGGTGCTACTACTACTACAAAATTTGCATTACATATTGAGATAATTTTTGTGCAACTTCATCTCTTGATTAAATATGGGAATGCACCACAGGCTGCGGCTGTCTACAGCTTTTATGGAGCGTTAATGTGTGGAGTAATGAGGGATATTAATTCTGGATATCAATTTGGTAAACTTGCTATTAACTTGCAGCAAAAATCTAAGGTTATGAGATTAGAAGCCATAATATTTCACTTATCTTATGGCTGTATATTTCATTGGAAAGAGTTTCTTAGAAATAAAGAGGCGCAGGAACAATTACTGAAAGGTTATCAAACAGGTTTAGATACAGGAAATAATGAATATGCTAGTTATGCAATTATAAGCTTTTGTTTAATATTTTTTTTTGGAGGCTTTGATTTAAGAGAGGTTGAGGAAAGTTACATAGTTTATACTAAAAAAGTTGAAAAATTGAAGATAGAATACAGTATTTTTTACATAAAAATATGCCATAAAATAATTATAAACTTGATTAATAAAAAAGAAAATAGTTTTCGGTTGTTTAAGGAATATTCTTGGGAACAAGAAGATGAATATTTAAAGAGTTGGATGCAAAGAAACAACGGATGGTTGCTCTTTATCGCTCAATTTTGTAAGACAATTTCATGCTATTTTTTTAAAGATTATGGACGGGCTTATGAAAGCGGAATAAATGCGAAAAAATACGTTACAAGTTGTTCGTACTATTTACCTGCACCACAACAGAATTTTTACTCTTCTCTTTCCTTTATCGCTCATTATCACAATTGCGCTATAGACCAGCAAAAAGAAATATTAAAACAAGTAGAAAAAAATCAGCAGGATATGAAAATATGGGCTGGTCATTGCCCTGCGAACTTTCAAAATAAATACGATTTAGTTGAAGCAGAAAAAGCACGAATCTTAGGACAAAGTTGGCAAGCTCAAGAACTTTATGAAAAAGCAATTAAAGGTGCTAAAAAATCTGAATTTATCCACGAAGAAGCTATAGCTTACGAACGTGCAGCAGAGTTTTATCTCTCTTTGGGTAGAGAAGAAATAGGGAAACTATACTTAAGAAATGCTTATCATTGTTATAGTCGCTGGGGTGCAAAAGCCAAAGTTGAAGCCCTAGAATCAGAGTACCCACAGTTTCTAATGAATATAAACAACCGAAAAGAAAACCAAAGTATTAATACAACTGAATCTACTGCTAATACAAATCCCCAAGCCCTTGATATTGTCACAGTTACCAAAGCATCTCAAGTATTAGCTAGCGAAATAAAACTAGACCAACTGCTGGCTAAATTAATGAAAACTGTAATTGAAAATGGCGGTGCTCAAAAAGGCTTTCTGATACTGGAAAAAGATCATAAATGGGTAATCGAAGCTGAAGGGACAGTAGATTCTGATGACGTGACTCTACTACGATCGCTTCCCATTGATTCTGTAGATAGCGATCGCCATACACCTATCCTACCAGTTGCGATCGTTAACTATGTTGCCCGTACTCAAGAAAATGTAGTTCTTAATAACGCTACCGAAGAAGAACAGTTTATCCGCGATCCCTACATCGTCGCCACTCGACCAAAATCGATTCTCTGTACTCCTTTGTTAAATCAAGGCAAACTAAGTGGTATTTTATATCTAGAAAACAATTTAACCACAGATGCATTTACCAGCGATCGCATTGAAGTTTTAAGAATTCTTTCGGCTCAAGCTGCTATCTCCATTGAAAATGCCCGTCTTTACGGACAGTTAGAAGATTACAACCGAAATCTAGAGCTGAGAGTAGAAGAGCGCACTCAAGAACTCTCACAAACCCTAGAAATTCTCAAAGCCACCCAAGCCGAACTGCTTTTTGAAAACGAGTTACTCAAAAGTGGCGAACAACCCTCTACCTTTGACTATCAAGTGGGAGGAAGTTTGCCGATGGATGCTCCCACTTATGTTGTGCGTTCAGCAGACCGTTATCTCTACAAGGCGTTGATGCGCGGGGAATTTTGTTATATTCTCAATCCTCGGCAGATGGGCAAGTCAAGTCTGATGGTACGCATGATACACCATCTCCAGCATGAGGGATTTAGCTGCGGGGCGATCGATCTGACCCGTATTGGTAGCGAAAACGTTACGCCTGACCAATGGTACAAAGGCTTAACAGTAGAACTGTGGCGAAGTTTTGGTTTGTTAAGAAAGGTTAATTTAAAAACTTGGTGGCAAGAGCAAGGAGATATTTCTCCAGTTCAGAGGTTGAGTCAATTTATTGAAGAAGTTTTGCTAGTTGAAGTTGCTCAAGGAAATGATACTATATCTAAAAATTTGATAATTTTTATCGATGAAATTGATAGCTTCTTAAGTTTAAAATTCCCAGTTAATGACTTTTTTGCGCTAATTCGCTCTTGCTATAATCAGCGTAGTATTAATCCAGAGTATCGACGTTTAACCTTTGCTCTTTTTGGAGTAGCTACCCCTGGTGACTTAATTACTGACCACCAAAGAACGCCTTTTAACATCGGTCAGACCATTCAATTGGAAGGGTTTAAAGAGCATGAAGCGCAACCTCTACTTCAAGGATTGACCGAGAAAGTGAGCAATCCTCAAACAGTTTTAAAAGAAGTGTTAGTTTGGACTAATGGCCAGCCCTTTTTGACTCAAAAGCTCTGTAAAGTCATCCGCAATTCTTCATCTCCTATTCCTACCAACAGAGAAGCCGAATGGATTGAAAGTTTAGTGCGAACTCAGGTAATAGAGAATTGGGAATCACAGGATGAACCAGAGCATTTAAGAACCATTCGCGATCGCCTTCTCAAAAGTAAACAATCCGTTCGGCTACTAGAACTCTACCGTCAAATTTTACATCAAGGAGAGATTATTGCAGTTGATAGTTCAGAGGAAAGAGAATTACTTTTGTCAGGGCTAGTAGTCAAGCAACAGGGAAATTTGAGAGTTCAGAACCGTATTTATGAATCTATTTTTGTTTGATTTACGAAAACTTTTGTTTAATCTGGAAAGTGAAAGAAGAGGTCTATCCTTCTGGATAATTTAATTTGTCTAAGCAATACTGTTGTACTAATAAATGGCAGATATTGTGTTACTTGCGTAACTCATGTTATCTTTATCAGTAGCATTTGTCTGTAATCTCTATGAACCTTGATAGTCTCTTTGAGATTGTTGACCGCCTGCTAATTGAGAGCCACAATCGCCCCCTTAATTCCACAGAAAATCTGGTTTTGCGTGGGATTTGGCAGTATAAAACTTATAACCAAATAGCTATAGAGGCAGGTTATAGTCCTGGCTACTTTACCAATGTTGTTGCCCCAGAGTTGTTTGGGCGACTCTCTGAGGTCATTGGCCAGCGCGTCACCAAGAAAAACTGTCAGGTGCTGCTGGAGTCTTATGCCATCGTTGAAGCAGCTCCAAATACAAAACTTTTGAAACAAGACCTGACGCAATTTCCCCCCACAGTTAATCAGGATACGTCACCTTGTTACCCCAGTGGCTCAGTTCCTCTGGCCTCTCCCTTTTACCTCAAACGTTCTTACCTTGAGGAGCAAATTTATCAAGAAATTAAGAAACCAGGAGCGTTAATCAGGATCAAAGCTCCCAGAGAAATGGGCAAAACTTCACTGCTGCTGAGGATTCTTGACTATGCGAAGTACCAGGGTTACTGCACTATCAGCTTGAATCTAGAACAAGTCGAGCAGACAATTCTGAGCGACTTGAATCAACTTTTGCGCTGGTTGTGTGCCAATATCGCCCGCCAGCTTCAGCTTCAACCAATGTTAGACAAGTATTGGGATGAAGATTTGGGAAGTAAAGTTAGCTGCACCGTCTACTTTCAAGAATATCTACTAGAGTCAATTAATACTCCCCTGATCTTGGCGTTGGATGAAGTGAACCATATTTTCGAGCATCCCCAAGTAGCGAAGGATTTTCTACCTCTGTTGCGTTCTTGGTACGAAGAAGCGAAAAGACTGCCCATTTGGCAAAAGCTTCGTCTACTCGTGGTTCACTCAACAGATATTTATGTTCCTCTTGAACTTAATCAGTCTCCTTTCAATGTAGGATTACCGATTCAGTTAGACAACTTTAGCCAAAAAGAGGTACAGCAGTTAGCCCAACGCTATGGACTCAATTGGACAGATGGAAAAGGAGCTAGACAATTAATGACAATGGTCGGGGGACATCCGGCACTAGTAAATTTAGCTCTCTATCATCTGAGTCGAAACGAGGTAACTCTGTCGCAACTACTAGAAACTGCTCCCACTGCTAGCAAAATTTATTCAAATCACTTGCAGCGTCACTGGGCAACCTTGCAAAAACAGCCTGAGTTAGCACAAGCTTTTGATAACGTTCTGAATGCCAATGAAGCTATTCTCTTAGATCCCATCCTTACTCACAAGTTAAGCAGTATGGGGTTGATTAAACTTTCTGGATCTGAAGCGATCGCAAGTTGTGAATTGTATCGGCGATTTTTTACAAAAAAAGAGCAGCATTTGGCGTTGCAAAATCAAAATATGAATTAGTGCGATTGCTATGGAATGTCCAAGATGTGCATTAATCCGCATTCGCAAAAATAGTAAACAAAATAACTACTTTGTATTGTTGGACACAATAGTGATAAATCCTTGAGATGTACCACAGTTAATTTTCATGCTTGGGAATAATACTTAGTTTACCTGACTTTCAGGCTTAATTGAAGTATTGATTTATGAGTAACAGTATTGAGAGCGCCTACTTAATAATCTGAAGAAAAAAGCTCAAGCCTTTGGTTTAAAACTCACTCCTATTTCTGACCCTACGCAATTGTTGAGAGTACAGGTGCTTAGTACAGCTTTGCGTAAAATCATGGCGAATTGAGGGTTGAAATTTAAACACATAGGCGCTTCGCCTTCCCGCAGGGTAGGGGCGTAGAGGTAAGCGCAGAGGCACGCAGAGATTTCGCTATGAATTTTCGCTATGAATTAATGAGATGTTGTACTTAGTTACAAGTTATTTTAGTAACATTCCTATTTAGGGATGTTATTTTTCATGAGTTTTACTATGAGTTATGGAATGAGTTTTATGAGTTTCAGAGTCTATAAGACAACTAATATTAAAAGTAATTCACTGCAATGTTATATCTAATACGAATTTGGCTTACTTGCTCAAATAACTTATTACTTACTCCACCAAAGGATATGGGAATTGAAGAACTGCGACCACCGGAACTTGAGGATAAGATTGTTTGGGCGAACAACTTTCAAATAGGGCTAGTCTCTGACAAACTAGGTACCAAATAAAGGCAGATTGCGCTCAATTATCTTTCATGGATCATCGAGAAAAAACAAATCCAAGCAGTATTATCACCGGAACGTTACCATATTGATGTCATGGGGAAAAAGGCTAATAAGTTCACTTTGCAATTATGTCAAAAAAATAATATTTTATCCGCTATTGCGAATTGCGTTAGCGAAGCGGTAGCAAGGAACGAGCGTCACTGCAAAATGCGAATTGTTTGGTCAAGCGTCAACATTCCAAAGTCTAAAACCTATGGCTAGGGACTTAAACCCCACCCAAGGGTTAAAGAAATGGCTTTTTGATTTCCACTCTACCCGATTTTTTGTCTAAATTAAAGGCTTATTTATTCACCGAAGCTTTTGAAGTCTTTGTCTTGGTTTTTAGCTTTTTTAAATAATTAGAACAGGAGAAGCTTAAATGTTTAATTCACTTGGTACATTTGAAGAATATTTCCACTTATCTGAAAAAGCAATTGATTATTTAAAAGAATGGAATACTGAAGCGGAAATTGCTTCTAGTATTTCTCAAACAGCCCAAAAAGTTGTTGAAATATTAGTGAATGTGCCTGGGATGACTATGGCTCATAGTAGAGATTTTCAAAGAGCAACACCTTTTTTTACACTGAAAGATAAAACGGTAGTTAAAATTTTTATAAATCCAGCACAGGTAAAACACATATTCTTAGCAGATGACAATAACAAGATGATATTTGGAGGCTATGTAGGTTGGATTCATACAAAAGAAATGAATAAAGCTATAGATAAAATAAGGAAAGAATTTACTAAAGAGGCTATATAGAATTTAGAAATTTTATTACTTAAAGGTTTAACAAAAGTAGTAAAAAGTCAGAAATTAGTCAGTAAATCTCAGGCTTTAACTCAGTTATTAGTAGAGTTAGATAAATATACCAGTCTTACGCTGGCAAGCTTTGACCTTCTTCGCTCATGTGCGTCTAGGAAATATTTAACTTATAAAAAAGTGGCTTTTCTTGAAAAATTAAGGAAGATTGGTCATGGCAACAATCGATACAGCATCCTTAGAAAATAGCCTGGGATTTCTAGCTTTAGGAGCTTATATTCTCACCTTAATGCCCACGAATCTCAGAATAATTTTTCCTCAAACTAAACAAGCGAACCTTCCCAAATGGCTGTTAAAATATCGACGACTTATCGGTATTCTGGCTTTCTGCTTGGCTTTGCTTCACGCTTTCCTCTTAGTGAAAAAGAGAGACCTTGATTTTTTAGATCCCAATACCTATTGGATTTATATCCAAGGTATATCTACCTTCATAATTTTTACCCTATTGGCAATTACTTCTAATGAGTGGAGTGTCAAAAGACTGAAAAAAAATTGGAAGCGATTACATACCCTGACTTACTTAGCTATGTTCCTGCTCACTTGGCACGTTTGGGACAAAATGTCAGAGCATTGGAGCTATTTAACCCCGATTGCGCTAGTAGGGATTGTTACGACAACCCTTTTATTTCTGATGCGACGCTGGATTGAGCATCGGAATAAACAACAAAAAGCGAAAGGAAAAGCGTTCTCATCTCAAATTCCGGAAAAAATTACTCTCTAGTACCGCTAGTCTCCGACACCGTTACGCAGTGGGTGCAAGTCAGATTATTCTCCCACTCGCACAAGGAATGTCCTGTTATGAGATCGAAACAAATTACTTGGAAATCTTCAGCAGCATTGGCAATCAGCACCCTAATGGTCTTGATTCGTAGTAGCAGTTGTGCTAGCCTATTCTTCCACTTCCGAAACGCTAGTGTTGCTACTATCTCTGTTGCAACTATTAAACCCTTACGTTCTGTCCAAGGAAATTCAACTTGGGTTTACGCGATCGCAATCAGCCCTGATGGACGCTTCCTCGCTAGTGGCAGTTACGATAAAAAAATTAGAATTTGGGATCTGCCTAGTAACACCTTACTCTATACTTTAGAAGGACACGGCGATGCAGTGGTAAGCCTTGCCATCAGTCCAGATAGCAAGCTGCTCGCTAGTGGCAGTTGGGATAACCGTATTAAACTCTGGAATTTAGAGACGGGGCAACTACTTCGTACCCTAGATGGTCATACAGATGATGTAGAAGCCGTTGCCATCAGCCCCAACGGAAAGTGGTTAGCCAGTGGTAGTGCTGACACAACCATCCGCATCTGGAACGTGCAGACTGGCGTACAAGTTCATCAGTTATCGGATGGAAAGTGGGTAAGAACCGTTGCTTTTAGTCTGGATGGGCAGACCTTAGCTAGTGGCAATGAGGGTGGTACACTCAAAATTTGGCGGCTGATAGATGGTGCTGTTCTAAAAACCCTGAATGCTCATTCACAAGCTGTGCGCTCAGTGACTTTTAGCCCTGATGGACGGACTTTAGCGAGTGGCAGTGCTGATAGGACAGTGAAACTCTGGCAAATGCCCACTGGTAAATTGTTGCACTCCCTAATTGGACATGATGGAGTTGTGTGGTCAGTGGCTTTCAGTCCCGATGGCAAGAGATTAGCTAGTGGTAGCAATGATAGCACTATCAAGTTATGGGGGTTGCCTGAAGGCAAACTCTTGGAGAATTTGATCGGGCATGAGCGAGGCGTGCGGTCAGTAGTTTTCAGACCGCATGGAAACATGATAGCCAGCAGCAGTGCCGACAAAAGCATCAAACTCTGGTCTGTTCCTAAAGAGTGACAAGAAGCTTTCAGAAAGTAAACAAATCTTTATGAGTAACAGTATTGAGAGCGCCTACTTAATAACCTGAAGAAAAAAGCTCAAGCTTTTGGTTTAGAACTCACTCTTATTTCTGACCCTATGCAATTGTTGAGAGTCAAGGTACTTAGTTACAAGTTATTTTAGTACCATTCATATTTAAAGATGTTATTTTTCATGAGTTTTACTATGAGTTATGGAATGAGTTTTATGAGTTTCAGAGTCTATAAGACAACTAATATTAAAAGTAATTCCCTGCAATGTTATATCTAATACGAATTTGGCTTACTTGCTCAAATAGCTTATTACTGATATTAAAATTTACAATCTATCTTAATTTTTTTATTTAAAAGTTGACTATTTTGTCAATTTGTAGGTTTTAATTCTTAATCAGAGAACGAACAATGCCCATACAACCAACTTATCCAGGCGTTTACGTAGAAGAAATCAAGAGTGGAGTACGCACGATTACAGGCGTATCTACCTCTATTACTGCCTTTATTGGTCGCGCCTTACGAGGCCCTATAGACGAGCCGATTACTATTAACAGTTATGGTGACTTTGAACGCATTTTTGGCGGATTGTGGCTGAATAGTACCCTTGGCTATGCTCTACGAGATTTTTACCTCAACGGTGGTAGCCAAGCAATTATTGTCCGACTCACTCACTCTAAGCTGAAACAAGCAGAAGGTCAAACTCCAGGGGAAACTGAACCCACAGCTAAGAAAGCACAACTAAATGTGAATGGTCTTAACTTAGAAGCAGCGAATGAAGGCAGTTGGGGAAATGCTTTGAAAGTGCGGATTGAATATGTAGATACTAATGTCAGACGTGATGCAAATGAGCAAAAACTATTCAACATTACAGTTCTGGATCAAAATACAAGTCAATTAGAAGTATTTCGCAACGTATCGGTGCTGCCAAATCATCCAAGACGAGTAGATAAAGTTTTGTTGAATGAATCTTATTTCGTTCGATTTAGAGATGAATCTCTGCCAACAGACAGACCAGCTGCTCATGCTCAATCCGCACCTGATAAAAGATTGTGGGATGATAATAACGATACAAATACCAAAGCGGAACCAAACAGCGGTGCGGATGGTGACGATCTAGATGTGAACGACTTCACAGGGACAAATAAGGAAGCAAATAAACAGGGTCTTTACGCTTTAAATAAAGCCGACCTGTTTAATATGCTTTGTATTCCGCCTTATAAAAATGATGGCAATATAGATTATGACTCTTTAGTTGATTCAGCAGCAAAATTTTGCCAAACCCGACGAGCGTTTTTTATCATCGATCCGCCCAGTACTTGGACTGATAAGGATAAGGCCAAAGCTGGTATTCAGAACGACCTTGGTGAACCAACTAGTTATGCTGGTGTTTTCTTTCCTCGAATCAAGCAGCCAAATCCTTTACGGGAAAATCAAATAGAAGAATTTGTTCCTTGTGGTGCGATCGCGGGTGTATTTGCTCGAACTGATGTTCAACGCGGTGTCTGGAAGGCTCCAGCAGGTACAGAAGCAACATTGACAGGTGTACCACAATTGAGTGTACCTCTAACAGATCCAGACAATGGGGAATTGAATCCTCTAGGAATTAATTGTTTGCGAACTCTACCAGCTTATGGTCGTGTGATTTGGGGATCGCGGACGCGGAATGGAGATGACCGTCTGACGGATGAATGGAAGTATATTCCGGTTCGCCGTTTCGCACTTTTCTTGGAAGAAAGTCTTTATCGCGGTACGCAATGGGTTGTCTTTGAGCCAAATGACGAGCCGTTGTGGGCGCAAATTCGCTTGAATCTTGGAGCTTTTATGCACACTCTCTTCCTTCAAGGAGCCTTTCAAGGTCGTAAGCCTGAAGATGCTTACTTTGTGAAGTGTGATAAAGAAACAACAATCCAAAATGATATTAACTTAGGAATTGTCAATATCATTGTTGGTTTTGCTCCTCTCAAACCTGCTGAATTTGTCATTCTCAAGATTCAGCAAATAGCCGGACAAATAGCAGTTTAAGGAGAAATATATGCCTTCTATTTCAGGTAAACGTTTAGACCTCTACAAAAACTTTAAGTTTGTTGTTAAATTCGCTGGTAAAGACGTGGCTGGGGTAAGTAAAGTCAGTGGTCTGAAGCGAACCACTGAGGTCATAGAACACCGTACAGGTGGCGACCCTAGCACTGTCTATAAGTCTCCAGGACAAAGCAAGTACGATCCCATCACTTTAGAACGAGGTGTTAGCAAAGATACTGATTTTGAACAATGGGCAAATAAAGTCTGGGCGCTTGGTGGTAGTCCAGAAGTGTCTCTGGCAGATTTCCGTAAAGATATCACTATTGAGGTTCGTGATGAAGCTGGTCAGCCAAAGGGTTCATATAACGTTTTTGGTTGCTGGGTTTCAGAATATCAAGCTTTACCAGACTTGGATGCTAGTGCTAATGCTGTCGCTATCGAGTACATAAAGATAGAAAACGAAGGTTGGGAACGTGCTTCATGATTAACTCGGCTTAGTTAATCAAGATTTAATTGTTTAACCAGCAGAAAATTAACTATAGGACTCCTATTTGATTTTTCAAAAAGCTAACTTAGCTAAAAGTATGCCCTATAAAGGTTTAGTTCTCAGTATACTTAGCAAGATTTAAGTAGGATTCCTATAGGTCACTGTGTTTAACTTACCAACTCTTTTTAATCAATTTGGCTTGAAGGAAACCTTTGTTAATTGGATCTTATAGAAATTGCCTAGATAAGGCAGTTAGATTAAGGAGGTACATCAACGATGAATTCAGAAAAAAAGCAAAACATTGATGAAATCATTAATCACTTTATTGCTAGTAATAATGGCAAAAGCGATCAGCCTGTCTTTAATCAGTTAATTGAAATTAAAAAACTAGAATTAGAAGAACAAAAAAATCAAAATGAGCAGGAGATTAAAAGAGAAGAAAATATAATAAAAGCTAAACAGAATAGATTTCCCAACAGTATTTTGAGTAATCCAACAACTACGGCTGTTGTTGCTGCGTTAGCTGGATTTTTGACATCGAGTATTGTAGCATTTATTCAGGGAAGTTCTAATCTCGAACTTGAAAAACTTAAGTTTCAGTCCGAACTTATAGCCAATGCAACTAAATCTGAGGATCAGAATAAAAGAATTGAATTACTTAAATTCAATATTAATGCTGGCTTAATCAAAGACCAATATATCATCTCCAAGTTGGAGAGTTTAATACAAAGTCGTGATGTTCCACAGTCCTATGTAAGTCAACTTTTAGATCCTAATCAGTCCATTCTCCCTAACGATTTCTATTTACCAACAATTAACGATTTCACTGGCTATCCAGGTTGCTACATTGCTGCCTATTCACATCAAAAGAAAATGAGCGTTAATTCAGTAGGGGGCAATGTTTATGTTATGGGTCAAGTAAGAGTTCCTGGACACTATGAGGGAAAAAATTGCGAGCCAAAAGGGTATGAAGGGAAAAAAATCGATAGTTTAGATTACTTTAAGAAATTATTTGACCAAAAACTACCTAAAGCCTGTATGAACAAAAATTGTTGTGCAGGTAAGGAGACTGGTGGTTTTGTTGGTAGTAATTAAATCAATGAAAGACTTAAAGCTGTTATAGAACTGGTATTTGATTCTTGAAAATCCAAGCCAGTTAAAAATCTGTCATATAAAGGTTCAGTTGTTAATATACTCAGCAAGACTCAAGTAAGATTCTTATATGCGATCGCTATCAGCCTCGGAACTGTTAAATGTCTGGGAGTGGGGACTTAATCAGCCATCCTGGTCTAAAGCAATCAAGCTACTAGCTAGTGCTTGTCCTGAAACCTCCATAGATATGCTTACTAAATTCAGTCTCGGTCAGCGTGATGCCATGCTGCTGACATTGCGGGAGTGGACATTTGGTTCACAACTGGTTAGTCAAGTCACCTGTCCAAGCTGTGGTGAAGTCTTGGAACTCAATTTTGATATTGCAGATATGCGTGTAGCATCACTGTCACTTGAACCAGTTGAGAAATATTGTCTTGAGCTTGGTGATTATCAGGTGAGTTTTCGTCTACCAAACAGTTTAGATATGATAGCGATCGCTGAACACAAACAGCCAGAGATTGCTCAAGAGATTTTATTAGAACGCTGTATTTTGCAAGCAGTGTGTAACGGTGAATATCTGCTGTTTCAGCAATTGCCATCTCATGCCAGAGATGCAATTATTACCCAAATGGCTCAAGCTGATCCTCAAGCAAATGTGCCAATTGATATTTCCTGTTCCGCTTGCAACCACCAATGGCAATCATTATTTGACATTGTGTCGTTCTTCTGGGCTGAGATTAACGCTTGGAGATTTCGAGTGTTGCGAGAGGTACATACTTTAGCTGCTGCTTACAGTTGGCGTGAAGCTGATATTTTGGCAATGAGTCCCAGACGGCGACAATTGTATTTAGAGATGGTGACGGACTGATGAGCAATTATCTCTTTCATTTGGTAGCTAAAAGCTTTAACTTAATCGATACAGTTCAACCTCTTGTCTTATCAGTATTTGAACCGTTACCAGAGCCTACCCTTGACTGGGAGCCATCGATTACCACAGAATCAACTGAGTTAGAAACAACATCAGAAGCGGAAAAATTTCCCAATTTTGACATTGTGCAGTTGTTGGAGAAGCGATGCCTGCGGCGAGCTTCTCTACGAGACGCTCCGCGAACGCTAACGCCTGCAACAATAGGGCAAATATCTGAAGAGATAACTAACCCCCTGTTAACTAATTTAACTTCAACACCTGTTCAATCTTCCCAACCAATACTAAAGTCAATTCCTAATTTGACACAAAAGCCTGACTTAGAATTATCCTCTAATTGGCCTTTTTTAGATTCAGTTCTGACTCAAATCAGCACTAATAATCAGCAATTTACTTCAAACCCAGAGCAAAAAATAAGCACTACTCCGCTAACTTTTGCTGCTGCTCAATTATCACAGAAAGAATCAAGTAAAATTAATCCTGTTGTTTCTTCTATCCAACCTTCAAACTCAGAGCAAAAAACAAGCACTACCACACTAAATTTGGTTCCTGGTCAGTTATCACAGAAACAACTAACTAAAATTAATCCTGTTGTTTCTTCTGTCCAAACTTCAAATATAGTCAACTGGGAACGATTGATAACTCAACGTTTTGTAGAATCAGAAACACTTTCACCAACTAGAAATCAAATAGTACCTAATCCCAATACAGAGCTATTAAAGTCTGCACTTGTGCCACCAACAAAGACTTCCCTATCGAATCATCTCATTTCTATACACAATACAGAATCAAATACTTCTCTCTCTAACCCCATCTTTGAACAGAGGCAGATTCCAGTTAAATCTTTACCCCAGCAATTAATTACAATCAATCCTCTAGATTTATCTTTGCAATCAGCTTTAAAGTCAGAATTGCAAATATATTTCACCGAAAACCCAACAAAGCCAGTAATATTTCCTTTTACTACCCAAGAAAAAACATTTTCTTTACAAAATCTAAATCCTACAATTTCAAGGACTGCGATCGCAAAGGAAAACAATACTCCTGTCTCAAATTTATTTGAGCAAGAATCAGGAGAAGTTACAACTAAATCATTAAATAACCAATCAATTGGAATTAATCAATCAGCTTCTCCTAATCCCTTACTAAAAGTATTGTATTTGAGACAAGATATCCCGGAAATACAAGCAGAAACCAGGACTATTCTATCAATTACTAGCGTTCTAAAACAGGGAAAATCTGCAATTGAAAACTTACATAAGCAACCTATAGAAAATAATCCAGTATTTATCCATTCTCAGTTACCACAGGTCGAAAATTCTCAGAATTTTCCTCCTCAACTCCAATCAGAATCAACAGCGATATCTACGACGGGAAACTCTTGGAGAGGCTACACCAACGCCTACGCACCTACTATTTCTCAAGTTCTGCCTTTAACACCTATGCTAGCAGTGGAAACTAGCACTCCCGCCTCAAATTCTATAATTCAACCACAAGAACAACTTGTGAGTGAATTATTATCACAAAAGCGATCGCTACAAAGAAGTGGGAATGTTTCATCTACTCAAGTGCAAAAGTTGATAAATTTACAGCCATCTATTCCAGAAAAACCTGTAGACAGCGCATCTGTTGCTAATCAAATATTGCTCACAAATCAAAAATCATTAACACCTGGGTTGACGCTAGAAACTAGCACTGCCGGCTTCAGTCCTGTAATTCAACACCAAAA
Source organism: Nostoc punctiforme NIES-2108 (assembly GCA_003326195.1). GTDB lineage: Bacteria > Cyanobacteriota > Cyanobacteriia > Cyanobacteriales > Nostocaceae > Nostoc > Nostoc punctiforme_A. Next base: position 51,780 of record LXQE01000166.1, read on the forward strand.
ACAGTCTGCAAGTGAATTAGTACAACAGCAATTACCGCAAATAATTGGGAATGAAAATGTTTTATCTTTGCAAGTAAAAAAGCTCATTAATCCACAACTAGATTCCAACCAGTTTTTAGAAGAACCTGTGGCAATGTCTACGACGGGTAATTCTTGGAGAGGCTACGCCAACGCCTACACATCTGCAAGTGAGCGGGTACTATCTTTAACACCTGTGCCAACTATGGACACTAGCATTTCCGCCTTAAGTCCTGTAATTCAACCACAAGTACAACATGGAGCGATACCTTCTCTTCTCTACGAGAGGCTGCGCCAACGAGACGCTACGCCTAGCTTGCTTCCCCGTAGGGGTACGGTAAGCTCCGCTAACACATCTACTATTGATAGTACCTTAGCGAATTCACACAAACAGAGCTTAACACCTACAATTGCTATAGAAACAATTGCCGAACCCCAGGAAAAACTTACGTCTAATGTGCCAGAAAATCAGCAGAGGTTTGTCCACAAAAATGTTTCATCAATACAGCCATTTGTCGCAGATGCTTCTGCTAAACTATCTTCGTTTGAGACAAACAGTTCTACTGCACCATTGGTAAATAATCTATCATCATCTATCGCTTCACAACCGATAACTCAGCTAACTGCTATTAATTCAGATATAATACCAACTCCTGCTTTACATCCTTCAACCCCAGGAATTGACATACAATCACAGGTCAACTTTTCTGACTCTCACTTGTCTGATTTCCGTAGAGAAAAAGCTTCTGCTCAGGAAGTCGGCTTACAAAACTATAATAAGAGCGATCGCAAACATATTGATATCCAGAAAATTGGTGTTGTCGAACAGTGGGATGAATTGGGGCAAGCTGGGGCAGAGATGAACGTTAATTACGCCCATCATCCCGCAAATATGCAACGCCAGAAAATTAATCCCAATGAAGGTATGTTCACCAGCCCAGTTGAAAACTTAATATTACCTCAGAACCCATCCCCTAACCTCTCTATGTCTGCGGATAGATTTAAAAAGCGCCAACATATTGGTAGTCAGAAAATTGGCGTTGTCGAACAGTGGGATGAATTGGGGCAAGCTGGGGCAGAAATGAACGTTAACTACGCCCATCATCCCGCAAATATGCAACGCCAGAAAATTAATCCCAATGAAGGTATATTCACCAGCCCAGTTGAAAATTCAATATTACCTCAGAATACATCCCTTAACTTGTCTATGTCTGCGGATAGAGGTAAAGATGGGGTAGAGTCTTTGTACTTTAGGCAATTAGAAGAATCTGATTTCAGACCGCTATCTGGGCCTATCAATGACCTCACTGTAAAAAATTTGTCAGTCGTTGCAGCTAGTAGCAAAAAAGCCCAGAAGCGTTGGCGAAGCCCGTCGCAGACATCGCCAGTGGGTTTGGATACATCACCTAAGATTCAAGTCACAATTGGTCGGCTAGAAATTCGCAGCGCAGCCCCAGCACCACCTCCGCCTCGACCAAAGCCCCGGACAGCAACATCTGTGATGGGCTTGAATGAATACTTGCAACGACGTGCCAGAAGGAGGTAAGTGATGAGCAACGCTTTAGCTATTGCGGCTGTCACAATTACATTGCGTCACTTGCTACAGCAAAGGTTTGATGTTGAGAGTTCGGGGGGAATCACTGTGACGACACGACCATTGGATAAGGTACGAGATAATACTGTTAGTAGTGGCGATCAAGTTAATTTATTTCTCTACGATACTCAAATAAACCCAGCTTGGCGGAATATGGATATTCCTTCTCAAGTGAAGCCTGGTGAAACAGGACACCAGCTTTTGCCGTTGAACCTATACTACCTACTGACTGCTTACGCCCAAAATGATGACTTTCCAGAACCTACGAGTCATCGGTTATTAGGCGTGGCCATGAGTGTTTTTAATGACCATCCGATGATTACTTCTGCGGATATTAGGGCAGCCTTGCCTACTACCGATCCGACTGAATACGACCTTGACTTACAAGAAGAACAGTTGCGAATTGATTATCAACCGCTATCTGTGGAAGAGGTGTTTAATCTCTGGTCAACTTTTCAAGTACCCTATCGAGTTTCTGCTGCTTATGAAGTGTCAGTAGTGCTGATTGAGAGTAGCTTACATGCAAAAACTCCGCTACCAATTATCAAGCGTCAGTCTAGCGATCGCGGCCCAATTCTGCAATCAAACCTATCCTCACCCTTACCCATACTGGTTTCTCTGCAATTACCTAACCAGCAAGCTAGCGCCAGATTAGGCGATATTTTGATTCTTAATGGTTTTCACTTAGATGCTGAAAATATAGTTATATCTTTTACAAATATTCGTTTAGAAATTTCTCTGGAATTATCACCTTTAGCAGAGAGGACGGCAACGGATATTAGAGTTCAATTACCTGATGAGCCTGTAAACTGGGCGGCGGGTTTTTATACCGTGGTAGTCAAAGTAACGCGGACTAACGAACCAAGTCGGACTACCAATGAATTATCTTTTGCCTTAGCACCAAAAATTTTAGATATTATACCACGACAAGCAACAGCAGACGCTAATGGCGAAGTAACCCTCACTCTGATTTTAAGCCCCCAAGTACGACCAAGACAAAGGGTGGCGTTATTATTAGGCGATCGCGAAGTGCTGGCTCAACCACATCCAAATCAAACAGATAGGCTGGAGTTTCGGATTGCAGGTGTTACACCGGGTGAGTATTTTGTACGAGTGCGGATTGATGGAGTAGATAGTTTGCTGGTGGATCGCACGGTGAAACCGCCTGTTTTCGACCAGAACCAGAAGGTGGTGATTTTATGAACAACCTCGATTCTTGGAGAGCAAATAATGAAGAATACCTAGCAAATGCACTGGGTTGGTTACGCTGGCGTTTATGTGAGCTTGCACAGTTACCTGATATTGAGAAGCCTAAAGTCACAGAAATCACAACGGCGGCAGGGATGAATCCACCCCCAGCGCTGCTTCTCTTAAGTCAAAAATTAGATTTATCTGACTTTGAACAACAGGTCTTACTGTTATGCATTGCAATGGAATTAGATCCAGGCATGGCGCGTCTTTGTGCCAAGGCTCAGGATAATTCTCATCAGCCTTACCCTACCTTTGCGTTGGCTTTATCACTATTCGAGCAACCTACTTGGGATGCCGTTTCTTGGGAACGCCCTTTACGTTACTGGCGATTAATTGAAATTCATCAGTCAGGAGTTCAACCACTCACTACGAGTGGTTTACGGGTAGATGAACGTATATTAAATTATATCAAAGGATTAAATTCTCTAGACGATCGCTTGGTATCATTACTGATGCCGATGGAAACAGCAGAATGGAATGTAAAATTACCGCCATCTCAAAATGCTGTTGTCAAAACAATTATTCTGCAACTGCACCAAACGCCCAGAGAACAACGTTTACCTATTATTCAGCTAGTGGGGGCAGATTCCCTCAGCAAGCAACTAATAGCCCAACATGTAGCAGCCCAACTAGATAAATATGTCTATCGTTTGCCAGTGGAATTATTGCCCACTCAGGCGGGAGAATTAGAGACAATTGCTCGTTTGTGGCATCGGGAAAGCTTGCTATTGCCGCTTGCGCTGTATTTAGATGCCCAAGAGGTTGACGGTAAACCGATTACAGAAGGACAAGCACTTCCCTTGCATCGGTTTCTTAGCCGCAGTGGTGGTCTACTTTTCCTTAGCACTCGTGAAGTTAGGCAATTGGGTCTGCCGACAATTGTTGTAGATGTTGAAAAGCCAACACTCAGGGAACAAAAAGCAACTTGGACTGAGGCATTAGGAGGAGTAGCAGATAGTAGTCCGCAGCTTCTGGCGACTCAGTTTAACCTAAATTTAGTCAAGATTGAGCAGATTGCCCAGCAAGTGTTGGGGGAAATGCCGTCGCAGGAAGAAGACCTAACCCCCCCAGCCCCCCTTCCCTGCAAGGGAAGGGGGGAGGAAGAGGACTCCCCTCTCCTTGTAGGAGAGGGGTTGGGGGAGAGGTTCAACGAATCGGCTTGGAGAAAAACCTTGCGTGGTAAGCTTTGGTCGGCTTGTCTTGCTAGTACTCGTCCGCAGTTAGATACTTTAGCTCAACGCCTCGACCCGAAAGCAACTTGGGATAATATTGTCCTACCAGCAGAAGAGACAAACTTACTGCATCAAATTGCTGACCAAATTCGGCAGCGCAGCCTAGTTTATCAAGAATGGGGTTTTCAGAACCGCATGAATCGGGGTATGGGGATCAGCGCCTTGTTTGCAGGAGAAAGCGGCACAGGGAAGACGATGGCGGCGGAGGTGATAGCCAATGATTTGCAGCTAAATCTTTACCGGATTGACCTTTCATCTGTGGTCAACAAATATATTGGAGAAACGGAGAAAAATCTGCGGCGTTTGTTTGATGCGGCGGAAGATGGCGGGGCGATTCTGTTTTTTGATGAAGCGGATGCCTTATTTGGCAAACGTTCTGAGGTGAAGGACAGCCATGACCGCTACGCGAATATTGAGGTGAATTATCTGTTGCAGCGATTGGAGGCTTATCGCGGTTTGGCGATTTTGGCAACCAATCTCAAGAGTTCGTTAGATCATGCCTTTATGCGTCGCTTGCGGTTTATTGTGAATTTTCCCTTTCCGGGTGTGGCTGAACGTCAAGTAATGTGGCAAAAGGTGTTTCCACCAGAGACACCAACACAGGATTTAGATTTTAACCGCTTGGCACGTTTGAATATGACGGGGGGCAGTATCCACAATATTGCTTTAAATGCGGCGTTTCTGGCTGCTGGGGCTGGTACGCCTGTGACGATGCAGTTGGTGTTAGCGGCAGTGCGGGCTGAGTTTCGCAAATTGGATCGACCAGTAAATGAGGCGGATTTTCGGGTTTTAGCACCTACGGGGGTAAGGGTATGAATATCAATATTGATATAGAAAAGCTGATTTTAGAGGGAATGCCGATTTCTCCTAGTCAAGCGCGGTTGTTGCAAGCAGAGGTAGAGAATGAATTGGCGAAGTTGCTGGCTAATGAAGGTTTACCACACGACTTGCTCTCAGGTGGGGTAGTGCCTGGTGGTGCGATTCAGCTAAAGCCTGGAACTAATCCCGCCCAAATGGGGCAACAAATTGCACAAGAAATAGTTATCAAAATATTAGGAGAAAAATCATGAGTAGACCAGACGTAAAATGGATTCCTGCAAGCTCTAAAAATCAGAATGATTACCGGGAATTGGCAATTAATTCTATTGTGTGTCACAACACCGAGAGTTCATTGCAAGCTGCTATAGCCCGATTCCAAGACCCTGAAGAGCAAGTTTCTGCACACTACATTGTTGCTCGTGACGGTACATGCATCCAGATGGTATTAGAAGATCATACCGCTTGGCACGCAGGTGACAGAGCTATGAATCATCGTTCTATCGGAATCGAACACGTTGCTGACAAAAATAATTTAGGTATGACACAAGAGCAACAACAGTGTTCGTTGAATCTCATTGGATATTTGGTGGATAAATACAAAATTCAAAAGTCTCACATTTATACGCACCGTACAGTAGATAAAATCGCTGGTGGTACTGATTGTCCCAAATGGATTTGGCCTGATGAAGCATCGTTTGAAAAGTTTAAAGAGACAATAGCCTGACACTTGACGAGACATTTCTGAAGCGACTGAGCAGCACAATGAACGGTATGTTGAATATTGAGGAATGAAACCATGACTTGTAAATGTACTGCACAAACTAATCAGCAGCAAAAAAGTGAGAAACCCCAGGCGAGTGGAATTTTACAGCGTGCTGCTGTTCGTTCTGTTTCGGATGCAAGGGTGCAATCAACAGATGATCAAGAAGCACAGCCATTAAGTAATTTAGCTTTTTCTAAAGACTTTAGCCGAGTGCCTATCAACACAACTAAACCACAGCAGATTATGGCGAAGCAGATGCTAAGTCCAGTAGTGCAGCAGAAGAACACGCCAGTAAGTGTGCAATCAGGAGAAAGTGAAGCGATTCAACGATATGAGATGTCAGAAGTATCCAACGAGGGCATTGGCGCATCCGAGAAACACAAGGAAAACAAAACAGGCTTACCCGATCGCCTGAAAATGGCGGCTGAAAACTACTTTGGTTATTCATTGGATGATGTGAACGTCCGCTATAATTCCCCCAAGCCCGCCCAGTTACAGGCGTATGCTTATGCACAGGGTACGGATATCTATGTAGCACCTGGTCGGGAAAGAGATATTGGGCATGAAGTAGGGCATGTGATCCAGCAAAAGCAAGGGAAGGTGAGACCGACCCTGTGGCTAGCAAAGGGAGTGGCGATTAATGACGATCCGAGGTTGGAGAAAGAAGCGGATGCAATGGCATCGAAGTTTATGCAGAGGAGAGAGATAGAAAATTGTACTCCCCCAACGAGAGTGAAAATGCCGGAAGAGGTGCAGCAAAAAATGGCAACATCGTTTTTGCCAACACCGAATTTCCAGCAACACTCCGCTACCAATCACAATGCCATCCTACGTTCCCGCATCTTGCAGCTTTCCTCGGTTGCGCCAACTCTTCAGTTGATGGTCGATAAGAACCTGCCACGCGGTACTAATCTGATAAGGACTAAGGATAAGAAGCAGGTTAAAGTAGTTGGTGCTACCTCGAATGGCTACTGTGTTACGGCATCAGATGAAAAACCTATGATACTCCAATATAATGAACTCGAACCGCTACTCGAGGAGAACGTCAACACCATCGAGTTACCCAAGAACCACTTGGAATCGGTGTTAAGTAATTCAACATTACAGGTGGAGAAGCGTATGCAAATCGCGACGGATGTCGTTGACAAGCTTTTCGCAGAAGCCGTTGGACACTTCTCCGGAACTCCGATCCCGTGGGTAGAAAGCTACTCGTGGCTCGCCCTCGGGTCTTACGGTCGCCGCGAGATGTGTCCATACTCTGATATTGAATTGGGTATTGTGTACCTCCTCAAACCCGCTCAGGAGAAAGAAGCGGATGCACACACAATCAAGGAACGGCTTGACACACTAGGTATAAATGTCCTGAATCAGCTACAAACAGCAGCGGCCTTCATCACGCTTGATCCGGAAGGGAACTTTCCTTCTGGTAAGGGCGGCGGAAGCCTCATGGGAGAAGCTTCTCAACTAGCCAAATCGATCGCCGTTGTCTCCGCCTATGAAGCGATGGATGCCCGCCACACAATGCTAATGGATGCCCGCTTCCTGTCGGCACCGGGAACCAACAACGAAGCTTTCAAAGTGTTTCAACAAACCAAGACAGAAACGATGAACAAGGAGGTAGAAGGGAAAAAGCAGGGCGAAGTTAACGCCGAACACCTAACCCGCTTAGCTAAGAAGTCGCTTGAGGATGGACAGAAGGACATTCAGAAAAACCCCCGCTTCCTTGACGTGAAAAAGAATTTCAGGCAGCCCTTAGACTGGACGCTGATGGCACTTTGTGTGAAAGCAGGAAAATTTGAGCCGGTGTCCCATCAAGACCGTATCAAGGCACTGAAGGACGAAAAGGTACTTACCGTAGAGCAGGCGGAGCAACTCAAGCAGATCTACCGGAGCATATTCGAGACAAGAATCAAACTGCACACTTTCCACCACCAAGAACTAGACATAGTAGACATGAAGCCCGATCAGAAGGAAGACACAGAGGGATTTGATACAACACGCTTGGAGCAGATCGGCAAGTTCCCCGAAGAGCCAAAGAGCGAGATAAGAAACATTATCAAGCAGTTTTTGAGTGTCGCCCCGCAACTATTGCAACTCCTGAATTAGCTGGAGGAACTACTAATCGCCATTTCTGTAAAAGGCTCGAAGCACCTTTCATAACTTATCAAGAAAATATCCACTCAAATTAAACGCAATCGCCTACGCATAAATTATTGATAAACGTGCGATCGCTCCCATAGCAAACTCGAACCAATCTAACTAATCTTTTATTTTCTCACCAAAAAACAGATGTTAGACTTTATTCTCGTTACTGGCGATCGCGCCATATTCAACCCCATCTTTGGGAAAGCAATAGTTGCAGTGCGTCCTGGGAGCTTAACTGGTACTGGCATACCAACAGTTAACAAAAAGAAAATTTGTCTTGTTGGTGACGAGAAAAAAGTTGTTGTCCCTGGTTGTTCTTATACAAGTCCGCCCAATGTTACTCCCGGTACAGGAACACTTTTTATTCAATCCTTAGCCCCCAATCAAAAAGCCAGAAAAGTTAAATCTAAGCGAACAGCAGTATTGCTCAAAGGTACTACATTCACAGCGAGATTCCAAGTTATCCTGCCAGCCCAGACACCAACAATACCACCGACACCAGACCCAATTCCGGTATATTTTGGTACGGGAATTTTCACCACTACAAATATGAAAGCAAAAGGGACTTGATGAATGAAGTTGGAAGTCGGAAGTCGGAAGTATAAATGCCTGTTACTGAAATGATTTAGGAAGAATTTTATGTTCCACTTTCCTGGTACGCCAAAGACATTAAAAGCAACGATCGCCATCCTTGATGCTGTTAGCTTTTTGCCCAAAGGAATAATCGTATTGCAATACAATCCCGAAACACTCAGACGCACTTTACAAGTACGAGGTGCGGGTTCTGAAGGAAGCGATCGCTTAGAAGCCTTGCGTTTGCTTGCACCACCACTAGAGACAATTCAACTAGAGGCGGAAATTGATGCCACAGATCAACTGGAGTTTCCTGCAAAAAATCCAGATACAGTGTTATTTGGCATATACCCTCAATTAGCAGCCCTAGAAACCCTGATCTATCCTAAAAGTAGCCAAATTCAGACAAACAATCAACTCGCCCGCACAGGTGTTTTAGAAATCTTACCAAATGAGGCGGATTTAAGTGTATTTATATGGAGCTTAAATCGTGTAATGCCAGTACGCCTCTCTGAGTTCAGCATTACCGAAGAAGCATTCGATTCTAAACTAAATCCCATTCGTGCCAAAGTCAGTTTAGGTATGCAAGTATTAAGCACAAATGATTTGAGATTTGACCATAAAGGCAGCAGCTTGTTCAGAGTCTATCACAAGCAAAAAGAGCTTCTAGCTAAGGTAAACACGGCTGCGGCTGTTATCAAGACAGTTGCTTCTTTCTTATAAACTTGGCTATCTTTGATCGTGAATTATTTAATCTGTAAGTTTCTCAAAAACATCTCGGTAAATATAAGTTTTTAGTTGTAAAATAAAAAAGAGTAAAATGTTTACTGAAAGCAGTCGTTACTACGATATAAAAATTGCCAAGTGGCAAACAACATCAAATCAAACTATCAGTTACCTCAGACGCAGATTTTTACCTTCATCACAAAGGTTTGAAATTCTTCAAGAACATCAAGTCAGCGAAGGCGATCGCCTAGATAATATCACTGCAAATTATCTTCATGACCCGGAAGTTTTTTGGCATTTATGCGATGCTAACAACGTTATGCACCCTGATGAATTGACTGCCCAAATTGGTCGGCGACTACGTATTCCTCTGATCTAAAAAGGTTAACTTATGCCTGACTCAGATATTCGTCTAAAACTCATGATTGGTAGCACCATACCAACACCTGCGCCTTATGAAGTAATAGACGCGCTGATAGACTTAGAAGTGACTCAACAAGACCGCGATCGCAGTGCCTTTCAAATGACCTTTAGTCTGAGTAAAGAATTAAAAAACTTTTCAGATTATTGGTTACTTCAAAAAGATATTTTGAATCCTCCCAATCGAGTTGTTATTCAAATCATAGTTAATGTAAAAGTCGGTGTAAGCCGCAGTATTCAAAGCCCTATATTAATTGACGGTATTATTACCGATCATCAAATTGCACCGAGTAATCAACCAGGGGAATCAAGGCTAATAGTTACTGGTGAAGATATTAGTCTTATGCTCGATCTGGAAGATAAAAATGAAACTTACCTAAACTTATCTGATTCTAGAATAGTTAAGCAAATTTTACAAAAATATAAAGTTAAATATGGGCTGACATTAGATGTACAAGATACTACTAAAGATTTTGCACCGAAAAAAGAAGAACAAATTACCACTCAGCAAAGTACAGACTTACAGTTTATTCAGAAACTCGCTCTACGTAATAGTTTTATTTTTGAAATCAAGCCCGATAAAACTCCTGGTAAAAACATTGCTTACTGGGGTGAGGAAAAAAAGAAAGTTACTCCTTATCAACCAGCATTATCAATGAATATGGGGGCGTTTACCAATGTAGATTCATCTATAAACTTCAATTTTAATGCTCTAGAATCTATTAAACCTCAAGCATCAATTAGTGATGAAAAAACTGGAACATCAATCTCGATTCAGGTTCCTAAATTGCCCGGTCAAGCTTTAGCTAATAAGCCTGCTAAATCATTACGAACAGAAGTGCTACGTAGCACCAATAAACTCGAAAAAATCCTCGCTCAAAAGGAAACCGAATTATTGGCCAGCCGTTCGCAGGAGAATGCCGTAACTGCTAGTGGGGAAGTAGATACTGTTCGCTATGGTTATGTCTTAGAAGTGCGTCAATTGGTGGGAGTGAGGGGTGTGGGAAAAACTTACGGCGGTTATTACTACGTCAAACAAGTAACGCATCGCATCAAGCGTGGCGAATATAAACAAAGTTTTACCTTGAAACGTGAGGGACAAGGTGCAACAATTCAGATGTTAAAAGTATGAACCAATCAAAACTTGATACTTATGGAAGTATAAATCAACAAAGACCTTCTTTTTACGGCAAATACCGAGGCGTAGTATTTAACAATGATGACCCCTGGAAGATTGGTCGCGTGCAGGCAAAAGTGGAAGAAATTTTTGGCAATGACCCCAGTGGTTGGGCATTACCCTGCGTTCCCTATGCTGGCATTGGAGTTGGGTTATTCTTGATTCCACCTAAAGGTGCTTTAGTGTGGATTGAGTTTGAAAACGGAGATCCAGATTACCCAATTTGGACTGGCTGCTTTTGGGCAGATGAAAAGGTTGCAAATATAGTACCAGCTAATCCTTATGACCCAGAAACTAAGGTACTTAAAACTGATATTGGCAAGATTGAAATCAATGATAAACAAGGTAAGCAGAGCATCACCATTGAAGCCAAAATCGGTAAGCAAACTATGAAAATAGTCATGGATAATTCGGGAATTGAAATCAACAACGGAAAGAGTGCGACCGTGAAGCTGAATGGTAATAAGGTATCGATTAACAACTTTGATTTGGAGGTGACTTGATGCCCGAGTATCTCGTAAATCTGCCCAGACAGAAGAATGTCATCAACATCGATTTTCCCTTCCATTTCGATAGAAACTATCACACCGCCAGCACCAGCGATGAAAATCAACACATCCGCGATTTAATTGAACAACTACTGTTTACTACTCCCGGCGAACGAGTCAACCGCCCAGATTTCGGCAGTGGTGTATTGTCTTTAATTTTTGCACCCAATAGCCCGGAACTAGCAAAAGCTATGGAAATTACTATTCAAGCATCTATTGAGCAATGGTTGGGCGATTTAATCGATCTGCAAACTTTGGAAGTAACAAGCGTTGATTCCAGCCTTTACATAGTGGTGGAGTATTTCGTGCAAAGTTCTGGGGAGACACAAACAGCTACTTTTAGGACGACAGTGCCATGAATAGTCACACCTTAACTTACCAAAACGAACAGCGCCGCCAAGAAATCCGTAGGCAAAGAAAAAACGGGCTAGATTATGTAGAAGTTAGCGATGATTTGCGATCGCTATACGTTTACTTTTTAGGTTCAGTACCAGAAGACTTAAAAAAAGAGAATCTCCAGATTAAAGGCGGCCAGCGCATCCGCAATCTTCATGTGACTAATTTACAGGTAGAAAGTCCTCAAAATTGTGAGAGTTACTTAACAGTTAATCTTGACCAACCAGGTGATTTTTCTGTGTATACTTTGCGCTTGGTGTCATTAGATGAACAGGGCAAACCCACAGATCAACCATATCCTAATTTTGACCCGCGCTACTCCCAAGTAGAATTTAAATTCCGAGATGGGATCTGTAACATTGACATGGATTGTTTGCAACAGCAAACTTGTCCGCCAACACAACTAGTTGAACCAGCTATCAACTATTTGGCCAAAGATTATGCTAGTTTTCGCCAGTTGATTTTAGACCGCCTCTCCCTAGTAATGCCGGATTGGGAAGAACGTCATATTCCCGATTTAGGAATTACTTTAGTGGAAATCCTCGCTTATGTTGGCGATTATCTCAGCTACTATCAGGACGCTGTAGCCACAGAAGCTTATCTAGAAACTGCCCGCCAACGGATTTCTGTTCGCCGTCATGCCCGTCTGATCGATTATCCCATGCATGAGGGTTGTAATGCACGTACTTGGTTGTGGCTGGAGACAAGTATTGATATTTCCCTGGAAACAAAAAATTTCTACTTTATTACTAATCATAAAAACGCGCCTTCCTTTGGCACTATCTTAGAGGATATTCGCCACCTAGATGATGTTCCTCCTAACAGTTATGAAGTTTTTGAACCGCTAACGCCCTTACCGATTCATCTCTACAACGCTCATAACAAAATCTTATTTTATACTTGGGGCGATGGTTCATGCTGTCTTTCTTATGGTTCCACAAGCGCTACATTAGTAGATGAATTTATACATCCCACACAGCCAGAGTGGGCAAATTCCTCTTCCCAACTTGAACATCAGCGAAAATTGCATCTAAAAATTGGTGACATCCTAATTTTTGAAGAAATTAGAAGTCCGAAAACAGGTATCCCAGAAGATGCAGATATGAAGCATCGCCATGCTGTACGCTTGACAAATGTCAAGGCAAGTGTAGACGAACTTTACAATCAGCCAATTGTAGAAATCGAATGGGCAGAAGAAGACGCATTACCATTTCCCCTTTGTATTTCGGCAATAGTCCCACCAGATTGTCAGCTAGTTGATATTAGTGTTGCCAGAGGCAATGTGATTCTAGTCGATCATGGACGCACTATTGAACGGGAAGATTTAGGAACTGTACCGGGAAAAGAGATAATTCACGAGTGCGAAGAGGAAGGCGAACCTAGAGAAATTTTAGTAGTTGGCGATCGCTTCCGTCCTACCTTGCAAAAAACGCCTTTAATTTTCAGTCAACCTCTGTCTAGAAAAAACCTCACCCAAGATGCTAAAAGTCTCTTAATTCAAGACCCCCAGCAAGCATTACCCCAAATCCAACTTAGGAGTACTGGAAATCACTCTACTTGGACTCCCCAATACGACCTCATAGACAGCAACAATGAAGATCAACATTTTGTTGTGGAAATGGACAACGATGGACAAGCTCACTTGCGTTTTGGAGACGGTGAATTAGGAATCAAACCAGCAGCCAATACTCACTTTCAAGCAACTTACCGGGTAGGTAATGGACTTGCAGGTAATATTAGTGCTGAAGCGATTTCTTATATTGTTTTTCACAATGAACCAATTAGTGGTTCGACATTGCAGCCACACCAGCCCTTAAGCGCTCAAGGTGGGACAGCACCCGAACCTCTATCTCAGGTGAAATTATATGCACCGCACCTATCTCACAAAAAATTAGAGCGTGCCATTACTGCTGATGACTACGCACAATTAGTAATGCAACATTTCCCAACAAAAGTTCAACAAGCAACAGCCACCTTACGCTGGACGGGCAGTGGGTATGAAGTCTGGGTGACAGTAGATCCCTTCAACAAAGAAACGGTAGATCGCAAATTACTGGAAAATATTACCACAGACCTAGAAAAATATCGTCGCATTGGTCATGATGTCATCGTTCAACGAGCAGCATACGTCTGTTTAGATATAGCGATGAGAGTTGATGTCAAATTTGACTATTTGCGCGGTCATGTCAAAGCTGCTTTACTGGATATTTTCAGTAACCGGATTTTACCTGATGGTCGGCGTGGTTTTTTCCATCCCGATAACTTGACTTTTGGGCAAGGAATTGCATTAAGTCAGATTGTAGCTCAAGCTTATAGTGTTCCAGGCGTTGAAAGTGTCTCTATAACTAAATTAGAACGTCTTTTTGCAGGTGACAATCACGAGATTGAAGCAGGTTTTTTACCCATTGGTTCTTCGGAAATTGCCCGACTCGACAACAACCCCAACTTTCCCGAAAACGGTAAATTTACACTCGATTTGCGAGGTGGCAGATGAAATTAAGTTGTAGCTGTAACTGTCATAACTATAAACCAAGCGATCTCTCTAGTTGTGGTTGCTGTGAAGGTGTCGAAATTATCACTCCCACATCAGTAGCAAATCAACCTGGTTTTTCTACCCTAGCTTATCGAGTTGGAACCCATGCAAGCTTTTTCGAGACAATGAAAGCGCGTCTGGGTGAGAGCAAGTTTCCCTCACTCAAACATCTAAAAACCCGCGATCCTCAAGACACGTCTTTAGCTCTACTAGATGCTTGGGCTACTGTCGCAGACGTTCTAACATTTTATCAGGAACGCATAGCCAATGAAGGTTACTTACGCACTGCGATTGAGCGACGTTCCTTAGTAGAATTAGCTCGATTAGTAGACTATGCACATAGTCCCGGCGTCAGCGCCAGCGTTTATTTAGCTTTTACCCTAGAAGATGGTTACAATTTGGAAATTCCTGTTGGTTTGAGTAGCCAGAGTATACCTGATTCTAACGAATCGCCGGAATTTTTTGAAACATCCGAAAAACTGCAAGCTTATGCCCAGTTGAATCAACTCAAGCCCCGGATGAGTCAACCACAACAAGTTAATTCAACAACCGTTACCGAAATTGATAAGATTTATTTAGATGGTATAAATGCGAATCTCAAACCTAACGATCCACTTTTACTGATCTTTGGTGATGCTAAACAATTCATTCGCAAAATTCAAATTATTGAGCCTCAAGCAGAGGAAAACCGGACAAAAATTACATTACAATTACTACCAAAAGTTACACAAAAATTAACTAATAAAAATTCAGAAAATACAATAGAAGAAAGAATAAAACAATTAATCAAACTGCCATCCTTACAACCTGCCAATGCTCTAGAACTGGAGCGGACAAAACAACAGATTTTCTCTCCCGAAAATATTGATATGAATTTTCGGTTAATTAATAATACTTTAAATCCCGCTTCAAACACAGCAATATATCAAATTTTAACTAACAATCAAGTTAATTCTGCTAATCAGTTAAACCGAATTGAGTTTTTAGGAATCAAAGCTGCACCTTTCGGACATGACGTAGCTTTAAAGCCGATTTTTGACCAGCAAGGGCGAATTGAAAAATATGAGGAATGGCAAATTGCAGATGTAAATGAGTCAACATCAAGCTCCTCTAGCACACTACCATCAGAATTACGAAATATCTTAGCCTTAGATGCTGAATATGATGGAATTACACCTGGAAGTTACCTAGCGATTGAACGTGTAGATGTTAATGAAATTGAGATTTATCAAGTAATAAAAATTGAAAATATCTCTAAAATTGCCTATAACATAGTAGGAAGAATTACCCAACTCACTTTAGATAAGCCTTGGTTAAAAGAACAGGATACATCTTTAGATGTCATGCGTAAAACTACAGTGTATCTCAAGAGTGAAGATTTGAATTTGGTGGAAAAACCAGTTGACCTGAAAGATGCACCAAGCGCTCAAAATTATATATCTGACCAGATGGAAATTGAACTAGACAATCTCTACGAAAATCTCCAGCCTGGACGTTGGTTGATTATCTCTGGCGAACGCGGTGATATATCCGATGTCAACGGTGTGTGGGCTAGCGAAGTTGTCATGCTGTCCGGCGTGAGACAGGATGTTAGTCAGAATTTAGTCAATGACAAACCGCATACATTCCTAAGATTTGCTAGACCTTTAGCTTATATTTACAAACGAGAGACTGTTACTATCTATGGCAACGTAGTCAAAGCCACTCATGGCGAGACTCATACTGAAATACTGGGCAGTGGTGACGGTACTAAAGCAAATCAACAATTTACCCTATCACTACCGCCCCTTAGCTATCTACCAGCACCTATCCCTAGTGGTGTTGCTAGCACTTTAGAAGTATATGTTAATGATGTCCGTTGGCAAGAAGTAGAAAATTTGATTGACTTAAGTCCAACAGACCGCGCTTATGTCACCCAAACTGATAGTGATGGCAATACAACTATTATCTTTGGCAATGGTGAACATGGAGCTAGGTTGCCTAGTGGGATTGAAAATGTCAAAGCAGTCTACCGCGCTGGCACTGGCAAAAGTGGTAATGTTGCAGCAGAAAAAATTACGCAACTGGCAATGCAACCTCTAGGTTTGAGTGGCGTACTCAACCCAATAGCAGCAACAGGAGGCGCAGACCCAGAAAGCGATTATGAAATACGCCGCAATGCACCCGTTGGCATAACATCTCTCAACCGTGCAGTTTCCGTGCAGGACTATGCCAATTTTGCGCGTACTTTTACTGGAATTGGCAAATCAAATGCTCAACGTCTTTCAAATGGTTCGGAGCAAATTCTGCATATTACCATCGCTGGGGCTGATGATATTTATATTGATAGAAATTCAGATTTATATCGTAGTTTCGTACAAGCATTATACCAGTTTGGCGACCCCTATCAGTCACTAAAAATAGATATGCGGGAACTAATGCTGTTAATTATCAGCGCCAATGTGCGAATCTTAGCAAATTATCAATGGGAATCTGTAGCATTGATAATTCGCACTGCGTTGTTTGATAAATTTAGCTTTGAACGTCAGGAACTAGGAGAAAATGTTGTCCTCAGCGGAGTTATCAGCACGATTCAACAAGTACCTGGCGTAGACTACGTGGATGTAGATATTTTAGATACCGTTTCCGAAACTGAAGCCCAAAATCCAGGCATTTTAAATACCAAACTTCAAGAATTGGCAAAAGTAGGCAGCACTGGTGGAAATGGACAACCAAAACAATGGATTCCTGTAAACTTGGCTGTTTTTGATTCAACAATAAATCAACTTTTCCCGGCTCAATTAGCTATTCTCAACCCGAAAGTACCAGATACACTAATTCTGAAGGAGTTGAAATCATGAGCAATTCCCCAGACCGTCTTTATGAACTGTTGCCAGCCGTTTACCGCATACGTGATGCAGAACTTGGCTATCCCCTACGGGATTTATTACGTGTCATTGCTGAACAAGTAGATATTGTTGAAGCAGATATTACTCAACTCTATGAGAACTGGTTTATTGAAACTTGCCAAGATTGGGTAGTACCATACATTGGTGATTTAATTGGTTATCAAAGCGTTCATAGTTCTGGTACAAAACAGCAAGATAACAAGATTTTAAATCCTCGTCGGGAAGTAGCAAATACTATTCGCTATCGACGGCGCAAGGGGACGCTAGCTTTGTTGGAATTGCTGGCTGATAAAATAGCTGGCTGGCCGATACGAGTTGTAGAATTTGATCGGCTAGTTAGCAAAACACAGCATATCAATCACCTGCGTTCGTCAACCTCAACAACATTAAATCTGCGTCAGGTGGATGGAATCACAAAGTTAAATAGCCCATTCGATGAATTAGCTCATACAGTAGATATCCACCATATTTCTTCACAAGAGCAACCTGGAAAGTATAATACTCCAAATATTGGTATTTTTGTTTGGCGATTAAAAGCTTATTCTATGACTGTCACACCAGCTTTTTGTTTGGAAGAAGTTAGCTCTAACTGCTACACATTTAGTATTACGGGTAACGACACTCCGCTTTACACTCGTCCCCAATTAGCAAAAGATGCAACCCAAATTGATTGCGAATTAAATTTACCTATTCCCATTCAACGGCAAGTTTTGCAATCTCACAAAAGCGATTATTTTGATTCAAACCCAAATCCAGAAGAATTTACCAAAAGTTTGCAAGTCTGGAAAGGTGTTGGCTCAAAACTGCATCTAATCTCTCCAGAGCAAATTATTATTGCCGATCTGGGCGATTGGAATTATCAACTAGACCAAGACTATATAGCAGTTGATCCAGAATTAGGCCGAATGATTTTTCCGATCCGCCAGTTACCAAAAAATGGTGTTTGGGTTTCTTATCATTATGGTTTCAGTGCTGATATTGGTGGTGGCGAATATGACCGAACTTTGTTAGATTCTACAGCACATTTCTTACTTGATGTTGGTGATATTCAAGAGCCAGCAATTTTTAGCTCACAACAAGATGCTTCTGCATTATCCGAGTTTTTGCGATCGCAATTTTCCAGTAATACCCAAAGGCTTTTGGATGCCTACACCAGTCCTCCTCCCGAATCGGCTTTAATTGCAGCTTTACTCCCAGAGCTAAATCAACTACTTTTAGGTGAAAGCCTCTATAATGAACAACGTTTTGCATCTATTACCTTGAGTACCAAAACTAAAAGTTTGGTTCAGCAAAATCTTCAAGGTAAAGAACTGATTCGCTGTAATCGGTTGCTATTAGAAGAAGCTTTTCCATCTCAAATCAGGAAACATTATGCTCATTACACCGTCAGTCAAACCTTACGAGGGAATTATCAAACTATTACCGAAGCAATCTCACAATGGCAGCGAGATAAACCCCATAATGCTGTAATTGAAATTATTGATAGTGGTGTTTATGTAGAACGAATTAATATTGAACTGGAGAAAAATCAAAGTCTGCAATTACGTGCAGCTAACCACAAGCGTCCAGTGATTCGCATTCTCGATTGGAGAACTTCTTTAGGTGATGCTTTAAATGTTACAGTCGAGTCAGGAAGTTGCTTTGTTATCGATGGTTTATTAATTACTGGCCGGGGAGTGCATATAGAAGGTAATCCCACTGATTCTATTGTACAAAAACCAGTTACGATTATTATCCGTCATTCTACATTAGTACCTGGTTGGTCATTGCATTGTGACTGTGAACCCCGACGTTCTAGCGAGCCAAGTTTAGAGTTATTTAATATCAATGGATGTGTAGCGATCGCATATAGTATTATTGGCTCCATTCAGGTTAACCAAGATGAGCTAGAGGCTGACCCTTTACCCATAAATATTAGCGATAGCATTATAGACGCTATCAGTATAGAAGGTGAAGCAATCGGTGCAGTGGGTTATTATTCCATAGCCCATGTGCGCTTGACTATTGCACGTTGTACAGTCATTGGTCAGATTCAAGTACATGCAATTGATTTAGCAGAAAATAGTATTTTTAACGGCATTATATTCGTTGCTCGTCGCCAACAAGGTTGTATCCGTTTCTGCTATGTGATGTCCAACTCACGCACACCACGTCGGTATAATTGTCAACCGGATTTAGTCGAGCAGATGGTTAGACAAAAAACAGAACTGATAGACGCAAAACAACTTTTCCCTAATCGCGTACAACCTCAATTCAACAGTACACGCTATGGCACACCTACTTACTGTCAGTTAGCCTCAACCTGTGCTGAGGAAATCAAATGTGGTGCTGATGATGAATCAGAAATGGGTGCTTTTCATAATTTATATCAGTCTCAAAAAGAGGCTAACCTACGCATCCGTCTAGACGAATATACACCCGCCAATACTGAAATTGGCATTATTTACGCTAGCTAAAGAGGATTTTATGCAAGGAGAATTTAGAGGCGATTTTACTCGTGATACCTACGACAAGAGCAAGCATTTCTTGCGGGTATTAATGCAACAAGGTCGAGTGCAATTAGATGCAGACTTTAACGAACAAACATCGATTTTACTGAATCGGCTGCAAACTTTAGCCAAAGATGTATTCGGATTACAAGGTGGGCCAGAACAGAATTGTGGTTTTGAATTTATTGCCACTGAGGAGCAGATTAATAATATTAATAATATCAATGAGCAAGAAAAACAGAAATTAAAGCAACTGCTGCAATCTGAAAAGTATTTAATTGGCAAAGGCAACTATTATGTAGATGGGATACTTTGTGAAAATGAGGAATTTGTATCTTATTTTCACCAACCAGATTTTGCGCTGGAAGTTATAGATCATTGTAAAGTTCAATTAAATGGAGCGACATATCTTGTTTATCTTGATGTTTGGGAACGACATATAACCGCGATTGAAGATCGTGACGATCGCAAAATTAATATTCGTGAAGTTGCTTTAGGGGGAGCGGATACTGCAACTCGGTCTAAGTTAGTTTGGCAAGTCAAGCTGAGACAATTAAAAGATAATCAAGATATTGAAACACTTGCCAAGCAAGTTACCAAGGATAGCGATTATTTTCAGAGTGTGTTAGGTCAAGAATTATTGAAGCCGGGAAAAGGTGAACTTATTGCCAGAATTACAAAGCCTAGTTCTACAGGCATGAACGATCCATGTGTGATTCCCTTTAGTTCTAAATTTCGTGGTGCTGAAAACCATCTTTATCGGGCGGAAATTTTTAGAGTTTCCCCTGGTAATAATAATCAACTATCATTAGTCTGGTCACGCGAAAATAGCTCAATTGTTTTTCCGATTGTGGCATCTACTGAGAGCAATTCCTCAGTCCTTGTATTCAAGCTAGAACATTTAGGCAAGGACAAACATTCTAGTTTATCAGCAGGTGATTGGGTGGAAATCATCGATGATGATTATGTACTGGAAAATAGCGATCGCCATCTACTAAAAGTTGAACAAATAGATCGCATTGAGAATCAAGTAATTCTCTCAGGAGATAGCAAGAGCAACACATTGGTTCCAGAAAAGCACCCTCTATTACGCCGTTGGGACTCTGGAGAAGTCAAGGTAAATTTATCTAAGGTGAATAATAAATGGTTTCCCCTTGAGGATGGAATTGAGATTCAATTTCCAGCAGATACTCAAAATAACTTTTATCAAGTCGGTGATTATTGGTTAATTCCTGTGCGGACAGCTACAGGCAATGTAGAATGGCCTAAACGAAAAAATAAAGAAGGTAAATTAGAGCCTCAACCTCAACCACCGCACGGTATAGCTCATTATTATGCACCTCTAGCAGTAATTTTAGGTAATCCTAATAATGTCATAGTTCATGATTGCCGAAGAAAGATCGGTAATCATGAAAACACTATACAATTTGTGAGTAGCAAAGATAATAATACCATACCAGCTAATTCTCAGGAAAATCCGGTAACACCTATTAATCAGAAAGAAACTAATACACAAACAATAACAGAATTCAATCGCATTATCAATGCTAGTTGGCATCACGATCAAGTTTTGGAAGCTACGATTGCAGAAGTGCAAGAAAATTCTAGCAATCTTCCAGAGGATCAATTATTTAATTTAAAATCTCAGGATTTGAGAAATTTGTTTACTAAACTAGGTCTAGTAATTCAGTTTCAAAAATCAGTAAGAATTGATAGTTTACATAAGAGTAGCATATCTGTTTTAGCTCATACGGATAATGTCTTGAAAGGTGAAGTATTTTATATATTGCCAATGAAAGTTGAGCCAGTTCAAGTTAAAAAAAATGAACCAAAATCTATTCGTTGGGCTATTGGCAATGATATATTAGATAGTAATATCAATCTAATTACAGAAGTTGAACCTTTAACAACTGAAAATAATGGTTACACTGAAGCTGTGAGATTAATTACGCCTGATGATTGGTCGCAAAAAGCCGTCTTTCACCAAAGTAATATCTATCAGTTTACTGTCTCATTGCATGGCGACTGGATTATGAATGAGGAACCATTATTTGATAGCGAAAATTTTAATTTACAAGGAGATTTAAATAAAGGTATTATTCCTGATGGATTACGTCAGCAGTTTCAAGAAAAAGGAAATTCACTTTCTCCAAATATTATTTGGTTTACGGAAAAGGAAAATTTAAAATGGCGCTTAGTCGATGGAGGTAAAATTTACATTCTTAAACTAGAAAACAATAAATTAACAGCTAGCAAAATTCAGGCATTGGATGGTAACAATATTTGGCCTGGTGTTCCTGAGCGGTTTAGTGGAAATGGCTCTGAAGGAGGTGACTGGGTAAGTATTATTCATATCAAAACTTGACTTGCAGAAATTGGCGCGAATGCAGGAATAACGTTTCGGGAGCATCTCAGTTTTTGAAGTGGCTTAAATTGACAGTAACCCATTGAGGTAAGCACAGCGATGGGCAAGGACTTGAGGCACATTTTCTCGTTTCCATTGCGCTCCTGAAATCTTAGTTCGACGGTCAACCTGTTTAACGGCAGATTCAACCGATCCAGAACCAATCGAACAAATTTGTTCAGCTTGATGGTATTCGTAGTTGATGATGCGTAGGCGTAGCCCGCCGAAGGCATCGCGGTGTTTATCCAGATAATGGCAAAAGTTTTGTGCCTGTTTACCTTTACAACAGCTAAAC
>LXQE01000167.1 GCA_003326195.1 Nostoc punctiforme NIES-2108
AAATTCTGGCTGACCACTGCATTGATACCAGAAATGGGCATTGTTCAAATCGCCTTCTTTGCGGTGCAGATAAGCATGAACCCAAGCACTGTCAGCATCACTGGCATTTGCAACTATTTCATGAGCTTTGCTCCAATCACCTTTGTTGTCATACCACATTGCTTGCAGTCCTTTTGGTAGTGTCTGAGGACATAGACGCTGTTTTTCGATCAATCGCAGGAATTCCTCTGTATTCACGATCGCCACCTAACAAGAATCAAACTTCTATCTCTAAGATACTCTCAGGTTCAGGGGAGCAGGGGAGAAGTTGCAGTAAGTTTTTCCCCTCCGCCCCTCTGCCCAATGCCCAATGCCCAATGCCCAATGCCCAATGCCCAATGCCCAATGCCCAATGCCCAATGCCCAATGCCCAATACCCAATGCCCTTCATCTCTACTTAACTGGAATAACTTCAAACTGGAAAGTACCGATCAAACGGTTATCAATATAGACTTCTATTCTATGCTTACCAACCGGATCGCCAGGGGCGATTGTCCAAAAATTCTCAATTACACCTTCTGGAGCCGACTGTGTGCGCCGTGTTACAGATGTCTTGCCGTCTGCTGATATTGAGAAATCTTCACCATTATCTGTACCCCAAGTTTCTGGAGGTTTTGGTAAATACAAGACTTCACGCCATTTCACTTCACCTTGGTAGTTTTTGAGTTTAATCCGCCACCCGTAGATGTTTCCTTCCTGAAGTGGCACTCTTGTTGTCTGGAAAATAGTAACGTTTCCTTTGGAGTCAACTCTCTTCAGACCAAACTCGGTGTTACTGACAGTAATCTGTTTTGCATTCGTTGGCGTCGGAGATGATATAAGATTTTCTACCAAAACAGAAGTAGCGTTGATTGGCTCAGAACCTATGACCCCAGATATTAGCCAAAAAGCAGCTAGCACAGCAGTAGTAGTCCAAATTCTCATTAGTATGGTTTTCCTGTCAGACTTTTGGTACTTATTCAAGTAATCTGCCATGTTTTCCGGGTCAAGGTTAGCGATGGTTAGACAAAGACGAAATTACTTCGAGAAATTTGGCGGATTTAATCAACCCACTGGCTTTGGTCAACATCCAATTTAAAATCAGTAAATCATAGTCTTTGCGAAAGGCAAACCATTGTGCCAACGTTTTTCCCTCTGCGTAGGCGTAGCCCGCCGTAGGCATCGCATCTACTCCATACCCATTCCTCACCGTCTTACTCTACAAGAGACTTCACGAACGGGATAGTGTGGCATGGATGTAGTATTCTAAATCCTGAATCCTGAATTCTGACTCCTTCTTTATCTCCTCCTTTTCTAATCACACTTTGTACATGAGATACCAAGTTGGCGGTAGCCTCCACAGCGACGAGCCCACTTATGTTGTGCGTCAAGCAGACGAAAAACTTTATAACAGTCTGAAAGGTGGTAATTTTTGCTACGTCTTCAACTCTCGCCAAATGGGTAAATCGTCCCTACTACAGCGAATAAGTCGTCGTCTCAAGTCAGAAGGCTATAAATGTGTTTACTTAGATGTGACGCAATTGGGTAGCGAGGATACCACATCAGCACAATGGTATAAAGGAATCATTGTCAGCATATTCTACGGGTTAAATCTGGCGGAACACGTCAACTTTAAGCAATGGTGGAATATGCAAACAGGTCTTTCTCCTGTACAAAAACTACACCAGTTTGTTGAGGAAGTATTGCTGCCAAATGTCAAGAGCGATTGTGAAGGCGGCGGCGAAGCTAAAGGCATTTTCATTTTAGTTGATGAAATTGATAGTTTGCTGAGTTTGAATTTTCCGGTCAATGACTTTTTTGCCTGGATTCGTCATTGCTACAATCAGCAGGCACACGATCCGAATTTTCAACGCCTGGGATTTGCATTGTTTGGAGTCGCCAGTCCATCTGACTTAATTGCTGACAAACGCCGGACACCTTTTAACATTGGGACAGCTATAGAGTTATACGGCTTTCGATTGCATGAAGCTAACCCATTGCTAAATGGGTTACAGGGAGCAATCAGCCAACCAGAAGTTGTACTGCAAGAGGTGATCTATTGGACAGGGGGGCAACCGTTTCTAACTCAAAAACTTTGTCAATTAGTTCTCCAAACTGCCTTAAATACATCAGAGCGGAAAATTATCCTATCCCCAAAAACTGAGGCGTATTGGGTAGAAGAATTGGTGCGATCGCACATTATCCAACACTGGGAATCACAAGATGAACCCGAACACCTCCGCACGATTCGCGATCGCCTACTTTTTAACCAACAACAAGCTGGACGGTTATTGAGTCTTTATCAGCAGGTATTGCAAGCAGAGGAAATAGAGGACGCAAAGAATAAAAATACTAGCGACTCTTGGTATCCTCTACCTCCAATATCTCCCGTGCCTACCGATGATAGTCGAGAACAAACGGAGCTTTTACTATCGGGATTGGTCGAGAAACACAACGGCTATCTCAGAATTAAAAATCCCATCTACCGCAGTATTTTTAATGCTGAATGGGTGTTAAAGCAGTTAGACAATCTGCGCCCTTATTCACAGCCATTCAATGCTTGGGTAGCATCAGGCTTTCAAGATGAGTCACGCCTGCTACGGGGTAATGCTTTACAAGAGGTCTTGGACTGGACTCAGCGAAAAAGCCTCAGCGATTTGGACTATCGATTTTTAGCAGCCAGCCAAGAATTGGAACGTCGAGAAGTCCAGCAAAAACTGGAAGTGGAACGACTCAAAGAAACTGAAGCGCGATTGGCGAGTGAACAAAAGAGCGCCCGCCTTCAGCGACGACTCCTGCTAGGGGTAAGTTTGGCCTTAGTGGCAGTTATTATCTTGGGGTTCACAACACTCTATGCCGCAGGGCAAGCATCGCTGAGTGAGGTACGGGCGATCGCATCTGCTTCCAATGGGAGTTTTAATTCCAATCAACGCTTAGATACACTGGTACAAGCAATCCGAGCCAGACAGAAATTTCAACGGCTCGATCTGCAAAATTTGGCAGATGCCAATGCCCTGGATCTCCAAACTCGCAAAGTATTAGAACAAGCTGTCTACGGTGCTGATGAATTCAATCACTTATCAGGGCATCAAGGGATTTGTCTTAGGCGTTGATTTTAGCGCTGATGGTCAGTGGATTGTCTCATCTAGTATCGATCGCACAGTCAAGCTATGGAAGCAGGATGGAACACTGGTGAGAACAATAAATACCACATACTGCAACCATACAAAGCGTTCGCTTCAGCCCCGATAGCCGCCTGATAGTCGCTGCTGGCATTGATGGCGCTATCCGTCTTTGGACAATCGATGGTAAATTGTCAACCATCTTCAAAGGGCATAAATCTGCGGTGTGGCGAGTTGCCTTTAGCCCAGATGGACAAACGATCGCTTCTGCCAGTGGCGATTTTAGCGTTAAGCTTTGGCAACTAGATGGTACTTTAATCAGAACTCTTAAACATGAGCGTGGTATGTGGGGAATTGCCTTCAGCCCTGATGGTAAAACCCTTGCCTCTGGGGGAGATGACCAACTTGTGATTCTGTGGGATCTAGAACAAATTCTCCATTTCAACCTGCTGAAATACAGTTGTGATTGGGTGCAGGATTATTTAAAGACTAATATAACAGTAGAAAAGAGCGATCGCTCTATTTGCAATTACAGTCTTTTTCATTGATTTGAACCATTATCCCTTGTTGGGGCGACTGCAAAACAATACCTATGAATGAAATTCTCAAGCAGCCCTTGCTATCAGCATTTATCAATCTTGAAGCAATTCCAACAACCAAAACTCCTTTAATACAATCTCCGACGAAATTTACACGATAATTTAAATTTTAACAATTAGTTTGTTTAGCTGAATCTTTGATTAACAATAATTAAAAATCATCAAAAATTCTATGCTGAAACTACTCAAATACATTAGAATTTTCCTCATTACTCCCTGTTTACTACTTGCTTGTAATATTTCAGCACCAACTGAAGTAAAACGCCCTCCATTGAAAGTGACATTTGCATCTTTTGTTGGAGAGTTTCCAGGCATAATTGCTCAAGAAAAAGGATTCTTCAAAGCCCAAGGGGTAGATGTAGAACTAATTCATAAACAATACCCCCAATTGGAACAAGCAAACTTCAATGCAGGTAAGTATGATGGGATTACATCGTCCTTGGGAAATTTTATAATCTTGAGTGCCACAAATCCAGATATACAAGGGGCGATCGTTATAGATGAATCAATAGGAGCAGATGTGGTAGTCGCCCAATCAAAAATTAAAACCGTCGCTGATTTGAAAGGGAAAAAGCTGGGTGCAAATCTAGGCGGTTTTAGCGAACTTTTTGTGACTGAAATGTTGAAAACTGCCAACTTAACCAGTGATGATCTGAACTTGGTTAAATTAGAGGCTTTAGAAATCCCTCAACACCTGAAAAATAATACTATTCAAGCCGGACACACTTGGGAACCCCATCTCTCTGAAGCGATGAAATTAGGGGGAAATATCCTATTTACGAGCAAACAAACCCCTGGTTTGATTTTAGATTTGATTATCTTTCGCGGTGAGACAATCCGCGATCGCCCCGAGGATCTTCGTGCATTTGTGCAAGGATGGCTGCAAGCCTCGACCTACTGGAAAGCAAATGTTGAGGAAGGAAACGCGATCGTCAGCAAAGCGTTAAAAATTCCGCTCAATACTCTCTCTCTAGAGGGAATAAACCTAACTGATTTAGGTGAAAATCAAAAATATTTTCAATCTAGCAACCCTAACTCCATTTACAAAACTGCCAAGATATATGCAGACTTTTTTATTCGCTCTGGAAACATTACACGTATTCCTGAGCTAAAAAGTTTGTTCAATTCTTCCTTCTTGAATCCTCCCTAGTTTGAAGCTATGCAGCACTCCTTTTTGGGCGGCATCCGTACAAAGTTGATTGCCTCGTTTCTCGTTGTTGCTTTGATTCCATTGCTGTTATTGGCATTTATCAACAAACAGACAACCGAAAAAGCACTAACTGACAACGCCCGACAAGCCCTATCTGCGGCGGCTAACGAAACCGCTAACAGAATAGATGCCTTTATTGATGGAAATCTCAATGCCGTGCGCGTAGAGGCGATTTTACCAGGTTTGGCACGCTACCTCAGCCTAACTCCAAAACAGCGAGACGATAGCCCCGAAATGCAATTGGCGACAGAAACATTAATCCGTCTCAGTCGCAAAGATATGCTCAATATTCTCTCTTATGCTTTGCTCGACTTAAACGGTAAAAATGTATTGGATACACGTACACTGAATATTGGCAAAGATGAATCAGTTCAAGATTATTTTAAAAAACCGCTACAAACTGGTTTCTCCTTTGTTTCTAGCATGAAGCGATCGCCGACAATTCCCGATCTTATTACCCTCTTTTTTAGCAGTCCAGTTCGCAATGCCAAGGGAGATATATTGGGGATATTGCGTGTTTCATATAATGCTACTGTTGTTCAGCAATTTGTAACTCGACAAACTGAACGGGCTGGAGCAAAATCTTTTGCGATTCTTTTAGATGACAATAATATTTATCTGGCACATAGTACTGCACCAGAACTGCTGTTTAAATCAATTGTACCTCTGCCTGATGATGTTGTAACTCAACTGCAATGGGAAGGTCGTTTGCCTAATTCTTCTCTCAAAGAATTGGCAACTAATGAGTCAAAACTTAAACAAGCATTGGATAATAAACAGTCTTATTTAATTGCATCTTTGTCAGCAACAGGAAATCAGGTTAATCTGATTGCGATCGCTAGTTTGCAATATAAACCTTGGTCTGTGTTGTTTGCACGACCCCTTGCCGTTGCTCTAGCACCTGTAGAAAAGCAAATTCGTGACACAATTTTTCTATTTGCATTGATCGCTGGAGTAGTGACAATCATTGCTTTTGTCATTGGCCAACTGCTAACAAAGCCAATAATTTATCTTACCAATATAGTTTTCCAGTTTACCGCAGGTAACTTAGATATTCGCGCTAAAAATAACTCAAAAGACGAAATAGGTCAACTGGCAAAATCGTTTAACAACATGGCACTTCAGCTACAAACATCTTTTGAGACTTTGGAACAACGGGTACAGGAGAGAACAGCAGAGTTAGCCATTGCTAAAGAAAAAGCCGAAGTAGCAAATCAAGCTAAAAGTTTATTTATTGCTAATATGAGTCATGAATTGCGATCGCCCCTCAATGCTGTTCTAGGTTTTTCTCAATTAATGTTACGTGCTAAAAACTTGCCTGCCGAGCATTATGAAAATGCGGGGATAATTTATCATAGTGGTGATTATTTATTAACGCTCATTAATAATATTCTCGATTTATCAAAAATAGAAGCGGGTCAAACTACTCTTAACCCCAGAGATTTTGACTTGTATCGCTTGCTGGATGACTTAGAAGATATGCTACATTTACAGGCAAGTAATCAAGGCTTAAATTTAATATTTCAACGTGGTGAAAATGTCCCATGTTATATTTGCACAGATGATTTAAAACTTCGGCAAGTATTAATTAATTTGATTAGTAATGCCATTAAGTTTACTCAAAAAGGAACAATTAGTTTAACAGTAAATAATACTAGTGAAGAAATTACAGATATTTTAACTCTTGATTTTAAAGTCTGTGATACAGGAGTGGGGATTGCAGCCGCAGAATTACCCAAACTATTTAATGCTTTTTCCCAAGCCCAAGCTGGAAAAGAATCCCAAGAAGGAACGGGTTTAGGTTTAGCAATTAGTCACAAATTTATTCAGTTAATGGGAGGAGATATTTCTGTTGAAAGTAAATTAGGAATCGGGACAACTTTTAAATTTTATATTCAAGCAAAATTAGGTCAGCCAACCAATATAAATACTTTAGAAGTACATCCAAAAGTCTTAGAACTTGCACCAAGACAACCTATATATAAACTATTAATAGTAGATGATAAACCTATTAATCGCCAATTATTAATTAAACTTTTACAACCGTTAGGGTTTGAGATGAAAGAAGCTAGTAATGGCAAAGAAGCGATCGCTATTTGGAATGAATGGGAACCCCACCTGATTTGGATGGATATGCGAATGCCTGTCATGGACGGTTACGAAGCTACAAAATATATCAAGTCCACTACAAAAGGGAATGCTACAGCTATAATTGCTCTGACGGCAAGTGTTTTAGAAGAAGAAAAAGCTATCGTCCTTTCAGCAGGGTGTGATGACTTTCTCCGCAAACCTTTTGCAGAACATACAATATTTGACACACTAGCCAAACATCTTGGTGTCAAATATATATTTGCTGAAAATAATTATTCAAAATTGGAATATATAGAAAAAACTTCTTTAACATCCAACAATCTAATTTGTATGTCTCCAGAGTGGATTAATCAATTCTATAAAGCTGCTTTAGAAGCAAATACTAATCGGGTCATAGAATTAATTAGAGATATTCCCAAAACAGAAACATTTTTAATTCAATCTTTAACAAAACTTGCTCGTCAATTTGAATTTGAGGAATTGGTTGATTTAGCCGAACCCCTGAGAAGTAATGAATCTTGATTCTGATAAAGAAAATAAAGGTAATATTCTCTTAGTAGACGACAGTCCCAAGAATTTACATTTATTAAGTGATTTTTTGGTCAAACTCGGCTACACTGTTCGCAGCGTCACAAGTGGGCGGATGGCACTAAAAACAGTAAAGGCGAAGCGACCAGATATTATTCTTTTAGATATCAAGATGCCAGAAATGGATGGCTATCAAGTTTGTAGAACTCTGAAAGCAGATGAAGTTCTACGCACCATTCCGGTTATTTTTATTAGTGCTTTAGATGATGTTTTCGATAAAGTGATAGCCTTTGAGTCAGGGGGCATAGATTACATCACCAAACCCTTTCAGATGGAAGAAGTTGTAGCGCGCCTAGAAAATCAATTAACCATTCAACGTCAGCAAAGGCTTCTAGAACAAGAAAATATTAAGCGTAAGGAAACAGAAGAGATACTGTATCAGTCCAGGGCAATGCTAGCCAGTATTTTGAATAGTTCACTAGATGGTATTGCCGCTATGCAAGCTGTTCGCAACCCTACAACCGGGTACATTGAGGATTTTCGTTGTTTAGTTGTGAACTCTGTCATTGCTAGAGCTTTCGGAAGCAAATGTGAAGAGATGATTGGCAAATTAGTACTCAAAAAACTCTTAGCCCATCTAGAACCAGAACTCTTTAATCACTTTGTTAATCTTGTTGAAACGGGGGAAGCTTTAAAACGGGATTTTTACCATCCATTAGGCAATTCTTGCTGGTATCACTTTGTTGCAGTCAAACTAGATGATGGTTTTGCTATTACCATACGCGACATTACTGGACGTAAACAAATTGAATTGGCGCTCCAAGATGCCAATCAGAAACTAGAACAACTGGCAAATTTAGATGGCTTGACTCAGGTGGCTAACCGTCGTTGCTTTGATGCACGACTAAAAGCAGAATGGAAACGCCTTGCACGAGAACAACAACCCCTGTCACTGATTATGTTTGACGTTGATAAATTCAAACTTTACAACGATTACTATGGTCATCTTGCAGGCGATGATTGTCTAATGAGGATAGCGCAAAGAGTTCAACAGACAATTTATCGTCCTGCCGATTTAGTGGCGCGTTATGGTGGAGAAGAATTTTTGGTACTCTTGCCTAATACTGACTTAACGGGAGCGATTAAAGTAGCCCAAAGTATTCAGCAAGCAATTCATGCTCTGGCTATTCCTCATGTACAGTCTGATGTCAAGAATATCATCACCGTTAGTTTAGGAATTACCTCTCGCATACCCATTTGGAATATCAAGCCAGATACACTCATTGCCTCAGCAGATAAAGCACTGTACCATGCCAAACAAAATGGGCGCGATCGCTATTCTAATGATTGAAACATTTTTTATGGCAATACCTTCATTCCCGCCATTACTACATCAGTAACAATCACATCCGAGGCTTTTTTATAAAATTATACTAAGCTACAAGCACGTTGCAACGCTTGCTGAAGTAAAGATTGATATTCTTTATTCCCAACCCGATAAGCGCCAAACCTTTCCAAATGGGGATTCATCATTTGGGCATCAAAAAATACAAATTCCCTCTGACGCAATCTTTCTACCAACTTGACCATCGCCACCTTTGAACCTTCGGGAATGCGGTAAAACATCGACTCGCCAATAAAAGCCCCACCAATCACAATCCCTAAAATTCCTCCAGCTAATTCGTCACCCTGCCAAGTTTCAAAACTGTAAGCGTAACCCTTCTGGTAAAGTAGCCAGTAAATCTTTTCCAATTCCGGTGAAATCCAAGTTGTCTCTCTGTCAGCACAGCCAGCCACTACAGCCTGAAAGTCTCGATTAATCGCTACAGTAAACCGTTCTTGATTCAGAACGCGCTGCAAAGACTTGGGGTAGCGAAACCGCTCATCCAAAGGAATAAAAGTCCGATCGCGACTTCCGTACCAACTCAGGCGATCGCGTTCATCAGCCATGAGAAAATAGCCTTGGGCATAGCCCTCAACAATAGCGGCGATATCATATTGCATAAATAAATATAAAAAAACACTCTTAGAAACGCAATTTGATGCTAAGAGTCAACCTCAGCGTTCCTCTGCGTTTCCCTCCGCGTCCCTCTGCGTTTAAAAAAAATGACTCAACCAATTCCACCCATCACCCTACCACCGCCCGAAAACCCTCTACTCGAAGGTGAATGGTTACAAGAAGGCTTACAACGGTGGCTAGATACAGAATTTATCCCCGAAGCAGTCAACCAAAACATTGCCCAACGAGCCGCACAGATTTTTGTGCGTCAACGGATGGAAGGAGAAAATGACCTTGGTTCTCTGGTAATTGCCATTGTCACAGAGATGCAGTCCTATGATTTTTCCAATAGCTTTTACGGAGAGTTTGCGATCGCCAACGCCGTCAGCGATCTACTCTTAGAAAGTCTGGGAATTGATAAGTGTTGTGGTCAATAATATTTTGTCATTAGTCCTTTGTTATTTACCAATGACTAATGACTAATGACTCTTGACTACCAACTAGACTTAACAACTCCAGGTAAAAGACCTTCATGCGCCCATTCTCGCAGTACGTTCCGAGACAACCCAAAATCGCGGTAAACACCTCTAGAACGACCAGTCAACCAGCAACGGTTGCGGTGACGGGTAGGCGCACTATTCCGGGGTAGCTGTTGAATCTTCCGGTGGATTTCTAGCTTATCCAAAGGAGATGCTGCACTTCTGAACTCTTCCAAAAGAGCTTCCCGCTTGTCAGCATACTTTTCTATCAACCTAGTGCGCTTTTTCTCGCGCTCAATCATGCTCTTTTTAGCCATATATTCTCTAACTTATTTAAAGACACCGTTTTCCATTCTACAGTCTCTCCATCAATTCTGGGGTTACTTGTGTCGCTTATCCGACAACCACTGGCTTATTTGCAGCAGGACATAAATCAGCAAGCTCACAAGCAATGCAGACGGGAGAGCGTGCTTTACAAATAGCACGACCGTGATAAATCAGCCGAATTGACCAATTTTCCCAATCAGGCTGAGGCAATAAACCCATTAAATCTTGCTCAATCCGAACCGGGTCTTTTGCTTCAGTTAAACCCAAACGTCCGGTGAGGCGCTTAACGTGAGTATCTACTGTCACGCCAACATTAATACCATAAGCATGAGCCAGAACGACATTTGCTGTCTTGCGCGCCACACCAGGAAGCTTTAATAATTGCTCCATTTGGTTGGGGACAACAGAGTTAAACTCAGTGACAATCATCCGACAGGCGGCTTGAATGTTCTTGGCTTTATTGCGATAAAACCCAGTTGAACGCACCAAACTTTCTAATTCTACCAAGTCAGCGATCGCTAAACTCTCAGCATCAGGAAACTTACCAAATAAAGCTGGTGTTACCTTATTCACTCGCTCATCAGTACACTGAGCAGAGAGAATCGTTGCCACCAACAATTGTACTGGCGTTGAGTAGTTCAAAGAGCAAGTAGCATCTGGATAAAGACGCTTCAGACGAGCTAAAATTTCTATTGCCCGTTGCTTTTTAGATAACGATTTGCGGGTAATGCTCACTGGAACAATTTTTGTACCCACTCCAATTGGCTAGTTAATTGGGTAGTTTCTTTGACTATCAGAAAAATTCCTAAGCCTAAGAGTAATACCAAACCAGTTTGCATTACACCTTCTTGAATCCGGGACGGTACAGGCTTACCGCGCAAGCCTTCAATCAGCAGAAAAGCCAGTTGTCCGCCATCCAAGGCTGGCAAAGGCAAAATATTGATAATAGCCAAATTAATGCTGATAATTGCGGCAAAAGACAACAGATTTACGCTATTGTCCTCAGCTAATTTTGCGCCTATTTTGACAATATTAACTGGCCCAGAAACTTGTCCAGCAGTTTGTTGAAAATTGGTAATCAACTGCCCAAAACCACTGAGTGTCCCAACAAATAATTGTTGAAACCTGTTAGCAGCAAGACCGAAAATTTCAAAAGGACTATTCGGACGGCGATAAATTGCTGTAGCATTTGGACTGAGTGCCACACCAACTACACCTTTGCCATCGGCTCCCAGTTTTGGCGTTAATTTCAGGGTTTGTTGTTGGTTTTCACGCAGAATTTTCAGTTCGATTTGCTGATTGGGATGAGTTTGAATTTCTTTTGTCAGCAAAGGAGTTGATTTATCAGAAGCCGGGAGTTCTTGACCATTAACAGCCAGAATAATATCTCCTTCCCGAATTCCTGCTTGATAGGCAACAGATTCTTGATTAACAGGCTGTACAATCACACCAGCTTGATAGTTTAATTCTTTGGGAATACCAACGATACCCAATTGCAGAACCAGCACCAAATAGGCAAATATTAAATTTGCGATCACTCCGGCACTGATGACAATCGCCCGGTCTAAAACTGGACGGTTACGCAGCAGATTTGGGTCATTGGGTGGAACATCGCTATCGGGGTCATCATCAGGAAAGCCCACAAAACCGCCCAAAGGAAAGGCGCGGATAGCATATTCGGTTTGTGAACCTTGGTACTTCAAAAGAACTGGGCCAAAACCCAAAGAAAAACGGTTAACGAGAATGCCTTGAGAACGTGCTGCAACAAAATGCCCCAACTCGTGTACCAAGATCAAAACAGCCAAGACTGCGATCGCTGCTAAAACTGACATAGAGTAAATTTAGTGAAGATATTAAGCTATAGTTATCTCCATTCTAATTGGGCATTGGGCATTGGGCATTGGTAAAAGACTAAGGACAAATTACAAAAGTTCATGCCCAAAATAAGGTTGCAGGACTTCTGGTATCCTCACCGTCCCATCAGATTGTTGATAATTCTCCAAAATTGCTGCCATCGTCCTTCCCACCGCCAAACCCGAACCATTCAGAGTGTGTACGAACTGAGTGCCTTTCTTCCCCGCCTCTTTAAAGCGAATATCAGCCCGTCGCGCCTGGAAATCTATAGTATTGGAACAGCTAGAAATTTCGCGGTATTTGCCAGAAGAGGGCAACCAAACCTCTAAATCATAAGTTTTGGTAGAGGCAAATCCCAAATCTCCAGTACTTAAATTTATTACTCTGTATGGCAACTTCAACGCCTGTAAAATTGCTTCTGCATTCCCTACCAATTTCTCCAGTTCATCAAAAGACGTACTAGGTTCGACAAATTTCACCATTTCCACCTTGTTGAACTGATGCAGGCGAATTAATCCCCGCATATCACGCCCATAGCTACCAGCTTCGCGGCGAAAACAGGGAGTATAAGCACAGTGGTAAATAGGCAAATCCTCAGCAGCGAGAATTTCACCCCGGTAGAGATTTGTAACTGGAACTTCAGCTGTCGGAATCAGCCATAAATCATCATCAGCGCATTTAAAGCTTTCTTCTGCAAACTTGGGTAACTGACCGGTCGCCGTCAAAGACTCAGTATTAACTAACAGCGGTGGACTGACTTCCACATATCCAGCCTGAGTATGGAGACTCAGCATAAATTGAATTAATGCCCTCTCCAATGCCGCACCAGCGCCCATCAATGTCACAAATCGACTTTGGGCAACTTTTACAGCTCGTTCAACATTGAGAATACCCAGCTTTTCGCCAATTTTCCAGTGAGGGAGAATATTCGGATTTTGGGGAATGTACTCATCACCCCAACGGCGCACTTCTACGTTATCTTCCTCATTCTTTCCAAGGGGTGTAGAGTCGCTTGGCAAGTTGGGAAGTGCCAACACAAGTTGAGCAATTTCGGCTTTGAGGTTTTTTTCTTGGGGTTCCAGTTGACTCAACGTCACTTTTACAGAGTTACCTTCATCCCGCAAAGCTTGAATTTCTGGGTCTTGAGGATTGATCCCAGATTTAATCTTCTGACCGACAATTTTACCAATTTCGTTGCTACGGGCTTGGAGTTGACTACGCGTCCCCTCAAGTTCCCGTTGTTGCCGATCTAACAGTAATATCGGTTCTATGTCGTATTTACCACTACGACTATTCAATCGTTCTTGAACTAATTGCGGATTTTCCCGTATTTGCTTGATATCCAGCACAGATTTTTCTCAGTTTTTAGCCTATTATCTACCTGCCAACACATCAGCATATACTGATTTTGGCTTCGTGTGAGCAGAAAAGCAAGCATTTCAATTTTTCTAGCCCTGGCAAGATTGGCAGGGCTAGAAAAATTGAAAATCCAAAATTTGGGATTAATCTTCTGATTTTCTAGAATCCTGAGTGTTTGCAGGTGAGGGTAGCCAGTAGGCAAGTACACCTGATAAACCACTCCAGTACACTGCCTGATTTTGGCTATTATCGCGTTCCATAAAGATTAGAGAACTACATAATCCAATCATCAAATGTGCTAAAAAGTACTTGTATACCAAACTTCCAAATTTCTAGTTTTTTCATAGTGTAAGACCTCTAATAAAGATTAATTCACCCTGATAACGGTTCTAATATCACTCTTTAGATGGGTGCTAATATAACTGTATTATTATCCACACTCTAATTTAATAATTTCGGAAAACTTCAATCAACATATTTGAATTATTGCTACCGTTGAAAAAGAGGAGAAAAGAAGTCAAAGAAATTGCTAACTTTTGACTATTACCTTTTCTTCTGACCAAAACAGAAAAGGATACAAGCCCCTAAATTTATTTATGGACAAGAAAAAAGATTTATTTCGAGATACGAAGCATGAGAAATAATTTATCCTTATTTCAAGCCCCTAAATTTATGGGGATAATAATTTTGAATTTTGAATTTTGAATTTTGAATTCCCTAAAGGGGTTGACTCCCTTTTTTAAGGTCGGTTAATGCGATTGAGTAACCAAAGTGACGCCACCAGCCCTGCAAAGTGGGCTGAGACGGTGTTGGTGTTTGCCTGTACTACAAGCATATCTAGACCGCTAATAATTCGGGTAGGGTCAAAAAATTGGGTAGTTATCGCTTGTGGAGATATGGATCGCGCTACCAGTGTGCCAACGATCGCTTGCGCTCCCAAAAGGGTCACTAGGGTTCCTCCTAAATTCACCCACACACCTAAGCGTAATACTTGCACAGTCTCGCTTTTCCGAGGGCGGTTGCTGGGATTGGAGGATTCCAATTGCTTGCCAATTCTCGTGTAACGGTAAGCTAAATAAATCCCCCCACCTAAAACAACCAGTCCACAAATTGCTAAAAATACACCAAAGCCAGTCCCAGGATTATTACTAGGACTGCCAGTTCTTTGATTAAAGATGGCGAACAGTAGCACAATTATGCTAGAAACAACGCCTAGTACTAGCTGAATCCAGAAGCTAATCCAACCTGTAAGGCGAAAAGTTTGGGCAATTGCCCTAAGAGTTGAGGAAGATGATGGGGCATCGGGAGTTTGTGACATAGCGATCGCTAATATGCTGAGTGCTTGATAAAAGAAGGCGAGGACGAGACGACGAAGGGATGAGAGGACACGGAGAGTTCTTTCCCTACGTCTCCCCTCTCCTGTCTTCTTTCCCCTAGTATGTAGCGCCTTCTTTGATAAATTTACTATTACACTTGCCAAATAAGACAAGAAATTCTGCGATCGAGGAAATCAGAAATGGTTACTGCTTAAGTATGTCTACTGACGTAGCAGCTTGATCCCAGATATATCCCTTCGCTGAAGATTTGAGAATTTACATTGGGAAAATCACTGTAAAACAAAGTGTTTATTAAGTTTTACAGACAAAATAGCATTTTACCTGTAAAATTTCTTCGATGGCATTTTATTGCTTAAGCAGTTCTAAGCAGCTCAGCATCAGTTAACACCAAGATAGTGACTCTCTCACTGTCTGTTCGCTCCTCACCACACCGTATCGAGCTTAAGTGAGGGTACATTGTTTTGTGCCCTTAAAACTCGCAAACTCGCCCCACAACTTCACAGGCGTGGGTAATTGTTTGATGTTTACGCAATGGATATCTAGTCTAAGTAGCTTTATATGTATTACTCGCGTAGTAGTAGCACTGTATACTGGCTACAAGGATTGTAGACTTTACCCTAAGACATTTTTTTAGCCATTCACTAACCATGAAACTTGAGGATATATATCAATTTTTTGAGAATCCTCCGCCAACTTACCTTTGTCAGGAACTAGCAGTTTGTTACATACTGTCTGTTTTATTACAAGGTGAATCCTACGGAACCGAGTTGATCGAGCAATTAGAAACTGAGTATCCCGTCTATCGGCTTTCAGATACCGTACTTTACAGTGCAATTAAATTTCTGGAAGACCAAAGTGCAATCACTGGATATTGGAAGAAACTCGAAGGACGGGGACGCCCCAGGCGGATGTACCAAGTTTCTCCTGAATGGCAAGTTCAAGCTCAGGATTTAGCTTTTCTTTGGCAACACTACATCAACGGGAGTAAAAAGTAACGAATCATTGATAATGAATAAGTCTCCTCCAGTCAAACACTAACAATTAGTTATGGATACTGCTATTCTGCCTTCTACGTTCCTGCTAACCTTGTTGTTATCGGTTGGGCTGTTTTTCTTTATTCGTGCCTCGACTAAAGACCGCACAGAAATGGCTCAACTAGTATCTGAGCAAGATGAAGCTATTTTAATGTCTCAATTAAAAGAGTATTTTCGATCGCGGTCTTACCGAGTTGCAGCCGTAAACCGAGAACAAAATCAGGTAACTTTTGAAGGTAATGTTCGCCCCAGTTGGTTCTTAGCTATATTTCTAACTTTACTGGCAGCGACTGGGATTGTTTGTCTATCTCTGGTTACATCCCTGCTTTTTCCTAGCCTCAGTACCCTTGTTCTGGCGATGGTACTGCTGTCGCCTTTAAGTGGTCTATTTTATTGGAAAAAATCTGGAAGGCTTGAGAAGGTGTCGCTCAAAGTAGAAACAACTCAGAGCGAACAAACCTCCTCAAGTAAGATAACTGTAGTCGCCCATCGAGATGAACTCAGTGAGTTGCAGAGGACTCTACAGATCAAGCCTGGGAAATAATTTTTGATTTTTGCGACCATCTCTTAACTATGATATGCAGACTTCTGACCTGACCTACTCTTTAGGTAATGGAAAGTAGGAAGGAGAAATCAAGATTGCTGCTTTGTCAGTTTTCCCCACGACTTTGGTCGTGGGGAAAAAATTTAAATTCATTAACTTAAATTCATTGACAGAGCAAACTTTAACCATCTACGGCATAAGAGCGCAACTTCACTAGCACTTTTAGACACGCTTGGCTCTATACCCACTCCTTTCTGCATCATCAAATTAGTATCAACCCATGCAATCTAGCGTGGTTTGAAACAGGTTCACTTTCCAACTACCTGGACTAGATTTACTGGCAAATCAGCTACAAACTAAAAAAAAATTAAATTTTGCATAAACTTAGCAATTTTGCCAGTTAATAATAGTCAGGAGCCACATTCAATGCCCAAGATGACCATCTATGGTTCACCGACTAGCTAAAGCAAGAGGTTCTTGACCTGGTGAAGGTTCTAACACCCTCAAACTAGGAAACAAGAAATGATTTTCCTCTACGTATTGAGCACCAAACAGTCCCTTTTCTGCCCAGAAATAACGATCTGTAGTGTGTTCATTTCGCTTTACAAGTAGCAACGCTGGTGGCAAAATCCCTTCAGCTTGAATGAATCTTCTAGCTGCTGTTACAGGCTTTTCTTCGCCACTTTCGATGCTATATTGAGGCACGTGCTCCAAAATGCGCCGTCCTTCCTGACGACGACGACTCTTCCTTTTGCGTCTCCTTGCCAATATATTGTCCTCCTCTTTCAAGCTATAGATTGTAGTGATAGCTACAAAATCCGTCGTCATTATATAGGTTCTAGTTCAGAATATCAATAGTTTTTAACCTTTTAATATAAGAAAGTTAATATCTTTGAAACATAGAGAAAATAAAATCACCTAAGAATATAATCTCCTAGTACAAACCATCTCTAAGAAAATTTTAGTTAAGCTTTATTAAATGAATGAGGTAAAAATTAAGTATCCTCTCTTACATCATGCCTCAAAATCTATAATCTTGAGCAAGAGCTAAAAAATGTTAATGTCTGCCAGTTCCGATTTTCTTGCTCTGTGTCGAGAGCAAATAGCGCTACTAACCCAAGGGCTGGGAGCAACTTTAAGTATTGTGTACCTAACACAAGAATTGGTAGATACTCCGTCCGGCGATGCCAAACTGATTCCTGTGGTGATTTACCCGGAAACAGCATTATTGCCGCTAGGAGAGGAAACTATTGAAGCGACGGCATACAAGCAACTTCAACTTGGAAATGCGTTTATATTACCCAATCATCAGGGAAGGTTATTGACAGCAGGTTCAGAATCTCCAACTTCGTCACGGGAGTCTGAGATACCAGATGCGTCTCAACCCGATCTCAAAGAGGAATACCTACTTAGTGGCAACCAAATTGTTTTACCTCTGATTTATGAGGGTGTGATGATGGGGTTACTAGTGACAGGTAGGAAAGATCGGGTATGGAATGAACACGAGCAAAATCAAATTCAACGGATAGCTCAAACATTAGCGATCGCTTGTATTTTAGATCAGCGGCGAGCATGGTTTGAGCAGCAGTTGCGCGAGCAACAAATTCTCCAAGAAAAACAGCGGGATTTGCTAGATAACCTGTTGCATCAGTTTCGTAACCCATTAACGGCGTTACGGACTTTTGGCAAACTACTATTAAAACGACTACGACCAGCAGACGCTAACCGGGATGTGGCAAATAGTATTGTCAGAGAAAGCGATCGCCTTAAAGAATTACTGCAACAATTTGAACAAGTAATTGACTTGACACAGGCAGATTTAGCACCACTACATCTACCAGAAGATGAAGTATTTGTAGAAGCAACTATCCAAAAAGACGCTAAACCGCCGCTATTATTACCGGGAACGGGAGATAAAGCAGTTGACTGCTCGTTAGCAGATATATTAGAACCATTATTAATATCAGCCAAAGCGATCGCCCAAGAGCGAAAGCTAAAATTAATAACAGAAATTCAACAGAATTCATCCCTAGTACGTGCCAATGTCAAAGCATTACGAGAGGTGCTAACTAACATTATTGATAATGCTTTGAAATACACTCCCACTGGTGGCAAAATTTTAATTCAGGCGGGGCAAGAAAAAGCTCATTTTCAGGGAATAGTTATTAGTGATAACGGCCCCGGCATTCCACCCCAGGATTTAGAACATCTTGGAGAACGGCATTATCGCGGTGTACAAGCGCAAACAGAAATCCCCGGCACAGGTTTGGGTTTAGCGATCGCTAAACAATTAATAGAGCAAATGCAGGGCGAAATCGAGGTTTTCAGCCCTGCAATCAACTCTAAATTCACTTCACCCAATGCGCCAGGAACTACGTTTATTATTTGGTTGCCCGAAGTTCAAAATTAGTCATTTGTCATTTGTCATTTGTCCTTTGTAAAGACTAATGGCTAATCACTGAAGTAGAGAGTTGGTCATTTGTCCTTTGTAAATACTAATGACCAATGATTAATGACTATCTTAGTGAAACCAACAAATTTTGATTGATTGTCATTTGTAAATCGGTATTTGGGTCAATGGCGATTAAGTCAACACTATTTTTGCCGAAGAACAGACCAACCAATGCACCGATACCAGCACCACCCAAGACTTCTTCTGTGGCAATGGCGCGATCGCCAGTGACAGCAGATACCGCAGTTGCCGCACCTGCGCCCAATACAGTATTCTTGATAATTGAACCAAGACTAGTACCCTTCTTGACGGTTTCAGTTTTGGTAATCACGCCAGAAGTAGCGTTCAGCTGATACTCTTGACCACTGGGCAAAACCAGTTTCTCGGCAACGAATTGAGAACCACCCGTAGCAGGTTTGAGTTGACCAATAACCTGACTACCAGCAGGAATCACTACAGATCCATCTTGCGTAACCACGTTTTGAGATACTGTCAATGTCAAGGGCGATGTTTCATCCTTTGTTACCAGAATTTTTTCTGCCTTGTCATACTTCACAGCAATAGCAGTCCCTTGGGGAATTGTGACTGATGCAGATGTTGGAGTAGTAGATCCGACAGCCACAACATAGGGTGAGTTAATTGCTGAGGCTTGATTAGAACTAACCAATGCTTGGTAGATAAAAGCTGCTACCTGAGCGCGAGTGGCGGTTGCAGTTGGATTCAAGAAGTTCACATTCGGATAGTTCACCACAATTTTCTTTTCAGTTGCTGCGGCGATCGGGCTACGGGCATAGCTAGCGATGTTAGAGGCATCGTTGAAGTATTGCAGAGTGCTTTCGGTATTGCCACTGGGAGTATATGCTAGACCGTTAGCGAGGGAAACTAAAACCTGCTCGCGAGGAATAGCCTGGTTAGGTTCAAAGCGATTTCCAGGATAACCAGACAAAAAACCAATGGTATAAGCTTGCTGAATCGCACTGGATGCCCAATAGTTGCTAGGCACATCAGCAAAACTGATTGGCTGCCGTTGCTGTGCTTTTTGGAAAGCTTTGTTAACCATCGCGGCAAATTGAGCGCGTGTCACCGGTTCTTCTGGGCGGAAGCTACCATCAGGAAATCCGGCAATTACACCTCGCTGTGACAATTGTTGAATAAATTGTGCTGCCCAATAGTTAGATGAAACATCAGAAAAAGTAGTTTGAGCTAAAGATGGCGAAGCTGTAATGAAAGGCGTTACAGTACCGACTGTGACGCTCAAAGCCATAAGTGCAGCTGTTCTAGATTGCCAACAATTTAAAGTAAACATTAATTTTTAACTCCAGTCACAATTAGTTTTTTACTGTTAATTAATTAGACATTTACTGAAGCATGAGGTTCCCAATTTTTAGGTTTTTTGTAAAAACCATTACCTTAGTTATATAGTCATGGTCAAAAAATCTCTGTCAAACGAAGTAGGCAAGTAGGCGAGAATGAAACAAAGTAGATTAAGTAATGTAAAAATTTTAAGATTATTTTATCACAAGGGCTTCAGTTATCTCTTCTCTACAAGAGACTGCGCCGAAAAGACTCTACACGAACAAGTAAGGGCTAAATTTCTCTCTGCAAACCTTCGATTATTTACGCATATTTACTTATAGACTTTAAATAGTCTAATCACCGTATTATCTCTTGGCACAATTAAATAAGTATTTCAATAAATATGGATACTGAGTCAGACGATACAGAGTATAGAATAGTTGCTTAAAAATAGAAGTTTTAAGTGTAAAAATGAAGACGATCGCACACTCTAGTTAAAGTGGCGATCGCCTATTGAATAACTATTTAAGTCAAGAGATTCTAATTGTGACTGATACAGGTGTTGAAGTAGTAGACCCGACAACTACTATATATGGCGAATTAATTGCTAAGTTTTAACACGACATAGGGTGAGTTAATTGCTGAGGCTTGATTAGAACTAACCAATGCTTGGTAGATAAAAGCTGCTACCTGGGCACGAGTAGCAGTTGCGGTTGGATTCAGTAACTTCACGTTCGGATAGTTGACCACAATTTGCTTTTGGGTTGCCGCTGCGATCGGGCTACGGGCATAGCTAGCGATGTTAGAGGCATCGTTGAAGTATTTCAGAGTGCTTTCAGTATTACCGCTAGGAGTATATGCTAGACCGTTAGCGAGGGCAACCAAAACCTGCTCGCGGGGAATAGCTTGATTAGGCTCAAAGCGATTTCCAGGATAACCAGACAAGAAACCAATGGTATAAGCTTGCTGAATCGCACTGGATGCCCAATAGCTGCTGGGTACATCAGCAAAATTGATTGCTGGCCGTTGCTGTGCTTTTTGGAAAGCTTTGTTGACCATTGCGGCAAATTGAGCGCGTGTCACCGGTTCTTCAGGGCGGAAGCTACCATCGGGAAATCCGGCAATTACACCTCGCTGTGACAATTGTTGAATAAATTGTGCTGCCCAATAGTTAGATGAAACATCAGAAAAAGCAGTTTGAGCTAAAGATAGCGGGGAGCATCCCACTTTGATGAGTTTGTCTTGCAAAGGATAATTCACTGGATCGCAAACAAAATCCGCTGACTTAGCCTCTATAGATGTCCGCGTTGGCGGATTTTGTTTCTCTAGCGATTTCCAATTCTCAGAGATTTTTTCGAGAGTGGGATGCTTA
Organism: Nostoc punctiforme NIES-2108; assembly: GCA_003326195.1. Lineage (GTDB taxonomy): Bacteria > Cyanobacteriota > Cyanobacteriia > Cyanobacteriales > Nostocaceae > Nostoc > Nostoc punctiforme_A. The sequence continues at coordinate 21,622 of LXQE01000167.1, forward strand.
CTTAAAAACTGTGAGTCTGCAACAATATCATGAGTCCCCTTGACACTTATCTTAGAACTATTCAGATAAATATTGTAATCATAAACAACGTTTGCATTTTTAGTGTTATTGTTAATATTTTTTCCAGGAAAAGCATAGAGAATGTTCCTTAAAATTCTGACATCGGATGAGGTATGAGCAAATATTTGCCCACCATTAAGTTCTGGACTCTGATTATTCAAAAAAGCTGTGTTATTTACAATATCAACATGCTCACTTAAAAATGCATGAATTCCTGAACCACCATTATTAAATGCAAGATTGTTTTTAACTAAAGTACGTCCTTTATATGCACCCAAATTTGAGTTTTCATCATTTCTTGTACTATCGATAATAATGCCATTGCCATCTGTGATCTTTCCAACTGCAATCCAAGGGATGTACATGCGATTGTTGTAGGTCTTGTTGTTGGTAACAAACATCTTATATCCCTGGTTGTTGTCAGAATTCCAATTACTCAACATTGAAATGCCACTGCAACCATAAACGCTGTACCAGGCATTATTAAATACCACATTATTATCTATTGTCACATAGTCCGCTTGAATCGCTGAAATACCTGCTCCTCCACAGTCATGCACTTTGTTGTTCAGAATACGGATGTGATGAACATGACCATTCGTTCGACCATCAACGTTGATGCAGTTTCCATTCGTCAGTGGGTTTTGTTTGTTAGTCTTCTCACTCATCGCGTAATCAAGGGTGATATTGGCATTGTTTCCTATAACCTCTAGCCCGTTGATCTCGATATATGAAGCTTTATTTGAAATTGTGATACCATTCCATGTATTGTGCTGAATTTTTGGGAAATGCCCAGGATATGCTTTATACCTAATCCATGCATTTGCAGTCCCAGAACGTTTAATACTTACTACACTCCCAGCTTTGTCTGTATTTGTGTATACTCCGTTCATAATCAGTACTGTATCGCCAGGGTTCGTAAGGTCTGCTGCCTTTTGAATTGTTTTAAAGGCGGATGAAGTAGAAAGTCCGCTATTATTGTCGTTTCCAGTACCACTAACATAGTATGTTTTCGGTGTTGAATTCGCGCTGATTAGCTCACGGCTAGATAGGCTCACTTCCTTGTTAGTGGATACCTGACGGACGTTTTCAACTAAAGATACTTTTATATTGTCTCCCGGAACCAAAAGACTTAATAATACGGGAATTGCAAGATATGTGCTTAAATTTAAACCTTGAATTACCACAAGAAAAAGCTCCTTGATCGCCACTACTTAACAAAAGTATCAGGATATCCCATGATTTTGAATACTCTTTTAGATACAGAATACAATAGAGGCAACTTTTAAATAAGTATTACAATCAATATCGATACTGATTAAGACGATACAAAGGTGGAATAGTTGCTGATCAATAGAAGTTTTTAGGGTTAAAAATAAAGGCGATCGCACACTCTAGTGAAAGTGGCGATCGCATATAAGGGATGATTAAATTCACAACTTGAATGAAATTAAATCTAGTAGCGCGATCTTGGTACTAAATTCAAGTTAGAATCCAGTGTAAGCCTTAAATCCTGTGCAGGTCTGAGGACAAACGCATTTCCTTCTTTTTTCCGCAACAGCACGCTAGCACCCGCACCCGCAGCCGCACCAATAACAGGTTTTAAATCGTCAATTCTGCGATTACCAGTAATTAATGAACCTAAAAGACCAGCACCCCCACCAATAGCTGCGTCAGTTAAAACCTGATTGGTGTTGGGCTTTTGTGAAACTCTTTGAGTTGTGGTGTATGTCCGAGAAGTTGCATTAATCGACTGACGCTGACCATTAGAAAATTCTAATTCTTGAGCGACAAACTTTACACCTTTTCCTTGATTATCATCATCTCTTGTATCTCTTGAATAACTATCTAAGTCAACAGATTCTAGCCGTCCATGTACTTTAGTACCAGCAGGAATCAAGACGTTTCTATTGCTGTCGATAATGTCGTTGGCTATTCTCAAGGTTAGAGATTTACTTTCTCCAGGAGCAATAGTAATTGTCTCTTTTTCGTAGGTGACAGGAAGAGCAACTCCAGAAGGAATGGTAGCGTTTCCGTATTGCCCAGTTCTGTTTTGATCAATTCTGTATTGAGCATTAGCAGGAGCCAAGCTGAATAGGGGGCTAATGACGCTTGTAGTAACGGCCATTGCCATAAGTGCAGCAGTTCCAGATTTCCATTGATGTAAGCGTGTCATAAGAGGGTTATCCTTTGTGTATGTGATGTATTTAATGACGAGGATTCACTGAGTTTGTTTCTGACTGTTTTGGAACCTGTCTATGGGCGTATACAAGTACTTATTATGATGGGAAGAGTGTGCGATCGCGTGTGCGTAGCACGTCGTAGACATCGCTGTTCAGAATTTGTATCCTACTAATGTGCGTAACTAAAATAGAGGCGAGACATTTATACGACGTAAATGAGTATCATTTTGTTCCAAAATGCTATTTTATTACTCATATCCACATATCTAAGCCATTGAATAGAGGCGAATAGGCTGACTGCGAACTCTTACTTCCATTCTAGATTGACTTGCTAGGAATTGGAAAATATTTTTGTTTTTTTAACGAATGATTTACTATCTGCTATATGGGTATTTAAAATTGCTGCTGACGCTGTTTAATCTCTGCGATCGGTAAGAGCAAAGTATCTTCTATTTGCTGTCGTACTTCACGACTGACATAACAATCGCTATTTAGGCAATCTACCAGTAATTTATTGGCATCATAATACTTCTGAAGCAATTCTTTTTGCTCGTTACTGAATTGCCAATCATGACCGATATTACGATATTTAATCATTACTTCTCTTAATTCTTCACACCAAGTCTTCCCATTAACTAACCACCATTTCTGAGATACTTGCCTGTCTTGTCTGCTTGGTAGTTGCTCTCGAAGTTTTTGCAACAAATTCTTGAGTTCTGGGTCAAGAGAGAGGTCGAGGGAGCGGGATAGGTCAAGGTCGAGAGAGAGAGAGACGTCGAGATCGAGGGAGAGGGATCGGGAGAGGAAGAGAGAGAAAGAAAGGTTGAGAGAGAGAGAAAGGGAGAGGTCGAGGTCGAGGTCGAGATCGAGGGAGCGGGATAGGTCGAGATCGAGAGAGCAGGAGAGGGAAAGAGAGAGAGCGAGGGATCGGAAGAGAGATTGGAACAGGGAGAGGTAAAAGGCCCTAACTGCTGCTGGTTTGTAAGAAACCTTAACGGGAAGAGATTTTTCTTTTACCCACAAAAGAAACTCCTGCAACCTCTGATCGCCAGCCACCATAAAATCAATTTTATCTTTAATCAACAGCAATAACCGATCTGCACTTGAAGACATTTCAACCGCTAGCAAAAAGACTTCCCGCCAGCGTTTCTCAGTAATATGGCTAACAAGATTTTGCAGTGCTTCCTCTGATGACTGTCTTACAACCACAAATTCTCTTGCTGTGAAATACTCATGAAATGTGAGGTGAGAAAATGAGTAAATCCTTTCTGCTCTTGCGACAACTAGCCCATGATGATGCTCAATTGAACGCAAAACTTGCTCGCTGTCAAATTGCAATGCTTGCTCATCAGTATTAGCATCGGGTAAATAGCTGATGTATTCTGTAATGTATTGTTCTGCTATTTTCGCCTTGAAAAAATAGTCACCGCGCTCAAAGGTGGTCAGAGCTATTTTGCTAAGTAAATCTTCTTTGCGTTGGACTGATAGCTTTTTGTAAATCTGATCGCGTTGAATTCCCCGCTTGGCATCCCATTTTTTCAATAACGTATCCAGTCCTTCTTTATATAACTCAGAACGATTTGCAGGGAAATCTCCTGACTCTTCAAATACTAAGCAAAGCAACGTCAACAGCAGAGGACTTGCTGCAAGCTGTTTGATTCGGCTATTCTCTTCGAGACGTTTGATAAAAGTCTCTGGTTTTACAGCTTTATCCTTAAACCACTTATTGGTAAAGTTGGAAATTTGGTCATCGTCAAAATCAGCAACTTCCACCTCTGTGAACTTATCAAAGATGTACTCGCGTGCTGCAATACGACAAGTCATCACAAACTGATTTTTTGGGTAACGATCAGAAAACTCACGAATTTCCTTTAAGATGCGATCGCTATCCTCTTCTCTAACCTCATCCAACCCATCGAGTAAAACTAATGCCTTGCCATAGGTTAATATATCTCGGATAGAAGAGATAGGATTTATCGTCTCTTCAGTGATGTGTTGCAATAATCCAGGTTTATTTGCAACTTCCGCAAAGCTTTTGAGGGTAACAAAAATCGGTACACGTTCAGCCTGAAACTCACCTCTAATACACTGAATTGCTAAATACTTCAAAAATGTGGTTTTACCTGCTCCTGGTTTGCCTAAAATCATTAGCTTGGAATACTTCTCAACCGCTTCCAATCCTGGAACTCGTTTTTCAGTAATTTTATTGAGTCCAAAGAGGTCAAAATCCTGGCTCCTACACTGTTGTAATAATTCATCAATTCCTAGCCGTTGTCGCCCAGTGATTTTTTCCAGTATATTAACGCTGGTGTAAATGTCATTCAACCCAATTGGTTGCCTCATATCTAGCACTCGCATTGTGCCGCAGCATTCTTCAATGAGGGATCTTATCTTGTTGCGTACCTCTTGCACGATCGCATCAATATCAATACTGTTATCCTGATTTACCTCTGGTTCACTGGCTGGTTCAGTAACTACTTCTTCCCACTCTAGTTCTAGCCTGTCGCAAATCTGGACAAAGAGATTGCGGTCAACAGGTTTACCTGTAAAGAACTTTCCGATCGGCTGGCGAGTTACTTCTAAATCTTCAGCTAATGCTTTTTGAGTTAAGGAACAGCGAATTAAAGCTCTTTTTGCTTTTTGGATACCTTCTGGAGAACAGGAAAGCGATCGCCCGGACATAAGCTAACCATTACACTTTTGCTGATTCTAACTGCCAATTTGGTAATTCATGCTCATCGCATACACAAGTCACTCATATCACCAACCTGTATTTAAGCCTAGAACAAACACTCACCTGTCAAAGTATGGATGTAGTGATTCAAACAATTTGCGAGGGAGTCGATGTTATCCAAGAAATTTCCTTCAAGAGATGAAGTGCTGGCTGTTGTAACGCTGATTATGGTGATTGGTTCTCTCACTCTGGCAGTTATCGATGAGAAGAGTCGCCCTCCATTTCTAGATTTAACAAAATTTGCTGTCGGTACATATATTGGATTGTTGATACCTCGGTCAAGGTCAAGCGATCGCGATGTCTAAGACGGGCTATGCCTACGCAACTAGCCAATGACAATCCTAAATATATTTCTAAGAGACAAGATCCCCGACAAGTTTTACGAAGTCAGGGATCTGTAACTTTCAATTCTCACAAATCAAAAAAGAATGTTTTCTTCTCAGACAACACAAAAAAATAACAAAAGCCTCCTGGAGAGTTTCATTTTTCTCCGAAGACAGTAAAACTTTTTCATGCAATAAGAAAAATTGACTGATAGTATTGTAAATTTTTGTAAATTTGATGTCTTCAAGACTAGAAACCTGATATCTAGATAGCTAAACTAACAAACAGTGCATCTGTACTGTTATTTATTAAAAGTAGATGTGGCGCTATAGCCTGAATGATCCCAGTACAACTTATCCTCAAAAACTTTCTCAGTTACCGTGATGCAACTTTAGATTTTGGCGGTTTGCATACGGCTTGTATTTGTGGTTCCAATGGTGCGGGTAAATCTTCTCTTTTAGAAGCAATCACTTGGGCAATTTGGGGTGAAAGCCGTGCCACTGTTGAAGATGATGTCATCTATTCTGGTGCAAAAGAAGTTCGGGTTGATTTTACTTTCCAAAGTAACCAGCAAAAATATCGGGTGATTCGTACCCGAATTCGGGGAGGTACTAGCGTTCTTGAATTTCAAATAGAAATACCATCTGGGTTTCGCTCACTCACTGGCAAAGGGGTAAGAGCAACCCAAGATTTGATTTTAGAACATATCAAGCTCGATTACGATACATTTATTAATTCTGCCTACTTACGTCAAGGTCGTGCAGATGAATTCATGCTCAAGCGTCCCAATGAACGCAAAGAAATTTTAGCGGAGTTGTTAAAACTCAATCAGTATGATGATTTAGAAGAACGAGCAAAGGAATCTTCTCGTCAGTTCAAAGCACGGGCAGTAGAGTTAGAGCGGTCTTTGGAGTCGATAAAAATTCAGCTGCAACAACGCGAAATCACCCAAGCGCAAAGAGTGGAGTTAGAAGCCGAACTCAACCAACTGCAACAGGTGCAAGCTTTTGATAATATTCAATTGCAAAGTTTACAAGTTGTCCAGCACCAGCGCCAAAATTGGGAACAACAACTTAATTTTATAAAGCAGCAATACCAAAATCTTACCCAAGATTGCGATCGCCTCCAACAAGAAGAATCAGCTATTAGCTCTCAGCTATCAGATTTAGAAAAAATATTACACCAAGAAGCTGAGATTAAAGCTGGATACGCCCAATATCAAAGTCTCCAATCTCAAGAAGAAGCCTTTGCTGTCAAATTTGAAGAATACACCCGCGCCCAACAGAATCGCCAACAAAAGCAACAACAGCTTACCAAACAAATTCACGAAATCGAACGGCAACTACAACAAGCCCAAGCGCAGCTGGAAGCTTTGCAGCAACAAGAGCGAGACATTCAACAAACTCTCACCAAATCGGGTGAAGTAGAAGCTGCTTTGTCACAACTAACTGCAGCCCGTCACCATGTTGCTCGTCTAGATCAACTGCAAATGCAAGTGACTCCCTTGTTACAACAACGAGCAACTTTACAAAGCCAACTCGATCGCACTCATGCTGGTTTAGTAGCGCGGCTCGAACAACTCCAAAGTACTGAAAACCAATTGCAACGCCAGCACGGCCGCCAACCGCAACTACAACAAGCGGTGATGGATGTGGCAATCCAGATTGAGGAACTGGAGAAAAAGCGGGTTTATCTGCAACGAGTCCAAGAAAAAGGGCAAGAAAGGCGGCATTTTATCGAACGTCTGCAAGCTCATCAACGGGATTATGAAAAACTGCTGGGAGAATTAGAGCAAAAATTGCAAATGCTCCAAAATCCTGAAGCACTTTGTCCATTATGTGAGCGTCCTTTAGACGAACATCACTGGAGTCGAGTGGTGGAAAAAACCCAAAGTGAGTTAGAGGATACTCAAGGGCAGTTTTGGGTAGTGCGAGAACAAATGGCTGTGTCTGACCGAGAAATTCAGGTACTTAGGCAGGAATATCGCGATATATCCCAACAATTGGCGGGTTACGATGGTTTACGCGAACAACGGGGACAGTTGGCAGCCCAGTTAGAAGCGACAACTGATGTGCAACAACAGTTACAACAAATTGCTGCCGAAAAACAGCATTTAGAGCGATCGCTCCAAGCAGGTGATTACGCTCCCGATAAACAAGCCGAACTCCGGCAGCTAGACCAATATCTGCAACAAGTTAATTATAGTGAACAAGATCATGCCCTGGCTCGGAGTGAAGTTGAGCGGTGGCGATGGGCAGAAATTAAACAAGGGCAAATTAAAGATGCAACTAAGCGACAAGCGCAACTATTAGCCCGAAAACCAGAACTCCAATCCCAAATTGCCCAATTACAAGCCAGAATTCAGCAGGATCAGATTGATTCTGAATGTGCTAAACAAATCGCGGCTCTTGAGCGTCATATTACTGAAATTGGCTACAGTTCCGAGCAGCACAACAATCTGCGTATAGCTGCAAAGAAAGCTCAATCTTGGCATTTGCGGTATCAACAACTGCTATCAGCCCAGCAGCAGTATCCCCAACTCCAGACGAGATTGCAAGAGTTAGAGGAATCCAGAAGCGCCAGATTAACCGAGCGGCAAAAACTCGGCGGACAAATCGAAAGCATTATTCAGCAACTACAAGCAACAGCTAACCCATCTGCCCAAATTCAAGCTTTAGAGCAGCAGCTAGCAATACGCAGACGGCAACTTGATGAGCAAATTACAAAGTTAGGGCGTTTAGAACAACTGGCGCATCAACTCGAAACGCTACAAATTCAGTATGAACAACAGCAGCAGCAATTACAATCTTGCAAGCAGGAATATCGGGTTTATCAGGAATTGGCGCAAGCTTTTGGTAAAAATGGTATCCAAGCACTGATGATTGAAAATGTCTTACCCCAACTGGAAGCCGAGACAAATCAACTACTTTCGCGGTTGAGTGGTAATCAGTTTCATGTACAATTTATTACTCAAAAAGCTGGGCGCAGTGCTAAATCAACCAAGAAAAACGTCAAGCTGATAGACACCTTAGATATTTTAATCGCTGATTCTAGAGGAACACGAGCTTATGAAACTTACTCTGGCGGAGAAGCCTTTAGAATTAACTTTGCCATTCGTTTAGCTTTGGCGAAATTATTAGCGCAACGGGCGGGGGCGGCGTTGCAATTGTTGATTGTGGATGAAGGTTTTGGTACACAGGATGCTGAAGGATGCGATCGCTTGATTGCCGCGATTAATGCGATCTCCTCCGATTTTGCCTGCATCCTCACCGTTACCCACATGCCCCACCTCAAAGAAGCCTTCCAAGCCCGGATTGAAGTCAATAAAACTCAGGAAGGTTCGCAGTTGAGCTTGTCAATTTAATTGTATTTTACCCGTGCATCCAGACCTAATGAGCGGAGCTTTTTCGTTAGCGTTTCTGCTTGGGCGCGATCGCTAAATGCTCCAGCATTCACATAATCCCCTAGATTGGATTGCTCTGTGACAGCGTTGGGTATATATTGTTGCACTTTACTCAGAGTATCATTACTAGAAATTGGAATTATTACTCTGTAAGGATTATTAGCAACTAATGTATTGCCATTGGTAACAGGTACTACATAGTCATTGGCAGGAGGTAAGGCATAGCGATTAGTTTCAGCTAATACATAACCATTATTTTGAGTATAATTGCCCCCATTTGAACCATTTAACCCCAATGCTTCCCAAGTTTGCCAATCTACATTTCCAGTAGAATTAATTCGAGAATGTTGCTGGAATGCAATCACAGATTGTCTGGTGTAATCGTTGAAAACTCCATCAGGATTAGTATTAGAGAAACCCAACTGCGCCAAACGCTCTTGAACTAATGTGACATTTTCTCCGCGATCGCCTACAGTTAGATAATTTCTACCTGGTTGTTGAATACCACCTGTAGAGACTCTACGCACTGAGTCCAAAACTTGGGCATTAGCAATGCCATCAACAGGTAGTCCATTATTTCGCTGGAATGCAATTACAGCTTCTCTAGTCATTGGGCCAACATTCCCAGTGGCATCAGTATTTAAATAACCTAGCTGCCGCAAACGCACTTGGAGTTCTCTGACTTGTTGAGTGGAAAGACTCGATCTTCCTGGAGTCGGAGAGGAACCCATTAGTGCGTTCCAAGTTTGTCGATTCACAATCCCGTTAGCAGTTATGCGATAACTTCGCTGGAATGCAATTACAGCATCTTTAGTAATTCGTCCAAAATTCCCAGTGGGATTAGTATTAAAGTAGCCTAACTGCCGTAGACGTTGTTGTAATCTTGTGACGGCTGCACCAGTTTTGCCTTGAGAAAGAGTAGGATATTGACCAACTGGCGCTTGCGATGCGCCACCGATATTTCTACTAGAACTTCTACTTTGACACGCTCGTTGCAAGGCTCGTTGAGTACTAATACCCACAACTCCATCAGCCGATATTCTATTGGCTTGCTGGAATTTGATCACAGCATTTTGAGTCAAGCTAGCAAACTTACCTGTCACCGGGCCGTTAAAATAGCCTAACTTTTTTAAACATCTCTGGCTACTGCTAACTTCAGACCCATTACTTCCTATTTTCTGAAGTGCTAAAGCTTCTCCAGCAATACTCAGAAGACCCGTAATTAGACCCACAGACAAAAGACGGATTGCAGCACCAGTAGATAACTTTTTCCAATTTAAAAATTTAAAATTAACTACGATAGGAACAACCTTGATGCTTTCGGATGCCTCGTAGACTGAGGCAAGCTTGATTAAATGGCTAGCTACCCCTGTTTTCACTTGCTTTTTTCAAGTTAATGACTATAAAAAAGTATACCACTTACTATGTGTAATAATTACTTTTCGTATGATTATTTACAAGTAAGTGTCCTAGGGAGTGGGGGACAAGGGGATAAACAAAACTCAGCAATGGCTCAACCCTAGCTATCCGCTAACAGCACTCTTTTGCCCAATGCCCAATGCCCTATACCCCATGCCCTATAACTATTGTCCATCAACTTTTTCAGTATTACCTGCTTTCACCCAACCTTCTTGTTCGCTACCTTCCAAACGGATCTTTTGCCAAGCTTTATCCTCACTTTCTGACAAAATAATAATTTTTTGATTAAAACCAACTCCACCAATCTTTTCAGCTTCTTGATTTGGTTGCGATCGCAAACTCAAGCCTTCGGCCCAATTAACACGCCCTCGGTAAGCTCCTGCTGGTAATGGTTTGGATGATGGGGTAGCCTTTGGTGATTCTGTAGGAGTAGAGGTTGAGCTTGGAGACGATTGAGTAGATGTCCCAGGTGTAAGAGCGGGCTTACCTCCTCCAGGCTCAGTTTTTTTAGGAGCTTGGGCTTTCACCGAAGGACTATCATTGGAATAAATGGGTTTGGCAGGGGCTATGCCAGTACGATTCATAAAATAAAGCGCAATTGCAGCACCGCCACCTATTAGCACTGCGATCGCTAAGAAAAACCCCAGTATAAACTTTGTTAAGCCAGAAAACATAATTAAAACCTGATTATCAAGAGTCAAGGATGAAGGTGAGCCAGTGGTGCGTATTTTCCCCATTGAGGAGAGTGCTGTTTAACTGGCTCTCAAGGGTTATACCATTTTGGATTTTAGATTTTAGATTTTGGATTGTGAAATATCCATTGGATAAGTGTTTCAGTTTTCCATCTGTCGCAATCATTTTTCAAATTGGTATTATGAGTAGAGAAGTAAGTAACCCATCAGTATAAGAATCAATAGTCCATAATAATTCATCATTAACTATTGACTTTTGACTAACTGATTATTGTAGCTATGCTGAATAGACATCTGGTGAAATTAAATATGCGTTATCTAAAACCTTTGTAGCGACGTAGGAGTACTACGTCTCTACATTTATTTTTGGGTTCACGTAGTGCGCCGGAGGCGTTCGCTCAAAGGACTGTGTTTAGATGCTAAACGCGCTCTCCCAGCAGCAGCCCATTCTTGGAGTTGCTGAATTTGCTCTACGGCAGTTCGTGCTAAGGGGATGATCTGACTAGCTGCTTCTAAAATGTCGTCGGTAGCAAAGTCGCGGTTTTGGCTAAATCCAATATGCATTGCTTCAATTAAAGTTTGCTCAATCTCTGCCCCAGAAAAATCGGGGGTCTCATAAGCTAGCCTATCGATGTCATAACTTTTCAAGTTATGGGGGCGCAGTCGGGATAAATGAACATCATAAATTGCTTTTCTCTCTTCTTGGGTGGGCAATCCCACAAAGAAAATTTCATCAAATCGCCCTTTACGGAGCATTTCCGGTGGTAAGGCTTGAATATCGTTGGCAGTGGCGACGACAAACACGGGTGAGCTTTTTTCGGCTAGCCAGTTAATAAAAGTACCAAACACACGGCTAGCTGTTCCGGCATCACCTTTACTACCAAGTCCGGCAAAGGCTTTATCTATTTCATCAATCCACAAAATACAGGGAGCGAGAGCTTCAGCTACTTGGATCATTTGGCGAGTCCGAGATTCTGATTCACCCACCAAACCACCAAATAACCTTCCCACATCCAAACGTAGCAGGGGTAAATGCCAGTGATGAGCGATCGCTTTTGCTGTTAACGATTTACCAGTTCCCTGGATACCCACCAACATTAAACCACGGGGGTGCGGTAATCCGTACTGTCGCGCCTTATCAGTAAATGAGCCTCCCCGACGGATTAGCCAGTCTTTCAGGTTATCGAGTCCGCCTATATCAGAAATTTGCTCAGTGGCGGGGTAGAAGTCCAGGATTTGGGTTTGGCGGATAGTTTGGCGTTTTTCTTCCAAAACCAGATCCACATCTTCTGGTTGCAATTCACCGTGAGTTGCGATCGCTTTTGCCAAAACCCGGCGAATTCGTTCCATCGAAAGCCCTTGACAAGAACGCACCAAGTCATCTAAAACTTGGCCAGAAAGTGAGTTACCAGTACTTTGTAATAAGCGTTCTATCTCAGTTTTAATTTCTGGGGCGGCGGGTAAGGGAAACTCGACGACTGTCAGAACTTCGGTTAAGTCGTCAGGGATGGCGATGCGTGGTGACAGTAGGACAATATTTTTTGGTTGTGACTTGAGAAGTCTGGACAGGTTGCGGAGTTTGCGAGCGATCGCTACATCATCTAAAAAGCGATGATAATCTCGTAAAATCAATACCGCAGGTGCGGAAGCTGGTAATTTTTCGATGAATTCCAAAGCTTGCAACGGGTTACGTCGCCCAAACCCAACATCATTGGGGTTTCCCTGATAGCCATCGACAAAATCCCATGTATACACTGGGCGATTACCCTGGTTGGTTGCTTCTTCCCGGATAGCTGCTTCCACCCGCTCCTCTTCATAAGTGGGAATATAAATCAAAGGGTAGCGGGCACGTAGCAGTAATTTAAACTCTTCACGGAAGTTCATATTTAGCTGTGGCTATTAGTTCTTCTTTCATTGTTCAGGTTTGTATCGCCTCTCACAACTAAAAAACCAACCTGACAATTCAGATCGTGTGGAAAAGCTAACGATTAACCTAACCCCCTCCCCGGTGTCGAGAAGGGGAAAATTCAAAGTCTCTCTCCTAAAAGGAGAGAGATTTAGAGAGAGGTTTTCCAGATATCTTGAAAAGCCAGAAAAACCTACATCTACCAGTTATCTAGCAGTTTATAGCGGTTGCGAGTGCGATCGCTCTCGTGAAATATTTTTTACAGCTATTTTCAAAACTAGAAACCCGACTTCTTCAAGAAATCGGGTTCTATATAAATCTCATAAATTAACTGAGTAAAGTACTACCTACGTTACTATCCCGGAAGTTGTTTTTTCAGTGCTTCCAGAGAAGCCCAACGGTTATCAACTGGAGTTTCAGGACTATCAGAACTCTCAACAGTACTACTTACGGGAATACCTGGGCAATTCCTACTGCACAGTTGCCGTTGTGGTACTGCCAACCACATCTGCTCATACAGCCATTCGTTGGGATAAAAATAACCATCAGGCGGTAAGCTTTCCAGCAACTCTTCCATAACTACTTCCCTTTCTAAGGGCAAGTCATTTGCCTGATTTGCCGTTTCGTCTAACCAGATGATTTCTTGCGTATCAAGCCCTAAACGGCGATTGTATTGCTGCAAGCAGCGGTTGCAGGTACAAGTAATAATTGTTTCTGCCTGACTAGATACTTGTAAGTAATTACCATGATGCTGCACGCGCACGTAGCCGCGAACTGGTGTCAAAGTTTCCAGACCAGGCAGAAATTCATTAACCTGAACTTCCTCTGTCCGCTCTGGGGCTTGAGTTAGCTGCGGAATATAAATTGCGTCCATAGGATTTGTGAGACATCCTCACTAAAATTTATCTTGATTACCAGTAACTATACTGGTATTGAATTTTTATTTTATCCCTTAAAAACAAGAGAAATTTTGAAATTATATATGGTTATGAGTTTTCAATTAACTCCAAACTCATAACTCCTAACTCCTAACTCCTAACTCCTTCCAACGAAGCTGGACAGACAACCAGATGACGATGTGGCTCTTTACCGCGACTGAAGGTTTCTAAATCTCCAAATTCCTTTAAGAAGGTATGAACTTGACGCCGTTCAGCAGAACTAAGAGATTTGATTTCCACTTCTCTACCAGAAAAGCGCACTTCATCGGCTGCTGCTTCTGCTAATGCGCGAATTTCAGCTTCTCTTTTGACCCGGTAGCCATTTAACTCAATGGTGTAAGAGGCTTGTTCTTCTGTGGGTTGGCTAAGGTTTAGAACCGAATTTGCCAGATACTGAATCGCGTCTAACACAGAACCATCAGCACCGATTAATAGCTGGATTTGTTCTGATGTCAAATTGGTTTGGTCAATAGTCAACCAGTAGTTATCTGGTTCTGGAGAATCGCCGTCTTGAGATTGGGCAGTTTCTAAATGACCCTGAATCTCAGCAGGTATTCCAGTGAGTTCCAGCAGGGTTTTTAACCACTGCTGACCTCGCTGCATCGGAATGTCGCTCATGATCCCCCTGTTGCCTTTTTCTTAGGACTTTTTGGTTCAAACGGTAATGCTTTTTGTTCTGTGACTGCTGCTTCTTTCTCCTGGGTTTCTACGATTTTTTGCAGTTCTTCTGGTAGAGGTTCGCGGGAGAGAAGATAAGTTTGGGCAGTTTGGAAAATATTACCAATCACCATGTACATCAGCACCCCAGCTGGTAGGGGGAAAAACAAGAACATCCCAGAAAAGATGACGGGGGTGATTTTGTTAACTGTATCCTGCTGCGGATTGCCACCGCTGGAATTTTGCCCAGAAAGCATTTGGCTAACATAAAGGCTGATCCCAAAGAAGACGATCATGGCAACGATATCCCAGTGGATTGTGCCATCTGGATCTTGTGCGCCAACCCTGCCTAAAGCATCAATAAATAGAAAGCCTTTTTCTGCTGCTAATCCAGGAATTGTTCCTTGAATGGTGACATCTCCCGGTTGCAAGGCTTCTACATTTCCCTCGGCATCAATTTTTATCCTATCTTCACCCTTGGTAATTTTCCAATCAGGAATCAGCTTATTTTCTGGGTGTTCTGCTAAGAGTACCTGAAATGGTTTACCTTCAACAGTCTGATACTGTATTTTGGTTTGTTCTCCCACCGCTAATTTACTTCCGCTAGGAAGAATGGCAGCTACTTTAACGTGTTCTCCATCTGCAACATAAATATTTTGGGGAGCAGTGGCAAAGGCTTGCGGTTGAATTTGTTCGATTTGTTCTGCGGGAAGAATTTGCAGGTTAACGCTGTAGTTCGCACTTGCAAAAGGTGAACCCCGCAAAGTGGCAAACAGCGCTAGCAAGACTGGCATTTGCACTAGTAATGGAAAACAGCCTGCCAAAGGATTGCCAAATTCTTTTTGGACATTAACCATTTCCTCCTGCTGCTTTTGCGGTTCATCCTTATAGCGCTCTTTGATTTCTGCCATCCGCTTCTGCATCAGAGGTTGTACAATTCGCATTTTCCGCATGTTGCGAATTGAGCCAGCACTCAGGGGATAGAGCGCGAAGCGGACTATCAAGGTCAAAGCAACGATCGCTAATCCGTAGCTAGGCACTATACCATAGAAGAAATCTATGATTGGCAGCATCACGTTGTTCGAGAGAAAGCCGATACCAAAATCCATTATTCTGAATTCAACCTGAGGTACTGTAAACTGAATCTAATTTATCTAAATCATGATTTGCCGGCGACTATCTTTCGCTACGGATAGCCGCACATTTAAATTGGGCATTGGGGATGGGGCATTGGGCATTGGTTCTTCTCCCTTTACTCCCTACTCCCTACAATTATCACTTGTTGGCAGTGGCGCTATATTCGGGATTTTTCGCAGCAATTCTTTCGTTTATGTAGTCATAGACTTCCCGAAAATTGGGAATTGCGCGCAATTCCAGACGACTGCCATTTTTTAGGGTGATCGCCATATCTCCCCAAAAGCCGATGCCACGGGGAACTTTGACGATTTTGACAATTTCTGAGTAAATTACGTCAGTGCGATCGCGTCCCTGCCAACCTCCGATCACAGTAATTCGGCGATCGGTGATCCGGAAACGCAGCCACAATGCCCTGACAATTGCCCCAACTGTTAATGGTATCCCGACAATGGTTAGCCCAATTAGCAGGTTGACAATTAAATCCCCAACATGGGGCCCACCTTCATAATAAACATCTTCACGAATTCCCATCGAACACCTCAGCTTGTGCCAACAACTGCTCTAATTCTTGCAGAAATTGTGGGCTTACGCACTTAGATTCTGCTGCTGTAGGTTTGACAATGAATACTAGCCGCCATCCTGGTGATAATTTTGGTAGCAAGTTATGTAAAGCAGCAGTAATTTGCCGTTTGATTCGGTTGCGAACCACTGCCCTTTTGCTGACTTTTGTGCTAATCGAAATGCCAATCCGCGTGCTGGCAAAAAGTTTTGAGTCAGTTACTTGTGTAGTCTGGGTGGCAGTGTCCAAAGAAGGTTTCGTTGAACATAAGGGCTTTAAGGCTCTCAATGTTAAATAAGAGCCGTGACGCCGAATTCCTTCTCGGAAAACTGCCTGGAAATCCTTTCGGGATTTTAGCCGATTTGCTTTGGGCAAAGCCACTGATGCTCTTTATCGCTTGATCTGTCCTAAACGCTCAGACGGTGACGTCCCTTTCTTCTTCTAGCGCTAATCACGTTTCTGCCATCTGGTGTCCGCATCCTGGCGCGAAAACCAGAGGTTCTTTTTCTCTTACGGCTAGTGCCGCCCAGTGTTCTTTTCATACTGTTCTCCTCTTAGGTGATTTTTATAAAAACTCACAATCTCTAATTGTATCACTTTGTTAGGGAATTGGGAATCGCCGATTGGTTATATCCCCACTCCCTACTCCCGATTCTTAATTAATGCTCAAAATCCATGTTCCCATGTAGCGCAGTAGTGGCACATCGCCAGGGGAGAGTACTTGACAGTTAAAATAGTAAACTCCGCCGAAGGATGGGTTTTTCACGTTAGATAACACTACCTCGACTGCGCTACCTGCTGGTACTGGCTCTTGAGGAAAAATATTAATCAGTTTACCTTCTTTGTCCCACTTCACCTCAGAAAGCGGAACTGCTTTGCCTTTGACTCGGACTTCAATTTTTTTCTGGTCAAAAGTTCCTTTGTAATAATCAGGGTAGTTAATGGCAAATTGACCAACTGCCAATTTCATTCTTTTGGCTGGAATCCTTAATATGTATCGATCCCAACCATTAGCTTGTCCACCAAAATCTAACCTAAAGGGCAGCTGGTTTTCGGCTTTGACGCCGCTAAACAGCGTAAATCCGGGTAAACTTTGCGCCCAAGTCAAGGCTGGTAATCCAGTAACCAAAAAGCTAGTCACGGCTAAAGCAGAAAGTAAACGTCGCATAATTAGGCTTCCTCTAAACAAAATATAAATCTGTTATCTAAAAATAACTGTGTGTTAGTATTCTTTACTAAACTTTACTACTGGCTTCCTGACAATGGACGTTTAATTTCTAAAAAAAGTGCCATCCTGCCTGAAGTTTAGGCAACAGGAATTTTACTTAGTATTAAAATAAACATAGATTAAATTTACTTCATTACCCTTATGTAGCCCTGATTTGATTACTAAGTTGGTCAAATTTGAACTAGATAGAAACACAGTTGGGGTTGGATTGTATTTCTAAATATGTATAAGTGTATCTAAATTTGAGAATTTTGTTATAAAAATTGAGCCGCGTCATCAGCGATCGCCAGTTAAGTTGGGCTAAATTGATTAAAATAAGTTGAATTGGAATCGAAGTCGTAATCATTAAAATTTGATTGGGAAATTATCAAGCTTTCAAAATTCGGTCAATATTACTCTATAAGAAAGGAATACCAAAATTTTTCAATCCCGAGAACAAGCTAAAGATAAAGATGCAAAATTTGGGAATCAATTTATGATGTGCAATACGTAACCCTGTTTGCAACTATCTGGAAATATGACATCTGCGAGCGGCAAAGTGAGGCTTTGCCTGGAGAACAAAGAGTGGGAGAGGAAAGATTCAAGGTTCAATCTACAAGTAAAAGTCATAGCTGATGTTCCTGCCTAAGTACTATGAGTGCGGGACACGCATCATCTGGACTATCGCTTACTTGGCAGAGATTAAGTATTTATCTTCAGGAGATTTCATGAGAATAGCAGTTGCTAAAGAAATTGAAGTTTGTGAACGTCGTGTGGCATTAATTCCTGACACAGTTGCCCGATTGGTAAAACAAGGTTTGGAAGTTTGGGTAGAAGCAGGTGCAGGAGAGCGATCTTTTTTCAGCGATACTGACTATGAAGCAGCAGGAGCCACAATAATTGGCGATACTGCCAAATTATGGGGTGAAACAGATATTCTGTTGAAAGTCAGTCCACCACAAGAACGAGAAGATGGACGTTCAGAAGTTGATTTGTTAAAGGAAGGGGCTGTATTAGTCAGTTTCCTCAATCCTTTAGGAAATCCTGTTGTAGCCCAGCAACTAGCAAATCGGAAAGTCACAGCCTTGAGTATGGAAATGATCCCCCGTACTACTAGGGCGCAAAGTATGGATGCTTTGTCTTCGCAAGCTTCATTAGCAGGTTACAAGGCAGTATTAATTGCGGCAGCTGCATTACCGAAATACTTCCCAATGTTAACCACAGCCGCAGGTACGATCGCTCCAGCGAAAGTATTTATTATGGGCGCTGGTGTAGCCGGATTGCAAGCGATCGCTACCGCCAGACGTTTGGGAGCAGTGGTAGAAGCCTTTGATATCCGTCCCGCCGTTAAAGAAGAAGTGCAAAGCTTAGGGGCAAAATTTGTTGAAGTCAAATTAGATGAAGAAACTGTCGCTGCTGGTGGTTATGCCAAGGAAATTTCTGAGGCTAGTAAACAACGCACTCAAGAAGTTGTCGCCGAACACATCAAAAATTCTGATGTGGTGATTACTACCGCCCAAGTTCCTGGAAGACAAGCACCACGGCTCGTCACAGAAGAAATGGTGGCACAAATGAAACCAGGTTCAGTGATTGTGGATTTGGCTGCTGAACAAGGTGGTAACTGCGCTTGTACAGAACCCGGTAAAGATATTGTCTGGAACGGCGTGACAATTATCGGTCCCATCAATCTCCCATCATCAATGCCAATTCACGCCAGCCAATTGTATGCCAAAAACGTAACTTCGTTGATGCAATTGCTAATTAAAGACAAAGCTTTGCAGGTGGATTTTAGCGACGACATCGTTGATGCAGCTTGCGTTACCCACGCTGGTGAAATTCGCAATCAACGAGTGCGSGATGCGCTACAAGCTTTGACTACTCAACAACCGGCGGTTAATTAGGGAATGGGAGATGAGGGGGATAAGGGGACAAAGAGAATAAGCAATGCCCCATGCCCAATGCCCAATGCCCCATTCCCATTTACACAAGGAGTTTTGATTTCATGACAGAGGCATTACTTGCTGCTTTGTTTGTATTTGTGTTGGCATCTTTTATCGGCTTTGAAGTCATCAACAAAATACCACCGACTCTACACACACCCTTAATGTCAGGCTCAAACGCGATTTCGGGGATTGCGGTACTTGGAGCAATAGTTGCTGCTGGTGCGAGAGACACAAGTGTGTCAGTAATTCTCGGTTTGATTGCTGTGGTATTGGCAACAATCAACGTTGTGGGTGGTTTTTTAGTCACAGACAGAATGTTGCAAATGTTCAAGAAGAAGGAGATTAAGGCGTGAGCGACTTTTTACCAACTGGCATTCAGCTGACGTACTTAGTCGCTGCATCGTTATTCATTCTGGGCCTGAAAAAGCTGGGATCGCCTGCTACAGCGAGAAACGGTAATATTGTAGCGGCTGTGGGGATGCTACTGGCAATTGTGGCGACAATGCTGGATCAGCATGTGTTGAACTATGAAATGATATTGTTGGGCTTGGCCATTGGATCGGGAATTGGTGCGATCGTTGCCTACAAAGTCCAAATGACCGAAATGCCCCAAATGGTGGGTTTACTCAATGGTTTGGGCGGTGCAGCTTCGGCACTAGTAGCTGTTGCTGAATTCTGGCGGTTATTAGATAGTTCTCAGCCGATACCCCTAGATGTCAACATTTCCATACTGTTGGACGTGTTAATCGGTGGTATTACCTTCACAGGTAGTTTTCTCGCCTTTGCCAAATTGCAAGGTTTAATTAGCGGTTCCCCGATTACATTTCCTTTCCAGCAACCATTTAACCTCTTGCTTCTGGGTGCTTATATAGTAGGCAGTGCTTACTTAATCATCACACCAGATAGCTTACCTATATTCTTGGGAGTGGTTGGCGTTTCATTGGTGTTGGGTGTGATGTTTGTAATCCCCATTGGTGGAGGCGATATGCCAGTGGTAATCTCGCTGTTGAATTCGTTGTCAGGTGTGGCGGCGGCGGCGGCGGGATTTGTGGTGATGAACAATATGTTAATCATCGCTGGGGCTTTGGTGGGAGCATCTGGCTTAATCCTCACCGAAATTATGTGTAAGGCGATGAACCGCTCCTTATTTAGTGTGCTGTTCAGCGCTTTTGGTACAGGTTCTAGTTCTGGTGCTGCTGCTAGTGGTGGTGCAACCGAGCAAAGTGTCCGCAGCATTGATCCTGAAGAAGGGGCGATGATGTTGGGTTATGCCCGTTCTGTGGTAATCGTGCCCGGTTATGGTATGGCGGTTGCCCAAGCGCAACATAGCGTCCGGGAATTGTCAGATCAGTTAGAAAAAATGGGCGTTGATGTCAAGTACGCCATTCACCCCGTTGCTGGTAGAATGCCGGGGCACATGAATGTGTTGCTGGCAGAGGCAAATGTGCCTTATACGCAGTTGTACGACATGGATGATATTAATCCCCAGTTTGATCAAGCTGATGTGGCTTTAGTAATTGGGGCAAATGATGTGGTAAATCCGGCGGCGCGGAGTGATACAAGTAGCCCGATTTATGGTATGCCGATTTTGGAAGTAGATCGGGCGAAGCAGACGATTGTAATTAAGCGTGGGATGAGTACGGGTTTTGCCGGTGTAGATAATGAATTGTTCTACAAGGACAAAACGACGATGCTTTTTGGTAGCGCTAAGGATATGGTGGCGAAGTTGGTTTCGGAAGTGAAGCAACTTTAAAAGAAACGAACCGCGAAGGGCGCAAAGGAAGAATTTAAAGAGTTAGCTTGCCTTGGGGGTGTAATATTTCCAGGGCAACTTTTTTAGTTAACGGGACTTAAACATTTTTGAGTGATAAACAAGCCTCAAACCCATGCAGGGTAAGGGAAATACACCAAATGCTCCAAAACGGCTCAAACCCAGATATATCAATAAACCAAGCAAAACGATGTCAAAGTCTCTCTGTATATAGATTTGAGGCTTTTTTATGGGTGTTTTTTGTCTAAGTCCCATTAATCAAAAAATACTTATGTCATTAAGGGGTATTTCTATAAATTTTTTTGCTTGAATTTATGTTTAGATTAATTAAAGGTGATAAAGGTGAACTTGCATTTTTTTTAACTACCTTCTTTTAAGCTAATTTTACGAAAATAATTATATTAATCTTTGTCTCCACATATTGGGTTTATTTTTCTATCCAATAGTTTTTTTAGATGAAACTATTAGTTCTTTCAAATCATGGTATACGTCTGCGGGCATCGCAATTTTCATATTGTCATCATTTTGGTCAACAATTCTCATTGTACGTGCCAATCTGTCAATAGTTTGTGACCATTGTAACCGATAGTATTCTTTAGGATAGTCTTTAGCTTGATTTAAAGGAGGTTGTAAATCCCAAATTAGTTTTTCTTCTAACGGTTTAAGCAAATCGTTTGGTAAGTTCATAAAAGAATTAGTATAAATTACTACAAAATTATTTTCAGGTAAATTTTCAATTAACTGTTGAATCAATTCCAAAGTCTTTATTTTATGATGGCTTTGCCAACGTTTTTTAATACTTTGCTGGGCTGCTACTCCTATATAGAGAATTTGACTAAATTCTTTTAATTCTTTTTTTTCGGTTCGCGCTACAACATAAATACCAGGTGAATTAGGTAATGATTGAAGGTCATTCAGATCATAAATTTTTTCAGAGTTAAAAAAATTAGAAAAAGTTTTTATGTCTGTTGTCAGTTTCTTTACTGTTAATATATCTAGCATTTTGTTATGTAAATATAATATTGTTTGTATCTGCTACAGTGTTCTCAAGCTCTGGACAGAGTAAAAGATTGCTGTATACATTAGGGATACAACAATACTTGTCTCCTAAATATCATATACTATACTAAAATTAGTGTAATTTATAACATAGTAGATATTTAACCGCCATCATGCGATCGCTCTGGCAATATAATTAAGACTGCGGTGCAACACTGCGCGGATCAACAACTACAATTTCAGAAAAACGTTTAAAGTCATCAATATTAAATGTAAGTAGATGTGTAATCTGGTGTGTTATCATCGCCGCAACTAAACGTGCATCATGCACCTTTTTTCCCATAACTTGGTATTTAACAATTAGAGATTCCCATTCACTAAAAATAGCAGGTATATCAAGGTGTAGTATAAATATCTTCTTGAGTTTATCAGTTTCTTCTACTGCTTGAGCCGTGGATAAACCTAAACCATTACTATTAATTGGTCTTGTAGCAACAGCCCAAAACTCAATGAGATTCTGTGGAATTATATATAATAATTCCCCTTGTCTCTTGAGCATCAATATGGCTCTTTGAGTATCAAAGTGCATTGGGCTATTCTTTTGCACCAAACGCAGCAAAATATTAGTATCCACCAAATAGCTCATAACATTTCATCTTCTCTGGTGTAAATACTCTCTCGACTAATCGCTGCATCTGAAAGTGCTGGTGCTAAAGAAAAAGCAGGACTATTTATTAAATCTGTTAATATAGCTTCCCATTCTTCCTGAGTTGATACTTGATAAAAAAAACTTTCTTCATGGCTGGTTAAACTGTTTTCAATCAGAGATGCAAGATAAGCTTCTACCGATAAACCTTGTGCAGCAGCTTCAGCAATGAGACGAGCCTCTATTTCTGGTTTCAATTGTAGCTGTATAGTCATTTGTTACCTCCTAATTACCTGAGTTGTAGAAGTCTTCATCTGGATAATGACAAAAGTCTTCTCCCTCTAAGTTTGAAAATATATCTAATTTACTACTAGGTGCATAATCTGCAATAACTGTCACTGCCGCTAGTGTTAATTGGCGTTTTTGCTCATCTTTGGTGAGTGAGCGCTTTTCTTGAATAACCAATTGCAGGGCTGACTAAGCTATCTTCAGGCGATCGCTTATGCTCAGGTTTGGGAGGGCTTGGAGAATTTCTTTAGTTTCCATATTAATTTATATAGCAACTTATATTACTAATGCTAGTGAAATTATAATAAGCGATCGCCTGTAAAATCTCCACAGTGCGTAGGCGTTGGTGTAGCGTCTCGTAGAGAAGCATCGCTCATCAAAACATGATATACATTTAACCATGATAGACCACAATCGCTCTCTTCTTCCTCTGTATTCTCTGCGCCTCTGTGGTTTGTTAAAAAGAGCGATCGCTTGTTTTTTATTGAAATGCGTAGGTAAAGCCCACCCAAGTATTGCCCTCTTCTTCCTCTGTATCTTCTGCGCTTCTGTGGTTCGTTAAAAAGAGCGTGGGTATCGACTGTTAAATCTCCACACTGCGTAGGTGTTGGCGTAGCCTCTCATAAAGAATGCATCGCCTATTTTTTCCTAACTAACTGTCATTTTCATCGGAATTTGTATCCAGAACTCACAGCCATTACCAGGCTTAGAAACACACTTGATAGTACCACCATGTTTTTCTACAATAATTTGGTAACTAATAGATAACCCTAAACCAGTACCTTGTCCAGGTTGTTTGGTGGTAAAGAAAGGTTCAAAAATACGCGATCGCACAATCTCTGGAATCCCACAACCATTGTCAGCAATCCAAATCAGAATAGTATTCCCTTGTATGGCTTCTGTACGTATCCAAATTTTAGGATTGTCAATTTTTTTTCTACTAGTTGCTGAGTTTTCCAGTGCATCGATCGCGTTGTTGAGAATATTCATAAATACCTGATTCATCTGGGCTGGATAGCAGACTACTGGAGGCAATTCACCATATTGTTTAACTACCTCAATAGCAAAAGAATTAGTTTGTGCTTGCAGTCGATGTTGTAAAATTAGCAAAGTACTGTCGATACCTTCATGAAGGTCAACTTGCTTCATTCCTGCTTCGTCAAGTCGAGAAAAACTTCGTAACGACAACACTAATTGAGAGATCCGATCTGCCCCCATCTTCATTGAAGTCAGAATTTTGGGCAAGTCATCATTAATAAAATCTAAATCTAGTGCTGCTACTTGCTTTTTAATTTCCTCTGTTGTCTCAGGATACTGTTTCTGATAAAGGTGCAGTAATTTAAATAAATTTTCGGTATGTTCGGTAACATAAGTGATATTCCCATAAATGAAACTAATTGGGTTATTAATTTCATGTGCTATACCAGCAACTAACTGCCCTAAACCTGCCATTTTCTCACTTTGAATTAACTGGCTCTGAGTGTGCTGTAATTCTTTAAGAGTCTGGGTAATTTCTTCTTTTTGACGTTGAGTTTGTTCTAGTAATTCTGCTTGTTGAAGTCCTACGCCTAACTGAGTACCAATTTGCATCAGCAA
The DNA here is from genome assembly GCA_003326195.1 of Nostoc punctiforme NIES-2108. Classification (GTDB taxonomy): domain Bacteria; phylum Cyanobacteriota; class Cyanobacteriia; order Cyanobacteriales; family Nostocaceae; genus Nostoc; species Nostoc punctiforme_A. The sequence continues at coordinate 46,084 of LXQE01000167.1, forward strand.
ATCTACCTCATCTTCTTGCCAATCACGGGGTTTGATATTTTGATAAGCTGCTAGCAATCCCCAAAGTTTCTCACCCTGAAAAATCGGCACAATCATATATGCCCTAACTTCCATTAGTTCAATCAGGGCAATATAAGGAATAGAATCATCAGTGCTGTAAACATCCTTAATCACCAGAGTTTTACCATTAGCAAAATCCCCGCCTTGGGTTTCTTGCAAGTAATTACTTGCGTAGGTATAGCCCGTCGTAGACATCGCAGGTACAATTTCTTTTACTGGTGTCCAACCTTCGGCTAAAGACTCAGCAACAAATTCGCCACTCCAATCAGTCTCGAATCGATAGATTGTCACTCGGTCAACTTCCAATAGCCGTCGGACTTCTTCTGTACTGGTCGCAAAAATGGTGTCAATATCAAGAGAGTGGCGGATTTTCTCCACTGTTGCAGCTAAAGCCTTCTGCCTTTCGGCTGCTTTCCGTTCTCGTTCCGCGGCATTAGCCAGTTTTTGGGCTTGCACCTGCATCTGTGTCAAGGATTCAGCTTGCTGTAATGCTACCCCCAATTGAACGCCAACTTGTGCTAGCAAGTTGATTTCTTCATCTTGCCAATAACGGGGCTGGGAGTTTTGATAAGCTACTAGTAATCCCCACAGCTTTTCGCCCTGAGAAATTGGTACAAAAACTTCATTACGTGCATATTTACCCGCTTGTTTTCCTTGCACTAGAACGCTTTCTGTCACAGGCTGTGGCTTAACCATTGGTGTCCAACCATCAACGATGGAATCAGCCACAAATTCCCCACTCCAATCAGGATAGAAGCGATAAATTGCGACTCGTTCCACTTCTAATAACCGACGAACTTCTTGAGTAGTGGTTTTAAATATGACTTCAATATCAAGAGACTGACGAATTTTTTCTACCGTGTTTGCTAATGCCCTTTGCCTTTGGGCAGCTTTGCTGATATGTGCTGCTTGAATCTGCATTTGTTGGATAAATTCCGCTTGCTGCAAAGCCACACCTAGTTGAGTGCCAACTTGGGTAAGCAAGTAAACCTCATCTTTTTGCCAATCACGGGTTCCAGCATTTTGGTATGCTGCTAGCATGCCCCAGAGCTTCTGACCATGGTAAATGGCAACGATCACATAAGCTCTTGCTTGATATATCTCTAAAATTTTAATGTAGCAGTCACTAAACCCTGAATTGTAAATATCATTACAAATCCGGTACACTTCACATTGAGTGAAGCTACCACCTTCTGTATCTTGTAAATAGGTATCAGCGACTGGGGGATTAGCTAAATCTTTGGCGCTACATTTGCTGACGTTCTCTTTCAATTCCGGCCGTTGCGACTGTTGATCGATGAGGGAAACCCAACCCTCTGCCACTGATTCAAATACGAATTCACCACTCCAATCGGGATTAAAGCGATAAATAGCCACGCGGTCAGCATTTAGTAGCTGCCTAAGTTCTGCGGTGGTTGTGTGGAAAATATTTTCCAAATCTAGGGACTGACGAATTTTCTCAATGGTGATGGCTATGATTTTCTGCCATTGGGCTGCTTTTTCTCTGGCTTTTGCTTGTGCTAGTTCTGCTGATTGTAGTTTTACTTGTTCTAGGTAGTCTGCTTGCTGTAAAGCAACCCCTAGATGTTCGGCGATTAATTGCACAAACTCAATTTCTGATGCTTCCCATTGTCGAGGACTACCACACTGATGAATACACAACAATCCCCATAAATCTTTACCTTTGATCAAGGGGGCAGTTATACTGGCACGTACTTGGAATTTTTCTAGAATCTGAATATAGCAATCACTGGCATTAACTTGATAAATATCAGCTATTGCTTTAATCCGGCCTTGGTGATATAGTCCTGCGAATTTCTCACTAAAGCAGTGATCGCGCAGTTTGGCTGCTAATGCCGAATCCCATTCTGTTGCTACATCTTCATAGATAAATTCCCCTTCCCATGCCAAATTAGGATAAAAACGAAACACGCCAACCCGATCGCTTTTTAGAAGTTGGCGAACTTCAGTGACTGTAATTTTGAAGATAGTTTCTATGTCTAGAGACTCCCGAATACGGGCAATAACTCCAGACAAGGCTTTTTGTTGCTCATTCTGACGCAAGGAGTATGTCACATCGGAATGAGACTCTTGCTGTTCTGAATTTGGTTCTATGGGTTGAGTGATAGAGAAGTTTTCCATTCCCAGTGGGACTTTAAATATTGAAAGTCTTCTATCTCATGATTCCCGTTGCGATCGCAAAGGTAACAGTTATTTCCTGGGATATCATACAAAATAGTGTAGGGACACGATAATATCGCGTCCCTACAATCAAGATTTTCAATTATGAGAAAATTATCGCCGCTTGGGAGTGCCGCTGCGGGTGGTGCGTTTCTCTTCATCTCGGCGACGGCGATCGCGCCAATCTGCCAGGGTCAAATAACCAATACCACCAGTGACTACTACGAGCAGCACTACAGCAAATAAAGCCAAAATACTCAAGAATGGACTTTCCACAATGCCTCTACAGTCCGTTACGTCCCCACACTACCATTGCAATTGACCAAGTGAACACAACTAACAGTGATACCCAACCTAGTGTCAAAATCTCCATAGTCCCACTTTTCAAATAATTACAAAAGGTTTCTAATATTTATCATACAGGGATTGGGCCGGCTGAGATTTTTTTATCAGTGACATTGTTAAGTTTTGCGTGCGAGCGCAAAAAAGATACGAGATTTTATTGGTACCCTAATACTTTAAGCAATGATAAAGACGAATGTAAAAAAGTAGCGATCGCGGTTTCTGACTTGATGCTTTGGGAATACTAGGGCTATGCATATATATTTTCAATTCTGCAACCCCCTAATATCATGCCAACATTTTTCGACTATCCTTTCCACTCCAACGGTTTTGTTCCCCACGGACATTGTTATCTCTGGCAAACTGGATTAGTTTGGCTGCACATTATTTCTGATGCCACGATCGCTCTAGCCTATTATTCTATTCCCTTCCTACTGATTTACTTTATTTCCAAACGTAGAGACGTTCCTTTCAATGGAGTCTTTTTGTTATTTGGTGCTTTTATCATTGCTTGCGGTACTGGACACTTGATGGATATTTGGACACTTTGGCATCCAGACTATTGGATTGCAGGTAGTTTAAAAGCTTTAACTGCAATTATTTCAATATACACGGCATTTGCGTTATTTTATCTCATGCCTCAAGCTCTGACACTACCCAGTCCAGCCCAGTTGGAAGCTATCAATGAAACGCTTTCCACTGAAATTGTCGAGCGTAAGCGCATCGAACAAGAATTACGCTTTGCAGAAGAAGTCGCTCAAAACTCTAGCCAAGCCAAGAGTGAATTTCTCGCCAATATGAGTCATGAACTACGCACACCTCTTAACGGTATTCTGGGCTATACACAAATTCTCCAACGCACAGAATCTTTGAGTGAAAAAGGACGTAAAGGAGTCAGCATTATTTATCAATGTGGTTCTCATCTTTTAACTCTAATTAATGATGTCCTGGATCTGTCCAAAATAGAAGCCCGAAAACTAGAATTGTATCCTGTTGATTTCTACTTGCCTGCCTTTATAGATAGTGTGACTGAAATTTCCCGCATCCGGGCGGAACAAAAGGTGATTGCATTTCACGTCCAACTCGATTCTGATTTGCCAACGGGCATTCATGCTGATGAAAAACGCTTGCGGCAAGTACTTATTAACTTGCTTAGTAATGCGATTAAATTTACTAATGAAGGCAGTGTCACCTTCAAAGTTAAGGTCATTACTCAACAATTAAATACCAATGGACAGACTAACTACAAAATTCGCTTTGAGGTAATAGATACTGGTGCGGGGATAATCCCTGAACAAGCCCAGAAAATCTTTCAGCCTTTTGAACAAGTGGGAAATCAAAAACGACAATCTGAAGGTACAGGCTTAGGATTAGCAATCAGCCAAAACATTGTTTTGTTGATGGGTGGTCAAATTCAAGTGCAAAGTGAATTTGGCAAAGGAAGTACTTTCTGGTTCGAGGCAGAATTTCCAGAATCTAAAGACTGGGCAAAAGTTTCTAGAGTGGTTGAGCAAGGAACCATTATTGGTTATCAGGGACAAAGGCGCACCATTTTGATTGCGGATGACAAATGGGAAAATCGATCGGTAGTTGTAAATTTACTAGAGCCAGCTGGGTTTACTGTTGTAGAAGCTAGCCAAGGTGAGGAAGGATGGGAAAAGGCTCTAGCCCAAAAACCAGACTTGATTATCACTGACCTCGTAATGCCTATATTGAATGGATTTGAGTTGATAGAACGTTTGCGTCAGTCTGAGCAATTTAAAGAGATTGCTGTTATCGCTTCCTCAGCCAGTGTGTTTGCAGCCGACCAATACAAGAGTATTGATGTAGGTGCAAATGCATTTCTACCAAAGCCTATAGAAGCTGAAACGCTGCTGGAAATGCTACGACAATTTTTGCAACTGGAATGGATTTTTGACGTGAAGGTAGATGAAATCAAAAAAAACAATACAGATGCTTTCGATCGACCAAATGAGATGATTTCTCCTGGCAAAGAGATTTTACAAGATTTACTCGAACTAACGCAAGACGGTGATATTCAAAAAGTTTTGGAAATGGTCGAAGAACTTTCTGCATCTGATGAGCATTTAAGCATTTTTGTCAACCAGGTCGTCCAACTTGCTAGTAATTTCCAACTTAAACGTTTGGAAACTTTTATTCAACAATACATAAATTAATTTGAGTTAAGAAATTTAAATTTAAAATTCATCATGAAAAAAACTCAAAATAATGGATTTATATTGATTGTGGATGATAATCCGACAAATTTATCTGTGCTGTGTGAAGCGCTCAATAGTGAGGGTTTTCGTTTTCGTGTTGCTGTCGATGGAGAAAGTGCGATCGCCCAAGCCGAACGTAATCAACCGGAGTTGATTTTGCTGGATATACAAATGCCCGGTATTGACGGATTTGAAACTTGTCGCCGCCTCAAAGCCAATCCTGTTACCCAAAACATTCCGATTATTTTCACTACTGCCTTAGCAGATACAGAGAGCAAAACGAAGGGATTTTCCCTTGGCGCAGTAGACTATATCCCTAAACCCTTTGCACAAGAGGAAGTCATTGCGAGAGTGCGTGTACATTTACAACTCAAACAATTGACTGAATCTTTGGAACAACAAGTTAACGATCGCACCAAGGATTTGCAAAAAGCTCAAGTCCAATTAGTGCAGCAAGAGAAACTATCAACACTCGGAGAGCTAATCGCTGGTATTGGCCATGAAATCAATAACCCCATCAACTTTATTTCCAGCAACATTCCACCTTTGCAAGAATATATTACAGCAGTCACTGAGTTGCTTCTACTATATGAACAAGAGTATCCCAACCCAACAGCCAAAATTACCAATACTATTGAGAACTTGGATCTGAAATTTGTCCTCGAAGATATGGGAAAAATCTTGAACTCACTCCAGATAGGAAGTGAACGAATTCAAAACCTTTCTAATTCACTCCGCAACTTCTCTCGCTCAGATAGTGATGCCAAAATACCTGCTGATTTGCATCAAGGACTAGATAGTACACTGGTGATTTTACAACACCGCCTCAAGGCTAATGGCGATCTTCCCGGCATTGAAGTTATTAAAAGTTATGGAATATTACCAGAGGTAAATTGCTATCTAGGGCAGATGAATCAAGTATTTATGAACATTCTGGCAAATGCAATTGATGCCCTTGATGAAGCTATCATGGAAGGCAAAAAGAGCAATCTAATTCCTCAGATTAAAATTACCACAGAAATAGATTCTGAAAAATTAGTTATAATTCGGATTGCTGACAATGGGATTGGTATTCCTGAACGGCTTAAAAAACGATTGTTTGAGCCGTTGTTTACTACAAAAACTGTTGGTAAAGGCACTGGACTTGGCTTATCTATTGCATATCAAATAGTTGTAGATAAACACAATGGTATTTTAGAAGTGAATTCTCAACCTGGCATAGGAACCGAGTTTATCATCAAAATTCCTACATGAGAACAACATTTAATTAATTACAAAACAGCTCTAGCATTTATCATATTGGAGACTGGGGAAGAATTTTCCCAATACCCAATCCCTAATTTAGATATAGAGTGAAACCAACTTTAGATTCTCAATTAATGGCAGAACGCATAGAATCCCTCAAGGCTGGAATAATTGGGGGTTTATCTGTGTGTTTTAGCTTCGCGATCGCTAGTCTGTTGAATACTCTAGTACTAGCAAAGTATTTTCAGACACTTGGATGTCTGCAACATGATGTTAACTGGCACTTGATGGTGAGTGGTGCAGTTGCAACTTTTACTGGTTTCCTATTTGGTGTCACCTACCGCTATATCATCCGCTCTGATAAAAATCCCCAACTCAAAGCTGGTGGGGTGTTAGCCTTTGGCTTGGTGCGCGGATTAACTCAGATAGAACTTGGGTATAATTCTAATAGCACAATTTGGCCTTTTTTTGTGTTGGTGGCAGAAAGTTTGTTCTGGTTTGCGCTGGCTGCGATCGCTCTTGATCTTGCTATTCAATTCCGTTGGGTTAAACCTTTTTCATCAATCTAAATTTCCTTTCTCTATGTTGTGAAATTGTGATATTACAGCTAGCTGTAGTTCAAATAAATCAAAAAGGCTGTAAGTATCATATTTTGTAGTATAATAAATACAAAAAACTTACAAAAGAAATTGTGTAATTATTCTAAACATGTATAAATAATCACTAAAATTAATTATAATTACTATATTACATAATATGAATACTAAAATATCCCACTATTATCTGATAGTCGATTTGGAAGCTACATGCTGCAACAATAAAACTATTCCCCGTCACCAAATGGAAATAATCGAAATCGGTGCAGTGATGCTCAATCGAACAACGTGGGAAATTGATTCAGAGTTTCAGCAATTCATCCAACCTGTGAGACATCCGCAACTTACAGATTTTTGCACAGAATTGACTAGTATTCGGCAGCAAGATGTTGACAAAGCACCAAAATTTTTAGAGGTAATTTCTCGCTTCAAAGACTGGATTAATTTATTTCCCAATCATATTTTTTGTTCTTGGGGTAATTACGACAAAAAGCAATTTATTCAAGATTGTGCGTTTCATAATTTTTCTTATCCTTTTACTTCAGAACATATAAATATTAAAGAGGAGTTTTCGGAATATCTTGGCGTGTCTAAAAAATTTGGTATGGCACAGGCTCTCAATGAGTTGGGGATAGAATTAAAAGGCACACACCATCGTGGTATTGATGATGCCCGCAATATTGCAGCTATCTACAGACAGATGAAAAGCAACCGATGATATTCATCGGCGTATACTTCCCCGAACCAGACATTCCCATAATAGAAACGTATTCGTCATTCTCATTTGAATGATTTACACGGGTAGGGTAGCACAGCTAGCCGTGCTACCCTAAGTGGTTAATTATTTCTATCTAAACCTGATGCTCGTAGGCGTAGCCTGTCGTAGACATTGCTGGAAACTAGCGCTCTAACTTTTCGCTAAATCCCGTTACTTATGTAACATAATTACGAATTAAGGATTTTTAAAGTTCGGTGTTTGTTACGGACTATCCATAGTAGAACAATTAGCAATACAAGCGCTTTGATCGTTGATGGCTCCACTACCTTCTTCACTTCCGTGGGGGTTTGAGGAGTAACATTACACGGAACCTCAATGATCTGTGTGTGATTGGAACCATTACCACTAGGAGTCAAATCACATTCGCCTTTATTGGTCAGAGACAAAGGTGCATTTTCTGGAGAAACAGGTATAGGTGGTTGAACTGAAGAAACAGGTGTCGATGGTTGAGCTGAGGAACTATCACCACTCAGTAGTAGAAGCAGAATTAAACCAAGACCCCCAACGCCGATTATTGGCCAAAGTGGAAAGGAATTAGGACTGTCTGGTACCAAGACATCTCCCGTAGAGCCAGGGAAAGCATCAAAAGCTATTGTTTCTCCATCCAAGGCCAGTGGATTGTCACTTAGCAAAGTATCTCCTGCGATATCTTCTCCTAAGAGCTGATTAAATTCCGCTGGAATCGCATTATTGGGGCGTCCGAGTTCCCCACCATCTTCGGAGTATGGAAAGGATAGCACTTCAAAAATCTTCTGTTGGAGTTGGTGCTGATCTCCAGAACTCAACGCATCCAAGCCTGTAGAGATTTTATCTAAATAAAAATTAGTCATCTCTGGTGACAGACCTAGAGACTGAATCTGCTCTTGAATATTGGAAATTTTTGAAGCTTCTTCAAACAGCAATCGTCCGTATGACAATTTCAGGTCTAGTAACCCACTACGGAGGCTAACAGAGTCATTAACTCCTGAGTATGGTGCCCAGTAGAACTGCTTGGTTACAAGTCCGAGTCCTTCTACTGGATTGCGACCAAAAGGTTGTCCAAGAAGGTATTGAGATCCATCCATGATTGTGGGGGATGCGTTTCTCCAAAATGAGGCGTAAGGCACCGCAGAGAGATTGGGATTATTGCCGTAGAAACTAGCGAAATTCTGGAAGTTTTTCTCCCCACCAGCTGCTCGGATCAGAAGGTTTTGATAACTAGTCCCATTGTTTAACTCCACTAATCGTTGGATTACTGATCCAGTCTTATTGCAGGTCAGACCAAATCCCACATCACATGCAGGAATGACTCGCATCTTGCTCAAATTCTGGTTATTAATTTGGTACTGGAGATACTCAGACTCCAGTCCTTGTTGGATGCCATAGCGTCCAACATTTAGCTGTGCAAAAGCAGACTGACACGTAGTGAGTACTACTGCAACAGATGAAAATGCGATCGCTGCAAAGCGAACTACCTTCGGCATCGCAATTCTTTGAACAATTGATCTAGACAAGATGCACCTCCACTAAACGACAGCAATTTAATTGGGGATTGGACACAAGAGGCAGAGGGGAAAGACTTACTGCTACTTCTCCCCTGCTCCTCTGCTCCCCTACTTCCCCAATTCAACTCTTAGGTAAATAAATGTTGATCGTGATTCCCGTACCTTTTAGGTTTCCTGATGAGAGTGTGTGATATAAGACCATAGCTCGGTTTGGTTGGTCAAAAAGATACCCACGGCGTGTAGGTTTGATCTTCCCTTCCTTGACTAAGGAAACGAAGGCTTGTAGATATCTACGTATACCTTGACGGTTCTCTTTAGTAGTATTCGTATGATGCTCAATCAGCATCATAAAGAAGTCCAAACTACGATTTTCCTGCCCTTGAATCAGACTGCCTTCATCTAGGAAAGAACTTGCTATGAGCCTGCTATTAACTTGTTTGACCTTAAATAAAGTAAAGTAACGCCCTTCTTTTTTAGGATCGTTCGCATAACAGACCCAGGAACCCTCTTTATTTTGTGTAAAACCCTGTTCAGCAAGGTAAGAAAGCAAAGAATTACTTGCTTTAGTTTGTGGTGGAGGTAATAAATCTTCAATGGGATCTAAAGAGCAAATCCTCTGTGTTGTTTTCCGTGGATAAACAGCAGGAGTCTGCTGAGTATTGACGCGAAAGGGTTGTGTTGTTTTCCGTGGATAAACAGTAGGAGTCTGTTGGGTATTGACGCGAAAGGGCTTGTCATCAGACATTGCCATACTAGACATCGCAGCCAATGCAGATACTTGGAGAACGATCGCTCCAAACAAACGAACTATGATATTCATGTTTTTCCTGTTACTCTTACTGACTTTGTGAATAATCGAATTTTTACTAGATCGAGATTATCTAGCAGTCCGAAATTATTTATTAAATTTAAGTGTTTGCCTGATTTGATCGAGGTAGCTTAAGTTTTCACTAATCAAATAGGACTTTTATATGTAGGTAACAAGCACAAAGAGAATCAATATCTAAATAAAACACACAATGCTAATGTCTTATTGACAAGACAAATTAGGCTTTTTGATATTTTTACATATACAAAAAACTATTGACATTGTGTCAAAACTTTTCTATTTACTCTTGTCTAATTTTTTGCCATCCTAAGAGGGTTTTATGCCTTTATCACTGACTATGATGATTCCTAAAAAAGAGCTTTAGTTAGCTCTTTAGTACCTTATATAAGCAGAGTTTAAAAAGCTCTGTGCTTTGCACGTTAGGGCTTTTGTTGATTTCCTGGGTAGGTTGAATAATTTTTTGTTTTTTGGAGGTAGCGCACCTAACTAACTCTTTCAGCATGGTTACAAATTGATGTATAAATAATATCTCCCTGACAGTAAAATAATATTACCATGAGCTTGAGACATGCAACAGTATTGTGGACAGTTGTCAAAGTTGTACACTGGGAATCGTAACTACCCCTTGATTAAATTTAATAGCAAATAGGTGAGAGGCAAGCTTAATCTATTTACACACTACTAGTATTTAAGAACTTAATACTAGTAGTGTGTAAACCAGTAATTGTATGTCTTAAATATAACTTTTGTATAAAAAAACACGTATAACTAATAGATTGCGATCGCTAACCCAAGTTTTTAATTATCCTGCCAAGCAATGTCTACGAAGGGCTACGCCTATGCAGCAAACAAAGTTAAGTTAGATTACAGGTATCAAATTTGCAATTTAGCACGCTGTTGCTGTTGTTGGCACAGATATTATAAGCCTGTAAGGTAGAGATTTACGACTTCTCGAATGCCAATTCAAAAAATGTTTGCGACAGATAGGGCATCCAAAATAAAATCATAGCCTCAACATTATTCAGGTTAATAATGTTGAGGCTATCAGCATGACAAGTGGCAAATTATGTCAATAATTGTTGATAAACAGAACTTACACATTGACAGATAAGACAAAAAGTGCGTAAGTTCCAAATTAGTTAATTCAATTTAATTTATTACAAAGCACTGCGGCTAGTTAACGCGTTCCACAAAAAGACTGCAACAATTGCACCCAGAACTGCTACTGCAATACCGGGAATACTCAAAGAGGGGGCGGCTAGAGCAAAGCTTCCTGTACTGAAGAATACACCCAAACTACCACCAATAAAAGCACCAACGATTCCTAATAAAATTGTTGCTAAAATTCCGCCGCCTTGATGACCGGGATAGATAGCCTTTGCGATCGCACCAGCAATTAGACCTAAAACAATCCAAGCAAGAATATTCATTGTTTTTATTTGATAAACGTTTTTTAGTGACAAATACACAATAGCAATCCAAATATTGACATTCAATCTACCAACAGAAGCAATGATCAATAGCCTTGAGGATGAACGCTATTACTTCTCATGATGAACTCCCTTTATTGAGATGGATAATAAAAAAAACTCCTAGTAGATATGAAACCAGGAGCTAATAAATTCATTGCTTGATAATTGCAGTATATGCATTTTTAATGATTGTTCTCATCTACTTGAAGAATTAAGCTCAGGTTTGAAAGCAGATACTCTTGTAGGCTCACACTTAAGTTGATTCAACTTGTAGGATTCTGGTGCTGTAAGAGGTTTGCGGTTAGGGATTGGCATAGCGTTTGTAGTAAAGGGCAATTACCTCTACTTGCGTTAGTGTTAAACAATAAAACCAACTGCTGTACCAATTTATCGTTCTTGCATTTCTTGCTGACGCATGGGCATAGCATCAATTTGCTCAAAAATTGCTGTTGCTTCGACTGGTATAGTTTCTTGGCGCTTAACACCACCATCTTTGCCAATCAAAATGACGCGAAAATTTTCTCGATCAACCCCAAAGCGATTTCGCAAATTGGCAGCAGAAGACTCATCTATTAACTGTCCGTTGGCATAGCTTTTATCTGTTGCTAAGACTTTAACCAGAACTAGATCCCGATCTTTAAAATCGTTTTGGCGCTGGTTAAATACCTGCATCTGTTGCTGATAGTTATGGTTATCAACAGATGGTGCAAAGATTAGTAGCACCCGGCTTTGCCATTTTTGAGAATTGAGATTAAATGAAGACATTTTGATAGTATGGGTTGAACCTTGGACATTACCAGCAATGCTGACGGGCGATAGGGCTATAGACGCGGTGAGAGTCAGGGCGATTAATACTGAGTTATTCACTTCGGGGCTTGTTAGGCTCATAATGTAGACTATGACATGAATAAGGTTTGATGAAATGTCAGAAGCTTTTCCAGACTCTTCTCAACTGCAACAATGGCATCAAGGTATTGAAATGGCTAACCGCAATAACATTTTCTGTCATTGTCGTAGTTGCAGCTATGAATGGGTGGACTCTGTGATTGATGCAGTCTGTAGTAAATGCGGTAGCAAAGATGTTGAATATATCTCGTGCTGGCAGTTTCCAGACGATTGAATGAGTATCCAGATATGTAGTCGATAAATAGCGATGTCTACGACGGGCTGCGCCTACGCTACTTTTGACATTTCCTCAGAGAATTATGGGTGATTACTTTGTTAAGCTGCGGTAATGTCTGCTTGTGCATCTAGAGCGGAATTTGAAAAAATACTCCAGCTTTTCAGATAGATCAACGGTTAACAGTACTCATGTCAGGATAGCGTTCGCCAGCTGCCACATTTTTTGGTGCAACTGTTTCCAGTCGATTCAAATCTTGTTCAGTCAGGATAATTTCGGTAGCTGCAACATTCTCCTCCAAGTAAGTACGGCGTTTTGTACCAGGGATTGGGACAATATCTTCTCCTTGAGCGAATAGCCATGCTAAAGCAAGCTGACTAGAAGTTACTCCTTTTTCGCTGGCGATCGCTTTGACTTGCTCTACTAATTGCAGGTTTTTATAAAAATTCTCACCTTGAAAGCGAGGAGAATTTCTTCGATAGTCATCAGGTGCAAGATCGTCAGGGCTAGCGATCGCACCTGATAAAAATCCTCTTCCTAATGGGCTATAGGGAACAAACCCAATTCCTAATTCCCGCACGGTAGGTAAAATTTCATCCTCTGGTTCTCGACTCCAAAGAGAGTATTCGGTTTGCAGTGCAGTAATGGGGTGAACTGCTACAGCCCGTCGAATCGTCGCCGGGGCAGCTTCTGAAAGCCCCAAATAACGTACTTTTCCCAGCTTGACTAACTCTGCCATTGCCCCGACAGTATCTTCAATGGGGACAGTTGGATCTACGCGATGTTGATAATAGAGGTCAATCACCTCCACTCCCAGACGTTTTAGTGAGGCATCGCAAGCTTGATGGACATATTCTGGTCTGCCATCAACCCCTTTAAAACCACCATCTTCAGTACGGACATTGCCAAATTTAGTTGCTAAAACTACTCGATCTCGGCGATCTTTAATTGCTCTGCCTACTAGTTGCTCGTTGGTAAACGGCCCATACATATCAGCAGTATCAAGAAAATTAACTCCAAGTTCTAACGCTCGATGAATTGTCGCGATCGCCTCAATTTCATCACGACCACTATAGAACTCAGACATTCCCATGCAACCAAGTCCGATAGTTGAAACTTCTAAGCCTTGTTTCCCTAGCTTTCTGGTTCTCATAAAATAATTTCCTACTCAGTAATTGGTCTTAGAATATGACACCTTTCAGCATTATCCCTTTCCCTTTCACCAAGTCATCTATTATTAGAAGTATTTACTGATATAAGTACGTTGATTTGCGGGTACTTCACATTTATTTTACCAGCCGTGTTAAGACAGCTTTCTAGCCTACGCACTTTTACTATGGGTTTTCTAGTGAATTACTAGCCAGTTGTAGAGAAGCGATGACCAAGCGCTGTGAATTGGCTGCTGAGTTATTTTACAGCGTTGGGTCAACAACTGGCGATTTGTGGTTGTTCTGTTTTGTTGATATCTCATTTAAACTGCAAAATACACAATTGTGATGCCAAATTGCCAGAACCTTTGAACATGGTATCGTCACTTCAACTTTGTCTTAAAGGAGAAGTGGATAGAGTTGATCACAGTTCGGTCAAATACCTCCACCAATTCAAGAGATAACTTTTAGCAAAAGTTCGTTAAGCACGCACAATAATGGTCGGTTGTTACATACACCAGTCTGATTGTGATTAGTCAGAATATAGTGGTGCAATAGATTGCACTGTTACAAGAGCTAAATTCAGAGGTAAACTATGTTTCCTTTTTGGGGTAATCCATGTTATGGAAGCGAACCCATTTCGCACAAAGCTAGCTTAGAGCGGAAATTAAAATTCTTGATTTGGCTACGAGATGATTTAGAGTCTAAACTGGCTGGTATTAATGCTTCTATTGATACCGTTCGTCAGCAAATAGAACGTTCAAACTCATCTACTTAGAACTTAGCTGATACAGCAATTCATCTCATCACCTACCCAATAAGCAGGTGATGAGATGAATTGCAAGTGAATTGACGACTATTAACCAGTCAACTTAATGACACCTTGGCTAACTAGAGATTCAAGCTGAGAATGATGCTGTGTTTGCTCTCGTAGCAACTTGAGTTGCTCGTAACTGAGAATGTGTAATCCTGGCCGGACAACATAACCTTCAATGGTAATGCTTTGTGGCTGCTGGCTGTCGGTGCGATTGTAGCTAATTGAAGGCATATTTACAAAAGGGTAAGTCAGAACTGATTAGTAGAAGAGAGTTTGATTCTTCACTCTCTTACAGCTTCACACAAGTTTCTCTTAAAGAGTGACTAAAGGTTGCGTTTGCCTCCCAGTATTGAAAGAAACACGATATCCCCAAGCTAATTGGTATACAAAGCAGGTAAAGCTGACTTGATTAGAAGGGGGTTCCTTTTTCTTTTTTTGTCGTTGTAATGTTTCTTCGTACCACTCTAATTCATCCAAAAATTGACCGACTCTCTGGATGAAGCAGCTTCCTGTGAAGCACCTGCTTCATCCAGAGAGTTTCCAATTTTAGAAATAGCAAAAATGCTTGAAATAGTAGGCATTCCCATCTCTGACAGAAAAGCGCGTAACTGGATGGCTTGCTCGCACTCCTCCAAAGCTACCAGCTGAGTAGTAAACAATACCAGCAGGACGGAAAAATATTCTTCTAGATAGCGTCAAGTCATCTCTGTGATTAATAAATGTGAGCTTTGTGAGGGCATAATCTACACCGCTTGCCAATCACGCACCACTTCAAAGTTAACCTATACCTGCCACTGACTCAGACATCCGTTGCAGTAAGGCTCACCATCAAAAATTGGGATATTTTACAAAAATATTTTTCAACGGTGATTTAAGTAAAGCATTTGGGAACAATCTATGGAACTCAGGTTTTTGTGGGTACTTAGGTGATTTCTAAGTACCCACAAAAAGAAGATAAACCTGTTTAAAATGCAGCCTGAGTTTCCCCAAAAGAGAATAAATCACCAAACTTGCAATATCTATAAAAATGCTTAATTCTGAAATTCAAAAAAACCTTCACCATAATTTTACTGTCAATGTTATTGAAAGTGGATTTTTTGGTTTTGGGAGTGGTTTTGCTTCATTTTTCATCATTCTTCCTCTATTTGTTAGCACTCTTACTGATTCTGCATTACTCATCGGTCTGATCCCAGCTATTCCACGCTTAGGCTGGCAATTACCGCAGCTATTAACAGCTAGTAAAGTAGCGCGTCTACAGTGTTACAAACCAACTGTAATGTTATTGACAATTCATCAGAAGCTTCCTTTTTTGGGATTAGCACTGGTGGCTTTGTTAGAACTACAACTTAATCACCAAATTATCTTACTGTTGACATTTGCCATACTCATTTGGCAAGGACTAGGCAGTGGGTTTAGCGCTACTGCTTGGCAAAGTATGGTTGCTAAAATTGTTCCCTCCAGAAAGCTTGGTATTTTTTACGGTACTTTAGCAGCATCTGGTAATCTGATGAGTATTTGTGGTGCTGCGATCGCTGGTTTACTACTTAAGGAAATTGCTCAACCATTTAACTTTGCTCTGTGTTTTTTGTGTGCCAGTTTTGCAATGGCTCTATCTTGGTTTTTTATGTCTAGGACGCGAGAGCCATTAAGCATCACACCATCAGCCTTTGAAAGTAGACGTGAATTTTGGGACAGTCTGATTGTGATTCTCCGCTGTGATGAGAATTTCCGTTGCTTTGTGATCGCACGTATGATCTCACAGTTAGCACTGATGCCACTTCCCTTCTATACACTCTATGCCGTACATCAATATGGGATGAAAGAAGCATCTATTGGGTTAATTACGACTCTATTGATGGTTACACAAACTATTGCTGGATTGGTTTTGGGTTGGTTAGGCGATCGCACCGGTTGCAAGTTGGTTTTACAAATTGGTTGTGTTGCTTGTACGTTCAGTTCGGTTTTCGCTTGTTTGGCACCAAATGCAAACTGGTTTTACTTGGTATTTATAGGAGTAGGGATAGGTATGATAGCTCTACAAAATATTGCTGCGGTAATGACCTTAGAGTTTGGAAACCAACACCAACGACCAGCCTATATTGGTCTTGGTAATACCCTTATTGCTCCTGCTAGCATCCTTGCTCCCTTACTAGGTGGATGGATAGTGGAGAATATTGACTATAGAAGTACCTTTTTGGTAGCAGCGATCAGTGCATTAGTTACAGCACTGCTTTTGCACGTAGGAGTAAGCAATCCACGCTATCTTGAACAAAATTTTAGTAACGATTCAGTTAATATTTTGCCTGAGTAGTAAGCATTTGATATGAATCAGCATTTTTATCACCCCCATAACACTGTATAAATCATTCTTGGGAGTGAAAGTTGGATGATTCTAACTATGGTATGAAGCTAAAAGCAGTTAACAAAGCATTGCAAGGTTTAGGCTCATGATATTCATGCCTCATAATTTTCTACTTGTATGGCTGTTTCAACTGCTGTCTGTTGGGGTACTTGGTGGGGGAATCTACATTCTCTATGAATGGTACGAACGAGAACTTGTAGGAACACCCTACTTGGTGGCTGGACTAGTAATGTTTCTGTGGTCTTTTGGGGGTCATTTTATCAGTTTGCCACTGCTGCGCCGTCCTGGAGCCGAGGAACCCAAGTTTATGCGTAGCAAAACCGTGCAGCGCTTGCCACGTCCAGATGGGAGCGTGTTGCAAGTAGAGTTTTTTGGCCCTGAAGATGGTCAACCAATTATCTTGTCACACGGTTGGGGGCCAAACAGTACTATATGGTATTATGCCAAACGACAACTAAGCGATCGCTTCCGAGTAATTGTTTGGGATCTACCAGGGTTAGGAAAATCCACTAAACCGAAAAACAACGATCACTCTATAGAAAAATATGCCCGTGACTTGGAAGCTGTTGTCGCCATAGCAGGGGATAAACCTGTTATCTTGGTGGGACACAGCATGGGTGGGATGATTAACCTAACATTCTGCCGCCTGTTTCCAGAGCAATTGGGGAGTCGGGTGGCTGGCTTAATTCTTGTAGATACTACTTACACTAATCCGGTAAAAACTTGCATTTTTAGCAATCTGGTACGCAAATTGCAGAAACCGCTAATCGAACCTGTGTTGTACCTGACTATCGTGCTGTGGCCGATTTTTTGGTTGATGACTTGGCTCTCGTATTTGAATGGTTCGCTGTACATCACCGTCGAACTATCTGGATTTACAGGTACTGAAACACGCGGTCAACTAAGTTTTGCAGGTCTATTATCAGCATTGGGTTCGCCTGGTGTTCTGGCTCGTGGCACACTGGCAATGTTCAACTTTGACGAAACAGCCACACTTGCAACTATTAACGTTCCTGTGTTGGTTGTTTGCGGCAATTCAGATATAGCGACAAAACCTGTGGCGAGCGATCGCATGAAAGCAGAATTACCTTACTCTGAAAGAGTCACCCTAAAACCAGGTGGACACATGGCATTGATGGAACAAAACCAGCAGTTTGCCGAAGCAGTCAGCACATTTTGCGCTGGCTGCTCATAGCTCTGCCTGAATCCCACATTTAGCATTCATCAAAAAATATTGCTCCAGGGTTGACGTTTCGGTGTTTCGCGCAGTCTGTAGCAACTTCCGCCTTCCCTGCAAGAACATCCGCCAAGACGTTTCGGTGTTTTGCGCAGTCTGTAGCAACTTCCGCCTTCCCTGCAAGAACATCCGCCAAGACGTTTCGGTGTTTTGCGCAGTCTGTAGCAACTTCCGTCTTCCCTGCAAGAACATCCGCCAAGACGTTTCGGTGTTTCGCGCAGCCTGTAAGAACTTCCGTCTTCCCTGCAAGAACTTCTGCTTTGACCCCAGTTTGGCACTTTATTTAATCCGCATTTTTTAGTACCTTTTGATTAGATCCAAAGTAGAGTTCGCCCAATTCTTCCAAAAAAACATCGGTCTGCGATTCTGGATTTCGGAAGTAGGGATGGATGGGAAGGAGTTCAGCACGAGGGCGGGTTTCCGGTGAAGACAAAATCTGCTCAAGCAAAGACAGGTAGTTTTCAGCAGTAGATTCCCAAGTGTAAGTCTTCAACACCCGTTGCTGACCAGCTTGGGCAAAATACTCCCACTCCTGAGCATCACATAGCAACCGCTCTAAGCCGCGTGCAATATCAGCAGGATCTTCTGGGTCAACAAGTACACCATATTCCTTATTTCCCTGTAGCAAGCTCTCGCTGGGGCCACCGTTCTTAGTTGCTACCACTGGCAAACCTGCGACTGCCGCTTCTAAGGGAGCAAGCCCAAAGGGTTCGTAGAGTGCCGTCAGCGCAAATACCGAGCGGCGTTTAACCATAAACCGATAGGCTGCTGCGAGTGACTCTTGAGACTGATCTGACAAACCAAAGGCACTGATCTTGCCCCACAAGTCGTTTTCTTTAACCACTTCCCGAATGGGGGCTAATACCTCTTCAGCCATGCTGTCACTAGCCTCCTCTCGTAAAGGATCGTCCAACCCCCCTGTAATTAGCATCAAGTTAGCTCGTTCCTGAAGTGTTGGACTCATTGCAAAGGCTTGCACTAACCCTAATATGTTTTTTTTCGGCTCTAATCGGCTGGATGCTAGGATTACGGGCAAATCTCGACGGGCTTCTGCAATGTCCTGTGCCAATCGCTCTTGAATGAATTCTTCGGTAGCTTCCTCATTTTCGGAACGTGCCTTTGCACCGAAAATCGAGAAATCTGCTCCCGGTGGAATCACTGCAAAGCGGTTGTCGTTGCCTACATCCACTGCACCACTATAGACTCGATGAGAATACTGTTCAAAACGTTCTTGTCGTGTACTAGTGATATTAATGGCCGAGCGATTCATGCTCAGGCGTTCGGCTAAAATGCGATATCTGAAATTAAATTGCTCATCTATTTCTGGCAGATTTTCTGGGGTGACTTCCAGTTTGTCTATCTTTTGAGCGCCGAGAGAATGAGCTGTAAAGGTAAAAGGTATGCCTGTCTCCTCTTCAATTAGAACGCCACACAGTCCTCCATCAGCGTAGTGAGCAGTCATAGCATCGGGTAAGCCACCTTGCTGTTGATAAAATTTCAAGATGTTGGGTACCCAATCAGCGACCAGATGAGGCCATAACAACTCTTTAGGGAGAAATTCTTTTGGCCCAGATGGTAAGCGGATAATGCGGACATTATCGATCCCTGGATAAGTGTCAATCACTTCGGCAAACTCTGGCCACTCCGGGTCAATGATTTTACGGGTAAGAATATCAACTTTATGACCCATTTGAGCTATGGCTATGGCGACTTGCTTAACATAGACTAGCTGACCCCCAAAATCTGGGTGTTTCGTTATATGACTATTGCCTGAATCAAAATTGCCTTGAGGGTTGAGAAATCCAATGTGCATCGCCCACTTCCTAATACAGGTTGATTTCCACTAGAGATTTTGTCTGAAGGTGGTAGCATAACAGCTTAGTGAGCTTGTTAAAAACTCCCAAGGCTGAAAAACACAGGCAGTGAGGCTGTATATAAATGCCATCAAAAAGTAAGCCAAAGGGCTTTTATTGATTCCCTTTAGCTTAAACCCAGCCAGTTCGCGTATTTTCCTAATGTTTAAGTTAATCGCTACTGCGGCTGGCGCATATATACCGGATGACATAAATAGCATGGTAACTTTCAAGAACCAAGGCAGGAAGGTGAGTAGCAAGTGGTACACCGTCGGTTGCGCTGCTCTTAAAAAATACAAGGGAAAATTACTTAATCTACTTTAATTTTCCTAGTCGTCAATACATCTAGCTATATTCAAACTATATATTTAGACTTAGGTTTGATAACGGAGAGGGAGGGATTCGAACCCTCGTTAAGTTTCCCTAAACAGACTTTCCAGGTCTGCGCCTTAAACCGCTCGGCCACCTCTCCAGGTGTCACAAGTTACGATCATACTATAGAATCCCAGAAAATGCAAAGATAAAGAAAGATATTCTAGATTGAATCTGATAGTCCTAATCCCAAAACACAAATCCAGATGTCCCGTACATACACAATTAAAGTTCGCGATCGCGCTACTGGCAAAACATACACCCTAGAAGTGCCAGAAGACCGCTACATCCTACACACTGGCGAAAAACAAGGGGTGGAACTACCGTTTTCCTGCCGCAACGGGGCTTGCACCGCTTGTGCTGTGAGAGTGTTGTCAGGAGAAATTTACCAACCAGAAGCGATCGGCTTGTCGCCAGATTTACGTCAGCAAGGTTATGCCTTGTTGTGTGTGAGCTACCCCCGTTCTGACTTGGAAGTGGAGACGCAAGATGAAGATGAAGTCTACGAACTCCAGTTTGGACGCTATTTTGCTAAGGGGAGAATTAAAGCGGGTTTACCCTTAGATGAGGAATAAACAATTCAAAATCACCAAATTTCTGATGCCTGTGCGTCTTGGTGAGTGGGTGCAAAAAATAGCTATTTTGGCTTGTTTATTGCTCTTGGTGAGTTGCCAAGGCAAAAACCAGCTGCCAAATAATGAAGCCCAGGTAAAAGTAGCACGGGTAGTTAGTGGGCAAAGCTTGGAAGTGTTAGGCATGGCTGAACAACCAAATTTGATTTCCCAAGTGCGATTAGTAGGTGTTGATGCACCAGATTTACGACAGCGCCCTTGGGGGGAAGCAGCAAAAGAACAGTTAGAGAATCTAATTGGTGGTGTAGAACAATCGGTAACACTGGAGTTTGATTTAGAAGCAAAAGACAAAATTGGGCGAACTCTTGCTTATGTGTGGAAAAATAAGGTGTTGTTGAATGAAGAATTAGTCAAACAAGGGAATGCAATGTTTGTGGGGCGATCGCCTAACCATAAATATGACCAGCGTTTAGAACGTGCCCAACAATGGGCTAGACTCATGGGGCAAGGAATCTGGAACCCAGAAAAGCCCATGCGCCTCACTCCCGCCGAGTTTCGCCGCCAAAATCTTTAATTAGTGCTGAGTGCTGAGGGGGAGAGTGGGAGAGTGAGTAAGTGAAAAAGAAGTAATAATCAATGCCTCATACCCCATGCCCCATGCCCCATGCCCAATGCCCAATGCCCAATGACAAATGCCCAATGCCCAATGACAAATGACAAATGACAAATCTACAAATTTTTCTAGATATTGCTACAGAAGCGGCACTAGCTGCTGGTGCTATTTTGCAAGGTTACTTGGGTAAGTTAGAAGACGCAATTATTGAAAAAGGACGCCCTGGTGATTTAGTCACGGCTGCTGATAAAGCCTCAGAGGAGTTGATTTTAGAAATTTTGCGTTGCCATTTTCCCCAGCACTCGATCCTCGCTGAAGAATCAGGGAAATTAGGTAATCAACAGAATGAGTACCTCTGGGCAATAGATCCTTTGGATGGCACAACCAACTATGCTCATCAATACCCATTTTTTGCCGTTTCCATCGGGCTGTTAATTAATGGTATTCCCCAAGTTGGTGTAATTTATGACCCATTTCACAATGAGCTATTCCGTGCTGCTGCTGGCTTAGGAGCAACGCGTAACCGTCAGCCCATCAAGGTTTCGGTGACATCTGAACTGAGTAAAAGCCTACTAGTAACAGGCTTTGCATACGATCGCCGTGAAACCTCTGATAACAACTACGCAGAATTTAGTCACCTCACCCATCTTACCCAAGGAGTTAGACGTAGCGGTTCGGCATCACTAGATTTGGCGTATGTTGCCTGTGGACGTGTCGATGGTTACTGGGAACGGGGACTTTCTCCTTGGGATATTGCCGCCGGAATAATTTTGGTACAAGAAGCCGGAGGCAAAATCACCGCCTACGATGGCACTGCTGTCAAAATTGAGTCAGGTAGAATTCTTGCCACAAATGGTTATATTCACGACTCCCTCAGTAGCGAACTTTTACGGGTTCCACCACTGTCAGCTTGGGTGTAGCAGATGGGGGCTTTACCCCAGACTTTGGGTAAACTAAAAGCAATCTAACTGCTCCCTTGGTGCAAAAACTATATATGTCTTTCAAAATAGATCGTGGACTATTTAAATATGATTTCATAGATCATCACGCAGTGCTGTGCGTTCCAGTTGATGCCGATGTCAAAGAGATTCGCAAACGCTATCTCCAAGTCGCCCGTCGTTTGCACCCAGACAGTAGTCTTACTGAAACTGCTGCTCAAAAACATCTTGGTAACGAACTGTTATCAAAGCTGGTTAACCCAGCTTACGAAAAACTTGCTGCCGATCGCAGTCGCACTGAATATATTCTAATTTTGTCGCAAATTGGCAAGCGCCTGCTACAAGAGTCTACTTCGGTAACTCTCACCACCGACTTGGCTAAACAGTTAGTTGAGGCGGCTAATATCGATCATTTCTATAAAACTGCGATCGCGAAACTAGCCCAAACCCAATATGATTCTTTAGAACAAGCGCTGCAAGTCATTGCCCAAGCTAGTGAGTTGAATTTAGTGTATTTAATGCGGAGTGCGGGTAAAGCCTCCGCAGCACCGCCACAGGCTCAATCCAAAGCCCAATCAGGTACGCCTCAGCCAAATACACCAAAAAATACAGCACCAGCGCCAGCACCAGCGCCATCAAAAGAAGACTTGATTCTAGAACAGTATATTCGTCGCGCTCAATCTTTGATTGACAAAAATCAATTTGCCCAAGCCAAAGTAGAGTTGCAAGATGCCCTGAAGCTAGAACCGAAAAATAGTCGCTGTCATAGCTTAATTGCAATGGTGTATTTAAAGCAAAATCAGCTAAAAATGGCAAAAATACACTTTGACAACGCTCTAAAATTAGACCCCAGTGACGAAACGGCTCTGCAATGGAAACCTAAAATAGATAAGGCTTTAGGACAACAACCTAGCGATCATAAGGTGACTTCATCCCCCAATAATGGAGATAAGCAACCAGATAAATCTGGTAGTGGTTTGTTCGGTGGTTTGTTTGGTGGGAAGAAAAAATAATGGTGTATCAACCAGCAGCGGGAGCCAGGGATTTATTGCCCTTGGATGTGGAGAAAAAACGCTGGATTGAAGATCGGTTACAGCAGGTGTTTCATCGCTGGGGATATCACAGGATTATCACCTCGACTTTAGAGCGCATGGATACCCTGATGGCGGGGGAAGCAATCCAGCGTCAGATGGTGATTCAACTACAACAAAATGGTGAAGATGATGAATTAGGGCTACGTCCAGAATTAACAGCATCTATTGCTCGTACTGTTGTCACTCGGATGGCTGGTGTCACTTATCCACAACGGTTGTATTACAACGCCAATGTGTTTCGCCGCACTTGGGAAAGTAGGCATAATCGCCAGCAAGAGTTTTATCAAGCTGGGGTGGAGTTGTTAGGTACTGGCGGATTGCTGGCGAATGCCGAAGTACTGCTGTTAGTAGCAGATTGTTTAGCAGCATTGGGTTTGCAGGGATGGCATTTAATTTTAGGTGAGGCGGGAATTACCCGATCGCTCCTGAGTGCCTTTCCTGCTAATTTACAAGATCAAGTTCGCAGTGCGATCGCTCATCTTGACCGCATCACCATAGATAATTTACCCCTAAGTGACAAACTGCGCGATCGCGCCCAAATCATCATGGATTTGCGCGGACCAAGTGCAGACGTGTTACAAAAAGTCAGTAGTTTGGATTTAGATGAAGAACAGCGGGAGGCAGTTAATAACCTCAAATCCCTAGTAGAATTACTAGAATCAGAGAAAAAATTTCCGTTAATCCTCGACCTCAGCCTGATCCAAACCATAGATTACTATACTGGTATCGTCTTTGAAGTTGTCAACGATACCGAATCCCAAGCCAGAGTCTTAGGGCGCGGTGGTCGCTATGACCAGCTTTTGGGGCTATATCATCCTCAAGGAGAAAATATTCCCGGAATTGGTTTTGGACTAAGTATCGAAGATTTATACCAAGTTCTGTTGTCTACCCAGCAATTACCACAAGAAACTCCAGCGAGTGACTGGTTGGTAGCACCGGAGACAACTAGTGCTAACACCGCCGCCTTTGTATACGCGCAAAAACTCAGAGATTCTGCTGATTTGGTGCGAGTAGAAATTGACTTGGGGGGAAGAGATGCAGAGGCGATTCGCCAATATGCAAGTGATCGCGGCATTGCCCAAATTGCCTGGATCAAAGCTGATGGTTCACCAAAAATAGAACCATTACTTTAATGGGCATGGGAAAAGAAGCAGAGGGGCAGAGGGGAAAGACTTACTGCAACTTCTCCCCTGCTCCCCTGCTCCCCTGCCCCCCCTGCTCTCCCCCTCCCCTGCTAGKCTAGAAATAGCCGATACAGAARAGAGGGAATCGAGAACATGCCGCAYACAATTGTTACAGAAGTCTGTGAAGGCGTWGCTGACTGCGTAGATGCCTGTCCAGTAGCTTGTATTCATGATGGCCCAGGCAAAAACACCAAGGGGACTGATTGGTACTGGATTGATTTTGCCACTTGCATCGACTGTGGTATCTGTCTCCAAGTTTGCCCTGTAGAAGGTGCGATTCTTGCAGAAGAACGACCAGAGTTGCAAAAAACTCCGTAATAGTCCATAGTCAACAGTCAATAGTCAATAGTTATGTTTGACTTGACTGTTGACCAATGACCAATGACAAGTGACCAATGACAAATGATTATTTATTAGAAGTTCAAAATGTTCACGCTGGATACATCAAAGATGTAGATATCCTGCAAGGTGTGAATTTTCAGGTTGCACCAGGGGAATTGGTGACAGTGATTGGCCCCAACGGTGCAGGTAAATCTACTTTGGCAAAAGCAATTTTTGGGCTTTTGATACCCCACACAGGCACAATTACCTTCAAAGGTGAAAATATCGTGGGGCTAAAGTCCAATCAAATTGTCCAACGAGGAATGTGCTACGTACCGCAAATCGCCAATGTTTTCCCCTCTCTGAGTGTTGAAGAGAATTTGGAGATGGGTGCTTTTGTGCTTAACGTTCCCCTGAAACCAATTAAAGATAAAATATTTACTATGTTTCCCAGACTAAGCGATCGCCGTCGTCAACGTGCTGGTACTCTCTCTGGAGGAGAACGCCAGATGCTAGCGATGGGCAAAGCTTTGATGTTGGAACCTGGTTTGCTGATTTTAGATGAGCCATCTGCTGCTTTGTCGCCGATTTTGGTGACACAAGTGTTCGAGCAGATTAAACAAATTAATCAGGCAGGTACTGCGATCGTATTAGTAGAACAAAATGCCCGTAAAGCTTTAGAGATGGCTAATCGTGGATATGTATTAGAATCGGGACGTGATGCGATCTCCGGTCCTGGTGAAGAATTGTTGAATGACCCGAAAGTGGGTGAGCTATATCTGGGAGCAGGTAAGAGACATTAACCCTTTTTAATCACTCTTGCCCCATTCAACATAACACCAGCTCAATATCGGAGCTTCACCAGTCTATAGCGATGACTAGGTTGGGCTGCGCCGACGCTATCTATAACTAATACAAAAGCCATAACACTACCTGCCACTGCCGCGACCGTCGTTTTCGATGCTCAAAGAATTCTCCCTAATAATCCGTTTCTAATCACATCTACAGCTAGTCGAGAAGCAAAACAGGACATTCATTCAGGAAAAACTGACAAAAACGTAAATTACCCAGATTTACCAAAATCCCCATTCGCAATGACGCTCGCAGACTCGCTAACGCTGCGCTAACGCAATTCTGAATTACGTCATGGATGGGTATTTAGACCCCAACCATAAATTAAATGTATGGGTATCAAAAAATATATCAGTCGAATTAAAGAATCTGGACGGACTATTCGCCGTCATAGCAGTTTTTTTATTGGATTATTAGTTGCCGAATTATTGATACTAAATCCTAACAAGCGTAAGTCTTACCAACAAGGAGAAAGGGCGATGAGGCTTATTTTATCTGCACGCCTAGCCCAAGTTGTAGCCCCCTAAGCTTGCACAGAGACGTAAAGGACACAGAAAGAAACTCTCTGGATTCTTTGCGCCTCTGGGACTATTTTTATCTTGGGCGTCCCAATGTAGTGATATATAAAACAGCTTCATCAGCAGGAATACCCAAAACTTCATTTACTTGATCGTCAAAGAATCCACCGATACCACTAACACCTACATTCAGGTGCATTGCCGCTAAATTTAGGCGTTGTCCCAAATGGCCGGCATCCATGTGCAAGTAACGGTAAACGCGATCGCCATATTGTGCGATCGCAGCTTTCAAATCGGCTGTGTGAAATAACACCGCTGCTGCATCCCGCCCTAATTCTTGTCCTAAACAGAGAAAATGTAACTCTCGCCGAAAGTTTTTAAACCGAATTTGGCGTAATTCTTGGGCTTTGGGTGCGTAATAGTAACAACCCGCCTCCAGTCCTTTGACTCCGCAAACAGCAATGAATGTTTCGATTAAATTTAGATCGAAGTAGTCTGGAGAAATATCTAAGCTTTGGTCAATGTAATTTTGCGGTTGGTAAGTAAAATCGAGTAAACTTTTCAATTCATCGAAGCTTAAATCATCACCATTGTAAGCGCGGGTAGAGCGTCGCTTATACATAGTGCCTTCCAGTTCTGATAGTTTTTGTCCCCAGTTTATAGGTGCGGTGGTGGTGGGAATTTTTAGACAGAAAGGAAAATTGTATTTATCCTCCAAAGATTTTTCTTGTTTAATAGTTGGTAGATTAAGATTACCAGTTACACCTGACTGGATCTGCGTGTGTCGATGGAAATATGTTAGTAGTTCGCCATCAGGGATTTGAGGATAACTGGTTTCGGTGGCGGAAGGTAAAGCAGTACATCCCAATGGCAAATTTTGATTCACGTCTAACAAGTCTGCCAGCGGTAAGACAGCGATTGCACCTTCTTGTTGCGGATCGATATAAAGCAGATCGTTAACTGATTCATCCACAAAACCGCCGATTAAATGGGGGCGATAGTCAGTAATCGCAGCAGCTAACTCGATATTACCCAGCAGATGTCCCGTATCCAGAAAAATCCGCCGATAAGCCCGATCTTCATAGCGCCACGCAGAACGGTAGAATACCGCAGTCACAATAATTGCCAGTTGAGTATTTTCTAAAGAAGGATGCCAGAAACAAGCTGCTTGGAGAGTTTGCCAAACATCGCTTTCCCAATAATGCATGAGAGAATGAGTTCGACACTGGTAGTTATATAGACCAGGCGGCAATAACGACGTACCACGAGAAACCACATAAACTTCAGCAGGGTATAATCCGCCTGCACTGGGAGCAGCGCGTAAATACACTGCACTACCCATAGAAGGCATTTTCGCCGTCAATCCATAACTGCGAAACAATAGCCGTGAAAGTCTTTGCCACCATAGAGCATCTGGGTTATTAGCGTAAGCCTCTGCTTTTTCTTGGATATAGGGTTTGAGATCAAAAGTAGAGCCAATTTTGTACTCTTTAAAGGGGACTGGCTGTTTAGTCCAGTCTAAGCGCTGACTTTTGGAAGCGAGAGTCTCAGGGTTGTATTTAGTCCGTTCGTGATAATGCTGGGCAATTGATTGGTGTAATTCTGGCATAGTACTTTTAATATCCTTGGGGCATCCTTTTCTTGATCTTGGCATTCATTAGCCTCATTGTTTCGTGTCAATTGGTACAATCCTCAGAGTCATAAAGTGGTAGATGGTAACAATTGGATTGGGCAT
>LXQE01000168.1 GCA_003326195.1 Nostoc punctiforme NIES-2108
AAATAGGGCTTGCGATTCGACAGCATTGGTCAATTGAAAATCAACTTCATTGGGTTTTAGATGTCACCTTTAATGAGGATGCTTGTCGCATCCGTAAAGATAACTCTCCAGAGAATTTTGCTCTACTCAAGCGATGGAGTATAAATTTTCTCAATAAAGAAACAAATTATAAACGTAGTATTCGTCAAAAAGCAAAGCGAGCCAGCATGGATGAAGAGTATATGCTGAAAGTTTTACAAGCTTCGATTCCTCTACACTCTAACTCATCTCAGATATAAATTTTCTTGCGTTTACCCTGCAAGGGAAAGGACAACCTTAAACTCGATATTGTCGTGAGTGCAGATGAACTTTATGTTGTCAGGACTGGTATTGAAACCAATTTCGCTAAAAGCTTTCTTCTCGCTGCGTCATTAGTTCAGGATTTTTCTAAACCACTGATTATTGTTGCGAATGCTGGCGACGAAAACACAATTTTAAGGGTAAGGGGGAAAGGGCAAAGGGGAAAGGAATTGTTCTCGCTCCTTTAACCCTTACCCTTTAACCTTTACCCAGCCCAAAGGCAATGCTGGCTGTTGAGGATTTCATAGCCAGCACAAGCTCTTACAAAAAGTTGAATCGGCGGCATGGGTGCAATGCCGCTTCATTTACCGATGTAAAATACGTTCTTTCTCTTGCGGGAGAATATCGGGTTAACCCCTTTGTCATCGTCAACAATTATCAGCCCTTTTCTGGCAACTGTTACAACTACTCTGGCAGTAATCCGAAGAATCTTATCGCGGCGTTGGATAAAGGCATTATCCTTGGTGGTCATCATTTATTATGCTGTTCTGCTCAGAAAGCCAAGTCCAAATGGGGGACGCAAACATTGGAGGAACGCTTTCGCCGTAAATTCCCACACCTACGAATCCTACGAATAGACAGTGAATCTGTTGCTGATCCATCTCATGCGGCTTTCGGCTGTATCGCTCACCTGAACGAAATTCTCACCCAGTATGATTTGGTTATCGCTTCTCCAAGTTTAGAAACTGGGGTCAGCATAGACATTCGAGGACATTTTGATGCTGTTTGGGGGATATTTCAAGGTGTGCAGCCGGTTAACTCCGTGCGTCAGATGTTGGCAAGGGTTAGGGAGACAGTTGACCGTCATATCTGGATCAGAGAATGGGGGATGTCGGTTGTGGGTAATGGCTCTACATCCATCGGAGGATTGCTCAGAAGTCAACACGTCGCAACACAGGCTAACATTGCGCTGTTGTCGGCGGCGGATAATGACGATTACAGCTTTATTGACCAGAACTTTCAGCCGGAGTCATTGCAGACTTGGGGTAAGCGTGGTTCCGTGATTAATGTAGAAATGCGGCGTTATCGAGAGTCTGTGCTTGCGGGTTTGGTCGAAGATGGCTACACCGTTATCGATGCTGACGATGCCGACGATGATGAGAGTGGGGCAGTTATCGAGTCGGTTAAAGCCGCGTCTGTTGAATTGTATGCTGCGGAGTGTCGTGTCAGGCGATCGCGGATTCTCCAACCATCTCTGATGCCGAACTTAAGAAGCTGCAAGACACAAGGGCGAAAACGAAAACCGAACGACATCAGCAGCGCAAGGCAGAATTGTCTCGTCGCTACGAAATTGAAGTTACGCCTGATTTGGTCGAGAAGGATGATGACGGGTGGTATCCTCAACTGAGAATGCACTATTATTTGACACTGGGGCGAGAGTTTTTGACGAACCGTGATGCCAAAAGAGCTGCATCGCAGTTAGAAGCAGGGGAGAATTCGATTTGGAATACCGGATTTTAACAAGGGGCAGCTATTGCCTGCTGTCTTATTATTGGAGAGACTGAACTTGTTGCAGTTGCTTACGCCTGGGGAATGCTTACGAGGGTCTGACGAGGCGATGCAGGAGTTGAAGAAGATGGCGATGGAGAATCGGTATCTCATCAAGACTTGTCTAAACGTCACCATTTCAGAAAAATTTACTCCCATAGCGATCGCACAGAAACTACTTGCGAAGATTGATTTGAAGTTGGATTACGTTGGTCAGTTGGGCAAGCGTGAAAATCGGGAGTGCGTTTATCGGTTTGTTGCCCCTGATGACGAGCGTGATTCGATTTTTGGACAGTGGTTAAATCGAGATGAATTATTTCAAAATGAGTTGGTGTCAGTCAGCAATAATATAAGTACAATTACACCAGTCATTGACACCCAATCCCAGGATATTCCTCAAACACTTACGCCAGTGGAAAGTCCTGTTACCCAAGGATGGAAGGGGCTGAAACTGAAAATGCAGCAAGGCATGAATTGTGCTGGCTCGTTTTACAATCAGCTAGTCTCCACAATCGGGGAGGCTGTTGGAATTGCTGATGGGGAGCCTTACTGGAATGGGTATCTGGGCCAGTGGCAGGTTTGGGTTAAATATGCTGACGAGTGTAGGTCTGTGGTGTGCGATTGGTTGGCGGTGGTGTAGATCGATAAAGCTTTGGTAAAGAGTTCAGTAATTCATGCTTCAGATTTCGTCTTCCCGGCTTTTTTAGAGGCAGCAATTGCACCAACTCCAAACAATAGACCTAGTAGGGAAGTGGGTTCTCTTACTGATGTAGATGAAGAACTCACGGTAATATTGGCAGCAGAATCTTGATAGATGTATGTTCCTGCCCGTCCCACTTCACCCGTCAAGCTAATTTCAGAGCTTGAAGTTCAATAATGTTGTATCGGTCTGGAGGAATCATTCCACGTCTTGGCTTATGCGTTTTACAGCAGGCTACTTAACTTGAGTAATTTTCGCCGAGTAGAGATGCCATCTTTGCTGCTCTGGAGTTGAGCCAGGAACATTATTGACTCGCCGCAGTATATAGCTGCCGCGAAATCGCTGTGGAGTTCCATTTGTGGCGACCGCAGTCACAGTAACGGGAATCTCAATGTAGATTGAGCCTGCACCTGAGTCTGGTCTCCCAGGTTTTCCAACCTCTACAGCAACAGATGTGGTGTTAGCAAACCCCTGCTTGAACTGCTCAAACGACTGCTTGCTAGCAGCACCATTTTCCTCTCAAAGCGAGTAAGCTTGTTTATAGTCAAGACGTGCGATCGCACTGTAATAATCACGAATGACTTGAACTGCTTTCTGCTCAGGCGGCTTGGTATCAGCAGCATTTTTTGTGGTCGAGGCTGGTGCTGGGGTTGGACTAGAGGCCTCAATACTCGCTGCAAGTGACCAGAATGTAAGTATTCTCTTACTAGAAGCTGGAGGAACTCCAGATAACGAAAAGATGTGGACACCAAGCGACTGGTTTGAGGTTTTGCAGAAATGTCCAGAAATTGAGTGGGGTTATCAGTAATCAGCTAGTCTCCCAATCGCTCAAAGTCCCGGACTCTGAGTAAACCACAAATCCAGAGTATCTTTCGAGCATTTCTGAGAGCTATAAATTTTCATGCAGTGTGAAGCAAAGTATATTGCCAACCAAAAGACTAGATGAGCGCAATCTTTAGATGATTATGGTCGATAGATTGTTCAGCGATTGAACCAGGTCCTCCTGCTGACTTCTTGTCTTGCGGACAATTAGCCGTATCTTGTGGCCCTTGGCAACTGCGATCGCTCATATGGGATAACAGTACTGCTGGCGTAGCATCAGTTAATTCGGCGGTAGTAACATCACCAGTTTTATAGCCTCTTTCTTTAGCCAGTTCCAATATCGTCTTCAAATCTTTATCTGTACCAGCAGTAGTAGAAATTCGACCATTTGAAGTTTTATTTCCTGTCGCCCAACCTGTTCCAGAAGCTGTTAATGACAGTGGGATGGACTGATGCCAGAATGTTGCGGCTTCCTCATCAGTAAAGCGTAAGTCATTTGCCCGCAGTTCTATTAACTGGCTACGGACGCGGAATCTCGCTAAAGGTAGTGGTAGATCAGCACGAGTTGCGATCGCTTGCACCTGGAGCGTAAGGTGGAACGGGCATTTTTTGAAGCGGGGAAGGCACTGGCAGAATTACGTGATCGCCGACTTTACCGTTCAAGTCACCGCACGTTTGAGGAATATTGCCGCGATCGCATCAGTCGGGTGTATTCCAGTGCGCTGGAGGAGTCGGTGCAGAAGTTTTTGGAGATGCTAGGGAAGCTGAATCGTGCTTATTTGACGGATTTGGAAGAGAAGGTGTTGAGTGTTTTGGAGTTTGAAATATGAGTTCCATGAGCAATTGATTTATCTTAAGTGCGATTACGGAACTTAAACAAATTGCGAATCTTTGAGATAAATGACGTTGGATTTTCCAGCTTTTTAGTGTCATTATTTGAAAGTATTATCTGTTGATCTAATGATTCTAGAGAATGTGCCGTAGAAGCGTTAATTTGATTAGATATCATTTTTTGATTTTTCTCAATATAGGGGATTATGTTTTGACTTAAAATATCTGTTAAATCTGAAATAGAAGGATTGATTTGATTTAACAGTATTTCTCGATTTTCCTGAATATCTAAAGCATCACATATTCGCTCAATATTCCAGTGTCTTATTCTTTTTTTATAGCCTTGACGATGCTGTTGAATAGTCGGTACGGTGTCAATTAATTGAACTATAGAATTGGACTCCGCCCATTTCACTGCTGCTCCCATAGAAGTATCTGCACCCATAGAAAGCCAGAATCCATCTTCAATCCACACAATGCGATGTTGCCAATTCCGGCTGTACCACCTTGCTGCTAAATACTTGTCGCTACCATGTGGAAATAGCTTTAAGGCTTCACGTGCCTTATCTCTATCTAAAGGGTAAGCAAAAGGCCAAGGAGTGGTTTTTGACTAGATATTCCACATCTGTAACTGGTGCGACCACGTAGAAATCCATACAGGATGAATCCAGGGACAGCTATCTATTACCTGCAAGAATTTTTTGGTTCCAGGGACAGGGTATCCTGTCTCATGCTTTGAAATCTGTTCTGGTGTTTTACCGTCTTCTTCAACATCAATTACACCATTAATATCAAGAAAAAGCAGTATTTGTTCAGTCATAAATTGAGTTATTTATAGTTTTGACAGTATTGCCAGAAGTACAAATTTATCGTACCCAAGTGACATTAGTAACGAACACAGAGCAGTTACTTTATAGTGGCTCATACGATGCTATGATTTGAATCATAAAATAAACTTTTACCTCACAATATGCTTCAGAAAGCATTAACCATTTTATGGGTTATTGGCAACTTTTGGTGATCTTGGTTGGGGGAAGGCAGAGGGCAGAAGGCAGAAGAAAGAAAGGAATAAGTAGTAAGTTTAAGCTTTAAGTTTGTTTAAAATTGCAACTAATATACTTTGTATTTCCTCAACTTTATTTAATAGAGTTGTGAAAAGATTTTTCTCGGCTAAATCTACTTCTTCCGCAATGATTAATTGCGTATCTAGCTCTCTCAAAGAGCCTAACGCAATATGTAAAAACTGTATATATTCTGGCTTTGAGCGCCTTCCACAGCCTTCCGCTATATTAGATGCTACAGATACAGATGAACGCCGTATTTGACTAGTTAAACCATACAATTCTGACTTAGAAAATAAGCGTGTAAATTTATAACAATTAATGGCAAGTTGAACTGCTCTTTGCCAAATTAACTGATTTCTGTAATTCATAAGTCAAGTTTGAAGTTAGTTAAAAACAAGTTTTAATTTCCCAAATTTATCTCTCAGTTAGCTAACAAGAATCGTCGCTCAAGCAGGTCTATCTTGGCACAACCATACATCTGCCGCTTTAACATTTTTAGTGGATTAATATGTCCTTAAACGGGGCCATTGCTGACTGACATAGTTACACCTGCTTTCACAGCATCGTAGTCAGACTCTAAACCAACAGCATTCATAGTGCAGCAAAGAAACCGAGCTGTTTTTAGCTTTGTTTAACCAAGCATCGAGCTGCTCAGGCAGACGTTGACGCACAAGAGATGCTCTCCTGTTGAGCTAGTTCAATGGCTGACTCCAAATCAGAATGGGCTGTTTGTAGTCGAGCGATCACTTCACGCTAAGTCTACTACCCAAATAAAAAATTGTAATAACTTATACTAACTTAATATTTGACTTAGATTTTTTAAGTTAATATTACAAGCATAAAAAAAGTATTAATTGATTTTTATACCAGCAATTCTGTGATTTTTGTCGCTTATTAAAAATTTTAATTTATCAATTTCAATAACCTCATAATTTTCTGTTACAAATATAGAGTAGATACTGGCTATCATATCTGCCAAATTTACTCTAGATAATATCAGTATTTGCAAATTGAAAAATGATTTAGGAACAGTTTTAACAATTAAACATAATCTTCTATCATTTACGTGCCATACACCAGTAAATTTATTACCCGTGATAAATTCTCTGGGTTTAGATAAAAGAAACGTTTGAATTCTAGTTTGCTCATAAGTCATATTATCTTTAAATTCGATAAAAATTTTTTCCCAATTTGTATTAAAACGCCATTTTCCAAAAAGTAAAATTTCTATTTCTGTATCTGATAGATTCATGTGATTCATTGGCTTTTTCTCCTATTATTAATTAAACAATGTTTAATTCACTCATGGTAAATTTCATGACAAGTTTTGGCACGAGTAAAAAATAAATGCATCTGCCATACTAGCCAAGATCCAACTCGCCAAGCTGCCATTGACAGGGGGGTTGTAGATGAATATGAAGGTATGTCTAATATATTTTGGTCATAATGTAACCATTTAACTGGTAGATGTCCCATCGGTGTCGTTGGGGATAATTTAAAAGTTAGTTGGTCGTAATTTAACCAGTTTCCCTCTTTTCGCCAACCCAGGCGATCGCCAAGTCTTTTTTCTGTTTCATAATCTATTTGACCGCCTATTTCGTTCCAAATACTTTGCTGAATACTAAAGCCAAAGTAACCATGACTGTATTGTTGCCAAAGTTGATCAAGTTTATGAAAAGTTTCACATGGAAAGTTAAGAATATCCTGTTTATAAACTTCATTCCAATCATTCTTGCCCATGACTTGTAGCATTAATTTAGCTGTTTCAATATCAGCTTCTTGCCACTTGTGCTGTGTAAGAAGGTTTTGCAATTTACTGTAATCAATATTCCAATTA
Organism: Nostoc punctiforme NIES-2108; assembly: GCA_003326195.1. GTDB lineage: Bacteria > Cyanobacteriota > Cyanobacteriia > Cyanobacteriales > Nostocaceae > Nostoc > Nostoc punctiforme_A. The sequence goes on from LXQE01000168.1 coordinate 7,082, forward strand.
ATTTTAAATTCTGTGGTAAGCTCAATATCAATATCATTATTAGGTTGTTCCGTCAATTCTGTTTCCTCGATAAAAGGTTGAGGATAATGAGAAACAATATCTGCTTCTTCTATCCCTAGCACTTTCTTTTGAGCAACCAGTTGAGTAGACATATAATTAGATATTAGGTAAATCGCTTGATTTAAAGTTATCTCATTTTTACTTAGATCGAAGTCATGAACCTGTAAATCTAATAATTTTGACTGAAAAAAAGCATCTTGCAGTCTATCTTTTTTATCATAAGTTGCCACTAATAAATTGAGAATGTCATGAGATATCGTACTAGGATCTTGTATTGTTAATAAATTAACTTGAGAATTTAGAGTACTACTTGCTAAATTTTGAATTTCTCCTACAATTGCGTAAAAATCTGCATCTACTTTTACTACATCATCTATTAAAGATTGAAACGGACTAAAGTAATCTTGTAGAGAGTTTTCTAGATTAATTGCTGTTTCAGCTATTTTTGCGATTTCTTGACGAATTTTTGTAGCTTTGACTTGATATTCATAAATTTCTTGATACACCTCTATATCTTTAAGTATTTTCTGAATAGCTTGCTTTTGATTTTTGGTATCTTCCGCTAAATTTTTAATTCCTTCACTGAGTAGTTTTACTTTTTGTAAAATTAAAAAGTTAGTATTACTTAACAGTAAAATAGATTTTAAATTTTCTTCTTTCTCGCATTTTAACTTGTCAATTATTTGAAAATTTTTATGATTTTTTATCTCTAGCTTACTTCTTTCCTCATTTACTTTTCTAATTTCATCATACTTTTGGTTAAATAGATTTTTCCAGTCATCTATAAATTTTAATAAAAATTTTTGATAACTATTTTTATAATTTTCTAAAAAATCCAGAATTTGAGTATAATTTGAGATTAATGATTTAACCTCTGCTAAAGTTTCTCTTTGACTAATTTCTTTTTTACATTTAATTATTCCCCAAAAATAAAAATGATATTTAGTACCTTCTTTAATTAAGCTTTGGCATTTTCTAATTTTCCTTTGAATTTTTTTTAGTTTTGGGTTTTTTAAAGTAGGAAATTTGTAATGTGTTTCATAAATCGTAATAGATTCATAAGTAACTAATTGTTTTTGGTTTCTAATTAGCATCACTTACTTTTAAATATACAAATAGTTACTAAACTCTTACCCATTTCAATACCTCTGGGTTCTTGTTATAGCGGTAGGTTACACCATCTTTAGTAGTCACAGACTTTTCTTGACTAGCCTTGCTTCTGATGGTAGTAATAGAATAGTCTGTTAATGTCTGAAGCTCTTTATGAGAAAATCCTATAATTGTGGCACTTACTGCTGATTCTAGTTTTATTTTGAGTTCATTCTTAGGATAAATATCTATCGTAATTTGCTCCTTTTCAACTGGTTTAATAACAATTCCTTTTTGCAATTGATAATCTGGCATAGAAACAAGTTGCCAATTAGATTCTTGTGAAAGTTCTAACACCCATTGATGATAATTAAATAAGCTTTCTCTATGACCAACGCTGATAAAAGTTGTTTTCGTTGATTGTAACTGTTGATATAGATTACCTTCGTTATTTAAATCTAAAGCACTCGTTGCTTCATCTAAGATAGTGAAACTAGAATGTGTAATTAATAGCCGTGCAAAAGCGAGGCGTTGTTGTTCTCCTAACGACAATATATTTTCCCAAGGAACTTCTGTATCAAAACCATTTATGCGGGTAAGTAAGTGTTGCAGATTAACTTGTTGCAAAATGTGTTCAAGTTCGCGATCGCTCATTTTTCTATCTGTGTGAGGATAGAGCAACTGTTCGCGCAAAGTCCCTAAAATAATATAAGGGCGTTGGGGTAAGAATAATACTTCTTTTAAGGGAGGACGCACTAGACGACCAGTTCCCGCATTCCACAAACCAGCGATCGCTCTCAACAAAGAACTTTTACCTCTCCCACTAGAGCCAACAATCAGCAACCCTTCACCTGGCTCAACAGCAAATGATAAATTTTCAACAATTACCTGTTCATAATTTGGCGTTTGTAAAGTGACATTCTCAAAAGCTAAACGTTCTTCTTCTAAAATTTGAATAGTACTGACATTCTCTGGTTGTTTACTAGCAGCCTGTAGCGCATCTGAAAACTCTGCTAAACGCTTTACATAGCCAGAAAATCGCCCTGAAATCCCAAATTCGGCTATCAGTTCTCCTAGAGCATTAGAAAACATAAAGCAAGCAAAACTAGCTTGGTTAATTTGTCCATAATCAATTTGATCTTGAAGAAATAAAGGTGTAAGAATGAACATCGAGAATACGCTAATTGCAGACTGATATGCTCTACCAAAAGCGTCTTGTCCCCTCTCTAAATTCAGCCTGCGTTCAGCAGTTTTTAAAACATTATCAAATCGGCGCTGAATTATATTTAATTCTTCATCTTCTCCCTGAAAAAAAGCGATTGATTCAGCATGATTACGAACATGAGTTAAGCAATAGGCAAAATCTGCTTTAAATGCAAGTTCTTCTTGGTTAACTTTATTTATTCCTTGATTCAAGTAAACAGCTATTAAATTACCTATACTTGTATAAATAACTAAATAAATTGCGATTTCTGGAGAAACTATCCAAATAATTATCAAACCACTGACCATTTCTAAAGATTTTTCTAGTAAAGAAGATGAGAATCTCAAACCAATACTAGTAATAGGTTCTATTTCTTGGGATAAGCGTTGATCTGGATTATCTATATCAGATTGAAAATTGATTTTATAATAAGCTTGATTGCTTAAATACTTTTCTAAAACATGAATATTTAGCCATTTATACCAATCAAGAATTATTTTTTTTCTCACATATCTCAAAAGAGTTACTAATAAGACTATTCCTAGAATAATGAGACTAGAAAACCATAAAGTACTATTATATTTATCAAGGTCTCTCTGTTCAATAACGATATCAATTACATAGCGATTCCAGTAACTATTTGCAGCATTTACACCGACAATTACGACTATTAATAATACTAAGAGAATGAGCATTCCCCATGAGCGAATTACATCTGAAAATGCTCTTCCTTCTGCTTTTGTTGGATACCAATAAGGTTGAGCGACTACTTTCACATCCTGCCAAAACTGAATCAATGCTGAAAAAGGATTTATTGTATTTTGCTCACGCACAGATGGAGTTTGCATATTCTAAAAATGTAGCCGTTACTAATTAACTAGGAATTTTGAAATGGCCTTTGAAAATTAAGTTAGACTCAGAGGCCATTTTTGCTTTTAGAGAATGTCTGAAAACTTTTATGGTGTTGTATTCGAGCTTTGTAGATCCCCCTAAATTTTCCTTTTTAAGCAGGGATTTAATTAAATTTCCTTCTTTTTTAAGGGGAGCCAGCTACGCTGTAAGCGTTAAAACAGGCTAGCAACTGGCGTAGGGGGGATCAAATCGAATGCACTAGTACAGCACGGCGTAAATAAAGCAACTATTTCAAATTGTTCAAAAGCCTGTCTTCTAAGCTTTTTGACTTTTGACCCTTCGACTGCGCTCAGGGTCAAGGTTGAGCGAACTTGTGCTGAGCGTAGCCGAAATAGCCGAAGCCTTGACTTTTGAATGCGTGACTTCCGCTTTGCGGTACTAGGTCAATGGTTCCTCATCAACAATTTCGACTGTTCTCGGAAAAGGGCCTTGGTCAGGCTCAGTAACGACTACTGGGCTAATATGATGTTTCAGTTTGAGTTTTAACTCATCTGAAATGGGCAATTCTTGAATTTCTTTGAGAAGAAATCTGACAGATTCAGTTTTGCTACGTTCTGTATAGACGAGCTTGAGAATGTTTTCAATTCCAAATCCTGCTATATATTCCCCTAGAACGGCTACCAGCCCAAGCAAGCCTAAACCTCCTAAGAGACCTAAAGGCCCGCCCAGCGTTGAAAGCATAGCGACAACGGCAGCGACATTACCCCCTGATGCACCCGTTGCTATCACGAAAAGTATGCCAGGAAGGCCTAAACCAGAAATTTTTTTGACGAGTTCATCCATTGTACTTACCTACAATCCTTATAAAGTGAAAACATGACTAAGAGAGTCATTACTAATTTCTTTTGTGAAGAAATTAAAAATCTTACATCTTGTACCAGTTAGTTGGTGCAAGATGTAAGAAATCTGATTTAGCCCAACAAAAGACTACACAGTTCATCGATTTGTTGACTTTTCTGAGATATTAATCGATGGGCTATAGCTTGTAGCTGACGAGTATTTTGGAGTTTGGTATTATCTATTTCTTCTAGTTCACTATCTAACAAGGTTTGAAAGCGATAATAAAAACTTTTAGCTTCTGGATCGCTAGGTTCAAACAACTGTTCTAATTCTCCAGCCACCACTTCACTACTACCGTCAAACATAATATTTAAAAGCGGTCTTCCCCATTGCAAGAGTCCCCAGTTTTTGACTTCTTTATAAGGGTAAACACTCGTCAACGAACCTGTACCTAAAGAAACTACTAAAATATCTTCTGTATTCAGGACTTTTTGTGCTTTTCTTTTACTACTAATTTGTGCTTCTAAAATAGCTAAATGGGCTGGATTATTAGCAAATACTCCACCATCGATTAAAGTATAGGCGATGCCGCTATTGTGGGGGTTTACAAGCCGATGAGGAGCAAAATAAGTCGGGGTGGCAGTAGTTGCCAATGCTGCATCTAGGAGCAAAAAACCCCCACATAACTTCTGAAAATTCTTAGATTCTATTTGCTGTTTTTCTAGTTGGTTTGTAAAAAATATCGGAATTCGCTGCTCGATATCGTAACTCGTTACAAAAACTTCTTTGAGATTATTTTCTAGAGGAGCGTTACCAAAATATTGCCTGAAAATTTCTTCTTTGCTTTCGGAAGGATATTTTGGCTGGAGAAATATATCCTCTAATGGGCCGAGTAGTCTTTCAAACAACGGTTCATAAAATATATCTACCCCATACTCAAGAAAGAACTGTAGGAGATCCTCGGCAGTGTATTCAGCTACTGGCAAGTTATCAGATATATCAGAAGTTAATCGTGGTTTAGTTAGTCCAAGTGCTAAAACTCCACCGCTGGAAGTGCCAGTAATTAAATCAAACAAGCTGAATATAGGCTTTTGTGTCCGCCTTTCAATTTCTGATAGGAATAATGCCGGAATAATGCCCCGAATACCACCTCCATCAATGGAAAGTATTTTATATTTGGGACGGGCTTTTGTATTCATGGTTTCTGGCGATTCCTCCTGAGTTAATATTTGTGCTTGTTGGATATTGACAGGAGCTTCAGTTTGGTCTGTCTTGGTTTCCTCATCATGTGGTTCGAGAGCGATCGCGGTTAGAATAATCTCGGATTCTTCCCTGTTTGTTTCTGTCTGTTGAATTTCCTTTGGTTGATCTTCGTCGTCGCTTACTAACGATACCGTTGCTGCTAATAAACTTGTGGTTAGTGGTGAGATATTTTCTTCAGGAATAACTGCTGTTTCAGTTTGGATCTCTTCTTGAAAATATTCTTGATTGAATAATTCTCCTGCAAATGGAACTGGATTGAATGATTGTGTTGCAAATGGAATTTCTGCTAAAGTCCAAATAGGATTACCACGAAAATTTCCTTGATAAGACTTTCCAGTTTGGTTTTTGCCAGTTTGGTTTTTTACAGTTGTACCTTGCCCTTCGTCTAATCTCCAGTAGGCCACTAATCCTGATTCATCTCCGACTATTAGCCCACAACGATGAGTCTGGATTTGTGCTTGAGTACAGGGATAATTCCAAACACTAATATTTGCTAATTGTCCTTTGAAGTATACCTGTTTATGTAACGTTGCTCCCAGAGTTATAGAACTTGTGGCTTTGTTTAAAGATGAACCTCTAAGAGAATCGTTGTATTCATGCTCGTCAAGATATATGGTTAGCTGACCACTATTAAAAACAATAGCAAAAAAGTGCCATTCTCCTATAGTTAATTCTCCTTGCCCAAAGGTTTTGATATTTTTGCTAACACTTTCATCAATGTATATATCTAGGCTTCCTGTTTCACTGATGCCGAATTCAAAATTATCGCTGTATCTCTCTGAAGAACGGGCAAAAAATACATTGCGCGTCCCGTAACTAGTGGCTTTATTTGTTAATTCATGTGGATTTAACCATCCTGAAACCGTAAAAGCTGAACTCCCTTGAGCGAAAACGCCCCCAATATCGTTTCTGCCAAAATCTATATAATCATTTACCCCATCAAATTTTAAAACTGTTTGTGTATTTACTAGGTTTACCACAATAATTTAATCTCCAAATATCAATAACTTCATATTTTTAAATAAGAAGTTTAATATTAATAAACTTAATACTGAAATCTCACTAACACCTTTCAAAATAGAACACAATAAAAATATACAAGGCTCAACCACCTAATTTTTATGAGTCAGTAATACCTCTGCGATCGCCTGCGAAATGGGGTAGTGTGGTGGATATATCTCCAGCCAAAAAAATTCCCCGACTGGGTTAACTTCGAGGAATACATGGCGACCATCGGGTGTGACAATAATATCAATTGCTCCATAGTTTAAGCTAAAAGAAGCCATCAGTTTGAGCAGTTTTTTCTCAATATCTTCTGGCAAATTGTAGGGCTGCCAATTTTTAACTAAGGCTCTTCCCTCTTTGCGCCAGTCGTAAGTAGATCCTTCTAAGCTTTGGGAATCTACTGCGGCAGTAAATATGCGGTGTCCAACAATAGTTGTCCGCAACTCCAGCGCCTTGGGTACATTTTCTTGAAAGGTCATTGGACAAAAACGCAGTCCTTCCATATTCTCCAGATCATCATTTGTAATTGGAGTAGTAAACACAACATTTTCTCGTCCCTGATCATCATAGATAGCAAAGGAAGAAAGCATTTTGGTAACTATACCTTGCTTACACTCTTGAGCAAATTGCTTGACTGCTTCTGGATTGTTTGAAGTCAGAGTACGTGGAGTTACAAGACCAACTTCTCGTGCAACTTGCAATTGTAGTTGCTTATTATTAGCCCGGTCTACATTGGACATTTTATCAAAGTGGAATCCCTGAAGGCTGGCAATCATACCTCTGACTGTGGCGCGACATTCGTTAATTGACGCATCTCTGTATTGCTTGTCCATTGATTCGGGGATTTTTTGTCCGTAGCGCACCCGCCGATACCAAACTGAGGAGACCTCACTCAAATCTAGTTTCTGTTCGCCATCAGTAATAATTACCCGTTCAGTATCGCCGCAGTAAATATCTAACTTCACCTCGGTGGGATATCTGTCTGTATCAAAGCGAAATGCTTTTTCTCCTCTAGCCTCAATTTCTTTGATCACTAGAGGAATACTTTCGTTGTCTTTACTAAACGTGACTATTAATACGGTCATAAAAACTATGAAGTGTGAAGTATATAGACACCTTTTGGGTAGCTTGCCACAGGCTAATATCAAATATTAAATTTTTGATTATTCATTTTTTCATTGAAGTAGGGCGTCTGCGATCGCACTTGCAATAGGCAAGTCCAAATCTTTTTCCAACATTCCCCACTCTCCCAGAGGGTTGATTTCCAAAAAGACGTATTCGCCTGACGGTGTGACGATGAAATCTAAGGCTCCAAACAACAGCCCAAATTTCCCCATAAAGGCTTTGAGACGGCGAACTACTTCATCAGGAAGCTGGTGATGTTGCCATGCGCCAACCTCAACACCAGGTTTACGCCAATCAACTTTGGTTGCTGCATACATATCTGCATTTAGCGCCCCTACAAATACATTACCATTCACATACACCACCCGTAATTCCTGTTGCTTTGGAATTTGCTCTTGAAAAACCATTGGGCAATAGCGCAGTGATTCGGCATCTTGTAAGTCTTCTTCCTTGACGATGCTGGTGTAAAGAAAAAACGAGGAGTTAGCTTCCATACTGCGGGAAAGAGCAGTTAAGAGCTTGCTCACCATTTTGCCGTTAACTTGCTGGAAAAACTCTTGTGCTGCTTGGGCTTTGTTGGTAACAAGAGTCTGGGGAATAACAAAACCTACTTCAGACGCAATCCGTAGTTGACGCAGCTTGTTACTTGCATAATCTATCCGCTCTAAATTATCTACCCAACAAGCTCCCTTGAGGCTGTCCCAAAAAGCATCTAAAGTTGCTTGTGATTCTCTAATGCAGGCTTCTCGGAACTTTGGCGCTAATTCTTGACTCAGTTCTGGTTCCCAAATACGGCGCATCCATACAGCTTGCACCTGCTCTGTGCTGATAGAGTGGTTGTTACATTCTATAGTGTGGTAGCTTTTAGACTTATCAAAATGTGCTGTTAATTGGACTTCTAGAGGAAACTTATCAGTATCTAGACGAAATGGTTGCACCCCTTTTTTTGATAAGGCTTCTGCCACTCTATCTATTGTGAAAAAATCACCACTGTGGGTGATTAATAAAACAACATCACGAGATAGGTGCATAAATATTTTTTCAGGATAATTTTAGGAGGTAGCTATTAAGTAATAGCAAACAGATTGCTTTCGATACCCAAAAATATTTGAAGAATTTAGGCGAATAGAAAAAGCAATCACCTCCATGTTTGGAAAAGGTAATATGAAAGCGATCGCCTACGGCGGGCGCTCTGCGCTATCGCGTTTATATGAGTAGTTTTCAGTTATTTGATAACTGCTACTTTATGAAATTATGATTCAGTCAATTACAAGGTATCTTTCCGACCAGAAAGGTACTTTCAGATGTAGAAGAGTAAATAAATTATCTATCTTCCAAATCTGAAGGATACTTGTAAGTCCAAGGAACCTCTGTTCCTTCAGTAGCTTGCTCTGACAAGAAACGCGCAAAAAATGGTATTGCTACGATATCCATTGTTTCTACTATGTTTGTAGGCATAGAGTTCTCCTTAAAGTAAATTGATTTTTCAAGTAAAAATATATCATTAATTAAATATATTTTCAAGGTCAGTTAAGACAGTTAAGAAGGAATTATTCTAAGGTAACTAGGAAAGTTAAGAAAGTTAAGAAAGTTAAGAAAAAACTATTTAATAATCATCAACTTAAGTAATCAAGGTCATAGTAATTTTATTTGATTATTGAACAAGTAGGGGTGGTTTCTCCGAGATGATCAGTAGTAATTAATAACATTTTTAAACTCGTCCCTACTTTTGCCTGTTTTCTTTGCTGTTAATTTCTTTCATACATAATTATATTTAATAATAAACCAGATTCCTATACACACCAGTCATAAGTTATTAGTGAACAACAAAAACCCCAATTTTTTAAAAAAGTCGGGGTTCTGAGCAAGGACAATTTTTACAAATCAAAATAGAAGACTATTCTTTCACAGGTGATAATTCAACTGAACAGATTGTCTAACCGCTAAACTCTCAGCCATTTCAACACACTTGAGTTCTTGTCATAGCGGTACGTCAAGCCATCCCTAGTAATAACAGAATCTCCTTTGCTTGCCTTACTTCTAATAGTGCTAATGGAATAGTTAGTTAATTCACTTATTTCCTTATGAGTGAGCTTTTCACTTGTGATTGTTTCTGTCAATATTTGAGATTGATTTTGCAACTCATTATTAGGCGCGCTTTGAATATTTATTGCTTTTTGATTTCGATAATCCTGCACAGTCACAAGTTGCCAACTGGAATCTTGTGAAAGTTCCAAAACCCATTGATGATAATCAAACAGGCTTTCCCGATGCCCAACACTGATAAATGTTGTTTTCGTCGATTGTAACTTTTGATATAAACTTCCTTCATTTTGCAAATCTAAAGCACTCGTTGCTTCATCCAATATAGTAAAGCTAGGATGAGTAACTAAGAGTCGTGCAAAAGCCAAGCGTTGTTGTTCTCCTATCGATAATATATTCTCCCAAGGAACTTCTGTATCAAAGCCATCGACTCGACTCAATAAGTTTTGTAGGTTGACCTGTTGCAAAACTTCTTTGAGTTCTGCATCAGTCATTTGACGACTGGTATTAGGATAGAGCAATTGTTCGCGCAAAGTTCCCAAAATTATGTAAGGACGTTGGGGTAAAAATAAAACTTTTTCTAATGGAGGTCGCACTAAACGGCCAGTTCCCGCATTCCACAAACCAGCGATCGCTCGCAATAAAGAACTTTTACCTCGACCACTTGGCCCAACAATCAATAAACCTTCTCCCGGTTGAACAGACAAGGACAAGTCTTCGATGATTACCTGTTCATAGTTAGGCGTTTGTAAGGTAACATTCTCAAAAGCAAGATGGTTTTCTTCTATTATTTTAATAGTGCTTACATTCTCCGGTTGTTTAGTCACTTCTTCTAACGCACTCGAAAACTCAGCTAAACGCTCAACATAACTCGAAAAATTTCCAGAACTGCCAAATGCAGTTATTAGTTCTCCCAAAGCAGTAGCAAACATAAAGCTAGCTACACTAGCTTGTCCAACTTGTCCGAAATCAATTTCACCTTTAATATACAAAGGCGCAAGTATGAATAACATAAAAAGTTCTATGGCAACCTGATATGCTCTGTTAAAAATGTCTCTATTTCTCTCCCAATCAATCTTGCGTTTAATATTTGTTGTCAACTTACTAAATCGGCGTTCAATTATATTTGATTCTTGTTTTTCTCCCCTAAAAAAAGCTATTGATTCAGCGTGAGTGCGAACATGAGTTAGGCAGTAATTATAGTCAGCTTTAGATTCAATTTCTGCTTGATTAATACTATTTAATTCTTGATTTAAGTAGACAGCAATCAAATTGCCCATAATTGTGTAAATAACCAGAGCAACAGCAATCTGTTGGGAAATTGACCAGATAATTGCTGTAAAAGTTATCATTTCCAGTACTTTTTCTAGAAAAGTAGCTGAAAAATAGAGGACATTACTGGTAATTGGTTCAATCTCTTGGGATAAACGTTGATCTGGGTTATCAATATCAGCTTTAAAATTAATTTTATAATAAGCACGATTGCTTAAATATTTATCTAAAATCTGATTATTAAGCCATTTGTACCAATCAAGAGCAATTTGTTTTCTAACAAATTTAGAAAATCCTAATAAAAGCGTTACCAAGACAAGACCAGCAGCATAAAAAGATATAATATTAATAAATTTAGAATAATCTTTTTCTTGAAGTATGATATCAACTATGTAGCGATTAATAAAACTATTAAAAGCAGTTACACCTACAAATGCAATTATTAGTAATATTAGGAGAATAAGCATTCCCCATGCACGAATTACGTCTGAGAATGCTCTTTGTCCTGGCTTTGTTGGATACCAGTAAGGTCCTGCGATCGCTTTGGCATTTTCCCAGAATTGGATAAAATCTGAAAAAACATTCTTTGAGGGTTGAGCTTGAACAACTTGGGTTGGCATATTTGAGAAATAAATTAAAATCTTTTATCAGCTTTAATACTTTTTAGTGTTGAATAATCAGTAATAAGTACCGAATGAGTAACCCCAATTAGCACTAATTTTTAACTGATATTACCTAATTGTTGAGTGCGGCTCAAAGCGGCAAGCACTGCATTAGAAATAACAGTTCGCATACCACCTTTTTCTAACTCGTAAAGACCAGCAGCAGTGACTCCCCCAGGACTTGTTACCTTGTTTCGTAAAACTGCTGGATGTTCATGAGTCTGAAACATCAGTTCTACACTACCAGCAATCGTATGCAATGTTAGTTCTTGGGCTTGTGTGCGAGTTAAACCCATCTGAACGCCAGCATCAATCATCGCTTCGATGTAGAGAAACACGAATCCAGTCCCCGCGCTACTCAACGCCGTTGCCATATCAAGGTAATGTTCATTTTGGGTAGTAAATTCCTTACCTAATGCTTGTAAAATGACTTGAGTATGCGATCGCTGTATCTCTGTCACACTTAATGATGCACTCCACACTGTAGTCCCATGACCAACTTGTACTGCAATATTTGGCATCGTACGGACAACAGCAGGATGATTCAACCCTTGGCACAGAGATGAAATACTCGCTCCACTCACAATACTAATTACTAAAGCATTAGATGGAATTTTATCCTTAAGCATACCCAGAACCTCTACCAAAACCTGCGGCTTCACCGCCAATATCACAATAGATGCGCCAAGAACCGCTTCTATATTGGAGGTTGTAGTACGTACTCCATATTCCCTTTCTAAATGAAGGCATCGCGCAGAAACTGGATCGCTGACTATAATTAGATCGGCTTTGGGAACAATTTTCGTTGATAACAATCTACTAATTATCATTTCGCCCATCGTGCCACCGCCAATAAAGGCAATTTGTAAATCTTCAAGCATATCTTCTTCCTATTCTCTAAGTCATTTGATATATTGGCATCAAGATAGATTAGGTTGAATCACAGCTTTTAATACAGAGCCTTGCTCTACATCTGCCAGTGCTTGATTAATTTCTTTTAGTGTATATGAACGACTAATTATGCTTGACCAAGCAATATTTTTGCTGGAATCACTATGACGTTTTAGTAATTCAATCATTCTGTAAAAATGGCTGAAATCAATTCCCCAAGTTCCACGAATATCAATATGCTTTAGATTAATTTCTAAGTGTGGATTGATGAGAATTTCACCCGTGTTTGTGTAATGCCCGACAATAACATAGCGACCTCCATTTCTGGTCATATTCAAGCCCTCTTTGACAGCAATGGGAATGCCTGTAGCTTCAATAGTGACATCAGCACCGTGTCCGTTTGTCAATTCCAAAACCCGCTCAATATGTTGTCGTGGCTCATCAGCCTTAATTGCAAGGGTTTCATCTACACCGAAGGATTTTGCAACTACTAATCGGCTCTCAAATTTATCAATTACAATTACTTTGCCCGCACCTGAGAGCAAAGCTAGAATTGCCGCACTCAAACCTACAGGTCCGCAACCCTGAACCACGACAACATCACCTATTTGAATCTGCGCTCGATCAATAGCGTGCAGTGCAGTTGGTAAGGCACATCCTCCAGCAATGAATTGCTTTGGTGAGACTTCTTCGGGTAGAGTTAGAACTTTAACTCCTGGTTTGAGGTAAATCAGTTCAGACCAACCACCCAGCAACCCATCTTTGGCTGAGTAGGTGACACCATAAACTTTGCGTTTTGGACAGCGAGTGGATGCTTTGGCTACTAGACAATACCAGCAGTTGTAACAGGTTTCGTGGACATCTAAAAAAGTAGCGATCGCTCCAGGCTGAATTAATTTACCATTGACATCACTAACTGCTCCACCTGTTTCCACCACACGACCAACTGAGAAGTGTCCAGGGATGATGGGATATGGTACTCCCTCTAAACGCCCATGTAGTAAATGTACATCAGTTCCACAAACCTCAGAATATAAGGTTTCAAGAATGATTCCACCCTTTTCTAAAATCGGGTCTGGTAATTGTTGCACTTCAACTGGTTGATTAGGTGCAGTCATCACAGCTGCTAAGGGCATGAATCACTTCCTCACTATGTTTACCAAATTGCTTCCTGCTTCTTAGTTATCTATCACATTCAAGACCACAAAATAATTTCACCGTTAGGTAGTAATCCGATCGCAGAGGTGAAAGTCACACGTTGTCCATCCATCGGCTCAACAGTGTGATAGTTGCGTGTATTGAAAATGAACACATCTCCTACATAAGGTTGGAAGGCGATCGCGTCTGCATCTGCAATTACTGTATCACCATAGCCGTAGGAATCGAGTTTATATTGGTCATCTCCTGGTTGCCACTGGCGATCGTAAATGCGTGTTTGACCATGATTGTTTGGAGAAAATTTCAAGTACAAATTCCAAGAAAGTTGATAAATAACCGTACCAATTTCCCATTTTGATTGTTCTAGCGGGGCATAATCAATATGAAGTTGAGTACCCTGCTCTATTTTTCTGATCAGTCCTGCATAATAACTACCATAGAATGGTTCTGAAGCAATTCGCACAGTCGCGCCTGTACACTCTCGAATTTTCACCATTAAGCGTTCTAATGGATTAAAAGAGGCTGCCATAATGCAGTCTCTTAATTTAGTTGTGCGTTCTACTGCTTGAAAATAAGCTGCTTTACTAATGCGATTATATTCAAAGACTGTGATACCAATTCGCTCAATTTTGGGATTCACATTTTGATAGCAGTCAAAGTTGAATAATTCAGCTTGATTGACTAACATCTCACACTCTTGGGGTGTAGCAAATTCTTTTAGCCGAATTAAAGGAATTCGGTTTTCCAAGAGCATTCTTAAAGACTCTGTAGTTAAAGGATACTCTTGCTTTTTATCCCAAATTTTAGATTTAATCTGGTTAGAGGTAGCAGTCATAATACAGTTCCTTACATTTAAATTTGAACTCAAATGAGCTCACTTAATATCTACAGGATGCGGGTTAGACAAGAACTTGAGAGGCCGAATATGATTATCACAATCAGGTTCATATCCATCGCCTGTAACTTCTTGTGCTTTCTCAATGCAAGCTTTCAACTTTTCCGCTAAGACCTGAACATGGGGCAGATTCATCATCGTCACATGATTACCTGGGACAAAATGGACATTCACTGGTTCGGCAGAAAATTTGCTCCAGCCCCAGTGCAAATCCTGCAAAATATCAGAAAGTACTTCACTATTAGATTCATCAACCTTGACGACATTCTCCTTGGCGCGGAAGAGAGTAATTTTGGTTGGATAAATCTCTTGTGGTACATAATTAACTACAGCGTTAGCTTTGAGCAGTTGCACCATATTATTAAGCTGCATAATTTCATCGTCAGGAGGCAAGATATCAGCATCTTTTAATCTTTCTAAAACATATTTCAGTTGATCTTCCCAAACCATAGATTGAAGAGTATCGACAGAACAATCCATCTTTTTGCCGTAAACAACTTCGATTGTGTCTGCTAATTCAGCCAACCATTTAGTGTTATCCAAATCAAAAGCTGATGGATTGTTCTGATGAAATGGTGCTGTAGTATCAAGAATGGCAACTAAAGCAACCTTATGACCTTTACGAAGTAACTGCTGCGCCATTTCAAAAGCTAATTTACCGCCAAAAGAATGCCCTGCTAAAAAATACGGCCCCTGTGGTTGAACAACAAAAAGTTCTTGAATATAACGGGCGGCTACATCCTCAACTTGGGTAATTAGTTCTCCTCCTTCAGCAGGAGCAATTGCTTGGAAACTGTAAAATGGTTGGTCTGAACCCAGACAAAGGGCTAAATCATACAAGTAAAAGGGATAGCCCGCAGCCCCTGGAAGACAAAACAAAGGTGGCTTAGAACCGTGCGGCTGAAGTATTACCAAGGGAGATCCACTCTTAGAATCTGAATCGAATGGTACAATAGTTGCCAATTGTTCAATAGTTGGATTTTGGTAAAGGCTGGCGATCGCAATATCTTTACCAAACTGCTGTTTAATTTGAGCCATTAAGTAAGGAGTTAAAAGGGAATGACCCCCAAGGTCAAAGAAATTATCTTTTACTCCCACCTTGTCAACTTTCAAAATTCTTGACCAGATTTGCGTTAGTTCCAGTTCTACTTGGTTGCGTGGAGCCACATATTTGTCTGAATTAGTGCTGTGTAAATCCGGTGCAGGCAATGCACGGCGGTCTACTTTGCCGCTAGGAGTGAGTGGCATCTCTTCCAACATCACAAAAGCGTTTGGCACCATGTAGTCTGGTAGCTTTGCTTTCAAGAATTGCCGCAGTTCATTGATTGTGGGTGTACAGTGCTGATGTGCTACCACGTAGGCAACTAGCCTTTTATCACCCTGAGTGTCTTCGTGGGCAATGATACAACATCCCTCCACATCTCCATGCTGGCTCAGTACTGCTTCAACTTCTCCCAATTCAATGCGGAAGCCTCGCACCTTAACCTGATTGTCGATGCGTCCCAGGTATTCAATGTTGGCATCTGGTAAATAGCGGGCTAAATCCCCTGTTTTGTAGAGGCGTGAATGCCCGTCAGTGCTAAAGGGATTGGGAATAAATCTCTGTTGTGTTAACTCTGTTCGGTTGAGATAGCCTCGCGCCAAAGATATACCACCAATGTGCAATTCTCCTGCTACACCAACGGGTACAGGCTGTAAATACTTATCCAGGATGTAAATTTGCGTGTTAGCAATGGGACGACCAATCGGAGGCAGTAGCGGCCAAGCCTCTACTTGATCAGCCAAAGTAAAAGTGATGATTACATGGCTCTCCGATGGCCCATAATGATTGTGCAAAGTACAATCATTTAATTTGCTTAACCATTGAGAAATCGCGGGAGTAATCTGCAACTGTTCCCCAGCAGTAATGATTTCCCTCAGATGACTATTAACTAATTCACTCCCAACAGCGATTTCAGCTAGTTGCTGTAAAGCAACAAAGGGAACAAATAGTCTCTCAACAGCTTTTTGTTGGAGAAAACCTAACAAAGCTGAGGTATCTCGGCGCAATTCCTCAGTAATTAAGAACAATGTGCCTCCTGAAAACCAGGTAGAAAACATTTCTTGGAAGGAGACATCAAAGCTAATAGGAGCAAATTGCAGCGTTTTTGCTCCAGTAGAAATTGTATTATTTTGCAGTTGCCACAGAATTAGATTGCAAAGAGCAAGCTGATTCATGGCTACACCTTTAGGCTTACCTGTAGAACCAGAGGTATAAATTACATAAGCCAAATTAGTTGCTTGCACATCAGAAATGAGATTATCCTGACTAGACTGAGAAATCAGTCGCCAGTCAGTATCCAAAAAGACAAGGTGAGCTTGATGCTGAGGTAATCTGTCGAGGATTGAATGTTGGGTTAGCAACACTGAAACTTGAGCATCTTCTAACATGAAAGCCAAACGCTCTTGAGGGTAGTTTGGATCAAGTGGCACATAAGCCCCACCAGCTTTGAGAATGCCAAGTAGTCCTACTACCATCTCTAGCGATCGCTCTACACAAATGCCTACCAGCACATCTGCGGACACTCCCAAAGACTTCAGGTAGTGCGCCAACTGATTTGCACGACAGTTCAATTGGTTGTAAGTCAGTTGTTGATTTTCAAACTCCACCGCTACTGCATGGGGTGTACGCTCTACTTGTTTCTCAAACAACTGATGGATAGATTTATCACGGGGATAATCCGTCAGAGTATTGTTCCATTCAACTAATAACTGCTGTTGCTCTGTCTGTGACAGCAAAGGCAATTGCGAAATCCGCTCCTCTGGGTTAGCAACTATTCCAGAGAGCAATGTTATAAAATGTCCAGTCATCCGTTCAATTGTGCTGGCATCAAATAAGTCAGTGTTATATTCCCATACACCCACCAGTCCATTACCAGTGTTCTGTATTGATAAAAACAAATCAAACTTGGCAGTTGCGCTTTCTACTGGCAAAGAACTGATAGTTAAGTCAGCAAGCTCTATCTCAGACATAGGCACATTCTGGAGGGCAAACATGACTTGGAAAAGTGGTGTATGACTGAGATCCCGTTCTGGCTGCAATACTTCTACTAGCATTTCAAAGGGTAAGTCCTGATGAGCATAAGCATCTATTGCCATCAATCGAACGCGACCAAGTAATTCGTTAAAGCTGCGATCGCCTGATAAGTCAGTACGTAACACTAAAGTATTGACAAAAAAGCCAATTAACCCTTCTATCTCACTGCGATTACGGTTTGCAATTGGCGAACCCACCAAAATATCTTCCGTACCTGTGTAGCGGTAAAGTAGCGTATCAAACGCTGCTAACAACGTCATGAACAAAGTCACCCCTTGTTCCTGGCTCAGTTTTGTCAGCTTATTGCTTAATTCAACTGAGAGTGCAAACTCTTGATGTCCACCAGCGAAAGTCTGCACAGCAGGTCTTGGTCGGTCTGTTGGTAGGGACAACAAGGCTGGTGCAGCTTTTAGTTGTTGTTGCCAGTACGAGATTTGAGTTTGCAGTACCTCCCCTTGCAACCAATTTCGCTGCCAAATGGCAAAATCTGCGTACTGAATTGACAGTGGTGTTAAAGGTGACGGTTCACCTTGAGAGTAAGCGTTGTACAGTGCTGCTAGTTCTTGAATAAACACACCCATTGACCAGGCATCAGAGACAATATGGTGCATACATACACTCAAGACGTATTCTGTCTCGGATAGCACAATTAATGTTGCCTTAACTAATGCTTGGTTTGCTAAGTCAAACGGTTGATTAGCTTGTTGTTGCGCTAATTGCTGTGTAGAAATTTCTTGTTCAGTTGTTGATAAATGCTTCAAGTCAACTACTGTTACTGTCCAATTCGTTTGTGTTTGAATAAGTTGAGAAGGTTTTCCATCAACTATCACAAAGTTGGTGCGTAAGGCTTCGTGGCGATTAATGATTTCATACAAGCTTTGTTCTAAGGCAACTTGATTAAGTGTTCCAACTAGACGCAAAGCCATAGGAATGTTGTATATGGCACTGTTTGGCTCGAACTGGTCTAAAAACCAAAGACGCTGTTGAGCATAAGACAGTGGTAATTCTGCATTTTCTGCCCTTGGTAAGATGGGTGGGGAAACCAGTTCTAAGTTTTGTTGCTGTAATTGCCCAATCACTTGCGCTAATTCGGCAACTGTTTTTCTGGCAAAGAACTCACGCAATGGTAGTTCCACTTTGAAAATGTTGCGGATACGTGAAACTAGTTGCGTTGCTAGTAGTGAGTGCCCTCCAAGTTCAAAGAAGTTATCATATATACCCACTTGGTCTACTTTCAGCGCTTGTGTCCAAATTTGCGTCAGTATTTCTTCAATTGGGCTACGCGGGGCGACAAAACTTATTTCCAGTCCCTCACGAGAGTCTGGCGCTCTCAATGCGCGACGGTCTACCTTGCCGTTGGGAGTCAGAGGTAAAGACTCTAGCATCACAAAAGCATGAGGTATCATGTATTGTGGCAGTTGACTAGAGAGGAAGGATCTTAACTGGTTAATTGTAGGTGGATCTTGTTTTTGTCCTACCACATAGGCAACTAAGCGTTTATCACCGGGATTATCTTCGCGGGCAATAACACAAGCTGTCTGCACATCGCTATGTTGGTTCAGTAATTCTTCAATTTCTCCCAACTCGATACGGAAGCCACGGATTTTTACCTGATTGTCGATGCGTCCCAGGTATTCAATATTGCCATCTGGTAAATAGCGTGCTAAATCTCCGGTTTTATATAATTTACTCTCTCCTGCTCCCTTAAACGGGTTGGGAATAAATTTTTCTTGTGTCAACTCTGGACGATTAAGGTAGCCTCGTGATAAACCAGTACCACCAATGTGCAATTCACCTGGTACACCAATCGGTACTGGTTGCAGATATTCATCTAAAATATAAACCTGGACGTTAGCGATCGCCTTACCAATAGATATTTTATCGTCGTCATCAGTGCATTTTGCGATTGTGGCACAGACACTAGCTTCTGTTGGCCCGTAGGCATTGAAAAAGTTTCTGCCAGCAGACCATTGTCTGATTAATTCAGATGAACTTGCTTCTCCCGCTACAATTATTGTTTGCAGTGCCGACAGTTCCGACTCAGGCATAACTGCTAACGCCGATGGTGGTAGGGTGATATGGGTAATGCAATGATTGCTTAATTGCTCAATTAATGGCTTCCCAGGCAGTAGAGAGTCTTTTGTTCCCAGATACAGCGTTGCACCTGAACCCAAAGCCATCAATATTTCTGAGATGGAAGCATCAAAACTGAAGGAGGCAAACTGAAGAACGCGACTATCCGAAGTCAAGCCAAAAGTTTGAATCTGAGCTTGAGCTAGGTTGCATAATCCCTTATGCTCAACCATGACACCTTTAGGTTTACCTGTAGATCCTGAAGTGTAAATCAGATTAGCTAGATGAAAAGCTTTGACTTCACTTGTTGGGTTATCTTGATTGTTTTGGGCAATTTGTTCCCAAGCTTCATCTAAACAGATAAGTTTTGCTTGATGCTCAGGAAGTCTGTCAATAAGTCGCTGTTGAGTCAACAATATGGAAACTTGAGCATCTTCTAACATGAAAGCCAAACGCTCAGTAGGATATTCTGGATCAAGTGGTACATAAGCTCCGCCTGCCTTGAGAATACCCAACAGTCCCACTACCATTTCTATTGAGCGTTCCACACAAATAGCCACTAGCGTATCTGGTTTTATACCCAAAGACTGCAAGTAATGAGCTAAATAATTAGCGCGACAATTCAATTGGTGGTAAGTCAGTTGTTGATTTTCAAACACCACAGCTACAGCATCGGGTGTACTCACAGATTGCTCCTCAAACAACTGATGAATACACTTATCAACAGGATAGTCTGCTTGAGTATCATTCCATTCAACTAATAACTGCTGTTGCTCTGTCTGAGACAGCAAAGGCAATTGCGAAATCCGCTCCTCTGGATTAGCAACAATACTTGAGAGCAATGTTACAAAATGCCCACTCATCCGCTCAATTGTGCTGGCATCGAATAAGTCAGTGTTATATTCCCATATCCCCACTAGTCCAGCACTTGAGTTGTGCATTGATAAAGTTAAATCAAACTTAGCAATTGTGCTTTGGGGTGGCAAAGAACTGATAGTTAAGCCAGCAAGTTCTACTCCAGACATGGGCGCATTCTGGAGGACAAACATCACCTGGAATAGTGGTGGATGGCTGAGATCCCGTTTTGGTTGTAATGCCTCAACTAGCATTTCAAATGGCAACTCTTGATGAGAGTATGCTCCTAGAGCTATTTGCCGAACGCGAGAAAGTAATTCGCTAAAACTGGGGTTGCCTGATAAGTCAGTACGCAACACTAAAGTATTGACAAAAAAGCCAATTAACCCTTCAATTTCACTGTGTTCGCGGTTTGCGATCGCAGACCCTACTAAAATGTCTAACTGTCCTGTGTAGCGGTAAAGTAGGGTATCAAAGGCTGCCAAAAGTGTCATGAACAAAGTCACCCCTTGTTTCTGGCTCAGTTGTGTCAGCTGATTACTTAACTCGACTGAGAGTGCAAACTCTTGAATTGCGCCAGCGAAAGTCTGTACAGCAGGTCTTGGTCGGTCTGTGGGTAGGGACAACAAAGCTGGTGCATCTTTTAGTTGTTGTTGCCAATACGAGATTTGATTTTGCAGTACCTCCCCTTGCAACCACTCTCTTTGCCAGATGCCAAAATCTGCGTACTGAATCGGCAGTGGTGTTAAAGGTGACGGCTCACCTTGAGAATAAGCGTTGTACAGTGCTGCTAGTTCTTGGATAAACACACCCAATGACCAAGCATCAGAGACAATATGGTGCATACACAGTAACAATATGTGTTCTGTCTTAGACAGCACAATTAATGTCGCCCTGATTAATGCTCCCTCTGCCAAGTCAAAAGGCTGAATCGCTTGTTGTTGAGCTAATTGCTGTGTAGCGATTTCTTGTTCGCTTGGTGGCAGATGTTCGCACTCAACAACTGAGACTGTCCAATTAATTTGCGCTTGAATAATTTGAGAAGGTTTTCCATCAACCGTAATGAAATTAGTGCGTAATGCTTCATGGCGATCGATAATTTCTTGAAAGCTTTGTTCTAAGGCAGCCCGATTGAGATTTCCCACTAGACGCAAAGCTAAAGGGATGTTGTATATAGCACTGTTCGGCTCTAACTGGTCTAAAAACCACAAACGCTGTTGAGCATAAGATAGGGGTAATTCTTCAGTCATCATCTTTTGCTCCTTGGTAGAATGCGTGGAACAGTTAGGTCTGAGTTTTGTTGCTGTAACTTCCCGATTGATGGCGCTAATTCAGCGATGCTTGAGGTATTGAACAATTCGTGTAAAGGGAGTTGGACTTTAAAGCGATCGCGAATGCGTGAAACTAGTTGTGTTGCTAGTAGTGAGTGCCCCCCAAGTTCAAAGAAGTTATCATGTATGCCCACTCGCTCTACTTTCAGTACTTGTGACCAAATTTGTGCCAGTATTTCTTCAATCGGAGTGCGCGGGGATACATATTTGTCTTTGATTTCGCTGTGTAAATCTGGTGCGGGTAAAGCGCGACGGTCTACTTTGCCGTTAGGAGTAAGTGGCATCTCCTCCAACATCACAAAAGCGTTTGGCACCATGTAGGCTGGTAGCTTTGCTTTCAGGAATTGCCGCAGTTCATTGATTGTGGGTGTATGCTGATGCGGCACGACGTAGGCAACTAAGCGTTTATCACCTGGATTGTCTTCGTGGGCGGTGACTACAGATGCCTGCACATCGTCATGTTGGTTCAGTAATGCCTCAATTTCTCCCAACTCGATGCGGAAGCCACGGATTTTTATTTGATTATCAATACGTCCCAGGTATTCAAGATTCCCATCAGGCAACCATCTTGCTAAATCTCCAGTTTTGTAGATTCGTTCTCGTTTACCAAATAAGTCGAGTTCGATGAATTTTTCAGCTGTGAGTTCGGGACGGTTGAGATAGCCACGGGCTAAACCAGCCCCGGCAATACAAAGTTCCCCAGGAATGCCGACAGGTAGGAGTTGGTTTTGGTTGTCTAAAATGTAAATACGTACATTGGCAATTGGCTGTCCGATTAATAAATCGCCCGCCAGATCCCTTTTTCCAGTTACTTCGTAAACACAACACCCGACAACCGCTTCTGTCGGCCCATATTCATTAATCAGGCGGGTATCAGGAGCATGAGTCAACCAGGGAATTATTTGGTTAGCGTGTAATGCCTCACCGCCTAAAATAAAGGCATTGACCCGATTCGGCATTGTATCAGGCTCAATTTGCTGATTGAGTATTTCCAGATGGGAAGGTGTGATTTTGACGAGCGATAGATGATTGTTTTGTTTAACAATGTCTGCTAGAAGCTCCAATTCTTGTTTTTCTCTTACCAAGATGGTGGTACGCCCACAAATTAGCGGGAGGTACAGGGAGGTAATAGTTGCATCAAAGCTCAGGGAAGACTGCACAGGTGTACCTTGTCCTTCTGCTACCGCGTAGTACTCTTTAGCCCAGTGTAAATAATTACTTAAACCCCGATGCAGTAGTTGTACCCCTTTGGGTTGTCCTGTAGAGCCTGATGTGTAGATTACATAAGCTAAATCATCGGGTTGACTTTGCCTACTGAGGTTYTCTGTAGATTGGTTGGCAAAGTTATCGCGATCTAAATACAGTATCGARCGGGATTGAGCAAGAGTTTCTTTGTTGTCAACGCCTTCTGCGATCGCACTCGAGTCTTTGAGTTGACTATGGGTGAGCAAAACCTTTGCYCCACAGTCTTGCAGCATGAAACTAATCCGCTCTTGTGGGTAGTTAGGGTCAATTGGCACATAAGCCCCACCCGCCTTGAGAATGCCCAACAGTCCCACCACCATTTCTATTGAGCGTTCTACACAGATACCCACCAGCACATCTGCGGACACTCCCAAAGACTTCAGGTAGTGCGCCAACTGGTTAGCGCAACTATTCAACTGCTGGTAAGTGAGTTGTTGATTTTCAAACTCCACTGCGATCGCATCAGGTGTACTCAAACACTGCTCCTCAAACAAGTGATGGAGACATTTATCTAGTGGATAATCTACTTGAGTATCGTTCCATTCCACTAATAATTGATGCTGTTCGACTTCTGTCAGCAGGGGCAATTGTGAGATTTGCTGTTCTGGGTTAGCAACAATTCCCTCAAGCAATATTTGGAAATGTCCTAACAACCGAGTAATTGTTGCATCATCAAAGCGGCTAATATCATAGCTAATCTTCACCAACAATTGCTTACCAACAGCAGCAACTAAAGTTAGAGGATAATTAGTTTGTTCAATGGCGTGAATCTTGTCTATAGAAAAACTGTAATTGTGTTCTTGCACTGCCTCATCAACTGGATAATTCTCAAAGACAACAATGCTCTCGAACAAAGGCGTTCCTCTCTTGATTTCACTCTTACCTTGAATTTCCACCAACGAGCTATATGAATATTGCTCAGATTCAACTTGTTGTGCCTGTAAATCCTTCAACAAAGCTAACACTTGGGTCTCGTCTGAAACTTGAACTCGCACTGGCAAGGTGTTGATAAATAGTCCCACCATCGACTCGATACCAACAAGAGATGGCGGACGACCGGATACAGTTGCACCAAAAACTACATCAGTTTCTTGGCTGTAGCGACACAGCAGTAATACCCAAGTTGCTTGCACCAAATTATTTATCGTCAGTTGATGATTCCGTGCAAAACTTTGGATTGTGGCTGTCGCTTGCGCTGTCAGTTGAATTTGTTGTTCGCTATAGCTAGAATCTAACTTTTTGCGGTTTGATGATTGTTTTTTATCAACACTCAAAGGAGTGGGTGCAGTAAAACCTTGGAGTTTTTCTCTCCAAAATTGTTCAGCTTGGGCTAAGTCTTGTTTCTGTAGCCAAGCAATGTAGTCGCGGTAGTTTTGAGTTGGTTGAACTGTCTTAGTTTCACCCTGATAAATTGCTTGATAAAAGTACAATAAGTCTTTGAAAACCAAAGGCATCGACCAGCCATCAAGCAATAAGTGATGAGAACTCCAAATAAATTGATAACTATCAGCACTCAATTGAATGAGACTCAGATGTATCAGTGGTGGTTGAGATAGTTGGAAACCTTGTTTTCGCTGTGAATGCAACAAAAGCTCTAATTGCTGTTGTTGATCTTGTGCAGATAGCTGTTGCCAATCATGGCTGTTGAGCTTAACATCCACCTGTCGATACACTACTTGAAGTGGCTCGGCTAATTGCTCCCAAATAAAAGCAGTCCGCAAGATTGAATGCTGTGCTATCACTTGCTGCCAAGCTTGCTCAAATGCTGCCACATTCAACTTTCCACTCAAAGTTAAACTTAACTGCTGAAAATATACTCCTGAGTCTGGAGCGTACAAACTCTCAAACAGCATACCCTGTTGGGTTGGCGAGAGCGGGTAAATATCTTCAATACTCCTGGAGTTAGTTTTGCCTGATTGATTTTTGAATACTAAACTTGCCAAAAGTTGGTCTATTTCTGGCTGATTGAGCTTGACTAGCGAGAAATCGGAAGGTGTATAACCTCCACTCTCTGGTGATGAACAATGAGCAATTAGTCCAAGCAATGTCTTGATAAATTCTTGTGCCAGACTTTCGATTGTGGCGTGCTGGTGGATATTTTTGCTGTAAGTCCAATCTATTTGTAACCGTTCTCCAGCAATAACGCTATTAATATCTAGTAGATAAGCGCGGTTGTTCTGCAAACCGTGGCTGTGTCCCGTAGACTCACTAGCTAGCTGCATCCAAGAAGATGTATTGAGCAGTTGGTCAAATTGACCCAAATAATTAAAACTGATTTCTGCTTGCGGTAATGCCTGTAGTTGGGCAGCAATTTCTGCATCCTGACTCAGATAACGCAATAAGCCATAGCCAATTCCTTTATGAGGAATAGCCCGCAGTTGTTCTTTGACAGATTTTAAGGCATCGGCTGGATTTTCTGTTGCTCCCAGTTCCAAAAGTACAGGGAAGATGGTTGTAAACCAACCGATAGTGCGTGACAAATCTACATCATCAATAATATCTTCCCGCCCATGAGCTTCTAAGTTGAACAGCACACTCTTAGAGTTAGTCCATCTGCTCAAAACCAGCGCCAAAGCAGTCAGTAGCACATCGTTAATCTGAGTGTTGTAAGCTTTTGGCACATCTTGCAGTAAGGCACGAGTTTGCGCTTCATTTAACGACACTGTTACTGTACTAGTAGACGCAACAGTATTCGCCCCTTTTGTATAATCAACAGGCAGGGGAGGAACTGCAAAGCGAGATTCATTCAACCAATAAGTCACCTCAGATTTTATTGTTTCTGACTGTGTATATTTGGTTAGTTTGTTAGACCAATCTTTGAAAGAAGTTGTTTTAGCAGGCAGTGCGATTACTTTACCTTGAGCAAGTTGCTGATAAGCTGTCTGCAAATCCTCTAACAAAATTCGCCAAGAAACGCCGTCAACTACCAAGTGGTGGATAACGATTAGTAATCGCGCCCTTTTGTCAATACCCAGATAGAAAAAGGCGACTTGCACTAGATTCTCTGACAGATTCAAACTCGCCTGTAAGCAAGTTGCGCTAGCTTCAATCGCAGTTTTTTGTTCATTCTGTGGGAGTGCCGATAAGTCTACATAAGAGAAAGCAACGCTATCAGTCACAGCAGAGTGAATTTGCTCCCAAGTAGAGTCAGTTTGTGTAAAACGTAGGCGCAGAGCATCATGATTTACTAGTAATTGCTGCAATACTTGTTTTAATAACTCTGGTTTGAGGTCAGATGGTACTGAAAGCAGAAATGATTGATTAAAGTGATGCGGTTGTTGTAAATTTTGCTCAAAAAACCAGTGTTGAATTGGCGTTAGAGGTAATGTCCCTGTTACCAAACCTTGTTCTATTTGAATAACACTCGCTACATTTGCCACTATGGCCAATTCTGCAATTGTTTGATGTGCGAATAATTGCTTGAGAGTCAGTTGCAATTCTGCAAGCTTTGCTCTATTGATGATTTGAAGACTGAGAATAGAATCTCCACCGAGTTCAAAGAAGTTATCGTGAACTCCTACTTGCTCTACTTTGAGAACTTCTGCCCAAATCTGCGCTAATATTTCTTCGATTTGATTGCGTGGGGCTACAAAACTGACTTCTAGTTCTCCACGAGAGTCTGGTGCTTTTAATACGAGGCGGTCTACCTTTCCGTTGGGAGTAAGAGGCAAGGACTCCAGCATTACAAAAGTATGTGGCACCATGTAAGTAGTCAGTTGGTTAGACAGGAAGGAGCGCAACTGGCTAACTGTAGGTGTCTGTCCTAGATGCGGTACTACGTAGGCGATTAGGCGTTTATCACCTGGGGTATCTTCGTGGGCGATAATACAAGATGCTTGCACATCCTGATGTTGGCTCAGGACTGCTTCGATTTCTCCCAACTCAATGCGGAAACCACGTATTTTTACTTGATTGTCAATTCGTCCCAGGTATTCAATTGTGCTATCAGGTAGATAACGTGCTAAGTCGCCGGTTTTATAGAGGCGCGAATGAGGGTCTGTGCTAAAGGGGTTAGAGATAAATTTCTCTTGTGTCAATTGTGGGCGGTTAAGGTAGCCTTTTGCTAAACCTAAACCACCGATATGCAATTCTCCTGCTACACCTACAGGAACTGGTTGTAAGTGTGAATCTAAAATGTAAAATTGAGTGTTAGCTATGGGACGACCAATAGGTGCGATCGCGCAGAGAGCAGCGCCAGAGGCGATCGCACTTCTAGCTTCTAGTTGCGTTGACTCATTCCTAAGTTGGCAAATACTCGACCAAATTGTTGTTTCTGTCGGCCCATAGAGATTCCATACCTGGGAACCAGTTTCTAGTAATTGATGGGCTAATTGAGGTGGTAAGGCTTCTCCCCCACACAAGAGTTTCATTCCCAACTGTTGAGTAGATAAGCCGGAAGCTACCAGCATTTGCCAAGTCGCTGGAGTCGCTTGCATCACCGTTGTGCTTGAGTGCTGTAACTCTAGTAACAGCCTAGCGCCATCCCTGGCGACTTCACGCCCAACTACTACTACCTTCGCTCCTACCACCAGTGGCAGATATAGTTCCAAAGCCGCAATGTCAAAGGATATGGTAGTAACGGCACAGAAAGTATCAGAGTCAGTTAATCCTGGACAATGACTCATGGAAGCTAAAAAGTTGACTACACAGTTGTGGCTAACTTGAACTCCTTTTGGCTGGCCTGTGGAACCTGAAGTATAAATTACATAAGCCAAGTTTTCTGATTTGCTGCCAGTGAGTGGATTTTCTCGACTGTGTTGCTCAATGAGTTGGCGATCGCTATCCAAACATACTACCTGTGCGGTATGCTCTGGCAAAGATTCCAATAATGATTGCTGAGTTAACAACACTGGCAGCGCCGCATCATCTAATATGAAACTCAAACGTTGTTGGGGATAGTCTGGGTCAAGTGGCACATAAGCCCCACCCGCTTTGAGGATGCCCAGTAATCCCACAACCATTTCTATGGAGCGCTCTACACAAATACCCACCAGCACATCTGCTCCCACTCCCAAAGACTGCAAGTAATTTGCCAACTGGTTAGCGCGACAGTTTAATTGGTAGTAAGTAAGTTGTTGGTTTTCAAATATAACCGCTACAGCATCGGGGGTGCGCTGAACTTGCTCCTCAAATAACTGATAGATGCACAAATCTTGTGGATAATCTACCTGAGTATCGTTCCACTCCACTAATAATTGATGCTGTTCAACTTCTGTCAGCAGGGGCAATTGTGAGATTTGCTGTTCTGGGTTAGCAATAATACCTTCAAGCAATGCCACAAAATGTCCAGTCATCCGCTCAATTGTGCTGGCATCAAATAAGTCAGTGTTATATTCCCATACACCCACTAGTCCAGTAGCAGTATTCTGCATGAATAAATTTAAATCAAACTTTGCAGTTGTACTTTCTGGCATCAATGGAGTGACGCTTAACCCAGCCAACTCTACTCCAGACAAAGGCATATTCTGAAGTGCAAACATCACTTGGAACAATGGTGTATGACTGAGGTCTCTTTGTGGTTGCAATGCTTCCACCAGCATTTCAAAAGGCAAATTCTGATAAGTGTATGCCGACATTGCCATTTCTCGAACGCGACCTAGTAATTCACTAAAGCTCGGATTACCTGCTAAATTGGTACGCATCACTAAGGTATTGACAAAAAAGCCAATCAACCCTTCTATCTCACTGCGATCGCGGTTAGCAATGGGAGATCCCACCAAAATGTCTTCTGTACCTGTGTAGCGGTAAAGCAGGGCATCATAAGCTGCTAACAGCGTCATAAAGAGAGTACAACCTTGCTTTTGACTTAGTTGTATCAATCCTTGAGTGAGCTTCTGTGAGAGTGCAAACTCTTGATGTGCGCCAGCGAAAGTCTGCACAGCAGGTCTTGGTCGGTCTGTGGGTAGGGACAACAAGGCTGGTGCATCTTTGAGTTGCTGTTGCCAGTAACTCAGTTGGCTTTGCAGTACGCCTCCTTGCAACCATTGTCTTTGCCACAGGGCAAAATCTGCATACTGAATCGGCAGTGGTGTTAAAGGTGTACCCCTTCGGAGAAGCAAGCTACGCATAGCGTCTCGTAGAGACGGTTGAGCTTGAGAATAAGCGTTGTACAGTGCTGCTAGTTCTTGAAGAAACACACCCATTGACCAGCCATCAGAGACAATATGGTGCATACACACTAACAATATGTGTTCTGTCTCCGATAGCACTAGTAATGTCGCCCTAACTAATGCTTGATTTGCCAAGTCAAAAGGCTCAATAGCTTGTTGTCGCGCTAATTGCTGTGTAACGATTTCTTGTTCAGTTGTTGATAAATGCTTTAAGCCAACAACTGAAACTATCCAATTCGTTTGTGTTTGAATAATTTGAGTTGGTTGTCCATTAACAGTGACGAAATTGGTACGTAATGCTTCGTGGCGAACAATGATTTCATGCAAGCTTTGTTCTAGGGCAAATTGATTCAGAGTTCCGACTAGACGCAAAGCTAAAGGTATGTTGTATAAGGCACTGTTCGGCTCGAACTGGTCTAAAAACCAAAGACGCTGTTGAGCATAAGACAGTAGTAATTGAGCATTCTCTGCCCTTTGTGCGATGGGTGGTGTAGAAAGTTCTAAGTTTTGTTGCTGCAATTGCCCAATCGATTGCGCCAATTCTGCAACTGTTGATCTGGCAAACAATTCACGCAATGGTAGTTCCACTTTGAAAATGTTGCGGATACGTGAAACCAATTGCGTTGCTAGTAGTGAGTGTCCACCAAGTTCAAAGAAGTTATCATGTATGCCTACAAGCTCTAGTTTCAGCACTTGCGCCCAAAAGAGTGCCAGCATTTCCTCAATGGGTGTGCGCGGGGCGACATATTTTTCTAGCAGTGTGGTGTCTAAGTCTGGTTTTGGTAAGGCGCGGCGGTCTACTTTGCCATTGGGAGTCAGGGATAAGGATTCCAAGATTACAAAAGCACTCGGCACCATGTACTCTGGCAGCTTTGCTTTGAGGAATTGCCGTAGTTCGCTGATTGCGGGTTTACAGTCCTGATGTGCTACCAAGTAAGCAACTAAACGTTTATCACCAGGGGTATCCTCACGAGCGATGACACAAGATAACTGCACATCACTATGTTGGCTCAATACTGCTTCAATTTCGCTCAACTCGATGCGGAAACCACGTATTTTTACTTGGTCGTCAATGCGTCCGACGTATTCTATATTGCCGTCATTTAAATAGCGTGCTTTATCCCCAGTTTTGTAGAGGCGGGAATGTGATTCATCACTAAAAGGATTGGGGATGAATTTTTCTTGTGTTAACTCTGCACGGTTAAGGTAGCCTCTTGCTAATCCTGCACCACCAATATGCAATTCTCCTGGTACACCTACAGGTACTGGCTGTAAATAAGAGTCCAATATATAGATTTCAACATTCGCTATAGGGCGACCGATGGGTGGTGAGATATTATTATCCCGCCCATTAGAAACTACTAGTCCTGAAGTTGTGACAACAGTATTTTCAGTTGGGCCATAATTATTCACTACCTGGAAAGGAAGTAAACCTGATGGATATCGATGAAGCTTATCCCCCCCAATTAGCATAGTTCGCAAAGTTGTACTTTCTGGCCATTCCAGAGACAATAATTGCTCTGCAATTGGTGTTGGCAGAAAACTGATAGTGATCTTTTTCGATTCCAACCAATCTTGCAAATCTACTGGGGATAAAAGAATTTCAGGTTTGACTAAATAGATACTTGCTCCTGCGGTCAGGTAAGGCCACAACTCCCATACAGCAGCATCAAATGCTGTTCCTGCTAGCTGAGTAGCTTTGTCTAAGGTCGTGATTTTAAAAGTGCGTTGATGCCAGAACACCAAATTTAGCAATCCTTGATGGGCAATCAGCACTCCCTTGGGTTGACCTGTAGAACCGGAGGTATAAATCACATAAGCCAAGTTAGCTGCTTGTGTCTCAGGTATTAAATTATCTTGACTTAACTGAGAAATAAGCTGCCAGTCAGCATCTAAACAAACACGCTGTGCAGTATGCTCAGGCAATCTGTCGAAGAGTTTCTGCTGAGTCAGCAATACTGAAACTTGAGCATCTTCTAACATCAAGCGCAAACGCTCGGTAGGATAGTCTGAAGCAAGTGGTAAATAAGCGCCACCCGCCTTCAGAATCCCTAGCAGTCCCACCACCATTTCTAAGGAACGCTCTACACAAATACCCACTAGCACATCGGCTTTTACACCCAAAGACTTGAGGTAGTGCGCCAACTGATTAGCGCGACAGTTTAATTCGTGGTATGTAAGATGTTGATTTTCATACACCACTGCTACAGCATCGGGAGTACATTCAACCTGCTCCTCAAATAACTGATGAATACATTTATCTTGGGGATAATCTACCCCTGTATCATTCCACTTTAGTAATAACTGCTGTTGTTCAATTTCTGTTAGCAGAGGCAATTGTGAAATCTGTTTTTGAGGATTAGCAACAATTCCTTCGAGCAATGTTTGGAAATACCCTCTCATCCGCTCGATTGTGCTGGCATCAAACAAGTCAGCATTGTACTCCCACACACTCACCAATCCAGTTGCAGTATTCTGCATTGATAAAGTTAAATCAAACTTGGCAGTTGCGCTTTGGGCTGGCAATGAACTGATAGTTAAGCCAGCAAGCTCTACTTCAGATATGGGCGCATTCTGGAGGACAAACATCACCTGAAACAGTGG
Organism: Nostoc punctiforme NIES-2108; assembly: GCA_003326195.1. Taxonomy (GTDB): domain Bacteria; phylum Cyanobacteriota; class Cyanobacteriia; order Cyanobacteriales; family Nostocaceae; genus Nostoc; species Nostoc punctiforme_A. The sequence continues at coordinate 38,735 of LXQE01000168.1, forward strand.
TGTATGGCTGAGGTCGCGTTGTGGCTGCAATGCTTTTACCAACTCCTCAAAGGGCAGGTCTGGATGAGCGTAAGCTTGCAGTGTCAGTTGCCGCACTCGACTTAGCAATTGCTGAAAACTAGGGTTGCCTGACAAATCGGTACGTAATACTAAAGTGTTGACAAAAAAGCCAATTAACCCTTCAAGTTCCAAGCGATCGCGGTTAGCAATGGGCGTACCCACTACAATGTCATCGGAGTCTGTATAGCGATAAAGCAAGGTGACAAATGCCGCAAACAGCGTCATGAATAGGGTGGCTCCCTCTTGCCTAGTGAAATTAGCGATCGCTTCACTCAGTTCAACTGAAAATTCTCCATATTGAATTTTGCCCAGAAAAGTTTGGATCGCTGGTCTTGGTCTGTCTGTGGGTAATTCTAGTAAGGTAGGAGCGTTTTTGAGTAGTTGCTTCCAGTAATCAAGCTGCGTTTGGAGTACTTCTGATTGCAACCATTGCCGTTGCCAAATAGCAAAGTCGGCATACTGAATTGGTAGCTCAGGTAGCTCTGGGGACAAGTTATTGCAGATAGCTGAGTAAATGGTTGCTAACTCGCGCATCAATACACCTATTGACCAACCATCCACTACAATGTGGTGTATTGTCAGTACCAAAGCGTGTTCTACCTCTGTGAGTTTAACCACAGAAGCTCGGATTAAAGGAGAACTAGTAAGGTCAAAGGGTTGATTAGCTTCAGTTGTGGCTAATTGTTGGCAAGCGATTTCTCTTTCACTTTCAGGTAATTCTGATAGGTCTACTATTGGCACATTTAAGATTAAGCTGTCAGTAATTACCTGGACTGGCTGCTCGTTGATAGTGCGGAAGTTAGTACGTAAAGCTTCGTGGCGATCAATAATTTTGTTAAGGCTTTGCTCTAGCGCCACGATGTTTAATTTACCGTGAAGTTTTAGAGCTGCTTGTTCGTTATAAGAGGGATTATCTGGTTCCAACTGGTTTAATAACCAGAGTCGTTCTTGGGCAAAAGACAGAGGTAAGTTCTGAGGACGCTCGGCTTTGATCGGGGGTAAATCTGTATCGGTGTCCGCATTTTTATCGTGCAGCAAAAAGATAAGTTCTGCTTTATTTTTAGCTAATAAGTCACGAGTTTCTAGTGTCAATACCCCTTTTGGAGCATTAACACGCAACTGCTCACCTTCAACCCACAACTTTACACCCTGTTTACTAAGATCAACGACCAATTGTTCGATATTCACAGAAACATTACCTCTACATCAGCTAATTCGTAATTTAAAATTATTTGTTACTCAAATTGTTATTTCTTCTCTCTCACCCGCACCAAGGCTTGTATCTGGATCTAGTTGTTTTTCTAGCTTTGGTACTATTTCAGCTATTGTGGGTGACTCAAATAAATTTGCTACAGATAATCGGATAGAAAAAATATTTCGTATTCGGGATAAAACTTGAACGGCTATTAAAGAATCTCCTCCTAATTTAAAAAAATTGTCATGGATTCCCACCTGTTTAATTCCCAATAATTCTTCCCATATATCGGCAATTTTTTGCTCAATCTCATTACGGGGAGCTAGATAAGAATTAGGCAAATCAGGTCTTGAGTGGAGTGCAGATAATTTTTCTGGCTGAAAAATATCCGGCTTTCTTTGTAATGAAATCTCTGATTTATGGTTATTGTGTTCTAACCTAGATTTTATGCTAAATGCGTCTGATGCAGAAGCTTGAGGTAATGGCAATAATTTGATCACCTGTCCCAAACTTGAGTGCAAAATAGAGTTGTAGTAAGTATTTAAGGGAGATTCTGAATATGAACCGTTGTTTTCTTTTTGGTAAACCAGTTCATTGAAAATCTCTAAGGGTTCTTGTTCAACAACAATAGCAGCTAAATTTTCACCACAGCGTTGCACTAAATTTAAATCTACTAAAGATGAAGTAGCAAACCTCACTCTAACTTCTTCTAGATGTTCATTAATATAATCTTGTGAACATGGCAGTAGTCCAGTAAATAACCCCTCCTGTTCCTGTAGTTGTCCTTGCTCAACTAATATTTGTAACCATATAGAAAACAATTGCTGATAGCGAGGAGAAATATGGCATTGCGACAATAAATCCTCCAAAGAATACTTTTCTTCGGCATTGCTAAAAGCCCCTAATTGCTTGAATGCAGAGTTGATGTAGGCTGTACATAAACGATCCAACCACTGTCTGTTTTCCTGATATGTTAACTCGTTGAGTTCTGCATTTCTAGTATTTGCTTGATTTTGACCTCCTTGTACAAGCGATGTCCATAATTGTGATGGTGTGGGTAATGCTTGCAACTGTCCCCAAGCTGTTTTTTGTGGGGGGTCAATCCAATAACGTTGGCGCTCAAAGGGATAAGTCGGTAAGGGAAGGCGGTAATGCTCCTGGTGACTATAGAATCCAAACCAATCTACCTTGACCCCAGCCAGCCAGAGTTGACCTAATGTAGTGAATAAAACATGATTATCAGATTGTTTTTCTTGAGGATGGCGTACCGAAGTCAAGACAGTTTGTGCGGCTGCTTTATCTGGATGTCTTTTGACTAATGTCGTCAGTGTGTGTCCTGGCCCCACTTCTAGTAAGACTTGCTCAGGTGTTGCCAATAATTTCTCGACACCTTGGGCAAACAGCACAGTGGAACGCAGATGTTGAGCGTAGTAGTCGGGATTTGTGGCTTGTGTGACTGTAATCCAAGTACCAGTCAGGTTGGAGATATAAGGAAGTTTTGGGGGATTTAAAGTAACTTTTTTGACTCGTTCTGTAAATGCCTTTAAGATTGGTTCCATCATTTGCGAATGGAAGGCATGGGAAGTATGCAGTTGGCGACATTCAATTCCTTGAGCAGCAAGCTGATTTTGTAGTGTATCTACTGCTGCTGTGGAACCGGAAACTACACACTGGGAGGGTTGATTAATCGCTGCAACAGAAAGTTCTTGCCCTAGTAGGGATTTTATCTTGTCTGCGGGTAAGGGAATTGAAAGCATTGATCCAGTGGGCAGTTGCTGCATCATCTGTCCGCGTGCTGCTACCAGAGATAAGGCATCTTCTAGGGAAAAAACTTCTGCTAGAGTTGCTGCTACATACTCACCAATACTGTGACCGATCGCAGCTTGTGGCTCCACTCCATAAGACTGCCATAATGTAGCTAGGGCGTATTCAATTACAAAAATAGCAGGTTGAGCAACGGCTGTTTGTTGAAGTTGCTTTGATGCCTCATCAATATTTTCTTCACTGGGATAAAGTATGTGACGTAAATCTAGCCCTAGTAAGGGTTTAAGAATTTCTGAGCAATAATCAACTTGTTCTTTAAATACTGTCTCAGTTTCATAAATTTCCCGCGCCATGTTGACGTACTGTGAACCCTGACCGGGAAACATAAAGACAACAGACCGTTCTGTAATCTCTGTATAATTGGTAGAAACTTGTTGGGCTGCTAAACTACCAAGAGTTTTGACAGCATCTTCTAAGTCTTGACAAATCAACATCCGTCGGTAATTAAAACCCCGCCGACCACTATTGAGGGTATAAGCTACATCGCCTAAGTTCAGTTCTGGATGCTCTTTTAAGTGTGTGATTAAATTAGCTGTTGCCTTCTCAAGCGCACTCGCAGTTTTAGCTGAAAGTACTAACAAGTGTAAAGGACGTTCAATAGCATCTTTAGAATTTTTAATTTTTAATTTTAAATTTTTAATTTCTAAAGGTGCTTCTTCTAAAATTACATGAGCATTAGTACCCCCGATACCAAAAGAACTAACTCCAGCACGGCGAGGAGTGTTATTTGTTTTCCATTCAGTCAGGGTTGTATTGACGTAAAAAGGACTGTTGGCAAAATCAATTTTGGGATTTGGTGTCTCGAAGTGCAAACTAGGAGGTAGCATTTTATGTTGCAGTGCTAATACAGTTTTAATCAAACCTGCCACACCTGCTGCTGTATCTAAATGTCCTAAGTTGGTTTTTAACGAACCAATAGCGCAAAAACCTTTTTTATCAGTACTTTGACTAAAAGCTTGAGTCAAAGCGGCAATTTCAATGGGATCTCCTAAAGGTGTAGCAGTGCCATGAGCTTCGATGTAGGAAATTGTTTCGGCATCTACACCAGCTATAGCTTGAGCCTCGCTAATGACTGCTGCTTGACCGCTAACACTAGGAGCAGTGAAGCCCACTTTCATTGCACCATCATTATTAATTGCCGAACCTTTAATGATTGCATGGATGTGGTCGCGGTCTGCGATCGCATCCTTTAATCTTTTCAATACCACAATCCCAGCACCGCTACTGGCAATTGTTCCTTGTGCCTTAGCATCAAAAGCACGGCAGTGTCCATCAGGAGAAAGAATCATTCCCTCTTGATGCAAATAACCTATTTTTTGAGGAATGCTGAGAGTAACTCCACCAGCTAAAGCCATGTCACATTCACAATTTAATAGGCTTTGGCAAGCTAAGTGAACAGCAACCAAAGAAGTAGAACAGGCAGTTTGCACATTTACTGCTGTCCCAGTCAAGTTGAGTTTATATGCAACTCGTGTCGGTAAGAAATCTTTATCGTTGGAGATTATTAATTGCAGTGGATCAACTGTCTCTAATAATTGATGATGAGGGTAGACATTGTTGACAAGATACCTGTTCATTCCCACACCAGCATAAACCCCTATTAACCCATTATAGGTATGCGGATCGTAACCAGCTTTTTCTATTGCCTCCCACGCCAATTCTAAAAATAAGCGTTGTTGGGGATCTATTAACTCAGCTTCTTTCGCGCTATAAGCGAAAAAGTTTGCATCAAACAATTCAATGTCTGATAAAACAGCACTAGCTTTTACATAATTAGGATTGTTCAGTATATCTAGAGAAACGCCAGAATTTATTAATTCTTCATCCGTCAACCTGGAGATAGATTCTACGCCATCACGCAAATTTTGCCAAAAAGAGTCAATATCTTTGGCTTCCGGGAACCTACCAGCAAGAGAAATTATTGCTATTTCATTATTGAAATCATTAACATTAATGGAATTTATCATAGTTTTTTACCCTTTCTTTGAGAAAGATACTGCTGTCTAAGCTGTAATTGTTGGTTCCTGAAAGCTTTACTTTCACTTGGAGATTGAGGGCGAGAATTATTTTGTTTTAATGTATCTTCTTTGTTAATTTTAGTACTTAAATATTGGCTTAATCTATGTATAGTTGGGTAATTAAACATATCAACTATTGACACTTCTAAACCAAATTTTTCTTGCAATTGCTGATTAATTCGTACCAGTAGTAACGAATGACCTCCTAGTTCAAAGAAATTATTGTAAATTCCCACTTTTTCTACTTCCAGTGTGTTTTGCCAAATGCCAGCAATGATTCTTTCTACTTCTGTATTTGGCATTACATAATTTGATAGTTTCTGTTGTAAATCTGGAGCAGGCAAAGCGCGACGGTCTACTTTGCCGTTGGGTGTCAGGGGTAAGGACTCCAGCATCACAAAAACACTTGGCACCATATACCCAGGCAGTTTATCGTCAAGAAACTGACGCAGTTCGTCCGTTGTGGGTGTCATCTGTAAATGCGGCACTACGTAAGCGACTAAGCGCTTATTACCTGAAGTTTCTTCACGAGCAATGACACAACATATCTGCACATCATCATGTTGTCCCAGTAATGCTTCAATTTCTGCCAACTCGATGCGGAAGCCCCGAATTTTTACTTGATTGTCAATGCGTCCCAGGTATTCAATGTTGCCATCGGGTAGATAACGTGCCAAATCCCCAGTTTTATATAATTTACTTACTCCCTCGTCAAACGGATTGGGGATGAATTTTTCAGTTGTCAGTTCAGGGCGGTTAAGGTAGCCTTTTGCCAATCCAACACCAGCAATATGTAGCTCTCCTGGGATACCAACGGGAACTAATTGCAGGTTGCTATCTAAAATGTACACTTGAGTGTTAGCGATCGCTCGCCCAATACTCGGTGATATCTGATCTTGCTCCTTGGCAACTACCAGTCCAGAAGTTGTAACAACAGTATTCTCAGTTGGGCCATAATTATTCACTAGTTGGAAGGGGACTAAATCTGATGGATACTGATGAAGCTTATCTCCCCCAGTCAGTATGGAACGCATTGCCAAACTTTCAGTTGGCCATTCCAAAGACAATAATTCCTGTGCCAGTGGTGTTGGCAGAAAACTGATAGTAATCTTCTTGGAAATCAACCAGTCTCGTAGCTTCACTAACGAGCTAAGGAACTCAGATTTGACTAAGTAGATACTTGCTCCTGCGGTCAGGTAAGGCCATAATTCCCATACCGCAGCGTCAAATGCTGTTCCTGCTAGCTGAGTAGCTTTATCTAAGGTCGTGATTTTGAAAGCACTTTGATGCCAGAATACCAAATTTAATAATCCTTGATGGGCAATCAGCACTCCCTTGGGTTGACCTGTAGAACCGGAGGTATATATCACATAAGCCAAATTAGTTGCTTGTACATCTGCGATCGCATTATCCTGACTACATTCAGAAATAAGCTGCCAGTCAGTATCCAAACAAATAAGCTTTGCTTGATGCTCAGGCAATCTATCAACGAGTCGCTGCTGAGTCAGCAACACTGAAACTTGAGCATCTTTTAGCATAAAGTGCAAGCGCTCAGTCGGATACTCCGGGTCAAGTGGCAAATAAGCGCCACCCGCCTTAAGAATACCTAGCAGTCCCACCACCATTTCTATTGAGCGTTCCACACAAATGCCTACCAGCACATCTGCTCTCACACCCAAAGACTTGAGGTAGTGCGCCAACTGGTTAGCACGACTATTAAGCTGCTGGTAAGTCAGTTGTTGGTCTTCAAAAACAACTGCCACTGCATCAGGTGTACGCTGAACCTGCTCTTCAAACAACTGATGGATACACTTATCTAGCGGATAATCTACCTGAGTATCAGTCCACTCTACTAATAGTTGATGTTGCTCAACTTCTGTTAACAGTGGCAGTTGAGAAATTCGCTCCTCTGGGTTAGCAATAATACCTTCAAGTAATATCAGAAAATGACCCGTCATTCGCTCAATGGTGGATGCATCAAACAAATCAGTGTTGTATTCCCATATCCCAACCAGTCCGGTGGCAGTGTTTTCCATTCCTAAAGTCAGATCAAACTTGGTAGTTGTACTTTTTACCACCAGTGGACTAACAGTTAACCCAGTCAACTCCAATTGTTGAGATATGGGAGCATTTTGGAGGACAAACATCACCTGAAACAGTGGTGTGTGACTGAGATCCCGTTCTGGCTGCAATGCTTCTACTAGCATTTCAAAAGGCAAATTCTGATGAGCATAAGCATCCATCGCCATTTCACGAACACGACCTAGTAATTCGCTAAAGCTAGGATTGCCAGCCAAATTGGTACGCATGACTAAAGTGTTGAGAAAAAAGCCAATTAACCCTTCTATCTCACTGCGATCGCGGTTAGCAATTGGCGAACCCACCAAAATGTCTTCTGTACCTGTGTAGCGGTAAAGTAAGGTATCAAACGCTGCTAACAGCGTCATGAACAAAGTAACTCCTTGTTGCTGGCTTAGTTGCGTGAGTTTATCAGTTAATTCCTTTGAGAGCGCAAACTGTTGATATGCTCCTGCAAAAGTCTGCATAGATGGTCTAGGTCGGTCAGTAGGTAGTGACAACAAAGCTGGTGCGTTTGCCAGTTGATGTTGCCAGTAACTCAATTGACTTTGTAAGACATTTCCTTGCAACCAATTTCGCTGCCAAATTGCAAAATCTGCGTACTGTATCGGCAGTGGTGTTAAAGGTGACGGTTCACCTTGAGAATAAGCATTGTATAAGGCTGCTAGCTCTTGAACAAACACACCCATTGACCAGCCATCGCTAACTATATGATGCATACAGACTAATAAGGCGTGTTCTGTCTGCGACAGCACTACTAATGTTGCCCTAACTAATGCTTCATTTGCTAAGTCAAAGGGGTGTTGCGCTAATTGCTGTGAAGCTGTTTCTTGCTCGGTTGTAGATAAATGCTTGAAGTCAACAACTGAGAGTGGGCAATTTATTTGTGTTTGAATGATTTGAGAAGGTTTTCCATCAACGATGACAAAGTTGGTGCGTAACGCTTCGTGGCGATGAATAATTTCTTGTAAGCTTTGTTCCAAGGCAGTTCGATTAAGAGTTCCGACTAAACGCAAAGCTATGGGGAAGTTGTAGAAGGCGCTGTTCGGGTTTAACTTGTCTAAAAACCATAGCCGTGTTTGGGCAAATGACAATGGTAATTCTGCATTCTCTGTCCTTGGTAAAATGGGTGATGCTATTAGTTCTAAATCTTGTTGCTGTAACCGTTGAATGTTTTGGGACAATTCAGCAACGGTTGGTGCAGCAAATAAGCTACGCAATGGTAATTCTACTTTCAAGCTGGTACGCACGCGGGAGATGAGTTGCGTTGCTAGTAACGAGTGCCCTCCAAGTTCAAAGAAGTTATCATGTATACCCACTTGCTCTACTTTCAGAACTTGCGCCCAAATTAGCGACAGAATTTCTTCGATTGGGTTACGTGGGGCAACATATTTGTCCAATAATTGGCTATGTAAATCAGGTGCAGGCAAAGCGCGGCGGTCTAGTTTACCGTTGGGGGTAAGCGGTAAAGCTTCCAAGATAACGATCGCACTTGGCACCATATATTCTGGTAACTTTTCCTTCAGGAAGCTACGCACAAAGCTGACTGTGAGCGTACTTCGACTCCGCTCAGTACAAGTCTGCTCTTCTTGAGGCACAATGTAAGCGACTAGGCGTTTGTTCCCAGGAATGTCTTCGCGGGCGATCGCACAAGATGCTTGCACATCAAGTTGGCTCAGTACTGCTTCAATTTCTCCTAACTCGATGCGGAAACCCCGAATTTTCACCTGATTGTCAATACGCCCCAAGTATTCAATATTGCTATCACTTAAATAGCGGGCTAAGTCCCCTGTTTTGTAAAGGCGATCGCAATTAAAGGTTTCCCCTCTGCTCCCCTGCTCCCCTGCTCCTCTGCTTCTTTTAAAGGGGTTGGGGATGAATTTCTCAAGTGTTAACTCTGGTCGGTTGAAGTAGCCTTGCGATAAAAGGACACCAGCAATGTACAATTCTCCTGCTACACCCACGGGTACAGGCTGTAAGAACCTGTCCAGAATGTAAATTTGCGCGTTGGCAATGGGACGACCAATGGGAGGAAGTAGTGGCAAAGTCTCTACTGAATTAGTCAGAGTAAAACTGGTGGCTAAATGGCTCTCTGATGGGCCATAGTGATTGTGCAAAGTACAATCAGTTAGTTTACTTAACCATTGAGAAATCGCGGGAGTAATTTGCAACTGTTCCCCAGCAGTAATGATTTCTCGCAAATGACTATTAGCTAATTCACTACCAATAGCAACTTCAGCTAGTTGTTGTAAGCCAACAAAGGGAACAAACAGTCTCTCAACAGCTTTTTGTTGGAGAAAACCTAACAAAGCTGAAGTATCTCGGCGTAATTCTTCCGTAATTAAGAACAATGTGCCTCCAGAACACCAGGTAGTGAAGATTTCTTGGAAGGAGACATCAAAGCTAATCGAAGCAAATTGTAGGGTTTTTGCTCCACGAGAAATTTTCAGATTTTCCCGATGCCACAAGATTAGATTGCTAAGGGCAAGCTGATTCATGGCTATACCTTTAGGTTGACCTGTAGAACCAGAAGTATAAATTATATAAGCTAATTTATCTGCTTGCACGCCAGAGATGAGATTGTTCTGACTACACTGGGAAATAAGTTGAGCGTCAGTATCCAAACAAACAAGCTGTGCTTGATGCTGGGGCAATCTGTCAAGAATTGACTGCTGGGTTAGCAATACTGAAACTTGAGCATCCTCTAAAATAAAGCTCAAACGCTCAGGCGGATATTCTGGGTCAAGTGGCACATAAGCAGCACCCGCTTTGAGAATCCCCAATAATCCTATAACCATCTCTAAAGAACGCTCTACACACAGACCAACTAGGGCATCAGATCCTACACCCAAAGACCGCAAGTAGTGCGCCAACTGGTTAGCGCGGTAGTTTAATTCATAGTAAGTCAGTTGTTGATTTTCATATACAACTGCGATCGCATCGGGTGTACTATCGACCTGTTCCTCAAACAACTGATAAATGCACAAATCTTGTGGATAATCTACCTGAGTATCGTTCCACTCGACAAGTAACTTTTGTTGTTCCGATTGTGTCAGCAGTGGTAATTGGGAAATTCGTTCCTCTGGGTTAGCAATAATACCTTCAAGCAATGTCACAAAATGACCAGTCATTCGCTCAATGGTACTAGCATCAAACAAGTCAGTGTTGTACTCCCACACCCCTAACAAACCAGTAGGAGTGTTCTGGATAATTAAGGTTAAATCAAACCTTGAAGTTGTACCTTTTATTGGCAATGAACTGACAGTTAACCCAGTCAGTTCTAATCCAGATGTCGGCGCATTCTGGAGGACAAACATTACTTGGAACAGTGGTGAATGGCTAAGATCCCGTTCTGGCTGCAATGCTTCTACCAGCATTTCAAAAGGCAAATGCTGATGAGAGTACGCCTCCATTGCCATTTCGCGAACACGAGTTAGTAATTGGCTAAAACTGGGGTTGCCTGCCAAGTTAGAACGCATGACTAAAGTATTGACAAAAAAGCCAATTAACCCTTCTATCTCACTGCGATCGCGGTTAGCAATTGGCGAACCCACCAAAATGTCTTCTGTACCTGTGTAGCGGTAAAGCAGCGTATCAAACGCTGCCAACAGCGTCATGAACAAAGTAACCCCTTGCTCTTGGCTGAGTTTTGCCAGCTTACCAGTTAGTTCTTCAGAAAGTGCAAACTCTTGATGTGTCCCTTGGTAAGTTTGCACAGCAGGTCTTGGTCGGTCTGTGGGTAGCGACAATAAGGTTGGAGCCGAAGCCAATTTTTGTTGCCAATAACTCAATTGGCTTTGTAGTACTTCCCCTTGCAACCACTGTCTTTGCCACAGTGCAAAATCTGCATATTGAATCGGCAGTGCTGCTAATGGTGAGTTTTTACCTTGAGAATAAGCATTGTAAAGTGCTGCTAGTTCTTGGAGAAACAGACCAATTGACCAGCCATCAGAGACTATGTGGTGTATACACATTAACAGTATGTGTTCTGTCTCGGATAGCACTACTAATGTCGCTCTTACTAATGCTTGTGTTGCCAACTCAAAGGGTTGAATAGCTTGTTGTTGCACTAATTGCTGTGAAGCTATTTCTTGTTCAGTTGTCGATAAATGTTTTAAATCAACAACTGATACTGTCCAATTCGTTTCTGTTTGAATGATTTGTGTTGCCTGTCCATCAAGCGTAATGAAATTAGTACGTAACGCTTCGTGGCGATGAATAATTTCTTGGAAGCTTTGTTCTAATGCGGCAACTTCCACAGTTCCTGCTAAACGCAAGGCTATGGACATATTGTAGAAGGGACTGTTTGGCTCGAATTGGTCTAAAAACCACAGACGCTGTTGAGCATAAGACAGTGCTAATTGTGCATTCTCCGCCCTTGGTAAGATAGTTGGTGCAGACAGTTGTAAGTCTTGTTGCTGTAATTGTTCAATTTCTTGTGCTAATTCGGCTAGTGTGGCGGCGGCAAACAACTCTCGCAATGGTAGTTCCACTTTGAAAATGTTGCGGATGCGTGAAACTAATTGTGTTGCTAATAGTGAGTGTCCGCCAAGTTCAAAGAAGTTATCATGTATGCCTACCTGTGGCAGTTGCAGCACTTGCGCCCAAATTTGCGCCAGTATTTCTTCAATTGGAGTACGTGGGGCTACATATTTGTCTTTGATTTCGCTGTATAAATCTGGTGCAGGTAAAGCGCGACGGTCTACTTTGCCGTTGGAAGTGAGTGGCATTGATTCCAATGTTACAAAAGCACTTGGCACCATATAGTCTGGTAGCTTTGCTTTCAGGAATTGCCGCAGTTCATTGGTTGTGGGTTTAGAGTGCTGATCCGGCACTATATAGGCGACTAAATGTTTATCCCCCGTCGTACCTTCGCGGGCAATAACACAAGATGCCTGCACCTCTTCATATTGGTTCAGTAATACCTCAATTTCTCCCAATTCGATGCGGAAACCACGTATTTTTACTTGGTTATCAATTCGCCCGATGTATTCAATTGTGCCATCTGGTAAATAACGCGCTAAATCTCCAGTTTTATATAATTTTGAATTGTCAAAGGGGTTGGAAATGAATTTTTCTTTTGTCAACTCTGGACGGTTAAGATAGCCTCTTGCTAATCCTGCACCACCAATATGCAATTCTCCTGCTACACCTACAGGGACTAGTTGCAGATGCTCGTCTAAAATGTAGATTTGTGTGTTGGCGATCGCTCGCCCAATCGGTACTGTCCTGAAATTGCCATCTGGAAAGCATTGCCAGTAGGTGACATCAATTGCCGCTTCTGTTGGCCCATAAAGATTGTGCAATTCACACTCTAACCGAGCAAAAAAGCGTTCCTGAAGTTCTACAGGTAAAGCTTCACCACTACATATAACTCGTTTCAAGCTACGGCAATTTTCGAGACTTGGTTCTTCTAAGAAAACCTGGAGCATAGAAGGAACAAAATGCACATGAGTAACCTGCTGCTCTAAAATTAGGTTGACCAAGTAAGCACTATCTTTATGTCCACCTGGTTTAGCCACAACTAAATGCGCTCCAGTGATTAATGGCCACAAAAACTCCCAAACTGAAACGTCGAAGCTAAAAGGAGTTTTCTGTAAAATGCAATCTAGTGCTGTTAATTGATAAGCTTGTTGCATCCACAGCAGGCGATTGCAAATTCCCAAGTGGGTGTTCATTGCTCCTTTGGGCTTTCCAGTGGAACCGGATGTATAAATTACATAAGCCAAGTTACCATCTTGCACGGTAGTAATTGGATTTTCCTGACTTGACTGAGAAATAAATTGCCAGTCAGTATCTAAATATACAACCTGCCCTTGATGCTGAGGTAACTTTTCCTTGAGTTGCTGTTGTGTCAGCAGCACTCTCACTTGAGCATCTTCTAGCATGAAGCTCAAGCGATCGCTAGGATAGTCTGGGTCAAGTGGTACATAAGCTCCACCTGCCTTAAGAATCCCTAACAGTCCTACTACCATCAAGAGCGATCGCTCCACACAAATGCCCACCAGCACATCTGCTCCCACTCCCAAAGACTGCAAGTAATGTGCTAACTCATTTGCGCGACAATTCAACTGCTGGTAAGTCAGTTGTTGGTTTTCAAACACCACCGCTACAGCATTGGGTGTACGCGCTACTTGCTCCTCAAACAACTGATGGATAAATTTATCTTGAGGATAATCCACCTGAGTATTATTCCACTCAACCAATAACTGCTGTTGTTCAACTTCTGTCAACAGGGGCAATTGAGAAATGGACTGTTGTGGGTTAGCAATAATACTTTCAAGTAATGTCACAAAATGACCCGTCATTCGCTCAATTGTGCTGGCATCAAACAAGTCAGTGCTATATTCCCACACACCCACTAATCCAGTAGCAGTATTTTCCATTGACAAGGTAAGATCAAACTTGGCAGTTGTACCTTCTATCAACGTTGAACTGACACTTAACTGATTTAACTCCACGGTTGATACGGGCGCATTCTGAAGTGTAAACATCACCTGGAATAGCGGTGTATGGCTAAGATCCCGTTCTGGCTGCAATGCTTCCACTAGCATTTCAAAAGGCAAATGCTGATGCGAGTATGCCTCCATTGCTATTTCGCGGACACGAGTTAATAATTCGCTAAAACTGGGGTTGCCTGATAAGTCAGTACGCATCACTAAGGTATTGACAAAAAAGCCAATTAACCCTTCTATCTCACTGCGATCGCGATTAGCAATGGGAGATCCCACCAAAATGTCTGCCACACCTGTGTAGCGGTAAAGCAGGGTATCAAACGCTGCCAAAAGTGTCATGAACAAAGTCACCCCTTGTTTCTGACTCAGTTGTACCAACCTACCAGTGAGTTCAGCAGAGAGGGCAAACTTTTGATATGCACCAGCAAAAGTCTGCACAGCAGGTCTGGGTCGGTCTGTGGGTAGGGACAACAAGGCTGGTGCATTTGCCAGTTGTTGTTGCCAGTAAGTTAGTTGGTTTTGCAGTACATTTCCTTGCAACCACTCTCTTTGCCAGATAGCAAAATCTGTATACTGAATCGGCAGCGGTGCTAAAGGTGATGGTTGAGCTTGAGCATAAGCATCGTACAGCGCTGCTAGTTCTTGAACAAACACACCCATTGACCAGCCATCACTGACAACATGATGCATACAAACTAACAATATGTGTTCTGTCTCTGATAGCACTAGCAATGTTGTCCTGATTAATGCTCCGTTTGCCAGGTCAAAAGGCTCAATAACTAGTTGTCGCGCTAATTCTTGGCTAGTAATTTCTCGATCGGTTGTAGATAAATACTTTAAGTCAATAACTGAAACTGTCCAATTCGTTTGTGTTTGAATAATTTGAGAAGGTTTTCCATCAACTGTAATAAAGTTGGTGCGTAAGGCTTCGTGGCGATGAATAATCTCTAGTAAGCTTTGTTCTAGGGCTGGCTGATTCAAATTTCCCACTAGACGCAAAGCCATAGGAATGTTGTAAAAGGCGCTATTCGGCTCGAACTGATCTAAAAACCACAGACGCTGTTGAGCATAAGACAGTGGTAATTCTGCATCCCTCACCTTTGGTAAGATAGGTCGTTCAGAGAGTTCTAAGTCCTGTTGCTGTAACTGCCTAATTGATTGTGCTAATTCCGCTACTGTCGCTCTTGCAAATAACTCACGTAATGCTAGTTCCACTTTAAAAACGTTGCGGATGCGTGAAACTAATTGTGTTGCTAGTAGCGAGTGTCCGCCAAGTTCAAAGAAGTTGTCATGAATGCCTAAAAGCTCTACTTTCAGCACTTGTGTCCAAAGGAGTGCCAGCATTTCTTCCATTGGATTACGAGGTGCAACAAATTTATCTTGTTGTTCGCTGTGTAAATCCGGTATGGGTAAGGCACGGCGGTCTACTTTGCCGTTGGGAGTAAGCGGCAGTGATTCCAAGATAACTATTGCATTTGGCACCATGTAATCTGGGAGTTTTGCTTTGAGGAATTGCCGTAGTTCGCTGATTGTGGGTTTACAATCTTGATGTGCTACCACATAGGCGACTAAACGTTTATCACCAGGGGTATCTTCCCGGACAATGACACAAGATACTTGCACATCACTATGTTGCCTCAGGACTACTTCGATTTCGCTCAACTCGATGCGGAAACCACGTATTTTTACTTGATTGTCAATGCGCCCTAAGTATTCAATATTGCCATCTGCTAAATAGCGTGCCAAATCCCCTGTTTTATATAATTTGGAATTATCAAACGGATTGGGGATAAATTTCTCTTTTGTCAATTCAGGGCGGTTGAAGTAGCCCTGTGCTAATCCTGCTCCACCAAGGTACAGTTCTCCTGGTACACTTACTGGTACAGGCTGTAAGTTTTGGTCAAGGATGTAGATTTGCGTATTAGCGATCGCCCGACCAATAGGAATAGTTGTGGCTGTCGTTGCTAAGTCTTCTACCAAATACCAAGAAGAAAATGTGGTATTTTCTGTTGGCCCATAGACATGGAGCAAGTGTTGAGGAGCGCCTTTATCTAGTACTTCCAGCACCCATTTGGGATCAACCGCTTCACCACCAAATAGTAGATATCGTAGAGAACTAAATGCTTGCGGGACAACACTGGCTAACTGATTGAATAAAGCTGTAGTTAGAAATAAGACACTGATTTGATGCTTGCGGATATTGACAGCAAATTCTTCCGGGATCAGCAATACGGATTTAGCGATAATAACTAGCTTGGCTCCGGAAAGCAATGCTCCCCAAATCTCAAAGGTGGCTGCATCAAAAGCAATATTTGCCGCTTGAGCAACGCATTCATCAGCTGTTAACTGTATATAGTTGGTGTTTAACACCAGGCGATTGACGGCCTGATGATTGACAGCGACTCCCTTGGGTGTGCCTGTAGAACCGGAGGTGTAAATCACATAAGAGAGGTTTTCTGCACTGACTGTGCCATTGAGATTACCCTGATTTACTTGGCTAATGCTTTGCCAGTCTGTGTCTAAGCAAACGACACAAGCTTGATGTTGAGGAAGAGATTCTACTAATTTCTCTTGAGTCAACAGCACTTTTACTTGAGTGTCTTTGAGCATGAAGCTTAAGCGTTCAGCAGGATACTCAGGGTCAAGTGGTACATAAGCCCCACCCGCCTTGAGAATCCCCAATAGTCCCACCACCATTTCTAAGGAACGTTCTACACACAAACCCACCAGCACATTTTCACCCACGCCCAAAGATTGCAAGTAATGGGCTAATTGGTTAGCGCGACAATTCAACTGCTGGTAAGTCAGTTGTTGATTTTCAAACACAACTGCTATAGCATCGGGGGTGCTATCTACTTGCTCCTCAAATAACTGATGGATACATTTATCTTGGAGATAATCTACCCCTGTATCATTCCACTCAACTAATAACTGCTGTTGTTCAATTTCTGTCAACAGAGGTAATTGCCAAATCTGCTCTTGAGGATTAGCTACAATGCCTTCAAGCAATGTAACAAAATGCCCTGCCATACGCGTGATTGTACTAGCCTCAAACAAGTCAGTATTATATTGCCAGCAGAGTTGCAATACTCCCTGAGCTTCCATCACCATTAAATTCAGATCAAAGTCTGCACCGCGTTGATGTCCCAGCAAGTATGGCTTCATTTCAAGCACTTGTTTTCCACTGTGCAATAAATTCTCTGTTTGTTCGCACCAACGTTGTCTTTGCCAAGTGAAACTAACTTGACATAAAGGAGAACGACTGGGATCTCGTTCTGGCTGGAGTTGTTCTGCTAAGAGAGAAAAAGGGTAATCTTGATGTTTTTGGGCATCTTTAACTGTGTTGTTGACTTGAGCCAGAAATCCTGTAAATGTAGTGTTTTCCTGTACAGAAGTTCGTAAAACCATCAGGTTAACAAAGTAACCGACAATCTCTTTAAAATCTCCACCCCATCTACCTCTCATCGGGCTGCCTATGAGGATGTCTGTTTGATTCGTGTAGCGATAAAGTAGCACGTAAAATGCTGCTAGCAAAACCTGATAAAGGCTTGTTCCAGAAGCTAAAGCTAGATATTTGAGTTTTTGAATTAACTGTTCGTCTAGTTTTAAACTATGTCCTGTTCCTTGATAAGTCTGTACTGGGGGATGGGGTTTGTCTGCAAACAGATTTAAAATTGGTAATTCGCCAGCTAATTGTTTTTGCCAATATTGCCACAGTTTTTCTCCTCTAGAACCAGATAGCATTTCTGACTGCCAGCGAACAAAGTCTAGATAAGATTTATTTTCAGTCAAAGAATCTGGAGCGGTTTGGATCTCCTCTTGACTAACTTGCTCAATTTCCTTAGCATACAAAGTTTGAAATTCACTCAGCAGTAAATCAAAAGACCACATATCACCTGCAATGTGGTGCATTGTTAGCAAAAGAATGTGTTCTTTTGTTGAGCGAGTAAATAAATTAATTCTCAAAACAGCATCTTTTTCTAACTTAAAAGGGCTGTCAGTTATAGCAAATATTTTCTCTTTTAAGTAATCTTCACTCCAATTGCTGGCATTTATTACCTCAACATTACATTTATATTGTTGATTAACTTGCTGAACGGGTTTGCCTTCAAAACTGGTATATGTAGTTCTGAAGATAGGATGGCGTTCAATAATTTTTTCCCATACACGATTGACAGCAACAATATTTAAATAAGAATTGATTTTTACAGTAATAAATATATTATAAGCAACGCTCTCTGGAGCAATTTGGTAGATAAACCACATTGCTTCTTGGCCAGAAGAGAGTGGGGAACTTGCTTCTATAATTCTATCCATTAAAACTCCTTAAAATCCTGACAACTTAGTTATAAAAATACAAATAATCCACAAATATAGTCTTTGCTACTAAAAAACCTTTGTTTAGATGAACTTACTCTTTTTGTTACTGTTACATTGGAAGTATTAGAGCTGTTTTTCTTGGCTAATATCTAGCTTTTGTACCAAGATATATTTCCCTCTTATGATAGTGAAAATAGCTAGATATAATTATCCTCAAATTGAGTTAATATTAACTAACGAATAGCCATCAAAATTATTTATTAAAAACTTAATTTTTTTTTGAATTTTAAATATCTTGGCTATCAGTAAAATTTTATGGACTAAATTCATTTTTTCAGTCTGATTTTTTGCTCCTCTGTAATCAGTAAATTTTTAATTTATTTGAGGATAACTTGAAAAAATTTGGTTTTGTTACGTTCTTTATGAATAGCTTTAATAGACTTGTCGCTTAATAAGGTAAAGTGAAGTATTATCGACTGGAATGAAATAGGAAAGTGCTAGACAATAATCGGGTACTAAAAGTAGACCGCTTACTGAGGGCATTTACTGGGCTAAACCACAAGGCATTTGATGAACTTTTACAAACGTTTGAAATTGTACTCAATCAGGAGGTGTAGCTTGCCGCCGTAGGCATCGCCTCATCTAGAAAAAAGCTACGGAAACGTTCCTTGCGAGGAGCCAAAAAGGCGAGATTGCGACGAGTAGAAGACAAGCTATTTTTCATATTGTTCTATTTCAAGTGTTATCCTATTTTTGATGTCGCAGGGGTGTTGTTTGACCTACACCGCAGTCGGGCACATCGTTGGATGCTAAAACTACAATCTTGTTATTAATTTGTAAGCAACATCATAATTTATTTTTAATCATCCAGTAGATATATTCAGATAGATAATCCCAGTTTTTTAAATAAGATGCAAGACCAGTTAAGACATTTAAGAAGATATTTAAGAAAACAGTTAAGAAAGTTAGGAAATTTAGGAAAGTTAAGAACATAGATATTTTAAAGTATACGCCTTATGTAAATTAAGCCACAGGATGTTGTTCAAAAGTAAGGACATCAATGCCTAAACGCTTCATTTTTCGACTGGTACACCACCCATAATCAACACAGCCTTTTTGCTGATACCAATCATCTACTAGCACAAAAATTGTGGTCGACAGGGTTGAGCCGTCTACCATATTCATTGGGAGACCTTAAGCTTTGGTGTGCTTAGTTTGCCTGGTAATAGGGATGTGGTCGATAGATTCCATTTTAAAAACACTTAATGGATTAAAAAGTGTAATAGTTGCTAAAGCAAAACGTCAAAAAGTAAATTTCAAGACCAGTTATAAATTTAAGTAAGTTCAAGCTTTTTATTATTAGGTAATAATCGCATTTTCTTGATTTATAATGGTTGGTCGTTATTTTAGGAATTTTTTAGTTCAAAACACAACTTACTTATTTTTTTATTAACTGGCTTAACTAATACTGCTCGCTTAAGCTCTTTGGGCATTATAGACAAGAATATATCAAGGGTTTGAGCCGAATGGCACTAAGAAAAGCTGAAATCTGGTCAGGGCAGGGTGTAGGGGGTAGGGTGTAGGGTGTAGGGTGTAGTTTTAAGACAATTAAATTTTAGTTGCGTCAAGGAGTTCACCATCTTCTTAATTCCCCACACCCCACACCCTTTCATCCAGCTATATCATGGCTTTGCGCTTAACTTAGTACCATTCGGTTTGAGCCTACTTTTTTTAACCGAGCAGTATTTCTGTCTTAACTATCTCAATAATTTACTTAAATGTCTTAACTTTCCTTGATTTTTATTTTTAGCTAAGAGAAGATAAGTCTGCAAATAATATAGTGATTAAGTTTGGCACTATCTCTTGAGCGATCGCTCTTTAATTATCTAAAGTTTATAATTTTCTTCCAAAAATTTGCTTTTTTCATAGAATAATTAAGATTGAAATATAGCATAAAATTTAAGAATAAACTATTCCCTGAGAGTAATGAAATAGGGAAACCGCTATCAGATAATGTGAGGAAAGTTAAGCCAGAGTAAAAACAATGGTAATCATAGTTAAATTATATTAAAATATTGTTTCGTTTAAATATAGCATCGATTACAAAAGTACAAGTATCCCTATTGATGGGAATTGACTGGACTATGAGATATCAGGTTGGTGGTAGCCTGAAGTATGATGACTCTACATATATTGTCCGTCAAGCAGACGAACAACTTTATACTGGATTAAAAACAGGAGATTTTTGTTACGTCTTCGACTCCCACCAAACAGGTAAATCATCTCTACTACACCGGACTATTCATCGCTTAGAAAAAGAAAATCATGTATGTGTTTATCTGAGTTTAGCTCTATTAGGTACTAATCAAATTATACCTATACAATGGTATAAAGGCATTATTTTTAGCCTGTTTCACAAGTTAAATCTGACAAAACGGGTCAACTTTGAGAGTTGGTGGGAGCAACAATCAGAGCTTGAGCCAGTACAACGACTGTATCAATTTATTGAACAGGTGTTCCTGAAAGAAATTAAAAATAATCGCATTTTCATCTTTATCGATAATATTAGTAGTTTACTAAGTTTGAATTTCCCGGTCGACGATTTTTTTATCTGGATTCGTTATTGTTATGAGCAGCAAGCACACAACCCAAGTTTTCAATGCTTGGGTTTTGCTTTGTTTGGTGTAGCCAGCCCATCTAACCTAATTGCTGATCGACATCGAACTCCCTTTAACATTGGTCAAGCGATTAAGTTATGTGACTTTCAATTACATGAAGCTATGCCCCTGCTCGAAGGCTTAGAAGAAGTATTCAGCCAGCCACAAGTAATATTGCAGCATATTATTCATTGGACAAGAGGACAACCGTTTCTCACCCAAAAGCTTTGTCAGTTAGTTGTGCAAGTTGTCTTAGAAAGTTATAAGGAAACAATTACCATACCGAAGGGTGCTGAAGGATATTGGGTAGAACAATTGGTGCGATCGCGGATTATTCAACATTGGGAATTCCAAGATGAACCTGAACATCTCCGTACCATAAGAAATCGCTTACTTTTTGATGAACACAAAGCAGGAAAGCTATTAAATATTTACCAACGCGTGTTACAAGTAGAGGAACTAAGGAATAGGAACGCGATAGATAACTTGATACCAGCCGATAATAGTGAAGAACAGACAGAGCTGTTGCTATCTGGTTTGGTGGAAAATTATAACGGCTATCTGAGAGTTAAAAATTCGATTTATCGGAATGTTTTCACTCCTCAATGGGTATCAAGGCAGTTGGAAAATCTTCCCTTTTCTTGGTAGAAGCTAGTACTCAGAATACATTTGTTAGGCAAGCTCTGCATTGCTTGTTTGATAAACAAGTATAAAATGCTATTAAATAATACACCATTTACTCGTATATCTTTGGAGTTTACTTGCTTGTGCATAATTTCTGTCAATTTTTCAACTAAGTCGTGATTGTAGGTAGTTCCACAACTACTAATATTTAGTATTTAAAGTTCTACTAAAGCGATAATATTTTTGCAACACCCCAACAAAAAGTCATAAATTATACAAGTTAAAAATATTACATTATTTAATCACATTTGTACAAATTCAAGTAAATACAAGGGCTTCATTTTTCTAGACAGTTTTTGCAACATAACCATCAAAACAGCGAGTGGAAAAGTAGGAAAAGTAGGAAAAGTAGGAAAAGTAGGATAAATAGATCATTGATGTCAGTGTTTACTATCAAGCTAATATAATGTAACTTAGTTGATTAGAGTTCCAATGGATTGTAGAAAAAATTAAATAATAGTGTATCAAAAATTGCTACGCTGAATTCCAGTTTCAGTAGGCAAATAGAAAAAATTATCGCTTGTAACACTCATTTATCATAAATATCTGGAACAGCAATGTATAAAACTAAACGTAAACGGGGAGTTGTACTAACTTCCACAGGAATTAAACGGTTACAATCAGCAATTCTTTCTGTGGAGATAGTAGAAAATAAAGGCGAACACTTGAGTTTAGAAGAAATAAGCTCGCGCATTAATGTTTCTAGTAGAACTTTGAGTAAATTATGGTCTTTAAGTGAAAGTGTAGATCAAAAGACTATAAAAATCTGCTTTAGCGCTTTTAATCTAGAATTACATAGCGAAGACTACACCATAGTCAACAAAGCAAATGAGACTGAAACATCTGAGTTATTGTCTATTAGAAATATAGAAGAAGATTTATCTCAACCTTCCGAATTAACCTCATTTGTCGAAGAACATTACACACAAACTGAACAGATAGAAAATCTTTGGTCATACCCGGATGGCCCCGTACCTTTAAATTCTCACTTTTATATTGAACGTCCTTCACTAGAGAGAAAAGTTTATCGAGAAATAACTACTAGTGGCTGCGTGATTCGGATTAGGTCTCCCAAACAAATGGGTAAAAGTTCCCTTGTATTGCGGCTTTGTGACTTTGCACAGAAACTTGGGTATCAGACTGTGAATTTGAATTGCTATCAATTCGATAATGAGTGTTTAACTGATTTAAATAAACTGTTGCGTCGTCTTTGCTGGAAAATTGCAACAGGGTTAGGTATAGACCCAAACCTTAAGGAAAAGTGGAATGAAGAAATTGGCTACAACTTGAGTAGCGGCTTCTATTTAGAAAACTATTTGCTCGAACAATGTCAAACCCCAGTGGTTTTAGTGTTGAATGAAGTTGACCGTTTTTTTGAATATCCTCACATTTGTCACGAGCTTTTTGCTTTGTTGAGGTCATGGTGTGAGGAAGCACGACACAATCCCAACTGGCAAAAGCTGAGGTTAGTAATGGTTTACTCAACCGAAGACTATATCTCTATGGATATTAACCTCTCTCCTTTTAATATTGGTCTACCTATTCGTCTAAACGATTTTACTCAACCACAAGTAGAAGATTTAGCTAGGCGGTATAGTTTAGACTCGTTTAAAGCTAAAGATTTTGCCAAGCTGATGTCACTAGTAGGAGGACATCCCGCACTAATTCAGATTAGTTTGTACTATCTTTGCTCTCAAGAAATGACCCTGCAAGAAATAATAGAGGATGCGATGGCTAATGGCGGCATCTACCGCGATCATTTATGGCGACACTGGAGGAAACTGCAAGAAAATCCTAGATTAGCAAAGACCTATGCTGAAATTTTGGCAGCAAAGGAGGATATTTCTCTTAACCCTATTGAGGCTTATAAGCTTGAAAGTTTGGGATTAATTTGCTTTGAAGGCGATCGCGTTTTACCACGTTGCGAACTTTACCGTGCCTATTTTGCCAAGCAACTATGTACAATTGTTTGATAGAGCGACAGTAAGGCACTCAATATCAAGTACCGTTAGATATGAGATATCAAGTAGGGGGTAGTCTTCGCAGTGACGACCCCACATTTGTTACCCGTCAGGCAGATGAACAACTCTATGCCAGCTTGAAAGCTGGCAATTTCTGTTATGTCTTCAACTCTCGTCAGATGGGCAAGTCATCGTTACTACAACGCACAAGTTATCGTCTTAAGGAAGAAGGGCATTTTAGTAAAGACTCTTAGATATAAAGCTGCTGTAGCCTCTACTAATCACAGAGGTAAATCATAACTCGCTTAACACTGTATAAATTTTAACGGTAGATAGAAAGATAAATCATGCCAGCACTTCGTATTCTTCAATTAGTTGGGTCTGCACAGGATGATTTTTACTGTGATTTATCACGCCTTTACGCCCAAGATTGTCTAGCAGCAATGGCAGAGCGATCGCAGTATGATTTTCAGATTGCATACATCACACCCGATCGCCAGTGGCGATTTCCTACCTCCCTCAGTCCAGAAGATATTGCTGACACCAAACCAATTCCTCTGTTTGAAGCTATAGAGTTATATAACGGCACAAAACATTGACCTTGTGTTACCACAAATGTTTTGCATTCCTAAAATGACTCACTACCGCGCCTTATTTGACCAGATGAAGATCCCTTACATTGGTAATACTCCAGATATTATGGCGATCGCTGATTAAGAGGTTAGTTAAGGTAGCGATCGCTCTCAAAAGGTTTTTAATTCCTAATTTCTTACTCCATCTACTTTCTAAGATTCAAAGCGATTGTCTTCTATTTTGCTTCTTTTATGGTTGCTCCTACGCCAACAAAGACGCTAATGCTTTCCCAGACAAATATTTTAAAAAGTCATACAACTTAATTATAGGAATTCACTCTGTATTTTTGAATTTACTTGCGTGGGAAGGCAAGAGGCAATAGGCAATAGTAAAGAAGGTTTTTGAGTTGTACAGAGTTTTTTTCAAAAATCAAACAGGAGTCCTATATATGTCTAATTATCCTAGTAATTCAATAGGTTTTATTTTACTAACTCATACAAAACCTCTACAAATTTACAGATTGATAAATACGTTAAACAGGATGTTCAACTATCCTTTAATTGTGTGTCATCATGATTTCTCAAAATGTGATTTATCTGTAGATACTCTGACAAAAAACGTCTTATTAGTACATCCTTACTTACAGACAGAATGGGCGAACTTTACTTTAGTAGAAGCTACAGTACAGGCACTACAACTGATGTGTGAGGTTCCAGATGCACCGGATTGGGTTGTATTACTAAGTGGAGCAGACTATCCCATTAAAACTGCAAAGCAAATATTGGACGATTTAGCCTCAAACCCTTATGATGCTTATATTCAGTATGAGCAAATCACATATAAAATTTATAAAGACGATTTAACACCAAATATGTTATGGCTGAAAAATTCCTATCAACGATATTGTATAAAGTCATTTTCTTTTAATTTATCAAAAAAATACTTTGCTCAACTAAATCTAGAAATACGCTTAGAACACCCACTATTAACAAAAGCTTTCCTTCCTTTTTCTAATAAACTAGCTTGTTTCAGTGGAAGTCAATGGTTTTGCACCAATCGCAAAGCTGCCGAATACATTATTAATTTCCACAGTCAGAAAAATGCTTTAACTTTGTACTACAGTAATCTTAAGTATACAGACGAGTCATATTTTCAAACTATACTTGCTAATGCACCTCACCTTCAACTAAAAAATGACCGTCGCCGATATATTGATTGGTCAAATGGAGGACCTCATCCAAAAGTGTTAGTAATGGAAGATTTGCCTAATCTAATTGCATCATCTGCTCATTTTGCTCGGAAATTTGACATTGATACAGATAGCAATATTCTCGATGAACTTGATAGGATTACATCCTAATATTCACTTAAAATTATGAGCAGCTCAGCTAAATAAATCCCAACTATGGTTGCTACTAAGTTGAAGAAAATTTTCATAAGCGTATCCTAAACAGATAGCAGCAACCACCTGTAAATTTAGGACTAACGATGCACTTCAACTCTAGGAAACATATCGCAGTCTATTGGCTCACCAGGTTTTTTGGCTTTGAATGAATTAAATTCTGGGAGATCAATTTCTTCAAGAGGTCTGAAAGGCCATGCTTTCGGGCGGTGATAGTAAGTAACATCATCACCAGTCCAATTCGTTACAACTGCACGGCGTTGGGTGGAAGATATGTTAGTTACTGAATGATGAATTGTGAGAAAATGATGAACCAAGCAATCTCCAGGCTCCATATCCCAAGACAAAATTTTGTGAGGCTCTGGCTCTACAAACCAGGAAGGGTTTGCTCCTTCACGTAACTCTTTGCCCCATTGATGAGAAGCTTTTATATACTCTAATCGACCATTTTCTTGGTTCGCGCTATCTAAAGCCAGCCAAATTTTACAACACTGCCAACCTTGTATAGGCCAGTAAGGTAGGTCATTGTGCCATCCTACACGGCTGTTTACTTTCGGCTTTTTAACAAAAAAACCGTCGCTCAAAAAGTTTAGTTTTTCTGATTTTAATACTTGAGCAGCAAGCTTTGCTAGCGGAGATTCAAAAGCCAAAGCACGGAAATCAGCATCAGTGAGCCATAAGCTACTGGTATGCTCCACACGTCCTGCTGGTCTGGGGATGCCTTTAGCTTCCAGAGGGCCAGGAATTAATACATTTCTGTCAACAGCTGTTCGTATCCGTTCTACCCAGATATCATCCAAAACATTTTTGACGCAGATAACGCCGTCTTGCTCAAAAGCTTCAATTTGCTGAAGACTGATTTTTGATGTGTCTACCTTAAGCATCCTAATTTTTTTAGATTTTGAAATTTAACTTATTTGAATTAGATAAGCTAATTGGCATTCAGATTGCATCTTGAAACAGGAATTATAACCAGACTGCAAATTAAATGCATATTAGCTTATGTAACAACAGATTTAAAGAACATGATTCACTAACATGAACTTTTTCACTATGTTACAAAGCTTTTCTAGTATAGAGTAGAGATATAAGTTATAAATTCTTTCTGTAGTTAGATAAATATCGAGATTGAGTGTAACATTGTTTATTTACATCCGGAACCAATAAATTTTAGCCTAACTACCCAAATCTTTTTTTACAATGAGTGGAACAAGTGATGCTAGTCGTAATATACCAGATACAATGAACACTTCCGCTATGCCAAAAGACCCAGCAAATTGAGCGATTAAGCCACCTATAGTTGCTCCTAAAGCACCACTTGCTCCCGCAACAGCTGCTGCTGTTGCAAAATAGATCGACTGATTTTTTACCGTTGCAATCTCTATCTGAAGATTGTTGCTGCACAAGTCAATTGCTCCCCAATTACCCCCAATAAATATGTGTAATAGCGGCAACCACAGCCAGAGATCGAGAGGACTAGAACCAATCCTCAGCCACAACCAGGGTATAATTGCAATTAGAATTCCACTATAAATTAAAATCGGACGATTGCCTATTTTATCTGATAATCTACCCCACAGAATGAGCATCAGCATGTGTGCCCCTGCACGCAGGCTGTTATAGAAAGTTACCCAACTCACATCCAGGTTTAGCGTATCTAACAAGTAGAGATTAAAAAACGGGGCACTCAGGTTAACAGCAAGCGTCCATGAGCCGAAATAAAGCAGAAACACCAAAAAATTAGAGTTTTTCCAAATACTGGTATCTATCTTCTTTTGGGGAGTTGGTATTTGCGGCAGACAGATGGCTTCAGATATCTCACCAGGTTCATTTGGTGTCGAGTCTGACTTAATCTCACTTGTTTGAAATGAGTTAGCATAATAAGTATTTTGTAATTGGGGATTTATATCTACCTGGAAATACTGACACCCCAAACTCACAATTCCAAAGATAATGCCTAAGAGCAAAATCACCCCATAACCTTGAATAGTTCCCCCATACCAATGTGATACAACTAGACCAGCTATTGGTAAACTGACCAATTCGGTTAAATTAGCAATACTATTTCGTAACCCGAAATATCTTCCTCGCAATCGTCGTGGCACTAACATTGCTATCCAACTAAACCACGATGCAGTTCCTAGCCCTCCTAAAAGATGGCTGCATACGAGAATAAAAAGTGACAATATCACTAATTGGTTGGAATTAAGCCCTCCCCAACTAAAGCTAACAATGCCAATTACTAAAATCAACCACAGTAGCCGAGCAATCCCATGAGTGCGAAGGGAGTACTGAAAGCGGCTAGTGCTGCGTTCAGACAAATAAGCACCCATCGGCTGAAAGAGATTCACCAACATGGGGATAGAACTCACCATGCCAAATACCATCGGAGTGGCATCTAATTCCACCAAAAAATTACCTAGTAAAATTCCGCCGGTGCCAATAGAGAAAACTGCTGCGAAAATACCATCGACAGTGGAAGCTCTCAAACTGCTGCGAATAGCATCTTTAGAAATAGGAGGGTTGAGTGTTGAGGCTGGAGAGAGGGTTGTTAATGGTGGGGCAATCTGAGCAATTTCTATAGGAAGAGGCGCACCTGTTTCAACCTGATAAGAATCCATAAATCTAGTATTTAATAAAATGATAGCAAAGCATCTTAAATTAAATAGGACTTACGCATTAACTATGAAATGTAGGGGCGATACCCTACGGGAAGCCGCAACTCTTAGAGACGCTTTGCGTAGCTTGCTTCTCTGTAGGAGTATGCGTCTACATGAATTGCCCTTGATATCGATAGTGATAATAAATATTTAAGCCCTTTTGCAGGAGTGTTGGCGTGATGATCCGGCGAAAGCAAATTGTGATTAAAAAATTCGCTTTAGAGCCAATTGTCAAGCTAAATCAAACGCTTTAGTTATGCTTCTGCGACTGATCACAGATATAGGTGTTAGCTTGCACGGTCAATCAGCTTCACCTGGGGATTTAATTGTTTAATGAGGTCCTTGCTTTTATGGAGATTTACGCTGAATATAGACTGGTCTAATCCCATTATGTCGTTCTGCTCACTCTTTCCGGTCAGCTTATTGTCTCTTGGGGCTCCGCCTTCACCCCCTCGGCTAATCTGGGTATAGTTCATCAGGTTCTGTGCCTTATTGGAGAACTCGAATTCAACCAATACATCGTCTTTTGCGTCACGCTTGGACATTGCAAAATAGTGCATGGCTTGCCCCAGTGATCCACCATGGCCATAGAGAATATTGCCAAGGTCATTGCTTTGAGTATAGTTGTTCCAGTTGGCCGCGCTCATAGTGCGGTAAATACGCAGAGTCTTGGTCTTACCAGTCCTCCCCACAGTTGGCTCATCGTTAGCTTCTGAGAATTGCCCGTCCTGATGATCTACCCCGATGACATTTTCCATGCCCAGCAACCTTAACTTTACGTCCTGCACAACCTGCCTGGCTAAATCTTGGTTATTGTCGAACGCTTTTATTCCATTGTATTTCCGCAGCATTGCCCTCATATCATTCCTCAACCCGTTAACACTTTCTCCGTCCTGGTCAAGGTAATTGTTCTTTGCGATTCTGGTTGCACTCTTTGAATTTCGCTGAAAAATTTCGTCCATCTTGCCCCATTGATTGATATAGGGTCTCGCGAGGTTATAGATGTCGCCGAGCAGTTGCTCGTTATAAGGTTTGTATCTTGTATCGCCAATCAAAATCTCCCTCTGGATAACTGGGGCAAAATAGCTGGCAGCAGAAGGTGCGAGTTTAAGATTTTGCGCGGCAGTGGGCTTGCTTCGAGCCTCATGTAATAACTTCGGTTGTGCAACCTCTTTCTGCTGTATAGCCTCTTCGATGGGTCTATTCGCATCTTTGTCTAATAACGGTTGTATCCCGTTCCCTCCACCTTGCTGCACAACGTGTGTAAGCTCATGTGCCAACAACTCCTGCCCTCCACGGCTTCCCGGCTGATACGCCCCCTGCCGAAAGAACACATCCTGCCCCGTAGTAAATGCCTTCGCCTGTATCGACTGGTTCAACTGAGCCGCCTGAGAATCCGTATGCACACGCACGCCGCTAAAGTCAGCCCCAAACGCCTGCTCCATCGGTTCTCTGATACTATAGGCTAATGACTGTCCACCACCTCTTGCACTTTGTATCCCGGCTTCCACGTCAGCTGATGCAGCCATGCCACCATCAGCCACACGCTGCACCATCGGCTTCATCTGTAATTCTTCATCTTCAGGCAATTCCTGATGCTGAATATTTTCTACTGGCTTAGTTTGCAATTCCTCTTCTTCAGTTACAGTTTCTCGCTGAACTTGCTGGTTTGATTGCTGATGAATCCGTTGGACTACTTGGCGTGCGGTTTCGTCTGCTTCTTGCTCATACTTGTCCCCTGGCTGGCCAATTGTCAGCTTTGCTTGTATTGGTGTATCTTGCTTTCTCAGTGGAATATTAGCAATATTATGACCAAATCGGGTTGCATGTTCAAGTCGAGAATTCAATAATTCCTTCATCTTGGCTTGTAATACAGTTAGGCGCTCCTGTCCTTCGGACGTAATCGAGCCAGACTTCGCTTGTATGGAAAGTCCAGTTGCTTCCATCTGTTTTTCTGCAAAGCCTTCATTCTCTATATCAGTCGGTGTTTTAGCTGCAACTGATGCTTTTTGGATTTCGCTACCAAATGGTCTATGCGCTAATTGTGGAGATGAATTTAGCGCTAAGGAATTGGAATAGATAGATGAGTCAGTCTTTGAAGATTTTGTTTTGTGCATTGTTTTTACAAGTCCAATGATTTACGTCAACCTGACATCAATCAGAGATATCAGGTAAATCTTGAATATCGTGTTGTGAAAATCTAGGTACTTATGGTTACAAAATGCCAAAAACCAACTATTGGATCATAACAGTCACGAAATTCTGTTCTAACAGGATTTTATAACTGTTTTTACATTCTTTAAAAACAGACAATTTAGCTATTTGATTTTTGTCTAACAACCATATGTCGAGATTTCCTCCAGCTTTTATGCAATATTTCTATTTTCGTAACAGTCCTTAACGACTTTGATCTGAATATGCATAAGACAAGAACTTTCAAGAACTTTATAAAAAAGAAGATATGTATAGTATTTTAAAAGATATTCGCTTCATATTAAGAGATTTTTATCTATCTGGTGGTAGAGATTACTATTGAGTAACGTGAAATTATATTAATAATAGAGCTTGTAACTATACAAATGAACAATTTTATGTATTAAGGCAAATAGCTCGTTTCAACTTTTTACAAATCATGCTTTGTTTGCGATCGCGTCCCAAGAAAAACCCTTCCCCACTGCCGCCGATTTTGCTAAAGCAGTTCAGAAGGTTGTTCCAAAAAATACGTCGCCTACTAGAACCACTAACACAAAACAAGAAAAAGTCAAAACGCAATTGTGTAATTCTGTCACTGTTTCTCCCCTTTCGCATCCTCGTTATGGAGATTCGGGAGTAATTGAGGCAGATGCACCAAATAACTATCAGCAGATTGTTACTTTCAGCGATGGTGAGAGGCTGCTGGTAAACAATGCTGATTTGGCTGATTTAAATGACGCAATTGTGTCCGAATCGAGTGGGCGGACTTACCCAAAAGAATATTCTGAGGCGATGTCTACGACGGGCTACGCCTACGCAGCACTCGAAGAACGCCATAAACAGGAACTAGAGCGACCGGGTTTTGACTTTTTGCAGGAGTGTTGGAATGATGATCCGGCGAAAGCAGATTGTGATCAAGAAATTGCTGGCGAAGTTTCCGCAGTGGGGAATTGCTTGTGTGGATGGGGTGTTGGTTGATTGGGAGGAGTGGCAACAAGTGAATAATTGTATACTTAGCTATAGTATTGCTTATTCGGTAAAGTAGGAAAAGTGGGTTTAGTAGGATCTTTTGTACTAACCCTTGATTATCTTGTTGATAAGCTGTAAATTGATGCTTATTAGATAATGAATATCAAATCATATAAGTCATCTCCAATTTGCTTTTTCCTAATTCGCAATTGCAGATGTGAAACTGTGAAGTAACTTAATTTATACCAGTTTAATATGAAGCTGCATAGAATAGAGCTTCCAGGATAAAGTTATAAGAAGAGACAGAAATTACCTGGTCAAATGTAAGTTGGTCGAATATTTCTTGGATGCGCTCGCGTAAAGCTTGTAAAGAAGAGAAAAGTTGATTTTTGAGAGGTTTCTTGAGAGCTTGCCAAAGCCTTTCAATGGGATTGAGTTCAGGGGCTGAAGCTGGTTGAAACAGAGGAATAATATTTTCTGGCCAACGAATTGCAGAACTTGTATGAGCAGGTGCTTGGTCAATCTGTAAAATGGCATA
>LXQE01000169.1 GCA_003326195.1 Nostoc punctiforme NIES-2108
CTCTACAGCGACGAATTATTTGACCACAGCGACAAATAATTTGTCAAGTTCTTCAAGCTTGTAAGCTTCGCTCTAGAAGAATCTGATTTTTAGCGTTTCTGATATGAAGCTATAGAAATTGTTTGAACAAGCAAGTAGAAGAATTTGGATTGCTGACAAAAAAATTGCCGTTTTGGTCAAATAATTTGTCCCTCTACAACATCGAGTATCCGCAAAGCGATCGCTGATCCCGACCATGTTAACTACTACATCTCAGCAGGATTTCAGCGAACTCGTCTTGTTGTCGATGCGCTCGATCGCTAGGTTGGCGCGGTAGCCTCCCGCAGACTGCCGTAGTAACAGCGTCTTGTAGTTCGCACCGTCGTATAGACACCATGCGCTGCCAGTCCGGTTCCAGATTGACGTGACCTTGTTGTTGAACACATATCCACCGATCGGGTTAGCCAGATTGGCAGAACCTTTGGCGAAATACGCAAAAGACCCGTTGTAGGTGGAGTTCGTCCAGATGCAGAACTTGCCGGAGGGGCAGTCGGCCGAGTTGGCGGTCGCCGGGGAGGCGATGCCGACGGCAGTGACCAGGGAGGTCAGCGCGAGCAGCAGCGTCAGGGCAGGGCGTGCAGTCTGGCGGGGCCGTAGCGAAGCGGCGGCGCTCTTATCGGCGGATGTTATGGGTCGCTCCTTCATCGGTTTTTCCATTTAATGGGACTTTGTAGGAAATGCTGTTGTTCTCTGTTTACTGGCGTTGCTGTTACTCACTTGCATCGCCGACATAATTATCTGTCTGGCAGTTGGAAATTATGCAATAAGCATTACGAATAAACACTTTATCAGTATTGTATTAAAGAGCCTAAATATTTCACAATCAGTCAAAAGCTATATATTAAGCAAATAGTAACCGTCTATCTGCTGGCGTAGATATAGGAGTGCGAAAAATTTCGGAGTCTTCCAACCAATCGGCTAACACTCTTGATTCAACCTCAGATCCGTTTTAATTTCTCCCTGCCTTAAAGCCTTCACCACTCAGAAATTCTTCATTGATCAACAACAGAATTTTATCTGTGTCTTTCCCTTTGTTGGCATAACTAGCAGGGTTACTGGGGTCTTTTTTGTTTTCCATGCCGAACTTAGCATTATGGCTAATCACTTCATCCTTGTGAGCCTCAATCCAATCACGTACCAGCAAACCGTTACAGCCCGATAAATCTCTGAGTGCTTGGTTAGTAATTGCCAAGCGATCGCCCTCCCCAGTCGCCACAGTATCGTTATACAAACAAATTGCCTGATAAGACCGACGAATTTTTTCTACAGCTGCTAAAGTTGCTTTACTTCCCCAGACCTCAGCATCAGTCTTGGCTTGCCAGTCAATCTCTTCTTTGATGGGTGCAACCTTGGCAGGGATAACCTTGGCGGCGGGGGCGATAGCTTGCCCTCCAGTTACCTTGTTCACCACCTCAATAACTTTCTGTTCTAGCCAAGAATCTAACTCAGTGACATTGAGGGTAACAGTAGTAGGTTGCGATGCCGTGCTTTCCATTGCGGTTTTCTCCTGTTGTAATTGTTTGTTGGCTATCTCTAATTGGTTATTACTATCTTCTAACTGGTTATTTATTTGCCGTAACTCTTTAATTTCTGCTTCTAATTGGACAACTCTCTGCTGTGCTTCTTGCAAAAGCTTTGCAACGTCAACACGATTTTTGTGGTGTTCAATCAGACGGCTGACTACCGATTGCTGATTTGGTAAATTCCATTGGGCTTGCAATTCCTTGAGATATTCAAAATCAGCAGGGATAGCCCGAACTTGAACTAGTTTTTCTTTCTCTGATGCATCTGGGAAGCCTACAGGCTTTGTGGTGTAGTAGTCTGCATACCCCAAAGTGGTTACAAGGTTTTGTAAATCCCGATCAGTGGGAGCATCCTTAACAAAGTGTCCAGCACTCCGGGCAGCATGGAGCATTTTAGAACCCGTTGAACCCTGGCAATCCCTCTCTGTAGCCAGCGCTAAATATGCAGCCCGGAGCGCTTTGCAGTTGTCTTGTTCTTCCCCGTGTCGGAAATTTAGAATCGGTGCTTTATCTCCCTTATCCCCAAAGTACGCACGCACAACCCGGTTAAGTGAACCGTTGCGGCGGCTGTCAATGGCGCGGTTTTGGGCTGCTACATCTGTA
The DNA here is from genome assembly GCA_003326195.1 of Nostoc punctiforme NIES-2108. Classification (GTDB taxonomy): domain Bacteria; phylum Cyanobacteriota; class Cyanobacteriia; order Cyanobacteriales; family Nostocaceae; genus Nostoc; species Nostoc punctiforme_A. Next base: position 2,166 of record LXQE01000169.1, read on the forward strand.
GGATTTTCCTTAGCCACCTCTGCCAACAGTGCTTTAGTTGATGGTTCTTTTCTTAGCCAGTTCAACCGCTCAATGATGTAACTAGCAGGATAAAGGGTAGCGATCACAAATACTGGCTGATCTCCCCGTTTCTTCCCTTGGCCAGTGAACATTACCTGATAGCTTTGACCCTCAACAGCCGCAAACTTAGCACGAGCGAGAATTTCATGGGGACGGCGGCCAGTGGCAGCAATTAACCCTACTGCTACCTCATGCAGGTCTTGGGATTCTAGCAATTTACCCGTTACCTCTAAATATTCGTCTGGGCTGATTTCCTGACCATTGTCTAGGCGTAAGCTTACCCGTGTGGTTTCGTTGCGTTCTTCCCAGTCTTTCTTATCCAGACCACACAGCAATAAAACATAGTGCTTTAACTCATAACCTGTTACGTTGCCTTGAGCATCATGCTTGGGTACAGAATCAGCGTTTTTCCCTTGCTCTAGTGGCAACGACTTAAATTTCTTGTAGAAGCCAGCCCGACTCAGCACAGTGCCTAAGCTTTTAATGCTGTAGTTAGTGTTGGTATTTATCCACTCGTTAAACTTCTCACAGTGTAGCTTGATCTCTTCAAGGCTTTGCAAATCTTTGACGGCAACAAAGAGTTGATCTACTTGCTCCTGAACTGCTTTAGACATCTGACTGACTCCCCTTTATTTCTAAGCTGTTATTAATTTAACTAACAAGTTAGCTAAAGTCAATAATCTGTGAAATATTTATAACACGTTATTAAATGTTATAACAGATTGAGCTACGCTAATAACAGGTTGAAAAAACCACAGAAAAAGCGGGCTACTAACCCGCAGCTTAAAAATAAAAGGTATTCTCATGTTACTCACAATTGCTAAACCTCAACAATTCCAACCTACTAGCGACTACTTTGACGGAGAATTCGACGCGGCGATTGGATTACCACCCAAAAGCCAGGATGGAGACTACTGGCGGGGATATCTCGCCAAGGTAAACGAGACTGGTAACACACCGTTCTAAAACCCAAAGGGAGGCTAACAACCTCCCTTAATTTTGCTTACTTTGTCAATTTCTCTTGTGGCTGTATCACGGAGTTAACTGGTTGATTTGTAAATCTGCCAGCGATCGCACCCACGGACAATAGCCCGATCATGCTGAAAATGATTAGCTTAATTGGCAAGTCGCTAATGCTAAAGACGTGTAGCGATCGCTTCTCAAATTCCCAGTTAACCATCATAAATTGCACTGGATTAAAATCAAACCACTCTTGACTTTTGATTAACTCAACATTGCATTGGCTAAATTGTTGATGTAATTCACCCTCTACATCTGCCATATCCTCTACATAAATAGTCTTGAGGATTTTCACGTTACAAGGTGGTTGATTCCTATGAAAGTTATCAAGTCGAGCTTCGGGATTACGAGATAACCCAATTTTGCAACGACGGAGGTAACAACCAGGAATTAGCCCGTGATAGCCCTCTGCTTCCATTAAATAGATAAATCCCGGCTCATGGTCATTTTTAGGCTGATAGATAATTGTCGTAATATCATCCAACTTCATATATTTATTTCCAAACTATTTTATTAGAAACTGTTATTTTTTTGCAGTTCAAACAGTAATATCTTTTATCCTTTCTTACGGTTAAATTTGCGTGACCACAGTGGGGACAATAAGGCTTTGTGTCACTTGGGCGGCTACCCCCTATAGTGGAAAATGACGCGGCAGACATCACCGTGTCAGTGCTTGCTATGCTTTGGTTTAAGGTATCGCGTGTCAATCTCGTGTAACCCGTGTCAGGGGACTTTGCAACTCTTGCCAGTCGCTTTGTCTCTTCTATCTCTTGATAGTTGAAGCTAACTTTATCGAGATTAGGTAAAAAATAAAGCTTAGGTGAACGAGAATCGACTACTAAGGCTACTCTCAATAATCTGGCATCGTCGGTAACTAGCTCATTCTTATGTTCGATGTATTCTTCAATAGCGTCTAAATTGCGAGTCAACTTAGCTAGGTTAGACTCGCTGTTTTTGCCCTTTCCGTAGGTATTTAGGTAATGTCTAATTTTGGAAATGCCAATGATGATTTCGGTAAAAAGTGACCGATCATCATTGGTAAAACCTGGGATTTGTTTGGTCATCACTGATTGACCCGACACAATCCAACCAATGTTATTGTGACCAAACTGTTTTAAAATCTTCTTAAGGTTTTCCCCTGCCTTGTATGGCTCACTGCAAGAATTCAGCGTGTTATCTAATTCATCCCATGCCCAAATTTGAAAGAAGTTAGCAGCGAATGTGGGGTTTTGAACTCGAAAATTTCCGTCATCTAGGCAATCATCAAAGGATTTAATCGCGGCTGTGGTATCGCCATATTTAAGGAAATGCTCTAAAGGATAGTTGCTATCTTTGAGTGAAGCAACAGCACCAGGATAAGACACCGTAACCAGAGTGTGAGGTACTTTCTCACCCTTGCCAGTATTGCCGCGAGTGCATCCAGCTTTGAGGATTTCGCTAATCATTACCGCAGTGGTTGGGGTTTTACCAACGCCCGGATCTGCAATCAGCCGATAGCGGATTGGGTGACTGACTACATAGTTGATAAATTCGTCAGGAGTCCCAACCATCAACTTAATTTCATCTGCTTTGATGGCTGGCCCCATACGGTAGCTGACCACAATACAATCGGTTATTTCCAGCTTGCGAACGCTTGTTATTTTGAATAGTCCCAGCTTTTTAGCCAGCGTGTCAGAATGCTTGCTGATTGCTTCTGCAATGGCTAAGGTATGCACAGACCGGGAATAGCCATAACCAATGTCTACAACGCCGTCAGGCTTCACCTGAAAGCCTTTAACGCTCAAAGCCAACCTGATATCAGTAAACAAAGTACGCGCTATTTCGTTGGCGATTTTCCCGTTGATATCAAAGCCAAAGTCACCATACACGGGTTCTATTAAATCACCTGCCAATTGTTGCTGTAGCTGACCTACGCGCTCGTTTAGTAGCTCGATTTGCTCTATATAGTTTTGGCGCTCATTGGCGATCGCTTCCCCAACCTCATCTAAATTTTCGTTGTAGCTACTTGCCAAACTTTTGATAATCTCGGCTTTACTTTGATGACCATGCGCTACCTTCTCACCCCAGTTTTGCAACCTTCTGAATAGCTGCATAGCTTCAGAGGTAATAGAATCGTGTTCATGATAAATCTTTTCTAATTCCTGTGACTTGGCAAGTTGAAAGCGTTTGTTAGCCTCCGCTTCTACTTGAGTTTTAAAGTTCAATTCCCATTGCTCAGTCTCACTTTCCAGATATTCAATACGCTGGGTATCTTTTTGAGTCTGTGTAGATAATTGATTTAACTTGGCTTGCAGTTGAGCAATGAGAGCTGTGCTTTCTAGTTTGTTATGACCTAACGAGTTGATGGTATTTCTCGCTTCTTTAAGTTCATCTTTCAAAGATTCTAGCTCGCTAGCAACAGTGGCTAACCTTGACTTGCTCCTTTCAAAATCCCTGATGATTTTATGCAGCGTTTGACCTGCTTGTTCATTCTTACTTTCGGCATGGGTTAATAGTCTTTGTGATTTAGTATCCGCGACTAGATAAGTAATAAAACTTGCTGGCAACGCCCCTATACCAAGCATAGAGATTAGTTTGGCTGTATCGTTGGTAAACCCTCCAGAAGCAAATGCCAAGCCAGTACAGAAGCCAAATACACCAAGTCCTAACCTGTGTATTGCTTTCATTGCTTCACCTCTATATAATCGCCTAACTGTGCCTTAAAGCTTGATAATTTCCCTTGAGACTCAACAGTTTTTAGCCGTGATTCCTCAGCTTTAATGGAGGCTTGCAACAGTTTTTGATTTAGTTCGTCTTTGCTATGAACGGAAATGCTTGTATCGGCAACCGTCTTCACTTGGTTGACATCTAAAACAACTGATTTTTGGGTAGTTACTTCTTTTTGATTAAGGTAATCCAAATAATTCCCCTTAACTTTCTCAATTTCAGTAGCTCCTTGAATGCCAGCACTAAAAGCCTTTGAGTGCTTACCAATAACAGTAAATTTCTCGCGTGTCAGGTCGAGCGCTGCCCCCGTAAGTTTTAATGCTCGTGTAGAACCTTCATAGATTTTCATACCTTTATCTAGCTGGCTTTGAGTTGCTTGTGGGAGAGTTTCGGGAGGATTTAACGGATCTGAAATATGGTATTGATTGGGCTGGAATGGTGGCATCATTCCCGGTATTAAATCCGGCGTGACGGTCAACAATCCAGGAATACGGCTATTTATAGGAATGGCGGTAGATGTGGTAGGTGTGGCAGATACGGAGTTAGTGCTAGATGGTGAGTTGACTTTACCTCTTGCCAGCTTTTCTGCTACAGCTTGAGCCGCTGCTTTTGTAGTGTCGATTTTAGCCATTGTTCAAAAATTTTCGAGTGTTTAGTAGGGATTGGTACTTAATTTCTAATTGCCTAAATGCCTTGTCTATTTCGCTAAACTCAAGTGCTAATTCCTCATCTAAGTCATATTTCTTCAGGACTTTGTTTAGCTCTTTCTCATCCGTCTTTGCATTCTCAATTTGACTATTTAGTTCGTCCATATTGCTAATAAGAAATTGCAAAATTAAAAAAGCCAATCAGCGAACTTATCTGAATATGCGTCATGGCTTTGATATTTTTTAGCAAATTATTTGAGCTTTGTGAGAGCTAGATATTCAACATCATCAATAGCCGCTAACACCTCATTTAGTGCTTGAACTGCGTCGCCTAACATCAAATCATTGTTAGTTGAAAAATATTCATGCTGTTGGATTTTCTGATAGTTAGCATCGCTCAAAACTACTTGTAAGGATGCTGAACAACCTCTCAGAATTGCTTTGATTTGTTCTGTATTCATGAGATAATTTTTCTGTAGTTTTCATCGGCGGAGACTGCATTTCATTTGCTATTCACAGGCGATCGCTTACTTTGTCCGAGACAGCGATTGCTTTGTATTGCCACCAAAAATCATTCTGTAAAACCTTCAAACCGAGATACTTCTAACTCAGCATTAGCAGCTGATTCCAAGTAGTTGAAATATTGCTTAACGTCACCAAGAGCTACATCACAATCAAAACGCAAGCCTTTAAACTGTGGATGCTGGCGAATTTGCCCAAGTAATTCCTGAGCTTGAGCAACTAGCTCTGGTAAGGAATTACCGCTCATATTTACCTCTGATTCAATGCCGGAAATTGTAAAAGTCATGGCGTTAGTACTCTTTCTAATAACCAGTTAACAAAGTCGAGGGGAGATAACAGGATGTTGATCGCTCTCACGCGATTAGCTTTTTTCCCAGTTCGGTGATGATGCCTTCAATTTCTTGGGTCAGGTCAGTTTCATCTGGGGTAACTTCTGGCTTTTGTTGTGCAAGTCCAGCCAAATCTCTAATCGCTCCCAAATATCCTTGCTTTTGGTGTTGCCAGTGCTGATTGATACTCTCTGTTAGTTCCGTATCTCGCACAGCCAAGTTATTTAGAATCAGTTGGTTCTTAACTTGGGCTATAGCGTCTACTGCTGCAATTTCTTCTGATGCCTGCCTAGTTAGCTGTTCAATCAGCGTCATTTGGGCGTTAGGGCTTGATCCGGGGGTAGGGGCTGTTAGATGTTGCTGTTGCCCTTGTAGGGATAGGGCATTTTGTGGCTGTTCTGTAGCTGGCTCAGATGTTTGCTGTGTTAAATTTTGTGAATTTTCAGGTAACTCTGAGGTGCTAGCCACAGTTGGTAATTCTGGCTGAAAGTATGAGGCGATCGCTTCTAAATCTAATTCCGAAACTGCCTTTACAGTGTCGAAATCATTAGGGCGAACATGGCTTAAAGCCAGTCTCAAGCTCTGTTCCGTGGTCATATATCTTAAGCAAGCATCATGAATGCTTACTGTGTCTGCTGTTGGTGCTGTGGTTCTCTTCCGTGTTGCCATGATTTACGCTCCCTTTTGGATTTTTTGGATTTGCTGGAATGCTTGCTGATAGCGGTATCTAGAAAAATCATTCGGGTTTTTGGCGATATAGCCTTTGACGCGATCGCTGCGTCGGAGTTGAGCCATTAATCGCCCTACTCTCCCCAAAACCCATGCTTGATAGGGCGACAAGGGCGACTCGCGATCATGAGTGTTATCGGCTTTTTTGGGGTAGGCATCTCTGAAACTGGGGATTCTCCAGAAGGCTAAATTCTCCCAAGTGACCAAAGTCGAGCGGCTAACACCCAAGACCTCAGCTAAATATGTCTTGGTAGATGGGAAATCCAGGAATGAGTCTATGTCTGTAGAATGTTTGCTCCGTCTAGGTTTCATGGGTTTACTACAGTAATCAATGTGAATCAGATAGTAACTAGCTAGCAATCAGAATAAGTACACATCACAATGTCGCTCCTCATCGCTAAACCCCTTACTGTGTAAGTCGCTGGGGTACTCGTAGGACGCTAATTAGTGGCTTGTTGTTGATCGATTGCCTTAGATGCTATTATAACCCTAACCACGTTAATAACGCAATGCACCCATTTACCCTAATGACTTGATTTATCCTTAAGGGGATAATCAAAGGTATGTAAATGTGGTAAATCTGTTGTGACTGAAGAAAAACAAGTAACTTACAAAATGTTTCTACCTGAATCTATGAGGGCTAGATTCAAGTCAATCTGCGCTCTCAAAGGTGTAAGCATGAATGAGGTTTTGCTTGAGTTAGTAGAAACTTGGGTAACAGAAAACGAAGCCCACTCATCTAAAACTGATAGAGGCAAAGGAGCGGCATGAATGTAAAAACCATCAACCCTTTTGAATTACCATCACTGCCATTAGACAATTATTTACAATTGCCCAGCTATCAAGCTATTTACTTTGTCTTTAGTGAAGATGAGATTGCTTATATTGGCAAGACTAAGAACCTTACTCAAAGGTTGAAAGCGCACAATAGACGCAAACAGTTCACCAAAATGGGAGATAAAACCCGTATTGCATGGCTTGAGTGTAGCGATACGCAACTATTAGGACAGATAGAAACAGCTTTAATTAACTATTTCAAACCAAAGCTCAACGGAACAAATAATCCCGATGCCAGCGATAGATTGACTGTTTATTTCTCAGACGACACCACTCTTAAAAAAATTGAAGAATGGGCAAAAGAAGAAAATAGAAGTGCTAGCAATCTTGCAGCTACTCTACTCGCTAAAGCAGTACAGGATAAAGATAAACAAGAGAAATCAGCATGACCCACGCACAGCCAGAGGACACAAGACAGCTGATTGAGAATCTAGCCAGACAGCAAGCTAATACTCAGCAACAACTAGACTCATTTATCGAAACTGCCACCAGTGTTTTAGCTCGTAGTGCTGTGCTGGACGGTGTGGTTTTGGAATTACGGGAAAGTACAGAAAATTTACAACACAATTTTGAACAGCATCAACGTAATTTTGAACAGCACCAACGTAACTTTGAGGAGCATCAACGGACTACAAATGCTGCATTGGCAAGCTTAGAAGCAATCTTAGTTCAGTTAGTTGGGCGTTTACCTTGAGATGCGATGCCTACGGCGAGCTATTCGGTTTCGCCAAAAGATAAAACGGGAGAATTGACAATGGTCAGCAGTCTTAAAGAACTAATTGATGAGCCAGAATTAGGTCATACCTCAGACCCAGAGGAAAGGTTTATCAGCAGTGGCGTAAGTTGGGAAAGTTATGAAGCGCTACTAGTCAAACTAGAAAACAACTCTCATTACCGTGTTACTTATTTAGATGAAATATTAGAGATAGTGTCGCCATCAATCAGGCATGAAAAAATCAAAACGAATTTAGGGATGCTGTTAGAGCGTTTCTTTTACAGCAAGCGTATTCGTTTTGTACCTATGGGAAGTTCTACTTTTAGAAACAAAGCAAAAAAAGCAGGTGCAGAACCAGACGAATGTTATTGCATAGGTGAAGAGAAAAGTGTACCGGACTTAGCCATAGAAGTAGTTCTCACCAGTGGCAACATAAATAAATTGGAAATCTACCGAAGATTAGGAGTTGCAGAAGTTTGGTTTTGGGAGAGAAACCAGTTTAAGTTGTATCACTTACGGGACAATTCCCAGAATGACGTTGCCACCATTTACCCTGATACCTATGGATATGAGCAAATAGCAACAAGCGAGATACTGCCAGAATTGGACATTTCCCTGCTGGAGCAATGTATTTCAATTTCAGATTCAATTCAGGCTGTTGATGAATTTGAACAGGGGTTAAAAGCGGATAATGAGTGAAACAAATAGCGCCGTGATCGCTCAACTCTACGAGAGATTAGAGCGATTTGAGGCGAACACAAATAGAACCTTGGCTAGTCAGACAGTACTTTTAGAAGAAGTTTTACGGATACTCTGCGATGCCTACGGCAGCAAGCTACGCAATGGTGCTACTGATATATGAAGAGATTTCCAGAGTATGCGATCCCCTTACCAATAGTTTGTATTTTTGAGGATTACACAAAAGACATAAAATCTTAGCTTAATTCATCTAGAGTTCACAAAATAACTAGCAAAAAAAATGCTAGCTACACAGCCCTCAGCTTTTTGAGTGCGATCGCAGGGATTAGTCAATCAATCCACCACGGTAAGCAAAAGCAGCGCACAAAGAAACGTTTACTAGACGTTTCAGCCCCCGGACTCTGCAACCAGCAAGTCAGTTATATATTTATGTATTTCAAGCTTACCGACTAATCCCTACAATCTGCAAATTTAAAAGTTAAGGGGCTGTCCAAACCAACAAAGGACAACCCAATGAATAAACCCCTCACTTTTGACAGACAGGGGTTTGCGAATGAAAAGCCTAGTATTCTAACGCAAACTTTCCCCAACAATCAAGAATCTCGAATTTCGGAATTATCAAACCATATAAGCGATCGCCGAACTAGCACCAAATATTTAAAAGCGGGTTGCTGTGACGTTGCTCTAAGACCATGCCCCGACCCGGATAAGTTACTGCGATCGCCTAACCTCAACTTAGAGGAGTCCTTTTACTTACAGCGATTAGTCAAGCTTGGCTGGTTTAGTGGTCAGGTGTCCGCCGTACTTCTCCAAATTGAAGCCAAGGTTGGAGGGGTGGCAGTATGAATCACAAAGGATTCGGCAAGATAGCCTCACCCCAAAAATCACTAAATCAAGAACTAAGGCAGGTTTTCAGAAAATTCAACAAGCGAGGTAAGCTCAGAAGTACCCCTTGGGCTTTGCATGAAGTCTCAAGACTTGAGTCCAGAGATGGAAAAGTCCATCAAGTTGTTGTAGCCTCCAGCCAAAATGACATGGCGCAAGGTGATGCCTGCTCTGGGCGTAGCCATCACCATGATAGCGAAATTCAAGCACTGGGTAATTATCAAGGATTCAAAGAGCCATCCGCACCTTATACTTTGCCAGCCAGAGAAGATTTTGAAGCAAGCCACTGGCAAGAGTGGGGTGAGAGTGGGATTGACAGCGAGATAGCGGCACTTAACTTCAAATCGCTGTCAGGGAATGCCGCTTTTGATTATCTCCTCTACTCCGATAAAATCAGCCGCCGCAACGATGGGCGGCTACGCGATGGGGATATGCGGCGATATGCTCACCTGTCTAATGGTGGTTGGTGGTGTAGCGGAATAAATATTATCACTGGTGAAGATTCCGATTGGGGATGCTTCAAGCCCAACACGCCAAGAATAGATGAGGGTAACAGCAAGGCAATTAAGTATGAGCATCCCCCCAAAGTTGACACAGAAATTTTTGCCTTACGGATTCCCGCCCGAATCTGGGAATTAATTAGCCGCCGCTACGATGTGGCACTACCAGAAAATTACCAAAGTTTACCTTTTGGTGATTTTTGGCGATGGGTGAGAGAGAATACCCAAATTCCCGTTATCATCTGCGAGGGTGCTAAAAAAGCAGCTGCAATCCTATCTTGTGGTTATGTCGCCATTGGTATACCCGGAGTATGGGGAGGCCGTCGCCAACCAAAGGATGAATACGGCGAAAATAACGGCGCACCGTACCTAATCCCACAGTTAGCCGCTTATGCTCAATCAGGCAGGCGAATTTATTTCTGTTTCGATGCCGATGTGAAGCGCACCACGGTTAGAAGCGTGAATGGTGCGATCGCTAAAACTGCCAAGCTTTTATCTTTGCGTGGTTGTGAAGTCCGAGTAATGGGGTGGCATCTGGTATTAGGCAAAGGGATTGATGATGTCCTAGCCGCTTACGGCCGCGACCAATTTGATACTATTTACTGCGATGCCCTGAAATTGGATGAGTGGAATACCAAGCAACTAAGACGGCTCACATACACCCCAGATTTGAACTTAAATCAGCGTTACTTGGGTGAGTTGGCTATTCCTTTGGGTAAACAGCTAATAGGCTTGAAATCGCCAAAGAACACAGGTAAAACTCACTTGCTCCAGTGGCTAACTGACCCGATAATTCGCGCTGGTGAGAGGAGAGTGTTAGTAATTACCCATCGGGTGCAACTTGCTACGCAGCTTGTAAAAAAACTGGGATTACCTTTCATTACCGAAGTGAAGCAGACTGAGCAAGGCTCACATTTCGGAATGGGGTTAGTAATTGATAGCTTACATCCAAAAAGCCAAGCCAAATTTAACCCTGATGAGTGGAAAGGGTGCTGGTTGATTTTGGATGAAATCATGCAGCTAATCTGGCATTTGTTGAGCAGTTCGACTTGTCAGACCGATCGCGTAGCCATCATCAAAAATTTCAAACGCCTGCTACAAAATGTTGTTAATTATGGTGGGAAAATCTTCATTGCCGATGCTGACTTAAACGATATTGGTATTGACTTTATCAAAGGACTAATTGGGCAAGAGATTGACACTTTTCTCGTGGAAAATACATTTCAGTTTGTAGAGCCTTGGCAGGTAAATTTAGTACAGGGTAATAATCCAGCACAATTAGTAAAAATCCTGACCCAAAAACTAGAGAATGGGGATAAGTGCTTTGTTGCTTTGTCTGGACAACGGGCTAGTTCTAAATGGGGTTCTCGCAATTTGGAGGCGTATTATAAAAAACTGCTGCCACACCTGAGAATTTTACGAATTGATTCTAAAAGTACAACTACTCTTGGTCATCCGGCTTTTGGCTGTACAGATGATTTAAATGAGGTAATTAAAAACTATGACCTTGTTCTAACTACCTCGACCATTGAGACTGGGGTATCAATTGAAGAAAAGCATTTTGATTATGTTTTTGGGATTTTTCAAGGCGTACAAACTACCGATGGTGTCAGACAGCATTTATCACGTTACCGCCCTCCAGTCCCTCGTTACATCTGGCTTAATCCAGTAGGCATCAATAGGGTAGGCAATGGCTCCAATAGTGTCAAGGCATTACTAGCAGGTGAGTACATCAAGAATAAAGCCAATATTAAAAAGCTCGTTGATTTGGGATTTGAGGAATCGATAGAAGGCAATTTTGAGAGCATTTGCATTAATACTTGGGCGAAGTTAGGGGCAATCATCAATGATGGGATGAATAGCTATGAATCGCAAATTATTAGTGATTTGAAATCTGAGGGACATATCATCTGTGAAGTCAGCGCAGATGAATTACCCGAACCCGCAGAAGTAGAAACTACTAAGCAAGAAATTTACAACAACTGCAAATCAGAATATGCGGGACATTGTGAGAATGTCACTGCATCTGAAAGCATTACAGATGAACAGTTTTTGAAACTAGATAAACAAAATTGCAAAACTGAGTCCGAACAGTTAAAACACAGAAAAGGTGAGATTGAAAGGCGTTATAACGTGACCGTTACTCCCGAATTAGTAGAGAAAGATGATCAAAACTGGTATTCTATAATTCGACTAGATTACTACCTTGGCGTGGGTAGGGAATTTCTACCGGATAGAGAAATAAACGTCATGTCTACCGCTTTAAAAAATGGCGATGGAGATTATTTCATTCCCGATACTAATAAAAGCTTTATTGGGAAAAAAATTGATGCTTTAGACTGGATTGGGTACAAAGAGCTTCGAGAAACGGACGGATTGAGCAACAATCACCCATTAGCACAAGCAGTATTTGAGAAAGCAAAAACTCATCAATCCGATTTGAGTTTAATTCTTGGCGCTAAGAGTAATATGTTTGCTCTTCTAAATACTCCCATGCAAGTCTGTCAAAAACTAGCATCTCTTACTGGGTATAAATTCCCTCGATTGCGGCGAGAGGGAACACGAGGCAACCAAGTCTGGATTTACGGTGTCGCCGCGCCAGACTTCCAAAAAGATGATGAGGGGAATCTGGTTTTTGTCGATGGTCGCGCTGTTCCCGTTAGCGATCGCCGAGAGGAAGTTTTTATGGCATGGGTAGAGCGCGATATCCTAGCCAGAGAAAAAGCCGCCAAAGCCAAACTGGAGGCACAAGTACAAGCAACAATTCCCAATTGCCAATTGTCAGCACTTGCAGAAACCGAAATTAATACGCTGACTACATTACAAGAACAGTACGCAGAGCAAAAAACACAGGCCCTAACAGAAGAAGTTGAGTCAATAGTCATCACTCATGACTCAGAAAGTCAGGTAATCATAGCTGAGTTACCAGTTGAAAATCATCAGCAGTCCACAGAAGCGGTAATTGAGAAACTACTAAAAATTTCTAATTGGGGAGAAGTTGCGGCGAACCAAGCCGAGATTGATCAAGTTTGGCCGCTACTTTCAGAAAACCAGCGTTCGCATCTCTGGCAACTTCATACTGAATATCAGCAGCAATTGTCTTTAGAGGAATTGGCACATCGGGCGATCGCTACACAAGCTGAAATTAAGGAAACGGGTTTTGGTTCCCACTTCCGAAGCTATGTTTTGAAAGCTGTTAGAGGGGGAATAGCGATCGCTCGGAAATGCTGGGGCGACAAGCAAGAATGCTCAATTCCTTTAAATCAACTATTGCTAGCCACTGGTTAGAGTTTGTGTACCTAGTCAATTTTCAGAACACCAAACAATCATGACAAAAACAAAAATATCATATTTAGCAACCCCTGAAGAGGTAGCGGAGTATTGGCAAGTCCTTTTGCAGACTTTCTGATGGATTAGACCAGATAAAAAACAGTTGAAATCCATCACTCGCTAATTTCGTGTTCAAACTTGATAAATAACGGGAACAATAATTATGTAGATGTATAAATATATAAAATAACAATGAGTGGAAAAAAGAAACCCTGGCTGCCTATAGTTATCGCAGCAGTTTTAAGTTGGTTTGGCGTTAGTAAAATCCTGCAAATTACGAAAGATTATTCAGCACACCAACAAGCAATTACCGATGTACAGGCAATCGTTAATGAAAATAGTAATATTAATAGTATTCCCAATTTGGATGCTTTAAAAGCAAACCAAACCAAGATACAGCAAACCATTGAACAGCTAAAAATAGTTCCAAATCTACCAGGATATCCATATCAGAATGCCCAAAATCAAATATCACAGTTAAATCAATTACTTGCTAAACTTGACTCAAAAATCCAGGTTGAAGAAGCAGCTTTCAATAATTTACAAGCTGCACTTAAATTAGATGAGGAAGCAGCAATACTAGTCCAAGAGAAAGCTTACTCCAATAATTGGCAAGAAGCGAAAGGTAAATGGCAGCAGGCAATTAGCATTTTAGAAAAAATTCCTACAGCTACCTATGTTTCCGATACAGCAAAGCTTGGAATATTATCTGTAAAACGCAACTTTAATGATGTAGATAAGGTGATTACAAGTGAACAGAAATCACTTCAAAACTTTTCATCAGCAGTTGAATTAGCTCAAAAAGCTACTAACCTTACTAAAGATACTACATTAATCACATTACCTGAATTATTGAATGCAAAGTTGCAATGGCAGCAGGCAATTAATTTACTTGCAAATGTTTCTTCGGCAACTAATCTATCTTTGAAAGCACAATCCCAACTTAGCATTTATCGCAATAATTATCGCCAAGTTAGTAATGCAATTGATGAAATTAAAAAATGTCTAACACAAAAAACTAGTTTTGAGAGTGAATGTACAGCAAGCATCTCATTATATATTAGTCCTCCTGAAACCCTAACCGCATTGCTCGAAGATATCAAAAAAGAAGAAGATGCTAATAATCAAATTGCTTCTTCTGAATTTAACAGTACATCTGGTACTTCCTCAGATACTTCAGATGAATCTAGCAGTAGTAACTATAGCGGCTATAGTGGTGGTTACAGTAGTGGTTATCGTAGCCATTCCGGTTCAGTTTCCGTAAATGGATACACTCGTAGAGATGGAACTTACGTCAATAGTCACACCCGCAGCGCTCCAGGTTCTCGTGTAAGTGGTTTTGGTAGTTTTCGTTCTGGAGGAGCGAGTTCATGAACGATGTTAGGCATAAGTTTTACCAGCAGCATCAAGATATATTTAGCTGGTACGATGCCGATGAATATGCTTGCTATGAGGTGTTAATGGTTGCACCGGAAACCATAGAAAAAATCAAGCAAGCAGCAACAAGAGTTTGGCAGGTTTTAAACCATGCGGCTCTGGTTATGAAACAGTTTGATGAACGGACTCTAATTGAATTTGATTATCCTCAATCAACCCTACGATTAATCAAAAATAATAAGCAAGTGCCTTTTATTGCCCGATGCGATTTTGAAGTTGTTGGTGATAATATCTACCTGCTTGAATGTAATGCGGAAGTGGCGACTTTTATAGTCGAAACATTCAAAATAAATGGGATAGTCGCTAAACATTTTGGGAAAGTAGACCCGAATATTAACGCTGAAGCAGTTCTTCAAATAGGGCTTAATCAATATATTGAAGAATCTGCCAAATATCTCAATAAATCTCCTGAAGACTGCAATATTATCTTTGCAGCCCTATCTGAAGCTCTCGAAGATATTGGTACTGTTGAATATTTAATGTCTTTGTGCCATTATCAATCTGCTTTTTGTCCAATCGAAAGTATTGCAATGGATGAGGATGGCTGCTACGACCATAGAGGTGAAGCAGTCGATATAATCTACCGCATATACCCAACAGAATGGATGGTAGAAGATAAAGACCCCGAATTTGGAGTAAGTCTCTGGGATTATTTTGAACCATTAGTCTATTCAAGGAAGCTAGCTTTAATTAATCCTGTCAGTGCTTTTGTAATGCAAAATAAAGCGTTAATGGCTTTAATTACAGAATTAGGAGTTGATTTTTTTAGTCAG
Source organism: Nostoc punctiforme NIES-2108 (assembly GCA_003326195.1). GTDB lineage: Bacteria > Cyanobacteriota > Cyanobacteriia > Cyanobacteriales > Nostocaceae > Nostoc > Nostoc punctiforme_A. The sequence goes on from LXQE01000169.1 coordinate 17,355, forward strand.
AATAATTTGGCAGGATTTGAACATTTTCTACCTACATTTATGGAACAAGATAAAATCAATCCTCCCTTAGTGTCAAAACCCACTTGGGGGAGAGAAGGGAGAGAAGTTAAAGTTATTAAAAGTAATCAAGAAATAGCTTGTAACCCAGACCCAGAGTACGCTTATTTTGCTAAAATTTACCAAAAATATGCTGATTTACCAATTATTAAAGTAGAAGGAGAAGAGTATAGATTGCAGTTATCTTGCTTTTTGATCAATGGCGTTGCTGAAGGAGTGGCAGCAAGAATTGGTAAAGATGTGATTAATAATAACTCGAAATTTCTGCCAATTGGGTTTTAGGGGGAGAAGGGAAGAAACGGGAAAGTCGAATTTAGAATTTACCACCCAGCAGGCAAGGCAAGAAGGCGAACGCTTAACTTTGGGATTGAATCATGAACACGCTCTAAAGACTTGATAAAATTCTGAAAAGTCATAATTGTAGACAATTAAGATTGAATCAGACCATACTTGCAACTTACTGGGATTCCCAATTTGGGAATCTGGAAGTTTCGTTGTACATTCCACTTCGGTCTGGTCATGCAGGGATCGCTCTTTTTCCTCATTGACTTGCTCAATATGACTGTGGTTTATATGCGTCGCTCTTTTTGGGATGTAAGCTAAAAGCACAAAAGATATGAGTTAACATCCTATGCAGCAGTCCACAAAAGGCAATTACCGGGATCTTTGGCGGCAGCTTGTTACTTTGGCTGCAATCTTTGGTGCTTTCGTTATCAACGTAGTATCGAACATTTTTCCGCTCAATGGACTCAGCATAGGGGAAATTTCCAATACTTTGTTTAAAAATGTCCTGATTATCCCTGCTAATTACGCCTTTGCTATTTGGGGGCTGATTTACCTTGGGTTGTTTGCTTTTGGGGTATACCAAGCTCTACCTGACCAACGAGATGACCCTGATTTACGTAAGACAGGTTATCTGTTGGTGATTGCCTGTGTTGCTCAAAGTATCTGGGTTTATCTGTTTTTGTCTCGGCTGTTTGCTCTTTCTGTAATTGCAATGCTTTTGATTCTGTTGCCCCTGATTGCTGTCTATGTGCAGTTAGAAATTGGCAATAAGCGTGTACCTCGGCTCAAGAAATGGTGTATTCAGTTTCCGATTAGCATTTATCTAGGCTGGATTAGCGTGGCAACCATTGTCAACGTAGCGTGTGCCTTGTATTTTCACGGGTGGAATGGTTGGGGGATTTCTGCTGTAATCTGGACTCTCATAATGTTATTGATAGCAACAGCAGTTGCAGCATTTATTGTCATCCAGCGTCGAGACATCGCTTATACAGGAGTAATACTCTGAGCATTGGTAGCGATCGCACTCAAACACTTTGATAACTCAATGCTCAGAAATGCTGCGTTGGTTTTGGCAATTGTCCTAGTTATGACCGCTACGATTAACAGCTTACGCCCCCAACAAGAACATATTTAAGTGCGATGGCGTACTCGCCCACTGTAGGCTTACGCCCAAAAATTAACATTCATTGATGATGTCCTCACTAGCACCCTATTGGCGTAATACACTCAAAGTAAGAAGTCGGGTAGTTGACCGTGGAATTATCAACGCTACAAGGACAACCAGCAAGTATTCTCGGTTTGGCAGGGCAACAGTCGATAGATGCTGCAACTGTTTTGTTGGCATTTGAAGCTGGAATCAATTACTTTTTCTTTTACAATTTGGAATCTGAAAACTTTTTGGGTGGCTTAAAATCTCTCTTGCTAACAAACCGTGAGCAGGTCTTGGTGGCAACGGGGAGTGAAAACCGAGATATACAATCTTTACGCCTTTACCTCGACTCTGTGCGCTATCGCCTAGATGTCGAGCAGGTGGATGTATTTTTTATTGAATATGTCTCCCCTGGTGACGACATGGCTCAGGTTCAGGCGTTGCTTGATGAACTTTATTCGTGGAAAGATAAAGGACTTGTGCGCTACGTGGGAGTTACCACACACAATCGAGCTATTGCTTTAGAAATGATAGAACGTCATCAGTGTAATGTGTTGATGCACCGCTACAATATGGCACATCGTCAGGCTGAACAAAACGTTTTACCTGCTGCTCAAAAAGCTAGTATTCCCGTGGTGGCATTCACTTGCACGCGCTGGGGAACGTTACTCAAAGGGCATCACAACTGGCACGGAAAGTTACCTACGGCAGCAGACTGTTATCGCTATACACTAAATCATCCAGGGGTGCGTCTGGCGCTCACCGCCCCCAAAACTAGGCAGCAATTAGAAGAAAATCTCGCTGTTCTGCAAGCGCCCCAAATTGAAGCCGAAGAAGTAGCTAAATGGCACTCATACGGGAACTTGATTTATGGTAATGGGCAAGACGCATTTGATACTCAATGGGTTTGAGAGGAGCGATCGCATAACACGAAACCATATTGGGATTTGACTGGGATGCAGACCTTTTTCTTAGAGGAAATTTGGCTCAGTAGCTGTTGCTCAGGCATACCTCGCAGCGTCGCACTTTGACATGATCCATCTGTAAGATAGCCATGTAATAGATGCTTGAATATAGAAGTCAAACAAAAAACCAATTATACCCATGTCGGAAATTGAAAACTTGGGAGTGAGTGTAGAAGAGTATTTAGAGGGATTGGCAGCAGGGATTGACATTTTAGAGTTGAAGCGGTTAGAAGCAAGGGGAATTCCCACCAATTTAGCTTTAGAAGTGATGGCGATTATACCAAAGGTAATCAATGGCACAGCCACACCTGAAGAGGTTGTCCGAGGACTAATGATTATGTCGCCATCCTTAAGAGAGCAAATTGAATAGTTTCGAGAATTACCACATTGGTTTACTTTGGGTTGTCGCCTTGCATCAGTGCATCTAACTGAGCTAACAACTTCTCTACTTTGGATTTTTTCTTCGGATCATCCCACACTTTCGCTTTTTTGAAGCGTTGAAAAGTATCATCAACGCGGTCTTTTATGGATGCTGATTCTGTTTGCTTTGATGACTCTGATTTAGACTGCTGCTCAATTTCTTGAATCTTACGCTTGATTTCGCTCAGTGAGAGATTGTAAGCGATCGCATCTTCTAAGAATTGTTTTCTTGTTTTTTCATCACCAACTCGTGCGATCGCTTTGGCTTTACTTGTCTCCAGTTTCCCCTGACGTAATACCTCTAAAATGTCACTGGGCAAATTGAGCAATGGCAAACGATTGCTGATAAAAGAGTCTAGTTTAATATTGCCGAGCGAGGTCAAAACCTCCTCCACTACACTAATGACATCATTGCCAATAACGTTATTGGCAGCAGTTCTACCACGCTGTTGGTTTTGAATGTGATGTAGCAGTGGTGGTACTTCTTGGGGTGAAATTTTTAATTTGACAGCCAAAAGTCGCACAATCCCATCAGTTTCTTCAAGGTCAGTGAGTCCCGAACGAGCGAAGTTTTCTATGAGGGCAATTTCTAGAGCATCTTCATCATTGAGTTGACGAATGACTACAGGGACTTCTACCAATTCCAGAATGTGTCCTGCTCTGTAGCGTTTTGCCCCTGCTACTACCTCATGTTTGTCACTGCCAGGGATAGGACGGACTAAAAGTGGTTCTAGAATGCCGTTTTTTCTGGCAGTAGCAACAATTTTGTCTACCTCTTCTGGGTCGATGTAGTACCGCAGTTCTGCTTTAGGCAGCACAATCAAACTTAGGGGCATAGTCGCCTTAGTTTGGTTAGCATCATCCCTAAAGATAAACTCTTCTACCATTCTTCTATCTCTTGCCATTGGTTACTCCCAAGGCTTCGGTAAAAAGTGCCTCAAAATCTTTGGCGGCGCGTTTAGCTGTTGCTCCTGGTAGTCCCCAAACCGTCGTGCCTTGCCCTGGTGCATCAGCAACTACCTGTAAGTCATACACCATTGTTTTTAGTAAAGGAAACCCTGTGTTTTTTTCTGATAATGCTCTTTGGGCATCTTTGAGTAATACAGTTCCTTTTTTTGCGTGATTTAAAAATAAACCAACATGGGGCATACCACCTCGCAGTTCTCTTGCCTGCCGCAAAATTCTTACCATTTTTGATGTACTGTGCATATCTAGACCTGCTGGTTTACAGGGTACTAGGGCTAGGTCACATCTAGATAAAATTGCCTTGGTTGTTTCACTTAGGCTACCTGGCCCGTCTACAACTACAGCATCATATTGTTCTGCTAAAGTCGGCAGTTCATCAAATAAATCATCCGGGTCTATCATTGTTTTACACGGCAGTTGCAGGTCTTTCATCCAGTTAGTGCTACTCTGCTGTGCATCTGCATCTACAACTATCACTGTTCCTTGTTGGCTTAACCAATACGCCAGATGACCAGATACAGTGGTTTTACCAGCGCCCCCCTTCTGGTTTGTTAGCCCAATAATCATAATTTTTAGACGATACCTGCTAAATGTACTACTGCGCTGACATCACGATTAACTTTCACTATTTAGCAGCAATAGTATCAGTTTTTTTATGAGATGACTTGATAGTACTGCGATGGCTCCGCCCACCGCAGGCATCGCATCCCATTAGATAGGCCCTTTGCCAATAACGTTATTGGTGGAAATGCTTTTGTGAAAATCAGTGAAGTTAATTGTGCGAACTTCTCATGCAATGGCATTATTGGCTCATCTGGTAATTTCATGCTTTATGCCGTTAAATTGATGAAATATTGAGCGATGGGATGAATAACCGAATTCATCATTGCGTTCATAATATTGTTGAATCCAATTCTGTAAAAAATCAAAAGTTTGTGCCTGTTCTTCAGGCGATTGGAATTTATGCACTTCCCAAGGGCGATTGCGGTTATTTTCAAGACACTTATCAATGCCAGGATTGAGGAAATAAATTTCAGTTGAGAATTCAAGAGCAATTTTGAGTAGCGTAGTATAGCAACCTTCAATTACCCAAGCAGTATTATTTTTTATGAAGTCTCGTAGATCCCTAACTGAATCTTCGTGATTACGCCGTATGGCAATTTGGTTTGCTTCCCATGCAATAGTATCGAGGTCGAGAACTGGAATGCCGAAGTCTTTGCCAAGTTTATTGGCAAGAGTACTTTTGCCAGAACCAGAATTGCCAAATATTAAAAATCGATGCATAACAATGATTTAATTAATAGCGATCGCAAGAGTAGTTATAAGGGAAAATTCTAGTTGGTATTGAGCCGATAGAAAAGGGAATCCACCAGAGAGGTACTGCCCCTCCTATATCTGTGTTATCAGCACAGCGCCTCACTTTTCGGCTTCTGGTGGAAAGCGGAAGATGGAGGAATTGAACCCCCAGGTATTACCCTGCTCTAGTTTTCAAGACTAGTTGCCCTCCCTTGAGCAGCATCTTCCATATAAGGGGTGTCTGGCGGGACTTGAACCCGTTATGACTGGTTCCACAAAAGGGCGCCGCGACCGCTTTGGCTTCAGACACCAAGAGTGGATTCGGTGAGGCTTGAACTCACAACCTCCTGTGTGCAAAACAGGCGCTCTCCCAATTAGAGCTACGAACCCATGAGCAGGAGTGGTAGGGGTCGAACCTACATTGCTCGATTTAGAAGATCGATGCCTTATCCATTAGGCAACACTCCCATAAATTGGTAGCCCCGGCAGGGATTGAACCCGCGACTTCCTCTTTGTAAGAGAGGCACTCTCCCAACTGAGTTACAGGGCTAAGAAAGCGATTGACGAGACTCGAACTCGTACCGTGAGTTTGGAAGACTCTGATGCTGCCATTACACCACAATCGCATTTGGGGGCTGGTGACAGGAGTTGAACCTGCAACTCATCGCTTACAAGGCAATTGCTCTGCCACATTGAGCTACACCAGCATTTAGTAGCGGAGCCGGGATTTGAACCCGGTATGTGAAGGCTTATGAGACCCCAGAGCGCACCATAGCTCCATCTCCGCGAGTACCCCTGACAGGAATCGAACCTGCAACAAACCCGGTTTAAGCGGGCTACGTCTGCCAATTGCGTCACAGGGGTAAAATTTGGTGGGCGCTACAGGAGTTGAACCTGTGGAGCGCCTGATTAAGTAGGCTATGTAGGGATCGAACCTACGCATCTTTCGCTTAAGAGGCGACTGCTTTACCACTTAGCTAATAGCCCAAGGCATCAGACTCAAAAGTTCTTATACTCCATCCACTACGCTTTGCAGTTGCTCTTCGATGACAGTTAGCGCATCGAACTTCACACTTTTCAATTTCTTTTGAAATGCTGTCAACACCCATTCCTGCATAAACCATTCTTGATATGCCATATTTCTTTTGTTGAATGTGATCGAATTCAAGAACGATGGGATCTGCCTCGCCACAGTCAACACACGGATGCGTTTTCAGATAGCTTAAAACGAATAACTTAGCAAGCTCACAGGCTTTCTTTTTGAACTTTCTCCTCTGCGGGTTTCTATCTGGAGTTCTTTGGTAATAGGAGAAGTTAATGCCTTTTACACATGCTTTGCAATAGACTTGTAGACCATCTTTTTTCAAAGAGTTTCTACTAAATTCGCTAAGGAGTTTTTCCTCTTTGCACTTTGGGCAAACCTTCACCGAATGCAACCTCTTCAATTTGTTACATCTCAACCCCAGTTTAACTCTTAATCTAAATTTGATTAAGAGTCAGGAGCATAACCGTTCTGCCAAACGCCCAGGATTTGGTGGGTCGCCAGAGACTCGAACTCTGATCACTCCGCTTAAAAGGCGGGAACTCTAGCCATTGAGCTAACGACCCACGAATCCGAGTGGTAGGATTTGAACCCACGACCGCCTGTTCCCAAAACAGGAGTGCTGCCAAGCTACACCACACCCGGATAATACTGCTGGTGGGAGTCGAACCCACAACCTCTGGTTTCTAAGACCAGCGCCTGCTTCCAGTTGGGCTACAGCAGCATATTGGTACTCCTGACGGGAGTTGAACCCGTACACAGACTGTTTTTGAGACAGCCGCCTCTTCCAGTTGGGCTACAGGAGTATAGGCTGGGAAGGAAGGAATCGAACCCTCAAACTTCGCATTCAAAGTGCGACGGCTTTGCCTGTTTGCCTACTTCCCAATAAATGGCTGCCCCAGTAGGACTTGAACCTACAACCACCGCGTTAACAGCGCGTTGCTCTGCCATTGAGCTATAGGGCAATGTGCCAGTCCCCCAGATCCGGATTGAACGGATGACCTCCTGTTCTTCAGACAGGCGCTACTACCAACTGAGCTACCAGGGGATAAGGCGAGAACGGAGGGACTTGAACCCCCACTCTTCAGTTTCGTAATCTGAGATGTTATCCAGTTACACCACGTTCTCAAAGGCGGAGAGAGAGGGAGTTGAACCCACAGTAGACTTACATCCACGACTGTTTAGCAAACAGCTTGCCCTGCCAATAGCAATCTCTCCATAATGGGCCGGGCTGGAATTGAACCAGCAACGCAAACGCGGCGGTTTTACAGACCGTTGCCCACACCAGTAGGCGAGCCGACCCATGAATTTGGTAGTGCAGACGGGACTTGAACCCGCTAATTACACGCTTGAAAGACGTGCCGCTCGGCCACTTCGCTTCTGCACCATGTATGCCATGTAAGTTGAAAAAGCTGTTGATTCACACACAGGAATTGAACCTGCATAGACTGTTTTAGAGACAGTTGCCTTACCATTAGGCGAGTATGTAAGCTTTTTCGGTCAGGACACGGCAACGCACAGACTAGGACTTGAACCCAGAACAACAGTTTTGGAGACTGTGGTGTTGCCATTACACCATCTGTGCATTTGGTAGCAGTGGCGAGAGTCGAACTCGCATATACCAAGTTATGAGCTTGGGGCTTTGCCGTTAAGCTACACTGCAACGTTTGGAGTCCAGGGCGAGAATTGAACTCGCACAGTCGGTTTTGCAGACCAATACCCTACCGTTAGGCGACCTGGACATACTACGAGGACGACAGGAATCGAACCTGTGACCACTTGCTTCGGAAACAAGCGCTCTTTCCGACTGAGCTACATCCTCATTTGGAAGCCTTGACGGGAGTTGCACCCGCTTCTCTCTGACTGAGAATCAGAACGACTTATCTATTCGTCCACAAGGCTACACGGGGATGATGGGATTTGAACCCACGGTCTTTCGCTCGACAGGCGACTGCTTTAAACCGGACTAAGCTACACCCCCACGTTGGATGGCAATTATTTAGTTTTCATGGTTCAGAAGTGTTTGCGCTATGCCTTTTTGAGAGGCTGTAGTGCTTCACTACATATATACTACATAATGTATTACAAGGTGTCAAGGGCATACTACAAAATTTTGAGAAGAAGTGAGAGGACATTGTGATGTAATCGCGGTATTGCCCTCTCTGATTGAGTTTGAAGTAAATTACTCAGATTCACTCAGGCGTTGTGCGCTCCAAAACTGTTCGGCAAATGCAACTGCTGGGTGAATTGGGGCTTTAGGCTTGCTTTTGAGTACCATTCCAGCTTCATGAGGTAGGCGATCGCCTTTGGTTGAATTACACTTCTCACACGCAGTTACAACGTTGTCCCAGGTATGCTGCCCACCTTTTGAGCGGGGGATTACATGGTCAAGGGTCAGATGCTTGGTGCTACCGCAGTATTGGCAGGTGTGGTTGTCTCGCTTGAGTACCTCACGCCGATTTACAGGTGGTACTTTCCAATGCCGTTCGGGATTACCAACGGTCAAGCGAATATGTTCGGGAACTTGTAGTACGACGCTGGGTGAACGAACTTCCCACTGCTTTGTAGTGCCAAAATTCAACGATTCTGCCTGACCTGTGACTAACAGCACGATTGCTCGTTTGATGTTGATACGTGCCAGTGGTAGGTAGTTTTTGGAGAACACCACCACCGAATTTTGTAATATGTGTGGTTGAGCTTGCATACGTTAAATCCACTCCTCAAAAAATAACCCCCGCCTCTGAGATTCAGGAGCGGGGGTCAGATAGTTGATACTTTTTGCCCTATGTTGGTGCTGTAAGACATTTGCACCTCCCGCTTTGGATAAGTTGATCTAGATTCAGCCATCCGGTAATCGCTTCAAAAATACTTTCACGCTGCAATTTACAGCCGACAAAACAATACATTCCCTCAAACGCAAACAGCGCGAATACTCTGCCTAAACCCTTGTTGGGTCGGCAATGCATCACGCTGCTAATGGTTGAGGAGAATCTGCTTATCATTGAAGGTTTGTAGTATTTGTAATTGAGACTTATATCAATAATACAGTTGTAGTATGCGTTTGTCTACTGCACAATTCTGGGGACGGGCGAACGCTGCGTGAATGCCTTGGCGGTAAAGGCTAAATTTGCAGATGGGGCATCATTTTTTCTCAGCACAACCTTCTAAAACCTTATTCCCCAGGATAAAAATTGCCGAGTATGGATACTCTTTATCTGACATACCATCGCTACAGGCATCGACTTTTTTGATGATTAAGATATTGTTGCCTTTCCCTTGAAGTCGGTAAACTCGCACCAAGTCTACGGGACGCGCCTCTGCTTTTAGAGGTGCAATATAGGAGAAGGCTTGCTGTTTTGTGTCTGGCGAAGAGTAGACAATTGCCTTCTTGCTCACAGTAACACTCCAAAAGGGTTCTGTACCCCTAGCGATGAATTCTTCACTACTCGTAGTTTCTGCAACAACGAGACTATTGCTAGTAATAGATGATTCATTGGCAGTACTGCGACTGTTAGCTAGTAAGCTAGCGCCAAATAAGAGCAGAGTAACATAACAGATGAAACTTTTCATGTATCGAGGTATAGCTACTAATTTGCAATATTCTTGTATGTTATTGGACAACTGTAAATATACGGCACTCAAAAGACGTGGAACCAATTACTTGGAAAGATTTCTCATCGATAGCAACCCAGTAATTGAGTTGGGTAATTCCACTGTTTGAAAACCATTGAGCATATTTATCTCGATATAAACTTGCCGCCAGCGATGGACTATCACTACTATTACTCACGCCTGGGAAAACTTCCTCTCTTAGGTGAATTGCTTGCTCCAGGGTTGCTATCGATAATGATTCAATGTACATAACACTAGTCACTCAAGCTTAAAGTAACCATATCTATATCTAGGCTACTATCTCAATTAACTGTAAATTTTTCGGTGAGCAGGCAGATTTAAGTGGGAACCATTATTGCTGCCATTCTCCCTCTTTATCCCGAAGAACTAATTCTACCCTTAGTTTTCATACCTAATTTGCTTTTCCTCTTTCAGTTTGTTTTTCCTAGTTGAGGATGGCACCAAATCGAAACGAAATACGAGCAAGTCCTGAATCTGAATGCTGTTTTCGTAGCTTGGCTCAGGTAAATACCAAAAGTAGTCCTGGCGCACATGATCCATCCGAAATCCGCACTTTTGATAAAAAGCAATGTTGGCGATACTTGAATTAGACGTGCCGACGAGTATCTGTCTCTTGCCGCGTTGCCTCGCCTCTTGAATCAACCAAGCAACGAACTCTTTACCTAAACCTTGCCTTTGAAACTCAGGGGCTATACCAAGTTCCATAATTTCGCAGGGGTCGCTGCGCCATTTCATGGTTGCTGCACCAACCAAGTGTTCGCTGTCGTCCATGCGATATACAGCATCGACGAGGTTAGCAAGTCCCCATCGCAGCGCACGCTCCGATTGTTCTGCCAACAGTAGTATCGGAATCAGCGCTTCAAGTTCGTCGTTACGAGCTTGTCGAATAGCAATCGCCATTCATATTCCCCTTTAATCACAATTTATTTTTCAAAACTATAGTACCAAGTCTAATTAATCGATATAAACCAGGAAAAAGGAAATTAATCATCTAAAACTTAGTCCCAGCAAGGCTTTTAGAATTGAACTTTTCACAGTACAGTGAGCGATCGCACCCTTAGATATTGTCAAGTGTGAACCGTATAGTGAGGAGAGCAATCGCTTACTTTAACCAGTATTAACGCAAGCTACATAACTGCTTTTGACAATAAGCCCGACATATCCAACACTGAATAAAGTTGTAAAGCGATCGCCCATCAAATCCAACTGATGATTTTTACCGTGATAAAAAAATAGATTTCACAGTTGGTTATGGAAACAATCGGCTCTCCCTATCTGCATGGTGGCGAGGAGCGATATTAACTTTTGATTACAATACTAAATATTGGAGCAATGAAGATGGAGAAGAAATTGCTTGTCCCTATCCAGATGGTGAACAATTCGAGATAATTGCAGCAGAGCTTTATCCTTTATTACAAAATTACTGTTAATGTAAAACCATATTATTGGTATAGTCCTTATTAGAACAGCGACTTATAAATAACTTCTATAACTAATATGCAGGGGAATATAACCCCATCAAAAGCCCAGTCATCCCAACTGGGTTTTTTGGTTTAAGAGCGATCGCTTCCTATCCTCTAAGAAAAATGGTGGAGCGATGCCTACGGCGGTAAACTACGCACCCCCAACTTACTCGTAGTTGCTCCCGTCTGCGGATATCCCTTAGTCTTTGAGCGCTGGCTTTGTCTGAGGATAGGAAATTTTACTCAATTTCAGTTTCTTCAGACGCTCGAACGCCGCTATCACGTTGCACGGTTTGAAGAACTGATTCCAGACGATAACCAGCTTCACGAAGATAATATCCAGCCGCGCCAACGTCTTCAAAAACGTCATCAAATTGGGGATGAGTTTGCGGAAAAATCTTTCTCAGGCGATCGCTGATTTGCTCTAGTTCTTGCTGAATTGCGATTAGTTCTTGAGTATCGTCCATACTTACCTACCACAAAGATAACTGCCCAGGTGTTACATTTGATTTCCCACCTCTATGGTATAAAAGGTGACAACCACTGCAAAGAGCTATAAGGTTGCCTCTGTGGTTATTTGCTGGATTTCTGTCCCAATGATGCACCTGTAGGGTGTACACTCTGCGTTTTGAACGTGTAATCTCTGATGTTTTTTCACCAGGGGGTATGCACTGTAACCCGCACTTTTGACAACGCCACTGGGCTTGTTGCTTAATTGCAGTGGCAAGTTCTGACCAATTGTCTGGGTACAGAGAATGGGTAAACGTCATTGCTTGTAATGCAACTGAGGCTTGACCAATTGTAATATAAATAGCAGCGCAAAAGCCTATTCTTCATCATTGCCGTATGTCACGCAAGGACTGTCAATTATGAGTGCTGGCTCAAATGAATTGCAGAAAATGACAGTAGAACAATTAACCCCAAATTCGTCAGGGTGAATGCACTCTATCGCTCCTTCTACTAAGGCATGAAAAGCACAATCATTGCAGATAGTCTGACATTCGCCCACTGCCATCGCACCTCTATCAGTTAAATAAGAACAAGTAGCGACAAGATTATCTAATCAAAACCTCGGCAGCACTGTACCCGTTCCTGCATCCTTCTTCACTCTTACATACCCCTTGGTAGTATCGCTTTTCTTCTGTCCTAACTGGTCTTGCACCTGAAACAGTGGCTTAATTTCCACCGCCCTCGTTGCATGAGAATGCCTTAGCCAGTGACAGGAAAACTTCACCTTCGCCACAAGGGAGATATCCTGAATTAGCTGTTTTATGGCTCGGTCGCTCAACGGCAACCCCCTTTTTGCTGGATCAGGTGAGACATTCGGGAACACGGGCATCTTATCACTAGCCATACCCCGATACTTTTTAAGTAATTTAGAAGTCTCGTGGTCTAAGCCAATCTCCCGGTACTTCCCACCCTTACCCCAAAACTTAATTGTGTAATACCCCCGTTGTCTATCCTCCGGCGTTGGGTCAAACTGCCATTTAAAATCGCGCCAATACAAGCCCGGATAATCTTCCTTGGGCTTACCTGGTTCGTCACCCGGAACTGTTACTCTACCAACTTCACCAACCCGCATCCCACTATAAAAAATCAAGTTAAAAACTAGCCAATACTGCCCCCCTAACTGCTTGGCAGCATCAGCAAGCTTCTCCATTTCCCAATCTTCGAGATACCGCTCTGCCTTCGGTAACTCACTGAAATTATCGTAATTTATCGTACTTGCAATATTCCGCAAAAAATAGCCAATACTCTCCCCACTCCCATAACTCCAGAGCGATCGCAATATCAGCACTCGGTTCGTTTTAGTATAAGGGGAAACCTCACCCCAGGAAGCAATAAATTCTAGTAACAATGGTTGCTGAATCAAACGCAAATCAGGTATACCTTGATCCCGTACCCATTCGAGTAATTTTTGACCAAATTGATAGTATTTTCGCTTAGTTTGTTCGCGGTTTTGGCTTCCAGCCCAAGCCAAAATTAATTCCTCATCATTAGCAACCGCAGGCGTGCGGTAATAATATTGCCGAATTACCTCCTCAACCAACTCCGGCGTAACTTGAGGATTAGTGTTTTTAATTACACTTGGTTGGGGAGTAGGAGGCAGAATTTCTACAGAGCTAATCTCAATATTAGTAATATCCATCTAGGAAATAAGAATTACACTCAGATAAATATATAGCTTCCTGGAAGTGCAGTTTCAGGAAGCTTTTATATTATTCTATTCTTTAAGTGGATGTGCTTAACTGCTTGCTTTAGTATTTGTGGTCAACCAATGCTCTGGCTTTGGGTTTTTTTGCGATCGAGATGTAGCATTTTGAGTAAGCCTCTGCTTCAAGCACAAGCCACCAAGCCTAGAAGTTTTGTCAGTTTTACTTTAATCAATTTCTGTCACTAGCCATTGCCACTCGGTGACTACAGAGTTGGGGATATTGAGAACCAATGGCTGTCCACTCTCTACTGGCACATAAAGTTTGAGCGCATCGGTGGTTGGCAATTTGGGTAAGACATCAGTTAAGTTATATTCGCCTACATTTGGGGCGGGTGCAGTTAAAGCGTAGACATCTGATGCACTTAACAATTTTCCTGATGTTGCCTCAATTTCTAATGGTTGGGGGTGGGCAATTTCAACTACACCAGGAAACGCCACTAAGCGTAATCTTAAGTCTCTAACTGGATTGTTGTAATTTTGTTTGAACAACAGCACTTGCCAAGCGTAACCTTGTTTATCTTTGATAGATACTTGCGAGTGGTAGCGCAAGATACCAGGGGAATCATGATGTTGACGTAGCAGTGCCTGGGCTGACTTTGCACCCCAACTGCTCAAACTCAACGCTAGAAGAACTACTAGGGCGCAACGCCAGATGTATTGTGTAAATCGATACATATTATTTTTCCGATGAGTTCACATTATCAGTCTGCGATCGCTCGTGCAGCACGACCAATAGTCACCCTCATCATGATACTGTCAAGGTAATTATCTTTTCGGGATGACGCGCTCACTCGGTTGCGGAGAGTCCCGGTAACACAAGACATTACCTAGATATGAGCAATACAGGGAGAACAAAGAAGCTAGCATCTTTTAACTGTAACCAAAAGATGTGGGAGCAGTTTATCGCCCGTTGTAAGTCGAAAGGGACGACGGCAACAGCCACGCTGACCCAATTTATCGAACTCTACCTAGACGATATAGATAACCTTGATGCAATTGGTGGCTTAAATTTAGATAAACGCCTCGACTCTAAGATTAAGGCAAGTGTTGAGGAATACTTAGTTAATGGTAACAATAATAACTCCAACCCTACGAGTGAAACGATATTAGCTATTTGCTCACGACTTGATAAGCTGGAGTCACATTCAAGTGAATCTAGCAACGAAACCGGAGCAATCCATAATCTCGCCGATTTATCAGAAAAAATTGAAGAGATAACAGCCCGAATGACGCAGTTTACCGAGGCGATTATTAAAATTCAAAATCATCTCAACAACCAATCAAGACGGGGCAATAAATCGTACAACAACAATTCATCTTTCATTGGGCATACTCCCCGAATGCAACCATTAACCGAAGAAGATTTAGGTAAGAGACTTGGTGTTAGTCTTGAAACTGTACGCAAGGAGCGAATTAATCTGCCACCACCGCTTTTTGTGGCATGGTGTAAGGGCAAAGATAGAGCAGGGTTAGGGTGGGAATTTAACGAAAATACGGGGTTATATCATCCGGTAAGTTAGTATTTTGATTAATTTCAAGAATTTCTGAATTTACACTGATTTGCTCGTCTTTTTGCGATGTCTGCGACGGGCTGCTCGGTGTCGCCCTCTTCAATTTCAAGCGAGGAAAGTAGGACGGCGGCAAGCTACGCTCTTGTAGTCAAAAACTGGACATCCCCTCAAAAATGGTGATGATTAATTTAATCTGCGATAGTAGCTATTTATGCGTTTAATCAATCGTTTTCAGGGTTTAGCTGTTGCCACTGCGTTAATTGCTCTGTTGGGGTGTTCGCCAGCGCAAACCCAGGTGCCACTGCCTAATACAACTAGCGCACCATCAATAAGCCCTCACCTGCTTTTGGGAAATCCCAGCAGCGCAACTCCCACTAAGCTTACGCCTGATAATTACCTCATGGTAAAAAATCAATATGCGCTCTCCTACAACAACAGCAAGGGAACTCCCAACTGGGTAGCTTGGCAGCTTAACAAGTCATGGCTGGGAACTGCTGACAGACAAAATAATTTTAGACCTGATAACACTTTACCTACAAACTTTTTACGGGTAACTCCAACTATATACAGTGGTTCAGGTTATGACAAAGGTCATGTTACACCCTCAGCAGACCGTACTAGGTCAGTTGAAGATAACAGCGCCACTTTCCTCATGAGCAACATGATGCCCCAGACACCCGACAACAACCGGAACACTTGGGGCAATTTAGAAGATTATTGTCGAGATTTGGTAAGCCAGGGAAAAGAACTTTACATTGTTGCAGGCCCTTTTGGTAGTCAAGGTGAACCCCTCAAAGGTAAAGTGACGGTTCCCAAATCAACTTGGAAAATCGTTGTCGTACTAGACACCCCAGACTCTGGACTTAACGGTATTACCGCTAATACTCGTGTCATCGCAGTTAACATCCCCAACGAGCAAGAAATAAACAACGATTGGAGAGCTTATAAAGTAAGTGTTGATGAATTAGAAAAACTCACAAGCTATAATTTTCTCTCTAATGTCTCTCCAAATATTCAAGAAGTTATTGAAAGCAAAGTAGATAATCAGTAAACAATTCAAGTTTCTACAACTTTCGTAGAAATACCCGCTAAATTTCCTGCCGGGGTTTGACCAACTACATAAACATCAATCTCTTTACTGCTGAGACGATACACCTGCAAATTAGTCAGGTTTTTCTTAAGTTCCTGCACAAGGGTTTGAAATCGTTTTACAGTTGCTTTCTCTTCTTCCTCATGCCAATCTTCTGCTGTCGTTGACACACTGAAAAAATCGTCAATTCCTACGACCTTAACGAGTGTGTCTTGGGAGTGATTTGTCTGTTGCACAACTTTTTGAGGTGTTACAGGTGCGGTATTTTCCCAAAGAAAAACTTCAAACGGATACTCGGATTCGCTCATCATGAGTAAACCATCTGCTGCTGTACGAAGCTGGTCAATAATTTCTGAATTAGTTTTGGTCATAAGCACTTAATAGAGCGTAGTTTACCACCGCCACCGCATGGCAGGCATCGCACATAAAATAGTATCCATCTCGCCGTGCATCCACCACACCCGTAAGCCGCATTTATTAACCGAGGCGAACGCTGTTTGGCAGATTTACAAGCGTAGGCGCAGGCATCGCCTCATACACTGTGCAAAATATGAGAGTGGCAAGTATTTTATTATACCTTGTATAATAAAGCCATTATTTTTGAATTTCCTCCAGCCAACTCTAGTAAGGGAAAAAGTTATATGAAACTAATTAAAAAAATTTTAGCAATCTGTTTTCTATTATTTGGCATTCCCTTTTCTGCTGTGATGCTTCGGGACATTCTTAATCCCAAAACTCCTGCTCAAGAAAAAGAAAATGATGTTGCTGCTTTAACTATTCTTACTATTCCGTCAACCATTCTAGGAGGTTGGTTGAGTTGGTCTTTAGTGCAGCAGAATCGAAAACAACAAGCATTACTTGTTGAATCAGAACAAAAGCGTATTCAGTTAGTATTCTTAGAATTAATTGAGCAAAATGCTGGCAGAATAACGGTATTGCAACTGGCAAAAAATGCTGAAATATCAACCCAGTTAGCTAAACAATATTTAGATGATAAAGCCAAGGAACTTAATGCTGCTTTTGAAGTAAATGAAGAGGGAAATGTTTTGTATCATTTCTCTTGACACCCTTTTAGGGACTTAATTAGTAATAAAATTACTGAGAAAAAGCGAAATTATGATTAAAATTGTTTTTTGGAATGTGATTTTGGGATTTTTGGCTGTACTAATTACCATACTTATTTCAGGTACAATCCCGACTTGGGCAGCAAACCCTAATTTAGATGGCGACTCACAGCCCACACGAATCAAGCTAAATGAATGCATTGCAGATGTGAAAGAAGTAACAGCTTGGGACGAGAAAGAAACATTGGATGCAGCTCGTGGAACTTGTGAACTCCGCAAAGCTCACGCCAAACAAAAGGCGCGGTTTTTAGCATCTTTGAAGAAACTACGAGAGCAATATCAAAATTATACAAATCATGGATTTGACAAACAGTTACCCACAGCTATTGCAGATTCATGGACAATTGTAAAAAGTTGCATTGATTTCAAAGAGGGATTTACCTCTCCCCATAATGTAGCTGTGTTGTCAGTACCAGAGAATGTTCGTAGCAGTTGTTACTCGTTAGGTGCTTCTTTGGTAGAATCCGCCCTGTTTAATCAAACGCAGTGACACTCTGAATTTTGACAATCCCAATGCACCCGTGCTGTGTAGTCGCGGTCAAACTCATATTTGCGTAAAACAATTGGAGTTTGGGAGAAAATGATTTATAAAACAACCATCGAAAAGTAAAGACTATGCCAGACTTCAGTAGTGAACCGATACCTGAATTAAAAAATCCGAAAGATTTCTTTCATTCTGGTGACTTGACCTTGAGAATTGAGGGAGAAATAGTACCTGTAGTAGATGTCCATCTGGGACAACAGCAATCGATTTACTTTGAGCATCATATTTTACTGTGGAAACATCCGAATGTTCGCCTTGGTGTCAAAGGTTTAAAAGGGGCAGCCAAGCGTTTCTTTGCCGGACTGCAAATTTTTATCAGTGAAGCACATGGTCCAGGGAATATTGCTTTCTCTCGTGAGGCTCCAGGACAGATTGTGGTGCTGCAATTAGAGCGTGGACAGACAGTGGACGTGCGCGAACATCAGTTTTTACTCGCTACCAGTAATATTGAATACAGTTTCTTTTTCCAGCGAGGGCTAGCAAACCTCTTTTTTAGTCGCAGTGGTGGTTTATTTATTGACCGCTTCATTGGTCAACAACAGGGAGGGCTGCTTTTAATCCACGGTTACGGTAATGTCTTTGAAAAGTACCTTGCTCCTGGGGAAGTACTCGATGTTGAGCCAGGAGCATGGTTATGGAAAGACTCATCAGTGAAGATGGAGACAGTAACGGCGCTGCAATCTAGTGGCGGCATCTTCGGAGCAATTGGAGTAATGCTTGGCGGTATTTCATTCACTCTCAACCGTTTTATTGGCCCTGGTCGTTTGGGGTTACAGTCTATGACTTATCACCCACCAGCACCAGAGGGCGCTACTCAAATCGGTGGCAGCAGTAATTTGAGTTAAAGTAGCAGCAATTAAATCAAAAACTATTAACTAATCTGGTTCAATTTCAGCAATTAAATTCTGAAGGTATTCACGCGCTTCTAACAAAGTTAAATACAAAAAATTACCGTTTTTATCATGTATTTCGTATTCATTGAGAACAACATGATTGGCATCTTCCCCCCACCCAAGACCGAAAATTAGCCCATTAGCACAAGCCTTGTTGCCAAGCTCACTGATTTCTAAAAGTATGTCTTTATATTCCGCTTTTAGGTTTCCTATCCTAATCATTTCATCAAGTATGTCTTGATATTCAGCATTAGTTTCACTCATAACCAGAGGGCCATAGCCTTTGATTATCCCCTAAAACTCATCAACAACTACACCGTATCATCCATCCAACCGCATTCCGGGCAATCCCAATGCACCCGTGCCGTGTAGTCGCGGTTAAACTCATGCTGGCACTGGGGACACTTCCCAGTAAACATAGGATGGGTATCTAGCAGTTCTAGCTGTTGCTGTTGAGTCAAGCGCTGCTGTGGTTGCAGTATTAATTCATCATTGTAATAACTGGCCCCCTCCGGTTGCCATAGTTCCTCTGGCTCAATGTTGGAATCTTCTCGAAAGTCCAAACAACTATCCCCCTGTGGCCCTGCTGGGTGAACGACACAGATGAGGTGGGGGTTATGGGCGTAAAGGAGGCAGCGATCGCAGTCGGGGATTTTCATAGTACCAGTGTACTGCTTTAAAAAGCGATCGCTCTTGAAGTTGGCTTTTCCTCGCTTGTATTTTACGGGGGCGATGCCACCGGTTCATGGCGGGTACGCCATCGCTCTTTTTGGTTCAGGTATAGTCGCAGTTTGTCAAGAGTGGGAGCGCAATCATTGTAATGCTGCTTGTAACCTCTCTTGCAATCGAGTATATCGCTCCTGGGACTTTGTAGAACGAACGCACATACTGATTGCCTTCTTGCTGCCTATAATAATCGCCAGCTTCTTGGCACGAGTCAGCCCCGTATAAAGTAAATTCCGAGTCAGCATCATGTAATGTTGGGTGTAAAAAGCTAAAATCACTACTGGGTATTCAGAACCCTGCGACTTATGTATGCTAACGCTCCAGGCTAAAGCAAGCTCATTCATGTCAGCATAATCATACGTAACTTCGCGCTCTTGATACTGTACGATTACTTCCTGTTCCTCGGTATCAATAGTAGTAATAAATCCCACATCACCGTTAAAAACTTCCCGTTGGTAATCGTTGGTTAATTGAATTACCCTGTCACTAACTCTAAAAATAGTCCCACCCCTGGTAATTTCAACTTTTTCAGGGCTAGGTGGATTAATTAACTGTTGCAGTACGTTATTGAGATTGCGTGTACCGACTAATCCCCGTGACATTGGTGCAAGCACTTGTACATCAGTAGCAGGATTAAAACCAAGTTTGGGAATAAAATCTGCAATCAACTCGCTAATCACCTGCACCCCATGTTCTGGTTGTAATCCTCCACCATGCCAAAGACAATCAGATTGAGGTGTGTCTGAAATTGATTCGATATTGGGATATTGCCCCCGGTTAATTAGATGCGATGCAGTAATGATTTTGCTAGTAGCAGCTTGGCGAAATACTTGAGTGAGGCGCACCACAGGTACTTGACGCGAATTAATTAAATCAGCCAGCACGTTACCCGCACCTACCGATGGCAATTGGTCGATATCTCCCACCAGCAGGAGTTGAGCATTTTCGGAAACTGCTTGAACTAAAGAATACGCTAGAAACAAGTCGAGCATACTAGCTTCGTCTACAATAATTGCACTGTGGGGTAATGGATTAGTGCGATCGCGTTTAAAACTGCGAGTCTTGGGGTCAAATTCCAGTAGGCGGTGAATGGTTCTAGCTTCTAGTCCCGTCATCTCGCCTAACCTTTGGGCAGCGCGTCCAGTTGGTGCAGCCAGGGCAATTGATTTACCCATTGCCTTCCACAGTGAGACTATTGTGCTGGTGCAGAATGTTTTTCCCACACCAGGGCCACCTGTAATGACGGTGAATCGAGAGTAAGCAGCCGTCTCTACTGCTTGTTGCTGTTCGGGTGATAGTGAAACTTGGCGGCTACTGCTAAAACGCTCCAACCAAGCACGGACGCGAGGAATATCAGAACTGATGGGGTAAGTTAAGCGTTCTCGTACCAATTGGGCTAAGTTTTGTTCAGTGTAGAAGTAAGTAGGCTTGTAACAATTGAGCGTTTTATTGGCATCACGTTCTCTAATTAGCTCATCTTTCAAAGCCATATCTTTGATAGTCTGAGCGATGGCATCTGCTGTTGGTTGATGCTCCTGGGTAGTGAGCAGTTTAGTCACCGATTCAATTAGTTCTGTTTGCGGTAAGTAGCAGTGTCCGTCTTCTGCGGCTGTACTCAAAGCATGAACAAGTCCAGCACAGTAGCGAAACTCGGAATCTGCGGGAACCCCCAAATTACGGGCAATTTTATCAGCAGTTAAAAAACCAATGCCATAGATATCAGTCGCTAACTGGTAAGGATTATGGGTAACTGTATCTATGGACTTATCGCCGTATTGCTTGTAAATTTTGACTGCGTAAGTGGTGCTAACGCCATGACCTTGTAAAAATACCATCACTTCTTTAATGGCTTTTTGCTCATTCCAGGCTCTTTGAATCATAGCAATCCGCTTTTTGGCGATGCCGTTGACTTGGCTCAAGCGCTCGATTTGGTTTTCAATAATATCTAGAGTCTCTATACCAAAATGAGCAACAATCCGTTTAGCAGTAACAGGCCCCACACCTTTAATTAGACCGCTACCCAAATACTTCTCAATTCCGGTGAGTGTTGCAGGTTTGGTTTCCTTGTAGTTAACAACTTGAAACTGCAAACCATACTGGGGATGTTCGCGCCAAAAACCGGTTAATTGCAGCGTTTGTCCTGGCTGGATATCTGCAAAGCTACCAGTAATTGTAGTTAGTTCTTTTGCACCAGGGCGTTGCAAACGTGCCACAGTATAACCTGACTCTTGAGAGTAATAAGTCAAGCGTTCTACTACTCCAGTAATTGATTCGTGCTTGGGAGTCGCGTTGACTTGTTGCTGATTTGGCAGGGGTGTAGTGGACATCACTTTCAGGAAACGGCGCAGCCATTATACTCGATGCTCACTGTTTTAAAAGTAATGGGGTAAAGTTTAATAGTATTTATGTACTATACACGAAATTATGGTTATTTTAGAACTTGTTGACACCTTCACTCCAATTATCCCAAAACCTAAGCGATCGCTCTAGTAAAATCAAAAACCACCCACATCATGTAGGTGGAGAACAAAAGAGATTGTATATCTTTTATCACTTGCCGAACAGTTTATTAAGCACATCAGCTAGACGGTAGCCTGCCAAGCTCATCCGACGTTCTGCTATTGGTTTGGCGGTAGCAGCATAATTTGGCGGTAAAAGCTTTCCATTATTTTTGTCAGTGCTGCCAGAAAGTTTGCCATTGAGATATGCTTTTTGTTTTGCGATATTAAAACTCTCCAATTTTGCCCAATTATTAAATTGAGTTTCTCTTAATTCTGGCAATTTACTGCGTTGATAGGAGGCTCTTATCTTGGTTGCGGTGTTGCGAACAGTTTGAAAGTTTTCTGAGCCTAGTATGAGGTCATCCCAGAATTTATGCAAACTGATTGTTTGACTATCTGGTTTGACTCTAATATAAAAACGTGTACCACCTCTATCACCTTCCGGTTCTGGATACTGATTAGTTATTAATTTGGTGGTATGTAGTGGCTGATGCACATCTCCTAATAAATGGAATAGCCAGCATATTGCAACTGCTTTTTCGCTGTTACTAGTAGCACTACTTTGAACAATATCAAAATTTTTTTTAAATGCGTAGAGAATATTTTCTTCACCTGCAATTTCACGAGGGATTGAGTTTGAGGCATTGCTTGGTTGATAAGGAAAATTGATGTAGTGCCAAGTTGGGTGATCAAATGTTTGATTGCCACGGGCTTCATCTGCCCATTTTGCAGCCCACATAAACAAGTACAGGTTTTTATTTT
Source organism: Nostoc punctiforme NIES-2108 (assembly GCA_003326195.1). Lineage (GTDB taxonomy): Bacteria > Cyanobacteriota > Cyanobacteriia > Cyanobacteriales > Nostocaceae > Nostoc > Nostoc punctiforme_A. Next base: position 39,998 of record LXQE01000169.1, read on the forward strand.
CAGCAGAAATATTAGATTGATTAAGAGACTTCCACTGTTCCTCAAATTTAGAGTATTCAGGGTGTTCCTTCAAAATGGCAACCATTTTCTCAATTACTTCTTGATGATTCTGCAAGAGTTCCCTGTAGGCGATCGCTCCTGAAACCATGTGACCAGCCTTATTCCAAGCAAAAGCTGGATTTTGTAAAATCAAGGTTGTTGATAATGCCGTTAATAAAGCAACTTTAGCGAAAGAGTGTAACTTCAGCATAAAATTCTTTGTTAGAAAATACAGCTAAAGTATAGGTTGCATTCAGGTAAGTTAGGGTTAAAATTGCATGATAAAAATAAATCACCCTACACAATACTCATATATTTCAATAAACAGAGCTGTACATTAACGAGTTTAAGGGTGCGATGCCACCGGTTCATGGCGGGTACGCCATCGCAGGAGTGATGCAGTGTGTAGTCAATGCAGCAGCAAAGATGTTGAGCATATCTCGTGCTGGCAGTTTCCAGATGATTGAATGTCCATATATGTAGCGATCGCTTCGCTCTAGGGGTGCAATTAATTTTTCCTCTAAGAATATCCGAACTGCATTACTGACCGAGGAGCAATTTAGTCTAGTTTGTGTCTATTCCTCTTGCATTAGCCTATAGTCCCTGCTAAGAGTGTGGGGATTTTACTTTGTGGGTGCGTAGGCGATCGCATAGTGTCTATAAGAGTTGCCCGTCGCAGACATCGCTTGAACCGCATCGCACCCCAACAAAATAATAATAGCGCTCACCTAACTATAGGTAAGCGCTACTCTTTTAATTTAAATTCAGGGAGAAAATATAGTGAAATGAATTCCCTGATTTTTACGATTAATTGATTCCAATTTAATTTCTTAGATTGCACTGCGACGATTTAGCAAGTTCCACAAGAAAACAGCGACAATTGCGCCAAGAACCGCTACTGCAATACCGGGAATGCTGAGTGTGGGGGCGGCTAATGTCAAGGTTCCTGTACTGAAGAATACACCCAAACTACCACCAACAAAAGCACCGATAATTCCTAATAAGATTGTTCCTAAGATTCCGCCGCCTTGATGACCGGGGTAGATAGCCTTTGCAATAGCACCAGCAATTAGACCTAAAACAATCCAAGCAAGAATATTCATTGTTTTAATTTGAGCAACGTTTTTTACTGACAAATACACAATAGCAATCCCAACATTGACATTCCATCTACCAACAGAACCAATTATTAATAGCCTTGAGGATGAACGCTGTTACTTCTTGTGATATACCCCCTAACTGAGATGGATAATAAATAAAAAAGCTCCTAGTAGGTCTAAAACCAGGAGCTAATAAATTCATTGCTTGATAATTGCAGTATAGGCATTTTTAATGATTTATCTCATCTACTGGAAGAATTAAGCTCCAGTTGAAAGCAGATACTAAATACGATCGCTCTTGAGGTACAACTTTTCCTCTAAGAATTTGTCAGATACAAAGGCGATGGAACAGCGGTTTTTGCGCTGACTACGCACGGTTACTAACTCTGTGTTAATTGTTCTGTTTAACTACTCTAGTTCTGCCTCTAATTCCTTGAATTCTTTGTACTGTCTATCTTTGTGCTGCCAGTATTTATTGACTGTTTCTTTAGCTGCAACTGCACTTTCATATTCTGTTCCACCTTGGAGAGTTAATCTTTCTTTTACTTTTTTCCGAAGGTCAGAGATGATTTTACCGTTAACTTTGCGGGTTTTAGCCCAATCTAAAATAGTTTGTGGATAAGAACTAGTGCCAATATATTTACCTTGAATAATTTCTGGTAGACTGTAACCTTTTAGTTCGCTTATCCAATAGTAAATAAATTTGAGGTCTGGGTCTTTTTCTGGAATATTTTTGTTTGGATTGTAGATGCGAAAAGTATCACTTAAGGGATTAGTAACACCTGATTGCATCTGCCACTGCCAATTATCAATTGCTAAATCTCCATCTACTAAATAGTTCATATAATGTCTAGCGCCATGATGCCAGGAAATACCGCAATTGATAGTTAAAAATGTGGCACACATCGCCCTCATGCGAAAGTTCATCCAACCCATAGTTTTTAGTTGTCGCATACTGGCATCTACCAGGGGAAAGCCTGTCATTCCCTCCTGCCAAGCGTGAAATAGTTTTTGTTTTTCTGGTGGTAACTCTAGAGGTGTATACCATTCATCAAATTCTGGATAACGATTTTTGTAAGCTATTTCTGGGTAAAAATAAAGGCGCTGTGTAAAACTATCGTGCCAGCGTAAGCGGTCACGAAATGCTTTTAAGGAAAATTCTGCTTTGGGTTGATTTGTAAGTTCTGCTGCCCGTGCTTTAGTACGTTGGTAAACAATGCGAGTTGAAATTGTACCAAAAGTCAGATGTGGTGATAAATGCGATGTTGCTCCTTGCTGTGCTAACCAAGGGCGTGAAAGTTTCCAATGATAACCATTAAATCTACTTTTAAGAAATGAATTTAATGTAGCTTGTGCCTGTGTTTCTCCACCAATAAAATATATCTGTTCTGTTTGCAAAAAAGCATGATATTTTTGTTTGAGTTCAGAAAATGTAATTTGGGGTACGTTTAGAGAAAGTGATGGAGTGTTGATACTAGTGGGAGTTGGGTAAACAGATTGTCTTTGATATGTGTAATACTCGTTAAACCACTGCTCACGTTTATCTTGTGATTGTAAAAAGTTGTTTAGTCCCAGATGATAATCAAGATTTAATGCTTGATACAAATTAACTATACTTTTATCTCGGCTAATACCATACTCGACTTGTACATCACGATTTAAGTAGAGTTTTGGTCTGTGTCCCTGCTGTATTAACTGTTGAGTTAATTCTTGTATAATCTCTACAGAATTACCTTCAAATAATATTAGTTTGCTGCCTAATTTTTGTAAATTGCTATCTAGATTTTCTAAAGACTCAAACAAAAACCGCACCCGTGCTTTACCGATATCAACCCATTGATAAAACCAAGGATCAATAATGAAGAATGGTAAAACTGCGGCATTTTTGGCAGACGCTAATGCAACAATTTCGTTGTCAGTCAAACGTAAATCTCGACGAAACCACAGAAGGTGCATAACTCAATTTTTATATCAACTTAATAATACAATTGTACTAACAAATTTTAATGGTGGAATTAGAACTATGACCTACGCCTACAGCATGGATGACGCGGTGCAGGTAGCTAATCAGGCGGCTACTGACATTGAGGCGTGGTTGTGGTCAAAGTCAGAAACAAGGAGCGTTGTTAATGTTGAAGATGACCCAGACTACCAGCGCAGAGATATTGACCTCATTTGGACAACGCACAGTAGCGAAATTTTGATTGAGATTAAGGGCGATAGGTGGAATAAAACTCGTAACCTCTTCTTTGAAACTCACAGCAATTTAGAACGTGGAACCCCCGGCTGCTTTATGTACACTGAGGCAGATTGGCTATTTTACTACTTTGTCAATACTCGCCAACTGTACAGGCTACCAATGCCAAAGACGCGGGAGTGGTTTCACATCACCATGCGGCGGTTTCGGGAGCGATCGACTACAACACCCGTAGGGAATAGCTATTACACCACTGTGGGACGACTTGTGCCGATTACTACGGTGATGTTGGAAGTGGCGGGGATTAAGATGGAGCAACTGTGAGGTGGGATGGGGCGATGCCTACGGCGGCAAGCTACGCCTGTCTGCTACATTTCCTCTAAGAACGCGATCGCCTATGCTGGGCTTTAAGAGCGATCGCACTCCCCTAGCAACTTTTCCTCTAAGAATTCACTCTTCAACAGCACTTAAAAATATTCCCACTCCGAGCAAAGAATTTTACATATTTTTCCTTATTACGGATATTCACTGAGGTTTATTCCGATTTCACATGATTAATATGTAACAAATCATATAGCATTTGCTACTTAAGCAAGTGAATCAAGTTTGAAATTAAATGACTATCAAAAAACCCTTGGCTATCAAACAGCCAGAGGTGGGGCAGATCATTCATGATCTGCGGCTTGCCTCTGGGCTAACGCAAGAACAGCTTGCAGCCCAGTTGGGTGTGACATATAGCACAATCAACCGTTGGGAAAATGGACGTTCTAAACCGTCGCCGATGGCGATGAAGCTTATTGAGCAGAAGCTTGATGAGATGGGCACTCAGGGTCAGGATTTGCTGGCTAAGTATTTGCGGAATTAGTTGTTTGCTCAGTTTTGGTATGAGCGATGCCTACGCCTGCAAGCTACGCAGTTCGTCTGGTTGATGTCTTCGGTAATGATGCCAGTGCCACTGTGGAAGTGAACTAGCGATAAACAAATTGAAGAAAAGGTAAGCGCCAGCCATGCCGTTAGGCTTCCTTCATTCTTAGAGGAAAAGTGAAAGATGCGATCGCTCTCCCTATTCTTAGAGGAAATCTACCAAACAACAATGCCATACTGGCTATTTCAAGGCAACCCCAAGTATTACCGCATCATAGACGGCATCCGCGACTTTGAGCAGATGCCCTGGCTGACAACGCGCTATGCCAAAGACATTGCTCCTGGTGATGGGGTACTGATTTGGAAATCTGGAGATAAAGCAGGGATTTATGCGATCGCCTCCTAAATATCGAATCCTCTAAGAATATCGAAAACCCTACTGATATCGGCTACTGGATTGACACTAGTCGCGCCATGAATAGAATCTACTCCAAAATTCGCTTTACCAGCAAGCTGCGAGAATTGCCACTGCTAAGGGAAGACTTAAAACAAGACCCTGTGCTAAAAACTCTGATGGTAATTCGACAGCCAAACGCTACAAACTACAAGGTTACACAACATGAATGGCAACGTGTACATGAATTAAGAAGATAGCGATCGCGCTTGTCCCTTCCTAGTAGTCAGTTCGCATTCCGTCCGCTCAATGTTTAGCCTGAAATTAGAAAGGTGAGTAATTAATGAAGAGACAAACATTGCTTGGGATGATGGCAAGCTTAACAGTTTTGGGTGTAAGCTTCCTACCAGTTCAGGCTCAAAAAACAACAGCCAGTCAACCAAATTCTAACCTGGTCAATGCAATCACAGAGACTATTCATAAAGAATTTGCAGATGCTGATTTGAATGAGATTAAAAAAGATATTACATTTCAATACACTGAAGTTGATTTAGATAAAGACGGGACTAAAGAAACTCTTGTTAGCATTCAAAAGGGCTTTCCTTGTAATAATCGTCATTGTCCTGTCTATATTTATCAAAAAAACGGTAATAATTATCGCTTCATTTCGTATGTATTTACCTCACGAGGTGAATTGCAAGTAACCATACTTCCCAGCCGCAGTAAAGGTTGGATTAATATTGCTGCCCCCGTATTCACCTATGAACCAAGAGAAATAGCTTGGAGAGTCTTCAAATTTGATGGAAAAAAATATCAACTTACTTCCCAAAAATTAAGTTCAGCACCCAAGCAGATTGTGCTGGGAGAAAATCTTATCTCCACATTTAATCTAGCAGATTCAGCAGAAAATAATCAAAGCTATATTGGTCTACGCTACTACGATAGAGATTTACATAAAGGTCTTCAATACTTAGGAGGTTGGATAGTAGGAGAACCTAAAGATAATCCTACCTATTCAATAAGCCAGGTTAAAAATGGAAATCAGGAAATGTTATGGTTTGAAACCCTTGTAGCACTGGATAGCCAGGGAAAAGTAACTGCTCAAGTAGTAGATGTACTTAATTTACCTAAACTAGGAAAATTAGAGCAGATTGGACATGGTGGATCATGTATGCGAAGTGGAGTACGTGACCCTGAGTTGATAACAATTGCTAAATACGAAGATACTCAATATTGGAAACAGATAAAAAAAGCATGGCGTTCTAATCGGAGCTTAGGCAAGTTTGAAGAAGTTTCTACTCGCAACATTGTATGCCAAAACCCAGGATGGGGAGTATAAATTAAAACTCCACTGAAAGAAATTGCGATCGCCCCCAATCAAGCGAAGAAAAGTAAGAATCACGTACCAAAAGCGATGTTTACTTTAAGGGGCTGTTAGGTGACGCACAATAAGCAAGAAAGTCTAGTGTGTACAGTAAATTCTGATTCAATAATAATTTAGTATGACTGAAACAAACATTTTAGAACAGGCAAAACAGGGTGAAACTCAGGCAATTGTTAGCCTGATGAATAAAGCCCTAGAACCCAAAGGCATAACAGTTCAGGTAAGTATCAAAGATGATAGCCTCACCATAACGGCTGAAGCTAAGGAAGTTCCAGAACAATCATTTTTTGTTGATTATGTTCAAAAATCAATAGCTAAGTTAAATTTAGCCAGAATCAAATTTTTATATATTCGTGGACAGGTAACTGGTAGTAAGTTTCCTACTTGGCGGCAAACTATTAACTTGAAAGAGAATGAGGTATTACCAACACCGATTATTAACGCACAAACTTTTTCTTTCAATTCAAAAGCTAAAAAAAACCACTTTAATATATTCAATATTTTAGTTCAATTTAGAGAAGTAATTAATACTGTATTTTTAGGGGGAATACTAGGGATATTGGTTTTTAATTTATGGTGGCAACAACAACCCAAAAATTTGCAGTATGAATATAAAATTGAAAGCTTTGACGATATTGTTTTTGATATAGGCATAAATAAATTGGGCGATGAAGGGTGGGAATTGGTTTTTGCACGTAGAGCATTAGCTGGTGAAGATGATTCACGTAAAGGAGTTTATGAGTGTATTTTTAGGAGAGCCAAAGTTAAAGAATCAAATAAGTTGATATCAACACAGTAATCATAATTATGGATGAAATTGTTAGAAAATTAGCAGGTGTTGGATTACCAGCCGTTGTACTTCTCATCGCAATGGCATCAACTGGGTTAGCTGGTGCTGCTGCAATTACTGCTGCATTAGCCATGTTAGGGCCAGGCGGAATGGTTGGCGGTATTATATTGCTTGGAATAATAGGATTAGCATCAGATGCACTAACCAGATATGGATTGACAGCACTACTTACGGGAATTTATGAAGAAAGAAGGAGAAGCGGTGAATCATTACAAAACCTATGTAGGGAAATTGATGGTTTACCAATTACTAATGAACTCAAGTTAGTTCTAAAAGACCATATTGGTTGCTCTCGTTAATGGGGGTAAATGAGCATCCGTTCAGAAACTTAAGGGTATTGATATTACAAGGAAAGTGCAATGTCTAAGCATAACAGAAACTTTCATACGGTCAAAGAAAATGGAATTATTATTTTACACTCAAACCATTTAGGTGATGTTTTAGAGGTTAGCATCAACAAAGAAAAACGTCGATTTTCCGGTATTCGACAAGATGGTTACTTGATAGAATATGACGGTGATTGTGGAAATGATTTTGCTCAACCCGTAATGCTTTATAAAATATCCTATTGCTTTAAAAATGACACTTGGGGAGTAGGATATCGAATTAAAGATACGAAAGAAAAAAAGTGGATGGATGGTTTTAAAACAGCTAGAGAAGCTTGGTTATATAGAGAAGCATTAATTGCCGATGGTATAGCTAAAAGATAAATAAGAATCACGTACCAAAAGCGATCGCTCCTTCCCCATCAAGCGAGGAAAAGCACTATGAAAATACTACCCAATGATACCTTTATAATTTTGACATTTGATTCACTGCCTATAGTTTTGCAACGGCTGAATGCAAAAGTTGAACCGACAAAAGCATTTAGATTCTCTAGAAAACACGCCCCTTATCAAGGAACCATTTCGGAATCAGGGTTTCAAATCAGTCGTATAATTCACTACCGTAACTCACTTTTACCAGTGATTCAAGGACGCTTTGAAGTACAATCTCACCAAACTTTGATTCATGTACAAATGAGCATACATCCTTTTGTGATGGCATTTTTAGGATTCTGGTTTTTATCCTGGTATGGTGCAGTCATTCCTATCACCTTAACAGGTACTATGCCTCATCAAATGGCTGCAATATTTGTAGGGATGCCTATGCTGATGCTAATTATTTTTTGGGTAGCTTTTTGGTCAGAAGCAAATCGCAGCCGGAGTGAATTGTCCCAAATTATTCAAGGAGAATTATAGTTGAAGTGCCTTGTCCCAAGTGATGGCATAACTATCAGCCCCTTAAAGCAGGCGATCGCACCCATTATTAAGGGAAGACTAACATTAGGAGCGATCGCCCCCTAATTCCCCCCGTAAACATCTACCATTTATGGCTACTCTAATTCCCTCATTCAATAGCTGCTCAATGCGAATGACCCCCGGCGAGAGGAGGTTAGGGCAGCGCTTGGAAGAGAAATTAGAAGATGATTATTTACTTTGGTATGACGTGCCAGTAGGTAAAAAGCAACTGCACCCAGATTTTATAGTGCTGCACCCTAGCCGGGGTTTGTTTATCCTTGAGGTGAAAGACTGGAAGTTAGACACTATTGAAAATATCAACCCCTCCACAGTTACACTGCTTACTGAAGATGGAATAAAGGAAGTTAAACACCCACTACAACAAGCCAGAGATTATGCCCTAGCAGTCAACAAGATGCTAGAAAAAGATTCTCTTTTGGTGCAGCAAGAAGGTAAATATCAAGGAAAACTTGTAATTCCATACGGTTACGGCGTGGTATTCACCAATATCAGCCGCAAGGATTTTGAGCAAAGTGAACTACCCGCAGTGTTTGAGTCACACTTGGTTATCTGCAAAGATGAGATGTATGAAAAGGTTGATGCAGGGGAATTTCAGCAGCGAATTTGGGATTTATCGGCATATCAATTTGGCAAAACACTCACCCCTCACCAAATCGATAGAATCCGTTGGCATATCTTCCCAGAATTACGCATTAGTGCCAAGCAGTTATCTTTGTTTGATGTTGACACTGCCATTGAAGAAGAAGCGCCACAGCTACAAATCCCCGACATTCTCAAGATTATGGACTTGCAACAGGAACAATTAGCAAGGAGTTTGGGAGACGGGCATCGTGTAATTCATGGCGTAGCGGGTTCTGGGAAAACCATGATTTTAGCCTACCGTTGTCAGCACCTTGCACAAGTCACTAAAAAACCAATTTTGGTGTTATGTTTCAATGTCTCTCTTGCTGCCAAACTCCGGCAGGTGGTTCAAGAAGACCCGCACAAAATCAGTCGCATTAAGGTACGACATTTTCATGGCTGGTGCATGGATTTACTCAAAAAGTATGACATCCTTAGACCCGACTCTAGAGAGTATCAAGGTGAAGCTTACATAGAAGAACTGGTTCAAAGAGTAATTACCGCCGTTGATGCTAAATTAATACCGGCTGGCACGTATGGCGCTGTGATGCTAGACGAGGGCCACGACTTTAAACCAGAGTGGCTCAAATTAATTGCCCAGATGGTCAACCCTGAAACCGATTCCTTACTCATTCTCTATGACGATGCCCAAAACCTCTACGGTGAAAAGCGCGACAAGAAATTTAGCTTTAAGAGCGTAGGCATTCAAGCACAGGGACGCACCACCATTTTTAAACTCAACTACCGCAACACTGCTCAAGTGTTAGGGGTGGCTTATGAATTTGCTGCATATGTGATGACCCCTACCACCGGGGATGATGACCAAGTAGTATTAGTAGAACCGACTAGTGCAGGACGGCAAGGCCCCAAACCAGACCTGATCCGTTTACCCAGTTTTAAACACGAGGTAGATTACTTAGCAGGGCGAGTGCAACAATTACACGAGCGAGATATCCCTTGGAACGAAATAGCAATTATCTATCGCTCCAACTTTATGGGCGATCGCATCTACAACCACTTCCAACAAGCCCAAATACCAATAGAGTGGGTAAACGCCAATAGTGACAGCCGCAACTATAACCCAGCCGAACAAAGCATCAAACTCATAACCATGTACTCCAGCAAAGGGCTAGAGTTCCCAGTGGTGCTTATTCCTGGTATTGGTTATCTGCCTGACCAGTACGGACATGGTACACCAGAAGAAGAAGCGCGACTATTGTATGTGGCGATGACACGGGCAATGGAGCAATTGATTATGACTTGCGATCGCTCCTCACAATTCACCAGTCGTTTAGAGACAGCATTGGGTAAAGTAGCAGTAATTTGATTGTGTTTATCCTTCATTCAAGCGAGGAAAGCGATCGCTCATTGTCCTTCCATACTTAAGAAGTTGTCAGGAATTAAAGCAATCACTTCCAGCGGCCGTTACATTATCGCTTACCCGATTTGAAAAAAATCTACCAAGTTATAAAACTCCATTCTAGAAACAATGTAAGCCTATTATTAGTCTGATAATAAGTCTGTTAAATCCCTACAGCTTACCCAGCTTTGTTTGTGCTTGAGGGTGGAGTCCAGTTTCTGGGTGTTCAATAAGAATTAACGCACCTGGATTGGAGGCGAGGATTGCCACGATAATTGGTAAAACGTAGGTAATGCCGTATCCAACATGGTCACTAAATTTTAAGTTAACCAAATCCATATCTAGATGTGCATTAACTTGGATGCGTAGACCAGAACTTATTTCTCCCATCCATGCCTCAACTTGGTCTATCAAATTTATTGATTTTGCTTCCGGGTGAGCGAGTTCGGCGATAGGGATTGGTTGACCACCGTAAGTGTAGAGAAAATGTGCTGTATATTCGCCAAGCGCACCAATTTGTCTAAGTTCTCGCCTTTGGTAATTTAAGATTCCTGATGCAACTTTTGCACGTTCTGATTGAAGGTGATAAAGTTGCCCGTTGAAAATGCTTGACTGATAAACATCGGCATCAACAGAGTTGAATCCACTCTCTAAAAAATTTGCTTCTCTCTCTAATGAGTTGTAGTTAAAGTGCCAAATTCCTTTAGTTTCGTTTTTTAAAATAAGCTCAAATCCTACATAGTCTTCTTTTGCATTCTCATATAAAGCATCATTAGCTGTGCCAATATTTACCAAATTTCCATTGAGCAATAAACCAGTGTTTTGTAGTAAACTTTGCTGGTGAGATTGATGCAGCAGTGATAATGCTTGCAACACAGAGGATTTACCAGTGCTATTGTAACCAGAGAGCAGGGTAAGCGATTTGAATTCAACTAATTGATTCTCAAATGCTTTAAAATTTAGCAGCCGTAATGAGCTAATCATTAATAGTTAAAATATAGATGTTCTTCAATTTTATTATAGTTAGTTTATCTAAAGCGATTTTGTAAGAATCTTGTTGAGCAAACCTGTATATGACAAAATCTTAAATATATTTTGTGATTTACATTTTTGATGATTAATCAAAAAAACTAGCAGTTTATCAAGATTTAATTGGAATTATAGATGGCATCTGAAAATTTTAAAGAACTTGTTAATGTTGCAATCCAAGTAGCGACCAGAAGAAATAAAAGAATGTCAGTCTTCAAGCTTGATAACACTTATTATATAGTTGATGCTAGGGGATGGGAAAATGGTTCTACGTATGGTCAATATATCATGACGGTAGAACCTGTGCAAAATTAAGCGTTAGGTATTTCATATTGCTGAAACTGTTGCCAATTAAATCTCAGCGTCAGTATTTCAAATAGTGTTGGTGACAACACATCTAACTCTATAGGTTCACCAGTATAAATAACATCTGGAAAGTCTTGAGGGTGAAAGATTCCGTGAGGAATACCCTCTCCTTTTAACCACATCTTAGCTCGATAATCGATGCGTTCTCCACTTGGTAAATCAATCCAGAAATGCAGATCAATGTGTTGATTTTGCAAATTTAAAACCCCAAACATTGGCTGATGCTCAATGCCGTGATTAGTTAGTACAGTGTGACAGATGCGGGTCATGCCATCACATTCAGTTTGAGAAGAATCATAAGGGTTAAGAAGTTGCTGAATTCTTTCCCTTGGTATCACTTCATACTCCTTAATCAATTTCTTCGGACACGGCTAAGTTTTGCTCTTGTATGATTGGTGTCATCAAATGGAATATCTTCGTTAGCCCCTGGCGCAATGATTCTTGAGAGAAGTTATAGCCACGTTCAACAGCCATAGTTATGATCGCAGCGTTATCTTTTGCACCCATTGCTTCCATCAGTTGGTCTAACAACACTTTATCTTGGAGGGCTGCTGCAAAAAACTCCATAACTTGTATTTCGCTTTGAGCAGCATTTAGTGACTCATTCATTTTTAGACTCTTCTTGCCGAACCTCTACCACAATAACATCAAACCCTTCCCACTCCTGGACAGTAAACCCCTCTGCGGTTTCCTCTGGATACCGCCGTGCCATTTCTTGCCATGCAGCTTCTTCGTTGATTGCCCAGATGTAATGCCCCTGGCGTGCTGTTATGTTATTACCAATACACTTATGCAAGTATAATGCGTTACGTGTACATCGATATTCGCGCATATTTTTTGGAAACCAGACGTTGCACCTGCTATTTTAGAACGTTGCTGGATATTCAAACTTTGATTTCCAGCCATCATTACGTCCAGTTCCTGAAAATGTTTGTGCTGTATTGTATGTGTACAGCAAAAAACCGTGTCGTTTTTTTGGAGTGTTGCCCGTCTGTTGAATAAGTGTTTCGCGTAGTGGATGGTTGCTGGTAATCAAAAATTCGTTGCGGTTGTGTAGGCGATCCAAATACTTAATATCTGGGAGTCTATCAAATTTTCCCCTTTCGCCTCGGTTGCATTCGGTGGATGACAATACTAAATTCCATACACCATCGATATTTCTTATGTATTCGTTCAAAGAGTGAGGAATAAAGTGGTCTACATCAGCTAAGTTTGTAGAACCTGGCTCAATCGAAATATCTGCAAATGAGTAAAAACATTTACCTTTTTGATAGCCATTGAGGGCATCCCGGCATGAGGTAACATCTACCCGCCGCCTGCGATCGCTAAATGTAAACAGCAGTTGATTGTCTGGGTCGTAATTCACAGATATCAAGTTGCGCGAAATGTTTAATTCCCAAGCTCTCTCTACAAGCCGCCATCGTGCTTCCACTTCTGGAGCTAAATTTTGAAACTGTTCGGTTTCAAGTAAGCGAAACAACTCGTCAGTGACAATAATTTTTCCCTTTTCTTTTTTGTAAAACTGAACTGGCAGTGTTCCTTTAACGTTGTGAAACTTATCAAGAACTACTTTAAATCCCTCTCTTCTGGTAATTTCAAGTAATTGCTCGTAGGTAATTTGACCTTTTTTGAATTGTTTACATCCCTCTAAAAACGGGTATAGCTGCGGAGTTAACTGATTTTGAACTTCGCATCTGCCAATATGTTCTACAACATAGCGTGAATATGGCTCGGATAACTCGTCTAACGTAATCACTGTTTTTCCCGTCTGTGCAATCTCTAACAATGACTTTGCCAGTGCAAATTTATAACAAGCAACGTTTTGACCAAACAAAATAATTGAGCGCCAATAATCCTCTAGCTTCGGGTCAATTGCCAAAAACTTTGACTCGCTCATTGTATTTTTAGATACTCATTCATTTCGGCTAAAGCCTAGCTGATGAGTATCTGAAAACACATCAGTTGCATTACGGTTATCAGTATTAGTCGGTTAATCCTTTGTTGTAAACTATGCGGGTTGTAACTGCACGCGCATCATGACTCATCGGTATCCATTTAGCACAATTCACCCAGCCGCATATTACGGTCAGCGTGTAGCGGTTTACTTCAACCTGCATTACCACGTCTTTTCACTCAAGTCAGGGGGAAAAAGCGGGTCGTTGCTAACTCATGCTGGGGTGTGTCAACTAACCAATGCGGTGTTTGAGGTTGAGCGCAAGGCACGAGAACGTGCGATCGCTCAAGGTCGTAAAAATGTCCACGCCTATGTTGTGGGTATTTTGCAGTCGTTAGGGTGGGATCAGCTGAGTGATAACGCAGTGCGATCGCTCATAGGATTAGGCTACCAACAGGTGACATATAACCTGCATCCCGGCCACCCACTGTTTTACTGCAAAGATGTAATGCCTTATACACCAATAACTACTGCGAAAGCGGTTATTTTAAACAATAAAATTGCTCTAGCTCTAGTTGAGTAAATCAGTAAGAATTTGGGCAGATGGCAAACGACCTATACAGTTATGTGAATAATGACGAAAAATCTCGCCTACTACATCAATAAGTTTGCCAATCTCAGGGTATCCCGTTCTAGTGGGGTTGCACCAAATAAACCCCTACTGCTGCTATCAATTATCGAGCTGATCAGCCAAGGGGAGATTAGGCGAAACCAAGTTCCTTTATCTGCTGAACTCATTGCCACATTTCTTAAACTTTGGAGCCACCTGGAGCCAGTACGCAAACCAGATATTGGGCAACCGTTTTTTTACCTTAGAAGCGATGGCTTTTGGCATTTCCAACCCAATCTCGGATTTGAATTAACGGTTATATCTAAAGCAAAAATTGTTACTCCTGGGGCTATTCGGCAGGCAGTTGATTACGCCTACCTTGATGATGAACTCTGGTTACTGCTGCAAAACGAGAGCGAACGCACTGTACTAACCCACACACTCATTAATTCGTGGTTTAACGAGCGTACACAGGATATCGAGTCATTATTGCAAGTCAACGCCTTTGCTGAACTACAAGACCAGTTGCAACGCACTGGTGGTAAGGTCTACCAGCCAGAGGAATTAGAAGATGAGCAAGCTGTAATTGTGCGAGATGGTGCTTTTCGCAAAATCGTTGTCTCCACTTACAACCACACTTGTGCGTTCTGCGGATTGCAAATACTCGACTCACTCGGTCAGAACATTGTGGACGGGTCGCACATCAAACCATTCTCCCAGTTCTACGACGACCGCATTGATAATGGGCTGTCACTATGCAAGAATCATCACTGGGCTTTTGACCGCTTTTGGTTCACTATCAACGATGATTACACCATTATTGTTGCTGAGAACCTGCGAGAAGATTCACCCAACGCTAGACCAATGCGAGAATTTAGGGGCGATCGCATAAACCTACCCGCCCAAGTGCAGTATTATCCTAGAGTTGATGCAATGAGATGGCATCGCCAAGAGTTTTTAAAGCGCAGCGCATGAGCAAAAAACCTAAAGGTTGGTTTAATGAAATTGTTATTCGTCCCGTTGTTCATGTAGACGGTTACGAAAGCTATGAAAAGATGTGCGGTATTGTTGCAGAATTTTATTACTCTTCGGAGGAACAAAGGCTAGTGCGCCAATTAAGGACTAATCCCGCAGAATCGATGAACATCACTCTATACACCTTGTTTAAAGTAGGTCAAGCTAAATGTCCTGCTTATTGGGTGAATAAAGATTTACTCGAAGCCTTGCTGCAATCAGTGTTAACTGTTGAAGTAAACAGTTTAAATTGGGCAATGAAAACAGGAATGTTTATGCTGCCCAAAGGAGTAATTCTTTCTCCTGAAAATAAGAGCATTGATGCGATTTTTTGGTATTTCGATAGTGAAGCTGGTATCCTTTATTGGACAGCAACCGATGGATCTAATTTCTTTTGCCGCAGATTTAAACTTGATGCACAAAAACTTACTTATACCGATTCACAAGATATTGACCCCAAGGTAGTCAAAGGATTTAATGAATATCTGCACTCAATTTTATTGCGATTAATTTTGATAATGGAGTGTCGCCCGGAACTTGTAGATACAACAAGTGAGAAAATTAAAATTAATAAAGGTTTTGGTAAGGAACAAGCCCAAGATTATTATCAACCGCTTTGGCTTGGACTTGGATATAAATTCAAGCGTGAAGGGAAGCAAAGTAGTGAAGGTAGTAGCGGCACACATGGTACTAAGAGCGTTCATTGGAGACGCGGATTCTTACGCAATCAGCCTTATGGAGAAGGTAGACAGCAAAGAAAACTCGTTTGGATTGAGCCAGTTCTAGTAATGGGCGGAAAAGAATGAACTCTGACGATGAAATTAATGCCAAATATGAATCTAGTCAAGACAGATTAATTCAAGAAATTGACAGAATAAAACTACCAGCCTTAGTTGACAATATCAGGTCTAATCCTAATTACATAAGGATTGGTAATAATAGTCAATCTGTTAAAGATTGGAATGATGTTAAAAAATCTCAGCTAATTGAATCTTTTATTATTAATTTACCTGTACTACCAATTGTTCTCTACGAAAAGTCATATCATACATACATACGAAGTTCTTGATGGCAAACAAAGGTTAAAAGCAATTGTCGATTTTTACACTAATCAATTAGTTTTGAGCGGATTAGAAGTTAAGACAGAATTAAATGGATGGACTTATGCTACTCTTCCATATCATGCAAAGACAGTGCTTAATCGCCATTCTCTATCTTTGATATCTATTATCCCTTCAGAGGATGCCAGCCCCGAAGAAATAGCAAAAATCATCGAGATTATTGCAGAACGCCTTAATTAAAGGGCTGCGATGCCTACGGCGGTAAACTACGCATCATCTTACCCAACAAAAACGGTATTATTCCAAGAAATAGAAAGTTAATAAAAAAGTTATGTATACTGCTTATCCCTATGTAATCAAAAATGATTTCGGTGCATACCTGCAAAACGATGCAACGATGTCAAGCCCCATCTGGGGCAATATCAACACTGCAATGCACATCCGCCACTACATCGGTGCAGTAACAATTCAAGAAGTAACAGGCGGCTGGGTCTTTCAACTCAACCGCGATCGCCATGAATACAATTTTGTCAGCTTGTGAATTCATAGTAAACTATGTAGACTCTTAAGAGTAAGCGATTACACATTCTGGCTATTCCCCTTAAAATCATCATGAAGCTGCAACGTATCGAGGCAGGTGAATATCTTACTCCTGATGGTAGATTTTACGTCCGCAATACTTACTATTCCAACGGATTACCTGGACGGAGTAACACTACTAAAGGGTGGTTGATTGAAGACAAAAGCGGGCTTACACCATTTCAAGTAAGCAGCAATCAAAAAAGTAAGCTGCGGCGGGTGGATACGCTGCAACAAGCCAGGGAAACTATTGCTGTGGTTATGGAGTGCGATCGCAACGAGCAGACATTACGTGATGCCAGATGGCGTAAGCAAGACAACGCGCAGCCGCCAGGGGTGTGTTGGCTATCTCCCTACACTGGCAAGTTGTTAACTCGAAGTGAAGCACTGTTGGAATTAAATTTGATGTCGTGACATTACAAATAGAAAGATATGAAGCCTTAGAAGTAAAAACTATATTTAACTTGAAATGACTAATGCACAATCTAAAATGGATGAGCTTTTTAAGCTTCTTGAACCGCTAAATAAAACTCAAGGGGAGCATTCGGTGAGTATAACTTTTAACCCCGGCATGAAAGGTGGAGTCATTAACTTTATGTTGGACTGGAAAACTTTCATCGGTGAGCAAGAATTTGACAATATTGACGAAGCGATAAAATTTGCTTACTCTCTTAGAAAAAAAAGTAGGTATCGATTCTATTAGTCAATAAAATTAATTAGTTTTGTTTTTATAAAATGTACTACGGATACCGTTGCTATACCAAAGAAGATAAGCCTTTGGGTTGGCTATACACATTTGACTCTAATCTTGAATATGCTTTTATCAATAAAAGTTTCCATTTGTGCAAGCGATGGAAAACAGAAAAAGGAGCTAAAAAACACTTCGATTATTACAACAATAATTGGCAGTTTAAGAGTAAAGGAGGCTATCTCAAAATTGAGGTAATGCCAGAAATTACTGAGAGTGAAAAATCTCCTCAGCAGCGATGGAATGAAGCCAATCGTGACGCACTTTACCAAGCTCAAGAAAATTACAACCAGAAGCGCCCTATAATGTCATTTCGTCCGAAAACTGAACTGTTGGAATGGCTGGACGAGGAACGCGAAACTGATGACAATGGTGAACCAGAAACTGATGCTTCACTCTTAAATCGGAAGTTAGAAAAACTCAGACAGTTAGAACAAAAAGATTTTAGCGATTCGTTTAAGGGAAATTAAAATGCCAAATAAAATATTAAAGTTTGAACTAATTGAAGGGCTTTATGAGATGTACAAATATGACGAAGATTACGAGTTTAGGTACTGGGTTCAAAAAGTCAAAATTAAAGCAGAAATGATTTAGGTGGCAAGGAGTTGCTGAATTCTTTACCTAAAGATATCGCTACTCTCTAGAAACAGTTTTGGGTGCAATGCCTGCGGCGGGTGGGTACGCCATTGCGTATGCCATAATATTCATTACTCTAGTAATATTGCAGTGACGAAGATATGCTAGCTGGTGAAGCACTACGTAAAACAGGTTCTAGTTGGGAATTTGCATCAGAAGCAGCATTAGAAGATTTTGTTTGGGATAACCTACAGCAATTATCAGGCTTAATACCTTTAAAACGACAGTATGCTGTTAAGGGCGAAATCTGCGATATCTTAGCACTTAACGAAACGAGACAATTAGTAATTTTAGAACTCAAAAATACTCAAGATAGATATGTTGTCCAACAATTAACTCGCTACTACGATAACTTACTAGACGAGAAACCATTTCCAGAGCAAATTGATTACAGTCAACCTGTCCGGTTAATTGCGATCGCACCCTCATTTCACAGACATAATCTGATTGACCGCAAACACACAAAGTTGATAGTTGATTTTTTGCTCTTTACTGTTGCCCCGATTAATCAAAATTTTCACTTACAACTGCAAGATATTGATACTAATCAAACTTGGTCAATTCCGATTCCCTATCAGGAACTTGATATTAACACTGTATCAAGCAATATTCCAGAACCACCGCAATTACTTTTAGATTGGCTTGGTGCTTGCACTGGGGAGGAACAACAAGCAATTCTCAGGCTTAGAGAGAAAGTTATTGGCTTTGATGGGCGAATCAAAGAAGAAATTGAAGGTAGGAATACTATTAGATATGGCAGAGGTAAAGCTAAACCAGTAGCCGAACTATGCTATCAATCTAAAACTCGCAAGCTGATTATATTCCTGTGGTTGCCTGTGCCAAGTTCATTATTTGGTAATAGTAAAGAAGTGATTGGCAGAATTAGATTATGGACAGACGGTGCTTCTGTTACTGATGTTGGTCATGTGCCGGAAGGCTTGGGCAAGATGAAGCTGCAATCCCAATGGGATGCTGTGCCACGAGAAAAACGACCTCATTTGATGCAAAGTCTTTCATATAAATCATTAATCCCTGTTCCAATTAACTGGTATAGCAACTTGCGGGATACTTGTAAAATTTCTAATTCTTTAGAATCACTAATAGATTTAGCACTTGGAAAGTGGTTGGCAAGAACTTAATTTCAATACCACACCGTTTTAGCAGTAATTCTTAGAGGAAAAAAAGCAAACAAGTAAGCAATTAAAAAATCTTACAATGTGCTACCGAAATGGTTGCTGCCAATTAAATTAAGATAAATGTAGTTTAATAATCATCTCGCACTTCTAATAGGAGATTCCTGAGCCATTGAAATTGCCATATTGATAACTTGCTGCTTAGATAAAGCCCTAGATTGTACCTCAAAAAATAAGCCGTTTTGTTTCCAAAAAACATGATGTCTGTAACCAGCAGAGCCACTACGCGCATAAAAGTAAAAACCCCGAATTCCTGATTTTAAATTAATTGGTTTAGCATTGCGATAATCCTCACTTAGTCCACTGGTTTCATCTTTAGGATTATCTCGCATCACAAAGATATTTCCCATATTGCAAAAAGTAGCTGAACAATCAGGTACTGAAGCAAAGTCAACTGCAAAAAAACCTCCCCCGTATTCACTTTGGTATCCGCGAACTCTTGCATAAGTATTTACACCTTTGATATCAGCATTAGGTACAAAGGCAGGTAATCTTATCACCATGTCCTTCGGAAGTTGGCTGCGAATATCCTTAAGGACTGGTCTAAATAATGGTGCAGGTGCAGCTGTTACTAATTGTAAACAGCCAAAAATAGCACCAAAAATTGCTACGCTTGTCACTAAAATAGGTAGCGGTCGCACTTTCATTATTTTTCTGCCTTATATTTTGTGAAAATTAATCTGAAAAAAGTCAATCATAACACCAGTATTTTGGTGTTGACTTTGTTTTACTTGGGTTTAATTAGTTGATGAAGAGTGCGATCGCTCTAATCTTTCCCAAACGGTTGCCCCCAGCGTTCCCAGTTCTCTTTATTAAATGGACTGCGCCACTTCAAAATTAAGTTCAATTCCAACTCCTGCCGTGCGCGTCGGTCAACCGGAGTGTCCCACCAAAACGCGATGTTGACTGCTGTCTTCATCTCATAGCGATAATGCAAATCCTGGTAGCTGGCGATGTAATCCTTGCAGGCGTGAATCCCTTTCCACCGCTTGTTACTTCTGCAAGTTTCCCCTACATACAAAATCAGGTCAGCCGCAGAATCAACAACAAAGTAAAGACACGCATCGCCGGGGCTATCAGCTGGCATTCTCCAAAACGAGAGCGATCGCACCTGTAACTGCAACGGATCAATCCGGTCTGGGTCGCAGTGGTTAGATGCGATGTCGAATAATGTCGCCTGCTGCACTGGCTTGGTTTCCCTTACCCGTTGCTGATAATCCAAAATTTGCGCTTTCCACTTCAGCAGGGCATCAGCACTCATCACCAGCGCCTCTGCTCTACGTGCTGGTGTGGGTTTCACTTCTGGAAATAGGTTTAGTTGATTGGGTTCCAAGGGTATTACGGGAGCGTGCCGACTAGCTGATTATCCCCCAAAACTGAATCGAGTAAACCTGTTAACGGGTTTTGGCGATTCGCAGAGATTAAAGAGTTACGGCAAAGTAATAACCAGTTAGAACAAGTTAATAACCAATTAGATATAGCCAACCAACAACTACAACAGGAGAAAGCAGTAATGGAAAGCACGGCATCGCAACCCCAAACAGTTACTTTAAATGTCACCGAATTAGATTCTTGGCTAGAGAAAAAAATTATTGAGGTAGTGAACAAGGTAACTCACGGGGGAGCAATAGCACCTGCTACTACTGCCACACCTGCCAAGGTTGCACCCATCAAAGAAGAGATTGACTGGCAAGCCAAGACTGATGCTGAGGTCTGGGGAAGTAAAGCAACCTTAGCAGCTGTAGAAAAAATCCGCAGGTCTTATCAGGCAATTTGTTTGTATAACGATACTGTGGCAACTGGGGACAGCGATCGCCTCGCAATTACGAACCAAGCAAAGCACTCAGAGATTTATCGGGCTGTAACGGTTTGCTCGTACGTGATTGGATTGAGGCTCACAAGGATGAAGTGATTAGCCATAATGCTAAGTTCGGCATGGAGAACAAGAAAGACCCTAGTAACCCTGCCAGCTATGCCAACAAGGGCAAGGACACAGATAAAATTCTGTTGCTGATAAATGAAGAATTTCTAAGTGGTGAAGGCTTTAAGTCAGGGAGAAATTAAAGTTATTTTTCCTTTACAAACTCAGTCATAATCACCACTAAGTCTATGTAATTAGTGGATTTTAAAATGACGAAATTGTATACCAAACTACATTTTCTCCAGACTATGCCTAGACTATGTTTGGACTAAGCCTAGACTAAGCCACAACTTAGCGCTCTTAATCAGTTTTTTCAAGAAACTTGTTTCCTAGACTATGCTTGGACTAAGCCTAGACTAAGCCACAACTTAGCGCAGGGAATCGCTATTTTTTGCTGTCAACAATTCTTCGCTCAAAGAATAAAATAACCGTACTTACTATGGTTATTTTGGCTAAGTTAAATTTGAGCGATTTTTGCATGGCTTTTGAAGCGAAAAAATGAAAATTTCGAGTAAAAAATTATTTTAGCAGTGTTAGGTGGAATGATTGACGCGATTGCAATCAGCCCAAATTGACTATAAAAGAACGACAAAAGAACGACAAAAGCAGATCAGGTTTCACAGATGGAATGACAACGCCCATTTCACCCAATTCCTAATCTCCAATGTCTAATAGGGCCACCAGGGGAGTAGAGCGTAGCATGACTACGGGCGATCGCCTCTTCCTTAACATCCAATGCCCAATGGCGAATGCAAAACTGCTTTAGGCGATTTTGGTAAGGGGTAGGGAGTGCGATCGCCAGAGATAGGCTCTTGGGTTTCTATAGCAGGGGTAGGGGAGAATCGATTACAGAGGTTATGCCAAGCGATCGCCCGACTGCTGCCAAACTCCCAACACATCTTTCTAAACACCTTGGAGTGGGTGCAAAACCTACCCCCAACTTTTTAAATGCAATTCACCATACTTGATAACTTGATGGCGTAACCGCCATGAGCCGATGGCGATCGCTTCGGGAATTAAGCATACGCTGAAGAAGGTGCTTCGGCTAGCAAGAACCGCAGGCATCGCGGCCATTCATTNAGTGGGGAGGCGATCGCCCAGGAGGAAAATAGGAATTGGAGATTGGGTAGGGAGTGCGATCGCCAGAGATAGGCTCTTGGGTTTCTATAGCAGGGGTAGGGGAGAATCGATTACAGAGGTTATGCCAAGCGATCGCCCGACTGCTGCCAAACTCCCAACACATCTTTCTAAACACCTTGGAGTGGGTGCAAAACCTACCCCCAACTTTTTAAATGCAATTCACCATACTTGATAACTTGATGGCGTAACCGCCATGAGCCGATGGCGATCGCTTCGGGAATTAAGCATACGCTGAAGAAGGTGCTTCGGCTAGCAAGAACCGCAGGCATCGCGGCCATTCATTGTCTAAGGCATTCTTCTAACTACTGCTGGGAGCAAAATCAAGAGCGGTGGCTTTAAGGTCTGAAGGGGTGAGGGAAGTGATCGCGCTGTTGTCATGCCAAACTTGCGGCTTCTTTTGTAGCCGGGGACTTAGACCCGCTGAAGCTTGTTAAAGAAACAAAATCCACAAAAAAAAATTTACCCCTGTTTTTGACCCTTTTTTCGTCTACCTAATTGATAATTACTCTCAATATTAACCGCCTAAACCGTGATTATTGATACATTTATCAAGAAATATTACAGTTTTTGCACTAGTTGATTGATTTGACTAAATTCGTGGATTTGAGAGAATATCTCTACAAAATCTCCAAATTCCCCACCCTCACCAACTACATTCAACATCTCCCAATATCTATCCAACATCTCCCAATTCTGCAATTTTTTCTTACCTTTTTACCTCTTAAATCTCATCCAGTCACAAAATTCTCATTAGCTCAAAAATTCCCAATAAATCCAAACAGTTTCCAATACTTATAAGAAGTCTCCCATTTGCTCCCAATAATTTACCAATTCTTGGGAAATTCGCTTAAAAGCTTTTAAGCTCTGTAATCCATCTTTTTTTGAGGCACAGTACGCCTTATTTGGCGGAAAGTTTGTTGAGGTAAAAATCAAGAATCAGCCAAAAATGAGTCCGATAAAACTACAAAAGGACTACAAAAGTGACTGAGGTTTTACAACGCTTGTGTCCAATCAAAGCAGAGGGGCAGGGGAGGAAACAGTTGATATGACAATTAGTTCTTTTCCCCTGCTTCTCTTCTACCTCTGCTGCCCTCAACGTAAAAGTTCCTAATACCGTTCGGTATTGGGAGTGTCGAGAGGCGTAAGCGGACTGTGGCTACCAATCTCAATTGGGAGGCAAGGTAACACAGAGAGAGCGATCGCGTCACCCGATCACAAAAGCTAACTGATCACGCCACTGTTAGGAGAGATCACCTCCGGTGGGCGGTTACGCCATCGCGTTTACAAACTCACTTAGAATCTCCCGTAAGTCATGGACAAAAAACATTTGTCTGTTATTCTCATTTAAGTGGAAAAAATGTATATTTTTAAACATTCCATTGGGAACGGCAGTAATGACGGCAGTATGACGGCCATAGTGCCGTCAAAAACGAAATTTTTCTGAGATTTTGTAAATCTTCTAATGGTAAAATTGACGGCAGTACGACGGCCCTGTTGACGGCCTACACGGCAAGGGTAAAAGCTCAAATCAGCCGCCTGAAAATAAACATACCTACTACGGTTATTTTCGCTATTGTTGATTTGAGAAAATTGGCTGTTTTTGACTTAAGTAAAGATACTCAGTGAGTCCGAAAAAGAATTTGAGCAAGGACGTGAAGTATTTTTGAAAAAGCAAGGTAAATCAATTCCAAATTCACGCATTCCAAATTGGAGAAGTACGATCGCCCGTAGTCACGTCAAGAATTGAGATTGGGGATTTGGGTTTTGGTAGTCATGGTTTGGTAGTTACGATGAATTTGGTAGTCATAATGGTTAATATCTATTTATATAGAGGGCGTGACTACGGTATCAGAACTTGATACAAAATGCCGTTATTCTCAGTGGTAACTACCAAAAACTGTATAAAACCCAGCATTAGCAAAGCAGTACAAACTTGAGATGGTGGCGCGGCTATGCCAGTGAAAAGACGCGACAACGTAGTTGTAAGTCTTGGGCATTGGGTATGGGGTGAAGCGCTTGCTCCCTTAGCGATCGGCTACGGTGGCGGGTAAGCTGGGAGCTAGCCAGAAGAAAATAATAAAGCATAACTACTGGAGCGATCGCTATCGTAAAACAGGAGACGTGGCAACGCAGTTGCCAGTCCAGTCCACCACACCACAGATGTCAATAACCGCGCTGACGATTCTGTGCAATGGCGTAACCGCCCTCTGTCTTGCGATCGCTAATCATAGATTTGTTCCAGCCAGTTACTCAAATTGCTACTAAAAACCCAATGAATGAATTTTGGGTAAGGGCTGGACGCGATGATTTTCTCTAAGAATTTTGAGGAGCGTAGCTTGCTTCCACGAAGTAGTACGGCATCGCTTTCTCTAAGAAATTTTGCTGGCTGTCAAAGAATAGTCACAACCTGTTATCGTTTTCAAAACTTGTTATTACAAATGTCTAACCAATGGATGCGGTATGGAGGCGTAGCTTGCCTCTACTAGCGCGGCTACAGAAGTTATGCTCTAAAATTTTAAATAGGCATAACCACTATAACTGCCATGACAGACCGCATCGACCAAATCATAGAGAAGCTTCAACAATTAAAGGAAATCAGGCAGCATCTGGTCAATGAACCAATGTCTGAATCTGGGGTCTGGATTCATCAGTATGAGGTACGCAAAAAATATAAAAAAGATGGTGAAATCTACTGGTATGTATACGCAAAATGGCAAGCTAATGAGCCAATTTTCAAGAGAAACCCAAAAGCTAGGCTAAAAGGGATTGTCAAGCGCGGCAAGAACCCAGACTATACCTGTCACCAACACATAGGCAGGGTCAGCAGTAGCACAGGGCTAGGAACTGATTCAGAGGTCGCGATCGCATATCAAGAGTGGGAAAATCGCAAGCGGTTAGACGCGCTTGATAAAGCACTTGATGAGATAGAAAACGCGCTTATAGAAGTTATGCCAGACCAAAATAACAAAGCATAACTATTGTGGGGCATAGCAGGAGACGCGGCAAAGCCGCCGTCGCTTAGGCAACGCAGTTGCCAGTCATAACCACCCATCACGCCGCCTGAACGCCGAATACCTGATAACCGCGCTGGCAATTGGGAGAGCGATCGCAGAAGGAAGACGTGGGAGACGCGGCAACACAGTTGCCAGTCAAAAACCACCGAGAACGCGGGAAACGCGGCAAAATCAATAACTTGTTATTACATAAAAATGTTATAACCTGTTGAATATCTAAAATTAAACCTATAACATATTAGCTAAGGTAGTAACAGGATAATGCATATATACTGTTATAAACTCATCTACCAATCTAACTATTAGCTGAAACCCTTGTTATACAATGATTGTGGATATATGCGCTATGAACAGGTTATGCAAATATGAACAGGTTCTAATTAACTGGTTAACGCATACATAAACCTGTTATCTAAAAGCTCATTGCAGACATAATAACATATATAACCTGTTACGTCTGTTAATTTAAATTAACAGACGTAACA
>LXQE01000170.1 GCA_003326195.1 Nostoc punctiforme NIES-2108
TAGGCAGGGTTTTATACAAACAATTAATAAGGTCTGGAACATCTATTGGTGCTAATGTAGCAGAATCTCAATCAGCGCAAAGTAAAGCTGATTTTCTAAGTAAATTACAAATTGCTTTAAAAGAGGCTAAAGAAACAAAATATTGGTTGAGAATATTAATTACTACTGTTATTGTTGAAGAACATAAATTGTTGCCTCTTGTTACAGAGAATGAATAAATTATCAAAATAATTGCAGCTATAGTAGTGAAAACTAAACAAAATGAGTCCAAATAATTTTGAATTTTGAATTTTGAATTTTGAATTTTGAATTTGATATGATCATCTGGGATGTATTAGATGAGTTGTCTGAATCTCCACCAACTTCTTCCCTTGATGCTATGTGGGAATGTTTAGATGCGGAGCTAGAAAAATTACCCTTGGAGGCACAGTTGTCAACCGCAGCGCTTGCCTTCAGTCAAATTGCGGATATTCTCAAGTCTCGTGCCGAAGTGCTGTTGCAAGATACCCGCGATCGCAATAACCCAAAGGGGCCAATTGTTAGCACCGATCTCTTTGCTGGTCTAGTGCGGACAACAATGCACCTAGATTTAAATGATTTAATTGAACCGCAAACACCACAAACCTTTAGACCACATGGGCCACACCAATTTTCACATTTTACTGAAGAGGGCGATTCTGTAGTAGCACCCGTTGAGAAAGCGAATGTTTTGGCAATGCTTGATGAGGTGACAACTTTAGAAGATGTCCGCAATTTGGCATCAGATGAGGATGTCCAAAAATGGCAGAGCGCCATCGCTAACTACCTGATAAATGTCAAAGATGAGATTTCTTTAGTTAAACTGCAACGTGTGTTGCAAATGCCGATGGTAGAAGTCTGGTTAGGATTATTGCTGGGTGGGTTTACACTAGAACAGCGTGGTGATTTTTATCACAACCAAAATGTCTGGGTGAAAAGCCCTCCTCCCTACTACCAATAACAATACATTATAAGATTAAAAAGTTACACCCCACATTTTCCTAGATTAAATCTACTTTAGGTTAGTTAAATACAAAACTTTATTTTGACAGATGCAATTAGAGAAAATTTTAGCTCAACTAAAAACCAATACTGGAAAGTTCCCACATTTAGCTTTAAAAAGAGCAATAGAAGAACAAGAAGCTATCACTCCTATATTATTATCAACTTTAGAAAGGCTGAGTGATAATATGGAAGAGCTATTAGATAAAACAGATTATCTTTTACACATCTATGCGTTATATTTACTAGCGCAATTTAGAGAATCATTAGCATATCCTCTGATCATCAAATTTTTTGTGCTGGCTGGGGAAGTTTCCTTAGATGTAACCGGAGATGTAGTGACGGAAGATTTGGGGAGAATACTGGCTTCTGTTAGTGGTGGAGACATTGAACCACTAAAACAACTAGTAAAGAATCAAAAAGTTAATGAATACGTCAGAAGTGCCGCTCTACAAGCATTCCTAGTTCTGGTAGCTCAAGAAGTTGTTTCTAGAGAACAAGTCGTACAGTATTATGCCGAACTACTATCGAAGATGGGTGAAAAAGAATATGATTATACATGGACTATGCTAGTTATTAATAGCACAGAACTTGGCGCGGTTGAACTTAAGGAAAAAATTGATAAAGCATTTGAGCAAGATTTTGTTGATCGTTTTTTTATTGACCAAGAAGATGTAAATGCTAGCTTTCGGTTGGGAACAGAAGTAGCTATGAACCAACTGCGCGATAATTACCGTTACACTTTCATTAACGATGTAATCTCAGAAATAAAAGGTTGGGGTTGTTTTCACGCAGAAAGATTCTAGAAACTGAATAAAAGCTTGATTACGTGCCAATTATTTGTCTTTTGGCTATAAGCAAGATTTGAAATTTTAAGAGACTCCAAAACTTATACCAATTTAATATGAAGCTGGATAGAAAATAGCTTATAAAATGAAGTTATAAGAGGAGATAGACATTATCTGCTCAAATGTTAGTGTCAAGAGAAAGGAGAAAAAAAGAACTGTCCAATATTGGCGGCTATTACCGGGCACTCACCATGACTTACTCACATTTGTTTTTGAAGCGATAAGCCTAACGTTATGGCAACTCTACCAGACGCTAGGCGATCGCTTACCGCTTCATACAATGAGTTAATTGTTGCATTGTGTATTTGTTGGATTAACCTCTTGTTTACTAGCTGTATCGTCACTTCTGCTGCTTCCAAACCAGGTTGTACTCTCTCTCAACAGTCGCCAGCAATTTTGCCTGCAACGAAGATAAATAAGGTTTAGCTTGTTTCCCCAACCCCTGCAACAGCCAATCCACAGCCTCGTCACGCCTGGCCACTTGATGCAACTGCTGTAACCTCACACATAGCTGCTGCATGAATTGGCAATCTTCGTCAAGCAATTCCAGTGATTTCAGGTGTTCGATTTTTACCGTGTAGTCACCGTCCCATGTCTGGACTGTACAACTGTATTCTCCAACATGGCTGACTACGCCCCAATAACCTGCTTTACCTCTCAAGTCTGGGTTATCCTTTGGCAAAAGAATGCATATTTCACCAATATGGTAAGGATTGGGTACTTTCGTGCTTTCGCGTATCCTATCTACAACATCTTTCACTATGCGACCAGATGGAATCTTATTGCCAGCTTGCTCTACTGCCTGTTGCCAGACATCCGCTTGCACAACCGGTTCCAACTCGGCTTTCGCCAAAAAGCGCAATTGTCGTTCGTTGGTCGGCATTGGAATTTGCCGACCATTGGTCGGCAAAAACTTTTGAAGATTCTCATAAACCACAGTAGCCGAAATCTTCAAGTACGCCGCATCACGACTATAATTGAAGCGATCGCGGCAATACTCCTCAAATGTCTGGTGCGTGGAACGGTACAATCTGCGATCCCGCAACTCCATCAACGCTTGTCCTGCCTCCAAAAATGCTCTCTGCACACGGCGTTCCAAGTGTAGGCGTAAGCTTTGTTCTTCCTCGGTCAACTCTCTTATNGCTTTCGCCAAAAAGCGCAATTGTCGTTCGTTGGTCGGCATTGGAATTTGCCGACCATTGGTCGGCAAAAACTTTTGAAGATTCTCATAAACCACAGTAGCCGAAATCTTCAAGTACGCCGCATCACGACTATAATTGAAGCGATCGCGGCAATACTCCTCAAATGTCTGGTGCGTGGAACGGTACAATCTGCGATCCCGCAACTCCATCAACGCTTGTCCTGCCTCCAAAAATGCTCTCTGCACACGGCGTTCCAAGTGTAGGCGTAAGCTTTGTTCTTCCTCGGTCAACTCTCTTATTTCAACAGCCGCAACCTCAATGGTTGCTAACGCTGGCTTATCTTGGGCGGAAATATTTTTGGGAGCAGAGTCAGTTGCTGGCTTTAGTTCACCAGATGCTACAGGGATAACTTTCTTGCGTCTAGATGGTGGTTTGTTCATTATTCCACCTCTAGGCTGACAGCAGTCGAACAAATATTGAGTTGTGTCATCATGAAATATAGAGTTTTTATTTATGCCCCCATTCTTTAAACAGGTTGGGGTTTTTCATTGCTTTTTATATTTTGCAGCCTTAAAGCACTACCAAATATAAAACTCATTAAAAAATCTCATAGAGCAATTATCAAAAAAAAACACCACACCAGGGCCCCCACAACAACAAAATACTGTTTGGGTGTATTCTAGAAATACCCTCTTCAACAGACGTGTAAAACAACGGCTAAAGCTTGATTATTTGACAGAGGGTATTGGATTTGGTGTGACTATATAAATCTCATCTAGGTTTAAACCCGTAGTTTTTCCGTATCGGGTTTGAGATGAGTTTTAACCCACACTCGACATTGAGTTTTATTTAGAATAAAGGGGCTGATTTAAATTTTTTGAGCAAAGAAAAGAACCGATAAATAGGGTTTAGTAACATATCCTCCGTGAGCATTTAATATCTGTATAATAGCATCAGAAAAATCCTGCTTTTCAGTTCCAGTAAATTTTTGATAAGCAGTTTGAGTTTTCAGAAGACCTAGATATCGTTCTGCATCATAATTAATAGACCAAGGATATTTTTTGACCACTAGGTTTTTGAAACAAAAGCTATTTAATATCCAGTTTTCTCTTTTTTTTATTAGTGATTCAACTGAGGATGGTTTAGCATTAGATATTGTAGGTACATATTTTTGAAACGTTTCTTTGAGCGCCTGAAATATTGAATTATCTGGTAAAATAGAGAAATTCCAAAAAAACGCAATATAACCTTTTTCTTTTAAAGCTTGTGCAACTTTTGGATACCCTTTTTCACGATTTACCCAATGAAAAGCTTGGGCAGATATTGCTAAATCAAAGGCGCTTGGGCGTAAGTTCCAATCCTCTAAAGTAACTGTCTCAAATGTCACCTTTGGATATAAGCGCATATTTTGAGATGCTATTGCAATCAGTCTTTCACCTGGCTCTAAACAGTAGATAGCGTAGCCCTTTTCAGCAAATGGAACAGTCCCCTTACCTGTCCCGGTTCCAATATCTAAAATTGAAGCTGAATCCGTAAGATTAGCCATCTCAATTACATCTTCAATCAATTGAGATGGATAACTAGGGCGTGCTGCATCATAGATTTCTGCAACTTCATTAAAGGACTCACTACGTTTTCTGTTCATCACTGATAAATCCACAAACGTATTTTACTCCCGATCACTTTCGTTCGGATTTTAGTAAATATTAACAGTTTTACTACTAGAGAAAAGCCTCTGTCTTCAATCCAATTTGACAAGACGCTACCGTTACTATTAATCTGTATAATTGGTAATCATTCGGGTGCAGGGTGCAAGTCTGTACTAAAAATAATTCAGAGACCAACCGAGAAACTTTTACCATGATTTATGACAAAAGCTTTATCCTGGCTTATCAAGGGCAGCACCTTGTTTTGTCTATTGCCTTGGGAGCCAATTGCGGCACAAATTGTTCCCGATGCAACCCTAAGAGTTAACTCCAGCGTCACACGAGAGGGTAATAATACCAGTGCAATAACGGGAGGAACCCAATTCGGAAGCAATTTGTTCCATAGCTTTGGACAGTTTTCTGTGCCCACAGGAAGCACAGTTTACTTCAAAAATGCCCTAGACATCCAAAACATTTTGACAAGAGTGACGGGTAGCTCAATATCCAATATTGATGGTTTAATTCGAGCTAACGGCATAGCCAACGTATTTCTTATTAATCCCAATGGGATTATTTTTGGCCCGAATGCTTCACTGAATATTGGCGGCTCGTTCTTCGGCACTACTGCTAGTAATATTAAATTTGCTGATGGCATCTCCTTCGATGCTAAACCCCTTAGTGGTGCAGAACCTCTGTTGACAGTGAGCGTGCCTGTGGGATTAGGATTTGGGACAAATGCTGGAAATATTCACGTCTTTGGAGACGGTCAAGGTATAAGAAAAACTTCAGACCTCATAGATACTAGTTCTGGTCTACGCGTGCAGCCAAATCAAACCTTAGCTTTGGTGGGCGGTGATATATTACTCTCACGTGGAACGCTTAAAACAACAGGGGGACAGATTGAATTAGGCAGCGTGKCTGGAGCGGGTTTGGTCAACCTGATTCCTACAGATAAAGGCTGGACGTTGGGATATTCAGGCATCTCAGCCTTTGGAGAGATCCAGTTGTCTGGAGCAGCAGCAGTTGATGCCAGTGGTGATGGTGGTGGCAATATTCAAATACAAGCCATGAAGCTAATGCTAGACGGTGGTTCTCAGATTGAGTCCAGCACATTAGGAGCAGGAACGGGGGGAACATTGAAAATTAATGCTTCAGATTCAGTGAACCTAGTGGGATTACCAGAAGTTGATTCGTTTTTCAACACTGGTATATCGAGCCTAGTTTACCCAAGAGCTACCGGATCTGGTGGCAATATCAATATTGAAACTGGGCGGTTAAATATCCGGGATGGAGCAGGGATCGCTGCTGGTACGTATGGCTTCGGAAATGCTGGTTCCATAGAGGTCTTAGCTCATGATTCAGTAGAAGTGCTGCGAAAACCAACAGCGAATGCAGGCAGTTCCATAACAAGTTTGGCTCAACGAGGATCTACCGGTTCTGGCGGTAACATCAAGATTGAAACTGCACGCTTAAGTCTACGCTCTGGAGGAGTAATATCATCAGGCACATTTGGGCAGGGTTCGGGAGGCAACGTATCTATAACTGCTGACGAAGAAGTGCAAGTAACCGGAAAGTCATTAACTGGTAATTCTCCTAGCAGAATATCAGCTCGAACTGGAGGAACTGGAAAGGCCGGAAATCTGACAATCGAAGCAGAACGATTAACTGTCACTGATGGTGGGAGAGTAAATATTGGTGGTGAAAAAATTCCAAAAAATCTCAACTTTCAGCCAGGACAAGGAAATGCAGGAACCCTCCGAATCAACGCAGACAGTATCAATCTAGACAGAGGTACTATCACAGCTGGCACAGAAGGCGGCACCAAGGGCGAAGGAGGCGACATTTTCTTACACTCTGGTGACTTACAATTACGTGACAGTATCATTACTGCGACTGCTGGGGGTAATGGCGACGGCGGCAACATCACTATCAACACAGATATCTTAGTTGCAATAAAAAATAGCAGCATCACCGCAAATGCCTTTGAGGGCCGTGGTGGGAATATCACAATTAATGCTAGGGGACTATTCCTTTCCCTTAATAGCTTAATAACAGCTAGTTCCAAGTACGGAATTAACGGTACTGTTAAATATAACATCGCTGATACTAACATTTACCCTACTCAACTAAAAGCAGAAGTAATTCCAATAAATCCTGAAATCACCCCAGTTTGTCAGGCACGAGTAGGCACAGAAGTAAATAGTTTTCGAGTTAGTAGTACTCGCAATCTCCAATCTAAGCCTAATAACCTGATGTTTAACAATGTTGAGCAAAGTAACTCTGTTCCAGTTCCAGTTCCAGCTTTGAATAATTCACATAATCCAAAATCATTAAGAAGTAACCAAGCTACACAAATCATAGAAGCCAACGTTTTGATTCGGGATTCTCAAGGAAATTTAGTTTTGACAACAGACCAAGCAAATCCAACCTGGGATAATGCTTCACTGTCTGCAAGTTCTTGTTTTTCAGGATCTCAGTGGTAAAAAGATATAAAAATGATCTCACCTCAATGTTGCTTTAAATATCTTTTCTCAGGCATTCTAGGGCTGTCTCTAATTTTAATTCAATCATCTTCCCCTGCCCAGACTGTAAAAAAAGAAAAAGAATTTCTCAAAAATCAAGCGGCATCCCTGACTTCTTCAGGTCACAAACAATTAGCTCTAGATCAGGCGAATGAAGCTTTAAAAACTTGGCAGGAATCTACCCAAATTTATCGCCAACTAAACGACCAAGAGGGAATTATGGAAAGCCTGATTAATCAAAACCTTGCTTTCCAAGCATTAGGATTACACAAACAAGCTTGCAATACACTTTTAGAAGCTTTAAACTTTAATATAAATCTAGGTATTTGCGACACGACTTTGCAGGAACCTGCTCTTGCTCAAGAAGAGCAACTCACGACATTAATTGGTAAGCAGAAAGCAACATCAGTTAACTTGCTTGGATTACAGAATCTCGGAGAAGTCTTGCGGATTTTGGGTCAGTTAAATGAATCTGAAATAGTTCTACAAGAAACGTTAACGCTAGCAAAACTTGTATCTTCATCAAAGATTAGTGGTATTTATCTGTCTCTGGGCAATATTGAACAGACAATTTATCAGCAATTACAAGATAAATATTCTTGGATAGAGGAACCACTTTTTCGAGAGCAGATTGCTAACATTATTCCACAAAAAGCGCAAAAATCACTCTGGTATTATCAAACACTAGAAAACATACCAAATATCTCCAAATCAGCTAAACTGCAAGCTCAGTTGAATCACTTAACTTTACTGATCAGTTGGGAACAATGGCTCAGTCATCAACAAAATCAAGCGAACCTTCATCAGAAAGTTAATCAACAGATCCGAGTATTGGTAAATCAAATAGATGAAAATTCTTCTGCCTTTTTGGAATTATCACCTGAGCCATCTATTCATGCTCGGTTGAATTTTGCTAATAACCTCAACCAGATCCCAGATGAACAATTGAAATCAGTAGCGATTCGATATAGTAAATTAGCCTTGAAAATGGCTGAAACTATTAATAGTATCCGATGGTTATCCTATAGTTTTGGTACTTTGGGTAAATTATCAACTCAAACAGAACAAAAACAGGCACATTTTCAGAAGGCTTTAGGATTCGCTCAATCAATTCGGGCTTCGGATATCGCCTACCAATGGCAGCAGCAGTTAGGACTAATTTACCAAAAGCAGGGAAAAACTGAGTTAGCGATTCAGAACTATAATGCTGCGATCGCAAACATGACTGAAGTGCGTGATAGTCTTTTGTCAACTAACGGAGATTTGCAGTTCTCTTTTCAGTCAGAAATGGAGCCGACATATCGTAATTATATGCGATTACTCTTAACATCACCTAATCCTGATTTAAAAAGAGTAATAGAGATAAATGAAGGATTGCAGATAGCACGCTTAGAAAACTTTCTTAGATGTGGCAAGCTTGACCTTGTTGCTTTGAATCAGCTTCAGAACCTCAAGAGCGCCCCAACAGTAATTCACATTATTGATTTAGGGGATACTATAGAAGTAATTGCTCAGTCAACAGATGGCTCACTTCACCACCATTCTATTGAATCTAAACTAGTTCGATTCCAGATAGATCATCTTTTAGAAGCTTTACAAAATGAAAATTTTTCTGAAGTAGGCGAAAGTAGCATTACTACTTCTTMTCAAGKAATTTATGAAAAGCTAATTGCACCAATAAAAACATATCTACCCCYATCAGGAACACTCGTATTCACTTTAGATAAATCTTTCCAAAGCATACCAATGGCATTGTTATATGATGGAAAACATTATTTAATAGAGCGTTACAGTATTGCAGAAACTTTAGGTTCCAGAATTAGACAACCTAGAGTCTTGCATGAAAACCAGATGATAGCTTTAATAGCTGGACTATCAAAACTAAGCCCCAGTTCTATAGATCCAAATGCACCTAAAAATATGGAGAACTTCCTCCCATCTAAACAAGAAATAGAAAATGTAGAAAAACAAACTAAATCGTCAGTTGCCTTGTTAGACAAGAAGTTTACCCTTAAAAGGTTTAAAGAAGAACTAACTCAAAATAATTTTCCTATTGTACATATTACTACCCACGGTCAATTTAGTTCTGACCCACTCAAAACAGTACTGGTTGCCTATGACAAGCTAATTAATATTAGGGACTTTGACAGCTTAATCAGAGGTAAAACTGAAAATAGTCAAGATGCAATTGAGTTACTTGTTCTCAGCGCCTGCGAAACAGCTAAAGGCAACAAGCAGTCAGCAATGGGTATTGCAGGAATGGCTGCACAAGCTGGAGCGCGTAGTACTGTTGCTACTTTGTGGCGCGTGGATGCCGATTCTACCGCTTTGCTTATGCAAGAATTTTATAAAGGTTTGAACAATGGCTTGCCAAAAGCAGAAGCACTACGTCAGGCGCAATTAAGTTTACTGTCAAATCCTAAATATAAGAAGGCTTATTATTGGGGTGGGTTCCTCCTGGTTGGAAGCTGGTTGTAAAATTCCACTACTTGTAGCCCTGATTGGGCTTTTTGGAACTCTTTGGAATTATTGCTGCTTTTCGCTAACTCAGATGCCTTGATGTATTCGGATTTCGCTTCCTTTGGCAACTTGGCCTTCAGATAGCGATCGCCCAGTACTCTGTAAAGAGTTGGATTTTGGCTATTAGTTGCTGTTGCCATTTTTAACATCTCAATTGTTTCATTTAAAAGATTTTCTGCCGTATAAATAGCATCTACATCAAGAATAGTTTCATCTGGAGGTAGCCCTAAGCCTTTGATGCGTTTAATCTTTTGTGCAATTTGTTCTTGCTTTGCTACAGACAATACGTCCACAAACGTTTCATCATAGCTAAAAGCTTGACCATCAATATATGCAAAGACATCTATTGTATATGGAGTACCCGGTTGAAATTCTTTTTCATCACTTGGGTAGGCAAGCCGAGTTTGATTTACAACTTTTTCCCACCCAAACTCGTAACTTTTTACTTTGACTTTGTAAGAAGTAGCACCCTTAACAGCAGTCCAAGTTATTTCTGGACGGGAATTCAATGTTGATGTGCTATAAGGAGAAATGATTGTTGGCTCATCGCTCCCTTCTGTGCCACCTTTTCGTATGTGACACGCATTAGTATTGGTTGGATTGCAAGTGGATAAGGCTTCGTCAGGTTCTGCACATTTATCAAGAGGAATAGTTCCACTAGATAATTTTAAAATGTTTCCAGAACTAAAGCATAAAAATTCTACATAATCACCATTCACAACTTCTATCGTATCTCCCTTACAAATTAAGCTCCCTGCTGACAAGTGCTTGTGACCCTTACTTATTATCCTTCCCATTTGGGGATCACAACGAACCTGATTTCTTCTTACTCTTATGAGCGGTACATTTGCTAGCAATGGTAGATGAAGTAGTATTAGAGAAGTTAAACAGCACATTCCCCCAAAAAACATCAGCTTTTTCATTGTTTTACAAACATAATTTGTTTGAGCATCTTATCATTTATCAAGTATCCGATCTAGCAGTTCTTGTCTCCAGCGAAACACTTCTGGTAGGCTAGATTTAGTCAAGATACAAGCATCTATATAAGCTCTGGCGTAATTAAGTTGACCTAATGATTCTTCTATTTGAGATAGCAAACAATATGCATCTGTTCTTTCGCTATCTAACTTTGTCGCTTTTTCTAGATATCTTTCGGCTTCAGTTAACTTATTTTCCATTAACCTTGACCATCCTAAATCTTTATACAACGATGCTTGCAACTCTTTATTCTTAGTTTTTTGTAACCCGTTTAAAGCTAAAGTAGCTGCCGCTTTATAATCCCCTTTTTTATTTTTCAACCTTGCTAAAGCTGCAACGGCAAATATAGCTTGATCGCTACTTCTAATAGCAATTTCATATTGCTTTTCTGCTAAATCATATTCTCCCTGTCCATCATAAAAATCACCTAATCTGTAATGTGATTCCCATTTGTTAGGTTTTAACTTAAAAATTCTTTCGTAAGTTTTTTTAACACAATTATAGTCATATAACTGCTGACACGCAATTGCTAAATTATTATGCGCAGTATCGTCTTTCGGGTTGTAAATTATAGCTAGTTCGTAATTCTTTCTAGCAATGTTTGGTTCATTTTGATGACGAAAACCTTGCTCAAAATAGAAACTGGAGATTGAATAAGTTAACTCATGATTAAAACTTACTGCTCCTTGAAAGTTTTTATCAGCTTGGGCTAACTGATTTTCTGTATAAGCTTTTTTTCCTTGGATTAAAAGATAATCTGCTACTACAGTATTTAATTTAGAATTTAATTGAACTGCTTTTTTAAAATCATTTTTAGCTTCATCAAATTTATTTTCTTGGTAAGCTTTCTTTCCTCCATTCAAATAATAATTTGCTACCAAAGGGAGAGAGCTATATATTATACCTAATATACCGAAAATTCCCAGTATCCCTAAACTAATTTTAAATAATTTTGATTTAACTAATCGCTGAATTTTTGTTTGAAGTGGTAATCGTTCTAATCTCTGAATTATTACTTGAGTGCTTTGTGGCCGTTGCCCTGGAAAAGGAGCCATCAAATCATCTATCAAATCAGCAATATTTTTATCTATATGCTGTGCTTTATCTCTCCAAAGTAATTTTCCTGTTTCATCGTCGCTCTTAATCTTAATCAGAGGAATTCCAGTGACTGAATATACCAAAGTTCTACCAAGTGCATAAAAATCTGATTGTGGTACAGCTTGCCCATTAATTTGCTCCAAAGGAGAGTAACAAGCTGTCCGAACAGCGGTTACTTCATAACCCAGACTAGTAACCGTGCTAGTCCCTCCACTAGTACTAACTTTTGCCAAATATGTTTTTGTAATTTCTCTCGCACCTCCAAAATCAACAAGTGCTAGTTCTCCATTCGGTTGACAAATAATATTTTCTGGTTTTATATCTCTATGAAAAAAACCAGAACGATGAACTAGGTCAAGAATCTCAATTAATTGAAACAACCAATTGTATGCTAGTTTTTCCGTAATTTTCCCATGAGATTCTATCCACTGCTTTAAATTCTCTCCTTCAAACTTTTGCATTATTATACAAGGCAGCTTGAGGAGATCATCATTTAATGTAAAAGTAAAGTAATCTTCTCTATGAGACTTAGGAATTCCAGGATGCTTAAGGCTTTGTAATATTAGAGCTTCCCTATGAAATAACTCTGCGTATTTAGTATCATCATTCCAATACAATACTTTCAGTATTCTTGTTTGAGATTCTGACGAATTTATCCCAATATCTTCTACCTCAAATACATCCGTATAATTGAATTTACCATATATAAATGTTAACGGACGCACTAAACGAATACGCCCGTTGATTAGCAAGGGATTACCACAAGATAAACAAATTTCTTGCTCATCAGGATTGTGGCGTTCCTTACAAAAAGGGTTTATACAGTAACTCACAAAATATTAACTGTTTGTGTAGATTTTTTGGGTTTATTGGACTTTTCATCAATTAGCCCAAGAGGATCAATTAAGATGTATTTTTTTATGACTGGTTGTAAAGTATACTTAGTTTCTTTTTTCTCTGGATCATTGCTCCTTTCAACTAATGAGCGTTGTTCTAATATATCTATGTCTGCCATAATTTCAAAAATAGATAAATGTAAACCTAATTGCTCTTTTAGATCATCAATAAGTTTAGTGAAAGGTATAGGAGTTGAATCTTTTTCTAATTCCTGCGCTAAGTAAATTAATATTGTTTTTTGAAGATTATTCAAGAAACCATTTGGCTCAAATTGCTTGTGTAGCATTGCTTGAAATCGAGAGCTAATTACAGTAGTTCTATATTCAAAAAAACTTTCGATGTTTCCTCCAAAGAAACGATGAATTTTCTCCGCAACTGCCTCTAGTTCTGATGGATTACCTCTATATATTTCAATTAGTTTTTTGCATTCATCTCCAGACAATCCTTTTTCATAGAGCATCTGCATGGCTGCAATGGAATCTAAACCTTCCAACTTCCAATATAAAAAAGGTAAATTAGTTGTTACATGGGTAAACTCTTTTAAAGGTATTTGGCTTGTAACAATTGTGCAGCTATATTTTTGCTCCTTTGCTAATTCAATAAAAAACTTTTCATACCCTATCTTTTTTTTTAAACTTTCTGATGAAGCTAATTTTTCAAAACTATCTATTACTAATAAACAACGATATAAGGATAGGTGTTTTGAGATTAAAGAAATTTTATAATCTAAACTCTTATTAGTACCTTTTTCTATATTTAAAACTTCAATTAATTCATTAATTAATTGCTCTATAGAAGAACAACTATCAGCTTCTTTCCAAACAACATAATCGTAGAAGCTTGGATTCTCAAAAATTATTTCTTCTACTAACTTAGCTGCAAAATAAGTTTTACCAATTCCACCAACTCCTATTAAAGTTATACAACGCTGATTAAAAAGTCTAATTTGGTTTTTTAGACAGTTTAGGTCTTCTTCTCTACCACAAAAAGATTTTAATTTAGGAAATTCTCCATAAAATTTAGTTTTGCCTACTAAGGAATCGCTATTCAGTTTAGAGGCTTCAAGTTGGACATAATGTTTTTTGATTTGTTTAAGTAAAATCTCTTTGAAGTGTGTTTTTTTTACCTTCACTCCACCGAGGGCTTCTGACAGCATTAACCATAATCGGGGACCTACCTTCTGTTGCAAGTAATACGTATTGTATTCAGATTCACGCGCTATGTCAGTATAGTCTTTACCGCCCCATGACCCTTTGATTATAAGCTTTTCGGGTACTGACAGACGAGTTCCCGTATGCTGAAGCACTTGCTCTTCCACAAATTTTAGTACTTCTTCTATATCTATTGTGTCTAAATTATTACTAGCAACCATATTAGCTTGTATCGCAGGTACACTATAGTCAATAGTTTATATTCATTTTTACTTAAATTAAATATCTACATTTTAATAATTCTTAATTAGATATCCTATTTCCAAATTGTCTGTTTAAACTATAAGATTATAATGCTAAATTATACAGGTAGCAAAAGTACATCTTCAGTGTGTTCTCCCAGTTACAGTCAAACTAAGTTTATTGACAGACTTGATTGCATAGCCAATCAGTAGTTAATTCAGTAACTATCTACCCTTACTAATTAGCTTAATTAGTAAGTCTATAGTTGCATTAGATTCAGTTATACCTCTGAGTGTTAAAACCTAAGTCTGACATTAATGCAGGTATAGGCGCTTAAGCCAAAGCCCCTTTTGCAACTGAACAATGCCGCACGCTATATGAGGATCTTACAAATTCTCAGAATATCTCTTAATCAGTTCTTAACGGAGGTGGCAAGATTTAAAGTAAAAAATCAGGATAACGTTAGATTCCAGACGGACACAACTTCTGTACAATCAAGCTAGTTAAAAAGAGGTATGGAGGTGAAGAATTTACAAAAATACGCACATTTTACGCAAAAAGCGCCACTAAGGAGCAGCGCTTCGTGCGTTCTATAAAACCCATAGTTATCAAGAGCGGGGTTGATCTCGAAGGAACAAAATAAGTTGTCGTTGAAGTTTGGCGACCGAGACGACTACTAAATTTGTCCGAGAGTATAATCCGCGCTGCCAGATCCATTATAGGATCTGCCGCTTGGAAAGTCCATTCCTTGCGGTATGTTTTGGCTGTCGAAATTCATAAGTTTTTGTAAAGTTAAGTTTAATGAAGAAAAATTGCGAATTTTATAGCAAAAAGCAGTAGCAGCGCGAATAACAATTACCAGTTACCAGTTATCAGTTGGAATTCACAGTCCTTGATAATTGTCAACTGTTGACTGATAACTGATGCAACCCCCTCTGAAGCTTGTAAACCGAGTTATCAGGGGAAAATATCGTGAAAAACAGAGAATGCCCCAAGAGCGCTGTAGTTAAGCGCATGGGGTCGAGTGCAGCTTTCGCATGGCAATTTTGTGCTGTGACGAAGGGAAATTTTCGGAATATCCAGGCTAGAGCAAGGGTTTCGCAGCTTGAAAGAGTTCTCTCCAAGGGATTCCGAGGAGAGAACCGATGAATTCAGCGACAACTGAATATCCAAACAATCTCACGGCTGCGGAATACCATGAGTTGTTAGCTGGTAGCGCCATTCATCCGGCGTTAATTAAGCGCAACTTTTTCCACATTGAGGGAGAATCAGTTTATGATTTCCTGTTCATATCTGATAAAATCCCACGTAAGAATGCGGGTCGGGTAACAGATGGATACATAAAAATGTATCAACATCTATTACTAGGTGGGACATGGATTCAGTCACTTGACCCATTCAAAAACTGGCAACCGATGGAGTGGGGAAGAATTAAGCCCAACTTCCCGCGCATTGATTGGCAAAAAGGCAAGGCAGTTAAGTACGAGTCACCCCCCAAAACTCCCAACCGCGTTACCTACTTCGATGTCGCTAACCCCATTTGGGACAAAGTTGCAAAACGCTATTTAATTAAGCGCTATCATTCACTTTTAGCATTGCGCTTGCTGGATCAACTCAATCCACTAATATTTTGGGAGTGGATAAAGCAACACCCAGAGATTCCGATTATCTTATGCGAAGGGGAAAAAAAGGCTGCTTGCTTGCTTAGTTTAGGGTTTGTAGCGATCGCACTTCCGGGAATTTGGAACGGGCGCGTGGGCAAACAAGATTTTGATGAACGGTTGCATCCTGACTTAGTACCAATGGCTCAGGCGGGGCGCAAGTTCATTATTTTATTCGACTACGAAACTTCTTCTAAAACCAGGTGGTCGGTGTTTCAAGCCACTGTTCGCACTGCAAAAGCAATCGAATCGGCTGGTTCTGAATGTGAAGTTGCATTACTGCCGGGGCCAGAGAAAGGTGTTGATGATTTTGTTGTGGCGCGGGGCGAAGATGCTAACGCTCTACTGACCGCAATCATCGATGATGCTAAATCACTTGCTGATTACAAGCGCTCGTATCGGGCTAAGAAATGGGGACTTAGCAAATACAAACCAGATGTCACTGTTAATGTCAAGTATCTCTCTGAGGCTTTGTGCATTCCTGAACTTGAAGAAAAATGCAATTTGCCTGAGCTTTATGAGCTTGAAAAGGAACAACTTTTCACGCCATCTATAAAAGGACATCAAAGAAAGAAGAAGTCTACGGATTCTGGCGGAGTTGATTCAGACAAATCGAAGAAATCCCCTAGCTTCAATTTCCCAAAATCAGGACTAGTCGTACTCTGGAGCGACATGGGCACTGGTAAAACTGAACTTATGCGCTGGTGGCGTGACCAAAATCCTGATGCGCGGTTCCTCAACAATGGACATCGGGTTAACTTGTTGAAAAATCTTGCCGAACGTTTGCGGACGGCGATGTATTCAGACTTGGGTTACACAGGTTTAGCCCAGGCCCAAGCCCTTAGTATTACTATTGACAGCTTGCAGAAGCTGAATACCCAGTCTCTCACCTACGGTTGCATATTTATAGATGAAGCCTGCCAATACCTTACCCACCTGCTGCACAGTAATACTTGCAAACAACATCGCGCCGCCATTTTGGAGGTACTGGAATATATAGTATACAATGCGCCACTGGTCGTCATCGCTGATGCACACATGGACGATTTAACGGTAAACTTCTTTCTTGCAATGCGACCAAAAGGTGAAGTACCTTACATTATCAAAAACGAGTGGCGAAACGGTTCACGCACAATTTATTGGTACGAGGGGGATAATTCAAGCGCCATAGTCGCCCAAATCTCGGCAGCGTTGATGCTTGGAGAAAAAGTTATGGTTGCCAGCGACAGTAAGCGTTTCATCAAAAAACTCGACAAATCCTTTACTATCAAGTACGAAGAATCTAACTCCGAAAAATCACATACACAAAAAAAATGTCGTATCTGGTCTGTTCACTCTGACAATTCTGGCAGTGATGAAAATGTCGCTTTCATCAAAGATATCACCAACGCCGTCAAAAACTTNGAAACGGTTCACGCACAATTTATTGGTACGAGGGGGATAATTCAAGCGCCATAGTCGCCCAAATCTCGGCAGCGTTGATGCTTGGAGAAAAAGTTATGGTTGCCAGCGACAGTAAGCGTTTCATCAAAAAACTCGACAAATCCTTTACTATCAAGTACGAAGAATCTAACTCCGAAAAATCACATACACAAAAAAAATGTCGTATCTGGTCTGTTCACTCTGACAATTCTGGCAGTGATGAAAATGTCGCTTTCATCAAAGATATCACCAACGCCGTCAAAAACTTTGATGCCTTGTTCGCCTCTCCCAGTCTCGGTACTGGTGTCGATATTTCGGAGTATCATTTTGATTTAGTATTTGGTGTGTTTCACGGCGTTTCCCAAACTGCTACTGAATGCGCCCAACAGCTTTACCGCTATCGCCCAAAAGTCCCATTTCATATTTGGGTGGCCCCGCGTCCTCCCTTTGGTTACAAGGATACAAACGCATCCAAGATTAAAGAGCGCTTACTCCAAACCAATGAAATGACCGCTTTTCTGTTGCGAATTGACAGAGAAACGGGTAAGCGGGGAGCGGAGAAAGATTGGGCGCTTGAGGCTTACTGCCAAATTATGGCTAACCGCCACTATTCTCTTAATAATCTGCGCGATGACTTGCGATCGCTTCTCACCGAAATGGGCAATACATTTATATATGTGGGCAGTGATTCAGATCCTCAATCTCTTGAAAGTCTTAAAGCAGCAGCACAAGCTTTGGATCGTG
Organism: Nostoc punctiforme NIES-2108; assembly: GCA_003326195.1. GTDB lineage: Bacteria > Cyanobacteriota > Cyanobacteriia > Cyanobacteriales > Nostocaceae > Nostoc > Nostoc punctiforme_A. The sequence goes on from LXQE01000170.1 coordinate 17,893, forward strand.
CCCACAATTCGGCTGTTGCCAGGGCTAACAATATTACTTTGAGTGAGTACCGCGCCCGTCAGAGCAAAGATTACCTTGACCCTAATGAAATTTTTGAATGCGAAAAATTCCGCATTTCTGATTCTTACGGCATCGAAGTAACCGAATCACTCGTAGAAATGGATAAAGGTGGTCGCTTAATTAGAGCGATCGCTGGACTTGAGGCAATTTTAGCCCCACCCGAAGAATCGTTTACTGACCCCAAAACCGGGCAAAGTTATCCTACACCACCAACAATTGTCACCCAAAAAGACCGCACCGAGCGCGACAATCTACCTTTGTGCATCGACTGGGGCAATTATTCGGCGCGGTGGCTGGCTAGATTTAACCTGGGGCTGCATCAAATTCTCACTTCTTTAATGAAGGGTGATGAAGTTACTGCCGACGATTCCACCTTACTCAAGATGACGGAGATCGCTATACATTGTGCTGCTCACGTCAAAGCAATTCTTGGGTTTACTATTCCACATGATTGTAAACCTATTTGGTTGCTGGCGACTTTACTAGAGCAGCTGGGGCTAAAGCTGACTTTCCGCAAGCAAGGTAAACGGGGGCAACAGGTGAAACTTTTCTCTTTATCTAAAGAGGAATTAGAATTTGCAATGCATGTAATTGCTCATCGTGAAACCAAGCGTAATCAAAAAGAAAATCGAACCTATTATGCCCCCAAAACCCCTGCTGCGTATAGTATAAACCCCAATCAGCAGGCCGTATCCACGCCCCCCCCTAATGCTATAGGGAACTCCCATTGCCAAGGGGAGGATACTACCGAATTTGAGTCGCCCCAAACAGATCGCGTTACGCTACTCCACTGCGTAGAAATACTTCGCTCTGGTATTAAGCAGGGGGTTGACGCGATTAAAGGCATCCTTAAGCGATGGGTTGAGGATTTGCGCTGGGAGACGGTGCTGGAACTTGAAGCGATCGCTCCTGATGAACTGCGACTTGTGGAATCTCAAGTTCCTGAATTTTATGAATGGCTCTTGGAAGAAGTGTTGCCTATGGAGGGGGCTGGCTAGGGAAAAACCCCTTTGGCATTTGAAAGCAGTTTTTCTGCTTAGTTTCCAGTAGCAATCGATGCCACTGGTTCTTATTTGTGCTGCATTCTCACTGGTTAAAATCTTAGAGTTTGTGTAAATGTCAAAGATCCATCAAGTTCAAAGCGCTACTGTCATTAGGTCTAGCTTTGAGATAGCGATCGGTGATGGCTAAATTGGCATGACCCAAAGTTTCTTTCACCAGTACTGGATTAGTCCCGCGCTCAATAGCGTGAGAACCGTGGGCATGACGTAACCAGTGAGCAGAAACCAGTTCGCTTAATCCAGCTTCTTGTGCAATTGCTTTGACAATCGGGTGCAAGTTTTGACGGTCGAGATGTCCCCCTTTTTGACTTCGGAAAACTGCGTCTTTTGGTAAAGCTTTACCTTTGAACTCCATTAGTTCTGCCCACAGCTTCGGCTTAATGAGAATTGTGCGATTTTTGCTCCCCTTGGCTTTTCGCACGTACACTTGACCACTCTCACCACGGGGTGTCAAATCTCCCCAAGTCAGATCACAGATTTCACTTGCCCGTAACCCTGCCTGATACAGGAGTTTGATAATTAACAAATTACGTAGTGCTGTGTACTGGCGCTTAGGAGTTTTAGCATCAGCTAAATGCTTAGAAGCTGCCCGTATCAACAATTTAATATCAGCTTCGTCTAAATAGCGTTCGTTGATTACATCTGGCAATTCACCCAGTTTTAGTGCCATACCTACATTAAAAGGGAGATATCCAATTTTATGAGCGAAACTAATCAAGCTTTTAGCACAAGCTATGTATATCCGCTTTGTGCTTTCGGCATTGCCCCCAAAAGAACTAGCGTATTCTACCAAGTCTTCATAAGTCACTTTTTTGAGCGGCTTGTCCAGAAAATCCAGAAATCGCCTAGTGTATCGCTGGTAAGCCCGAATAGAAGACGACGCTTTTCCCTCCAGCCACAGCGCAATCAACTTCGCCTCCGCCTGCGCTACTGGCAAGGAAGCGATCGCCTTTCTATGGGCTGTTATGTGGACAAGAGAGAGTGTCATTTTTATTACTCCCTTAATAATCAGACACAATAGTAGTTTCGTCTGGTTTTATAGTGTCTGATTTTTATTGTCCTTTAAAATGGGCGTTTCAACTCACTCTCAAGCGAATGAAAATTTCTCGATTTTTGCGTATAGTACACCTCTAATACTGAGGAGCGTGACAAACACAATACTGTTATGCAATTGTTCAGCAGGGTATTTATTTTGAAAAACCTAAAAGTAGGTGAAAAAAATAAACTAAAAATGACTTTATAGTTAATAACTGATATAAGAGGTCAAAGAGCGGACTCCAAAGTTTATTTACGCCGCAGTGTACTGCTTTTTCAGCGCTATCACGCCATAAAACTATAGAGTCATTTTTAGTTTATTTTTTGAGAGTGGTTTGATTGCTTTGGTGTTTAAGACACTTTTTTTCTAGAACCGCAAACGGGAGCTAGAGAAGTAGTTTCTCAAGAATTGCCAAGGCACTTACCAGTAATGAAATGCCCCGCCGTCACTTACGAGACAGGGGGCGAAAGCACAGCGAGCTACCAGATTTCTCACTCTTGATTGAGAGCAACAACCGCAAGCCGGGTGAAATTGTTAAGTTGAAGATTTCTAAATTGCAATCGTCGGGTGTAAAAAAGCGCTTTCCAACCGCTGCTGTAATCGCGTATATCGCAGTTGGCCGTCACTAGAACGCAAAGCCTTGGATATCGCTTTCTTGGAACCAACGACAATCGCTAACTGCTTGGCACAAGTTAATGCTGTGTACAACTGTTTACGAGACAACATCATATAAGGCTGCGTATAAATTGGCAGAATTACTACCGGATATTCTGAAACCAGGCTTTGATGAATGGTAAAGCTCCAGGCGAGGGCAATTTGATTTAAGTCTGCTCTGGTTCTAACGACAGTATGCTTACCATACTGCACAGTAACTTCCATCTCTTCAGGATCAATGGCCTTGATAATTCCGAAGTCGCCATTAAAAATTTCGTGATTATAATCATTAGTCAGTTGAATGATCCGATCGCCTTCTCGTAATAAATTCCCGCCCYTGGTAATCTCTACTTTGTCGGGACTGGGCGGATTAATCAACTGCTGCAATACGGTATTGAGGTTACGAGTCCCAAGCAAACCGCGCGAGGTGGGGCAAAGCACTTGCACATCAGTAGCTMGATTGTAACCCAGGCGGGGAATCAAGTCTGTAATGATTTCGGATATTGCTTTAACACCATGTTTGGGGTGATGACCGCCGCCGTGCCACAGACACTCAGACACGGGATTATCGGAAATCGGTTCAATTGTGGGAAAGTGGCTTCGGTTAATTTGGTGAGCAGCGGTGATAATTGCGCTCTGTTGGGCTTGCCTAAATACCTTGGTCAACCGCACCACCGGAACGTGACCAGAATTAATCAAGTCAGCAAGGAATTGACCTGGGCCCACAGATGGTAACTGGTCAATGTCACCCACTAGCAGTAGTTGGGAACCGTATTGTATCGCCTTTACCAAAGAAGATGCCAGAAACAAATCAAGCATACTAGCTTCTAGCGCGACAATTGCGGTATGGGGTAAAGGGTTTTGATTATCGCGTAAGAAGCTCATTGTCTCTGGGTCAAATTCCAACAAGCAGTGTATGGTCTTGGCTTCGAGTTGTGTGATTTCACTCAGGCGTTGAGCAGCGCGTCCAGTTGGCGCAGCTAAGGCGATAGATTTGCCCATTGCTTTCCACAGAGAGACTATGGTCTGGGTGGTGAAAGTTTTACCGCAACCGGGGCCACCAGTAAGAATCATTACCCTTGAATATGCAGCCATTTCTACCGCTAGCCGTTGCTGTGGTGAAAGTTTGATTTTCCGACTCTTGGTGAAGCGCTCAATCCAGGCGCGAACAGGAGGCATATCTTGTGCAACTGGTTGGCAAAATCTAGATTGTATTAATTGAGCAAGGTTCTGTTCGGTGTGAAAGTACGTTGGTAGATAACATAGCAGCGTTTGGTCTGAGCTTTTCTCGCGGATTAAGTCATCCTTTCGTGCCATGTCTTTGATAATATCAGCGAGGGCATCTTCTTCGGGTGTGTGATCTGCTGTAGTCAGCAGTTTGATCACATTCTCAATGAGTTTTGGCTGGGGTAAATAGCAATGCCCATCGGCAGCAGCTTCGTTCAAAACATGAATTAAACCAGCACGGTAACGGAACTGACTATCAGGCGCAACTCCTAAATTAAAGGCAATTTTATCAGTTCTCAGAAAACCAATACCGTAGATGTCAGCAGCTAACTGGTAGGGATTGCTGGTGAGAGTAGCGAGTGCTTCATCCAAGTAATGCCTGTAAATTTTGACTGGATAAGTAGTAGAAACGCCATGACTGTGGAGAAATAGCATTAAATAGATGTAAGAGATGTAAGAAAATAAAATAAAAATAAGTTGATAGCTAAATAAAGATATTTTGAATTGAAGCAGAGACTTGATATTTGGGTTATGCCATCGGCGACGGCGACCCGGACGCGAACAATCCCACAAACTATCGAGTTTGCCCCAGTACCAGCGATGAATTGTGTCGCGTACAGTCTGTGGATGCCATTTTAAGTATTGTGCGATCTTTAGCACTGTCCATCCAGCGGCTGATAAGCGTAGTACAGTGGCACGACTTTGAGTTCTTGGTGGTATACCTTTTGCTTGAGTGAGTGCTAGTAGGGCTTGATCTTCTATTGGTGACAGGTCAACTTTTAAAGGCGCTGGCATCTTGGTCAGGGGTAAAAATATTTACGACTAAAAGAGATTATCCCAACTTGATGTGCCATTTTACTTTATCGAATTCTATTTACGAACGCCAAGATGCTCCCTAATGGGCGAAGGAACTTTAGNAGTCTGTGGATGCCATTTTAAGTATTGTGCGATCTTTAGCACTGTCCATCCAGCGGCTGATAAGCGTAGTACAGTGGCACGACTTTGAGTTCTTGGTGGTATACCTTTTGCTTGAGTGAGTGCTAGTAGGGCTTGATCTTCTATTGGTGACAGGTCAACTTTTAAAGGCGCTGGCATCTTGGTCAGGGGTAAAAATATTTACGACTAAAAGAGATTATCCCAACTTGATGTGCCATTTTACTTTATCGAATTCTATTTACGAACGCCAAGATGCTCCCTAATGGGCGAAGGAACTTTAGGTGATTGCGAGTTAGTTTATGATGTCGTAAATTACACAGTTAAAAATAGAAGTTTAACATGGAATGAAATTCCTGTGCTGTATCATGATACTTATCTAGGTAAACAAATTAGGTTGATGGTAGGTTCATTTAGCCTATTTACCTAGATGAGTATAATGCAGAAAGTTTTACTGTATAGCGGTGCCTACAGTAATTAAAATTGCGTAAATTAAAGTGTTTTAGATTACAAAGATACAGTTATACAGAGGGCATAAGGGAAGGCACAGACATCGTTTGGGATGGTGGTCTGCAAATTCCCGCTCCTTTTAACACTCTCGATCTTGGCTCATATAAAGAATTAGTTTTTGAGAATCATAATTAAGTTTTTGCCGACCAATGGTCGGCAAATTGCGATGCCGCTCAACCAAGGGGATTGTGTGGGAAATTAACGAAAATACGTAATTATGTCATCTAGGAAGTTAGTCGGGAGTATCCAAATGTTTTTTCAAAGTGTAGGGGCAATCAGGAGTTTTGATTCCACTGGCGTAAGGTAATTTATAGGATGCCCAGATTGGCCCAGATTTGCCACCGCAAAACATCAACTCCAATAGTTGAACTACCGAATTGTACTCGACAGTCTTTGTCTGGGTTTTGTATAACATTTTTGATGATGGTATTTATCGCTTCTATTTTGAGATTATTCGGTATGCCCATTAGTAGTTTTGTAAGCCACTGTTTGATTTGTGGTGATTGTAGCCAGTCTTTGATTTGGTCATCAGTAGGAGTTAGGCGATTGACTAATAGCGTGGAACTTTCGTTATCTTTATTAACTTGACTTGTAAGCTGAAATAGCTGCTGAAAATTAGCATCTGTGTTGGACATAAAAATAATTGCTTAAAAGAGAATATTTATATTATAGATAAATTGGATAAACCCTATAACAGCTAAGATTTTTTATAAAAATATTAAGATAAGCAAATATAAAACTTGATATATCTCTCCAAAGGAAATTATAAAGAATTGACTAACTAATTATGTTATAAATATTAAATAAGTTCTTTATGCAAGTATCAAATAAATACTATGCACCCAATAGAGTTTAAGAAGAAGTGGAAATTAAGTTATCGGGAGCTTGCCCTGGTTTTGGGGTACGAAAGTGAATACACTACCCGAAACTGGAATATGCCAGGAGAACATAAACGGAATCCTCAGAATGTTGTTCGCGTAGCTTGTCGTCTTTTAGATGAAAAGTGGGAACGGGAAGGAAAAGCGCTCAATTCTTATCTTTAACCAGTTTTTTGTGACCGCTAATATTTTTTAAAATGACACTCCCCCGCCACGAAAAAGGCGGGGTATTTTATGTATAGTCAGAAGTTGCAAGAAGTTCTCAGAATCATGGGGATAGGGGGGAAAACTTGGCAAAATGAAGAACTAACAAGACCAGAAGTTGCGGCGATGTTAAAGCCAAAAGTTTCTGCAAGACAACTACAAGCATATTTGAATATCGCTCGGAAATACTTGCCAGAGTTCAAGAAATTCACCAACAAAAAAACAGGTGGTCTGAATGGCATGAGCAAGCTATACAAGTATCATATTGCTCCCCTTCAAGAAATTCGCTCACTAGCTAGAGAGCATACTTTAGCTGACATAGAGAATGAATTTCTTCAAAGAGGCTCGAAAAAGTAATTTTTATGTTTATAAGGAGAAATTCACTTGGCATCTAATAATTCTGTGCGAAGAACACAATCTCAAGTTCTTGCTAAGGCGCTCGCGGCGATTGGGCGCAAGTATCAGCATCACATTTACGCGGCGGGTACAGCGACAATCATTGTCATGCAGTCAATGCCCTCTTATGGGTGGGGCTTATTCGATTCGGCTCAGACAGCAATGACTTGTATGTTCGGCGGCGCTGGAGGTATTGGTGGCGGTGGTGCGGCGGCGGCAACTACGGCCATTAAAGCACTTCCCGCAGTTATTAATGCAACCATCACAGTGCTTTTGTTTGTATACTTTGTGGCTTCTGGGCTTAAGGTTGCCAACGGCATTGGTGAAGGACAGGAAGTAACGCAGATGGTTCAACAGCCCGTAGGCGTGTTTTTCATAATCCTGGTGCTTTGGATTGCTCAAAGTATCTTATTTAACGGCGTTACAGCCGCTTGTTAGTGATGAGCGAGTACAATAAATCGCCCATGAAACGGGTGAATCAGTCACTTGGTCAAAATGCAACAATCGGCATTTTTACTGGCTTTCAATTTGCAGTCGCCTTATTTATGTTTGGCGTGGGCTTCATCATAGCGATTATGTTTGGGGCAGGAATAGTTTGGGGACTGCTGGCTGGTGTTTGGTTGAGTGCTACGGTGATAGTTTTATCTGGCAAACGTCCTTACTTGTTCTGGTCAAGAGTGTTCCCAAGCGTTCCAGTTTTCACTCGTGGCTATGTCAGATATTCTTCGCCCCAAAACAAAAAAAGGGCGGGTTCAAAGGGGATGCCTAAACTATGGTAAAAAGCAGCATTCGTAATCAAAAAATAGTACCCTTTGAAGACTTTTTAGACTTAGCAACTTTAGTAAAATTAAAAAAGGGGAACTATCAAATCGGAGCTTACTTGTTGAGCAAGAAACAAGTAAGCGACACTAACAACACCCTGCAATTAGTATTCGGATATGAATGCACTGGCTTTCACCCACTGTTTAATTCATCAGAGAGACTAGAGGCGATGGCCAAGGCTTTTGAGAACGGCTGTAAAGAGTTCTCCGAGGGTGAGAAATTCACCTTTCGTTGGTCTTCGTTTTGCGACGAAGACAAAGTAATTGAAGACTATCGCCAGAGGCTAGCTAGCCCTGTATCTCCTGAGAGTGAGTTTCTTGATTGGGGGCAAGTTGCCCGAATGCAGGAACTCACATGTAACCATCAGCGCAAGGATATCAAGCTCAGTATTTACACGACTTTTACTGTCCGCCCAGGAGGAACGGAAGGTGGTGACGCGGTAGATAGAGCAATAGTTAAGCTGGCGAACTTTTTACAGCGCAAATTCACCCCAACAGGCGCGACCGAACTCACTCTTCAAAACTTAATTCAAGTTCTTGAAAAAGCGATAATTGTCTCTTTGCGCCATCAACAAATACTATCGGAAATGGGTTTATTTCCCTCGCCCAAATCAGACAAGCAATTGTGGGGCGACCTAATTTCTAGAATGGGTGCAAAGGCTGTAAAAGTGCCCCATACCTTGGTTTATGATACTGGTGAATTAAGGGAGGAGATTAACGAAGCCGCGCCCAAGCCATCGTGGTATAACGACCAATTACACGCGACATCCGTACTTCTGAATAATGGCATACCCTACGCGGACAGACGCTGGGTATGTTTGCCCCATCAGAGTACTGACAAAAAGAAATATATCGGCGTGATGACGCTTGCCCAAAAACCAGAGGTATTTGCTTCAACCTATCAGCAAATACGCTTTTTATGGGACGTATTCTCACGCGAGGTTATTTATGATGTCGAGATAATAACAGAGATTAGCCCAGCCGATCAAAAAATGATTAGGCTTACCCAACAATTGATTACGAGGCGGTCAATAAATGCCGAGGCGATCGCCAGCAAAAAGACTATTGACGTAGGAGCGCAAATTAATACGGAGCGTTCAGTCGATGCTCAGAAACAGCTTTACACGGGTGATGTCCCGGAAAATGTAGCTGTCATAATCCTTGTTTATCGGAACTCTCCAGAAGAAATCGACGACGCTTGCAGGCTGATTTCAGGGTATATCAATCAGCCTGCCGAGTTGATTAGAGAAATGCAATATACATGGTCAATCTGGCTTGACACTTTGCTGTTGAGACAGCGACCRCAGCTGACTTTTCCTTTCAACAGACGCGCCACTTTCTTTGCCAGTGAAGTAATTGGTTTAACGCCAGTAGTTCAAACAGCGCACGGTGATAAACAAGGCTTTGAATTAATTGCTGACGAGGGTCAATCCTCGGTTCATATTGACCTGTCAAAGCCGAAAAACATGATGGTAATCGGCACTACCGGGAGTGGGAAATCGGTAATAATTGCCTCTATTATTTATCAATGCTTGGCGTTGGAAATGTCAGTATTAATGATTGACTTGCCCAATGATGATGGTTCAGGAACCTTTGGAGACTTCACGCCCTACTTTAATGGGTTTTACTTTGATATCTCAAAGGAATCAAACAATCTTGTACAACCGCTAGACCTATCAAAGCTTCCTGAGTCGCAGTGGGAGGAAAGAACAAAAGCCCATCGAAATGATATTAATTTAATCGTGCTTCAATTAGTTTTAGGAACGCAAAAGTTTGATGGGTTGYTATCACAAACTATAGAATCTGTAATCCCTTTGGGTACAAAAGCCTTTTACGAAGATGCCGACATCAAGGAGCGATTTGAATTAGCGCGAAAAGCAGGGATAAACACCCCAGAGTGGGCAAATACCCCGACATTGGCAGATATGGAGAAATTCTTCTCGCTTGCATACATTTATTTAGGCTATCAGGACGACAATGTAGAAAAAGCGTTAAATTACATCCGCTTGCGGTTACAGTACTGGCAAGCTAGTAGTATCGGTAGCGCTATCTGCAAGCCTTCAACCTTCCAGGCTGATAGCCAGTTGATTACCTTTGCTCTGACTAATCTGCAATCAGGCAAGGATGCAGAAGTGTTCGGGATGAGTGCATATATCGCCGCGTCCCGTCAGTCGCTATCCTCGCCCAATAGTGTATTTTTCATGGATGAGGCTAGCGTATTGCTAGGATTTTCTGCATTATCACGGCTTGCAGGTCGTAAATGCGCTACAGCTCGAAAGCAAGGCTGTCGGGTGTTTCTGGCGGCACAGGATGTCATTTCTATCGCCAAATCCTCAGCAGGAGAACAAATATTACAAAATATGCCATTGCGGTTGATTGGGCGGATTGTCCCAGGCGCGGCTAATAGCTTCTTTGAGTTGCTGGGCATCCCTAGAGAAATTATCGATAAAAACGAAAGCTTTGTCCCGAACATTCAGCAATTATATACTTTGTGGCTGTTGGACTACAACAACAAATATGTGCGCTGTCGCTATTATCCCTCGTATCCCCTGCTGGCGTTGGTTGCCAATAGCAGAGAAGAACAAGCCACGCGAGATAAATTCAAGAAAATTCACAGCGACAAGTTCACCTGGGTGGCAGAATTTTCTAAATATTATGTCGAGTGTATCAAACAGGGAAAACCATTATGAAGGTTCTATCGTCAGTCATTCATACGAAGCTATTGGTGGCAATACTAGCAGGTGTCGTGTCAATAGGAGGCTTTCAGGTTTGGCAATACAACCAAGCTCAATACGCAAAATTTATTATTCATGCGAAGAACGACTGCGGCGTGTATTTGGAATTGGGCGAAAACGCAGTTAAAAACAGTCCTAGTTTGAGGGCATTGAAGTATCAAAATAAACGACTACGTGAGCTAAGGCAACCGGGGATTGGCTCTGAATCCGCCAGCCCAGGACATTACGTTATGCTTTTTCGATCCCCTGCTTCTACCCTTCCGCCTAATGCTAACCCTATCGATGATCCGTTCTTTACCAGTTTATTAAATAAGGAAGAATCACCTAAAACGTTAATGGCTGATGTTGTTACTTTTGATTTACAAAAAAAACAGGCCACTGTAAAATCTCTCTGCACTAAAAAACCCTTTGTAGTAGACCTGGAGGACTTGTATCTTGAATACCAACCGATTGATCGTAATCTCAGGCGTAGTGATTTTGACATCCTTTTCTAGCCTCCCTGCCACAGCTCAAACTAATCAAAACCAATCTTTCTTAACTCAATTTCAACAAATTTATAGCAGTTTGCAGACTTACATTAGTAATTATCAGAAAGAATTTACTAAGTCTTTAGGCAAACTTGAGGCTGAATTAAATCAGGCAATTGAATCTAGTATTGGGGATTTAGGTATTCCCGATCCCCTGAAAGCTGGTAAGAATATTGAGAAAGTTATTCAGAAACAAGAAGGCAATTTACTGACATTAGATCCGCGCATTCAAGCTGAAAATGCTGTCAAGGATTGGAACCAGAAATATACACTCGGTCAGTCAGAATCAGTACTTGGCGCTCTTGGTCAGCGAGTCCAGTCACAAGAGGCAGCAATAACTAATGATGCTGCCTCCCAATCAAGCGAAAATGCTAATGCCGCCCAACAGGATGTTGTTACCCAAGACATTCTTAAAAAGGTCGTTATTCAAAACTTACAAAGTGCTGTAATTGCCAAATCTATCCATACAGAAGCGCAGAAACAATCCCGTTCCTTGGCTGTTACAAATATCAATCTTGCTAATATTTCTAGTCGCATGGGTGAGCAAGCTGCGGCACAGGATCAAGAGTCCAGTGCCGCAGCTCGGCAAATTATTCAATCTGCCGCCGTTAGTGATTCATTTTGGAAGAATCAATAATCAAGTCAACATAACGTTACGGTAAGTGAGATGATAGCGCTCTTAACTATTCTTTTTGCTCAAACTACAGGGCAGCAAGCTGGGGAAAATACGGGGACTACAAACTCAGGCGAGATAGTAGGAGGCGCTGTCGAAGGTGCAGACCTAATCTATAAATCGTTTGAGAATGATTGGCTAGAATTAGCATCTGGAACAAGCCCAATTTATACGGCTGTTGTCGCGGTTTCTACCCTCGCTGCTGTTGTGATGATTGGCTTTGCATCATTTGGTTGGTACAGGAAGTATGCAGAAGAAGGATTTGGGTTTGATTTCATAGCCGAGATGGTTTTACCCTTGCTAGTAATTGCAATGCTTAGTAATAATGGGTTCCTTCTCGCTAATACAACAGTCGCATTAAAAAACGTATCGACCGGACTAAACAGGAGCATTTTAAATATTACGAGAAATGGCGTAAACCTGAGAGATGCCATAAGGAATGTTAATGCTGATCAAAGCTTTGTTTTAGCCGCGCAGATAGCCTTAGCTAGTTGCGAAAAACTAAGTGAAGAGAAGAAGGAAGGTGAAGAATTAAGCCAGAAGCAAGCTTGTATTAAAAAAGCTGTGGAGAATACGCGAAAAGGCGCACAGGAGGCTAGAGAAAAGACTGGCGCGGGTTCTGGAGTCGGAAGTTGGAACCCCTTAGACCTTAGTGGCGAACTAATTAATAGCGCAATTCAAGGTTTTGTTTATGTCATTCTCAGTGGGGTATCGGCAGCTTTTCAGTACATCGTCCAACTGTCATTTTTAATGATTGCATTCGCGGCTCCAATTTTCCTAGTTCTATCTTTGCTGCCCTTCCAAAGCAAGCCTATCTATGCTTGGCTTGCTGGCTGGTTAGGGCTGACATTGGTTCTCATTTCCTACTCGATAACAGTAGGTATTATTGCCAGCGCGATAGTCTCCAAGCCTTCCAGCAATCCTTTGCTATTGCAACTTTTACAAGCCATCTTTTCGCCATTACTTGCAGTAGCCATAGGCACTGGTGGCGGAATGGCTGTATTTTCAGCTTTTACTAGTGGGGTTAAATTCTCGGTGGGGTTACGAAGATGAAATTATTAGAGAGAAAAGAGTTAAATTTCACCCCAATTTTCTTAATAGTCAATGCTGTTTTATTAATGCTTTTATTATTCATAGAAATTGTCAATTTTGCTCGGATAGCAACGTTTTCTAAAACGAAAGCTTCGACCTTGGTAGAATTGTCTGACGGCGAATCTATCAGAGTTATTCCTATAGGTAGCCTTGAGCGATCACCGCAAGCTATTACGTATTTTGTCGGGCAGACAATGACCGGACTTTTAAGTTGGAATGCTCTACCAAAGCCAAGCGATGATTACAAGGTAGACTCCACCAAACAATTAAAGTTAGATACTGGGGTATCAACATCAAAAGGCAAGATTACTACTAGTGTATGGGCTTCAGGTTTTGCGTTGTCAGAAGATTTTCGCGCACCATTCCTTGAGGAGATAAGTAATCTTACGCCGCCCGATGTCTTTAATGGGTCTACGCAATCAATCCTAAAAGTTAGCCTAATCAGTCAGCCGACTCGCATTAAGAATGGGCAATGGAAAGTAGATATGGTTGCAGAGATTGTTGTTTTCCAAGGCAGCAATTTAGTTGGTAAGCCCATCGCTTTTAACAAAACTGTATTTGTCAGGGCGATTGATACGGCTGCCATTCCTAGATTTGCATCCCAGGTTCAAGAAACCGCTTCTCGCGTTCGGAAAGCTGGGCTGGAAATTTATAAAATCCAAGATTTAGACCTATGATCCAAAATCAGGAACCCTTACCGTCAGCAACTATTGAGATAGAGTCACAAGATTTTGCCGCCATGAACGGGGCTAAAACCTCTTCGATTAATGATTCAATTCAACCAGAACAGAATCCCGCACCAGAGGAAATCGTTACCACTCGAACAGTCTCGCAATCTCCACTCTTAAAAATGGGCGTTGTTGCCCTGATTTGCTCTCTCTTTGTAATAATCATTGGGGCTTTAATCGGTAATTCAATGAATGTGCTGAAGTTTTCCAGTAATAAAGTGCAGCCAACCCTAGAAGAGCAAACGCCCCTAGCAGAGGCGGAAAATGAGACAGGCAAGGATAAAACAGCGCTTGCTCTGACTAGCCAAAATTACGAGCTAAAGCAGATTCGCGATCGCTTGCCAACTCCAACCCCTAGCGCAACCTTAGCCCCAGCCCCAATCGCACCCGTTACCCCTCCCCTGCAACCAGTGCAGCGCATCCAGCGACCTTACCCAGTTACAAGCGTGCCTCCAACGCCTAGAACTTTTCCCACGGCTAGAGGATCGCAACCCCAGCCTCGACCCCAGCCCCAAATTGCCCAGCCGATCAGACAATCTGCTTTGGCGTTCCCAACGGCTGCAAGCAACGCCCCCACCCAAGACCCCACTCAGCAATGGCTTCTCGCTGCRAACGCTGGCAGTTTYAGKAGTTCAGGCGATGAGTCACTTGACGAAAAACCCATCAATACTAATGGAATTGAAGGAGGTACGGGAGGAGCTACACAAGTTGGACAGAACACTAGCATTAATTACAACGCTCTTCGCGTACTCGTTGGCAGCACCGCAGAGGGTAGGCTAGAAACGCCGATCGCTTGGGGCACTGGTGACGCTGGCAACCAGAATTACTTGGTGAAACTAACAAAACCCTTAAAAGCCTCAGATGGTAGGGACGTACTACCCGTGGGCGCTTATCTGGTTGTTCAACTAGCAGAGTCCAATGGTTCGGGTTTCGCCAAACTGCGCGGTGTTTCAGTGTTGGTCAATATAAACGGCGATACGCAAGAAAAGCAACTCCCAGAAAATGCCGTTCTGATAATGGCCAAGGATGGTGGTTTCTTAAAAGCAGAGTCTCGCAGAGGCAGTAATCTGGGCAACAATTTCATCTCTGCTATTGTTGCAGGAGTCGCCAAAGCTGCCGAAGTACAGAATCGCCCCATAACTCAAGTCAGCAGTAACTCTAATGGCTTCTCTACTAGCTCCACTACCAACGATCAAAAAGACCTATCCGCCGCTTTTGGAGAGGGTGCATTTAATAGTGTTCTCGATAATATCAAAAGTTCAAATGTCGCCCGTTCTCAACAGTTAAGTGGTAGAGAAGAAGTATTTGTGATCGATGTTGGTAAGCCAGTGCAAATATTCGTTAATCAAACAATATCGTTATGAGGGAACAGGGAACAGGAAAAACTGATGGTTTTTAACATGAGATTGAGATAATGACCGCCGAATGATTATTGCTCTTATAAAAAAGCTACAACAATAATTTATCTTCCCTGTTCCCAGTAAAAATGGAAAAATGTTAAATAAACTCGCTATTGTTACAAGCTTCTTAATAGCTACTGCCTCAAGCGTGGTAGCAATGCCCATCCGAACGGTTTACGAGAATGATGCAAACTCCAACGCTATCGAATTAAAGGTGTGGAAAGGCTATGGATTAACTATTAATTTGATGTCTACTGGGGAAACTATCAAGCAAGTTTGGATTGGCGATCCAAGTCGCTTCGCATTTACCTCAAACGGTGGTTTATGCCAGTCATCAGGCGGCGATTCTGAATGTGCAGGAGGTAAAGCGACTGTAATCTTTCTTCGCCAGATTGACCCGATCAAGTTTCCTGTTACCTCTAGTAGCAATGGAAGCACTCAAATTACAGTACTTACCAATGAAAAACAATATCAATTTAAGATAGTCCCTGCTACTGGCAACCCAGCCTATACAAGCTTGGTGATTAAATCGGATTCGGAGCGCCCATTGCCAATTACGCGTCCGCGAACGCCGCAACCGCTAACAGTTGAAAAACCGCAATCAGCGCCGCCAGACTTCCCGCAGCCCTCGCCGCCACCACAAACAATAACAGTTCAAAAGCCTCAGCCTGTTGCCTTAATGCGCCCCAATCCTGGGACTACGCTAAATGGTGCGATTCAGAGAAACGATGCTAATGCTCTCGCTTTTGGGCTAGCAGAAGCTGGGCGCAAAGGTCAAGTTAAACCCGGATCTACCACATGGAACAAGGTGCAAGATGCTATCAAACTATTACGGCGTGGCAAGACAAGAGATGAGGCAATTTCACTTTCTCAGGTCGATAAAACCACTTTTTATCAATTACTTGAATGGGGCGATTGTGAGTGAATTGTTAAAATTTCTTCGTAAAAAACTAGACGAGTTTCTCTATTTGTGTAGGTGGGGAAATGAATTGTTGATATTTTCCGTAACAGCCTAGTTATTAACTCTTACTGTTGTTAAAATCATGAAGTTTAAACTCTTTCTACTGACTGCTTTCGTCTCCCTGGTTCCACTTTCCGCCTCAATCGCAGAGACACCGACAACTACCCCGACAATTGAGCATTCCCAAGGGAATTACAAAACTGCTGCCCCCGACTGGTCAAAAATCACATGGGATACTTTGCCACCCGTTCAGCAGCCTGGATTTTTAAAGATACCTAAAAACCTGATTTCAGTTTTTGGATACGATCCCTCGCGTTCGTGGACAGCAGGGCAAAAAGTAGATTCTGTTGTGATGCTGGGCGATGCAGATGATGCCTTTAAGATGTCTGCCTTGAGCTTAAAGTCCATTAGCACAGTGGCTTTGCCCACTACAGCCACAACCACCAAACCCACCCTCAAAGACTTTGGATTAATCCAATGGCAAACGCCAAAAACATTAGTTAAAGCAATGCCTGAATTAAGCAATCTGAGCCTATCAGAAGTTCCCCCATTAGCCGAACTATTCTCCAAGAACGGCGGCGGCGGCGGCACTATTTCTCAGTCCATAGCCTCAAATCCTCAAGTCGCAAACCTGACACTAGATAAGATTGACCTAAGCAAATATTCGCTTGATTCAATTCCTGGGTTGGACAAAACTCAATTAGGAAAGTTTAAAGCATGGCAGCAAGCTTATGTCAATCAAATTCCTAAATTAAGTCAAGTGCCCTTTGATAAAATGCCTCAGCCTATTAGCTCTGGCATAGATGTTGTGGGTATCGCGTCGGTTGTACTTGGGGCGGCTGAAAAAGGCGATGCAAGGGCTGGGAATGATTACTTTGTGTCTGGCAGCGTTGTCAGAGGCGACCGCACTGAAGAGGTCGCCTGTCCTCCAAGCATTGAATGCTCATACTTAGARATGGGGGATTTTGTCGGTTCYGAAGGWAGCTTGTATGGTAAGCGTTGGGCATCTGGTTCATCYCAGCWAGTYWTGGGTGGTTATGGAATTCTAGCCGCCGTGAATGGGGGCAAGGAACCCACGGGGCGGTTGGTTTATGGTAGTGGATTCAAGGTAGCGCTAACTGGAGTTAATGAATCSMWKGGGACTGCCGACTTTGGCTTRTTCTTTAGGATCTGTGCGCGACCGCCATTCCAGCAGAAAACTTGCACTCCTTACTTCATTGGGCCAGTTCCCTGGTTGCCCGTGAGCGAGAATGATTTGGTGATTGTGGGGACTGGGCGATGACAGGAACCGCAAACACTATTGTTAAGCCAAATCAATTTATTCCCGCAGGACTTGAATCAGCGCTGTTTTCTCCCGCAGGTTTAGGGGTACTCGTTTGTGGCGCGGTGATTGTAATCGCCAAAATCATCGATAGTAGGGGAGGTATTGCCAAGCTAGCGACAGCGCGGTGGGGCGGGACAAGAGAGAAAACAGCGGCTCGTCAGTTGGCGTGTAAACAAATCCAGCAACGCTTGCATAACCGAGTCTCGCTGTATGTGGGAACTCCCAAGAATATAACGAGCGAGGTTATTAATGGTGTCCGTAGAACTTGCATCCCTGAAGATTCAACAACCCTTTATTTTCCAGAGGCACAGCGAGGCATCCTAGTTTGTGGTGGCCCAGGGAGTGGAAAGTCATTTTCAATGATTAATCCCCTGATTCGCTCTGTAATTGATCAGGGYTTACCTCTGGCTTTATATGATTTCAAATACGCCTCCCAGGAATCAGTTGATTCTCCATCTAAAGGGCAAGCTCCAATACTTGCAGGGTATGCGATAGAACGCGGTTATCAGGTTACTGTGCTTGCCCCAGGCTTTGCAGAATCAGCAGTTGCCAACCCTATMGACTTTCTTCGCAGTAATGAAGACTCAGAAATGGCACGGCAGCTTGCGATTACACTCAATCGCAATTTCCAACTCGGTGATAAAGATTCTGGAAATAGCTTTTTCACCAATGCTGGAGATCAGTTAGTCCAAGCCGTTTTTATGCTGGCAAAGGGCACAGAGTATCCAGATATCATGATGTGCCAAGCGATACTAGGATTGCCAAAGTTAGTTAAGCGCATTGAGCAAGCAGAAAATCTGAATTTCATGGTTAGAGAGGCTTTTGCACAGTTTGTATCTGTTGCAGGGTCGCCAGAAACAGCAGCTAGTATTGTGGGTACAGCTAGCGGATTGTTCAGCCGTTTCATGGTTCCCTCGGCCTTGGCTGCCTTCTGTGGAAAAACCAATATTCCACTGGATTTGAAGGGGCGGCAGATGGTGATTTTCGGGATGAACAAAGAGAAGCGTGATGTAATTGCCCCTTTGCTTGTCTCGATTCTGCATCTATTAGTGAGCCGGAATGTAGCTAACAAACGTACTTGTCCTTTGGTATTAGGGATTGACGAATTACCTACTCTTTATTTACCAGCACTGGTTGATTGGCTGAATCAGAATCGGGAAGATGGCTTAATCTCTCTGCTGGGCTTGCAAAACTTATCAATGCTGATTGAATCCTATGGTGAAAACACAACTAATGCAATATTTGGTGGTTGTGCGACCAAAGCATTCTTTAATCCCCAAGATGATGTAGCCGCCGAACGATTTAGTAAGTTTTTAGGTGAAGAGGAAATTAAATACAAGCAACGTTCTCGCTCATCAGGAGGTAAGGGTGGTGCAAGCATTTCTAATTCTGACCAAAACAGTACTCGCAAGTTATTTGATGTCAATCAATTTAACACTTTACCATCGGGGAAAGCAGTAATTATTAGTCCAGGTTTCCGTTCTCGTGGTCAAATAAGTTTGCCAATATTGCAATCAATTAAAATTCCTCAACATGAAATCCAATCGGAAGCTGACAGTGTGAAAGCTTGGTACGAGTTTCAAAAGTTCTTATCTAAAAAGTCTACTCTCTTAACTCCAGCAGATGAAGAAATGAAAATTCGCCGAGCCTCSGCKKTAAAATTGTTACCTTTGATAGAAAATCAAGAGCAATTATCAGAATATGCGAGTCTGATTTAARTAAATATTATCTGGAATCAAATTAAAACTGAAAATCTGAAGGAGAAATTTCATGTCGCCAAGTAAATTTTACCCGTTCTCTGATTATGATAAAAAACAAATTGCTAAACTCCCTCCTGATATAGCAGCCCTAGCAGATAAATATCCGAGCGAGATTTTAAACACTGCTGATAGTTGGGATAACTTGCTTTTTGATGCTAACTATCTTCCTGAGTGCCTTGAAGTCTATAGTGGCGATGCAGATGATGCCAATATTTTTGTGTTAAATGGTGTGATGAAAGATTATGTCCCATCTCATGCTGAAAAAAATACATCATCGATAACAGTGATGATTGATGGAGAATTTGCTTACATTGAAATTGAAGGTAGACAGGTTCTTAATAAACTCGGTGGGATAGTTTTACCAGAAGTAGCGATTAATCCCGATGTGTTAATTCAGTCAATTCTCAAAGGTGAAAATAATGATTGATGATGGTGAAGCTAAAGAGATTAAGCGAGATTATCTAGAAATTTTAGAATCTCTCCTCAAACTCATCCATGCCAAAGCTAAAGAAAAAGGATTAGATCCCAGCAAGGATGTTCATATTTACTCTAGCTCTAGCAAAGTTTATCAAGGGACATTAGGAGAATCACCCTCTAAAAACTTATTAACACCGACGATAGTAGAGAACTTAAAAAAAGCTCTGTCTGACCCAAAAAATTCTCAAGGTGCAATTTCTATTAAAATTGGTAATGAAAAAGTATTCCATATTAAAAATGGAGAAGTACTGACTGACAAATTAGGTTTAGCTCCGGCATCACAGAAAAATAAAGTTGTAAGTAATGAGCGAATCTACAGTGTAGAAGCTTTAGGAAAACAAGTGCAAGTATTACAGAAAAAACTAAGCGAACAACAAAAACTTGTAGATAGTATCAAATCAGAACAGCTTTTATCCGAATTTTTATCACAACTAGCTGCTCAAGTTGCCGAAATGAGTAAATCCTTGGAGAAGCAGCAACAGTTAATTGAAAACACCCAAAAAGCATTGTCACAGGTGAATGAACGTTCTTTACCACAAGTTCAAAATACGGTTCTTCAAAATTGGGTGGGAACGGTTGAGAACAAGGTAAAACAAACTGCCAAGAATGTTTTTGAGCGGATTAAAGATGTACTGACACCCGAAGTAACGAAGCTCAGAAAGGAAATTACTTCACTTAAATCTCAAATTAATGAACAAATTACTAGCTTCAAGGATGAAGTTAAATATCAGACTGACAGTGTAAGAAATGAACTCAATCAACAAGTTGGTAACTTAACTCAAGAGATACGTACACAGGTAGATAGTGTTAAAAACACGGTTGATCAAAGCCTTATGGGTGTTCAGTCAGCCATTGATAATACTCGATCTGAACTACGGGCTGCTGTTGAGGATGTTAAAGGTCAAGCAATTGAACAGAGTGTCAAAGCAATGCTGAATATCTTGGGCAAAGATAACCCTGATGGTTCTAAGAGTTTTAAAAGTATAAATTTTGACTTTGAACGCCTTGGCGATAATGTAATTGTTCGTGCCAAAAACGGCGAGACTGTTCTCACTGATGGAGTTTTATCGGCTAACGTAAGTGAGAAACAGTTACAGGCACTTGATAAGGTTCAATCTGTTGTTGATATGCATCATCAAATTCAGCAGGATTCTCAACAAGAATCACAATTTAGAAATATGCACAGGTAAGTCCGCATTTTTCACAAGCTTGAGGGGATATGGGGCAGAGGGGCAGAGGGGATTGAACTTGGCACATTGAATTCTCCTCTGCCCCCTATCTCAAGAGCCTCCCTGTTCCATGATCAAAGGGGAGCGTAAAAATGATACTAATCCTAATCATTGGTTTGTTGTTTGCACTGGGTGGAATGATTTTTCTAGCTTGGCTGTTTGTTTTATTTCCACTTTCAATACCAAAGTCAAAGTATCGCTCCCAAGGTTTTAAGCAATCGCCATTACCACCTAAGAGTACAAAATC
Source organism: Nostoc punctiforme NIES-2108 (assembly GCA_003326195.1). Lineage (GTDB taxonomy): Bacteria > Cyanobacteriota > Cyanobacteriia > Cyanobacteriales > Nostocaceae > Nostoc > Nostoc punctiforme_A. Next base: position 38,826 of record LXQE01000170.1, read on the forward strand.
GTCTGACATTTCATCTCAAAATTTTGTACGACAAAGCCCAGTACCAACGCAAAAGACTTTCTTAGCTAAAAACTTTAAGAAGCCTGCACGACAAAGCTCAGTACCAACGCAAAAGACTCTCTTAGCTAAAAATTTTAAGAAGCAATTACTACCAAGCCCAGCGCGAACACCAAGGGTTAGATTACCTAAAAAGCTTAAGAAACACTTGAATAATATTGAGTACGCTAGTCAAGTATTACTTGAGCTTCGTAGCATAACTCAATTAGCCAAATTGCCAGTAGTAATCGCTACGCTACGCAGGATATCGCCTTACGTTTTTGAAGAATTGGTACTCACTTGTTGCTTTGAACAGGGCTGGCAAATCCAACGCAACTTTCGGTACACCGGTGACGGCGGGATAGATGGTCGCGTGTTGATTTTGGGAAAGCTTTATGTAATCCAGGTTAAGCGTTATGCTGATTACATTAGCCCAAAACACATCAAAGATTTCCTGTGCTGTATCGAAGGAGAAGGAGCTAGTGGTGGATTCTTCGTGCATACTGGCATAACTGGACAGTTATCAAAACAATTGATTCGTCGCTCCGACAAAATAATCTTAGTGAGCGGTCAGAAACTAGTAAATTTTGTCTTAGGTAAGCAGTTAAAAATAGTGGGAATAACAATACCAATTAAAACAGTGAACAGTTATCAGTGAACAACTAACCTATGAATGAGTTAATGGAAATATCTGATAACTGATAAGTTAGCGCCGAAACCGGATTTGCTCCCCGTTATCATCTGATTGTTGAGGGTTTATTTTCAATCTCTTCAGAATCGATGGTTTGTCATCTCTAATCAGTTGCCTAACGATGTTCATTTTCTCCTCAAAAGTCAATACTTTTGCATCAGTTGTAACACTCGTAAATAACTCGCTGACCTTTGCTCCTGTTACCTTTTCACCTTTGACATATTTTCCTACTTCCATAACTACTTCTGCCAATCTTTCAATATCTAAACCGTGAATTATTTGTTTAATGTGTAATTTAACTGACTCTTTTAATAACTCAGTTTCTACTTCTATTGAGAGGGATTGAACGTTTCCTTGAGAATGATTTTGATGATGTCCCCATTTTTCAGTCAAGTTAAGTATCTTTTGTAAAGCAGTAGTAAATTCGGTATAAGTTTGAGATTGGCTCACCCCTAGCAATTCTTTCAGTTTTGAGAGCGCTGATACAGTCTCATAACTTGCAACAGTTTCTTGAGCAACGTAGTCAGAAATAGCATTAAGAGCTAAGTGTTCTGAAGTTCGAGTTTTTTGGGTCAAATACCCTACGAATTCATTATCCAGTAGTTGCTGAAACTGATTGAATGTGGTTTTTCCTACTTTTAGCTGCTGGCTGAATTGAGAAAGTTGTTTTATTAGTTGTGGTAAGGTTTCAGTAATGATGGACTCAACTAATGACTGTTCTATACTTTGAGCAATTGATAAGATAGTTCTTTGTGAWKMAAGTYGTTGTTCAATTTGAGTAATAGCTGCTTCTAAGCCGTGGAATCTAGTTTTTCCTCCTTTTAGCTGCTGGTGATATTGAGAGAATTGTTTTATTAGTTGCGGTAAAGTTTCGGTGAGGGTAGACTCAACAGCCGAGTATTCAATATCTTCAACAATTGATAAGATAGTTCTTTGTGATGAAAGTTGTTGTTCAATTTGAGTAATAGCTGCTTCTAAGCCGTGGAATCTAGTTTTTCCTCCTTTTAGCTGCTGGTGATATTGAGAGAGTTGTTYTATTAATTGTGGTAAAGTTTCAATGAGGGCAGACTCAACAGCCGAGTATTCGATATTTTCAATAATTTGATCTACAGTTTTTTGTGAATCAAGCCGTTGTTCAATTTGAGTAATAGCTACTCCTAAGCCTTCAAAGGTGGTTCTTCCCTTATGAGAAAGGCAAGTTTTAGAAAGTTGTTCTATTAGTTGTGGTAACGTTTCAGTAATAATGGATTCAACTAATGACTGTTCTATATTTTGAGCAATTGCGTCTACAGTCCTTTGTGAAGAAAGATATTGTATTTCATGCTCAATTCTTGTAGATATTTTATCAAATGCGGGTTTAAGAGATTTTTGCTGTTGGCAAGTTTTAGAAAGTTGTTCTATTAACCGTGGCAAAGTTTCAGCTAGGGCAGACTCAACTAATGACTGTTCTATGTTTTCAAGAACTGATAAGACAGTTTTTTTTGTTGAAAGGTGCTGCTCAAATTGAGAAATTGCTGTTTCTAGGTCGTCGAATTTAGTTATTCTTCCTGAGATATGCTGGTGATGTTGAGAGAGTTGCTCTATTAGTTGTGGTAACGTTTCACTTAAAGCAGACTCTACAGCCAACTGTTCAATATCCTCAGCAATTATATCGATAGTTTTTTGTAAATCAAGGCGTTGTGATAATGGCTCAATTGCTGTAAATATTTTGTCGAATGTGGCAATACCTTTTTTTAGCTGCTGTCTCAAAGGAGAAAATTGTTTTATTAGTTGCGGTAATGTGACAGTGAGGGCAGAGGAGACAGCCGAGTATTCAACATTTTGAGTAATTGCGTCTATAGCTCTTTGTGATGAAAGTCGTTGCTCAATTTGAGTAATGACTGCTTCTAAATCGTCAAATCTACTTCTGACTCCTTTTTGCTGCTGTCTCAAGGGAGAGAGTTGTTCTATTAGTTGCGGTAAAGTTTCAGTGAGGGCAGAGGAGACAGCCAAGTATTCAATATTTTCAGCAATTGCCCAAACAGTTTTTTGTGAACTTGAAAGTTCTGACTGTTGAGCAATAGCTGTTTTGTGAGCTAATTGCTGACTGACTTGAGAGAGTTGCTCTCTTCTTTGTGGCAACAAAGTTATTAGGGTGGACTCAACTACTGACTGTTCAATAAAGTCAGAGATTACATCCACTGTTGTTTTTGATGAAATTTGTTGCTCAATTGAAGCAATCACTGCTCCAAAGTCATCTAATCTGGTTCTAGCTCCTCTTAGGTGCTGCTGATACCCGTACAGTTGTTCTGTTAATTGTGGTAACGTTTCAACCAAGGCATCATCAACTATTGACTGTTGAATATTCTCAGTAATTGCGTTTAAGAGTTGTTCGGTAGTTGGTCGTTTGGCGTTTCCATTTTGTTCAAAACTGACATCACTTGCTGCGCCGTCAATAATTGCTGAATCTTCTGGGTTAACTTGTCTTGAGAAGTTCGTTGCTCGTTGACCTCGAAGCCAATCATCTGTAGAGCTTGGGTTAATTCTTGTACTAATGGCTCTAAGTTCGAGGACTTCTTGGCATTCAATGTCTCGGCTAACTGCTGTAAGAAGTCGCTCAACCTCTGTTGCTGGGCTACCTCTAAGCTCTGAATTTTTTCGGTGAGTTGAGAGTTCTTGATTTCTAACTGCTCGAAATTCTTGTTCAGTTTCCCGTGAGAGGTTAATAATTCCTCTATCTTCTCGGTTAATAACTGTATCTGGGTTGGGTTGTTGTTGGTTGTCATGGGTTTGTCCTATTGGTTGATTTGGTGAGGTTTGTTGTAAAGAACTTTCTTTAAGCTGAAGTTTGGGTGGTTCTATTGCAGCAACTTTTGAGTGTTGATTGTGCTGTTGCCAGTCCCTTAACTTCATTGCTTCATGGCTCAATTTTTCGTAAGCCAGTGGCCCACTTGCGACTATGAAATCGTCAACACCTTTAGAAGGCCCTGGCAAGCTGACGACCTTGACCCTAGCTCCAAGCTTCTGCAACAATCTTCCAGTTACGGAAATATCCCTCTCAATATTGAGCTTCGTTTTAGGCTTGGTTTCATAGTCAAAGCAGAATTTGATTTCTCGAGAAGGTGTGGCAAAAATTGCTAACTCTTCATGCAGGTAAGACTTGCCAATTTTCTTGCCAAACTCATCTTTGGGAGTTCGGTATCCCGCCGAAATCCCAGGTAGCCCAATGGCAGCATGACCCTGACTCAACAGACTGGCTGCTTTTTTAGCGCCTTCTGCGATCGCACACGGGATATTATGTTTCCAGACACAGTACCAAAATCCTGACTGGCGATCGCTATCACTGGGATTCACCTTGTGTTTGGAGTAAATGCGTTCGGCAATATCATCAGGGACATTAAGCAGGAAGATGCTTAATTCAACCTTGGGAGGATGCTCATATTTGATGAATTTCCCTTCAATTATTTGATTATTCTCATCTTTTTTGGGTCTTGGTTGATTTGGCTTGTAGCATCCCCATCGTTTMAGAGTTGGTTTATCACCTGGGGTTAAATCAGCAAATGTTCGCGSATCAACTCCAGCATCACACCACCATCCTCCAGCATCAAGATGAGAATATGTTCTGATTAATCCCTCCGTTAACCTCCCGGTATTTGTACGATTAAGTTTTTCACTAACCATGAGTCTTTCCCAAGACTCATGCTCACCACCTGCATAGTTGAACTGAAGGCTTTCAAAGTTTTTTGCCGTAATATCAGGATGAATGGCACTTGATTCAAACTCTTGCCAGTGCTTTGGTTCAAGAAAATTGGGAATATCTTTACTTTTATGTGGTGTCCAAAACGCTTCTGTGGGGACAGCAGATTTCAGTACTGGCTTGTCGATATGAGGTTTTGTAACGGTTGGTGGTAACTCTATCTCTTTTAGCTTGACTACAGGTATTTCTGTCGTCATTTCTTTTTGACAAATTGGCTTTGTTTCTGGCTCTTCTCCTGATTTAGGAGTTTTCAGTACTGGGTCAGACTTCAGTACAGGTGCTACTAGCTCATCACTGATATTTATAGTTATTGCAAGCTGAGGCGAAAGTTGGCGCTGGCGAAGAGTTGAATTATGAACCTGTTTTCGTAGCAATTCCAAAGCATTCTCTTTGGCTTTGGACTGTTGCGCCAACTCTACCAATCGCGTTGGATCTTCGGTGTAAATCTTTAATTCATGCCTTGCACGGCTGGCAGCAACATAAAAACTTTCCTGTCCAATAGTGAAATCTGCCGAAATTAACACCCGATCCGCAGTTTTCCCCTGACTACTATATGTTGTACTCACAAGGGCATAGTCTAAGTTTTGCGCCTGTGCCAAACTAATGGATTCAGTACGCTCATCAGCATATTTAATCTGGACTATGTTCAGGTCGATCCCTGTTACAGTAAACTCCTGTCCGTTACGTCGTCCCAATTGCCGATCGTTTTTCTTCCATTGCAGGCGATCGCCCACGGCAATTTCAATCTGGTGACTCTGGTAAACCGCTTTCTCAAAAGCCGTGTCTACATCCATTACCTGACCATTATCACGAATTAGGGTCAACTTGTCAGTAGTTTGACCAACCACTTCATACAGTTTGCCTTTCTCCAGCCCCCGACGTTTATAGTCCCGTGTCGGCATGACCACATCACCAATTTCAAAGTTATGGGCAAACCGCATCTGTACTTTTGTCAGATTTTTGGTTTGCAATTGGGTGATGGTTGCAGTTTCTCCCAAAGTTCCTTCACCCTTGAGCTTCGAGCGAATCGCTTGGGTAAGGGCAAGTCTTTCTGTATTTGTTCCAGCTAACACAAGAGTTTTGAGTCGCTGCTCTGGTGTCCCTACTATATAATCATTGGCGATCTGCTCTATTTTGGATTCTGAAGAAACAGTTTTTATTGAGCCGGTCGCCAGTAGATGTTCAAATCCCGCTTCTACTCTGCCATCGGCAATTAAATCTACTGCCAGCTTCAGTTGAGGGTCTTTTTGGCGCAACGATTCATTGAGGTGTGCGGTTTTGATTCCCGCCTGTTGCAAGGATTTGAAGGGATTCCCTGCTGATACTGCTGACAACTGCCGAGTGTCACCGACTAAAATCACCCTAGCTTGAAGTAAGGTTGCTCGTTGTAGGAGTGCATGGGCATCCTTAGCACTGAGTAAACCCGCTTCGTCCACAATCCAGATTTGATTTGGTTCAATTTCTTGTGGTTCAGTGACAAGTAATCTAGCCACTGTAAGAGACTGAATTTCTAACTCTTCACTCAAAACCTTAGCAGCAGAGGAACTAGGGGCAAAGCCAAGAATAGTGTATCCGGCATCTGTGGCTATCGCTTTCAACTCCTTGAGGGCGAAAGTCTTACCAGCACCAGCTACTCCCTGCCATGCAATGAACTGGTCAGATGTTGTTGCAGCTAATTCTACTGCTTGGCGCTGTCCGGTATTTAGTAAGGTTTTCTGTAACTGGCTCTCAACTACTTCTCTATTAGTTATTGGGACTACTTTTCCAACACCTTGCTGCATCAACTCAATCGTCGCCAACTCCCGCCTCACTGCTGTCATCGTCGTAAATTGGTGAGTTAACCCTGGCAAAGCGATTAACTCCTGATGTTCTCTAATCAGGGGTGCAATCGCTGTTACATCCGTAGCTAAACGTGATTCTAGGATGAATTTTTCTAAATCCTCTTGTCTAAAAGCGACATTTCTCTCACTGCAATGTGCGATCGCATCATCTAACGCATCAATCAGACTTTTTTGCTCAACCACAAGAGGAGCCTGTTCTTTTCTTGGTTCTCCTGGCTTGACAAACGTGATACCTAACGCCGCAGCTTCTGACTTCCACAATGCAACTAATTCTGATTCTGGTAGTTTCTGCTTGCGCTGGCGGGTATCATCCCAAATTTTTTCACGTTCGGCCCAAGTCGAATTAGCACTAGATGAGGCGATGATTTGCTGTCGCCGCTTAGAAAATGCCTCTAAATCCTCGAATTTAAAGCCTTTTATATCAAACTGCCCATGTAAACGAAGCTCTATCTCGTAGCCAAGCTTCTGCACCTCACGCGCCAGAGAGCTTTGGTATGCCATCCCCAAGAATTTCTTATTGGCGAATATCTCGTTATTACCCAAACTTAACCACCTACCATCTGGAGTTTGGGTCATGTTCATCAGCAAACAATGGGTGTGCAGATGTGGGTCTAAATCCCGACTTTCGATGTGATCGAACTGCGCGACGACCAAGTTACCAGTCTTAACTCTATGTCTGCCGCTATTATCTGTCACTCTGGTATAGGCATAACGCTGCTCTATTAGCTCCAGAGTTTCTTTTAGCGCCTGATGGTGAGCATCAATCAAACGAATATCCCCGCCCACCAAGGCCATCAAGCTTACACTTTTGGGCGCAGAAAATGTACAGTCTAATGCGGCTCTGCGTTCGTCGGGCTTCAAGTCCCTGGCATTTAATTGCTCACGACCCTGGGGTGAACGCCCTGAGATCACATTTTTAAAAGCTTCTTCATCATCGATTGCCCCTGACAAACCCAATTTTAAAGCACCTTGACCACTCCAAAGCGACTTCCCTTGGTGGTAGTAGTTTTTGACGAAGTAGTTCACCGCCATCTCTGAAGAAAYGTTAGCRGCTGTCAGCATGGCTCACCTCTGGGATGGGGTTTACAAAAGTTAATCCTTGTTCTATCCCATCTGTTGGTGCAACAAACTCTTTTCAAAAAATTCTGATTATTTKTTCTTATTGCAAGATAATCACCTTTGCAATAAGTATTGAGGTCAAAATCAATCCCCGTCATCAAACTTCGTGGTGCTTGATGACGACTGAAAAAACTTTCGTGAGACTTTGACCAAAACAAAATTTTATTTCCCAAACTCTCCTGTCATTTAATATAGCAAAAAATCGAGCATTCTTTCCGCCAAATATGGCGTACTGTGCGTCAGAAAAAGATGGATTCCAAGGGTTGTGCCCTCTAAAGCATGTTTAAAATTAGTAGGAGAACATGGGGATAAATCGGGTGACTTCCGAGAAGTTCCGGGAACTTCCGGGAACTATTGGGTTTTATTAAGCTAATGATAATTGCTTATTAGATGATGTTTAATATGTAATAACATCAGCGATTAATTTGAATTTGTGGAGTGGGATATTGGGATAAATTGGGATAAATTGGGATAAATTGATGAGAATGAGTGAGGATTGGTGAGGAATGGAAACTTAGGCGATTTTCCAGAGAATGCACAAATTAGTGAAATAAAAGTGCAATTGTAATGATTCATGATTTTTATTTACAAATGCTGAAATCATTACGGTATAGGCGCTTTAGCCTTTTAGGAATAATTCTTGATAAAAGGTCAAAAACAGGGAGGAAATTTCTTGTGGATTTAATGTTGAGTCTTGATCCAGGAACTTCAATGACGAAGATGGTTTATCGTGTTCTCTTGGATATGTCTTCTAAACCAGAATTGCTGTGTATGGAGCCAGAGTTAGTTAAGATTTCTAGAGACTCGCTCTCTTTATATGAGTCTGGGCAAATTAATCGGCCGAATCCAGAGAATGAGGCTTGGATAGAGTACAACGGAGAGTATTATGCGGTTGGGTTTTTGGCCCAAAAGTATTTTGAAGCGCGAATCAATTTTTTAGAACTCAAGTATGAGAACGCGATTCCAAAAACTTTGGCAGCAGTGGGGGCAATAGCGATTAGAGAAGGATTGAAGTCCAACCTTGATTTATCGTTGGGACTGCTGTTGCCTTATGGAGAGTGGGAAGACAGGGAAAGATTGGAGATGGGTTTAACCAAGGCACTGTCTAGCTTTAGCTTTCGAGGTCAACAATTTTGTGTAAATCTGATCAGCTTTCAGTGTTTGCCGGAGGGTGGGGGACTGGTATTGACACGAAGTAAAAAACTCGGCACAGACTTTAATAAAGTGAACATTGCTGTGGTGATGCTGGGTTTTCGGGATATATCAGCCGTAATCTTTGAGCGGGGTATATCAACTGGAAAAACAGAAGGTTTGGGTTTAGCCTGGATGCTGGAGAGAATCAAAAGCCGAACATCGGGACAGAACTTACATGATTTGTTAAAGGCTGTTCATCTATCAGGTTCAGCGTTAAAACCGAGATACTTTAACACCTTGGCTCGGAGTAAGAATGCTGAGTTTAAAGCTGAGGAAGTAGCACAAATTGTTGAAGTAGCGGAGTTATCTCGGAAAGAATACTGGAATAAAGTATCTATTTGGCTGAGTATGAATATTCCTGTTGATATTCAGCAAGTAATTATTGGTGGGGGAACATCGGAATATTTAGTTGCTGAGTTGAAAAACTTATTTACTTATACCGAGATTTCATGGGCGGCAGAATTAGAAGAGGATGTGCGCTTGGCTTTTAACCTGCCAATAAAAAAAGATGCGTTGTGCTTACGTTTCACGGATGTATACGGATTATTCCGTTATCAAAACGCTACATCAGCTATTTCAAACCATCGTGCGTCCTAGTAATTTGCTCGTTTTAAAGGAATATTAGCAATGTTTTCAGATGTTGAGTTTCGCTTACGAAGTAGAGTTAAGACTGATAGCTCCGAAGCAATGCTGTTTAAGTATTTAAACTCCAGAAATACTCTTTATCCTGCGAAAGATATGGTGATAATTGCTATTAGCAGCTATTGGCTTCCTTTAGCCTATCAAGCCCAAGAGCAACCCGTAGATTTAGAACCACACATTCGTGCTTGTCTTTACCGCCTTCAACTTCACTCTTCATATCTGATGGGACTGCTGGGAGAAATCCCGTCTCAGGCAGCCACGATGATTGCAGTAGACAGAAATTCACTTTCATCACTTTCCCTTCCATCCAATATTCCCCCAACAGAACCATCTAAGATTCCCGCAACAGAAGAAAGACATTCATCACTTTCTCTTCCATCCAATATTCCCCCAACAGAACTATCTAAGATTCCCGCAACAGAAGAAAGACAGTTAAAAGTTGACTGGTTAAATCCTTTTTCAACTTTATCTAAATAGAAATTAATGATTATGTATCAACCACAAGAACTTTTTAACAACCTCTCACCATCCGAAATTAGCCGAACTTTACGCTTGAGTGGGATACCTGAAAAAGAGTTATATACCGAGAATGATGCAGACAGGTTTCGTGAATGTCGCACCTTAATTGAGCAGGGTGGAAATGATGAGGAAGTAATGGCTCTATTATCTCCAATTGTTGACAATGCACTGTCAGAAACTCAGGGCAATTCCTCGTCGTCAACGAAGAATGGAGGGAAAAAACAAGGAAAAAAAGCCCAATCACCATTAGATATCACTGAATTACTAGTTATTGCTCGTGAAAGAGGCTATAAAATCGCACTTTCTCAGGCTTTATTAATTCTCCAAGTCTGCGGACTATCTGAGCAAGATGAGTATAGCCCAGATGAGTGCGAACGCTTTCTTGAAACCTACAAATCAATAAAAGAGCAAAACAAATCCTTTGAAGAAGTTGCATCTGAGTTAGCTGCTCTAAATGAGTCTGGGATTTCTGAGCAACTAAAATTAGATGCAGTCATTGAGAATGTTAGTGAAAAAGCTGTAGCTGCCAGAGATGATTTATCTAATCTTATTGATAGGATTACTGCTGCCGAAGCTGAAGAAATAACTGGCTTAGTTCAATCACTTTACCTGAAAAATGTCGCATTGAAATTGCAACAGAGCGATTCGGAAAACAATCTGTTTGCTCAATTAGAAGAAAGAATCATGGCGAGAATCGCCGAAAAAAAGCAACAGAGGGCACAGTTATCTGGAATGAATTGGGAGACGACACCCTCATTGCCTTCTTCGCCAATGCCGATGCTGTCGCCCAACGTATCCAAGAATGGAATGAATACCGATTAAAACAAGAAATTGCAGCCAAAGAACGCACTATTGATATTCAAGTCGAAAAAGCCTCCGATGCTAAAGCCAATAAATTAGCTGCCCACAAGCTGGAAAAAATACAGGCATGGAACGAAGCACAACTAGAACGTCAAAAACTTCGTCAAAAACGCTTTGAACAGTTCAAAGGACTTGTTTTTTGGCTCGGTGGTTGGGTCGGTTCTGGCCGCTCTGGGATTTTCTTTTTCATCTGTGGCGTTTTGATTTCTGCAACTGCTACAGCCGTGGCAATCATTAATCTACCAACTTTCTTGTCTTGTCCTAATAGCAAAAGTCTCTGTTATCAGGTATATCAAATGCGGTTCAATAATCAAAGTGTGATTCTTCCGGGACAAGCAAAGGATATCGTTGCTGAGTATGAACGTAATAAGAGCAAATCTAAACGACGCAAGTAATTAAGTTTTTGGGAAAGAGAAAGTGTCTGTTTTGGTTTTCCCTATCTTTGGAACAGCATCAATAGTTTGATAGAGGGATGAAGTTATGAACGAACTAAAAGAAATTAAACTTTGGGATGATTGGGACGATATTAATTTATCTACTCCAGAACGTCGCATTGAACGCTTAGAAATTCTGCTGTGCCAAAAAGTACATAAAGGCGAAGATATCTCTCAATGTCTGCAAGTTTTGGAGTACTTGAAAAATTGTACGACTCACCAGAAGTTGGAGTCTGTTTTCTTTAAGCGAGTTCAGCCTCAACTGACTTTCAACTGCTGGCAAATAATTGGTCAGGCTACTTTAATCTCAATAGTCGCTATTTCTTGCTGTTTTGCCATATATAAAATAGCTACTTCACCAATATCTAATAATTCTTCGTCGGAATTATCTCTTGGCAAAGAATTATCAAAAAACACCCCACCACACAGTAAAAAACATCATAGATAAACCCAATGACAGGGCGATATATTTATTTACTGCACTGCGATTACTGACTATGGTACTCCATCAACAATCTCTAAAATCTTTCAAGTCAACGAAGTAAAAAGGCAGTTTATAAATATTTACTTTCATGCCAAGGTGAGGCGATCGCTTTCTTTCACATATTCAGGTCAAATCACTACATTTGATGGATAAAAACTTTCTTGACAGCGTAACTCACCTACTTTAATAAGAGGTGTTTTTATCAAAAGGCAAGCTCTCTTGCGGCTCAAAGTTCCGCAAGTCCTGTTCCATTTGGCGGCGGCGTTGAACGTAGGTTCTGCTGTCTTCAATCCTTTCTTTCATCCGTTCTTCACCAAAGTTAATACCTTGTTCTGCATGACCGGCAGACACAGCATTATAATTCTCGACTTCGTTTTTCTTACGCCACTCAAGCTGTTCCAGGGCACTTTCACTGATGCCAATTTGCCGAGCGTACTCTACATATTCAGGTTTGAGAGAGCCGTCGGGGTTAAACTCTCTTTTCTCTTGTTCGCTGAAAAAATCGTAAGCTGTATACACTGGCCACGGCTCTGGATCAGTATCGTCCAGGTGCTTCCACTCGTCGTATTCTTCTTTCAATGAGAGAGCATAGTCAGTAATTGCTTCGTTACTCATTCCTGTAGACAACATTTGTTGTCGAGCTTCATCTTTCAAACTTCCATCTGGGTTGAATTCTTCATTATTCATATTTATCCAACGCTTAATTCTTGACATAAAAACCTCTCAAAAAATTAATTAATGTTCATGAAATTTTAAATCTTATGACTCTGGAATTGAAACATTTCGATCCTCGTCTAAATCAGTGGATCTATACAGATGATAGCAAAACTGACTCTCAATTAATTTTAACTGAAAAGCTCAGTAATACTTTACTAGAATTTTACTTTCCTGAGAAAGAATTTTCCTTTGGACACTCAGATGAACACAGCACAGATGAAGAGTTAAAGAATCATCCAGATGGACAGATTTTATTACTATCTTCTAAGACTCGTTTACTTTATGGAGATAAAGAATGTTTAGAAACGATTCAAAAAATTTGTCCAGATAGTAAAGATCGGGGTGCTTATGGTTCCATCTTCCTTGGGGCTTGTAAAAATGCAATTCACGAAAAGCTAAACATTCTGGTAGTAGATGATTCTACTGATAACAGAGGTGAGAATGGAGGAATATTATCAAATGATTTAGCATATAAATTAGTTGGGGACTGTTATGGACAAATTTCAACACAACTCCATGACAAACTAACCTTAAGAGAATCCCAAGCAGACAAAAGCTATCGTGTAATTCAGCATCGATTTGGTTGGGTGGATAGAGTTGGAGAAGATACTACTAAATACCGTTTTGGCAAAGGAACACTCCGACCATACAGACTGGATAGGATAAAATATGCAAATCCAAATAACAAACCAAGAATAGACGTAATTCTCCCTGTGAGCAGTTTTAAGGGAACAGACAAGGATAGACTTAAAGGCCCTACTAAACCTCAAATTCAACCAGGATTATATCAGCAAAATATTTGGTTAGCCGAAAAAGGGCAATCTCAACGAGGACAGATGTCTATCTCCCAACTGCTGGCATCTTTCCCCCAAGGAATTAAAGATTTTGCCGAAGAACTAGAGGTACAAGCTGAAAAACTAGCCTCTATTGAAGATGACCCAAGAATTGTTGCTGCTTACTATTGTGAAAGATATGAAAAGCGTAAAGAGTCATTGAGCCAAAATAAATTAAAAACATCAGACATTATCAATCAAGAAACAGATGTTAAAAACTTAGGGACAAATGATGACTTAGATGCAGATGAGGAATTAGATGACGAGAGTACTAAAGATGACTTGTTCATGTACAAGCTCATCAAAGCTGACTTGTTGGGTCATCAGCAGTTATTAGAAACAGAAAAAGTTAAACAAGAATTGAGTCGGTTTGTACAGAGCCAATGGCGAGATATCGCTTTAGGGAAAACGCTTACTTTTGACCGAGGGATGATTATTCCATCTAAAGAACTTAAAAATGGTGAAATTTGTGTTTCATGGGAAAAGAATGAAGAGAAAATTCTTAACTTCCGTTCTCCTTTTCTGAATTCTAACGGATTGTGTGTGTCTGCTAACAAGCACATTAAAGATCGACTCGGGCCAGATGGTAAAGACCTCAAAGGCATAATTGTAGTCAATGACGAAGACCACAAGCGCATACAAGCCAGAATTACAGAGTTAGAAGCACAAGGAATCAATGTTGATTTTATAGATCCAGCAGAAACCGAATCAGAACGCCAAGCACGAGACTACGATGGTGACTGCATTGGTGTAGCAAGAGCTAGGTTATATCCCAATTTAACAGCCGAAGCCGAGTACAGAAACCAACCCCAGAATGCTTATACTGCGACAGTCAAACTTAAAAAACAGTCATTTTATTTGGAAAATGGAACCCAACCTAACTTTAAAAAAATCGCTATCCACATGAGCGATAGTATCAGCGTGGGCATAATCAACAATCAAGTGACAGCACTGGAGGCATTAGAATCAGAAATTGAGGTACTAAAGACTTACGGTACTTTTGAGCAGAAATCAAATTATCTAGACAAAGTTTCTAACCATTACGAAACCCTGTTTGAGCAAGAACGCCAGAAAGATCCAAAGTTAATTCGAGAAGAATACAAGCCTTATATGCAAGGGGTTGTTGAACTTGCTCATTCTCAAAGAACTCCCGAAATTATTCAGCAGGCGATGGATGTTAATCGCCTAATGTACCGAGAAATGATTGGTGAGGGATGTTATCAAAACCAAATAGCAGTTGATCTATTCAAAAGCGCTAAAAAACCTGAGATGGATAAAATCTTGGAAAACAGCCGCTACTTGTATCGTGATGTTAATTATATTAAAGACAAAAAATCTCGTTCGTCCTATTTAAACACTGGGATAACCCCCAAAAATTACTCACCAGTAGAACTACTAATCAGTCAAACTAATAAATATTTCCAAGAATCACAGTTAGAATCGCGCCCCATCGTCCAGTTTAAAGACTTATTCAAAGGAGTAGAATTTACACCACAACAAAGATTTGCAGCGATCGCCGCGAAGTACGAGTTCGATCTGAAATTCAACGCTGCGGTTCGTGCCTCAAGGCGGCGAGAAGCAGAGTCTGGCCCTAGCGCAGTTGTTCAAACAAATTCAGGAACGCAACTCGAAATTACCAACCTCACCCGCTACGGGCATCCCCTAATCTGGAAAGCCCAGACACTTAATATTCGCCTAGATGAGATTAAATTCACAAACAGTGAACGCCCCCATAAATTATTAGCAGTTGCACAGATAGATGGTGAGGTTAGGTCAGATGGAAAACCCGCTTACCGCAACCTGGGGACAGTTAGCCAACAATCGCAAGCAGATTGCAATCTCAAGGCGGGGATGACCACGCAGGGAGCTAAACTCTTAGAACTAAAACCAGAACTTACTAGAAGCCAAACTAAATTACTTTTCGACAAGGCACAAGAGGCGGCTCTCGCATTTTACGCTTCTATCCCAGAGTCAGAAAAACTTGCTCTATCCGCCGCCGCTTGGAACATCTGTGCATCCCGCCAAGATGAACTTGAAGTTGCAAGAAAAGAAAACGCAAACCCCCAGGCTTACGCTAAAAAAGTTTCTAATTTTGCCTTCGCTGCTTTCCCCAATGAGATTATTTCTCGCTTAGATAAATTGCAATTTACTGAACCGAAGTTAGTCACGCTTTTGAATGAAGCGAATCAATTTTTAGGTCGAGACTGGAACGATCATGAAAAACATCCGATAGAAATCAGAGCTTCTCACCACCCAGTTGGGCATGAGCGCCATGTTTCCAGGCTGTTGTTTGTAGAGGATACTGACGGCGAATATAAAGAATTCGCCATGCTGGAGACAAGAACTGGAATGTTACCAATTGGCACAAAGGCGCAAGCTAATTTCATTGGCGTGGAACCTGCTACTGCTAAGGCCACTATTGGACTACCAGGAAACGAGCCGATTGACATTACCATCCGCGAACTTAAAAACTTCTCTTACGCAGGACTTGTTTTTAACGACCAAGCAGTAAATTTGGAATTTGGCACTGTACTGATTCCTGACAAAACAGTAAAAATTAAATTAGATGCTTTGACTCTGGGCGAGTTAGACAACGATTCTCTTCAACAGTTAAAACAAGTTGATTACCTAAAAAATGGTAATCCCCTAAAATTAAAGCTCACGTCAATCTCCGAAACTGGAGATCAGGCTTTTGTCATGGGTGAATCTCCTAATGGTCATCTCCTGAAAATTAATAAAATTAACTTTTATGATTTTTCTGGTCAGACATTCAATGATCAAGATTACCGAAAACTGACTATCGAAACCTCAGCTTCTAAAACTAGAGATGCTGTATTTTTGAATGGTGAACCCCTGGGAGTATTGCACTTCAAAAAAGACAAAGACGCGCTCAGACAGCTTGGACTGCTCAAAACCGGACAACTTACACCCGCCGACGCTATTATTCAAAGTAATTTTTCTGTGATTTGCGCTCAAATTGACCCTAATACCGTTGAATATCCCCAGAAATGGACGAAGGAATTACAGATTTTCGGAACTCAATTAATTAATCCTCAGCAACAGGAAATGATTGAGAGTAGTGCGAAAATTCTACATCATATTAAAGAGCGTCCTACTTTCTTATTTTCTACAGAATCAAACAAAAAACTTGGAGTCATGGGCTTGGCTGTTGACAACCAGAAAGCTGAAACTGTGACTAAATGGTTAACTGCTCAAAAAGTTGAATGTCAACAAGTACCAACAGAAGATGTTATCAGGGAAACTAAAAAAGGTCTAGCCGTATTTCACTTAGTCAGCAGTTCAATTCCCCCCAAAACTTTGGAGAACATGACCAAAAAATTTGGGGCTGTGATTGAATCAAATAGTGACTATCAGCAAAAAGTTAGCTCTCTCGCCACACGACCGCAGTTTTTGAAACTACCAGAACAAATAGCACAATCCCCACCTAACCAATCTATAACTCCATTACTTTCCACTACTCCTTCTACACCAGACATTACTAATAGTACAAAAACCGAACCTTTAGGCGTAGAGGAAGTCCCGACAGTCACTATTGATGACTTGAGAAATTGGTACAATGCCGCAGATAAGTTAGGGAAGCCGGAAAATTACAAAAAACGCATTGTAGAAGTTGCCAATCAGTTTAAAACTAGTAAGCAATTCTCAAGCGAAGCGTTGACAGCAATGAATAATGATACATTTGAGCTTGAAGCCATCAGTCGGCTGACTCAAATTGCTCAAAGGATTGGCATGGTTTGGGGTAAGCCTAATGAAAATGGTACTCAAGTTTTAGGAAAGATTTATGATGTAACCTTTAGTACCCAGCAGAGGGATTTAACTATTTCACAGAAAAATGGAGAGGTAATTTTAAACTTGCAATCTGGTAAGGTGCAGACTAATAAATTAACTCCACAAATATTGCAAACTTTTGAGGACGCGAATAGTCAGATAGATAAAATATTAGCTAAACCTCAAGCGCAACAAATAGGACTACAAAGATAAAATTTAGCCTAGAACAACCATTT
The DNA here is from genome assembly GCA_003326195.1 of Nostoc punctiforme NIES-2108. Taxonomy (GTDB): domain Bacteria; phylum Cyanobacteriota; class Cyanobacteriia; order Cyanobacteriales; family Nostocaceae; genus Nostoc; species Nostoc punctiforme_A. The sequence goes on from LXQE01000170.1 coordinate 55,958, forward strand.
GGGGATAGATATAGTGAAGCTGATAGTAAAGATAAGATAGGCTGAAAGTGTAACTCTATAGGCTTTTTAAGTTTTGCTTCTTGATAAATCATCCAAGCCTTATTTACTCCTATTCTAGAGCGGTAAAACTTGCTAGAGGTAGGTTGGAAGCATAGTAAACTCGTTTGATATTTTCTAAGACGCATACGTAATTAAGCCTTTAGTCTCACCTCTCCAGTTAGTTTTGCCGTTCTAGCTCTTATTCCCGGATTTCTCACGCATAGTATAGGCAGAGGGAGAAGAGGAGTGTGGGGAGTGTGGGGGGTAAGACTTCTTCCCCATCCTCCCACACCTCCCACACTCCTTGATTTCTCACAAGTGAGAAATCAAGGTTATTAGACAAGGCTATAACGAAACAATAAGGGTTTCAGTCCTATCATTGGCGTATTACAAACCACAGTCTTAGGCAAATTTGTACTATCTTGCCCCTGATGTCAGCTTGGCTGACTATATCTACGCCTTCCTGGTGTGGTAAAATTTGGCAACTCGACTGGAGCAAGTTGCTTTTATGCTCTTAACAATTGGTATTCAAAAGAAGGTGCAACAAGCTTCCCAGCATTAGGCCCTTCTTTGATTTCCACCTCTGCCATCTCTTGAGCTTGCAACTTTAGTTCAAACATCACCCCGATTGTTGTATTTAAGTAATCTGAGTTACCATTGAAAGTCTTGTGCAAGCCGTTCAATAGGCTGGTGTAAGAGCAGTTGAACTGATCGATTAAGCGTCGTGCCCGACTGCCTTCGGGATACATTTCGGCTTTAGAGTTTTCTACAAGTGGATAAATCTTTTCAGAGTCTAGATTGATTGGTTGATTCAGATTGTAGACAAACCCACTTGGATTTTCTGGGTCTGGCACCAGGCGACCCCCTTTGACAATTTGAGCAAAGTGATAGTAATGAGCAGGCTGATTTTCTGGGTCGAAGGGGCTAAATGTATTTGTGAGTTGGTTTGCACCCTTACCATTAAGAGCAGATACTCTTGTTGTTTGGACGGTTTTCGTTCCTTCGCCCTGCACAATAATCAAGTTTAAGGCTGAGGTGGCTTTGTCCACATCTGTGATTTCAAATAGTTCCGTTTTTGGAAACCATTGTTCATTAACAACCTGATAGCGCGGTTTAATAGTTAATGCTCCCTGACGATGTAACTCTGTGATTTTGGAAATAATTGCTTCATAGAAGTCCCCAATCGTTTGATACTCCTCCTGTGGCATTGCTCTTAGGGCGAAAGAAACGGGCTTGGCTGGATAATCTTCCGGGTCTACAGAGGTTTCGATTTGCATGAAGGTGTTGGTGATTAAAGCCATCGAGAGAGGCGCAAGTCCCACGATTAGATCCGTCTGCACCATTGGTAAATTCCCTGGATAAGTGGGAATAAATTCAGGTTTGTTGACTTCAGGGCTGCCACCAATCGCATTCAAAACATTGGCAGCAATAACCATGTGCAGCATTTCTTCTCGCACCACTGAGAAGAGGATTTCGGTCGCTGCCTGATTCGAGTTAGGTTGGATAGAATACAGCGCTGTCAGGTAAAGCGGAATGGTTGAGTGTTCTAGCTCGATCGCTGCTTGCAGATGTTTGTAAAGGTCTGAAGCTTGTTTGGCGTTGTGGATCTCTTGAATAATGCGAAAGGGAATTTTTAACATAAGACATCTCCTTCTGGTGCGGTGCGCTTTGATGTTATGAGTTGTGTTGAATCCGCCGCAGGGCGATTTGGAAATTTTGGTAGCCGTGTGGGGTGCTGTCATCTTCTGCTGGTGCATCTGTTGCTTGAGCTTTAGGCTCTAGTGCAAATGATGGGATAGATGTTTCCTGAATCGCTTTTGGTGCTTCTGCTAAAGACGGTTTGAGTTGTCTGTGTCCTAGCCGCAGGACATAGCTGCCATCGGCGTATTGCTCGCGCAACCATCGCATAATTGTGACTCGTTTGGCACGAGAGAGGTCACGGGTAACAGGCATGGAATTTGGGTCATGAATATCTAGCGAGAAAGCCAATTCTAAAATGGCGCGATTCTCCCGCACTGAATCGTAGTTTCCCAAGTCAACCAAGCGCTTACTCATAATTGGATAGAGGTTGCCGTACTGTTGGAAAATGGGGTGAATATGCTCGAACCAAGTAGGGCGATCGGGAATTGGATAGCCATCAAAGAGTAAAACGTAGATGGCATCAAGTGACTGTTTTTGACTGTCTGCTTGTCCTTGCAGAGAATATTGGAGTGTATAGATTTGCCCATCAACGTAGCCACGGGGATTACCAGGATCTTGCGTTTCAATTGACAACTTCGCTTTACCAGCAGTATCAGCTGTCAGTGTCAGTGGTAAGTTTTTAAGTGCATCCGTGGGTAAGTCTGTCCAAGGGCTTTTAGCCTTGGGAGGTCTGAGATCGTTTTCCCCACCGCCTGCATTATTGTTCGGGGGACTCAAAGCAATACTCACTAAGGCATTGGGCAGTGGTTTTCCATAGCGACTAGCAAAAAGTTCGATCTCAGCCGTTTCTGTTGGCTCAACTCGTTGCACAAACCTATCAGCCCGAACCAATAACCCGTCAATGCTCTCTCGAACTAAGACTTTCCCTTTGTTGCTATCAAGCATCTGAATCAGTGCCAAAGGACGGTTCTGTATTAACTCCCGTTGTTCGGGAAGCAAAGATGTAGCCCAAATTCCAGCCGTTTTCGACAACCAGTCTGGCGTGCGATAGGGAATTAGGCTGCCTAATGCCACAAACCCTTCGTTTATGGACAGGGTTTGAGACTCCTGAGTATTTTCATCTTTGAGAATTGCTAACTGGAGGTCGCCAAAGTCTTGCAATTCCAAGCCAAAAGTTAAGGGTAGAGCATTGCCCAAATCAACTAAAACAGAGCTTTTCTCTTCATCAACCAAGCCATCAAAGAAATTGATTTTGTTTAGAGGAGATCCGTTTGAATCAAGATTTGGTACCATCCGTCGTCCTTTAACAAACGACCGTGGCTCATTCTCGTCGTAAGGACCGATCGCCCCAATTACCGTACCCAGGGTGAACCGTTCTTCATCCTTTTTTGTACTATAGCCAAAGGTGGTCAACCGGATTGACAGTTTCCCATTTACTGATGCAGCCTTCAGTGCTTCTAAAAAGCGAGAACCCCGTAAATTCTCCCCCCAATGCAGGTCTGTCAGCACCGATTGAAAAGCAGCAGAGGCTCCCGCAGATCCACCCGCTCCCTGACGGCGACCAAACATGATGTCCCGGAAAGATGCTGGCTCAAACTGCCCGACCAAAAAATCCTGCTGACCATCTGTTAACCGGATAGTTAATCCCCAAATTCCAGAGACCATTTGCATTTGTGGGTCAAGATCTACCATCTTGCCTCCCACTCGGTTGTTAGAACCATCAATGGCAAGATTTATAGCAGAATCCTCAATTATTTCGCTATCAAGAAAGAGAGACTTAACTCTACATTTGATTAAACGGAATGCTCCTGAACCTATAGGATTCCACCAACCATTGAACACTTTGCTCATTTGAAAGTCTTGAAAACGCTGTTCAAAAGTTGCATTGTCATAGTGTCTCACATCGTTGTTGACAGTTGAGACATCTGATTGAAAATCACCCGCAAACACCAGACGTAAGTTATTTTGATAACTCATTATTGTATTTAATTATAAACAGAATAAAACACTACTATTTTTATACATAAGGGAGCAACGCAACTTTGTGAAGTCAGGTAAGAAGGTACGATGCTTGTGGCGGAATACGCTGAAGCTAAAAATTATACTAGTAGGTTATTCGCATTATTGAAGATCCTCTGCTTTAGTTATAAACAACGGCTATCCCACCAAATACCTAATAAGGAGCGGATCTATAGCAGCAATCCGCTTTTTGATTGTGGAGGATTCTTGAAAAACCGTTTTAAATCCCGACTTTTAACTAAGAAATTTCTAGTAGAACGTCGCATGGCTTTAAGCCAACCTAGTTTTACCCATCTTGCAACGGTAGAAGAATTCAATGAAAGGGCTTTAGCAACAGGGTAAGCTCATCTAATTTGGTATAGCAGGAACTTGACAAAAGAAACAATAAAAGCATAAATAACTAGATAAAAAATGCACTTGACATCAGAGCAAAATAAGTGAGAAGAATTCAATGCTCTCTAAGGAATAACTCAAGGAATTAAGCTTTATGTCTGAGGGGTTTAAAACTAAATCTGGTCAAGTCAAGAAAAGTAATCGTCATCAGCCAAAGCCGCCTGGACAAGTAGCATCTATTGAAGCTATTCAACAGAGTTTAGTCAAGCATTTTGAAGACATCAAAGACCCAAGAGTAGAGCGAACTAAAAAACATCAACTCACAGATATTTTAGTGATAGCAATTCTGGCAGTCATAGCCGGAGCGCAAGGGTGGGAACTCAAACAGTGACGCTCAACTTTTAGGTCGAGCTATCCGCAAACATTGGGGCATTGAAAACCAAGCTCACTGGAGTCCCAGATTAGTCAATAAGAGTGCGATCGCCTCCGGTGGGCGGTTACGCCATCGCTCGGTGGTGTTAGTTATTACTCCTATGGTAAAATGCGAAATTTGAGGCGAAAACATGGTCAAAAATCGGTTCAAGCTTGTAATTTTTGATTGTGATGGAGTCTTGGTTGATAGCGAACCAATCATCAATCGTATTTTTGCAGAAACGCTCACGGAAGCTGGTTTTCCTATCACCTATGCAGAAGTAACTCAAAAATTTATCGGCAAGTCTCTAAAAACCTGTTTAGAGATTATCGAAGCATCTTACAAGAAACCATTGCCCAAAAACTTTGTCGAACTTTGCAAGGAACGAGAAATTGCTCCCTTGCAGCAAGAATTACAGCCAGTTTCAGGAATAACCGAAATATTGGAGCAAATTAGATTACCCAAATGTGTGGCATCAAATAGTAGCCACCGCCATATTCAAATGGTATTGAAATTAACGGGGCTTCTGGATAAATTTGATGGCAAGTTATATAGTGCTAATGATGTTTCACGCCCCAAACCTTTTCCTGATGTGTATCTCTATGCAGCCGAGCAAATGAACAGCAATCCAGAAGATTGTGCTGTAATTGAAGACTCTGTAACAGGTGTACAAGCAGCATACGCGGCAGGAATGACAGTTTTTGGCTATGCCCATCAGAGCGATGCCTGCGGCGGGCTGCGCCAACGCACTGCTCTGGCTGAGGCAGGAGCTAAGATAGTTTTCAACGATATGCGGCAGCTTGCTAAACTGCTATAGCCGGGGACTGAGGACTATTTAAAATCCAATTTTTGGTAGTTGATGCCCAAACAATGCACCCATCCCTTCAAGTACGACTTTCAGGACTTCGATCTTCACCTCTGATTGTTTGCCAGCAAGTATTGGCTGATATTCTCCGTTTAGTACTTTTTGCAATTCGTCAGCTAGACCAACATCATGTAAGCTAACGACTAATTTTAAATGCCAAGCCTTACGGTGTGGAAGATGTGCCAATGCACCGAATAAAGTCAATAATGCGTTGTTAACTTTGTTTTCATTGTTATCAGTGTTTCGGTCAAAATAATTTCCTGTACGGAAAGCTGATTCTCCAACTGTGTAAGCATTACCGTTAAAAACTACCCTCCCAGGTACGTCTTCCATCTCGGCATTGGTTATATAGCTGGAGACACGAACTACTTCAAAGCCATCGACTAAAAGTTTTAGGCTTCCATAACCGTTATCAAAGCCAGCAGGAAAAATTTTTTGCAAGGTGTGAATGTTAGACATAAAGAGAAAGGTAATAGACTTTGATTTGTGAAAGTTATCTGTTCAAGTGATCTGCAAGAGAAAGAGAAAGAAGAATAAAATAACTTCACCCTGATCTTCCCAACTCAAGAGCTTATCATAACTCCTTGGGGGCTAAGTGGGGTACAAAATGTCAATCAATCAAATGTACCCCATATAGCCCCCATATAGCTCCCGTGTGGGAGTCAAATTTTGCTCAAACCTCTAAATTGCTTTGGGGTACATATAGCCCCCACATAGCCCCCATAAAGAATTTTTGAAATCTTTTCTATCAACGCAGCAAAAATTAATTTAGATCATCGTTGACTCTTTGATTTATACTTTACTGTCAATATTTTGTTGAAAAGCAATTCAGTCTTGATCTTTAACTTCTTGCTGACTATGTAACAAGTGGGCTATTACTTGCTTACAGGTTCAGCTTTCTCAACTGAATTATCATTCACACCCAGAGTCAATTCCAAAGGAGTTCTTTGGGGGTAAGCTTTTACCACTTGTCGATAAACATCATAATTAGTAGGTAGGGTCTGCTGAGAATTACCCACCCCATAGGTCAGTTTGTACTTTACATCTTTCACCAATTCAGGTTTACCTGCCTCTTCTTGAGGTCTTTTGCGTTGTTCAACTTCATCAACACTTGGTCGCAGAGGTAAAGTAGGCCACCATAACCCTCGGTCATCTGGGCCAACAACTGCTCCTGGCGGTTTCAATCCATTCCGATTCACTACTGAAGTATTTGCAAAGGTTTCAATGCGTGGCTGTGGTTGGCTAGTTAAGTTATTCGCATACTTAACTTGCCAGGTGTAACTGGTGAGCGCTGTAGCTTCATACTGTTCAGCAGTAGTCGTGCTGCAACTAGTTAGTGTCAGTGCCGTTAGTGCAGTTATTATTGAGGGTAAAAATCTCATTTGCATTATCAATCGTTAATATCTGTTACTAATCACTCTTCAAAAGGTTATGCGCCATCATCACTGCCAAGGTGAAGGTATCGCCGTAATCGAAAGCACTTCCCTTGCTTGCAGCCTAATCGCTGTTTGCTCACAGTTGGGGCATTTTACCTTTGCAAAAATCACTGAAGGTCGTCCTTTGTACTCGCCTATTACGGGATCTCCGGTGTACTCGCTGATTATCCCCTGCTTGCAGTGATAGCACTCGAATATCACACGCTCTATCTCCGAGTTGCAATCCAGGAATTGCATGTGCTGACAGGGTTCCGGCGGTAATTCTGGTTCTTCGAGACGGTCTTGAAAGGGTATATGAGGTTTGGTTGCTGGTGGTAAATCTATTTTTTTCTTGTTGCGCTTGCCAGTCACCTGCGGCTCAACTTTTGGTGGCTTCATGGGTTTTTCCTCGACAGGGGGATAGTCAGGCTGTTACTGAGTTTTGAGTTATTCATCAACTAAAGTCAAATCAGATTTAACAGATGAGGTAATGGGTTTGGGCTGTTGCTGTTTTGATGGTTTAGATGGACGTTGGGTTGATTTCAATTTAATTTTGTTTATTTCTCAATCCTTAAAAAATATGTCGTATTTTAAAATACGACAGAAATAGGTGACAAATACGAATACATGATATACATTTTTCAAAAGCTTAATGTCGAATTTCAAAATCCGACAAAAAAACTGATATGAAGCAGATAGTTCTCTCACTGATAGCTAACGCAGGCGGTGTAGGTAAAACTACACTCAGTGTACACCTTGCATACGAGATAGTTCGGCGTGGCTTTTCTGTAGCAATACTTGACTTAGATCCACAACGCTCTTTAGATGTGTTTTGTGGGATACCACCTGCCGAAGTATCTAATACTCTAGTCAAAGCATTATCCAAAGATTTTAAGGGGGATTGGAAATTAATTTCGGTTTGGGAAGAATCAAAAATTCAAGTCTGCCAAGGGCATCCATTAATGGCTGAAATGGGCAACGAATTAGTAATTAGGAAACGAGGAGAGTACACACTTAGCGATCGCTTAAAAAACTACCCATTACCTCATAACTTAGTAATCTTGGATTGTCCGGCCACATTGGGAATGCTGAATGTTAATGCTTTAGCCGCTTCAACTCACATATTAGTTCCAGTGCAATTAGAAATGAAAGCGATTTCTGGTTCAGCAGAATTGGTAGAATGGTGCATTTCAACCAGTGATGAGTTACAGTTATCACCTCGTCCACCAATTTTAGGGTTTGTGCCAAGTATGTATGATGATACCGTAGCGATGCACAGACAATATCTAGAGCAATTACCAGAAATCACTGAACATTTACAATTGAAACTTTACCCCAAAGTTCGTAGTTCCAATGAATTCAAAAATGCTAGCGCTCACGGGCTACCTTTACAAAAATACCGTCCTAAACATCCTGCTTGTAAAGATTTTAAGCAAATTACAGATGATTTAGTCGCTTTAATTAAGGAGAAAAAATAATCGTGGCTTTGCCTAAAATTGCTAGTAAATTTAGTAGTGCAGTTCAAAAAACTGAGCAAGAACAAAAAATTGCTGAACTTCAAATAGAAATAGAAAGACTCAGAACCGCACAATCTCCTGAATTAGAGAATGAACTGCAAAAACTCCGAGAACAACTTCAAAATCAATCAGGAGAAGTACAAGTTGATTTAAATCTCATTGACCCGAATCCTAATCAGCCTCGGCAGACAATTACACCAGAATTAATACAAGCAAAAGCACGATTACTCAAAAAACACGGGCAGATTTCAGCAGTCATCTTAGTCAGACAGAGTAATGGTCGTTACATACTGTTAGATGGGCAGCTACGTACTGAAGGAGCTAAATTACTAGGCTGGTCAACTATTCGTGCAGTAATAGTGGCAATGCCTAATGACTTAGATCAATCTGCATTATTAACTTTTCTTGGCTTTGAAGACTTGAATCCTTTAGATAAAGCAGAGGCAGTATTTAAAGAAGTAATGAAGTCCGCTAATTTGTCAATGGATGAAGTTTCCACAATGTTGGGAACGGTAATTAAAAGAATAGAGAGAAATGGAAATAGTAAAGAGTTAGCAAAATTGATGGCTGTTAGCGTCGATGAACAGCAACAGGGCTTAGAACTATTGGAAATTACAGGCAAAGAACAGAGTCTACTACTAGTGCTGCTAGAGTTAGGGTTAAATCCTAGTTCTGTGAAAGCTAATCTAATGCCGATGCTTTATCTGCCTGAAGATTTAAAACAGGTCATCAGGCAGCATGGACTCAAAGGCGCTCATGCTTTAGCATTGGCAACTCTATCTGCCAAGGCATTAGACATCTCCGAAAATCAAGCAGCATCAGAACGGATTGCAGCAACAGATGAAGTCTTAAAGAAAAATCTGACAGTAACAGAAACTCGTGAACTGGTTAGAAAAATTAAGATCAAGTATTTAAAGTCAAATGAACAAGAGTTAAAAGAGGTAAAAATAATATTTCAAAAAGTTAATGGAATTTCTGGAGATTTGCTTAAAAAAGCTAGTAGTAAACAACTTCACGAAATGCGCTCTCTTTTTCAGGAGAAATTACAAGAAATTGACAAAGTTATTGCTACAAGTAAATAAATTCAATATTCTTACTTTTACTTTTACAAATTGTTTCATAGAAGTAAGTTAATCGGAGAAATTAGGGTGAGTTTTCGATGACACTAATACTGGGTGTATAGTTTAGTATCTATGTACTATATTTCATTGAATTCCAGTATTATATACAATAATGTGCTGTGCGGCATCTGAATCATAAGCAATGTCCACTCCTCCTAATCTTTCCCCTCAACAAGTAAGCGCCTTTCTTCAACACGAAACAATCACCGGAGTCGTAGAACGCCTAACTTTTTACTCTGCTGAATTGGGTTACACAGTGGCAAGGCTGACCCGTCCCCGTAGCAACGAACTGACAACAATTGTCGGCAGCTTTGCCAATATTCAGCCAGGTCAAACTCTACAGCTAACTGGTTTCTGGCGGGATCATCCACAATTTGGACCACAGTTCCAGGTAGTTAATTATAAAGAAACCAAACCAGCCACTCTCACTGGAATTGAGAAATACCTCGGCAGTGGGCTGATTAAAGGTGTTGGCCCAGTCACAGCAAGACGGATTGTTGCTCACTTCGGGCTAGAAACCCTGGACATCATCGAAAACCAGATTGAACGACTGATTGAAGTCCAGGGTATTGCCAAAAAACGGATCACTCTCATTAAAAACGCCTGGGAAACTCAGAAAGCGATCAAAGAAGTGATGGTGTTTCTCCAAGAGCATGGTGTTTCTACCACTTATGCTGTGAAGATTTACAAGCAATATAAGGATGAAGTGCTCGCTACAGTAACCCATAATCCCTACCAGCTAGCAGCCGATATCTATGGGATCGGTTTTCTGACTGCTGACAAGATTGCGAGAAATATCGGAATTGCGCCTGAGCCAGAATTTCGTTACCGTGCGGGGATTATCCATTGTCTAAGTGAAGCTGCCGAAGATGGTCACTGTTACCTGCCACAAAGCGAACTGATTGAGTCGGTAATCAAACTGCTGACAACCGAATCTCATCAGTCCACAGAAGAAGCGGTTGCGATCATTATTAAAGATATGGCTCTTGTAGAGGAGCTGATTAGAGAGCGGGATGAAGAAAAAAGGCTACTTTGCTATAAGCCGACTTACTTTCATACGGAACAGAATTTAGCTAATACTCGCTGATTTGATTAATTCTGGGCGAGTTCCCGTAGTACGGTTGACCCAGGTATTTCGCCAAGCTCAACAGAGCGCAATTATCACCGCCGCCCACCAGATTAATCGAGGAATTTATCCCACAATCGAGCCAATCTCCGACAATCCTGTGTCCGACTGTATTTGGCATGGCGGCGGACATCAGCCCGAACATGGTGTACAGGCAATCTGCGAGTTGATTACCGATTTGATTCCACGGCTGGGTTTTAATCCTGCTACTGATGTGCAAGTACTTTGTCCAATGTCGCGGGGCTTGCTAGGGACTCGCAACCTGAACACGGTATTGCAGCAGTTGATTAATCCACCCAGCCCCAACAAGGTGGAGATTAACAGAGGTGGGAATTTGTTACGCGAGGGCGACCGCATCATCCAGCTAACCAACGACTACAACCGCGAAGTTTTCAACGGCGACTTAGGAATTATCCTCACCATTGATACTGTCGAGCAGGAAGTTACAGTACTGTATGGTGAGCGGACTGTGGTTTACGATTACGCTGACCTGAATGAAATTGCCCTTGCCTGGAGCATTTCTATTCATAAAAGCCAAGGCTCAGAATATCCAGTGATAGTTCTGCCAATCTATATGCAGCATTATTATGATGTTGATCCGAAACCTATTTTACACTGGTATAACTCGTGCCAAGAAGTTAGCGATCGTGGTTGGAGTCAAAAAAGCGATATCTCTGGCGGTGCGCTCTACTGATGACCAACGGCGATACACAAGGTTACAGCAGAGGTTACTTCAGGCAGGACTGAATTGATATGCCTTGGTTATTAAATAATTCGTAATTCGTAATTAAGTTTTGTGATGGAGATTTAGACTCCGACGCAAAACTTGCTTATTTTTTGAACTGCGGGATTTAAACCCACGGTACTCGGTTAAAAATAGAAAATTTTAATGAGCTATTTGATTTATACTTTTAAATCCCCCGGTAAAAAAAGCCCAAAAGTTTGTATGTCCAGCCTCAGTTCAGATATGGTTCGCATCTATTTGCAGGAAATTGGTCAGTATCCTTTATTGAAGCCAGACGAAGAAATTGCTTATGGTAGACAGGTACAAGAAATGATTGTCATTGAGCAATCTAAAAATGAACTCACCCAACAGCTAGACCGCGAACCAACAATGACAGAATTAGCCAACGCTGTTGAAAAAACCGAAGCACAAGTCCGAGCAGCACTACACCTTGGTCAAAAGGCTAAACAAAAAATGGTAACAGCTAACCTGCGACTAGTAGTTTCTGTTGCCAAGAAATACCAGAACCGCAATTTGGAATTCTTAGATTTGATCCAAGAAGGAGCAATAGGTTTACAAAGGGGTATAGAAAAGTTTGATCCCAACCGGGGCTATAAGCTATCGACCTATGCAAAAGGCGTGGATTCGCCAAGAGATTACACGCGCTATAGCAGAACAATCGCGCACTATTAGATTGCCTGTTCATCTGACTGAAATACTTAATAAAATCAAGAAAGTGCAGCGAGAAAGCTTTCTAAAACTCGGTCGTCATGCCACTGCTGAAGAAATCGCAAAATCATTAGACCTCAGCCCAGATAAGCTTCGAGAATATCTCGCCGCCTCTCGAACAGCCATCTCTTTAAATAAACAAGTTGGAGATGAGAAAGAGACAGAGTTGGGCGAAATTTTAGCAGACGTTGGCGCTTCACCAGAAAAACTGCTCACTCAAGAACTTTTATCCCAAGACGTGGCTAAATTCTTAGCACCACTGACACCTATTCAACGTCAAGTGTTGACTTTAAGCTTTGGGCTAGAGAACGATCAGGATTTCAATCTAGCTCAGATTGGCCAACAGCTAAACCTCAGCAGAGAGCGGATTCGTCAAATCCAGGTAAAAGCTATAAGTATTCTCCGCCATCATCAAAATGACATTCAAGAGTATTTATTTGATTAAGTAGAATTACTTTTGTCATACCAGTTTAATATGAAGCTGCATAGAATAGAGCTTCCAGGATAAAGTTATAAGAAGAGACAGAAATTACCTGGTCAAATGCAAGTTGGTCGAATATTTCTTGGATGCGCTCGCGTAAAGCTTGTAAAGAAGAGAAAAGTTGATTTTTGAGAGGTTTCTTGAGAGCTTGCCAAAGCCTTTCAATGGGATTGAGTTCAGGGGCTGAAGCTGGTTGAAACAGAGGAATAATATTTTCTGGCCAACGAATTGCAGAACTTGTATGAGCAGGTGCTTGGTCAATCTGTAAAATGGCATAATCTGAACCTAATTGCTGGGATAGCCAGTCTAAAAACTGTTGGAAACACTCACCATTCAATTTCGGATACTCATAAAGGAAGTGGT
>LXQE01000171.1 GCA_003326195.1 Nostoc punctiforme NIES-2108
TGCTCATTACCACTATATAGTATAGCTGACTATTTCTATTTCTTCAGAATATCTTTTATCTAAAATGCTATCATCAAATATTATGTAACCATTGTCATCAGGCTCAACTACATCTTTCACGTTATCCCATAGTAAACGAGGTGTTAACTTTTCTGTTTTCAAATAATAGTTAATTTTATCATGGCTAATACTCTCTAAATGCTCTGCCAAATTGGTAATGGTATAATTAATTTGGCTACTAAGTAGATACTGGCAATAATCTAATTTAGTAAACTTCATATTCAAAAGTATTCGTTACACTAGCTTGAGCAGCAGCCCAAAAGAAAAGTTTGGTGTGAAAAGGAACAGTTTACATTTGTACTTTAGTTCATTTCATGTGCATCTTTATAGTACTAAGGTACTATTTGCTAGCGATCGCATTGTGCCAGTTGCGTAAGTCCTGATTTATAGTAATTCAGCAAACATCGTAATTTGGAGCAGTAAATAGACCACGCGGTAGGAGCGCAAGGCCTTGCGCCCCTAAGAATTGCATTACCAGAGTAGCGATTAAAAAATGTTCAAAGATGCCGCAGCTAGGCTCGTTGTAGACATCGCTTTTTGAAACGTCAAGGTATTATGTACTCGAACACCGTGCAGCATACATAAAGTCTGAGGTTTTTTTTGCATGAAAGTAGCAGTTTTCAGTACAAAAGCCTATGATCGGAAGTTTTTGTCAGCGGCAAATTCTCCCATCCAACACGAGTTAGTGTTTTTTGAACCCCGTTTAAATCGAGATACAGCTATCCTTGCTGCGGGATTTCCGGCGGTTTGCGTATTTGTACACGATCAGGTTGATGCCACAACTTTAGAGCTTCTCGCCTCACGGGGAACTCGTCTGGTTGTCCTTCGCTGTGCAGGGTTTAACAATGTAGACTTAAAAGCCGCAGCAGACTTAGGAATTACCGTTGTGCGTGTTCCCGCCTATTCACCTTATGGGGTAGCAGAACACGCCGTAGGATTGATTTTGAGCTTAAATCGCAAAATTCATCGTGCCTACAACCGTGTCCGAGAAGGCAATTTTTCTTTAGATGGACTGTTGGGATTTAATTTGTATGAGCGTACAGTGGGAATTGTCGGCACCGGCAAAATCGGTCTGATTTTAGGACAGATTATGAAGGGGTTTGGCTGTAAACTACTCGCTTATGACGTTTATCGCAATCCAGAATTGGAGGCGCTGGGTGGAAAGTATGTAGAACTACCTGAGCTATTTGCCAATTCCGATATTATCTCCCTGCATTGCCCCCTAACTCCCGAAACCCATCACCTGATTAACACTGAAGCTATAGAACAGATTAAGCCAGGTGTGATGCTAATTAATACTAGCCGAGGAGCGCTGATTGATACCCAAGCAGTGATTGAGGGATTGAAGTCTGGTAAAATTGGCTATCTCGGTGTAGATGTCTACGAACAAGAATCGGAATTGTTCTTTGAGGATTTGTCTGGCGAAATTATTCAAGATGATATTTTCCAGCGTCTGACAACGTTCCACAATGTACTGATTACCGGACATCAAGCCTTTTTTACAGCAGAAGCTCTCTATAATATTGCAGAAACAACTTTTGCTAATATTACCGATGTTGAACAGGGTCGTTCTTGTGCAAATGAAATTCGCGCCTAAACCTTTAGCAATCTAAAATCTCAAATCCAAAATTGTGTTACCTCATAAATTGTTAACACCTTTGCTCCCAGATATAACCAAGGTGCTACACTACATCCATGCTAGGGGTGCCTACATAACGAGGCTGAGATCACACCCTTAACACCTGAGTCTGGGTAATACCAGCGGAGGGAAGCTGTTTATTGAGGAATTACAATATGCGGACTGAATGGGTTGCTAAACGACGTGGGCAGGTTAATGTATCTCAAATGCACTACGCCCGCCAAGGTGTTATCACCGAAGAAATGCACTACGTCGCCCAACGGGAAAATCTCCCGGACGATCTCATTCGTGAGGAAGTAGCACGGGGACGAATGATTATCCCCGCGAATATTAATCACACTAATCTAGAGCCGATGGCTATTGGCATCGCCTCTAAATGTAAGGTAAATGCTAATATCGGTGCTTCCCCCAACTCTTCTAATCTTCAGGAAGAAGTTGATAAGCTAAATCTGGCGGTGAAATACGGTGCTGATACCGTGATGGATTTATCCACAGGCGGCGGTAATTTGGATGAAATTCGTACCGCAATCATCAAGGCTTCACCTGTTCCCATTGGTACGGTGCCGGTTTACCAAGCTTTAGAAAGTGTCCACGGCACAATCGAAAATCTGACTGCTGATGATTTTCTCCATATCATCGAAAAGCACGCCCAGCAAGGAGTAGACTATCAAACTATCCACGCTGGGATTTTGCTTGAGCATTTGCCTTTGGTGAGAAACCGGCTCACTGGTATTGTCTCTCGCGGCGGCGGGATTTTGGCGCGGTGGATGCTACATCACCACAAACAAAACCCGCTTTATACCCACTTCCAAGATATTATTGAGATTTTCAAAAGGTATGATGTCTCTTTCAGTTTAGGAGATTCCCTACGTCCCGGCTGTACCCATGATGCCTCAGATGAAGCACAATTAGCTGAATTGAAAACCCTCGGACAGCTAACTCGCAAAGCCTGGGAAGATGATATACAGGTGATGGTGGAAGGGCCTGGACACGTGCCAATGGATCAAATTGAGTTCAACGTCCGTAAGCAGATGGAAGAGTGTTCGGAAGCACCTTTCTATGTGTTGGGGCCATTGGTGACAGACATTGCTCCTGGTTATGACCACATTACTTCAGCCATTGGAGCCGCAATGGCTGGATGGTACGGTACTGCAATGCTGTGTTATGTAACACCTAAAGAACATTTAGGTCTACCAGATGCCGAAGATGTCAGAAATGGGTTGATTGCCTATAAAATAGCAGCTCATGCGGCTGATATTGCTAGACATCGCCCTGGTGCAAGGGATAGAGATGATGAACTTTCTAAGGCGCGTTACAACTTCGATTGGAACCGTCAGTTTGAATTATCACTCGATCCAGAAAGAGCTAAGGAATATCACGATGAAACTTTACCAGCAGATATTTATAAAACTGCTGAGTTTTGTTCGATGTGTGGGCCTAAGTTCTGCCCGATGCAAACTAAGGTTGATGCTGATGCGCTGACAGAATTAGAGAAGTTCTTGGCGAAAGAGGCTGTGACTCAAAGCTAACAGATTGTCTTGTGTCGTTACAATAGTTTTTCATCAATAGGACTTACGCAAAACTAGACACGCTTTGAGGCAATTCATTGAAAGCGATGGGAAACTCTATCCCTTCGTGGGTGGAGAAGGATAGTCGCCCCGTCGCTTGGGGCATTGGGCATAGGGGATTACCAACTTCTTCCCCATGCCCAAAAACTCCATCTTCTTGTAAGGTGGAGTTTTTCATGAATGCCCCTACCTAAAAACCAGGATTTCGGCTCTTGTGTGCCAACTTCCGAGCAAAAAGGTTCAACTGCCGAGTAAAAAGACTCAACTGCCGAGTAAAAAGGTTCAACTGCTGAGTAAAAAGGCTCAACTGCCGAGTAAAAAGACTCAACTGCCGAGTAAAAAGACTCAACTGCCGAGTAAAAAGACTCAACCGCCGAGGAAAAAGGTTCAACTGCCGAGTAAAAAGGCTCAACTTCCGAGTAAAAAGACTCAACTGCCGAGTAAAAAGGTGGTAATGAATACAAAAATCACCTTGATAGGGCTAGAGATTGGGTGGGTATTTTCCAAGGTAATTTTCTATGCGTTTAAATTTCAACTCGCCAGGAAATTTACGCAAAAAGGTTGGGTTTTGCGATCGCTCACCCAGCCTATAATAAATCCTTAAGCTAATACGGTTGGCTTAAAATCCCATTTCAATAGTCAAGCTGCGAATTTTTCCTGTATCTCCTTCTGCTTTATCTGCAACTTCCAGAGTCCAGGTTCCTTGGGGATTTTTACCTTTAAAGGCAGCAAGTTTAGGAGTGTTTACTTCGTCATAAGTTGTTTTAATATTATCTGTAGCTCCACCCTGGCGATCGTGCAGATTTATGGGAAGTATGCCTATTTGCACTGGGGGAAGAAGAGTAACTATAAGATCCCCAATATAAGTATGCTCGATATCTACATTAACTTTGATGGATTTTAGGAGAGTGGTATTAGCGATCGCCACCGATAATGTTGATGTTTGCAAGTCGTTAATTGGGATATCTTGGACTGCCTGGAAAATACTAATGGGCGATGTTTGCGCGGGCTTGGCTAATTCTACAGCTTTCAGAGCATTGATTCGACCGTAACCGTAGAAAGGGCTGCGACCATTAGCATCATATTTACCTCCGGCTGAATCAATGCGATCGCAGGAGCGTTTAAAAATATCTCGCACTTCATCCCAACGCAGATTTGGGTTTCTGGCAAGAATTAAGGCTGCTACACCTGCTGCACCTGGACAGGAACTAGAAGTTCCGCCAAATTCGTTCGTATAGTTGCCTAAAGCCTCACCCAGATTTCGATTACCCGAATTATAACCAAGTACACCAGAGCGATCGGTTGTCCAAATTCCAGTGGTTTGAGAAATATCACCATTGTTGCTGGGGAAGGCGCACCAAACCGCCTGACCAAAGTCACTGTAAGCGCTTCTCGTGCCGTAGTCGTTACAAGCTGCCACTGCAATCACCTTTTGATAGCTGGCATAGCCGTCATTATCGACGCTTTCGTTACCATTGCCAGCTGCAAATAAAATTACACAGCCCTTGCCATTGCGTCCTTTATTGATTGCAAAGTCTATAGCAAGTCGTGTGGAATCAGGCAAAGGTACTTTTTGCTTATGTGCGGGATCGTCTGGCTCAAACCAAGTACCGTCTGCTGGCCCCCAACTGCAAGAAATGACATCAGCACCATTTTGAGCCGCCCAAACAAAAGCATCTGCTTCATCCTGCGATCCCAGCGCCGAAGCTAAACGAATCGGCATGAGTTTTGCACCCGGTGCTACACCAGATGCCCCAAAGTTACCGTTGGCACACGCTACTCCTGCACAGGATGTACCGTGGTTATTATCATTTCCCGGTCTGGGATTGTTCGTTTTACGTGTGACATCACGCGGGGCAACAATCTTGCCAGAAGAACGGAACTCTTCATGATCGAGATCCACACCGTCGTCGATAATTGCAATAATTGTCCCAGTGCCATTGCTCAACTTCCAAGCGGCTTCAACGTTGGCATGGGCGTTAATTGTCTTACCATTAATTGTTGTTTGCTTTAAGTGCCATTGCTGCGGGAAAACCTGACGTTGGCGTGACTCACGCGCTAGTTCAGGATGGCACAGTTCAACTGATTCCTCATTTAGAAGTCTCTCGGCGATGTCAAAGACGGCTATACCAGTATTTGCAGGGGCACTGACAAAGTAAGCATTTCGTGCGTATTCAAGTTGGCGTTTAATTGTTAAGTTGTAACGTCTTAAAACCTCTTGGCAGACACCTGACTCTTCTTCGCTATCAAATTTAACAAAAATGTTTTCAGTGTAAACTACAGGTTGTTGGGATACTGGATCGATGAGGACACGTCCGGCAAATTGGACTTCAGACTCTCTGTTGAGAATTTCACGGGCATAATCGCGCAAAGCGACACCCTGATTTGGAATTTTCGCTTGTAAAATTTCTACACCCGCTTGCCGAAACCGTGTTTTTAACTCAAATTGATTGAGGATACTACGAGCTATGGGTGATACAGGTGCGACTTCAAAGGATCTTGCACCGACAAGAGTGCTGCGGCTTTCGGTACGCACTACAACGTGTTCGTTACTGATAGCAAATTCATACTGTTGGCCATTCTGTCCACCATAGCGAACCTGAACCATTGTTTAATCTCCTAAATGTTTTGAAAATTTGGAATTGGGAAACCCGTATTATGCCTTACTTTTAAAGCTTGCTGTACCCATCGTAGGCTTACGTTTACTTTATGGATGCTTCTAATTTCATGTGTTATCTGTGTATTACGATACAGAATTTAATCTATCTCAGTTCATACAAACCTTCGATTAATCTTTCCAGAAAAGAGGAGATTCAAAATCAGGTTGCTTTAAGAATCTTCACTATCTGTAGGGGCGTAGAACTGTACATCACGATGAAAAAAATGTATTTCGTATCACTGAAAACGCTATAACATCATTACAACTTGAGAAAGATGTTTTATTTTCCAGCTGAGTATTTTTTACAGGCGTATTCTTTACCCCTGATTCCTGAAGTGAGATTTCAAAAAGACTACTTTTCTGAGTATCCCGAACAAATTCGCGTTAGTGGCGATGTAAGCCTACGCACTGCTGTATCTTACACTCGTAAACCTGGGTACTATGCAGTACATTACAATCAACCCAGCACTGTGGCAATAGGGGCAATTTTACGACTTAATGACGGTGCAATCGCAGTTTTTTCAGGCGAACCCAATCAATCAGAACAGGGTATATTGAGTCCGGTTTATACACTAGAATCCAATGCTTCCTTAGCAGTACCAACTGGACTGGTTTTTATCCGCTTTGCTGAAAGCGTTGATGTGGAGTCGCAACGTGAGGTAATTAATCGAGCGGGTTATGAAGTTGCACAAAGCCTTGCTTATGCGCCTCATACCGCTTGGTTGCGTGCCAAATCAGGTAATATTATTGATGCGATCGCTGGGATTTCTCAGTTAGAAGCGATCGCTAATGTTGAGAATGTCGAACCTCAAATGCTGATGGAAAGAAGTTTAAGATAAATTACAAATTATACATATTAGAGATATTCTTACTTCTAAGTTGACGGGAATACAAGTACCAGACTTTACTATTGCCTAAATCTTTTTTGGTTGAATGACTAGATTTATCCATGACCAATTTGCAAAAGATTATTTGGAAGAATTATTAAAACCTTATGGAGAAGTGCGAGGTTCTAGCCGTGTGGTGGGAGAAGTTCGAGAAATCGATGTTTTATTTTCTCCTTTAACAAAACAAAGCACGAATTTAGAAACACTAGGATTATTAGGAAGATTTGCCGCTACAGCAGCCATTTTTGAACCATTCCGTAACGCTGCATCAAAAGAAGAAATTTGTGATTGTCTGTTAAAACTATTAGAAGTAAGGGGTGGATTACAACGTCAAGCAAATCGCAATAAAACTTCCATTCCAGAATTAGAACTTCCCAAATTATGGATACTCACCCCAACAGCATCCACAACGCTGCTGTCAGGATTCGGTGCTACTCAAAAGGTAGGCTGGCTACCTGGAGTACATTTTATCGCAGAGTATTTGCGGACTGCGATCGTTGCGATTCACCAGTTACCGCGCACCCAAGAAACTCTGTGGTTAAGAATTCTCGGTCGAGGAACAGTACAAAAACAAGCAATAGATGAATTAGAAGCACTACCATTAAATCATCCATTTCGCAGAGCAACGCTAGAATTACTTTATAACTTGCGGCAAAACTTGCAAGTTAATCAAAATTCAGAAGAAGACGATCGGGAGTTAATTATGCGATTACAACCACTTTATCAACAAGATCGGGAACAAGCTGTACAACAAGGCGAACAACGTTTAATTATACGTCTAATAAATCGTCGTTTTGGTGAGATTGATTCATCTACTATTGAGCGAGTTCAAGGATTATCTATTGAGCAATTGGAGGCGTTAGGAGAGGCTTTGTTAGACTTTTCAGATATTTCTGATTTAGAAGCTTGGTTAAACCAACAAATTGAATAAATCTAATCTGTAAATCAATTAAAAAAAATTGTGTGAAACTGCACTTTATTCATGTAGGAGCAAGTAATGAATTGCCCCTAAATTTGAAATGAGAATACTAACCAAAACTTTCAACAACGTACATATCATTTCCTGTATCGCCTACTAAAAGCAAGCTGCTGTCATCACTTTCTAAACTTTGGCTACCAGCAATACCCTTTTGTAGAACTTTAATTATTCTTTGGGGAGTGAAAGATTCCAATTCCACAAACTTTCCAGATTCTAACCATGTTAATTCTTCAGCAGCTAAACTTTGACGTATTTCTTCAGGCAATTGTTTAGCTGCTTGTGCCGACTCTGGAGAGTATTGAATGAACATTCCGCGCTTAGTGGCGATAATTTGACGTGGCGTTAGTCCAATATCAATAATCGCAATCTCGCTATTGAGAAACCAATTAGCATTGGTTCTCAAATTATGAACTAAAGCAATTCCTCGTGGATTGCAATCATGTATTGCATAGACTTTCAAATCGGGATTGCGGCGCAGCATTTGCATTGTGGTGTCAAAAATGCTTTGGGGATATCCAGTAATGCTGAGAATTGCACAGTTATTTTCAAAGTGAAAATTATTAGTAATTAATAGTTGAGCAATACTAGCAGTATCGCAAACGACTAATCTATCAAAACTGTAAGCCGTTACGTCAGAATTAATGGTGGCTGGTGTATTTTCCTGCTTTGGTGAAGGAAGAATTTTGAGAATTGAACCATTGATTTGCTGCCAACGATTTAGCCAATCGTTAATCTGAGATTGTGAAAGTAAAAATTCTTGCGCTACTCCAATCTGATTTAGCTGTCTATTTCCTAAGTACAATGAAACCATGCCAATTATTACTGCAACAGCAAATGCAATAAATGAATTTAATATAAATATACTGATTAATATTCCTCCTACGAGAATTATTAAACCTAAAACCTGCAATTTTCTGGCACTTGACTTTCTTCCTTGATTATTAAGTTTACTAGAAGTGGTATTTTTAAATAAATAAACAACCCAGATTAAGTTATATATAAATAGTACAATCACAAAAGAGTTAGAGCCTAATACACCTGAAAGTATCCCGCCAATAAAACCGGGTGCCCAAATACTAAAAAAGAGATAAAAACAACCAAAGTTACTAGACAGGTTAAATGGATTGCGTCTGACGCGATTATCTAAAAAATAAAGCAGTTGTTTGGGCGTAAAAAATAATGTACCCTGAGCAGAGATGTCAGATATAAGTTTTGCAAACATCGGGTCAGTTATCTTAATATTGCCCATACTAGTCGGTTCAAACGCAAAGGGATGATTGCATTTTATACACCGACCTTGATTAGCTGTCCGGTCTTTTAGTTTATTGTCAGTTCCGCAGTTAATACACTTCATAATGATTGTTTGATGTTAGTTATTAATTGTTAGTTATCTAGCACCTGATTTGTTAGCAAAACATTATATTCTTCCCGCCGACGAATTAAGCGATGTCTGTCATTTTCTAGCAAGACTTCCGCCGGCTTAGGACAGTGTAAAAAGTGAGACGACATGGCATAACCATAAGCACCGACATCTAAAATGGCAACGATATCACCAATTTTTAGTGCCGGGAGTTGGCAATTTTTCCCCAGATAATCTCGTGAATATGTGGTATTACCACAAATATCAGTTGTGAATGGATTGTCTGCTTGTTTCCAAGTGATAATTTCTCGGTAGCCGCCGTGTACTGAGGGTACTGAAAGATTAGCAACGGTGGTATCAACTCCAACAATCTGTTTTTCTCCTTGCCATTTTACAGAAACAACTTGAGCAAGCAAAGTTGCACATCCAGCGATCGCACTTCGTCCCGGTTCAATCACCAAATCAATTTTCCGTCCTAAACGAGTAATTCTCTCGGTTAACTCAGCCCCAAATATTTCCCAGTCAAAGGCTGTTTTGTTGTGGTGATAAGGATAGCCAAAACCACCACCAAAATCTAAATATTCCCAATCTGGTAACTTTTGTGCAATAGCGATTACCTTATCGATCACTTGGGTAAAAGCGGCTGTGGCGTTAGTTCCCGTCCCTCGATAGAAGTGTAAACCACTCAGCTTTAATCCCACCTCACCAGTTAAAGCGATCGCATCACCAAATTCCTCTGGACGTACACCAATACGGCTATCTCCGGTAATTTCCGGCAAATTAAGGCGTAAACCCAGCCGGATAGATTTCTCTCTGCGTCTAGGCAAAACTTCGCAGCACAACTGTAATTGAGCGAGGCTATCAAAATTGAGAGTTGTAACTCCCCAATTCAAGACTTGTATCATCTCAGCTTGATTCAAATTACTGCCGCTATAAACAATCTCGCTAGGATTGAAACCAGCTTGCAATCCTAAATAAATATCTCCTGGCGTATTGGCGTGAAGTCCCCATCCAAAGGAGCGAAAAATTTTTAATAGCGCAACGTTGCCATTCGTAACACTGGCAAAGCGAAATTGCGTGCGGGGATAACTGACTGCTTTGGTAATCCGCTCAATAGTTTCGCGCAAGCGATCGCCATTATAAACATAAAGCGGAGAACCGTAGTTATTCAGTAACTCCTGAGCAAGTTCCCTGGAGAATGGGGGAGATGAGGAGATTAATTGCTCACTCCTAACTCCTAACTCCTCACTCCTAACTCCCAACTCCTCACTCCTAACTCCCAACTCCTCACTTTTATCTAATCTTGCCATCGCTTGTAATTTCTCCATAGCCAACGATGTAACCAAAAGGGATGATCCCAGGATTGTTTACTTAGTTCTTCATTTAAAACGTGCGATCGCCAAAGTTGCCACATAATTAGTAACCAGAGTGTTTCACCAATTCGACGGCCTTGAATAGCTGCTCCTAGTTTCCCTTCAACGATTTGTGCTGCGATGTGAGGATAAAAGTGATTGTGAGCGCGAAGTCTTTTTGGATTGAGCCAAATGCCGAGTTGATGCCAAAAATCATTTAAACACCAAGAAGTTAAGGGAACCCCCATACCCCGTTTTTGTCGCCAGACAATTTCGGGTGGCAGCCAATTTTCTACAGCCCGTTTGAGGATATATTTTTCACAAGCACCCTGCAAACAGAGTTCTCCAGATAGGCGGAATGTCCATTCAGCTAGAGGTAAATCACAAAAAGGCGATCGCACCCATAAACCATGAGCAAACCCCAATGCAGTCGCACGGGGATGGATATTCTGCGCTCCTTTGAGCATCAAACCAGCACGGCGGAGGCGATGTAGCAAAGATGGGCATTCATTACGATCTAAAGCCGCCAATAGCCAATCTTCAGGATGCAAATTTTGGATCTGTGCATAAACCTCCGGCTGATAAACTTGAGATTCATATCCCCTAAGACGGTGAAAGGTGCGGAGATATTGCTGGATAAAAGTTTCTTGTCCGGCGGGATTTTCTGCTTGATAAACACCTGCGGCAATTAAAGGTTTGTTCGTCCAACCGGCAAATAATTGATCTCCACCTTCGCCATTAAAAATTACCTGAGTTTCCTGACTCGCTCTCTCTGACAGGAGATACAACGGCACACACACGCCATCGCCAAAGGGTAAATCTAATGCTTGCACAGTCGGAATTAGCGCATTCTCGATCGAACTGGGGGTTACTGCAACTTTAACAAGTGGAATTTTGAGAAACTGGGCGACTTGTTCAGAGTATGGATATTCTGGAATCCCTGCGTTACCAAAATCTAAAGTGTAGGCGCGGACTTTCACCCCTGCTTGTACCAGCAACGCCGCCACCACTGAAGAATCGAGTCCGCCAGAGAGAAACACCCCGACAGGCTCATCCTTTAAATCGGCAATTTGTCGCTCAATGGAGTTTTTAAGGAGAGTTTGCAATTCAGTAATTGCTGTAGCTTCATCTGTTAACTGTTCTGGCGCTTCCCGCCACGAGTGGATTTTTTTAGATTCTGGTGTTTTCAGAATACCTGATTGGCGATCGCTCTGCCAAACTAATTCAGTTCCCGCCGTCACTGCAAATACTCCATTAATGGGAGTTAAGGGTGTTGGAACATAAGAAAAACAGCTATAGCCATATAACCCAGGAATGCTAACTTCTGACTGGTGCAAAATCGGTAAAAGTAATTGCAGTTGAGATGCAAACCAAATTATTTGTCCTTGCTGAGTCCAATACAAAGGCACTTTTCCGAAAGGTTCTCTTCCCAAAATTAGGCAGTTGTTTTCTTGGAGACTTACCCAAGCATCGGGTGAACTAAATAATCCTGATGCGGAGACGGCAGCAATTTGATTTTGTTGCAGTGGGGGAGTGCCATGAATTCCTATATGAACAACATTCCAGATGGGAGGAGAATAATTTTCCTGTGCAGAAAACTGACTTTTCAGACCTAACCCCCTAACCCCCTTCCCTAGTAGGGAAGGGGGAAAATTCAAAGCCTCTCCCCTACAAGGGGAGAGGTTTGGAGAGAGGTTTTCCAAAATACTACTTAACAGCGCTTCCAACTCCTGTTGAGCGCCGTAACCCCAATAGCCAAGAAAGTGATGCGGGATAACCATCTGGACTATTTAACTTCAAAGGTTGCATCGCTAATCTGCCGACCTTCTAGAAACATCTGCACCTGCCAATTGCCAACAGTTGCAGCCGGGTTAATAGTGTAGCGACACTGGGTATCCCAGACAGACGTATTAATCTCGCGGGTTTGATAGTTGTTTTGCTTGACAATTTGACCGCTTGGGTCAATCCAATTACAAGAGAGAGACAGCTTTTTACCCAAAGGTGCATCCTTTAAGGTGACACGATACAACACTTCTGGATTGGTTTGGCGAGAAATTGTCTTTAAGTCGCCGCCATTATCTTGTGTTAAAGTGATGCGGTCTTGTTGAGTAGAAACACGGGAAAGTGTAGAACTTTGCTGCTGCATGAAAAATATTGTAGATGCGATCGCAACTACTATAACTGCCACCACTCCAGAGGTAATCCATCGATTCCGGCGTTGCTGTACCTCCAGTGCTTGGCGGCGATTTAACTGAATCAGCGCTTCATCTAGTAACTCTGGCGGTAAATTCAACTCCTGTAAAATTTCTCTCACCTGCTGTTGATCTAGTTCCGCTTCCCGACGCAATTGCAGACCTTCTACTTCTGTAACTATTTGTGATAATTGCTCTTGAGTCAGTCGCTGCGTCATAGCTTAACTCCTGTTGAAAAATTTGATTGTGATCGCTAATTACGTGTAATCAGAAGAACTTTGAACTTTATATATTAGATATCTCACTTTTGTAAGTACATCATAAGCTACAAAAAAAGGTTGTTGTTTTCCAGATTCTTTCTGAGATACTTTTGTAAACACAGACGCGATTCATCGCGTCTCTACTCAATACTCTTTCTTGTACAGACGCGATTCATCGCGTCTCTGATTCATCGCGGATTCATCGCATCTCTATTCCTAACTCAGCACTGATTATGACTCACGAACAACAAACCGCTATTGAAGGTATCTATGAAGTCTGCATCGGCATTCCAGAGCCAATTTCTGCAATTCACTATTGGGAGCAATTTGGCTATCGCATTGGTGAAGCGGGTGAATTAACCGCAGATGTAGCCCATCAATTATATGGGGTGAATTCGTCTTTACGCTCAATTCGCCTCTACCACCAAAATGCAGATCATGGTTTGATTCGGCTGATGGTTTGGCAAAATCCCACCAATGAAGGTTTGGGAATAGCGTCAATGAAAATTAAGGGAAATCGCTGGGCAACAAGTTTAACTACGGATGTCTTGAGTATTTTAAATCATATAGAGGATGCAAAGGCAGCAGGTTTCCCTATTAGATACTCTAGCCCTTATTGGGAAGTCATCTACAACAAAGATAGAAAAAGCCGCCCTTTTCTTGAGCCAGCAGTTGGTGTGCGAGAAATGTTACTGCTGCAACCCTTAGCTAGACAAGTTTTGTTTCAACGGTTTGGCTATACACTACCGCATTACGGACAAGTTAACCAGAATGCGGCACTCAAGACTAGTCAGTTTACGCACATGGGGATTATTGTTCAAGATGACAGCAAAGAAACCCTGAAGTTTTATGAAGAAGTTTTGGGTTTGCTACGTGTGCGGGATGATGTCGAAACTAGCTATGAATCTTCGCCAGCAGGTAAAGATATTTTTGACCTTAATCCTGGTGAAAAGTTTATTGTCACTACCTTTGACGATCCTCGTTCTTCTAAGTCTGACCTGATGGCTACACGTAGTGGTAGACTTTATATCGTTCGATTTCCAGAATTTATTAATTTAGAATCACGCTTTGAAGCCGCCCAACCAGGTAGCTTTGGTATGTCTTTATATACCTATCGGGTTAAGGGAATACAGGAATATTGCGATCGCATCAAGACGAGTACTGCACAAAAAGTTACAGACGTTATTAGTAATGAATTTGGCGAGACAAGTTTCTCTTTTATCGCACCAGATGGCTATTTCTGGACTTTGCTAGAAGGTAATTAACTAGACATCTGACGAAGAAGAATGTAGATACGCAAAATTTCGCGTCTATTACTTGTTACCTGTAACTACTAGAATCAACATGACGAAAAAGAAGACTTCTTGCAAAAGCCAAAAAACAGCCCGAAAATAAATTTTCGGGCTAATAACTCAATTTGTTTAAAACTAGCTAATCAGATTAGTTTTAGTCTGCTTCAACCGAATTGAGTTATTAGCTAGAGGCTTGAGTCTCTAGCTGTTCAAGTATTTTTACAATAGTATTTTTGCAATGGATTTAATAAAAATTCCCAATACCTCCTTTCCATTAGTTTAAATTTCTGTATTTCCGCCAATAGAGAGTTGTTTTTTGCTATATTTCAACTCTTTCCAGAGTGACTTAATTTGCTGGTAAGCCTCTTCCTGAGACAATTTTCCCCCAGTTTCTAGGCAAGTGATGTAACTAATTTTTTGAGAGAATTCTTGGAGGTTAGCATTAAACATTAAGTTCTCTGGCTGAAATTTACCGTAATACCGACTACGAGGGTAAAGAAAGCTGTTTTTGTCTTGTGAGTTAGGTTGTGTCATAAGTTTTCTCTCTCTAATTCTTTCTTAAATTTATAAACTATAATTTCTCTCTGTGTGTATATACACAGGATAAAATTTAACTTCCTGAAGTAAGGAGTTTATTTTTTAGCCCAGATAATAGGATAAGGCAGAAGAACAGGTAATTAACTGTGGAAAATACTGAAATAATTGCCTCATCTACCAAAAGGAGTAAGTAAAATGGCATATTGCTTGTGGAAAACACGAAAAGAGACCTCTTGCAAAAGTGCGTTTTGCACTCTCGTGGAAAAAGGGAAAAGGGAAGGGGAAAATACAAAGCCTTTACCCTGTTCCCCTTTTCTCGACTTCTGCAAGAAGTCTAAGGAGTAAGTGAAATAGCATTTTGCTGATTAAACTCAACTTGCTTAAATGCGGCTCAAATAATATCATGCCCGCAGAATTAATTATGATTACCATAGTCTTTAGGCAATACGGTTCAGTTAAGGCTAAAACTCTTTGTCAAAGTCAATTTTTTTTACGAACCACAGAGGCGCAGAGGGCACTGAGAGAAGAAAGCAATGCTTAACTGAACTGTATTGAGTCTTTAGGGACTGACAAAAAATAAATTATCCCAAATTATTTGTAGATTTGTAGAGGCGCAAAGCCTTGCATAGGTGTCAAATTAACGTGAAAGCCATCCTAAAAAAAGCTTTTAGATATTGTCTCGTTGTCTTGTTCCCAGTCAGAGACTGGGAATGCCGTCCTTGGGGCCGCCGCCTCCCTTGCTGGCGGCAGAGCCGCAATTGAAGTGCATTTCTAGCCCAGAGGCTGGAAACGAGATTTGACAAGGCTTTTAGCTTAAGTTGACACCAATGAAGGTCTTGCGCCCCTACGTACCCTGCGGGACGCTTACGCGAACGCGGAGCGTCTCGCAGAGATGGGATGTTTTTTTAACTGAAAGTCCCTTAGCTAGGGTTGATAGCGAAGGCTAAAGTAAAAGCCATCATCCTGAGCGTTATTACCACGATCGCTCAGATCGATAAATGGAAATCCATAATCGAGCCGCAAAAAGAGATTATCAATTCCCATTGCCTGATTCCATAATAATCCTAAGCCTGCGCCCACTAAAAAAGTTTGATTGGGTAGCGGATTGGGATTATCAGACTGATTCCAGACGGCTCCCATGTCTAGAAATGGCGCAATTTGAATTGTAGAGAATCCAGATTCATTACGCTGGACTGTAAACCGATCTTCGATCGCTACCCGAAATCCATTATCCCCAGAACGAATATTTTGGCGATATCCCCTTACCGATTGTCCACCGCCAATCACAAATTGCTGCGAAGGTAAAAGGCTATCTGGTGTAAGCTGTAAGTCTGCTTGGATAAGCAATAGATGATCGTTGCCCAGTTGCTGCACGCGCTGTATTTGACCTAGCCAACTGAAAAAACGACCATCGGGTATGGGGTCATTGTTGATAGTTGCATCTAATATATCAACGCCAAAATTAAATTGCGATCGCAAAAACCAAGCTCCTTGAGGTTCGCGCCTGATATAATCTTGACCAAATTTAATTACACTGGTGCGGCTAACGCCATTGGCATCAGGCCCAATGCCAAAGGGGGTTGCGAGGTTATCAAAAAGGAAGGTTTGACCATCTTGATAGGTAAATCCCAAGGATAGGGCAAATTCTTCTCTGGGCGATCGCATCAATGGCTGACGATAATTGATTTCATAAAGATCCTGGTTTGCCCGAATTTCAAAGGCATCAAAGGGTGGCTCAGTAATTTCGTTGCGATTAAATGCGGCTCGAATCTGCACTTTGCCGTTCATGGCGTTCACGGGAACCTGATAACTAAAATCAAAGGCATCGGAACCACCAGAGAGTGTATGGTAATAGGAGCCAGCTAACTCATCTCCCATACCAGTTAAATTGCGCGATCGCAATTCAACACCCAATCTTTCCGCTCCAATACTGGGAGGCGAATAATTATCTACACCCAAACTACCAATTAAAGTTTTTGCTTCTTCAACTCTGACAACGAGAATACTTTGAGCAACTTTACCCGTTGGACGCAAACTCGCTTCTACATTTGTAAATAAGGGATCGAGTCGCAACAATTTCAGTTGTTCTTCGAGCTTAACAGTATTGAGAGGAATACCAGCACCTAGTTGGATGCGACTACGAATATAAGATGGGTTTAATCGCCGCGTCCCTTGGATATCAATCTCTGTCAAACGCCCTTCCAACACCCGAATTACCACAACACCATCTGCAATACTAGATTTTTGAGTGTCTGGAATTGCTCTGGAATTTATATAGCCTTTATTTAGGTAAAGCTGAGTAACAGCATCTGCGGCTTGTCTGATTTCTTCTAAAGTTAAGTCCCGTTCTTCAAACGGTTTCACTACTGGATTAAAGTCATTTTTATTAAAAACTGTGCTACCTACAACCTGAATTTTGCGAACCCGAATGCGTTGTGGTATTTCTGGTTGTGGGTTCGGGTTAGTTACCGGGGCAGATTGTGTTTCCTGTACTATTTGTAACTCTAACTGACTGCTATTTTGAACCGAGTCCGGTGTAAAAATATTAGCTCTAGCTCTCAGTCCATTTGCAGTTACAATCCAGACCGCAGGCAGAATTAACAAGCCGCACCGAAAGCTGAAACTGTGCTTACTCCATGTATTAGTTGCCAAACTCCGCCAAGTGTCTAACTGATGAGATAAATAGACAATTTTTTGCTGAGTCGTTGCTCTAGGCTGAACACCAGTTTCTGTTTCTTTTCTCATTTCTCTTCAGTGGAGTGCCTTATTTAACGACTGGGCTGATTTTGATTTTTGAGTATGCTATGGCTGTATGAGTATTTCAATATCATATTTTTGATATTCAAATTTCAAAAGATTTGTAACTAAAACTATAATTAACAGCGAATTATTCTAAGTAATAGTCCTTAGCATTATATTGTGGTAACAGGTAGAAAACTTGGGAAAACTTCGATGCCGCCACTGATCTCCATTGTCATCGTCAATTACAACCGGGAGTCTTACCTTGCAGAAGCGATCGCTAGCGTCTTAACGCAGACATGGCAAGACTTTGAGCTACTAATTTGGGATGATGGTTCTACAGATAGATCGGTGGCGATCGCAAACAAATATGTTCAACAAGATAGGCGAGTGCGGCTGGTAGAAGCACACCATCAAGGATATACAGCGGCACTTACAGCAGCAATCAACCTAACCAACGGCACTTACATCGGTTTGGTAGACAGTGATGATATTTTAGCCCCTACTGCCCTTGCCCAAACTGCTAAAGTCCTCAATTGCCATCCAGAAACGGGATTTGTTTATACCGATTACTTAAATATTGACCAAGATAACTTTGTTATCGGCTACGGTCATCGCTGTAGTATTCCCTACTCTCAAGAAGGTCTTTTAGTAAACTTCATGACGTTTCACTTCCGCCTGATTCGGCGGTCGGTTTACGACCGGGTGGGAGGTATTAACCAGTCGTTTCCCTGTGCCCAAGATTACGATCTCTGTTTGCGACTTTCAGAGGTAGCTCAAGTGCGTCGCATTCCAGAGCCACTTTACCTCTACCGGATTCATTCTCAAAGCATCTCTACTACCAGAAGAACAGAACAAATGCTTTGGTCTAAGCGAGCGATCGCTCAAGCACTTTGGCGACGCGGATTAGCAGACAAGTTACAAATCGATGTAGAATTACCCACAGGTCGCTTCATATTACGCCGCAAAAAATCTTTATTGTCTAGTATCGCCGCTTCAGTCCTAGTTATTGCCTCGCTGGTAAGTCCCAGATTAGCCCAAGCACAACAAATAGTTCCTGCTAACGATGGTACAGGTACGATTGTTACCCCTAACGGCAATCGACTTGATATCACTGGCGGCACAACCTCTGGTGATAATGCAAACCTCTTTCACAGCTTTCAACAATTTGGGATTTCACCAGAACAAATCGCCAACTTTCAAGCTAGTCCGGCGCTGCAAAATATCCTTGGTCGAATTACAGGCGGGAATGCCTCAGTTATCAATGGTTTAATCCAGGTAACAGGTGGCAATGCTAACCTTTTCTTGATGAATCCAGCCGGATTTATTTTTGGAGCAAACGCCAGCTTAAATGTACCTGGTGCTTTTACGGTGACAACAGCTAATGGCATTGGTTTTGGCAGTAGTTGGTTCAACGCCATCGGTGTGAATGACTACAACGCATTAGTTGGAAACCCCAATGGATTTGCCTTTAGTACGAACCAGCCAGGAGCGATCGCAAATGCTGGCAATTTGGTAGTAGGTACTGGGCAAAATTTGAATTTATTAGGCGGTACTGTAGTCAATACCGGGCAACTTTCAGCACCAGGAGGGCAGATTTCTGTCACATCCGTACCAGGACAAAATTGGGTGCGTCTCAGTCAGCCAGGAAATCTGCTGAGTCTAGAAATTCAGCCCCTCGCCTCTAGTAGCACCCAACCCAATAACTGGACAATTCCCATCGCCTCTTTACCAGAATTACTCACAGTTGGTAACACAGGCTTAACTGCCAATCCTGATGGAACCGTAAAATTAACAAACTCCAATGTCACAATTCCGACAG
The DNA here is from genome assembly GCA_003326195.1 of Nostoc punctiforme NIES-2108. GTDB lineage: Bacteria > Cyanobacteriota > Cyanobacteriia > Cyanobacteriales > Nostocaceae > Nostoc > Nostoc punctiforme_A. Next base: position 19,347 of record LXQE01000171.1, read on the forward strand.
ATCCAGGTACAACAATTGTTTCTGGAACAGTGAATACATCGAGTCAAGCAGGCGGTACTATAACTGCTTTGGGTAAAAAAGTCGCGGTGATTGATGCCAATATTAACGCCTCTGGAAATAATGGCGGCGGTACTGTGTTAATTGGTGGAGATTATCAAGGTAAGGGGACTTTACCCAACGCAGATCGGACTTATGTGGACTCAAAATCCCTCATTAATGCTGATAGTCATTTGAATGGAAATGGCGGACAGGTAATTGTTTGGGGTAACGACACAACCCAGTTTTTTGGTAACATTTCGGCTCGTGGAGGAGCAAATGTGGGGAATGGTGGTTTTGTAGAAGTATCAGGCAAAAATTTCTTGACTTTCAACGGTTTGGTAGATACTTCAGCCGTCAATGGCAACTTTGGCACTTTATTGCTAGACCCCAGCACATTGACCATTATCGATGGTGGGACAGGTGATTTTGATGCCACAGCAGGCAATATTGCCTTTGGCGATGCAGATATTGGGGCTAATACAATTTCATGGGGTGCGATCGCAGCTTCGGGTGCAAATATCAACTTACAGTCCACCGGCAACATTACCATCAATGACATCACCGGAGCTACACCCGGAATAACTACCGCCGCTGGTGTGGCTTCATTAAATTTAGGCGGTGGTAGCTTCAGCCTGATCTCACAAAGCGGTTCTGTAAACTTTGTTGATCCCACCAACACAATCCAGACAACCGGAGGAGCCATTAACATTTCAGGAGCTAGCTTATCGCTGGGAAATCTAAATACAAGTGGAACTAATGGGAATAGCGGCAATGTAACCTTGTCTGCAACTGGCGACATTACTGCGGGCAATATTATTGCCAGTGGTCAGGGCTACTCGTCGGCAGGTAATATTACAGTCCAAAGCACAAGTGGTGGAATTACCCTAAATAACCTAGACACTAGCAATATTCAAGGGTTTTCTGGATTTGGATATGGTGGCATTATTATTACGGATGCAGGAACAGTAAATTTGACTGCCGCAGGCAACATCTTCACAGGTGCTATTAATTCCTCTTCAAATGATGCTAATAGCTCAGGTAAGGCTGGCGATGTAGTCGCAACAACCACAGGCGGCAGTATTACCACAGGGGCAATTAACTCGTCTTTAATTAAGGATGGAGGTGGCGATTTTATCGGCACGGGTGGCGCGGTCAGCTTCACTGCCACAGATAATATCAGCGTTAATGGCGTCATTGATGCCTCAGCGATCGCCACCGGAGTCGATGGTACTGCAAATGTTACAAGTGGCAACGTTACTTTACAGACTACCAATAATGCTGGTAATGCTGGCAGCAATATTCGTTTTACCAACATCAACACCCAGTCCATAGCAGACGATTTTGTTGATGGAAATACCGTTAAAGGTGGCAATGTGCAAGTCCTAACCAACGGACTGATTCAAGGAATAGGAACCGGTGAAGCGATCACAACTGGTGGATTCTTTACAAGCGAAGGAGTTACTAATGTTCAACCTTTAACAGGAGGTACTATTAACATTCGCCATGATGGTGGCCCAAACAACGTAGATTTTATCGTCGGTGATGCAAGTGTTAATGGTACAGCAGGGTCAATTAATACAGGTAACAATTCAATAATCGCTTCAAATAGCTTTCCAGTCTTGCCAAATGGTGGAGATGCTAGCGGTACACCAACCGGCATCACCATTACTTCCGTTAACACCCCGCCGACATTAACGGCAAACTCATCGCTACCGGATACCCAGACCAATCAACCTGTTACCTTAACGTTCTCTAGTTTGGCTTCACTGGTTCTCGATACTAATAATGACATCACATCCATCAAGGTTGATGTCGTGAATACAGGAAGTCTGACTGTGAATGGACTTCCTGTCATCCCTGGTATTACTACCTTATCTAACGGTGATACTTTGGTGTACACACCTCCGGCAGATACCAATGGGTCACTAAATGCCTTTGTGATTAGTGCAAATGACGGCGTTTCCTCTTCTGCATCTGTACAGGTAGGAATCAACGTCAGTCAGACTCCTACTCCGAATCCTAACCCCTGCACATTCCAGTGCAATCCACCAGTTAAACCGAATAACCCTGTCCCCAATAATCCTAATATTGATAACCCCGTTCTTAATACCGACCCCACTCCTGAAGACAATTTCACAGATGATTTTGCCGACCATTTAGGCATACCCACCCCTAGAATCAAAACCCTAGATGATGCCAAAGAAATTGCTCGCAAAATTGAAGAAGCTACTGGTGCGAAACCTGCATTTATCTACATCAGTTTTGTCCCTGTGGAAATTATACCAGAGGGAAATTTAGGTAAAGATCAAAAATTTACGAAACAGTTAAATACCATAACAGAAAAGGATAGCGATCAACTAGAAGTAGTAGTAGTAACCGGAAAAAGCAATCCTATCCGCAAGCGCATCCCAGAAACAACTAAAGCCAAAGTTCTCCAAGTAGCTCAAGAATTTCGTGACCAAATCGTAAGTCCACAAAACCGTCGCCGCACTGGTTATTTGCGTTCATCCCAACAACTTTATCGCTGGATTATTGCACCATTAGAGGCAGATTTACAGGCGAGAGGAATCAACAATCTGGTCTTTTTACCAGACATTGGGTTACGTTCAACCCCAATGGCAGCACTTCACGATGGAAAGAGGTTTCTAGTAGAAAAATACAGTATTGGCTTAATGCCTAGTCTTAGTTTGACTAATACCCTCTATAAAGACATCAAAAAATCTCAAATTTTAGCATTGGGGGTTTCTCAGAGTACTCAGGGACAAGAGCCTTTACCAGCAGTCCCCCTGGAGTTATCAACACTAGTATCTAAACTCTGGCAAGGCAAATTATTGTTAGATAAGCAAGCCACTTTAGAAAATCTCAAAACTATCCGCCGCCAACAACCTTTTGGAATTATTCACATGGCAACCCATGCCGATTTTGCTACCGGTGCTTTGAGTAATTCCTATATTCAACTGTGGGAAGACAAGTTGCGCTTGAACCAATTACGACAATTGCGCTTGAATGAACCTGAAGTTGAAATGCTGGTGCTAAGTGCTTGTAGAACAGCTTTAGGGGATGAAGAATCAGAACTGGGATTTGCAGGTTTAGCAGTGCTGGCAGGTGTGAAAACTAGTGTTGCTAGTCTTTGGTCGGTTAATGATGCTGGCACAGCAGCGTTGATGACAAAATTTTATGAGAATTTAAAGACAGCTCCAATTAAGGCAGAGGCTCTTAGACAGGCTCAAGTAGCTATGGTTAAAGGGCAAATTTATGTAAAGGATGGACAAGTGCAAGGTTTAGGAGTAGTTGGGAATTTGCCTTTACCTGCTGACAGTGCTGATGAATCACTTATGCATCCTTATTATTGGGCTGGATTTACAATGGTTGGTAATCCTTGGTGAAGGTAGGGAATATGGAGTCCGAGAGCTAGGGGGAGAAAGAGATTTTTCTTGTTGCTATTAACCTAACGTAAGTTTGACGCAGAATTAGTATTACTAATAACTTAAATCGAGCGACATACTTATAGCGGATACTACGGATGAAAGATGTGTCTTCTTGCAGATGAACGCTACAATCTATCAGAAAATTAAAGAAATAGTTAAATCCAGAGTGGCTTCATGACGGCTAATTTAACACCTAAAGCGACATTTGACTTTGTTAACGTGCTATCTCAGGCTGCGGCTAAGTATAGAGAACCAAAAAGTATACGCCCTAATGCTGAAATATTAGTAAAGGCGTTGCTACAAGCCGAAAAAACTGCCAAGCAACAAAAGTTGACTTATCCGTTTGAGTTTCTTCTCGGTAAATGGCAACTTTGCTTTGTTACTGGCACTAAGAAAAACAGAGGTAGCGGGGGAATTGTATTAGGCAACGGTTTCTATGTACCTAAATTTATAACAATCCATGTTTCCTTTTATGCCACTTTGGAACAGGATTCAGACAGAGGCGAAATTGCTAATCAGGTTGAGCTTAACCCAGTTTCACTGAAGCTCACGGGGCCAGTGCAATATTTCGGGAAGAAAAATTTATTGGCTTTTGACTTTAACCAGATGATTATCAGTTTGTTTGGTCGTGTTATTTACAACAGAGCAATCCGTGCTGGTAAAGTTCAAACAGAAGATTTCTACAACCAACCTATAGCGAAACTACCCTTCTTTGGCTTCTTTTTAGTGACAGAAGATTTCATTGCAGCTCGCGGTCGTGGGGGAGGATTGGCATTTTGGATTCGAGAAACTTAAAGACGCTTGCAGGAAATCAGGCAGTCTTGCTGGAGGCAAAAAGAAAAAGGATTTGACTTATTTGTTTGATTTGTAGCAAGTGGTGCAACCTTTTTTACAAATCAAACAAATACTTCACATCATCTGCGCTTGATTACTTAGTGAGTGATAGAGTTCGCCTGATTTGGTCTTTTATCTTGCCTTATCAGAGAAGTATATGCTACTATTGATAATTGTGTGGTTAAGGACGTATAGCTCAGTTGGTTAGAGCGCTACGTTGACATCGTAGAGGTCACTGGTTCGAATCCAGTTACGTCCATAGACAATGTACTGTACAGTGACTCCCAAGCTGTGCTGGCTGTCCTAAACTTGTCCTAAGAGTATCACAGGATAATATCTACTTCCCCATCTTTTTTATCAACTGCATAGTAGCAGGTTACAGGTATCATCCCATCGTCGCTTAGGTATCCTGTCAACCTAAAGGTTACACCGGGATACTCAGCCAGTCCAGATGATAAACTTTCCTCTAGCGATCGCAACAGACGCGGCAAATCGGACATAACGCTAAACTCAACTTCGCCGATTCCAAAAACAGAACATAAATTTACAATATTTTGTGTAACCTAGCGAAGGGAAGAATAGCCGTCGTAGTTAGCCATCGCCTCGCTTTGGCAGTAGTACTAGAACACGGTCAAATTATCGAGGTAGGTACTCATGACGAACTCATGGCACTAGGCGGACAGTATCACTTGATGTTTTGTCGTCAAGCTAGTAGTTATAACTGATACCATTTCTTTGTAAAGCTGCACTAAACCTTTGAAAATAATTGCCTACTCTTACACCGATCCGCTTTTAGAATCTTCTCCCGATCGAGCCGATTGGGGATGGGAGGTGGATCGGGTTTATGAAGATTTAGGCAAGCCAGACTCTTCGGAACGATCGCAATTACAACAATTATTCATAGATTGCCAAACTGAACCAGCAGATTATCTCCTGATTCGTCGGTTGGAAGAATTGGGAGATACTGTAGAGGAAATTAGCCATCGGCTCAATCAACTCGAAGTAATGGGAATATCAGTAATCGCCACTGAACAGCCCTACACTTCCGAAAATTACCCTCTGGGCGCTGACTTGCTGAATTTGCTACACGCAATCCAACGTCAGCAACGTAGTCGCCGCATCCGCCAAGGACATGCCCGTAATCGCCTTGAGATTGCACCGCCACCCGGCAAAGTTCCCTATGGCTATCGCAGAGGTAAGGGAAAATATACCATTGACCGCAGTACTTCACCAGTAGTCAAAGATTTTTTTGAACATTTTTTACTCTATGGTTCCCTGCGAGGTTCAGTGCGTTACTTGGCAAAAAAATACGGCAAGAAAATCTCCGTTACCACAGGAAGACGCTGGCTAACTAATCCAGTCTATCGCGGCAATACAGCCTACCAAAATGGGGAAATTATCTCCAATACCCATATTCCGATAATTTCTAAGGAAGAAGCAGCCCAAGTTGACCGACTTTTACGCCGTAACAGTCGTTTACCATCCCGAACTGCTAGCGCACCGCGTTCTTTAGCTGGGTTGGTTATCTGTGGCGAGTGTCAGTCACATATGACAGTTACCCGTGTTACCCAACGCAACCAAGATAAAGAGTATCTTTATTTACGTTCTACTAGCTGTCCCCAAAGCCCCAAGTGTAAGGCTATTCCATATCAAGAGGTGTTGGAACATACCATTGAAACCGTTTGCCGTGATTTACCTCTGGCGGTAGCAGGAATGAATTTTCCTCAGTTGGATGCATTCAAGAATAGTTTAGGACAAGCGATCGCTCGTCAGCAAGAAATACTTGCTCAGTTACCCGCTTTAATTGAAACTGGAATTTTAGATGCCGAAACAGCAAAGTTAAGGGCTTACAAACTCCGCATAGAAATTTCTGCGCTCGAAGCAAAGTTGGCGATTCTCCCTCCAGTTAACTTGCGTTCTGTTGCTCAAGCTGTTTCTATACCACAATTTTGGTTAGATTTGTCGGAAACAGAACGAAGATTTTACTTTCGAGAATTTATTAGACAAATTGAGATTGTTTGTCAGAATAAAGAATTAAAACTCCAAGTTATTTTTATTTTTTGATTTAATTGAAACGCTATTTTTGAGACGGTTGATCTTTAGTATACGCAACAGGTTTTGGCCCTGCATTCCGCACATTGATAACTTTATTCAGGATATCAAACCAAAAAGGCGCACCCATAGCAATAGCAAAACCACTCACTATCCAACCACAAATTAATTTAAAAACCTGTGATATTCTGATGTAAACTATATTCGATTTCGTTGTATCTAATAACTCAAACTGTTGATTAATATTTTGCCATCCAATGGGTATAGAAGCATTTCCTAATAGCTTTTCAATCTCCTTTCTGGCTTCTTGATCGTTAATATAATCGATTCGTTGACTTGCACTTTGAGTAATGGTAGAGCGGATAACCGAATCCTGCGACAGTCTTTTAACCAAGTGAAATGTATCAGTATTGGTTAAAAATGCAACTAATATTCCAATTAAAATAGCAACTCCTTTGGCATTTCGCTTATAAACACCGCTTGCTCGATCCATTGAGCGATCAAACCATGTTTCTACTTCATTTTTAAATTGATTCACTTCTTCTGTGAGATCGCCAATCTTTATCCTGCTACGTTGAGCAATTACACTAAGGCTCCTGATTAAACTATCAGGGACTTCATCAGGTAACTCATTATTAACAAAATCTATAAATTTCTGGTCAATATCTCCATAAATTTCTTGAATTTTTGTGTAACTTGCACTAGTGGGACTATTAATACCTTTTTTAAGTTCTTTATAAGAGGCTAATATCATCTGTAAGTTAGTTTTTGCTTCTTCACTAGGATGTTTAACATGATTAATTAGCTCAGGAATTTTTAAGGTGTCTAATAAAGTAATTGAAAATGTTTCAGAAGGAAGATATGAAGGTCCACTTTGTTTTTCTATTACTTTTTTATCAGGGTTTTTAGTAATTCCCTGAAAATGTTTTTCTACTTTACCCTTGGCTTGGTGATTCAATGTATTAATCAAAGGATCGTTATAAAGTTTCTGTACCAAATGGATTGCATTGATAATATCTGATTTTTCACTTTCACTACCACCTGATAAAAGTAATTCAATTGAAGTTCTTAAATGTTTAGCTCTCCATTGTAATAATGTGGCGATTATTTCCTGGATTTCCGAAGCTAGCAAGCTCAAAATCAAGTAAATAAAAACTAATCCCAGAGTAATATCTACAACTACAGGTAAATTCATTGACAGTCTCCAATAATTTTTTAGCTGTTTATTCTTCTAATTCTAAAAAAATTGTATAGCATAGATATTGTAATTAAATAGTTACTTAATTAAATTTAAAAAAACAAATTGGTTTATTTAGATAATTTTATTTAAGATTATCTTTTTATGTAAAAAAAACGCATTTTTTACATAAAATAATTATTTTTTGATATTATTAATGTTTAAAAAGATTATATTCAATTCTTTTAAATATTAAATCTAGTGTAGTTAGTTAACACTTCCTAGTTTTCTGCAATCAACCAGACAGAAAGATAAAAACTAATTAGACAAATTTTTAACTAAGCATCACCTTAAAAAGAAAGTACAAGTTTATTTACGGACTATTTAACAGGTAATAAATAATTTATCACTTGTATTATTTTTATCATTTATTAGATAAAAATGTTATTTAAATAACCAATATAATTTTTTCAAAAAATAGGGCTAATTCTAAAAATTTGAGTTAATCTTGGAAACTAGCAATTGTTAAGAACATACGTTGTTACTGGGTGGCAACATTGGAGATTCGCTAGATGTCTCTATGTAATCAAACCAGCATGTAAAATGATTACCAGAGAATATGCAAGAAGGAAGCTTTATTTGGAGTCATCTGGAAAAACAGCATCGCACGGTTGGAAAATGGATTGATTGGGTATGGCTAATAGTATTGCTGTTAGCAGCAGTATTACTGTTTAGCATCAATCTGGGAGGGTTGCCGCTGCGAGATTGGGATGAAGGTACTGTGGCACAGGTTGCTCGTGAAATTTGGCACGCCCCAGCAGGTTCAATGCCTTGGCTTTACCCAACATTAGGAGGCGAACCATATCATGACAAGCCACCTTTGATGCATTTGCTAATAGCTTGGGCTTATTCTCTAGGAGGCGAAAATGAGTTGACAACGCGCCTGCCTGGAGCAATTTTAACAGCAACATCTGTACCTTTACTGTATTGCATTGCTCGAGAGATATTTCGCCAACGTTGGGCTGCCATTTATAGCGCCTTGATTTACCTAACAATGCTACCCGTGGTACGTCATGGGCGGCTGGCAATGTTAGATGGGGCGATGGTAAGTTTTTTGATGGTGATGATGTTGTGCGTGTTGCGATCGCGCCGAGATTTACGTTATTGTCTTGGTGTTGGCGTTAGCTTTGGGTTTATTTGTTTAACTCAAGGATTTTTAGGCGTATTACTAGGTGCGATCGCACTTATATTTCTGTTTTGGGATACGCCACGACTGCTCACTTGTTACTATTTCTGGATAGCAATCTTAATTGGCATTCTACCTGTAGCTGGTTGGTATGGTGCCCAACTAATTCACTATGGTTATACTTTCGCCCAAATTGGTATTGCAAACCCATCACTAGGCCGAATTGGCTCAGTTGGAGAAGGAAATTCTGAACCACCTTGGTACTATGTGATTGAACTTCTCAAATACACATGGCCGTGGTTATTATTCTTACCACAAACTGTCCGCTTAACCTGGGAAAATCGCAACCTTAGCTGGGCAAAACTAGTAATGGCGTGGAGTGGGGTTTATCTGCTGGTAATTTCCTTTATGATTACCAAAGTTCCCTGGTATCTATTCCCGATTTACCCTAGTTTAGCTTTAGCTTTTGGTATCCAATTATCAGAAACGGAAAATTCGCCTTTACTCTCATCTTATCCCCGTGCTTGGGTTGCTGGTTTGGCAATACTTGCTATAGCTGCTTCTGCTGGTAGCATTTATTTCAGTTCGGGTACAACACCCACAACAGACTTACAACTGATTTTTGCCGCCGTAGCTTTAACTATGTCCTTAGCAGCTATTTTGGCAGAACGAGGCGACGGGCAATTCCTGAAGATTTTGTTTTGGGGAAGTTATATTTCGCTGCTGCTGTTAATGAAATCTAACTACTGGGTTTGGGAATTATCTGAAGCTTATCCAGTTAAACCAGTTGCCGCCATGATTGTGCGGGCAAATCCAGCTACGAGGAAGATTTACACATCTTTTCCTTACCATCGTCCCTCGTTGGATTATTATAGCGATCGCACCATCATTCCCGCTTCAGTTGGTGAACTGGAATATTATTGGCACTACAACGGCCAACCCTACTTCCTGCTTAATGTATCTGATTTCAACAATCTTCAACTAGAGTCGATGAAGTTAGTTGATCAAGCTGAAGGTTGGAAGTTAGTCACAAAAGATACTAATCGGCTGTAAATATGGGGCATAGGGCATGGTTATTCTCCTTATCCCCTTGTCCCCTTGGCAGGAAAAAATTAGATCATTGCCCAAAAGGTAATGATAATTGTGTAGTGTAGCGATCACCTTCTTCTAAAAAGTGTAAAAAACCTGCGATTTATACCAATTAGAAAAAAGAATGCGACAAATAGACCATTTGTAGCGACGCGATTCACCGCGTCTTTACCCAAGGATGTATTGTAATCATTAGATAAGCATAAATAAACAACAGTTTGTAGTTAGCACTTTAGTGCTGAAAATACTTACCTTGGGTACTAAAGTACTTACCTAATCAGCGATCGGTCTTTCAGCGGAATAATATAAAACAGCGTCCTATTTGGGGCAATAAGACACGATTTTATCAGAGTATTTAGTTATAATATTACAAAAATCAAAGTAGAATTTGATTTATACAAAAGTAATCCATTTACTGAGATTTGTTTCCTGGGTCATTAACTTTCTCTGTTGTGGGAAGAATTTGGCGATCGTAACCTGTCTTTTCTTGGGTCAAAGCGATCGCACCAAAGAAAATCGCACTTCCTACAGCCAAGGCTACCATCGGACGCTTGAGTAGGACAAAATCTCTGAGAATCCTCGCTAAAGGTCGGCTTTGACGACGTAGCGAAGAAGACATCATCAATTGTCTCCAAGTAAACGGATCGCGGACATAATGACCACTTTGGCAAACTACTAGCCTTTCCTGGCAATAGGGACAGCAAAACAAGCCCATGCGTGTTTTAACTGGTTTAGGCGTAGCATTTCTTTGGCAAATTGGGCAAGTAACATAATGATTATCAAAAGTGTGTATATTCATTTACCTCGTCCGCCTAGTCCACTTACTCGCTCTATAACAATAGCTATATTGAATTGGGGTCAATCAATGTACGATCTGATATCAGGCATCAATCATACATACATTCTATTACTACCAAGGATGCCTCAATAGTCGCAACACGAGTATAGCTAGATTTAAACAAGGATGACTCATGGTTAATGTTTACGGGTGCGTCCACCCAGCCAAAAAACTTTGTTGTCTGTAGAAAAAATAGTGTTGGTGCCCACTCGCACCCCACTAGCCGCAGCTACGCTCAACTTAGGCATCGCTGACCCTTAAATAATAATTGTCTCTCATTTAACCATTCTCCCCACACAAATTTTGCACAATGACATTTTTAGCTAAAGCTTTGTAAGTTAAGCAAATAAAGTCTACTTGTCCGGTTGCTAAATAATGGCTCACAATGATAAGTAACAGATAAAAATTTAAATTTTTTCTTACATTTTACCCTGCCTCTCAATGACTCTCTTGCCTCCCACTCAACTGAGGAAGGTAACGGAACAACCTGCCTTTCCTACACCCTCCGCTCGTTTAGCTCACCTAATTAATCGTTTTCAACCATCCCCAGAAACAGTTGTGCTGTTTTTAGCCATGCTCATTGGCGGTGGTACTGGTATGGGTGTAGTCACCTTTCACTATTTAATCCAGTTGGTACACCAGCTGATGCTGGAAAATTTAATGGGTCAAATTGGCGCCTGGGGTGCTTGGACTTTAGCCTGCGTTCCCACCCTTGGCGGATTAATTGTTGGCTTGATGCGCTGGCGCACTCAAGACTTTGGCCCTGGACTTTCATCTCTTATCGCCGCCTCTCAGGGAAAAGAGATTAAGCGACCACTAAGACCAGTTACCAAAATGCTGGCTGCATCTGTTACTTTGGGGAGCGGTGCTTCTTTGGGGCCAGAAGGGCCGAGTGTCGAAATTGGCGCAAATTTTGGGATGTTGTTGTCTGTGATCCTGAATGTATCTCAAGAACGACAACGTTTGCTATTGGGTGCTGGTGCGGCGGCAGGACTGGCGGCGGGATTTAATGCTCCCATCGCTGGAGTATTTTTTGCTCTAGAGGTGGTCATGGGAGCTACATCTTTCGCTACTTCTGCTGTCAGTGTGGTGCTGTTAGCAGCAGTGGTAGCAGCATTAATTGCCCAAATTGGTTTGGGGGCCCAACCTGCTTTTGATTTACCTGTTTACCAGGTTCGCAGTCCTTTGGAATTACCTCTTTACCTTGGCTTGGGTTTAGGGGCCAGTCTCGTTTCTCTGGCTTATACCCAATCAATTCGTTTAGCAAAAGCTTGCTTTGCTGGGAAGGTTCCAGGTTTTGCCTTTTTAGGACGAATTCCTGAGCCGATTCATCCAATTATTGGCGGTGCGATTATTGGCGCTGTTGCTTTACACTTTCCGCAAATTCTAGGCGTTGGTTATGAAACTGTAGAAGCAATGCTTCAAGATGTGGAGTTTCCACTCTATTTATTGGTTGTGTTGTTGGTGGTGAAATTATTGATGACTGCAATTAGTGCAGGTAGTGGTTTCATCGGTGGTTTGTTCGCGCCAGCAATGTTTTTAGGTGCTTCTTTTGGATCAGCTTACGCCAAAATGTTGGCTGTAGCATTCCCGACAATTTGCGATCAAATGGCGGCTCCCCCAGCTTACGCGATGGTGGGAATGGCAGCAGTATTAGCTGCTAGTGTGAGAGCGCCGTTAACGGCTATTTTAATGCTGTTTGAATTAACCCGCGACTACCGAATTGTTTTACCGTTGATGGCAGCTGTGGGTTTGAGTGTTTGGCTAGTAGAAAGGATTAAACCAACTTTTAACTCTAACTCTAATCTACAACAAATTGGTCTTTCGGAATTGAAAGATGAACAAGCGGAAATTGTGCAGCAAATTTTGGTAGAAGATGCCATGTATCCCTGTCCCAAAAAGTTACCTGCAACTTTAGGAGTGTTAGATGCCGCTGTAGAAATGACCCGCGATCGCGTTCGTAGTGCTTTAGTAATTGATGAAGCAGAGCAATTAGTTGGTATACTTTCTTTGGAAGATATTAATCGTGCCCTTGCTCTTTGGCAAACATACCCAAATTCTCTAACTGAAATTCCCGATAATTTATCCAGTCAAACCCTCATAGACATTTGTACTACTGAAATTCTCTATGCATGGCAAGATGAACTTTTATTTGAGGCTTTAGACCGGATGAGTCTTCGAGGTTTACATCAATTACCAGTGGTAGCACGAGATAAACCCGATCGCATTTTGGGTTTATTAGAAAAAGAGCAAATTGCATTAACCTGTAATTTAGCAGTTACGCGCAAGGCACTTCGCCACTATTTACCGATTTTACCTACTACAGATATAGTCATTAGTCATTAGTCATTGGTCATTAGTCATTAGTCATTATTTTCACAAAGGACACTTGACTAATGACTGTTTATAGTCATTATTTTTCACTAAGGACAAAGGACAAATGACAAAGGAGAATTGACTAATGACCATTTATTTATTAAGCCGTGGCTTCTATGGCTTCATCATCTTCGCGATCTTCTGGATCTACCTGTCTCAGACGAATGTGCTTTTTGCCTAAAGTGATCAGAAACTCATCTCCTGGTTTCAGATTCATCTGTTTTGTATAAGCTGAACCTATCAGTAAGTTACCATTCGATTGCACACTAATTCTATAGCTAGCACTACGTCCACCACGCCCATTAGCACTGGGTGTACTGTCTAACTGAATGCCTTCAGCATCAATTAGGGCATTTAAGAACTTCATCATATTGACGCGCTCTATACCATTTTTGGTAACGGTATAGTAGCCGCACTTCTTAGCTTTGTCTTCTTTGCTCTCGTTCTCTAGCTCTTTGACTTTTTTGAGCAGTTCTTCGCCGAGTAAGGGTTCAATTTTTTTCTGTTTAGGCATCAACTTAGGTCGAAAATGAATGTTTGAAGTGTTTGAATCGATTTTATTTTAGCTGAGGTTGAGCTAACAGGAACATAATCCTTTAGTTTTTATCTCAACCTAGCCAAGTATATTACACTCAGATGCACAATTGTTATGCCATTACCAATATTGGCAAGACAATCTATTTTAGAAAATGCTGGCAATGCTGATAACTATATATATAGTTTGTGAATTCCTGCTAGACTATATAAGTTTTAAGTTTTCTAAACTAACGCTCTAAAGGTTGTCTATTTCTTAAGGATGAGAACTGAGTCACAGAATGATAAGCAAAACTGATCCTTAGTCATTAGTCATTGGTAATTAGTCATTGGTTATTTAGAAAGGACAAACTAAAGAAGTCTCAGAGTCGGAAGCCGACCATCAGAATTTATTTTCAGGGAGATGCAGTGCCAGCGAAGACAAAGGACAAACAACAAAGCTTGCCAAAATGAAATTAACTACCAGAGGACACTATAGTGTAAAGGCATTGCTAGATTTAAGTTTACAGCCAAGATATGGGCCTGCATCTGTGAGAGCGATCGCTAAACGCCAAGATATCCCAGCTCCTTACCTCGAAAAACTACTAATAGAAATGCGTCGTGCTTCAATAGTTAAATCAATTCGTGGTAGCATCGGCGGATATCAATTGGCAAGAGAGCCTGCACAAATATCTATAGGAGAAATTTTAGAAGCTGTTGGCGAGACTAGCCATTTACCTCATCACACCCCAGCACCGACACAAGCTGAAGATTGGGTAACTTTTAGCCTCTGGCAGAGACTCAACCAAAAGCTTAAAGAAGCTTTATACAGTATTACCCTGGCAGACCTTTATTACGATGCTCGCAGCCGGCAAGCTTCTCTTGGAGAAGAAGCTAGTTTTGTGGTTTAGTCAAGAGTCAATAATCGAAATATTGACCCTTGACTTTTAAGCCAAGACTTGTGACTTATGACTAATAATATCTATATCTTAATAATTGCAGCATTTTTAGATTATTTAATTGGCGATCCTTGGGATTGGCCTCATCCAGTACAAATTATGGGGTGGCTAATTTCTCGCCTGACCAAGTTTTTTCTCCACTTATGTCAAAATTCTCTAACACAACGCCTAGCTGGAATTGTACTAGGCATTATCTTGATAATTGGTAGCGGTCTTGTTGGCTTTTTGATGATTCAAATTGCCAGATGGGTTCATCCGCTTTTAGGAATGGCAATAGATAGCATTCTTTTAGCTAGTTGTTTTGCTGGCAAAAGTTTGCGAGTAGCAGCGGAGGCTGTTTTACAACCTTTAACAGTCGGAGATTTAGAGAAGGCTCGAAAGATTTTAAGTAATTACGTTGGTCGAGATACCCAAAACCTCTCACAAGCAGAAATTTACCGAGCTGTTTTAGAAACGGTTGCAGAAAATGCCACAGATGGGGTGATGGCTCCGCTTTTTTATGCAATTGTTGGTGTCTTTATACCAGTTGTGGGGCCAACTCCTTTAGCTTTAGCATATAAAGCCAGCAGTACTCTTGATTCAATGGTGGGCTATCGAGAAGCACCCTATACTTATTTAGGATGGTTTTGTGCGCGGTTAGAAGATTATTTGACTTGGCTACCTTGTCGGTTAACAGTTGTGACTCTGGCGCTGCTATCGGGTAAACCGATGCATATTTGGCAAATTTGTCGTCGGGATGCAATTAACGATCCTAGTCCCAATTCTGGCTGGAGTGAGTGCGCCTATGCTGCATTTTTAGGTGTACAGATGGGGGGTACAAATTGGTATCGGGGGGTAGCTAAGTACAAACCACTGCTAGGAGATGCTATTTATGCCATCACTGCAACTTCTATTCAGAATGCTTTACAGCTAACTCGATATTGTTTTTTGCTATGGTTAGGGATAGCGATCGCAATATTCTTAATGCTCCCAAATAGGTAATGATAAATATAAAGTTAGGAGTTAGGAGTTAGGAGTTAAGAATAAAAACTCCTAACTCTTAACTTATCACTCCTAACTGATGACTCGCTATGTCTGCCAAAGTAGTTGAAATTCTCTCATCTGAAGAAATCCGTCGTACCTTGACTCGCCTTGCTTCTCAAATTGTCGAAAGGACGCGTGATTTATCTCAACTGGTGCTTCTTGGGATTTATACCAGGGGTGCGTTATTAGCCGAATTGTTAGCGCGTCAAATTGAGACACTTGAAGGTGTAGCCGTGTCTGTCGGCGCTTTGGATATTACATTTTATCGAGATGACCTTGACAAAATTGGATTGCGGACTCCTACGAAAAGCGAAATTCCTTTTGACCTTACGGGGAAAACAGTTGTACTCGTGGATGATGTGATTTTCAAAGGACGGACGATTCGCGCTGCTTTGAACGCAGTCAACGATTACGGTAGACCAGAGGTGATTCGTTTAGCTGTGTTAGTAGACAGGGGCCATCGAGAATTACCAATTCACCCAGATTTTATTGGCAAGAAGTTGCCTACAGCTAAAGAAGAAATTGTCAAAGTTTACTTACAAAATTGTGATGGACGAGATGCAGTAGAGTTGATTGCAGATTAGGCTATGGAGGCAGGGGGCAGGGGAGCAGGGGAGTAGAGGGCAGTCAGTACAAACTTTTTGTGTGTGATTCATGAATCCTGCATTTTGTCCCTCATATACTTGAAAAATAATGTCAGTAATCAAACGGACATGAGATTACGGGTAAGGGTAACTGTGAAAACAAGTCTGTAACACCTTGTTAAAAAATAAAGATTGTTTGGCTGTATTGTCAGCAAACCACAACTTGTAATGAGAAAATAAGACATTCCAACCAAGCGATCGCCATTTGATTGTTAACAAGCCTGTTAATCAGACCCAATTTTTTTGAGTTGAAAGGCAACCAAAGCGCTATGGGAGATAACGTAGAAGATTAGTGCCTCAAAATACTCCCAAAAGCCAGTCCTTATTTAATAAGTTTTGTGTAGAATTTGATGGTGAGGTTATTTACTTGATTCTCAATTGTACCAATCCAGGTTTCATTTATGAGTCAGTCTTTTTCTCAAAACCAAACAAGACGAAATCGTCAACAGAGACTCTGGCAAAAACAATGGAGTTTAAAAACTAAAGCAATAGTTTTGGCACTAAGTATAAGTGTCCTTCCTGTGGTTGCAATTGGAACAGCTACTTATAAATATGGCATTAATTTAATTAACACACAAATTCCGCAAGTAGGACTTGAGAGTGCAATAAGTTCAACAGAAACTGAAGTTGCTCTACAAAGACAATTGTCACTCTTGTTAACTGGTATGGGAGTGACAGCAATTTTAGCAGGTGCGATCGCTGTTTTTGTGACGAATCGAGTTATGAGTCGAGTCAGCAACGTTGCTGCAATTTCTAATAATATTAAAAAGAGGCTACGTCCAGACAGTGAGTTTACTCAAGTCTTCATCGCTAGCCAAGATGAATTAGTGATGTTAGAGAGAAACATCACCTTATTCACAGACCTGCTTTCAGTTTTGGTACAGGAGAAAGAAGCCGAAGCTGATTACTCCCAACTATTAACCAAAATTACCCGTTGGGTTCGAGAATCATTCAATGAAGAAGATGTTCTCAAAACTACCTCAGAAGAAATTCGTAAAGCTTTAAGCATTGATCGCGTCACCATCTTTTGCTTCGACTCCAACTATAATGGAACCTTTGTCGCCGAATCAGTAGCACCTGGTTTACCGAAAATATTAGGGGTTACAGTCTCTGAGCCTGGATTTGAGGCAGGGTATATAGAAAAATATCAAAATGGTAGCATCCATGCTATTGATAATATCCATCAAGGCAATCTCAGTGATGCTGATATTGAGTTGCTGGAGCAATTTGCTGTCAAATCTAATTTAGTCGCACCTATTCTCAAAGGCAAACGGCTATTCGGTTTATTGATTGCACATCAATGTTCTAGACTTCGCTTTTGGCAACAATCTGAGATTGATTTGTTCTCTCAGATAGCCATGCAAGTAGGATTTGCCCTTGACTACGCCAACCTTCTACAACAAGTAGATACCAAGGCAGATAACGCTCAGGTCTTTATCGAAATTACCCGCAGCATTCGCCAATCGCTCAACGAAGAAGATGTCCTCAAAACGACGGTGGAAGAGGTTCGTAAAGCATTGAGTACTGACCGAGTGCTGGTTTATAGCTTTTACCCTAATTGGTCTGGAATTATCATTGCCGAATCAGTGGTTCCAGGTTATCCCAAAGTTTTGCGGTCTGAAATTCAAGACATCTGTTTCGGTCAGGGTTATGTAGAAAAGTATCAGTCTGGTCGCGTTGTAGCCACAAACAACATTTATGAAGCAGGTTTGGCTGATTGTCACATTAGCCTGCTCGAATCCTTTGCTGTCAAAGCAAATCTGGTCGCCCCCATTCTCAAAGATGAACAATTATTTGGCTTATTAATTGCACATCAATGTTCCAGACCCCGTGATTGGCAACAATCTGAGATTGATTTATTTGCTCAGATAGCGATGCAAGTCGGGTTTGCTCTCGACCATGCAAGACTGCTGCAACGCATCGAGGCTGAGGGTGTGCAAAGTCAGTTGTTAGCAGATACTATCGGCATCATTCGCCAATCACTCAACGAAGAGGATGTTCTCAAAACCACTGTGGAAGAGGTTCGCAAAGCTCTGAGTACCGACCGAGTGATGGTTTATAGCTTTGATGCTAATTGGTCTGGAACAGTGATTGCTGAATCAGTTGTTCTCACCTACCCAAAAGTTTTGCGAGCTGAAATCCAAGACCCATGTTTTGGTCAAGGCTATGTAGAAGAGTATCAGTCTGGTCGCGTTCTCGCAATCAACAACATTTATGAAGCTGGTTTGGCTGACTGCCATATTAATTTGCTCGAATCCTTTGCTGTCAAAGCAAATCTGGTCGCCCCCATTATTAAAGATAAAGAGCTATTTGGCTTGTTAATTGCACATCAATGCTCCAGACCCCGTGATTGGCAACAAGCTGAGATTGATTTATTTGGCCAGATGGCGATGCAAGTAGGATTTGCTCTCGACCATGCAAGACTCCTGCAACGAATTGAAGCTGAAAGGATGCGAAGTCAGTTACTAGTGGATATTATCCGCAGCATTCGCCAATCCCTCAAGGAAGAGGATATCATCAAAACCACTGTGGAAGAGGTTCGCAAAGCATTGAGTACTGACAGAGTGCTGGTTTATAGCTTTTACGCTAATTGGTTCGGAATTATCATTGCTGAATCAGTGCTTCCAGGCTATCCCAAAGTTTTACGGTCTAAAATTCACGACCCTTGTTTCACTCAAGGCTATGTAGAAAAGTACCAATCTGGTCGCGTTGTCGCAATCAACAACATTTATGAGTCTAGTTTGGCTGATTGTCACATTAACCTGCTCGAATCTTTTGGTGTGAAAGCAAATTTAGTCGCACCAATTATCAAAGATGAGCAGCTATTTGGGTTGTTAATTGCACACCAATGTTCTGAACCCCGTGATTGGCAACAATCTGAGATTGATTTATTTGCCCAGATAGCGATGCAAGTAGGATTTACTCTCGATCATGCTAGGCTCCTACAAGCGTATCAAACTGCTGAAGCTAACTCTGATGAATAGTAGGAGCGCGCAAATGTACGCCCCTAATTGATACATGTATTTTTACGTTACGGTTAGTGTAACTTTTGACGAAGAAGCTGCCAGAGCGATCGCTAATGGTAAAATTCGATGTTCCTGAATTTGAATTCTGGCGTGGAGTGTTTCTGCTGTATCATCTGGCAGTACTGGTACTGCGGCTTGCATTAATATTGGGCCGCTATCCATTTCTAAACAAGCTATATGCACTGTACAACCAGTAATTTTTACCCCAGATGCCAAGGCTTGTTCTACAGCATGGATTCCCTTGAAACTAGGTAACAAACTAGGATGGATATTGATAATCCTCTCAGGAAAGGCATCAATGAAAACTGACGTTAATAGTCGCATCCACCCTGCCAAAATCACCCATTCTACATCGTAGTGCTGTAATGTCTGCACAATTTTACGATCAAACTCTTCTCGGTTTTGATAGTTGCGGTGATTTAATAAGACAGTTTCTACACCTCTATTAGCTGCTCTGACGGCTGCTTTCGCCGAGGGATTATTGTAAATTAAAACTTGAATTTGGGCATTTAGCCGCCCATCTTGGATAGCTTGGGCAACTACATCAAAATTGCTGCCATTCCCAGAAGCCATAATTCCCAGTTTTAAAGGGGCGAATTGTTGGTAATCATCGCTAATGTTGGGAGAAATTAAGCTCAGGGTAGAATCAAGGCAAAGAGTCATAACAGCTAGGAGGGTTAATTTATAGATGCCAAAAATATATACTAAGTCGTGGTTGGATAATGATACAAGAGCCGCGTGGATTTTTCTCGCACCAGCATTAATTTTGCTTGGTGTTTTTATCATTTGGCCAATCGTCTATTTGTTCTATCTCAGTTTCACTGCTGGTAGTTTCAGCTTAAAAGGTATTTATTGGATAGGCTTAAAAAACTATTGGCGCTTGCTACTCGACCCCGATTTCTGGCAAGTTCTGGGTAACACCTTTTATTTTACTGTTGCCACCATCATTCCCAGTTTAGTTATCTCCTTGGGATTGGCAGTATTATTAAACCGTTCTATTCCCTTGCGGGGCATTCTGCGGAGTGCTTATTTTTTACCTTCAATTATCTCACTTGTGGCAGCAGGTTTGGGATTTCGCTGGCTGTTTCAAACATCAGGGCCAGTTAACGGACTTTTAGATTTTTTTGGTATTTCAGAAATCCCTTGGCTAGGAGACACATTTTGGGCAATGCCAGTAATTATTTTAATGAGTATTTGGAAACAACTGGGTTTCAATATGGTAGTTTTTTTAGCCGGGTTGCAAGCAATTCCTTCCAGTCGTTATGAAGCAGCAGACTTAGATGGAGCGAATGCTTGGCAACAATTTTGGTATATTACTTTGCCCGGATTGCGCCCGACTGTGATATTTGCAGTCATTACTACCGCAATTTTTACATTGCGGAGTTTTGAGCAAGTTTTTGTGATGACTGGGGGTGGCCCACTGAATTCGACTAATTTGCTGGTTTACTACATTTATCAAGAGGCTTTTGGTCAATTTGATTTTGGTTATGCAGCAGCAGGAGCGACTGTATTATTAGCAGTGACGCTGGTACTAGTTTATTTGCAACTGCAAACTTGGGGAGAGGAGTAGAGGAGGCAGGGGGCAGAGGAGCAGGGGAGCAGAGGAGCAGAGGGGAACTTTGCAAGTTGCTAAGTTATCGCGCAAATATACAATGCCGAGTTTTTACTTCTTATATAGACTGCGATATTCCCAAGGATTTATAAATTTAGCATCGCTCCAAACGCCGAGCCGTTGCTCCTTAGCCTTAGCTTCGGCTTGTTGAACTAAATCTTTACTAGGACACTTGTTTAAATAGGGACGATAGACTTTTGCTAAACCTTCTTGCAACAATACCTGTTGCACAAAAGTGCCATTTTTTAAACGGACTTCGGCAATTTTGCGTCCATAACGATCGCTATCGGTGATATTCAAAGTCACGTGATCGCCTCCTTGTTGCACCAGTTGTTGCACCCGTTCTTGGGCTTTCACACCCCAAGTAAATTGATTGCGATCGCTTATGCGTCTACTCTGTTTTTCTTTGTTTGTATGGGCTATTTCTGGCGCATCTACACAAGCAAAGCGCACGGTAAGATTTTTGCCATCGGCATCTTTCACTACTAAAGTATCGCCATCACTGACTCGCTCCACCGGTTCTCCAGAATTCCCGATAAAGCGATCGCAGCCCATCAAACCCAAAATCATGATAGTTGCACAAAGCCAAAATCGCACTGGTTTAATTAATTTCTCCATCCAAACTTACCTGCATTACCTCTGTGGGATGATACTAACAAAATGCAAAGATATATTTGTTAACCGTTAACATACTGCTACAGGCAATTCAAAATTCAAAATGATAAGAACCTCTGGCGGCAACGAATAGAAAATGCAGATTAGTATAAGAATTGTAACCTTCCAATTGTCAGCGGGAATTTCTGATGAACTTCTTGACTAACCTTCTGCATCTAGCTGGTTCAAGTGTCTTTGCCTATTACTCTGCTGCTCAAATTCGTGATTCTAAAACTCGCCCCAACATCCTTGCGGGGTTTCAGTTGGCGGAATCTGGCTCTGTGCCATTTTTATCTGCACTTAGTGATCGCGCCGCAGCAGAAGGCGATACATGGCTAGCCGAAAAACTAGCAAAACATGCATCAGATGAAACTAAGCATGGTCAAATTTTTGCCCACGCCTTACAACAGCTGAATAAACAAGTTATAGATTTCAAGCGTCAACCCCCAACTACATCGACAAAAAAATCACAACAACGTAGTCCTTTTTTCGCAGCATTCTTTGAAGGTTACACTCAAGAACAGCTAAAACCAGCTGTAATTGACTGGGATGTGTTTATGGCTAGCACATACATTCTGGAGTTAGATGCTAGCAAAGACTTTGCCCGAATGGCAAAAGTATTACCTGATAACGAGCCAACCGCTCGTAACTTGAAGTTAGGAATGCTAAGTATTGCCCAAGACGAAACTGGACATGCTGCTTATCTCTACGAAGCGATGATGCGCCGGATGTCTGCGGCTGAAGTGCAAAACCTTGTTGATATGTGGCGAACCCGCAAGGTGAACGCCTTATTGGCAATGGTTGGCGGTATCCTCCAGCGTAATGGCGAAACGCGATCGCTAGTCCAAGATAGTGCGCCGTCGGAAATCGATTCTGAGTTGATAGCTACGTAATTATAGATATCTTGAGTAACTAATGATCAACTACCCTTGGCTCAAACTTTCGTTAGCCAGGGGTTTCTTTACCTGAGATTTTTGTTGCTGTATACTACTAGTTTATCGGCGTATTTTGGTAGAGATTGGAACTCATTATCTCAAGCTTCTTAGACATCCTCTCCAATTATAAAACAAGCGATCGCACTTTGATTGCTTCTGTAACAGTAACAATCAAACATCCGCGTTCAGTGGACTGCAAAAGACAGCAAGTATCTACTGTATTGTCATATTCCCGCAGCTGCTACACTAGTTATGAACCAGTAACAGATAACTAGCGGTATATCCAGCAAACCTGAGCCGGGTTATTCCTACAAAAAAAACTATGAAAGCTGAAGCAGAAAACCATTTCAGGCTGACTTGTGAAGTAGAAACTACCCTAAAAGTGATTGGCGGACGCTGGAAAGTTTTGATTATTAGAGAATTAATGACAGGTGTCAAACGCTTTGGTGAGTTGCAACGAGCTTTACCTGGAGTTACGCAAAAGATGTTAACCCAGCAACTCAGAGAAATGGAGGAAGATGGAATTATTCATCGAGAAGTTTATCCCCAGATTCCACCCAAGGTAGAATATTCACTGACACCTTTAGGAGAAACTTTGCAACCAATTCTCTATGCTATGCACGAATGGGCTGTGCAACATTTAGCTCAAACAAGTCATCATTAATATTGATTATAAATAATAATTGCTAATTGTTAATCACAACTGTAGCATTACGGCTTGCGTAGCGTCAAAATTGAGGTTTCGGTGCGTTACGCTAACGCGTTAACACACTCTACACTATCTTTTAATTATTGGCGCTTACTTAACTTAAATAATAATTGCTAATTTTCAATTCAAGCAAGCAGATTCATGAGCCAAATATTGAGTTTTGAATTCATTCATTGCTTCTTAAATATTCAATCGCTGCCTCTAATTTTGAAGGGTAACTTTCAGCAAACCTTTCAAACCAAAGTCCTTCAGACGAAAGTGGATCTACTTTGGCTAACCATTCTTTCGCCTGCACTTTTAAACCTTCTATTTGTTTGGCTTTGATTTTTTCTTGTTGAATTCGTTCCTGTTCTAGTTCTTGCTGTCTTTTTAATTCAATAGCAGCATCCTCTTCGGCAAAATCAGCCTTAACATCTGCCAAAAGCTTATCCATAAAAGATGCCGACTTTGGCGATGATGGCATAAACGATTTGGCTGTGGCTGATTTTGACTGCTGTTGTGGTTGTACTTCTTTACATTCAGTTTGGAGTTCAGCTAATAGCTTATCAATGGAATCCATTTTTGCAATTCCTAATAAATAATATAGCTAGTCATTAATAGCATTGAGTAGCACTTCCGATAGACTCAAATCTTCCATATCTTCCATAGTAATGGTGTCACAGATATCAAACTTAGCACCAGCACTTTGGAGTTCATCATCTAAGACTTTCAGAAAGCGGGTAGCTTGTTGATCTGTACCAACTTGAATAAAAGAAATAGCTAATTCTTCATCTCGATCGATGCGACGAGAGGCTTCAATAATTACCCTCATTACTGCTTTGCGATCGTCCGGCTCACCATCAGTAACTACTAAAATTGTTTCACCATTTGGCTTGGTTTGACCGGCTGCTTTGCGTTGAAGGTAATCATCAGTTGCATGTTTTAACACACTTGCCAAGTCAGTTGTACCAGAGGGATCGTTCTCTCGAAAAATTTGTGATACCTTGCTGGATGTGACGTTTTCGTATCGTTTAAATTTACCAGAAAATACATAGATAGTGATGCCATCTGGGTCAAATTGCTCACACTTACTAGCTAAAGCTAAAGTAGATTCCTGGGCTGCAAGCCATCTAGTTCTACCACCCTTTTGATCTTGGGTTGCCATGCTACCGCTTTTGTCAATAATCAAGGTATAGTCACGATTTTCTAGCATTATTCAATTCTCCAATCTAGAATTAACAGTTACTGAACTATGGGCGATCGCCAAACATACAGCAGATTTAAAGTTGGTGAGGTATACAAGCGAAGTCTGTTACCCAAGTATAAAGCGTGTTTTACTCCTGAATTCTGCTGTATTAATCAGTTATTGCGTTCGTCAATACATCTACAAGACTCATTTCTTCTAAGTCGTCTAAAGTGACGGTATCGCAAATATCAAATTTAGCGCCAACACTTTGTAACTGATCATCCAAAGCTTTGAGGAACTTAGTTGCTTGGGCATCTGAACCTACTTGAATAATCGAAATTCCTAATTCTTCATCACGTTCCATCTGGCGAGTAGCATGAATGATCACTTCAAATACAGCCTTGCGATCGTCTGGTTCACCATCGGTGATGACTAAAATTGTCTCTCCGTTTGGCTTGGTTTTACCGGCTGCTTTGCGTTGAAAGTAGTTATTGAGGGCATCCTGGAGTACACCTGCTAAATTCGTTGTGCCAGAAGGGTCATTTTCGAGAAATATCTGGGCGACTTTGGCTGAAGTGACATCATCATAGCGTTTAAATCTCCCAGAAAACACGTAAACGGTGATGCCATCGGGGTCAAACTGTTCGGCTTTTCTGGCCAAAGCCAGAGTAGACTCTTGAGCGATTTCCCATCTACTTCTACCACCCACTTGGTCGGGTGTAGACATACTACCGCTTTTGTCAATGATTAATGTATAGTCGCGATCGCTCATCATAATCTTCCTTTGATTGTTACCCTGTGGTTCTAGTCTAATCTACGAATTTGACGATACCGTAAGTACTTTAAGGTTTCGTATCAATTATGCTACTCAAAAAAGCCGCATCACCGTTGATGAATGCGTTGGCAACATCGCTACTGTGATTTCGTCGGTCATAGCCGAGAAGAATTAATTGGCAAGTCAGACTATGATTTTTTTTTGCAAGTAGAAGCTGATGTGTTCTAGGAAATAGATGAACTGGTTTTCACGACAAATATTACTAATGAGAATCCCCAGAGAGTTATTCCCGAACCTTAACCTACTGTTTCAAGAATTGTGTAAAGTGATTCCCGTGACCTGATGCCAAAACCCTTCATCCAAATGGAGGGTTTTGAACCCTAAACTTTCAGTTACCCTGAAGTTAGTTGCCTAATTAATATTGATTGTTGCATAGCATAGAATAGATGACTGAACAAACTTCTAGAATTTGTATCCTTGGCGGAGGCTTTGGTGGTCTCTACACAGCCTTACGGTTAAGCCAATTACCTTGGGAATCTACGCAAAAACCAGAAATTGTTCTGGTAGATCAAAGCGATCGCTTCCTATTCTCTCCTTTACTTTACGAATTACTCACTGGCGAACTGCAAACTTGGGAAATTGCCCCACCCTTTGAAGAACTTTTACAAGGAACAGGGGTGCGTTATTATCAAGGGGTTGTGTCTGGAATTGACATCGACCAGCAACGGGTAAATATCCAAGAAGGCCCGGAAATCCCTTACGATCGATTAGTGCTGGCGCTAGGAGGTGAGACACCTCTAGATTTAGTCCCTGGTGCAGCAGCCTATGCCTACACATTCCGCACAATCTCTGATGCCTATCGTTTAGAAGAACGCCTGCGATTTTTAGAAGAATCGGATGCTGATAAAATTCGGGTAGCGATCGTTGGGGCTGGCTACAGCGGTGTAGAGTTAGCCTGTAAATTAGCCGACAGACTAGGCGAAAGAGGACGCTTTCGGATCGTTGAAATTGCCGACCAAATTTTGCGAACTTCCCCAGAGTTTAATCGGGAAGCAGCAAAGAAAGCTATAGATGCCCGTGGTGTATTTCTTGACTTAGAAACCAAAGTAGAATCAATCGAACAAAATAGCATTTCTCTAGAGTACAAAAACCAGTTAGATACGATTCCTGTGGATTTGGTAATTTGGACTGTAGGAACTAGGGTTGCACCTGTAGTTAAATCTCTTGCTCTCAAGCAAAATCAGCGTGGTCAAATCACCACTACATCCAATCTGCAAGTCCTCGACCATCCAGAAATCTTTGCCTTGGGAGATTTAGCAGACTGTCATGATGCTGAAGGACAGCAAGTCCCCGCTACTGCACAAGCAGCTTTTCAACAAGCTGATTATACTGCTTGGAATATCTGGGCAACTCTGACTAATCGCCCCCTCCTTCCCTTCCACTACCAACAGTTAGGAGAAATGATGGCACTAGGAATAGACAACGCCACTCTCACTGGTTTGGGAATTAAACTAGATGGCCCCTTGGCATACGTCGCTCGTCGTGCTGCTTATTTATATAGATTGCCAACTTTAGACCATCAGCTCAAAGTTGGTTTTAATTGGCTAGTCCGTCCGATTATAGAAATACTTTCTCGATAACTTTCAAAGTTGGGCATTGGGAATTGGGAATTGGGCATTGGTAAAAACCAAGATGTTTACGATGATTTGTTTTATTTCCGCCAATCTACTTAGCAGATGCTAGACTCTACCCACAGAAGCTCTTAACAAGCCAAAATCTAAAATTCAACATTCAAAATTTTCAAAGTTTGATGGAACAACCGAAAGTTATTTTTTTAGATGCTGTGGGTACACTCTTCGATGTCAAAGGTGGTGTGGGCAAAGTTTATAGTCAGATAGCCCAGGAATTTGACGTTACAGTTTCAGCCGAAACATTGAATACAGCCTTCATCAAAAGCTTTAAAGCTGCGCCGCCACCGATATTTCCAGATGCAGAACTGCAAGATATTCCCCAGCGCGAGTTTGATTGGTGGCGGATAATTGCCCTGAACACTTTTGAAAGTGCAGGTGTTCTTAAGGAATTTTCTGACTTTTCGGCTTTTTTTAGCGAACTTTACATTCACTTTGGCACTGGCGAACCGTGGTTTGTCTATCCCGATGTCTTGCCAGCTTTAATCAACTGGCGGCGGTTGGGAGTTACTTTGGGAGTGCTGTCCAATTTTGATTCTCGGATTTACTCAGTATTGCAAAGTTTGGGATTGAGAGAGTTTTTTACCTCCGTCACCATTTCTACCCAGGTACGTGCAGCTAAACCCGACCCGCAAATTTTTGCCATTGCCTTAGACAAACATAAATGTTCCCCAGAGGCGGCATGGCATATCGGCGATAGCATTGTAGAAGACTATTATGCAGCTAAGGCAGCCGGACTCAGAGGCGTTTGGATCAATCGTGACTAGATCGCAAACTTTCATAAACCTTCGGGAAAATAATGGTTTCAGTTTACGCCGATTATAAAACTAACAGGGTTAAACCCAACATGAACAAGGATTAAATGTTGGGTTTTGTTCCTCCTCAGAACTCCGTTCATCCCAATTCCCAATTCCCAATGCCCAATGCCCAATGCCCCATGCCCCATTCTCAATGCTTAATGCTGCCCCAACACTCGTATGATCAACATATCAGGAAAACATAACAGCCAGATTTTTACCGCATAACATGGGCAGTATTTGGGAAATCGATTTTTACTCTCGTCCGATTTTGGACGCTAATCAAAAAAAAGTTTGGGAAGTCTTAGTCTGCGAAAGCCCCTTGGATGTTGGCGCAAAAGTAGACTCTTTGTTTCGCTATGCTCAATATTGTCCCAGTACCCAGGTAAATTCGGGCTGGTTGCGGACAGCATTGCAGGAGGCTATTGACCAAGCTGGAAAAGCACCAATTAAAATCCGCTTTTTCCGCCGCCAAATGAACAATATGATTACTAAAGCCTGCCAAGATTTGGGCATTCCCGCCCAGCCTAGCCGCCGCACTTTGGTTCTTAACCAATGGTTAGAACAGCGGATGGAAGAAGTGTATCCTCAAGAAGCAGGGTATCAAGGGGGGACTAATCCCTCTGTCCGCTTGGAGAAACCTTTGCCGCAACGTTTACCAGATGCTTTGGAAGGACAGCAGTGGGTATTTGTTACCTTAGATGCTGCGGATTTTGCTGATATGCCAGAGTGGGAAATTGGCTTTGGTGAAGCTTTCCCTTTAGAGTTGGCGAAAGTTTCACCTGAAGCCCGTATTCCTGGTATTTTGATTTTCTCATCAAGAGCGTTGCCCTTGGCTGGCTGGATGTCTGGTTTGGAGTTAGCTTTTCTAAGATTTGACAGCAGCGAAGAGGCAAGATTGGTTTTAGAAACTGGTGTAACTGAAAGCTGGATTGTGGCAAATATTAAAAAACCTCAAATCTTAGCAGAAGCTAAAGGTTTTGAAGAAGCCAAGCAAAAAGCGAATGGAGTACATTTTATCGGTGTACAGTCCGATCCCAAAGCAGAATCTTTTGCTGGTTTTTGGCTGTTGCAAGAGGTTAATCTTTGAAAATTGGGGATGGGTCATGGGGCATTGGGCATTGGGCATTTACAAACGACTAATGACTAATGACCAATGACAAATGACTAGATCCGTTAAGACATGACAATGATTTGGGATAATTAACTGCGTCCATCAGTGTTGATCTGCGGTTTCAAATCGTAACTGTAAAGAAACACTGATGATTTTTGGATAGTTATC
Source organism: Nostoc punctiforme NIES-2108 (assembly GCA_003326195.1). GTDB lineage: Bacteria > Cyanobacteriota > Cyanobacteriia > Cyanobacteriales > Nostocaceae > Nostoc > Nostoc punctiforme_A. The sequence continues at coordinate 48,148 of LXQE01000171.1, forward strand.
TGCGTTCATCACTGGAAAGTGCGTAGGCGTAGCCCGTCGTAGACATCGCACTTCTCAAGAGACAGCGTTGATATGCGGTTCAAAATCCACAATTCACTAAGGGTCATGGATTCTGAAAATTTGTCACAAGATACACTAGCCGAACAGTTGCTGGAACTAGCTATAAAATCTGGAGCAGAAGCTGCTGAGGTGTATCAGTCGCGATCGCTTTCTCGCCCAGTGTTTTTTGAGGCAAACCGACTCAAACAGCTAGAAACTAACCAATCTGAAGGTACAGCATTACGGCTTTGGCGAAACGGGCGTCCGGGACTGACGGTGGCTTACGGTTCTGTCTTAGCCGAAGTAATGGTGGAAAAAGCTCTGGCTCTAAGTCAACTAAATCAACCGGAAACTGTAGAATTAGGCTCTAACTTTCAGCCTTCCTACCCCGATTTAGGAGAAAGTTTACCGATAGAAGTTTTGGTAGATTGGGGCAAAGAAGCGATCGCACTCATCCGTGATGCCTATCCCGATGTTGTATGCAATGGTGACTGGGAATGTGATATTGAAACCACCAGACTAGTTAATACCAAGGGTTTAGATTGTCACTACACTGATACAACACTTAGCTGCTATGTATCAGCAGAATGGGTACGCGGTGATGATTTTTTAAGTGTTGCTGATGGTCAAACCAAGCGAGGGGAACTCGACCCAGAGAGATTAGCTAACCAAATTTTACAACGGTTAATTTGGGCTAGAGAAAATATCTCACCTCCTACTGGTCGTGTGCCGATTTTGTTCACTTCTAAAGCCGCCGATATGCTTTGGGGTACTGTGCAAGCTGCTTTAAATGGCAAGCGAGTTTTAGAAGTAGCTTCACCTTGGGCAGAACGTTTGGGTAAGGAAGTAGTTGCACCCAGTCTCACTATTTACCAAGATCCAGAAGCTGGCCCTTACAGTTGCCCTTTTGATGATGAAGGCACTCCTACTCAATCTCTAGTATTTATCCAAAATGGGACTTTACAGCATTTCTATGGCGATCGCACTACCGGCTCCCAACTGGGTACTAACACCACTGGAAATGGTTTTCGCCCTGGTTTAGGTAGCTATCCTACCCCTGGTTTATTTAATTTTCTCATCCAGCCAGGTTCAGCATCGCTACCAGATTTGATTCAACAACTAGATGATGGCTTGATTGTCGATCAAATGTTGGGTGGTGGCGGCAGTATTTCGGGAGATTTTTCGATCAATGTCGATTTAGGCTACCGCGTCCAAAATGGTCAAGTAATTGGGCGTGTTAAGGATACGATGGTTGCAGGTAATGTTTACACAGCCCTGAAGCAATTGGTTACACTAGGCAACGATGTTGATTGGAATGGTTCTTGTTATACTCCGTCTCTGATAGTAGAAGGGCTATCCACCACGGGAAGAAGCAATTAAATAATTCGTAATTCGTAATTCGTAATTCGTAATTGGGGAGAGTGCTTTTGTATAGCGATCCTAAATTATTTGTGAATAACAATATCCCCGACTTCTTTAAGAAGTCGGGGATATGAGCCTTGATATAGACTTTTAAACCATCCTCTAAGATTCCACTAAACAGCTTTTTAGGAAAGATTTGTAATCCAAAATTTAAAATCCAAAACTGGTATGAATCAGCGTTTTCGCACCTGGTGGCAGCCTAGAAGAGGTTTAGCGATCGCCGAAGCCTGTATTATCGGTCTGGTTGCTGCCCTCTCTGCGGTTTTCCTGAAAGTCGGATCGGGATGGCTGGGGACATGGCGAGTGCATACTACCCACCTTTTGCCGGCATGGCTGGTACTACCTGCAATTGGTCTTGTCCTGGGATTTCTGGCTGGATGGTTGGTGGATAGATTAGCACCAGAGGCTTCTGGTAGTGGTATTCCGCAAGTCAAAGCTTCTCTAGCTAATGTGCCTGTGAATTTATCTTGGCGGGTAGCAGGTGTGAAGTTATTCAGTGCCATCATCGCCATCGGTTCTGGCATGACTCTGGGACGGCAAGGCCCTACTGTCCAAGTAGGGGCTGGTTTGGCAGCAGGAATGAGTCGTTGGGTTCCCACTTCCCCAGATCATCGACGGCAGATGATTGCCGCTGGTGCAGGTGCGGGTTTGGCTGCTGCTTTCAATGCCCCGATCGCAGGTGTATTATTTATCGTTGAAGAATTACTTCAAGATTTATCAGGATTGACTCTGGGAACTGCCATTATCGCCTCCTTTATTGGTGGCGTGATCTCCCGACTTTTGGGTGGTGGCTCTCTTGACCTTAACTTGCAATTGGTAAAATCTTCCAGCCAATTCTCCATCCCAGAAATTCCCTTTTTCATCCTGTTAGGGATTTTGGCAGGTTTGTTTGGTGCATTGTTTAATCGCGGCTTAATATTTAGTATTAAATTTTATAGAAGATTACACATCAGCTTACCGTTGCGGGTGGCTTTAGCTGGATTTATCTCTGGTGTTGTCGTCGCCATGCTTCCTCCATCCTTCCGTGATAATACGGGATTACGGGAGTCATTAATTACTGGAGGTTCCCAGCCTAGCGTCGCAGCGATCGCCTTTGCGGCCCAGTTCATCCTCACACTGATTGCATTTGGTTCGGGAGCGCCGGGGGGATTATTCGCTCCCAGTCTGATTTTAGGTTCTTGTTTAGGACACATCATCGGTGTATCTGAGTTATATATCACCGGAGTTGGTTCTCCTACGACTTACGCCCTAGCGGGTATGGGTGGATTTTTTAGCGCCGTTTCCAAAGTGCCAATCACAGCTATTGTTATTGTCTTTGAGATGACTACAGATTTCAACCTGGTGCTACCTTTGATGATTGTTTCTGTTGCAGCTTACCTGGTTGCGGATAAGGTAGTGCCTGGTTCGCTTTATGAAAAACTTTTGGAGTTAAAAGGTATTACTCTCACCAAAGAAGTTGCGATGGAAGGAGCATTAACCAAGTTAACTGCAAAAGATGTAATGCAAGAACGGGTAGAAACTCTAGATGCAGAGATGAGCTTGGAAGAAGCAATGCAAGCTTTTGCTCGTTCTCATCATCGCGGTTTCCCTGTGGTAGAAGATAGCAAGTTAGTGGGGATTGTAACGCAATCAGATTTGTTAAAAATCCGCGAGAGTACAAACCACACACTGCGCGATCGCAATCTAGCCGATATTTTCTTAAAAGAAATTATGACATCTGTCCCGATGACAGTATCACCAATTCATACCCTCAGTAATGTACTATATTTACTCGATCGCTATCAAATCAGTCGTTTACCGGTGGTAGATAGACGAAAACTGATTGGGATTATTACCCGTGCAGATATTATTCGGGCAGAAGCAGATCATCTCAATGGTGAAAATGCGACACCGAAACTGCGACCAGAACCTTCATACATAGTTTACCAAACGCGATCGCCTAGCATTGGTAGAGGTAGATTATTAGTACCCGTAGCAAATCCCGAAACAGCAGGTGTTTTATTACTGATGGCAGCAGCTATTGCCCGCGATCGCCATTATGAAATAGATTGCGTGCAAGTGATGCTGATACCCCGCCACAGTTCCCCATCAGAAACACAGGTAAGAACGGCGAAAAGTCGCCGCTTGCTAAGACAGGCAGAAGTCTTAGCAAAAAAGTGGAAAATTCCCTTGCACACGCAGATTCGAGTTACCCACGATGTGGCGCAGGCAATTTTGGAGACAATCAACGAACAACACATCGACCTAATTTTAATGGGATGGAAAGGTAACACATCTACCCCTGGTCGGATTTTTGGCAGCGTTGTTGACACCATAATTCGCCAAGCCACCTGCGAAGTTGTATTAGTCAAATTAGGCACTACTCCCCACTCAGCACTCCCCACTCAGCACTCATTTAACAGTTGGCTAGTTCCAGTGGCTGGTGGCCCCAATTCACCACTGGCAATTAAATTGCTACCAGCTTTAATTACATTGGGAAACGATCCGAAAATTCGCCTGACACAGGTGTTTAACCCATCTGAACTCAAGCCAGATATGTCAATTTCAGAACAAGCCATCCGCCATTTGATGCGTCGCCGCAAATTGTCGAGTACTGTAGTTGCTCTCCCCATACAAGCTAATTCAGTCGCTGAAGGTGTGATTAAGCTAGTGCAAACCGAAGGTTACGACGTTGTAGTTTTGGGAGCTTCCCGCGAGGGATTGCTACAGCAAGCGATTCAAGGTAATATTCCTGAAGCGATCGCCTCTGGTGTAGAAAGTACAGTTATTTTAGTTAGGGGTGCGATTCAAAAGTAAACAACATAGATTTTAGTGATTTTATTAATGGTAAAATACGCCAATAATCAGAGTAAAAATTATTGGTATTAAGATGGGAATAGCAACTATAAGTCCCCACTTACCAAACTTAATTTCCTCACCCTCAGATTTGAGAAACGCAATCCAACCTACAACTCCCATCAAAACCCAAAGAAATCCAAAGGCAAGAAATATAACAAATACTGAATCGTCCATTATTTTTACCAAATTTTCTTAAATTGTAACTAATTCCCACTAAATAACTTTGCTAAACTTGCACAAAACTGGCTAAAGTCAAAAGCTTCAATAGTTTTTTTTTGTAAATATTTTGGTTGGTAAATTACTGGATTAGAGCAATTACCTTGCAGGATTTGAATTAGATTATCGGCAATTTCTTCAACATTATCAGGATCGACCAAACATCCCAACTTCCCGTCAGCTAAGGGATCTATAGAACCATCTTGATTACCCGCCAATACAGGTTTACCACAAGCTAAAGCTTCTAGAAAAACAATCCCAAATCCTTCTCCTTTACTAGGCAGAGCAAAAACATCGCAGAGATTGTAATGATCGCACAATTCTTTATCTGGAACAAATCCGGCAATTGTCACACAATCCTGTAGATTTAAGCTGGTAACTAAAGTTTTAATTCGAGGTATATCATCTCCTTTCCCTGCAAGAATGAAGTGAACATTAGGGAGATACAACCGCACCTTAACTAAAGCATGAAGCATTTGGTCATAACCCTTGTATTTTGCCGTGCTTCCTAACCGTGTTACTGTTAAAATTACAGGCTGTTCATCTGTTAAATTATATCGCTTCAGTAAGTAGCTAGGTTTAGAATTAATTGAAAAATTACTCGCATCAAATGTATTAGGTAAAATAACTATTTTTTCGGAATCAATATTTGTATCTTGAAGCAATCGCTGGCGAGTATAATTACTAACACTAATGATTTTATCTGCTTTTTCTAAAGCTAATTTTGTTGCCTTGTTTTCGATATCCCAAACTTCTAAGCCATGAGCAACTACCCAGTAAGGAATTCCAGTGAAAAATTTTAAAATATAACAAACGATAGCATAGTTAACATGAGTGGAAATGACTATAATAGGATGTTGAAGAATAGCTAAAATAATTATTTTTGTGGCAAATAAAATTGGTTGTAGTAACTTTGGTAAATCTCCAAAATAATGAAATATTGTTGAACTTAAAAACTGTAATTTATCTGGCTGCTTTAAACTATACTTATCATATTTGAGAAACACATCATAATCGGCTTCAGGATAAATATCTTGTAAAGCTTGCAGCAAAAATTTTGAGTAAACTTGAATACCTCCCTTGAAATCAAATATATTCGGAAATATTAAGTAAAGACGAGGTTTAGCACTCATAGTTTTTTGGCATTTTCAATAATTTCAGGTTTTAATTGGGTGACAACATCTTTTCGAGAGTTGATAGCTGCTGCTATAAAATAAAACTCAATAGTTGTAAAAGTATAGTCTTCAGTAAAAACATCTGGAATTTGAGACACTAAAAACATAATAATTGGAACAGTAATTAAAGGATTAGCATACTTAACTTTCAATGCTATTTTCGCTAAAAAATTAGTAAATAGCAATAATCCAGGAATTCCTTGTTCTGCTGACACATTTAAAAATATATTATGTGCGTGATAACTTTTCTTTCCCCAAACTTTCACTCCTATCTGGTCTGGAAAAACTCCTATACCTATACCAGTAAATGGTCTTTTAATAGTTTCATTAATAGCTGCCTGCCACATTTCAAATCTTGTAACACCTGTTCCTACAAGAGTAATAATCTTTTTCCCATGTGGATTTAATAAATTTGAATTTTCTGTAAATACATTAGTTAATGGAAATATTTTACTATCTGCCAAACCAATTCGCCGTGTAGAAACAGGTACAGTTACAATGAATAAAAACAACAAGCTGATTAGATAAATCATTTTTCTAAAACTAATAATTTTATATATCAACAAAAGAAACATACCAATTATGAAAATTACCCAGCCATTACCGCTGGCAGATAAAGCTAAGGAAATTACAAAAATTAATTCGCTTATATGTAATTCAATTTTAGAAATCTTATTCTGTTTTTCTAAAATCAGGCTTAAACATAATCCAATGGCGACTATGACCCCAAACTGATTAGGGTTTTGCATAATTGAACCAATCTCAGGATAAAAGCTGGGGAACTTTAATGATTTAAAAATCCAGTTGTTGGGAAGTAAAACCTCTAAAAAACCCAAACCTGCAATTATCTGTAGCAAGTATAATATACAACGATAATAGAATGTTAGAGATAGTGTTGTTATATTTTTAAAGGTTAATACTAAAAAAGCAAAAAATAATATGTAATAAGTTGAATATTTTAGACTATAAGTAATAGCAATATTTGGAAACTCGCTCATTAATGAGGACAGCCACATCCACAAATACATGAGACTTATAGATATCAAAATTATTTTATGCTTATTAACAACTTCTGGTAGAGATTTGAAAGATAAACTAATGATTCCAAAACTAAATGCAGGAAGTAATAAATAATGAATGCCAATATTTATTCCTGGAAATTTAATTCGCCCTAAAAGTGAAGAAAATAATATAAGCAGAAAAAATATATTAATCATGAACTTTTGTTTAAAGATATTTTTTTGACAAAAGAAAACCTATATAAACCTAATTTTGCAGGTTTAGAGATAGATTTTGATATTTTTCTTCAAGTTATAATCCTGAGTACGTAGAGAATATTAGCATAATACAGTCTTCGCCAATATCATCTTTTTAAGCTAGGATTAATTTGAGATTTTTGCACAGCAAAATATTCTTTCTGAGTAGAACCTGAAAAAGTCGCAATCTATTCCGAATGTACATTATCAGATATTTTTAATTAATCATCTGCCAAATTTTGAGAATGTTCTCACCACTTCCACCACCGGCAATGGTTTGTCCATCTGGGCTAATGGCAACGGCATAAATATATCCAGAACCTGTCTCCAAAGTGCGGATTTCCTTTCCTGTGACTGGGTTCCAAAGTTTGATTGTCTTGTCACTACTGCCACTTACAAGGGTGATACCATTTGAACCTACGCTTGGCAAAAAGGCGACAGAATTAACCTTATCATTATGTCCTTTTAAGGTGTGGATTAACTTTCCTGTTTTCAAATTCCACAATTTAATTGTCTTGTCTTTACTACCACTGGCAAGGATGACGCCATCGGGAGCAAAAGCGACTGAAAGAATCGATTCTGGATTTCCCTCTAAGGTGCGGATTAACTTTCCTGTTCCCAGATTCCACAATTTAATTGTTTTATCCCAGCTACCACTGGCAAGGGTTTTACCATCTGGACTGAAAACTACAGATGCAACACCAYYMGTATGTCCCTCTAARGTGCGGATTAACTTTCCTGTCTCCAGATTCCATAGTTTGATTTTCATATCCTTACTAGCACAGCCACTCGCAAGGGTTTTGCCATCAGGACTGAAAGCTACAGAAGTAACTCCGTCGCTATTTCCCTCCAAGGTACGGATTAACTTTCCTGTCTCCAGATTCCACAATTTAATTGTCTTGTCCGCACTGCCACTAGCGAGGATTTTGCTATCAGGACTGAAAGCTATAGTCCAAATCCAATTGGAATGTCCTTCTAAAGTGCGGATTTCTTGTCCACCCGTCAGATTCCATAGCTTGATTGTCTTATCATCACTGGCACTGCCAAGGGTTGTACCATCAGGACTGAAAGCTACGGAATTCACGTCACTAGAATGCCCCTTGAAGGGTTTGGGTAGATAAGAATTTTCTGAGACGTTTTTTTGGGGCTGAATAGGCTGAGAAATAGGCTGAGAAATAGGTTCAGGAACCTCGCTGACTGTCTGGGGACGAGACTGAAAATACCAAACTCCCCCTAATCCTAAGACCAAAATGCTAGAACCTAATAGCAGTTGACTTTTCAGATTGTTATTTGATTTTGGTGAAACTGGCACCTTGTTCGCTGGGGTAGCTGCAAATGTTGGTGTCAGTATAGTTGGGGGCACTGATGACAATGGTGGTATTTGAGGTCTCAAGTCATTGATGACTTCATCAGCCGATTGATAACGCTTTTGGATGTCTAGTTGCAACAGCTTATCCAAAACTTCACCCAACTCTACAGATATTGAAATTCCGTCTCTACCTGAACTGGTTAAATGTTGCCGCCAAGATGCAACCCAACCATAACCCTGGTGTATCCACAGTTGAGATGGGCGAACCCCAGTCAGGAGATGAAAACAAGTAGCCCCCAAACTGAATAAATCACTGGCTGGGTAAGCTTTTCCCTCTTGCATCTGTTCAAGTGCAGTGTAACCGTGTGAGCCAATCACAGTGCCCATTTTAGTCTGCACTGTTGCTGTCAGCAGCTTGGAAGCTCCAAAATCAATGAGGATTAATCGCCCATCACTTTGACGACGAATAATATTCTGTGGCTTAATATCACGGTGAATCACTCCCCGCAGATGGATAAACTTCAGTACCGGCAGTAAATCTAGTAAAAGTTGGCGAATCTCTGTTTCGTTATAGTTTGCCCGCGTTTCCGATTCTTTGAGCAAGTTTTGCCCATCGATAAACTGCTGCACCAAAAAAAGATAACTATTTTGCTCAAAATAAGCCAATAAAGTTGGAATTTGCGGATGTTCTGCCAGTTCTTGCAGTCGGCTTGCTTCTTGTTTAAATAGTTCAACGGCCTTGGTTAGCGGCCCAGTTCCTTGAAGTTTTGGCGCGAATTGCTTAACAACACAGCATTCATTCAGTTTGTGTACATCTTTGGCTAGATAGGTTCTACCAAATCCACCTTCGTCTGATAAAACCTGAGTAGGACGATAGCGACCTCCTAGCAGGGGTATCAATTCCGCTCTACAACTGTGGCAATAGTTGTTTTTATCAGGATTTAAGGGTTTTTCGCAATCGGGATTCACACAACAGAGCATACTGGGAATCCATTTCAGTTGGGGTATATATTCATCTTAAGTCATGCAGTATAATCTCTCTTGTTAGTAAATATCACTGAGACACCATACAAATCCCCAATTTCCTTACCTCATCAGGTATTGAACAATTTAGATAACTTGCAAAAAATTGTGTTTGAGCGATGCCTTTTGACGAATTGATGGGTGTCAGGTTTGCTTGTGTATTACATCTGTGTGAGCCATTTAGTCAGGTTTTCAAAAATATCTGGGCAAAAATCCGAAAAGCAGCAATCTAAGTTTGTAGCTCAGTATATACTTACGAAATTGAGATTTCCTTTAGTAGTCTAAATTGAAAATATAATTTTTCCGATTTGATTGTGGCAAACATTTGGGTATGTAGGATATACGAATTCATTTGATTACAGGCGATGCCTTTCGCAAGCCGCTAAGGTACATACGCTAAATTCCTCTTTCAATTTAAATAACTGCTGTGGTTAAAACAGCAACTAGTATTAATTTTGTCTTTCAATAATAGACAAAATTATCAGCAAAATTAGAAGCGTAATTTATGCTATTAGACAACAAAAACTATCGTCGCAAATTCAGTCATGTTTTAATTGGTTGCGTGAGTAGTAGTTTGTTAATCACAAGTAATGTGCTGCCTATAAGTGCTTTGGTGAAATCTCAAAGTTCTCAAGACTTCATAATTGCTAAATCACCAGATGAGAGACAACCAGAAGCAGTAAAAAAAGGAATTGAGCAAATTCCTCCTTCTCAGGCATCAATATCTCCAAGACGGAAGATATCTATTGAGTCACCAGTACAGCAAACTCCTCGCGTATCGTCTAATACAGAAAATTCTCAGCGAGCTTCCAGCGTTTCAGATAATAGCTCTACTCCTAGATCGTCTAGACGTAGGACTTATAACTCCAATTCTAATCGTTCCAATGGTGGTGGTGGATCTAGATCCTCTGGAACTAGAACTGCAAATTCAAACGCCAATCGTTCTAATGGTGGCTCCGGGAGAGTTCGCAAGCCAAGTTCTAATGTAGCTACAACTGGGAACCAAAATCTCGATAATTCAGCGATTTCTTCACCTGCAACACCAACTTACAAAGAGATTAACTTTGTAGATGTTGCATTAGGGATTTTAAGTAAGAATGATTTTCAATCTGGAGGTAGATATTTTCATTTTTATGAGTTTGAGGGCAGAGAAAATCAATTAGTTCAAATTAGACTGATTGGCAGTAATGATACACGTAGATCCAATAACTTGAGTTTAAAACCCTTGTTGTTTCTGCACGATCCTGATAACAATATTATTGTCAAAAAAGGCGCTTTGGATAAAAGCAGTGGTGGCGATGATGCATTTATTTTTGCGCGACTGCCTAAGAATGGCATTTACAAGATTGCTGTTACTAGTCAAGATCCTGGAGATACAGGCCGCTATAGCTTGGCTCTGAGGAATGATAGAGCTAGCTATACTTTAGATGAATCAGACCAACTAACTGCCAAAAGCTCAACCCTGAAACAAAATGGAGGCGCTTACAATGTTTCTAATTTTCAAGGTAAAAAAAATCAGCTGATAAGTATTCGTGTTGATAGTGTTGATGAAGAGTTTTCTCCTTATGTAGCTTTGCTAAATTCTAAAGGACAAACGATCGCGATTGATAAAGACAAAGACAAAAGTGGTGTCTACAGTGCTTTAATTGACCGAGCTAGGTTGCCTGAAGATGATACATACTATATAGTTATTACTTCCAAAAATCCACAGGAACGCGGTAAATATAGATTGACTATTTTCTGAAGTAATTACCGATTCTGGTATCGAGACTATTGCTATGAGTAGGATATAGCCCGGAATGTTTTTTTATTTACCGTAATAGTCTCGATGCCATTGTACAAAGTTCATTTAAGGGTTATTGGTGTAGATAATTGGTCTTTAAAGACGCGATAAATCGCGTCTCTACATGACGATCCTCTTGGGAATTTACCGCAGATTTCAAGGCATATATTGCGCTGTAACGTCCACTTAAGTGCAGTAATTCTTGATGCGTACCTTGCGCTAAAATCTGTCCGTCTTCGATGTAGAGAATTAAATCGGCTTGTTTAACGGCTCTAAGATTATGAGAAACTACAAAGGTAGTGCATTTTTGAGTCAAGCGATCGCTAATATAGTAATTTAATTTTCTTTCAAGAGCGATCGCTATTTTCTCCAGCCACAGGGGATTTTGCCCACAGGTGAGAACTGAATCGCTCACGCTGCGAAACAATTATGGTTATTTCTGCTTTATTCATGGTTCAAATTCTGTTTTTACAAAATGAATTCTTCTCTTCTCTCTGTGTTCTCTGCGCCTCTGCGGTTAATTATTTATTTAACCGCAGAGACACAGAGGGCGCAGAGAGAGAAAAAAAGAGTTTTGACGTTCTCTATACGAAATATATTTCGCCTAGCAAACCTGCATTAGATATCCCTAAGACTCGTTGGTAAACATTCATCCAGTTTTGATATTCCACTGATGAGCTATTTTCAGGTAAATAGACCACGCGGTAGGGGCGCAAGGCCTTGCGCCCCTACTTCGGTGAGAAAATTGGACAGCTTGCAGTCTAACAATTGGATAAACTTGTTAGAAAACATTAAGGTTTTATTTCCATGAGTTGGTTTTTTTCGACGTTAGGAGTTTTGCTGGCACTAATGACGCTCTTGCTAGCGTTGTATCTAATTACTGCTAGGCCTTATCAATCATCTAACTCTGTAGCCAATTCCTATGACGAATGGACTGAAGACGGTATTTTGGAATTCTACTGGGGTGAACATATCCACTTAGGTCATTATGGTTCGCCACCACAACGAAAGGATTTTCTGACTGCTAAATCTGACTTTGTGCATGAAATGGTACGTTGGGGTGGTTTAGATAAATTACCCCCTGGCACGACTCTCTTAGATGTTGGCTGTGGAATTGGAGGTAGCAGTCGCATCTTGGCACGAGATTACGGTTTTGCAGTCACAGGTATTACCATTAGTCCCCAACAAGTCCAACGCGCCCAGCAGTTAACCCAAGAGGAACTTAATGTGCGGTTTCTTGTGGATGATGCGATGGCACTTTCTTTCCCAGATGCTAGTTTTGATGTAGTTTGGTCGATTGAAGCTGGGCCACACATGCCAGATAAAGCCATTTTTGCCAGAGAGTTGATACGGGTGCTAAAACCCGGTGGAGTGATGGTTTTAGCCGATTGGAATCAGAGAGACGATCGCCAAAAACCGCTCAATTTTTGGGAGAAACGGGTAATGCGGCAACTATTAGATCAGTGGTCGCATCCGGCTTTTTCCAGTATTGAAGGCTTTTCCGAGCTTTTGGCAGCAACGGGATTAGTTGAGGGGGAAGTAATAACGACAGACTGGACGGAACAAACACTTCCTTCTTGGCTAGATTCCATCTGGCAAGGAGTGACTCGACCAGAGGGATTGGTGCGTTTTGGTCTATCTGGTTTCATTAAATCTCTGCGAGAAGTACCTACTCTCCTACTGATGCGGCTAGCATTCAGCGCGGGTCTGTGCCGATTCGGAATGTTCCGCGCAATCAGAACTAACTCGTTGCAGAAATCAACTAAACAGTATAGCTTGGTTAGCAGTTCCTGATAGCCTCGTTAGTTTTAGAGGTTATTTCTAAATCAATATGGTTTAGATAAGCACTCTTTACTTTTCTCGTATTCTGGGAAAAGGTTAAGCGGTAAGGGGTAAAGAATATATTTAAAACCTTTTCCCTTTCCCCTTTCGCCTTTAACCGAACCGTATTGGGGCATAAGCACTCATCCAGGTGCGTGCTTCTCCAAATATTTGCTGCCAACCTGAAAACAGCTTCGTTATTTTAATCCCAAACCTGCGATCGCGGCGATGGTTGGTGATGCTGCTCATTTTTACCCCTCCCAATTTGAGACAGTTTATCGCAATTGGAGATCGTGGGCTGGAGACTGGGGAATGGTTTGAGATTAAAAGGTGGATTCATCCAGTTCAAGGGTGGATGAACGAGATTCTAACTCTCCTTCATCCTCAATCCCTAATCCCCACTCACTGAGACAACCGCCAAATCTTAATCGTGTTATCTTCACTACCGCTAACAAGGCTTTTGCCATCAGGAGTGAAGGTAACAGATGTGACGGTGTTGGTGTGCCCCGCCAATGTGAGAATTTCTTCTCCTGTTGCTGTATTCCACAGTTTGATAGTGCGATCGCGGCTACCACTAGCAACAATTTTACCATCGGCACTGAAGGCTACGGATGTGACAGTGTTGCCATGTCCCGCTAGGGTGCGAAGTTCTCTTCCGGTAGCTAAATTCCAAAGTTTGATGGTGCGATCGCGGCTAGCAGTGGCTAAAGTTTTACCATTTGGGCTAATAGCTACAGTTGTCACTGTTTGAGAATTTCCTTCTAGTGTGCGGATTGGATATCCTTTTGCTAGATTCCAGATTTTGATCGTTTTGTCAAAACTGCCACTGGCCAGAATCACACCATTAGGACTGATAGCCACTGATCGCACCCAGAATGTATGCCCTGCTAGTGTCCGAATTTGCTCTCCTGTTGCCAAATCCCAGATTTTTATTGTGTTGTCATCACTGCCAGTAACTAGAGTCTCGCTATCAGCACTGATGGCTAGGGCATGAACTGAGTCAGAATGCCCTATAAGAGTGCGAATTTGTTTGCGTGTTGCCAGATTCCAGATTTTAATGGTGTTGTCATCACTGGCACTAACTAGAAGTTTGCCATCTGGACTAATTACTACGACATTCACCTGCTGAAAATGCCCGTTGAGTGAAGCGATTAGTTTTCCGGTTGCGAGATTCCAAAGTTTGATTGTGCGATCGTCGCCACTGCTGGCTATGGTTTTACCATCGGGGCTGATGGCGACAGATAAAACTGAGTTTTCGTGTCCTTGGAGGGTGTTATCCAAGGAAACCTTACCCAAGCTAATCTGACTCAAAATCGCGTCATTTTTACCAGGACTATTGTGTTGAATCAACCTAGAGACCAAACTGGTTTGAATCCGGCGAAAATTTTTATACCAAGATTCGCTGAATCCAAATAACAGAATAAAAGCACTTACCAAGATTAAAATTCTCAGTAAGGGATAACTTTTTGGTAAAACTGGTGCTTTAGTTGGTAGTAATTTCCCAGATGACTTACCCGCAGGTGGTAGGGCGAGGAGTTGTTTGGGAGTCAAGTCTCTCAGGACTTCTTCGGCTGACTGGTAACGTTCCTGGATATCTTTTTTTAAAAGCTTGTCGATGACAAAATCCAACTCAGGATTTAATGGACTCCGCAAATATTCCCGCCAATTACTTACCCAGGCGTACCCAGATTCCATCCACAACTGAAACGGCGAATTTCCCGTTAGCAGATGAAAGCAGGTAGCCCCCACACCGAACAAGTCGCTCGCGGGGAAAGCTTTTCCATCTCTAATTTGTTCTAGAGGAGAATAACCATGTGAACCAATGGATGTGCCAGATTTCTGCTGAACTTTGGCGGTAAATTGTTTTGAGGAGCCAAAATCAATCAGGCTTAATCGTCCATCATTTTTATTGCGGATAATATTTTCTGGCTTGATGTCTCGATGAATAACTTTGCGATCGTGGATAAATTTTAGAATGGGTAGTAAATCTAGCAAAATAGATTGAATGTCTCTCGCGTTATAAGCCTTGCGCTGTTGCAACTCCTTTAACAAATTATCTCCATTGATAAACTGCTGCACCAAATATAGGCAGCCGTCTTGCTCAAAGTAAGCTATCAAAGTCGGAATTTGAGGATGTTCCCCAAGGTCTTGTAGTCGCTGCGCTTCTTGGGCAAATAACTCCATCGCCTTTTTTTGCGACCAAGTTCCTTGGAATTTTGGAGCTAATTGCTTGATAACACAGCGTTCATAGAGTTTATCTACGTCTTCTGATAGATAGGTTCTGCCAAATCCCCCCTCATCTGAAAGGACTCGGATGACACGAAAGCGATTTCTTAAAAGTGACACCAGCGGGGTGCTACAACTTTGGCAAAACTTCTTTCCATTAGGATTCAGGGGATTTGAGCAATCGGGATTTAAGCAGCAGATCATGATCTGACAGGCGCGACTGCATGACAACTTAGGCTAAGTTTGCCCCGAACTTTCCCTTAAAATAATTGACTCTCGCTTACTTGTGGTAGATAAACCCTGTTCTGGGGATTGGGGAATTACTTATATAGTTAGCTTTTGTAAATAGTAGTCAGTCTTCCTCATCTGTGGAAAACTACGAGAGCCATAAGATTAATTATTCTATCGATTATATAATAATCTGAATAAAAATATTTTTTGAAACTTTTAAACCTAGTAATTTTGCTTGTATCTTGGCAAGCGATAACTGACTAAGTATTTAACATAAACCCTGATTAATGAATCATTACTGACTATCAAATATAGTTAAAATGCGTACTAAATTTGTTTTAACTATTTTAAATTGCCCATAATTAATTATTCATTTGATACTTTAGCTAAAAAAGGCTGCATTCAAGTTGGTGCGATACACAAGCTAAACCTGTTACCCAGGTATAAAGCGTGTTTTAATCCTCTTAGCGCAGCGGGGCGTAGCCCATTCTGAATTCTGAATTCTGTTGTATGTTATCTTGTTTCCTTGAATCTTGCTCTCCATTTCCGAATGGAACTAGCAGTTCTGGCTACAGGTGGCATGTATACATCATAATTTTCGTGTTGTGTAATTTCATGTTGTGTAATTTTGTTTTGTGTAATACTTTTATTATTTAATTTTTGGGTAGTTAGACAGTTAGCCAAAGTAGGCAAATAAGTTTCACTACTTAAAGCTTTCACCACTTCATCGGCATTCTTAAACCGATCCTCTAAGGTGATTTTCACCATTTTTCCTAAAATCTGGGCGAAACTGTTGCTGATATTTACCTGTTTTTGCCAAGATATTTCACCACTATTTGCGTCGTAGTCCAATTCTAAAGGACTTTTAGCAGTCAACATATAAATACAAGTTACACCCAGTGCATAAATATCACTGGCATAAACTGGACGTAGAGAAAACTGTTCTGGTGGTGCAAATCCCCTAGTCCCGATAAAGTTGGTATTTACAGCTTGATTGATTGAGTTTTCATAAGCATCAACTAATTTCTCTTTCACCGCACCAAAATCAATCAGCACTATGCGCCCATCATATTCACACCGTAATAAATTCTGAGGCTTAATATCCCGATGAATTACATGATGTTTATGAAGATACTGTAATACAGGTAATAATTCCTGTAAGAACTGCTTAACTGAGGCTTCACTTTTGGGCCCAGTTTGCCGTACTTCTCGCGCCAAAGTCAAACCCGGCACATATTCTTGAATTAAAAAGAACTCTCCATTCGCCTGAAAGTAGTCTAATAGCATGGGAATTTGCGAATGACTACCGAGTTGTCCTAAAGTTCTTGCTTCTTTTTCAAAGCGCATACATGCCCTTTGCCAACTTTGGGGACTAGTCACTTTTGGACAAAGCTGTTTAATCACACACAGTGGATTCCCAGGTAATACGGCATTTTTGGCTAAAAATGTCACACCAAAACCACCTCTACCCAAAATTTGCAGTATTTCATAGCGATCGCGAAATAGCCGTTTGGAACCACACATGTGACTCAACTGAGTTTGTTGTGAAATGCTCTCTTGAGAATTCGTTGTTTTTTGAGGAAAACGATTCATTAGTATAAAGTATCTGCTTTTAAATGTCTCTAATTCTATGACAATTCTTTATTGGCAACAGTAAGATTACTGAATCTTTGCCAAATCCTCATTACTCTTCAAAAAGTAAAAATAAATTTTTATAGAACTGGCCCTTTTACGGATGTGTCACAAGCTAATTTGTAGTTTGTTAGAGGTGAAAGTCTGTTGCGTGGGTACTTATACCAATTCTCTATGAAGATGCATAGAATAAAGCTTCATGAAAGAGAGCTTCGAGGATAAAATCATAACTTGTCAAAGAGGAGATTACGAGAGAGGATATTTGAGCTAGCTCGTGTTCAATCCGTTGGCGCAGTTCTTGTAGATTAGAGAAGCTTTCCCCTTTGAACTGGCGTTTAATAAACTGCCATAATCGCTCAATTGGATTAAGCTGAGGGCTATGAGCAGGTTGAAAGATCGGGATGAGATTTTCAGGCCAAGACAGCGCTAAAGCTTGATGTGCAGATGCTTGATCCATTTG
>LXQE01000172.1 GCA_003326195.1 Nostoc punctiforme NIES-2108
CAATACTCCATTGACGGCGACAATACTCCATTGACGGCGACAACTGGAATGACATCGGTACTGTAGCTGATGAGATAGCCTTAGCGTTGTCCGCAAACACTAAGTTACGCTTCCTTCCCGTTGCCAACTATAACGGCACTCCCGACAGCCTCAGCGTCCACGCCTTAGACAATACTTACAGTGGTGGCTTTACAGAAAACAATCCCGTCACTATCGACACTACAGAAAACGGCAACTCTACATCCATCTCGGCAGATACAGCAACGATTAGCACTAGTATCAGCGCTGTTAATGATGCACCCACAGATTTGGAGTTGAGTGCCAACACCGTCAACGATGAAGCCGCAGCCAACACCGTCATCGGCACATTCAACAGCACCGACCCAGATCAAAACGATATTTTCGCATACAGCTTAGTTTCTGGAATTGACGATACTGATAATAATGCCTTCACTATTGATGGCAATACCCTCAAAATCAACAATTCTCCAGACTTTCAAACTAAGTCTAGTTACAAAATCCGCGTCCGCACTACTGATAATGCTAGTCTCAACTTTGAGAAGGAGTTGACTATTAATGTTAATGACGAAATACCTAGCCGTCTCAGTAACCCTAATGATGATGTCTTCAATATCACAGGTCAGGATGCCAAGACAACACTAGAAGTTCAACTCACTGGACACAATTCTCCGGTAGTGAATGAACTGGGTTTATTTACTGTTGATGATCCTCAAGGTACGATTAACGGTATTGCTCCTGGTGGTGAAGGTTATGCCCAAGCTGCAATACTTCGCTCAGAGGTAATTTTATCTGCGATCGCTAATAACCCCAATGGTTTTGATACTAATAATCTCAGCACTCTGCTGCAATTGGATTCTGGTCAGAATTTCAGATTCTTATTAGTCCAAGACGGTACCCTCGATTCTGTACGCAACGATCCAAATTCCATCGGCAAATTACTGTTTTCTAGTATCTCAACCCAAAAAATTACCGACTTGGGTGATAATAGTTTCTCTTTAGGCTGGAAGAATGCTTCTGGTAAGAGTTCTACAGAGTTTAATGATCTGGTGGTGAAAATTAACCAGACAGATCAAGCTTTACCTTTGGGTACAAATCTCCAAGGTCAATTCCAAGGAGAAGTAATTGATTTACGAGATGTCGAACAATCAGTTGAAGCGGAATTTAATATTTACAGAGAGGCGTCTTATAACAATTACGTCGGCTTTTATCAGGTGACTGATGAAAATGGAGGAATTGATACCAATGGCGATGGGAATGCTGATGTTCTCACGGGACAGGCTGGTTATATTCAAGCTGCTGTGAGTAGTCGGGTTGCTGGTATTGATTTGAGTGTGAGTAATCAAGGTTCTGCTAGTTTTACTGGTACTTTCCAACCTGGTACGATTTTTGCTCCCTTTATTATTGTCAATGCTACTCCTGATGCGCTTTTAGATAACAATTCTAGTAATGACCCGGCGGTTTATTTCACGTTCTTGGGTGCTAATTCTGATCATACGGATCACATTCGCTTGTTAGCTAGTAATACTTTTGGCTTTGAGGATTTAGCTAATGCTGGCGACAAGGATTTCAATGATCTGATTATCAAAGTTAATTTGACTACTGCTGCGCTTGGTTGAGTTGCAAAACGCTTTAGATCCTCGACTTCTTAAACAAGTCGGGGATTTTACCACCAAGTGATTTTATTGAGAAGATTGTGGATTTAGGCTGCTTAATTACCAGTGATTTTATCCTTGAGGGGAGACAAAATGGTCTAGAATACTTGTACTACAAAGAGTGCAGCAATTTGTGCTAAAAGAAAAAGAGCATTTATTCGCAATAAGCTCTATTTAATGATAATGTTACCAGAATTCTACGAGACAAACCTCAAGCGAGAATTGGGACGTGCAGAATATTTATTACTAAAAATCCTGATAAATTTATTACAATCTATTAAAACTGTTAGCATTGAGGCACTGGCTACTGCTTTACCTATCCCCATATTTTTTGAAAGTAGAAGAAAGAAAGTTCAAAGATTTTTGTCTTTAAATTACATAAATATTGAAGAAATTTGGTTCCCAATTATTAAAAGCTGGTTAGAGATATATTTTCCCTTAAATGAAGCTATTTATTTAGTAATTGACCGGACTAATTGGGGGTGTATTAATCTATTAATGATTAGTGTGGTTTGGGATAAAAGGTCTATCCCAATATACTTTAAGCTATTAGACAAATTGGGGTCAAGCAATTTTGATGAACAAGAAGCAGTATTCAAAAAAGCATTGCCGCTTTTTAATAATTATAAAACTGTTGTGTTAGGAGACCGTGAATTTTGCTCGATAAAGCTGGCTAATTGGCTGACAGAGCAGAAAGTATATTTCTGTTTACGCTTAAAAAAAGATGCGTTTATAGAAATAGAACCGGAAATTTGGCTGCAATTAAGAGATTTAGGTTTAGCGCCTGGTATGCCCTTCTTTTACCAAGGCATTAAATATACAAAATCCCTTGGTTTTGTTAGTTTTAATCTTGCTGCCAAATGGAAGCGTAAACGTTTGGGAGTTGCGCCGGAGGAGGGCTGGTTTATCCTTACCAACTTAGATGATTTAGATTCAGTTATTAGAGCTTATAAACAACGTTTTGATATTGAAGAGATGTTTAGAGATTTTAAGAGCGGTGGTTATAACTTGGAAGATACTAATGTATCAGGTCAAAGACTAATTTCCCTAATATTATTAATCTCACTTGCCTATACATCTGCAACTATATCTGGTCAAAAAATTAAACGCATGGGTGTTCAAAAATATGTTGGACGAATTAAAGAATCTAAACGAATTACTCGACGACATAGTAGTTTTTATATTGGTCTTTATGGCGACAATTGGATCAATTTCATGGAAAATTCTTATGAGTTAGTCACTGAATTATTGAGATTAAGTCCTAATAAGCGTAAGTACTACAAGCAAGGAGAGAGGGCTATGAGGCTTATTCTATCTGCATCCTAGCCCTTTTTGTAGCCCCGCAAGGATTTTATCCAACCTGAAATTAATACCCAAACATCGAAAAGAATATTCCTACTTTTTCGCCAACAAGGGGCGAGGTTTGTACCTTTTCTTCCTTCTGACTTGAAAATACTCCTTCGATGAGTATCTATAGGAATCCGGTTTGATTTCTGAAAAGATACGTAGGATGTGTTAGCGACAGCGTAACGCATCAAACCCGTGTTCATAGTGCGTTACGAACTCCGTTCTAACACACTCTACAATACCTAATTTCGTTCAAAAATCAAATAGTAATCCTATATATAGATCCGTCTCACATCACATTTTCATTCATGGTGATGAAATTTTTTCATTGGGACTGCCCTCTGCCCTCTGCCTCCTGCCTTTCTTCTATCAAACCTTTTGGACAACTTTTAGGCGTCTCAAAAAAAGTATTTCACAGACGAGTAAGTTTTTTCTACCTTCAAAAACTTTTTAGGCAACCCTCCACCGTTATCGCTTCCATTTCATAGCCTCTACAAAAAATAGCGATCGCAGCCAAGCGCCCACTGCTATTAACGCATTAATACTTGTAATGCTTACGCAGCAAGGTTTATAGCTTTTCTTAGTGCCATTCGACTCAGAATATATCAGAAACGCCATTTATTAAGTACTTCTACTGGAGTAAAAATAAAAATATTTCCCTAGAATTACAAGCATCACAAAAGAATGCCTTTTAAAAGAACTCCCAATAACTTGTTAGTTGTAGGCTAATGCTACATAAACTAACGCTTTAAGGTTTCTTTAGTTAAAGATTTTCATTGTTGCATACAGCACTTACGGCAGCTATGAGGTATATCCTCAAATCTAAAAGCTTTGATAGGAGAGGGCAAGGAGAAAAACTGTATTGCATAATAGCCGGAAGCGCTGTAACAGTAGCAATTCTATAATCTTTGTCCTTGTTTTACAAAAAATCAGGACACTATTTATGTCTGCTTTTAAATAGCAAATAGTCAGAAACATTTAATCAGTAAATCAAAAATTTTCTACACCATAAATTACAAACCGACTCAACTGCTTTTTATTGATGCGACTGTTAATGATCGGAGGCAAATATTGCTGCTTCTGTCACTTTAACTGGAAATGTTAATCTGGGCGGCAATTGGATTCTGGAATTAAAAATATGTCACAAAAAATCCACTTTATCTCCGGCTTACCTCGTTCCGGTTCCACTTTACTCGGAGCCTTACTGCGGCAAAATCCCCGATTTCACGCGAGCATGACTAGCCCCGTCGGTAGTCTGGTGAACCGAATCCTAGAAGCGATGAGTGAAGACAATGAGTTTTCAGTCTTTATCACCCCAGAGCAAAAACGGGCATTAACCTTAACTATTTTTTCCACATATTACCAACCCGAAGCCGAAAAAGAAGTCCTATTCGATACTAATCGGCTGTGGTGTAGCAAATTGTCCTTAATTCAAGAGCTATTTCCTGGCTCAAAGGTGATTTGCTGCGTGCGGAATGTTGCTTGGATTATGGATAGCATCGAACGGCTGATTAGAAAAAACGCTTTTGATGTGTCGCGGATGTTTAATAATGCTGGTGAACGCTCCACAGTTTACACCCGCACCGAAGCCTTGAGTCAAGGGGGACGGTTAGTGGGGTTTGCTTATAACGCCCTCAAAGAAGCATTTTATAGCGAACACAGCGCCTCTTTGCTTTTGGTGGACTATGACTTATTAACCCAAGCACCTGATAAAACTACATCGCTGATTTATCAATTTTTAGAAGAGGAACCCTTTGAGCATGATTTTGCCCATGTGGAGTATGAAGCTTCGGAATTTGATAATCGCTTGAATACCAAAGGACTACATCAAGTGCGTCCGAAAGTTGAATTTCAACCGCGACTCACGATTTTACCACCGGATTTATTTACTCAGTATGATGGGTTGTCTTTTTGGAAGAATCCTAGCAATAGTTTGGCGAATGTGATTGTCGCCCAGCCGTTAGAAGCGGTGAGCTATTAAACAATTCGCAATGACGCTCCTATGTCGCTAACGCAATTACGTTTTGTGATCGGGAAGCGTTAGCTACAAATAACTCAACTAAACAAAGGAAAAAAATCAATTGGCAGACTTCATTGTTAACCTAGCCACCGATGACGGCACTGGCTCAACTCAAGGCACCCTCAGTTATGCAATTCTCCAAGCTAACCAACTGGCAGGGGATGACACCATTACCCTCAATAACGATGTCCGCGTCACTGGGGTAGTAAAAACCCTGGTGAACAGCAACATAAGCATTGTGGGCAACAACCACAGCCTTAGTGGCGATGCCAATGACAACAAGACCAACGATAACGGCGACGTGCGCTCCCTATTCATCCTGTCGGGAACCGTCAATATATCTAACCTGACGATTACCAATGGACGGGCTAAAGGCGGAGATAGTGGAAAAGGCGGCGGCGGTGGTGGACTGGGCGGCGGCTTGTTTATCTATGATGGCAATGTGTCCTTAAGCAATGTCGCTTTTAGTAATAACAAAGCACAAGGCGGTAGTAGTAGTGTCAGTGAACTGGGTAACGGCGGCGGGGGTATAGGCGGAGGCGGCGGCAGCGGCGGCGGCGGACTGTTTGCAGATAGCAACAGTAGCCGCAATGGCGGCTATAGCGGTAACGGTAAGTATGGCGGCAGCGGCGGCTATAGCGGTACTGTAGAAAACAGCCCCGGTAGTACCGGCGGTACGAGGGCCGGTGGCGACGGCGGCTTCGGTGGCGGCGGCGGCCGCGGCGACGGCTTCAATGGCGGCGGCGAGGGCGGCGGCCTCGGTGGCGGCGGCGGCGGCGGCGGCGGCAGCTACGGTGGCGACGGCGGCTTCGGCGGCGGCGGCGGCGAGGGCTACTACGGCGGCGACGGCGGCTTCGGCGGCGGCGGTGGTGGACAGGGCGGCGGCGGCGGCGGCGGCGGCGGCTTCGGCAGCGGCGGCAGCGGCGGCAGCGGCTTCGGCGGCGGCGGCGCTGGATTGGGCGGTGGCATCTTTATCCGCAGTGGCTCTTTAACTCTCAACAACACCACCTTTAATAAAAACACGGCCACAGGTGGGACGGGGGATAACCCAGGTCAAGGCTTGGGTGGGGCTATTTTTATCATGCAGTCCACCACTAATTCCAACAACAATAACCAGGGAATGCCTACTGCGCTTCCTACCGTTACTTTTGTAGGTTCGTCTACTTTCAGTGACAACCTTGCGGCAAATGATCAGGAGACACCCACTAATAACGATAATATCTACGGCGTAGGTCCTTCCAACTACGCACCCACATTAACAGGAACAGCCGCCACCCTCAGCGATGGTACAGAAGATACCGCTTACACCATCAATAATAGTGACTTATTACAAGGCTTCACCGATGTTGACGGTGATACCCTTTCCGTTTCTGAATTAACTGCTAACAATGGCAATGTTACCGACAATAGCAACGGAACTTACACCTTTAACCCCGCAAGCAACTACAACGGTACAGTTAACCTTAGCTACAACGTCACCGATGGCAATGGTGGCATAACAGCCGCAACTAATTCCTTTAACCTAGCGGCAGTAAACGACGCACCCGTAGTCACTCCAACTACCTTCAGTATCCTAGAGAATAGTGCTAACGGTACAGTATTAGGCACGATCGCAGGTAGCGATGTTGAAAGTAGTCCTCTATCTAACTGGACAATTGCAAGCGGTAACACTGATGTCAATAAAGATGGGAAATTCGCTTTTGCGATTAACTCCACTACAGGACAAATCACAGTTAATGATAGTGGTGATTTAGACTTTGAAACTCAGCCAAAGTTTGACCTAAAAGTTACCGTCAGTGATGGTTCTGCAACCAGCAATCCCGGTAACGTCACCATTAACCTGACTGGTGCAAATGATAATACACCTACCTTAGAAAATGCGATCGCTGATCAAATCGCCAAACAAGATACAGCTTTCAGTTTTACTTTTGATGCTAATACCTTTAATGATGCCGATGCCGATGATAGTCTGAGTTACTCAGCAACTCTAGAAGATGGTAGTAATATACCTAGCTGGCTGAAATTTGATGCGGCGACGCGCACATTTAGCGGTACACCAACTAACGCCGATGCTGTCAATCTGACAATTGAGGTACAAGCTAAAGATAATAATGGTGTAAGTGCCACTGACACCTTTGCATTAGCTGTCGAACCCAATAATGGCACACCTACCTTTAAGCTTTCAAAAATTGCGGATGATATCTTTAAAATCTCTAATAGCAGTAGCAAATCAAAACTTCAAGTTACTCTCACCGGACAAAGCTCTAATCTTGTAAATGAACTAGGAGTGTTTACCGTTGACGATGCTCAAGGTAACATTAATGGTATTGCTCCAGGCGCAGCAGGTTATGCCCAAGCAGCTTTAGACCGAGCTAAGGTAATTTTCTCTGCTATTGCCAATCTTCCCAATGGGTTTAATAGCAATAATTTGACACATCTGTTGGAATTTAACTCCGATGATAACTTGAGATTTTATTTGGTGAAAAATAGCACAACTGATGCTGTACGGAATGGAGTTACTCCACTCACAGACATACTATTTTCTAATCCTTTAAGCCAAAAGATCACAGACTTGGGAAATGATGACTTTTCCCTTGCGTGGAAAGATGGCTCTGGTAATAACGCTGCTGACTTCAATAATCTGGTGGTAAAAATTCAGTCCACAAATGATCCATTACCTCTGGGTACAAATCTGCAAGGAAACCCCCAAGGAGAAGTGATTGATTTGCGCGGTGTCACAAGTCAGGTAAAAGCTGATTTTGTGGTCAACAGAGAAGCAGCTTTCAAGAATTTCATCGGCTTTTATCAAGTAGCTGATGAGAATGGTGGCATTGACACCAACTCAGATGGCAAAGCAGATATTCTCACTGGACAGGCTGGTTATACTGAAGCCGCAGTTCGTGGGCGGGTTGCAGGCATTGACTTGACAGTTAATAATCAAGGTACTGCAAGTTACACAGGAACTTTCCAGTCAGGTTCTATCTTTGCACCATTTATTATTGCTAATGGTATACCTGATGCTTTACTTGATAGCAATCCAAATAACAATCCAGCAGTTTACTTCCCATTCTTGGGAGCTAACACTGATAAAGTAGATCACATACGCTTGTTAGGGAATAACATTTTTGGCTTTGAGGATTTAGCAAGTGGTGGTGACAAAGACTTCAACGATATGATCGTGCGAGTCAATATGACTATTGCCTAGTTTAAATTATTAAACATCGCCTAGACTCAGGGAAAGTTGCAGTAAGTCTTTCCCCTCTGCCGAATAGACATCTCCGAAAACTGCCCAAGTATCTCTGTGACTAACTTATAGGGTACGATCGCCAGTGAGAGCAATCAGCTAGTTTCGACGAGAGAATAGGAGTTTGAGATGTTTGTTGTTAATAATCCGACAAAAAACGTGGCTATAATTCAAAATCTCGCTCATGTTTCTGTGTCCAAAAAGCTCTCTAATGTTCTCTTCCCATAGAACGTTACTATTTTGGAGATGTCTAATGTGTGGACTTTAGTCTGTGCTTGATAGCCGACTCTGCCCCACTGCACTGTTAAGTTACCATCTTCGACAATAGCCGCCCAGAACTTATTGCTGTTCTGGATAGCATCAACAAAGACTAAATAGATTTCCATATTTTTACCCTGTCAACTCACGACTTGACGGGCATTGCCCCATCCGAGATAGATATACCGAACGCGATCGCTACAAACCTAAAAGAGCGATCGCCCCATAGATCAGGAGACAATCGCTTTCTCATCAGTTCAGATTCCGAAACTTAGCAGCACGCAAAGATTGAGTTTTTGCTGCAACCACAGGACTACTAGCCCGTCGTGCGGTGGATGCCCAACCCTGCATTCGTTCAACCGCCGCCGCATCCTGAATTGCAAGTGGGGTAATGGTTTGACGGCAAGCTTCGAGGTCAGCAAGCGTTACCTGCTGCGGTCTATCCTCATCGAATGCCAGCAAAGCAGCTTCCGAAGCAAGGGTTTCCAGTTCTGCCCCTGAAAATTTCGCGGTGTTGGCAGCGATCGCCTCCAAATACTCCGATTCCAGGCGAATGCCAAAGCGTTGTAGATGAATCGCCAGAATCTGTACACGCTCCGGTTCTGTAGGAAGATCAACAAAGAAAGATTCGTCAAACCTTCCCTTCCTCTTGAATTCACTTGGTAGTGCTGATGGGTCATTGCAGGTTGCAACTATAAACACCCCAGCAGTACACTCACTCATGAACGTAAGCAAAGTACCCAAGATGCGTTGAGAAACGCCACTTGTATCGCCAATACCAGAAAGCGCCTTTTCCACCTCATCAATAAACAAAACACAAGGTGCGATCGCAGATGCTGTTTTCAAAGCACGTTTAACATTACCTTCGGATTCGCCAACAAGTGAACCTAGAAGGGACGCAATGTCTAGTTGTAGAAGCGGTAAATTGAGTATACTAGCGATGTTTTTGGCACAATGAGATTTTCCTGTTCCGGGTGGGCCAGCCAGCAATACACCTTTTGGTTGGGGTAACGAGAGACTTCGCGCCTCTTGCGTGAACAGCCGCCGCCGCCTCATCAGCCACTCGCGCAGTAGATCCAAACCGCCAAAAGGAATGGTAGCTGGTTTACCCAACTCAATACCCATTTGAGACAGTAGCCGAGTTTTGTACTCGACGGCTTTGGGGATAAAACCAGCGTCAACGATAACACCATGATTAGTTAAGTTTTCTTTGACTGTTAACCGAAGAAAATCACTAATTTCTTCTAAGGTTAAACCCAGCGCTGCACGAGAAAGAGTTTCTAATTCAGCATTTTCGAGCGTAACAGTAAAAGTCAATTCCTGTTCAATAGCTGACTGTTGTAGGTCATGCAAATAAGAATTGAGATGAAGTAGTATTTGGTCAATACTAGGTAAAGGAACTTCACAATAAGGAATCAATCTGACTAGAGATTCGTGTAATTGTATGTTCTGACCCAACAAGACAATGCGTTTATCTGTGGGTTTTAACCTGTGGTAAAGGTTTTTTACCTTGCTTAAAATCTCCCATGATAATTGGGGTGAATTCTTAGCAATAAAGGAGTGAATATCTCCGAGGATAAATACACCATTCCCACTAAAGTTAGTAATGTAGTCGAATACAAATAGTAGTGGATCAGCGTGGGAAGGCTTTTTATACTCTGCAACTGGCTTAAACACCAATCCCCCATCTGCTGCGATTAAACATTGCTCCAAGGTTGATACTCCCAGATTCCAGAAGAACACTGGACATGAGAGCTTATTGTTAGTTTCTGTAGTCAGCCACTGAATAATCGTCGCTTCATCAGGAGACAGGACATCAACCGCAGCAATGGGGATTTGTGAATCGAGCGTGGAGAGCAGATTTGAGAGGTTCATGATTTTGATATTTGATAAGGAACTGGAGAGAGTTCGTTATGAGTGTTGACCACTTTCACGACTACCTCATAAACTTCGGCATCGCCGTCGAAAACCTCTGCTGTACCGTTGTTCTCTTGGTAGGCGATGCCTACGGCGGTAAACTACGCTGTTACTATGGCATTCAACAGCATACATAGCCATAGAGGTATTCGCTTTGATGATCACGGAAAAAGCGTGGTTTTTGCTGGGTGTAAACGTGGATGAAAGGATACTCTTTAGGTAGGTACATAAAATTTCTTGGGGGAACCCAATCGTCACGGTTCCCCTTTTCCCTGATTTACTGCCGTAAGCGAATAGAGTGAGTTGAAGTTGTCCGAAGTTGTTGGGTTTGGGCTTCGTCCTTAAACGTGCGATCGCCCACAACTCCAAGTGCTTCTTCAAATGGTTGCGTAGCTGATAAACAACTCAAACCCTCAAACCCCTCAGCCTCCACTCGAACTTCACCTGTAGCATTGTCGAAATGAATCAGTATTGAACGTTCCATAATTTATCTCCGTGCAAATTGTTTAACTTCTTGATGTCCGGCAAAAGTCAGCCGTAGGGTTTGCACGGTGCCGTTGGTTGATTCAGCGATCGCACATTCACCAAATTTTTCTTGTAACTCGGCAGCTTTGACACGAACCAAATGCTTACCATAAGCCAGCATTAGTTTATTGCTGAAAAAGTCTTTGCCCAGCTTCGGAACTGTTTCATAACTGTCGTGTATTACGTCGTACACGCCGCTTGACTGATTCCATTTGAACCCGATGTCTGCACGGGCTTTTATGGTGCGGCCAGATACGATGATTTCAGCACTTTGTCCTTGAGAGCCACCATAGTATCCTTTTAGTGATTGTGCTGTTTCATGTACTTGCGGATTCAGTTTCAAGTCTTGTAAAGCTTGTACTAGACATTCACGGTTAGCAAGCTTGGTTTTAACTGTTGAGAAATGCGACATTTTTGGCTCCAAGGCTTTCAAATTGGTTTGAGAAATAGTACGGGTGCGATATCCTTTTTGGGTTATTCTGGAAACTACGTATTAAATCCATTAGTCTTGAGCGAATACACCCTCGCCCAAGACTATTTTTTACCGGAACTTAAACGACATCACAGTAGCTTTCGACAAGCCCACATCGTCAGTCGCAAGTGATTGTAAATTGCGTTGTTCATCTAACAACTTGATGCGGATCTCTTGCATTTTTTGCTGTAATTGACTGCGCGTATCAGAACCAAGATTCTTCGACTCAATCGCTGGGTCGGTGACAATCGAATCTAAGTGCGCCATCATCTGTTCTAAACTGCTGCCAGCTTCAGGTGAGGCATTTGCCAGTAACACCCGCACTTTCATCAGGTGTTTTTCCATCTTTTTTTTGAACTGTACTGGCTTACGTCCTGGCTCCCAGTCGCTCAATTCTTCAAGGAGTTGCGCGGCGAGTTGTTCACCACCAGCGATCGCAGATTCCCGTAGCCTTTGCTCCAGATTTTGGTCATACTGTTGGATAAATCGCGTAATCTGGTCTAGACACTCGGCTTGCTGCTGATTGAGTTGCTCAGAGAGGGCAGGGATAATCACCGGACGACCAATAACCACTTGCAAATAGTCTTCAAGGTCGGTCAGAGTCGGAAATGCTCTTAACAAGTTTGCTTTTACAGATTCTTGCTTATCCTGTGCTAATTCCCAGGTGTTAAGTGAGAGAAACTGATCAATCCGCTCTTGGTAATCTACAAGTCCCGCTTCGTAATCAGCTTTTAATTGATTGCGTAAACCAGGGGCGATATTATCTCTGATATTGATTAACTGATTCCATACCAGGGGAGCTAAATCAATTGGACAAACCCAGTCACCAGTATCAGCAGACATCCACTCTTGAACTGAGGCGATTTCTTGACGAAGTTGTGCGGCAGCTTCATCGAGCTTTTTAAATACCTTGATTCCGCGTAATCCGACTTCGGAATTAGTAACTTTCACAAGGTCTGATTCGATTTCAGAAACTTCAGCTTGTAGTACATCTGCCCATTTAGGAGCAGCCGATTTTGTACTTTTTTTCAACTGAATACGGAAGCGAATACGGGTTTTATTTAATTGTGAGAAATTGTGGCGCTCGACTACTGCATCAGTTAGGAAATTTGTAGCGATAGTGTTGTCGATTACTTGTACCATTATTATTGACCTCAATCATTATTTTTCACTTTCGATTAAGCGAAGCTTTCTTTGTGGTGATTTCTCAAGAGAGCGAATGCGAATGTCTGTAGTAGCTCTATAGATTACTTTTGTAGAGCTTTTTTGCAGGCGAATATGTCTTTTAATGACTGGTGGTTTATGTATGGACATGGCTTAAAATAGCTGAAGTTGCTGTGAATTATCCTGTACCGCAGGCTTCTCATAGACCATACCTTCGACTTCATAACAGCGAGTCATGAGTTTGTTTCGATTTAATCGAAAGCTGGCTTTTTTTCTTTGATTTGGCAGAGGTACAAATAGATATTGTGGGTGTTGTATACTACCTTCATCACCCAAATATCGGGAAAATGTACCGTTGATTTGGTAAACTTTTGAGGAGCTTAATAGCGTTGAGTCGTAGACTTTAATCAAATTTAATTCCATCTGATTACTATTGAAGTAGACTGTGTGATAATCTTTTGTGGAATCGATTTTTATCTCCAGTCAGATTTAATCAGTTTGACTGGAGAGTTTTTCACGGATAATCTGATTYAATTTTTCCTTTGATTCATCTGACAGAGCCTTAAAATCAAACTCGTCTGATTCCCAAACTTGATCCAGGCTTGTAGACTCATCGACAATATTTGCAATCAAACAAGATTGATCGTCGTAGTTCCAGCCATTTGCTAAAAGCCACGGTAGAACTCCGTCAGATTGCAAAAGTTTTTCCAGGTCAAACAAGTCAGAAAATGATTGCAGATTTTCGATGTTGGGGTGAACGATTGTAATAGTCATCTGTGATTAGTTGTGAATAGTTGAACAGCACATATTAGCTGTAGACAAAGCTTGAGTCACTTATAGCTACAGTCTCTCAAGCCCTGTTTACAACTTTTGCAGTCACAGTTTAGACATAAGTTGGTAATGTCTTTGTCAATCAGATGTGCAATGTTAGATTCATGAATGAAGCTGATTTTAGTGACGCACAAGGCAGGTAAATCCTGCCTTACTTCATCTTTAGGACTAAAACGCCATCTCAAGAGCAGCTTTTGTTACAGCAATTGCTTGTTTACTGACCTCACGCCAGTTCGTTTCTTCGTTGTAGGATGCCATGACTAATTCCGACCCAACCCATACCCGACAGAATAAGACGCTTTCATCTGTCGTCCCTGGAGTAGGCTGTAGTGTAATCGGAGAATATAGTTCTTCTGGAGTAAGAGTTGCGATCGCGGCCAATACAGATTTAGCAAAGTGAGTATCATGACCACTTTCTAATATATAGGGTCTGTCTGCAAGAATAGTAATCAGCAACTTGTAAACTTCTTTACCTCTGCGCTCACACTTCTCAAATTTGAGTTCTCGCAGATATCCAGTTAAGGCAGTTTGGGTAATCGCACTCGCTTCACTGTTGTTTAGGGTATACCACAGTGAACCATTGTGACGATTGCAGTAGATTTTGCAACTGCCAGCATCAGAGTGCAATCCCAGTTTTGGTTTATTGATTGCTGCGACTAACTGCTTTAATAACTCTTCCTGACGCATCAGTGCAGATAGTAATTCAGCATTTTCTTGAGGGGTCATTTATTTTTACCAAAAGCATTTCACTTTCGCATTGGCGCAGCCGTTTAGTTGTGATATATGAAGCGTAGAGCCAATAAAATAGCGCTATTGTTACTACAAAAGCGCTTTTTATTACTAATTATTTGCTTTGTACAGATTATTGATGTGAATTAAATCTTGCTAGCAAATCTTCACGAGATAATTCAAGACATAAGGGAGTAAATTCTTCTGGTGTTAACTGCAATAAACTCTCGACCACTCTTGAAAGTTCTTCATCCACAGAACCAAACCGGAATTTTAACAAGTTTTCTACAACTTGACGGCGTTCTTGTTGCACTCCTTGCTGTACTCCTTGCTGTACTCCCTCCTGTACCGCTTGCGCTCTTGCTTCTTGGTAAGCTTCTGTTAAATTCATAATTAACTCCTGGTCATCTTCAGTTAAATCTGTTTGTGTCATTACACTGATACGCCACCTGTAAACCATTTCAAGAACATTACGGCGGACAAGATTCTCTGGTGGAAGGGCAACTAGTTCACTTACTGCTTGGATTTGTACTTTTCCCCGACCCAACAGCCTAAACCATAGCGTCTCTGAAGTAACTGGTAGTTGGTTAATAGCTACTATTGCAATTCTAAAAACATTAGGCAGAAAGTATATTCCAGTAGTCCAGTTTTCTAGCTCTAATTGTGCGCCAAAACCTTTGAGTAAATCTTGAGAAGCTGATGGCACTACAATCCATAAACGAGGTAAATCATTATCATCTAAAGTTTTCCCTTCTGCCGATGCATGACAGTTCAAAGTTGAAAAGACAYTTAAAAGTTTATGTAGGCAGCTTCGGACTTCTGCTTCACCAATTTGCTCAYAATAAACTTYTATTGAACAATCACTTTGAGCAACTTTAGCAAGTAATCCAAGTGAGTGTCTTTCRGTTTGAATTGTCCCTTTCGGAAAAAACAGAACAATTCCCCGCCTTTCTGAACCKGTTATTACGCCGCTAACTTCTACACTACCTAATGRTGAAAGCAAGCCTTCGAGATAATGCTCAACAAASAGACTATAAAATTTTTGGGTCATTCAAAGGACAAATTGCGAAGGATAGTTTATACCAATACCAAAATCGCTTTCGTTGACTTGGAAAGTATTAGTCTTAATCAATACTGTCCTAAAGCAGCTTGAAAAACTTGTTCAGCAGTCAAATTTAGCTCTCTTAAAGTAGGTGATTGAATCCGGTCATTTCCTCGAAATTGAGTAACTTGATATTCACCTTCGACTAAAGCATAAACTGATATTGTCGGTTGTTTAGGATTCCCAATAAACCGCTTTCCACCAAGAGCAGCATAGTCAACAATCCAATATTCTGGAATCCCAATTTCCTCGTACTCACCAAATTTAAGGAAATAATCATCACGCCAATTTGTACTTACAACTTCCACGGCTAATGGAATCGATTCTGCTTGAGTAACTGTTGATGCTCTTTTCCATAGTGGTTCATTGACCAAGTTAGGAAGATTCAATACTAATACATCTGGAATATAACCAGATTTCCTATCAACTGATTTGACTAATACTTGACCAGGAATAGTATAAGCTAGATTAAACCTGCGAATCTCAAAATTGAGTTCTCTAATCAAAAATGCTCTAACTAGCTCATGTTCTCCTGTTGGTTGCATTTCTACTATTACTCCTTTGTATAATTCATATCTGCCATTTTCTGGTTTCCACTCTAGAAATTCTTCAAAAGTAACTGGTTCTGGTAAAGCTTGAAACATCGTATTATCTCTTCAAGTTTGAACTGATGCCGACGTAATGTTTGATCGCGCAAAAATTTTAGATTTGCTTCTATCTTTACATTTAAATAAAGGATCTCGTTCTCAAATTGCTAGGTGGACAGTTTTCTAATTTCTCCTGTCCACTGTTCAGATTTCTTTAATCTTACGCTACCGCTAACTCTAAGCTAACGTGTGGCACTTCACTAGTCACCGGAGCTAGGGCAAAGGATTCAACAACCTCCCTGACACTCCAATAGCGTACTCCATCTGTACATCGCCAGTAGTAGGTCTTGGGGTCGTTTTCCCATAACTCATCAACGTTTCTGACCTTGAAGACAATTCCCAAGAACTTACCATCTAGATATACGTTGTGAGCCGTCTGAAGGCTAGTGCGTCCTACATAAGTTAGTCGATAGCCGTCTACTGGTTCGCACAAGTCTTCTGCACGAGTCCCGCGATACCCACAGTTACCGCACCCATGACCAAACAATTCGCAGTTCGCAGTTCGCAATTGTGGATTTTCATTCTCAATTAATCCTTTAAGAGTATGAAACAAATAATTTGAATTATGGGTATTAAAAAGACAAACACATAGCATTATTTACAGCAAGCGCATAAATGTCTGGTATGTAATTGCGAATTGCGAATTGCGAATTGCGAATTGGTTAGGCATATTCCACTTCGGCAGGGTAAAATCCCATTCACAAGGTGGGGTTAATAGTTGAGGCTTCTGCGAAGTGTAGCAGCCAGCACGACCAATTACCTTATCAGGATAGTATTGGACGCTCAACGATAGCCAGTCACAATCACCTAACAAGCCAATTTTCACAGAAGCTTGTTTTAATTCCTTATCTTCCTTGTGATTGCACTCTACTGGAGTAGAAAGGCTCTCTTTCACCTCTGCTACTGCACGTTTGAAACACTCTTTGTGGTAACGAGCATAGCCGTGGGTCATTTTTACCCAGACGATATCATCACTGTTGATCCAGATAGTCACCACATCTTCGGGCTGGCAGTTTTTGGAGTAGTCCGACTGATTCACGATGGTTGCGATGATTTGGCGATCCTGTGTGGTTAGCGGATCTTTTGTTGGCGTAGGGGCTGAAGTTTGTGTAATCATTAGAAATTGTCTCTTAATTGGGGTAAAAAGGCGATCGCGAGTTTTCCAGACGCAGCGATCGCCTTATTTTTATTGGTCAGTTTGTTGTGCTTGCACAACACTCTCACTCTAGAATTGGCGAAGCCTTATAGAACCCATTTGGGAATCAGGTTTCTGCGATGCGATCTGCTTTGCAGCAACGCTAGGCTAACGCCTCGCTTCGCTAACGTGATCGCTTTGGGCCCCTACTCATCTCTACTCAATCTTCCAATCAGGCATATAAGCAGAAGTAACTTGGCTATACATTTGCAAGACTGATGCAGAAATACGTCCTGAGAGTTTTGCGATCGCCCATAGCGCTCTTGTAAAATCATTTTCAATTGTTGAGAATTCGCAAGAGAAAAAAGTTTATGGCACAAATGTCGGGTCAAGACCCCTCGGAAATCACAATGGCAACGGTTGATGAAGAACGAAAAGGCGCAACTTTCAGCGGTACGGTCATCCTTGGGATAGATCCTGATGCTGGAGAAGTCGTTTTCTTTAGAGACTTTTTAATTGAAGATTATAAAGGCGAACTTACCGCAAATCTTGCAACAGATGGCGATATAACGAAAAGCATTGATTTAGGCGAACTCGATCATAAAAGCCCCAGTTTTAGGCTGCCAATTCCGTTGGGAACGGATACATTACCCTACAATACAGTCGTGTTGAGCGACAAAAAAAGCAAGAAAAAAATCCTGACGATCAATCTATAAAATTTGTAACTTAGCTCGTAGTTCAGCTAAATTCGATTGCCCTCCTGTATAGATATCAAATGGGTTCTATAAAAGTGTTCAAGGGTGAAGCGTATTAACTGATGTCAGAACACCAGACAGCACAAAGCTGTAGAGAAGATATTGGATTTATCGTGCCCTCTGTACAGCCATGTGGAAACAATTGAAAAGGCGATTATATACTGAGGAGTAATAATCGCCTTAATTCTGGGAGGATTGAAGTTTTTACAACCAGTTTTTAGACGTGGTAGGTCATCGGAATCATCTCGCGGTGGCTTGGCCATTACAAGTTTACGGCTTCCGGCTGCTAGTCCCGGTGGCTACTAGTTTTATTGGTTTGGTATTAGTAACTCGATTTAGCTGATTTAGTTTGTAAGTCTTTGGTATTGGGGGCGCTGGTGATTTACTCTCCTTCGCCCTTATATTTAGCATCTTATAACGCACACCTGTAATTTGTCAACACTATTTAGTAACGCAGCGCAACTACTGGACAGTGCAGTTTATATCCCAAATTAAAGAAGATACGTCACCATTTAATGCAACACAAAGCTTTTGTAGGATTTCAGTACTAACAGTTACTTCTTTCGGTTTTTTAGGACGATTAACAAACAAGTGTGGAGCTTCTAATTGCTGAATGTAAGTAGCAGATATACCTACTATCTCTGATAGTGCTTTCCGGCTATATCCAGCCTTTTCCCTTAATTCTCTTAATTTCTGCGCGTTTTCTTCATTCCAATGGAAAGATGCTACCGGAGTAACATCTATTTTAATCTTCATTTGTAAATCTACCTTGTTATTGCGCTCACCTGTTGACATTTAATGCTACTCGCCTTAATATATTGGTGTCAACCATAATTCAACCAAATAAACTCGTGCTACACCAGAAATTTATGGTGCAAAAGCTCTTGTCTTGGTTGATTATGCCCAAAATTATTTATGGACAATTGTTTTAGTAACAGCTCGGCTTAAGGCGGCTAAGGCTTTTCCTCCAACTTAGACTGGTATTCGACAGAAAAGCGATTGCCGATAACAGCAAACGCTTACGTTGCTTGAGCAATGCTAGAGCAATCGCATACGCTTGTACACGATTGTTGACGGGGCAACCTAATCAAATTGGGAAAGCAAGACTACGAACTTGTAAATTTCTTACTTACAGTATGTCTGGAAAGTAAGACAGTCTCCCAATACATACACCACTCATCACTTCAATTGCCTATATCAGCACCCCTTTCGCCAATAAAAGAGAACATCAATTGTGGAAGCAATGAACTACGAAGAATAGAGCAAAAGAGAGAGGAGTTCGACTTCAACCTTCGACTAGCTTGAATCAACACATTGCACACTGAGTATTTAAAAGTAAAAGGCGAAATACTGTTATTGGCAGCCAAGGTGGAGCGAGGCTGTTAAAGCCAGATTAAACTAAGAGTATGAAAATTGGTATTTTCGAGCAGATGACAGTTAATAATGGATTGATTCTTACGCTCTTTATTCTGATTATAAGCCTGCTAGCTCTTGGCTATGGTTTTGGTGTGAAAGCTCGACGTTTACCCTTTACGGCAGAAATTGGGTATAACCAGCAGCAATGGCAATTTCTGCGATGGTGGGTCAAATTAGCCTCCTTTGCTGGAGTTTTGTCTGGCTTGTCAACAACNGCCAAGGTGGAGCGAGGCTGTTAAAGCCAGATTAAACTAAGAGTATGAAAATTGGTATTTTCGAGCAGATGACAGTTAATAATAGCAGATGACAGTTAATAATGGATTGATTCTTACGCTCTTTATTCTGATTATAAGCCTGCTAGCTCTTGGCTATGGTTTTGGTGTGAAAGCTCGACGTTTACCCTTTACGGCAGAAATTGGGTATAACCAGCAGCAATGGCAATTTCTGCGATGGTGGGTCAAATTAGCCTCCTTTGCTGGAGTTTTGTTACCGATGTGCTTGTTAGCTCTGGCTTGTCAACAACCATCTGCATGGATATTTTGGGGAAGTTACCTGTTGATAGTCGCTGTACAACTCATATCTGAACGTGTTTTTAGTCGCTCCCTAGTGCCAAGTATTGTTGTACCTATTGGCTTTTTATACACAGTTTTTCGGTTGTGGCAACTGCTTAATGGACTCACACAATTAAGATTTTCTTATTTGACATTATTGGGTTTTGGCGTTGTTGTCTTGTTTTGGGTTTCTAACTTAATAATGTTGATGGTGATGCCCATTCCAACAATTTTTAAAGGTTCGGAGTCAATTGAACAGTCTTGATATTGATAAAACATTTTTACTGCCTAATTAAAAGCTGTGTTTCGTTGTAGTTATTTTTCGCACCCAATGACAGCATCAGTCGGCAGAGATTTAATAAAAGCTGTTACCATGCAAATGCTAATAGCGCTAAGAAAAAGGCATCAAGGAAAAATATTTTATTTTTTAAACATACTAATTGCTGCAACACCAGACGCACCAGCATCAAGACATTTTTGATAATTGTTTTCGTTAATTCCCCCAAGAGCAAAAACTTTCATTTGTGTTGATTTGCAAGCTTTAGTGAGCATATCTAGACCAATACCTTTTGCTTCTGGATGAGTTGGGGTCGCAAAAATAGGTGAAAAAAATACGTAGTCTAATCCTTCATCCTCTGCCTCTTTTATAGATTTTAATGAGTGACATGATTTTCCAAACAGTATACTATTGCTTTTTGCCTCTAGCATTTTAATTTGGTCTTTTTCTCTAAAATGAAAAGCACTAACTAAAGAAGATTTATAATTTAGAGAAAATGGTAAAATAATTTGCAATTCTTTGTAGGATAGATTCTCAATAATTATATCTATATTTTCTTTATTTGCCTCATATAATCTTATATAACAAGAATCTGCACCGTTGCTGATAGCTCTGTTTACCCATTTAGTAACTTGAGCAGAAATTTTTGATTTGTCAGAATAAATTATTTCGGAATTGTCTCCTGACAACATATCAAATATGGCGATTTTTTTAAAAGGTTTTATTGTTTCTTTCATAGAACCTCAGATTTTTGAATATCAG
Source organism: Nostoc punctiforme NIES-2108 (assembly GCA_003326195.1). Classification (GTDB taxonomy): domain Bacteria; phylum Cyanobacteriota; class Cyanobacteriia; order Cyanobacteriales; family Nostocaceae; genus Nostoc; species Nostoc punctiforme_A. Next base: position 20,826 of record LXQE01000172.1, read on the forward strand.
CATTATGTGAGAGAGAACAAACCACCACAGCAGACGGCATTATTTGACCTTACCCCTAAGCACTGCGACCCAGACCAAATTGATCCACTCTTGCTGCGGCTTGTGCCAATGTCGTTTTATAGGATGCCAGCAAACAGCCCAGGTGATGCGTGTCTCTATTTCATCATTGACTCGGCGGCTGGTTTGATTTTGTACGTGGGCGAAACGTGCCGCTCTAATAAGCGATGGCAGGGTATACACGCCTGCAAAGATTACATCGCCCTATACCAGGATTTACATTATCGCTATGAGTTACTCTCCAGCAGTCAACGCCGCATTTTGGTGGGATGCTCCGGTTGCTCGACGCACACGGCAAGAGTTAGAGTTGAACCTTATTTTGAAGTGGCGCAGTCTATTTAATAAGGAAAACTGGGAACGGTGGGGCCAGCCTTTTGGGTAGGGTGGCTTACTTATGCTTTATGGCGCTACTTTCTCCCGAAACTGTTTCCCAGCAGAAAACGCAGGCACGCTCGTAGCTGGGATAGTCATTGTCTCCTGGGTTTTGGGATTACGCCCTTCACGCTCGGCACGTTCGCGTCGCTCGAATGACCCAAAGCCAATCAGCGTTACCTTATCCCCATTAGCCACAGCCTCGGTAACGACTGACAAAAAAGCACTGATGATTTCATCGGTTTGCTTTTTTGTGATGTTGGTCTTTGCTGCTACAGCATCCACTAATTCACCCTTGTTCATGAATCACCCTGAAGTCTTGTTTTGAAAAGGAAATTTACTTTACCATTACCACCTTTTGTGAGGATAGGGGGAAAACAACTAACAATCAAGCAGCATACGAAAATTAACAATGCACGGTTACTCCTGTGGCAACTTGAAATTAAGGGGTAGCTCCTTGACATGANTCACCCTGAAGTCTTGTTTTTCACCCTGAAGTCTTGTTTTGAAAAGGAAATTTACTTTACCATTACCACCTTTTGTGAGGATAGGGGGAAAACAACTAACAATCAAGCAGCATACGAAAATTAACAATGCACGGTTACTCCTGTGGCAACTTGAAATTAAGGGGTAGCTCCTTGACAGCACCCAGTTCCTCAATAAGTGAGGATAAATTATACCAATTTGAAAAATGATTGCGACAGATGGAAAACTGAAACACTTATCCAATGGATGTTTCACAATCCAAAATCTAAAATCAAAAATCCAAAATGGTATTACATCTAGTTATGGACACTCAACTTCGACAGCAAAAGAAATTATTGGTACAAATGTATTGTAGGCTATGGTAGATTAAACAATGCACCTTCTATGGTTCCGTCGAGATTTACGATTAACTGATAACGAAATTGTCACAATAGCAACTGCTGACGGTGCAGAAGTTTTGCCATTTTTTATCATTGACCCTTGGTTTTATACCTGGGCTGATGTGGGAAAGAAGAGAGTTCGGTTCTTATTTGAGTCGTTGGAAAACCTCAATTTTAATCTTCAAAAGTTAGGTAGTCGGCTGTACTTATTTGAAGGTAATTCTACAGACATTGTGCCAGAGTTAACTAAGCAGTTAACTGATCTTAGGTATAAACCCAAACTTTTCTTTAACCGTGATGTGCAGGTAAAGTATGGTATCAGCCGCGATAAAACTATAGTTGATTTTTACAAGCAGCTGAATCTCGACTACCACATTGGGCTGAACAACTTTCTGCAATCACAAGATAAACGTGATGAGTGGTTTAGCGAATACTATAACTATCAAAGACAACCCCAACATCCAACACCTCAAACTATCAACACGCCCCAAGTGACTCTCAATTTACCACAACTAACATTTGAAGAACTTAAACATAAGTATCACAGTTTTTGGGCAGGAGAGAAAATTTATTTTTCAGGAGGTGAAACCGAAGCACAAGACAAGCTAGACTCATTTTTACAGAAGAGATACTACGGTTATCACTGGAAGCTTTCTCGTCCAATGTTATCACAGCTTGGAGCAACATCTCACTTGTCACCACACCTGACTTTCGGGACTATTTCAACCCGTACTGTCTATCAAAGTACTAAAACCAGAGCAGAAAAATTAAAAACTCAACCCAAGGCAGAATTCTCCCTCAAAGCATTTCGAGACCGTTTACGCTGGCATGATAGTTTCACTCAAAGACTCTATTTTTATCCAGAAATTGCTTACACTAACCGTTACCCGGAATTTGATAGTTTGTATACACCATCAGAATTATCACCTGCAAAACAAGAATTATTCCAGGCATGGCTTGAAGGAATGACAGGTTTCCCTTTGGTAGACGCAAGTATGCGGCAACTTCAAACGATGGGCTGGATGAACTTTCGGATGAGGGCAATGTGTGCCACGTTTTTAACTATCAACTGTGGTATTTCCTGGCATCACGGTGCATCAAGTATATACAATCGAACTGAATCCTCTTCAGGCTTAACCAGTTTTTCTATCTTGGTTTGAAGAGTAGCAAATTGTACTGCTGTTAAAAAACACTCAAAAACGCTGTATTGTGTCCATTTGCCGTAACCAGATAACATTTTATGTAAGCGAGTGCGACGTTTATTTGCAGCTTTGTTATCAGGCAAATCATAAATAATTAAATAAAACAGAGTAGTCATTTTTTTCGATAATTGATAATTAACGTAAAGCTAAAGCTTTATACGGAATACCTTCTTGTAAATGGCGACCCAATAGCCGCGCTTGTAATTCAATCGCTCGTCTATAAGTGCATCTGTACTCAAAAACCGGATGTTTGAATTCATCATTCATTTTGCGCTCAAATGCCTGTAAGAAAGTTTTCTTAGCAGTATCCTTGAGGCGATATGCACCCAAACTTTCGTTAAAATCGTCAGGTTGAATTTCATGTTTGTGCAATACAGCTAGTACTACATTGTCAGAAATCAAAGCACGAAATTCTTCCATTAAATCCAGAACCATTGCAGGCTGACCATGATGGACTTCGTGTAAATAACCAATATAAGGATGTGAACTACCCACACTGTACCGTCAGGTCAGTGTGGGCTTCCTGTCCAACAGAAAGCGCAGTAGTGGATTTCTTGCGTCCTCCCTTACTCCGGCTTATATCTGGGCGACAGGCTTTATCCCCCGTTCCAGAGGTCAAACCTTCTGGTGCATCCGCTCTGCGAACGACTGCGCTCAGGTTTAAAATTCGTAGTCCCTCATCTTTGATGTTAATACTTGCGTTGATATCCCTGTCATGCCTAGTTTGGCAATTATCACAAGTCCAAAATCTGACATCAAGAGGTAAACTGCCAACTTGATTAAGACAAACATGACAGATCTTTGAACTAGGAAAAAATCTATCAACTTCCTGATAAATCTTCCCATCCATTTGTGCCTTGTACTTCAACATGGTGCAGAACATACCCCACCCTACTTGATGGATAGATTTAGCAAGCTTATGGTTTTGCATCATGCCTTTGACATTAAGATTTTCCACCACAATAACTTGGTTTTCGTTAACTATCCTACGTGATAGCTTGTGTAGAAAATCTTCACGGCAGTTAGCGATTTTTCTATGAACTCTAGCAACTTTGTTTCTTGCTTTAATCCGGTTATTAGAACCTTTTTGCTTTCTAGATAGTTGCTGTTGTTTTAGCTTCAGATTTTTCTCATGCTTGTTCAGTATTCTAGGATTATCGAACTTAGATCCATCACTGGTAACAGCGAAGTGAGTTAACCCCAAGTCAATACCTATTGCTTTGCCCTCTGTATTTGAATTAGGCTTCTCTTTGCCGTCGTCAAAAAGAATGGCTGCAAAATATTGATTAGAGCAATTTTTAGAGACAGTGACCGTCTTAATTTTACCCTCAACAGCTCTATGGATAAGTGCTGATACATCTCCTATTTTTGGGAGGGTTAAATAACTATCCGCAACTTTAACGTTTTGAGGGTATTGAATTGACTGTTTACCATGTTTAGACTTGAATCTAGGGTATTTAGCTCTTTTCTCAAAAAAGTTATTAAACGCTATCCCAAGGTTTAAACAAACTTGCTGCAAACATTGTGAATAAGTCAGTGACAACCACTCATACTCTTTCTTTAACCGGGGGATGAGCTTTTTGACTTCGTATCCCGACAATCCAAAACCTGTTTCTTTGTATGTTTGGTTCATCAAATTCAAGCAATAATTCCAAAGCCAGCGACAACTGCCAAAAGCTTGCGCTAGTAGTAGTTGTTGTTGGGCATCTGGATATAGCCTGACCTTGACAACTTTGAACATCTTAGAGCGAATGGTGTTTGCTATAAAAAGTCTAACGCAGAAAATGTTTGTTTCCTCCATGTCTTGCGACCAATGCCAGAGGTGAGGTCGCAAGACTGTTGTCAACTCACACACTATTCATGAGAACACTTTCACAGGAAGGCTCTGCTGACTTGAGCAAAGTGTCCGTTCCACGCTGCTCTGTCGGTTCAGACGTGGGGCTTCTGTCGGTTCAAGCTAAAGTTTCAACACGTTGGCGCAGGCTGTGGGCCAACGTTCATAGGGGGACAATATAAATCATTTTGTTGGGAAATTCGAGGTTGAGGTGTTTGGCGAAAAGAAAAGGTGTGATCGCTGTCTCTATTTTTCCTGAACCTGTGGGTGCGTGAAGGAGAATGTTTTGCTGATTGAGGAGTTTAGCGATCGCTTCTCGTTGAAAATTGCGTGGAGGGAAGGTCATTAGAGTTTGAAAGTATTCATCAATCATGATTAATAGAATAAATTAGGATTAATTGTGATATTAGTCAGGTTTTAAAAATCTACTTGATTCTCAATAATTACCGACTAGTATTCACGGCTCATTGATATTGCGAGGAATTATGCTGCTAACTGAACATCGCGCCGACCGGGTAGTTCTCCATAATATCAGTTGGCGACAGTTTGAGAATTTATTAGTAGATTTAGGTGACAACCGAGCAGCTAGGATAGCTTACGATGATGGCACGTTAGAGATTATGACACCATTACCAGAACATCAATATTACAAAGAAATAATTGGTGACATCATTAAAGATACGGCTGATGTTTTGGAGCTAGATTATGAGTGTTATGGCTCAACTACCTGGAAACGAGAACTTAAAAAGGCTGGAATTGAATCTGATAATTGTTTTTATTTTCAAAATGAAGCCTTAATTCGAGGTAAATTCAAGTTTGATCTAAATCAAGATCCACCTCCAGATTTAGCTTTAGAAATTGATGTTACCAGTAAATCTTTAGATCGCTTTCCTATCTATGCACGGTTAGGTGTACCTGAAATTTGGTCTTATGACTCTGGAGAAATCAAAATTTACCAGTTGCAAGGTGAGGAATATGTTGAAAGAGAAACAAGTTTAGTGTTTCCTAATCTGAATATTCAAGAAATTCCATCACTAATTGAAAGATACCGTATGGTAGGAAGACAGGTTTTTCGGCAAGCAATTAGGGAGTGGGTAAGGGGACAGATGGGTGAAGAAGACAGATGATTTATTTTGTAGTATCTCAAATAGTAAGAAAGCGAGATATATGTAGTTAAGACTAACATTCATCAGGAGCGAAAACTTGTATCTACTCTTTTCGTTATCTCTCCTTGTTCTACCTTCACTAAGTTGTCTCTTGCAGCAATAGTAATATACAAAGCAATTGCACAATCAACTGCTGCCAATACTAAAGCTGCCGATAAAGTTTTTGTCCCCCCAGTATAATCAGCCATAATTTCATGACTTGGATCTACCTGCAAATCACGGATGAAAGTGTGAATCTTGGGGTAGCACTCACTTAAATCGTCTGGGTTCTTTACCAGAATTAAATCTCGTTCTTTTTGAAAGCGATCGCCCAGTCCTAACTGTGTAGGGATATTGGGTAATCTTTCAAGAACTTCTGCACCCCGACGCAGTTCACAAGGGGTTCCTTCTCCGATAACTTGCGATTTGCTACCTTTTTCACCATCCGAGGCGATGAATATGACGCGATCAGGTTGTAAACTGCGAATGGCGGTGATGATTGGCTGGAAGGAACCGCCGACGGTGACGATTAAAATTTTAGGCATAGATTAAGTAATCCAGCTAATATTTTGTGAGAATAGTTTTTAAACAGATTCATCTTGTAAATTCCACTGTTCAGCTACATTTTGTAGTTCTTTGATGATTTTTTTTGTCTGTTCCAAAATCTCTTGTGCATTTTTAGGATTTTTCCGAAAACCTGCATGTAAAACATCGTTACGTAGATTAGCTAAATTGAATTCGCCACCCCAAAGTTTGTTTAACGGCTTTTTCTTCTGCTTGGGAAGTTTAGACCAATTCTCTAAATATACTGATTCTCTAACTGTGTTACCATCGTTATCCTTGATTTTGCCTCCATTTAACAAAAGTTCCATTTCATCTCGATTTTGTTTATCCAATGGGTCTAATTTAAAGTGGTAGCACACTAGAGAAGGTAGCCACTCTCGCGCCATAGATAAAGCTTGAACAGTTTGTCCTTTGGCTGCGTACCACTCTACCATCTTTAATTGTCGCAATAGGGATGATTGCGGATAATTTTGGTAATCAGTTGGGTTTTGCAACCCAAAAGCGCTGTAATCTTTTTCAACACGTCCTAGTAATGCAGCAAATTGCGGTATTGAGATAGAAACTGAGGATGCAGCAGCATTAATGCGATCGGGTAATATAGCAGCTTCTCGCATGACATCCATTGGACGTAAAAGTTGTAAACCTTGCGCGATACCTTCAATACTTGCTGCTAAATTTTGTGTTCTTGTTTCGCTACTTTGTAGTAAATTTGATAGTAATTCTCCATTACCTGTTTTAATAAATAAGTCGGTAGCACTTGTCCATTCTAATAAACTAACTATTGGTAAAAGGTCAAATATTGGTGTTTTATTGTCAGAATTTTTTGCATCAAAAGCACCATAAATTAAACCTTTTATTTTTACTTTACGAACTACTCGCAAATAACTAACAGCTATCAGTGCTAACACAGGTAAAGAACGAAAACCGTTGGTTATATCAAACAATACACAATCTTCATCCTGCAAACAATCTGTTAACATTCCAAATAACTTCCAAATATCATCAGTGGTATGTCCTTCAGGTACATTATATATAGGTTTTAAATTAACTTTTTCAGCCAACCTATTTTGTAAGGTTTTCCAAGTGGATTCAGTCTCATTATCTGGAATACCATTTTCAGCAGTATCTGTTAGCAAAATATAAAGCGTTTCCGGTTTGTAAAATTCAACCAACGCTTCTTGTACAAATTTTGTTTTATATTCCCCTTTTTGAAGAGGGTTGAGGTAAGTAGTTTCTTGATACCCTCTTTTGTTAAAACCAAGAAATGAAATTGCTTTCATAGTTTTCAAATTTAATAATTTATGTTTACTGTTGTCTGTCCCATTCCTAATCTTGTTTTCATCCCAGTTCCTGCAAATTCGGCATATTGAACTAGTAAATCAGCTACATTCGCAAGCAAAGAATCGGCACGATTAAAGATTTGCAGCGTTACTTCCCCTATAAATCCATTTATATAACCTTTATATATCTGTACATTGCGTGTTTGGATTCGATGATGTTTAATAAATAAGGCATTATTTAAATAAGTGATTAGTTCGTCACCACCTAGATAAACTGGAGCAAAATTATTCCAGCGTTCCAACCAACTGTGGAACATTAAAGAAGGTAACGGTAAAGGTAGGCTACCACTAGATTGTCCAAAGGCTGTTGGAGTTGTAAATTGCAAATCAAATCGACGTACTGGTTCAGGTTCGTTTGCGACTAATTTAGTATAAAGTTCTTCGTAGCTGGTAATTTTATCTTCACGGTTGATAATATTAAATTTAGCACCAAGGAATTCCAGGTATTCGTTGAGATTTAGTCCAGCAATAGCTTTACTTGAGTCTTCTTTTAATCCACATAACGATAGGTGATAAAATTCTTGGGGTTCAAAAGCGATAAAATCCTGTTTTGTGAAAAAATGACCGCATATTCCAGAAAATGATGTGGAAGGAATTTTTTCACTGCCAATTTGTAATCCTATTTGATTATGTAATATTTTGACGAGTTCTAAATTGTAAGAACGCGGTAGGATAGTTGGTTCAGATACGGTTAATATCCAAGTTGAATTAATTAGCATTGTATGAGGTATGCGCTGTTTGGATAATAATCAATTGAATTTAAAAAATGTTATTATCTGAATTAAGGTAAATCAAAACCCAAAAGTTTTAATACCTCTATAGGATAATCGCACTGATTGCCCATTGCTTTTCTTGCCCACCAGCTAGCGCAGGCGTGCGTTCTATTTCCTTCTTTAATACCTTGTACTTTTGCTACTTCCGATTCAGGTTTATCAGACCCTAGTTTAGAACAAATATGGTACACACAACGGCTATAAACTGCCCAAATAACTGCAACTCCTATATGACCATGACATATCCATCTCACTACTTGAAAGTCAGCATTTTCGATTATAGGTTGCCAATATTGGTATAAAGTAATAATTTTTTGTACTTCTTCATATTTCAGTTTTTTATTGATAAGACATTCTTCCCACTTTTTAACTAACAATTCAATATTTGATGGAGTAATTGTTACTACTTTCCAGTCGATACTATCTTTCAATAAATTTAGCTTGCCAAGCTCTTTACCAACTAAACTTATACAACAAGCTAAACGAATGGTTGAAATTATACGTTTTTCAAATAAAGTTAAAGATTCATTAAACCACTCAGTTGCGGATAAATCCCTAAGTGGATCACGAAGAATTGAAAAATCAAAAAAGTAGTTTTCAATTGAATGTCCTCGTGACCATACCAGTTGATCTTCTACTTTATGTATATTTAGATTATCATAGATATTGTTACTAATATTAAATTCTCTAAACTCACGATCAACAAAACCAACTAATTTATGTTTGTAAGCTTCATTTTTAATACTTTGACATAAAATCTCAACTTTTTGACGATTACCTGTGGCATTAGGGACAGAAACTAATTTTTCTGCGCTGTCTATATCAATCTTAATTCTTGCATATTCCTGTTTCTTATTCATATATAGTTCATCTAATAATAATCTGAATAAATGCTTATCTTCTTTACCTTCAACTAGTAAACGTTTGTTATCGCTCATTTTTATTAAATTTCTATAAGCACTTGGTGGATAACTCAAAGATTGCATCATTTTAAATTCCCTATTCGTTGTCAGTTATATCAATTTCAAAGTTTTCTATTTGATTATCTTGTGTATAATTATCTTCAAGATATTCAATGCCATCTTGAGAATCTTCTTTTTTATCCCAAAGTTTCTTATTAGTCTTCGTTAAATTTAATGGTTCTAAACATTCTTCATAATCTGCACCTACCATTGGTGAATGAGTACAAGTAATAATTTGGAGATTGGGTAGCTGTTCAGACATTTTTTGAAGTAATAATCTTTGCCAATCTAAATGAAGTGAGATTTCTGGCTCATCGATTAAAACAACATATTTTTTATTCATACTAGTGGCTGCATATATAAGAGTAAGAATCTGACGTTCTCCAGATGATAATGCACTCAGTCCATCAAATAGAGAGCCATCTTCAAACCTAATTTGAATTAATGAATTTAAAGAATTCAATTTTTCACCATAAATAATTTGTTTGTCTTCTAAAAAATAATTAACAGAAGATATGTAATGTTCAATCTCAGCGAAGGATTTCTCTAATGTTTTAAAAATTTGATTAAGAGAATCTCTGTATACGCCCAAAACTGCAATCACTTGTTTAGAATTAGTATGGTAATCCTTAACAGAATCAATAATTTGTCGTAGTTGTGAGTAAAATCCTTTAGGAGATATTGATTCTTCTTGTAGTGGATAATTTTGGATATTTTTAGATAGTAATTTAATTTCTTCAAGTACTTCGTTTGCAGTTTCTAAATCTAATTGAGAATTGCTTTGGGAATAATTTGATGACAAAGTGGCAAAAATATCAATAAAACTTTGGGCGAGAACTTCCCTATCTAATCGCGCAATATTAATTATAGCTGTTTGAATTTTTTCGCTTAGTTCTTGCTCTATTTCCATGATAGATGGGTAACTAAGATATGGTACAAATTGACCAAAAACTTTTCGTGCGAATTTTGTTGCCCTCAGTTGTAAATTATTTTTTAAATTTAATGATTCTAGATTTAATATTTCTGCTTGTGAATTTTCTTTAATTAAATTTTCTTCTTCAACAGATGCCCAAGCATCTATCATGGTTCTAAAAGATGGAAAATAAGCTGTTGGCAATAATGCTTCTTCTCCTATTAATTTACCTGAGTTATTTAAGGCAAACTCATTATAATTTTTTCTTAGTTTCTTTCCTCGTCTTTCATCTTTTGTTTTTATCTCAATAGTTTCATCATCTACTTTTATTATCTCAATATATTTGTTGTCATTTAAGTAGAGGTTTATACGAGCAAACTTAATTTCAAGAAATCTTCTGTAATCTCCATTTAATAAATTAGCTAAAATATGAATAAAAGTTGTTTTACCCTTACCATTAATAGCAAAAAAAATATTAATTCCAGGTTGGAATTCTTGTATGATATCGAATCTTTCATAAATACCAATAGCTTCTATTTTTTTAACAAAGTTTTGCATTTGTTTTAATTCCTCAAAACAAGTATTTTCGTTACAGCATAACATTTTAATACTGGAATTTATTAGTTTTTGATATTTGAATTATTTCAATACAGTCTATTGACTATAAATTTTTTAATTTTATCCATCCTGGTACAAACTTAATTTCACTATTAGGATTAACCACGGTTCGACGGGATTTCGGTGCTTCAAACTGCGGTGCTTTTAACCCGCAAGTATCGCGGATATCTGCTCGTAATTCATCGTCAAATAATAAACCTACCGTTGTTCCTGTCATCCCGCTACCCCAACCTAATCGCATACTAAAGGGACAGTCTTCGGGTTCATAAAATTGGCGAATGTAATTAAAATCTAAATTTTTTCCTGCTGCACGAGGATTATTTTTGATATCGTTCCAGTAATCATGTTCGTAATCCCATTGTTCTTGGCTAAATTCCTGGCAGATTTGGATAAGTTCGTCTAGATTGTGAAATGGTAATTTCATTCCTTGTTTGTGTTGGAACCAAGAGAGCATTTCTGTATCGAGTGTCAGGGTAAATGTTGTCTGGATATTTCGTACCATTTCAACATAAAGAGATGCTCTATATTTTGCGAGATAATCTGGAAAGCGACTGGATACTATGACTTCGGCAACAATGGGTAAGTTAATAGGGATTGATTGTCCTTTTTTAGTATTAATCTTACCTTCAATTAGAGGAGCGCAATCACTGACACTCAACACTCTGAGAAAATCAGTGTTTTGACTACTACCGTTATATCTTTTATTTTGATATACAAGAGTGTATTCTGAGAAGAGAGTATCCATAAAAAGGTCGTCATCGGCAGATTTTTGCTTGTGTTTATTGCCGAGTTCTCCTAATCTGCTGCGTAATTTTTTTTCGATTTCGCTAACTTTTTGATTTTTGGATACGTTGTAGCGACCGCCATGTTTGAGCAAGTAATATGCGATCGCAGTTCTAATCGCCCCTTTAATCGAGGAGCCGGGGATGTATAGCTGTCCCATACCGTTGCGAATCATGGGACGCAAATCGGTGATCCGATCATCTGTCAGCTTTTGGCTAATGGCGTTTTTAGAGAAAATTAACTCTCCGTTTGCATCAGTCGTACTCCACCACTGTTCCCCGAACGCATCTTTGAGTAGGTTGTCTATATCTTGGCGATCGCTAATTGCTTGGATATAGTCATTAAGATATCTACCACCTTTCTTGTGCAGGGCTTTAGCAAGCGCTTCTTGGTTGGGAAGGTAAACTTTTTTCGATGTTTGCACGTATTCAAAGGGGTTTAACCTCGATACAGACGAACCAATATGCAAAATCGGGCTAGTTAGCTGTATCTTTTTTGACTCGTAAACTTCGGGCTTTTTGAGGGCAATAGAGGTAAGCATTTTAGATTTGGACTTTGATAGGAAGACTTAAAGCGATACCACTACGGTAAATAGGATGGATTTTATAACTACGATCTTTATTAATTAATTCGCTAGGTGTAATATTTGCTAGTTTTCCCTGTGGTTCAATTGGAAACACCGAACCTTCTGCAAACATCCTTACCATCTGGCGGCGAATATTTCCATCAGAAAACCATCCACCCCGTTCTTGTATTTCGTAGCTGCTATGAGAGTTATCTATAATTAATTGCTCAAGAATAGATTCATCATCATCCCAAAATAAGCTAATCAAGCACTGATAAGCGGATTTATCTAAAGGTTTGACGACATTTTCCCAACTAGGGGAAGCATCCTTTAAATCCAACCATTCAGCTTGGAATAGTCCCGCACCGCTTGAACGTTCTCCCCCAATTCCTTGTTCCCCCAATAAATCCAGTGCTGCTTTCAATTCTGCGATAAGTTGTGGGTTGTTATCCTCGAAATATACCAAGAAATACAGGCCGGATAAGCTTTTGATACCGCTACAATTTTGCTCCCAATCGAATTGTACGTATCCCGTATGGTAAAAATTGGTGGCGCTGGTTGTTCTATCTATCGCAACTTTAGGTAGTTTATGATTTTTGAATGCTTCTTTGTAATCAAATGTACCTGCTTGTTTGAGTTTGCCTCTAGTGTTTCCTTTGGTTTTATCAATCAAGTCTTGAGCATCTTCTGTCGTAAAGCCTTCTCCCTGATACCAGCGATGCCAAATATCAAGCGGTAAATAATTAAGAGATTTGTAGGTTTTAAAGAACGCTAAATCATCTTTTTGACTATCCAAATCCCCACCATGCGGGTAATTAGTTGGAAATTTTAGGGGGCGAGGAAGGTAGAAAATAGTATTATTTTTGGTATTATTTTTGCACTCGCGGTAGATAAAGGTCGAACTTATTCGCATCGGGGGCTTGGGTTGAAGAAACTTTGCCAACAATTCTTCAACTGGTTTTTTCCCAAACAATCGCGCGTGATTAATCACCCAAGCACTAAATAAAGTATCCGAACGTACTCGTTCTTTTGACTCTTCCATACCAATACCCAACTCCCCGAAATGGACGCTTGACCGTCCAAAGTTAAGTTTGACAAGTTGCCATTTACCCATACTTAGCTCCCTGGTAATCGCCGTTGGATGTTTTCGCTTAATCCGGTAAAGTTATCTAGAAGTTCTTGGATGTTATTAGCAGATGGAATTTCTTCTATCCCTGAACCATCGCTAGCAGTATTTGTAATTCGACGGTAATACTCTAAATCACGGTACAAGAAATTGAATTTTTTAAATTCAACTTTGCCGTAACCTCTAGAACCGTGACCCCCTAAAGCATCGTCTTCAAGGATTGCTAGGGCGATCGCAATATTTTCTAAATCTTTAATGGCTTGTTCGGCATTTTCGACGGTGTAAACAAGCTCAAACTCGAATATCGAACCTGCGGGGACGCGTTCAAATTGCCGAGGATTAGCAGCTGCGGTAACGCGATCAATACCGTTTTCAAATTTCCACTCGGTCATAAATAGACCCGTGTCTACTTTTTTGAGTTGTTCTGCTGATTGAGGTGATAAATGGGAGTCGCGGACAATTAAGCGTGCTGGGCAGTTGCGTCCTTTGACTTTGATGTATTCCCTAACTGTTTCCCCTGCATTTAATTGACTGTTAGCATTTTCAACAAACCTACCTGTGCGACTATTATTAACCCAAGCAATGTATCGGCGTTGAGTATTTTGTACGCGCTCCAATCCTTGAGATGCAACTGTATCTGTATCTATCCAACAATTGTTACCTCCCGTGGAACCAAATAATCGAGAAACTAAACAAGTGGACGCACCTTCATAACGAATTAAAAGTCCATCGACTTCAGTAAATCCATCTGCTAAATCATCACTTTCATAGCGATAAGTATTACTACCACTGGGACGATTGAGAGGTTTATTTGTTAACCTTTCTGTAATCGCACGTAATTTACCTTTGATAGAAGAACCAGGAAGATAGGGATACTGTGTTAAAGGGTCACGGATAACTGGTTTATCAAGTCCACCAATATCAAGATTTTCACCACCTCCACCAATATGTAAGCCGGTTTTGACTTCAATTTGGCTTTTGAGCGTAAATTTACCAAGTAAGGGTTTTTGTTCGAGGGATGCGGGCATAATTATTTTCCACCTTCGGCTTTATGATAGGCAATGATTGATTCAATGAATTGAACGAGGCGTTCAAAATCTTTTGTGCTTTCGACTTTATCAATTGCTACTGAAATTACTTCTTCTAAAGGTTTTGCAGAACGCTGGCGTGCGGCTGCATAAGCGAGTTTTGGTTTGAGTAGTACTACATCAGCTTCTATTTTCGGAAAAATTAATTTGTCCTTCTTGTTATCAGCTTGTTTTTGGATATTTTTGAGGATAATAATCAATTCCTGTTCAGCAGAATCTTTAATTTTTCTGATTTCTTCTTTATCCTTTTCATTCAGTTTTTGGGATATATCATTTTCACTTTTTCTAGTTGCTTCTTGCTTGTCGTTCTCTGCTTGTTTTTGAATAATTTCTAATTCTTTTTGTATCTCTTTATCATCATCTTGTTGTGCAAGTATAGCTTTAATTTGATTAATAGCATCTAGAAATTTACGAACTTGGTTGGTTTCCAAACGCTGTTGTTTGAGATACGGGCCAAATTTCTCGGCGTGCTTAACTAAGTCACGGATAGGATAGGTTTTCAGCCCATCTTTTAATCCTTTGATAGTCGTAGTTATTTGGTCAACAATTGGTTTTTGGGTATCGATTTGTGACATATTTTAAGACTAGCGATTTAGTAGTTCAATCCAAGTTGCGATCGCTCGAAAGTAAGGAGCGTTATATGGGTTTTTCAAGGAAGTGCGAAATTCATCATCTTCTAAAATATTTTGCGGCAATTTTGCTAAAGTATAGGCTATTTTTGGAAGATGTAAATAATAACGTGTTCCTATTGCATCATTTGATTTTTTGTCTTCAATTTTCTTTAAAGCTTGCTCTTGAATCTGTGCTGTAATCAAGAGATTACGGACAAAGTTACGTGAGAAGTCTTTTCCAATATTTTGACTTTCTAATCTCTCAACAAAAGGTAATATACCCCAAATTGCTGGATTTTCTTCTTGTTCAAGGTATCGAATAATCTTCTCTTGTACCTCATCATTTTTATCTAAATGTTTAAGATTATTCTTTTCTACCTCCTGATTTTCATCTAAATAATTTTGTTTTTCAATCCCTAACCATTCATCCCATTTAAATACTTGGTTGAATAAGCCTAAACTATCGCGTCCGTTGTTTTTCGCTTTTCCTTCTGCATCTCCTGATTCTTCGGCTGCTTGATAAAGAGGAAATTTAGGATCGGCAATACTAACACCTGCTGAAAGTGTAATATCTGGATGCTGGCCTGTATAGGTACGAAAGCATTGGTAAATATCGAAGGAAAAATCAACAATTTCACTCCAAGCACCACTAACAAATAAATCGTCTCCTCCAGCGTAAATAAAAAGTATATTTTTACCTTGTTCTTCAGATGATTTTTTTTCTGTGCTATTATTGTTCAGGGATTTGCTACTATTGGGTAATTGTTTAATATTTTCAGGAATATTATTTCTGCGATTTGCAGCTAGACTATTGAGATATACTTTAAAAAAATAGCTCATCTGCCGCGATAATCCAGCTAATCTTGGTAATGTTTGATTTTTATCCAAACCCTTCGCAAATATTTGCCCTAATCTATCAACATCCATTCGTAAATAACCGACTCGTTTGATACCTTGAGAAAGTTCAGCCATCTCTTCAGCACGCATAAAACGATTGTCGTCTTTCGCTTTTTTACCATAATTACCAAGGAGAATTGGCACACAATTACGAAAACTGCGGAATTTATAATGCTCTAAATCCCAATCGTTAACTAATAAAACGTTGTCGGCATTAGAGTTTACTTGCTTCCAATAACTGAATAGTTGGTAACAAACATTGATGTCATTTAGTCCATCGCTTGCAGGTAGCTGAAACCAAAGCTTATCTTCCTCATCTTCCTGCTTACCTATCACCTTTTGCGGTTGCGATCGCACAATAGCATCAACGCGAAATAGCTTCCCTCCCAACCCAAACATAGTGCGACAGGTACTACAAGCCATCGCTGCACCTGGTTCTTCGTTTAGCGGTTTTAAATCCTTTTCGTCATCACGATGGCAGACTTTGCAAGGAGTATGGGCGTAATATGGTTTGGTTAACGCGACAATATCACCAATGCGATCACCAAACTTACGCGCTTTGTAGCTAGCAAGATTTTTGGTAGCTTGCGACCAATGTTTGCTAAATTCAGCATTGCCTATATCTGCAACAGGAAATTTCTTTGAACTATCGAGAGCAAGATAAATTTTCCCTTGGAATTTCTCTCGCAACCATTGGTTAAATTGCAACCGAACTTGCTTGACAGTCGTTTTTATCGCTTCATTACCTGGAGCTAGTATATATATGTTGCCGCCACCTGCATATATAACATTGATGCGGGGAAGGTTTAAGTGCGTTAGCAGCTGCGCTACAACTTCTTCGGTTACGAGTTCTAGATAAAAGCTGCGTGCCCGTAATGATTTGAGCGCACCGTCAGAAGATATGGTGTAAATAAAGTTTTGAATACCCGACAAGTCCCCAGCCACGATGCTCAATTGGGCTGTTTTTGGATCATTTACGATCGCCGCCGCAACCGCAGCTGTTGTTTTGGCTTTATCAACTAGCGCCACATCTGCTTCGCCAAAGCTGATAAACGAACCGAATTTTTCGATAATTAAGGTAAGCAGCGAAATATTTCCCCAGTCGTTGGGGTTATCCTGAAGAAAACAGATTTGTTCGCAAATTTGCTTTCTTAAATCCTCTATCTCTTTTGGTTCTTCCGTTTGGGGATAGGGAATTATGGGGTCAGAATTAGCGATCGCATTCGGTTGCCAAAAGTGTTCGTTGGTTTGACCTTGGGCTAATTTTACAGAATCGAACAGTACCCGCAAAGCTTTCGGTTTGTCGTCAGCAGACCAGTTTAAATATTTTTTGGCTTCTGCAATGGCAGCTGAATCATTGGGTCTAGTAAATTTATCAAACTTCAATCCAGCCCAACTTGCTAAGTCCCAAACGGCTTGCTGGATAACCTTTAATGCTTCTTGGTGTGAGGGGTTTGGCGAACTTATCATGATGAAAAACGATTAGAGACAGTTATTATCAAAGTAATTTGGCTAATACAAGAAAAATAATTATTGATTAGATGTAAAAATTGTTTTTACTTGTTTAAGTATAATTTCTGGAACCTTTTGCACTCGACCCCGTACCCAAGTACCACTGGTAATTTCTAAGTAGGGTTGTACTTGATGCACCTCTTCTACTTCTGCCAAACTACTATGAATTACTGCCACAGGGATTAAATTCCCTCTATCTCGACAAAATTCATGCCATGCACCTACGGCTTCTGGTTTAGAACTAATAATCAAGTAGTGGGTACAAGCTTCTAAAATTGGCAGTTTCTCCGGCTGTACCATACCACCAACATCCACGATTACCAAAGACTTCTGCCGTCGCAGTTGTAGTATTGCTTGAGCATGATAGGGAAAAAACCGTTCTGTTAATGCACCTTTATTGCGTAATTTGAAGCTTTCTATTTCCTCATCTGTAGTTTGGCTACTTAATTCCAAAACATAGTTACCTTCTCCATCCCAGTGAGCGCGTTGCAGGTAAATATCAGGATGGCCAGACAATAGCGCTTGAAACAAAGCATGAGATAGTACACTTTTACCACTATCTGGTGGGCCTACGACCATTAACGCCGGACATAACCCTGTCTCAACATTTCTCTTTTCCTGAGCAAGCCCATGATTTTGTCGTCCATTTGGTGGACTCACAGGAATTACCTGACCAATGCAGACTTGACGTGAGTTTGTTGCGGATACAACTGCTCCCAGGCGAGGGTCATAGCAAGCCACCCAAGCAGTAGGATGTAGGGCGTGAGTGAGGTAAGAATAAAGCCACATCGGTGCGCGGCCTGAAATTATCACACCACCTGTAGTATCAATACCAGAGGGCAGTTCTAGATTTTTGATATTTTGTGGTTCTATCAGGCGATCGCTACTAGTCAACTCAACCGATAGTACTTGGTATTTCAAATTTTGTACAACCAGCGATTCACTTAGGTATAAGCGCAGAGGTGTAATCATGCCCTCCTGAAATTTTTAGTATTTTTTATTTCTCTGTCATTATGCCATTCTTAGTAGAAGACCCCTCTTCTACTAAATCTGTTATGTTTAAAAATAGGATTAAAGCAAAAGATGAGTCTCCAGCAATTAACCCATAAAACAACTGATTTGTAGGAATTTTTCCAGTTTACCAGCTTTTTATGCTCATCTAAGCGTTTTTCGTTAAGTATCATTAAACACTATTATTTTTGGAGAAATTTCAAACTGTTTGTACTACCTAATTGAATAGATAGGTTATAAATTTGACTCAAGAATTGTATTTACCACCCACTCCACAAATTTTACAATGGCTAGCAGGAGGACAATTAGCAAATCGGCTGGTACGATCGCTGCGATTATTGGTATTGATCGACAAATTGTATAGTGGTAAGACAGACTGGGCAGATAAAATTCCTAGAGTTTTCACATACTCACAGCTGCGCGATCGCTTGTTTGCCTATCGTCACCCCAAAAGCGATAGATTAAATGCTCAACAAATTACAGTGCAGTGTAGCGATCTCCAATGTATTTGTCATCAGACTTTCTCAGAAATTATATTTGAGCAGAACTTCCAGCAAAGTCAAGCTCAATGGCTTGAGCAAATTATCTTGCTGACTGGGATAAATAAAGAGGAACTACAAAAGGTACTGCAAGAACGTCCCTTTGCTACTGTGCATCGTTCCATCCGCGATGACCTCAAGCAGTTAATCCAGCTAGGGTGGTTACATCAGGCTGGACAAGGAAAATATCAGTATTTGGCAAGAGAAGAACTACCATTACTGCCAACTCAATTAGAGGCTGACTCTAGCTTACCAAAGCTAACCAGCCTACCTAGTTTGTCTCACCTCTCTGAACAACAAACTTGGGAACTGCTGCGAGTCTTGGAATCAATCACCTTTGTACAGCCAAACTTGTCGTCAATTATAGAAAAATTATGGGAGCAAATAGCAGATAGTTCCTTATCTGGAACACTACATCAGCAAGATCCACAGCAGAGGATATTTCTACATCTGGACTACATTCTTTCTCCACAGATGCAAGATTGTGTAGACAATTACCAGGAACAGATAGAGCAGCTTTGGCACAAACCCCCTGGTGGGGTAGTGCAATTTGAATATTGGATTGCAGCGACAGAGAGTAAAGTAAAAATTACTGTTTACCCAGTATGTTTGCATTACGTCCGCCGTGCTAAATATCTCAGTGCTTACGGCATAGACCCCGATGGTAATATAGCATGGCACAATTACCGCTTGGATCGGATTGCTGGCGATCGCCTAAAAGTGCTGGCTTGGGGCGACCCCCTTGTTCCTCAAGAATTGAAACAGATGTGGCATACAGGAAGTTTGCCGACACCAGAATATATTTCTGGCGAATTGAAAGCTGCTTGGGGTTTCAATTTCTATTTCAAAAAAGAATTGCTTATCCTCCGTTTTCCAGTAGATTTTGCCAAATGGTATGTAGATAACACCACAAGACATTCTACTTTTCGGGCAGTTTTACATGACCAATTACCACAGTTGATTGTTAAGAATATTCCAAATGAGCAGGAGCGTGAGCAGTTATTAGAAATTGTCAGTCAATGCCCAACAGAGGATGCTTATTACATTGCCTGGATACGTATTGGTGATATAAATGTTCTTATGCGTTTGCGAGAATGGCGACCAAATGGCGAAGTTATTGCCCCTTTATCTATTCGTTACCAAATGAAAGCAGAAGCAGAACAAGAATTCAAAAATTATCAAGCGTTATTGGCTGACTAAGATGAACATGAGTTAAGATAAGCTTTTCTCATTTCTACAGTCCTTTGAACACCAGAAATAATCACAATACTGTTCGGTTAAGGCAAGAGACGCGATAAATCGCCGTCAAGACGAAGAACTGATTATTGTAGAGACGGCGATTCATCGCGTCTTTGTGATGTTGTTATCAACGATATTTCCACTTATATTTATTCACATGAATGAAAATGCTTGTACCTAAAAATAACAACTCTCCTCAGCTAGAAAACATATTTTCACCCCGATCACCAGTAGATTTTTTAGGATTTGCTGTAGTTGGGGTTATTATCAATCTACTCTCTGGTGGCGATCCTCTTGGATTTTTGGGAGTAGCCGTTTTGTTTATTTATTGGTTTTGGTTAGATCGCCAAAGAACCAAAAAGCTATCTCAACGATTAGGGTTATCTTTCGATAGTAAAGAACCTGCCAAAGGAGCCAAAGGATTGATTCTTTTGCTTAGTCCTTACTCACCTCGCCTAGAGTCTTTGAAAGATGAAAAACGGCTAAAACCACTAGTACAACATATTATTCATACACCTGTTGAGAACTTGCAACTTGCAGACTTTCAAAGTATCGATCTATTCAACTCCAATCTTGTACCACAGATAAAAGCTGTAGAGTACCACGTTAATGAAGGTAACTTACGTGATGTTTGGTTAATTAGCAGTAAAAGTTACAATTTGGTTAAAGGCTCTGAGATTACTGCCAAAATTTTGTCACAGTATTTAACTTTTGAATATGGGCAACGTCTAGAAGTCCACACGCAAGGTTATTCTGTGGAGGATTGGAATTATAAAAGGCTTTGGGAGATAGGAGATCAAATTTTCCGCGAATCAGATTACAAAGACGAGGCTGTAGTTGCTGACATCACTGGCGGAACCAAGATGATGACTATGGCGCTAGCGATGTCTTGTGTCTCACCAAAGCGACGGATGCAATATATGGATGCACAACGTGACTGGCAAGGAAATCCTTTGCCGGTTGGTGAAATCAAACCTGTGGGTATTGATGTTGCTCCGATTATCCACGGTAACGGTAATTAAATACAGCAGTTTATTAGCAGAATTATGTAGCGCAGTCCTTGAATAGTAGGGCTGCGTTTTTTCGTTCAAAGTTATCGGTTGGAGAATCGTTTCCATCCCCGTGAGGGGTAATGATTTGAAAACTCAAGGAAACTCTCATTTTTTGGGATGAGGTTCTCTTGCGTTTCCATCCCCGTGAGGGGTAATGATTTGAAAACAAAGTAAAAACGTTCCGCTATAAAGCTGATAATCAAAGTTTCCATCCCCGTGAGGGGTAATGATTTGAAAACACGTGAAGTTTTTGAGCATTCCCATACTTATATACAGGGTTTCCATCCCCGTGAGGGGTAATGATTTGAAAACTACGGATATTCTCTATTATTATACTTTAAGAAAAGGTTTCCATCCCCGTGAGGGGTAATGATTTGAAAACTTATTATTGGAGGTATTGCTAGTTTACTTCCCTCAGGTTTCCATCCCCGTGAGGGGTAATGATTTGAAAACCGAAATTCACACTTCCTATGTCAAAGTTCCCCCCACGGTTTCCATCCCCGTGAGGGGTAATGATTTGAAAACTGTCATTGCAGTTGTCGGATATGTTGGTTATAATCCCGTTTCCATCCCCGTGAGGGGTAATGATTTGAAAACACGTAAATCCTCCTCCACCAAGCCAGAAAGTGGATCCAGTTTCCATCCCCGTGAGGGGTAATGATTTGAAAACCTTGGAAGAATAGATTTTGTTGAATTAATTTCTTTAAGTTTCCATCCCCGTGAGGGGTAATGATTTGAAAACCATTGGATATAATGTTCAACGAAGCGATGCGAGGTAGTTTCCATCCCCGTGAGGGGTAATGATTTGAAAACCGCTTTCTTTCTGCAAAGACAGAAAGAGAGCACACTTGTTTCCATCCCCGTGAGGGGTAATGATTTGAAAACTGAATGATTTTGCAGTGGGCAACGCAACAATAGAAGATTGTTTCCATCCCCGTGAGGGGTAATGATTTGAAAACTGTTGGCATCACATTCATTCACGCCCACCAGGACAGTTTCCATCCCCGTGAGGGGTAATGATTTGAAAACCGGTTGAACAGTTTTTACAGAATGCAACACCACAACAGTTTCCATCCCCGTGAGGGGTAATGATTTGAAAACAGTTAAGTATTACCCCTTCGGCAATAGCGTACCTATTGAAGTTTCCATCCCCGTGAGGGGTAATGATTTGAAAACCCTACCCTTCTAGAACACTTGCTACGACTGGGTTTGAAATTGCCATTTTAGCGGGGGGTCTAATTTTGCTGTCAATAAGCATATTTTAATGACAATCAACCACTAATACAGGCATCTCAACGCCTTACTCAGTAAGCGATTCGCGGGGGTCAACGAAAGAATCAGGGTTTCAAGCATTGGCATACCCCCGCGAAAAATTTGCGTGTGTAGGGTAAAAACCAACACTTTAACTTTCACCAAGAAACGCAATATTAATTTTTCAAGGTTCCGCTTGATTAAATAAGAGTATACCAAACTACTCCTCACTCTTCAAAGCGCGTCTTGCCAACTTGACATAAGTCTTCACCGTTTCATAAGGCATCTCTAAATCTTCTGCCACCACCTGCAATGACTCGCCCATTTCCCGCCGTGCTAAGATTGTCGCCCATTTTGAGGCTATTTCATCTGCGCGATCGCCACCTGTCCGCTTGCGTCGTGCTTTAAAAATCTGTGTTAAATCTTCAATGCGTTTCGCCAAGACAGTTTGCACATCAGGTATATCTTGGACAACTTGAGATGACCAACCCAAACGTGTTTGTCCCAAGCCAAAGGTAGTTTTGTGACCAGTACCGCAGTAAGGTGCAAGTTTTCCTAAAGCGGAAAATAACTGCCCAAATTCTCGCTGTTTGGCTGCATCTTTAGCTAAACTAAACTCAATTGCCCCAGTAAATCCTGTGACTGCGCCTTTCTTCCCCGCCAATACCTTCGCAGTTGTTAGTTGGCAACGAGTAATCAATATATAATCATCTACCCAAGCCAGAAAATCATCCTGGTCAACAGATATCCCCGAAAAGTTATTCCAGCGCCGCAGGTAGCTATGAAATACATTCGCTGGGACTGGTAGGGGAAAGTGATGGCCTTTGCGGCGAAAACTTGTAGGACTGAGAAATTTCAAAGCGAAAGTTTCATTAAGCTCAGATTCTAGCAGTTGGGTATAAGTTGTGGGAGGATGGGCAATTTTGACAGAATGAATCTGCAAAGGTGCATTTTTTAATTCCAGCACCTCTGGCAAATTTTCTACCCATTGCGCCATCCACTGTTGCACTCGATTAGATAAAGCTGTGACATACCAACGATAAGAGGTGTTTGCAGATAGTTGTATTTGTCTACCGCTACTGATAATCTCTCCATTTAAAGCTGAGATAGTAAAAGGTTTCTCTGACTCGCCATCATGGAGGTAAGCTGAAAGTTCTGGGTCTGTAGAACCCACTTGTTGGAGAAACCAGGCGTGTAGTCCAATAGTGTACTGAGGGAAGAGGTAACAATCTTTTGCAGGGACTAACTCAAATTCTAAGCCGATTAACTCTGTGTCCGGCGGCCATGTAAGCTTATATGGAGGGATATTTGGCTTTTCTTGAGAGCGTCGAGGCATAGTATTATTTGAGCCACAGTTTCTATATTTTATCTTGTTTTCATCCCCAGGAGGGGATAAAGCTGTGAGTCGTGCTACTGCAAGATGAGGTTAAATCAGAGACAAAATAAAAATCCCCAGCAAACTGTTTGAGCGATCGCTGGGGATGATTAATGTTATTGTCATACCAGCTAACCTCCGTCTTGCTTCATCACAATTATCCTCGACTGTCCCCATCAAAGGACTTTGGAGAATATATTCTTTAGCAAGAATCAGGATAACTGATATTAACAAAGACGCAGGTGTTTAGATAAAGTCAATCAACTCAAAGCTTCATATCGGGTAAATTTTGCACTCCTTGCACATCAAAAATAATCAAGAATTTGATATTTTTGATTGATTGTTGCAACACTTGTAAGTAAGCAACTGCATCATTACGGCGGCGAAACCGTGCAACAACATTAGACTGTTGAACACCAGAATTCACGCCAGCATTATCCAACAGTTGTTCGTTAGATAAAACGCGAATAATGCACCACGGATGCAGTTGCTGAAAATAGGTCATAATAACCACCTTACAAATGCTCTAAAATACCCAAAAACTCAGCTTTGAAATGACTATCATTACCGTAGGCTATGAGTATTTGCTAAGACAGAGCAAGATGCTATTGACAAATTACTTAGGTTGTGAATTTTCTCGGCTATGATTCAAGATGGTTAAGGTTTAACCAGTCCAAAACCTGTTCAGGAATCTCCTCGAAATGTTCGAGAAAAAAATCCATCAAAGCCAGATGGAATAAATCATTATGGGTGGGATAGCGTCGATTAGAACCATTTCTAAACCAGCCTCGAACTGTTGAATCCGAACGGGAACATATTAAGGCAATTAGTTCATAACTTACAGCCCATTTAGCATAAAATTGTGTTGGTGTCATGCTAAACTCCCAATTGCTATAGAGTAAAATCAAATGTCTTTCGCGTGTGGTGATTCGACGAATATTAGACATAATAAACCAAGTTAAAATTTGCCAGACAAAAGGCGCTTAAAACAGCAATTTCAAGGAATTCTCAAAAGTCAGAATTTATCAGGAGTCTAGTATGATTGATATATTTATTCATCAAATGCTATCCTGAATTCTGACTCCTGACTCCTGAATTCTGAATTCTGAATTTTGACTCTTGACCTTGATTAGTGCGAATCTAAATGGGTAATGATGATGCTCATATCCTCCATATAACGCCAGTAAAACCGTTTCGCCATTGATGCAGAAGAACTCCAGAGTTCGCCATCTTTGCAACGATATCGATGGGTTCTTAAGCTGGGATATGTAGCCCCATTATTAGCGAAACATTCAAAAGCTTTATCGTATTGCTTGCGGTCTTTTGGGGATAATGAATCAAGTTTTTTTTGGGCTTTTGCAGCGAAAATCAAACGGAATTTTACAGCTTGAATGTGCATTCAAAAGTTTCCGAATGTCCAATGTCCAAACTTGACCGAAAGCGCAGAGATTTTTGCACAGGTGGAGCGCGTGCTTTTTTCCAAGCGTTCATTTTGTGATAATTTGTGTGGGTAATACTTTGTCAGATGTTGCGCGATCTAAACTATAAACGCAGCGTCATCTACTACAAACTCAGGTTGCGTTCCCAATACTGCGACCTTGCAACGATTGTGTGCAGTCATGGGGTAGAATCTAACTTGGTCTTCGCGTTTGTTAACGAGTCGGAAGAGGTATTTGGATAGGTTGTCATACTGCTTTTCATCCAACACGCACTCGAAAACCGACTTTTGCACCCGCAAACCATAAGCTTCCAGAAGTTTCGCCACTTTATTGCGACGGGTATCGCTCACGATGTCGTAGCAAACTAAATAAAACATCATCGTTTCACCAATTTTAGGGGAACAGTTTGCGGTTCAATGGTGTTGGTGAAGTCTGAATGTGCAGGACGAAACTTTAACGCTAGGGGACGGTAAAATTCCACATCTCCTAGTAAAGATGCGAGATATTCGCGTACCTGTAAGTCGAGACATTGACGATAACTTACTTCTCCGGCGTAAGGATGCAGTACAAAAGTTCGCAGTTTTGCTTCCCAATATTGGAGAAACTTTTGTATAAGTTTCTGTGAGTGGCTTTTCCCGTTAGCATTACCATTACCATTACCATTGGTGTTAGTCAGATTGCGGACAAAATTTAACACCAAGTCATCGACAATAGGTGCGCGAAATTCTGCGGTAAAGTCCCATGCTAAGGGCAGTTCGTGATTACCATTGCGGTGTAAAATTGCATAGTCGAGGTCGAGTCCTGCGGTGTTCAGCAGTGTGTAAATATATTGATGCAGCAGTTGATTTCCCAGGTTTATTAGTTGGCTAATGCGCTTTGCAGTTGTACGCGGACATTCGTTGTAGAAGGTGAGTAGAGAAGCAACAGCGCAGTAATAAATATTATCAGCTTCTTCGCTGTATTCGTGCAGTTCGTCAATTCCTGGTGCTATTGGTAAGTTGTCCATCAACAGCGTCAGGTAATTTAATGCGCGTTGAGTTGTCTGATTAGCGTGGTGGCGAGTCCAGCTTTGCAGAAAAGTATGCTGATTGTGCAATTTTGCCCAGGTAATACTTTCTGCTGTAGCACGGTTAAATTCAGTATCACGTGCGCGTCTACGTTGGTAGGTAAGATATTTTGCTTGTAGTTGAGATGGATTTTCTAGTCGTCCTAAATATTCACCAGTTTGGGTTAGATATAAGACAGGAATCTGATGTGAATGAACGATTTGAATGACTTCTTTGGGTAAACTGATATTACCAAAGATGATGAACTGACTGAGATTCCGAATTGGAATACAGATGCGTTGATTTTTTTGATGAAACACCTTTAAATAATGGTGTTGAATTTGGAATAATACGTCCTGTTCGGTGATGTAAATGGTAGACATAAATTGAAACCAACTAGGTTTAGTTGTAGGTGAGAAAGTTTTCTTTCCTTACCTATATTTCAATTTTCTCAGGTTGATATATGAGTTCGTATTTGCGTAAATGCTATTTTTATATGACTTCGTATATGGGTTATATGAGTTACTAAAAAGGCATAAAAAAAAGCCGGAGGTACTACCCCCGACTTAGCCATAGTTTAATTATTCAAGCAAATGCGATCGCAACGTCCTTTCAATTTTTCCATCCCCGTGAGGGGTTAAGGAATTAAAACAAGGTGGAAGCGGTCATGAAACGCCCGCAACTTCGGAGGTTTCCATCACCGTGAGGGGTTAAGGAATTAAAACGAGATGAGTTGAACGATCGCCGCCGTAGGGAAGGATATCGTTTCCATCCCCGTGAGGGGTTAAGGAATTAAAACACTTGTATGTGCAGCAATCCCCCGTCGGAAAAAAGCTAGTTTCCATCCCCGTGAGGGGTTAAGGAATTAAAACACTGCTAGCAAAAATGCCCATTGGATTCTCCCCTGAAGGTTTCCATCCCCGTGAGGGGTTAAGGAATTAAAACAAATTTTGCAAAAATTCAGCTCGTTTGCTTCTATTGTCAAGTTTCCATCCCCGTGAGGGGTTAAGGAATTAAAACTCTTCTCCCAGAAGCTCAAAAACAGGAGAATCAAGTCCGTTTCCATCCCCGTGAGGGGTTAAGGAATTAAAACTGATTCTGAAGCGCTTCCGATATTGGAAGTCACTGTTTCCATCCCCGTGAGGGGTTAAGGAATTAAAACAAAAATTAGTATGTATTGCTTTAATAGAAAAAGACACAGTTTCCATCCCCGTGAGGGGTTAAGGAATTAAAACACATTCCTCTCACCACCGCTGATTTAAAACTAAACTAGTTTCCATCCCCGTGAGGGGTTAAGGAATTAAAACAATTTAGTATTGCAACCAGCAAATTTTTAGTAACTGTTTCCATCCCCGTGAGGGGTTAAGGAATTAAAACTTCAGAGAAATGACTTTGTTGAAGAAGTTAAACACTCACTGTTTCCATCCCCGTGAGGGGTTAAGGAATTAAAACAACCTATTTTGGATTCTTTTGCCGGTTAACTTTAGTTGGTTTCCATCCCCGTGAGGGGTTAAGGAATTAAAACAAGTTTGCGGTGTAGAAATTCCCCTTAAGGGGACGAGAGTTTCCATCCCCGTGAGGGGTTAAGGAATTAAAACAGAGTGTGATTGACACCCGTGCACCTGAAAATGGAAACGTTTCCATCCCCGTGAGGGGTTAAGGAATTAAAACCCTACCCTTGTAGAATCATTACTACGAAAGGGTTTGAAGGTGCTATTTTAGCGGGGGGTACATTTTACCTATCAACAAGCGCAAATTATTGACAATTGAGGATTCATGCACCCTATTGAAACCCTTGTACAGTAAGCGATTAGCGGGGGTAAACGAAATAATAAGGGTTTCAGGGATCGGTCTACCCCCGCTAAAAACTTACGTGTGCAAAGTTCAAACAAATACTTTTGCTTTCACTTGGAAACGTAAGATTAAGTTTTCAAGGTTCTGTTATTGTCTCAAAGAGTATAACAAAGTACCTTGGACTTTTCACAACGTCAACCGTAAACTTAATATAAGTTTTCTTGGCTATCTCTCCCAAATCATCGGTCGGTAAACTTCCACTTCACCCTTCAAGCATGAAATATATTCCCGTACCTGCAACTCAAGAGCGCGACGGTATACTACTTTTTGTCCAGTATGAGGGTGCGTTACTTCTGATTGCAATTTCTCTTCCCAATGTTTCAGAAACTTCTTGAGTGCGTGAGCTTGAAAATACACACCTTGTCGCTCGTCGGGTAACGTAAAATCATCAATTGTAAAAACTTCTGAATTGACTAAATAAACTGCTAAAGAATCGACCAAACCAGCCCTCCATTCTTCCATCAAATCAGAAACTAGTGCTGGATGATTGTCACGGGGAACGTGTAAATTCCCAAAATGAGTATGCAATCCTACAGATTGGATGAACGAATAAACATTTTGGCTTAATAGAGTGTACCCCAAACTGAGCATACTATTAATGGGGTCAGTGGGTGGACGCTTGGTGCGCTTTTCAAACGTAAACGAACCAGAAAATAAACTTCCCAGTGCTTGAAAATAAATTGTCGCCGCCCTTCCTTCATACCCCCGCAGCATATCCATGCTATCTGCAAAAGGTAGTTTGCTCATCAAAATCTCTAATTCATTAGATGCCTTTTTGATGATTGTTTCATCTACATTTTTAGATTTTTGACGACGGTTTAACCGCATCAATAATATCCGGGAATTATGCAACTTTGCCCGAACTATCGCTTCAGCTTGCTTTCTGGTAAAGTCTGGATTTTGACAACGCTCAACCTGTAACATCAAATATTCAACTTTAGCATCACCTTCTGTTTGCAACCTGCCAAAATACCGACCTTTTTGCGACAAATACATCATTGGAATCCTTCGCCGCAACGCCATACTCACCGCACCATGTGATACATTACAAGAGCCAAACAGTACAACATTGCTGACTCGACTAACTGGAACCTTTATCCGCAATTCACCTTGATGATAAACTTGAAATTGTTGATTTTTGATGCTCAAATAAGCACCTTGATCGGTTATATATAAAGTAGTCATGGTTTCCTGCCAATAATGAGAAATTGATGCTTTCGGAAAATTGCTCGGCTTGTCAATACTGCAAGCTTTGGGAGGACGAGAAACTGGTTTCGCTGGTCTTGGTTTTCTGCGAAAATAAGGTGTACCCGAATCATTAATTACCCATTCCTCAGCGCGTACAGGTTTGGGTGGCGGTGGTGCATAAACTTCACCGCCAGCAAAGCGATAACCTAAAAAAGTAAACTCATCCTTGGGAGTAAAAATCTGTGTCTTCTCTGGTTGTAGAGTTAAATAGACTTCTCCTAACCAAGCAGTAATTTTGTCAAGGATACGGTTTGCTTCTTGCCAACTTTTACAAGCGATGACAAAATCATCCCCGTACCGCACTAAATTAATACCTTGACTGAGACATTTTCTATCAAAATTAGTCAGGTATAAATTTGCTAAAGCACCAGAAAGTCCCCCACCTTGTAATACTCCTTTACCAAAGTTACGATATTGTCCAGCAACGATAATTCCTGACTTCAACTGTTGTTCTAGTAACTGTAGTACAATTGGTTCAAGTGATAATTCCTCCAATGCAGTTAACAATAATGCCCAAGAAAGATTGTCAAAGAAATCAGCAATATCGGCTTTGATAATCCATTTTGGTTGATACTGATAGTATCCATATAAATGTTGTACTGCTTGGTGAATACTGTGTCCAGGACGATAGGCATAGCTGCAATCAAGAAAGGTATCTTCTAAGGGAAAATACAATTCATCGAGTAGTAAACGCTGGATAATTCTATCCCGCACAGTAGGGACACCAATTAACCGCTTACTGCCGTTTTTTTTGGGGATGTAAAACCCTTTAGCAGGGCTTGCAGTGTAAGTTTCGTGGTGCAGTTGATATTCGAGCTTCTGTAATTGTTCGGTAGCCATTGACTCAAATAAGTCAACAGAAATACCATCAATCCCCGCAGTCTTACTTCCCGCACGGACTTGTAACCATGCGAAATGGAGGTGTTCTTTAGTGAACATAATCAAAACTAAAAAGGTAAAAGTAAAAAGGTAAACGTAAGATTATCGACACGCTTTCAACCTGCTTGGGATTTATCATCCCAAGGGCGAGTAGCGAAAGTCCGTTAAAACAGACTGAAAATGTAATATGTGTTTTAAAAGGTGTCGAATCCCTTGCAGTACCTTTGATTTAATTGTTGCAGTGCCATATATGAGTTCATGTATGGGTTATTGACTCTTGTATATGAGTTCGTATATGACTTATGTAAAATTCTTTTACCTTTTTACTTATTATGAGCAGAACTCTGGTTGCATCAGATGAAGGTGTGAAGCTGGCAAGAAAAGCCTTAAAAGCCAGAAATTTAACTCAAACAGATTTTGCTATGGAGGTAGGATTGGGTTACACAACTGTTAATAATTTCCTCAACAGTAAACCGATATATCGCACAAACTTCCAAGAGATTTGCGTTTTCTTGGGCTTAGACTGGCAAGATATCGCGGTATTTGGTGAAGCCGAAACCCAAGAACTCACACCCCTCGATAAGCTTTGGCAACAACTTCACTTATTAAGCTCTCCTACTGAACAAATGGGGCTAGTCTTAGTAAAAGAAGAAACACTAGGTTGGGGTCAGAAAATACCGAGTCGTTATGAAAAGTCAGTGCAGGTAGGCAGCTTTATTCGTTTTGAAGTCAACTTAGAGACTCCTGGATATTTACTACTGTTGCAAAAAGATACATCTGGACAACTATGGTGTTTTTGTCCCTCGTGTTTTGCTCCCCAGCCGCACTTAAATACAGGTAAAACAACTCTGCCTCAAGAAGGTTCGCCAATAACGTCTTTCCCAATAGAAGGCGAACCAGGTAAGGAGGAAATTATCACAGTCCTTACCAAGGAAGTACCTGCATTAGACTGGTTACGGCAAGAGAATGATGAGGTTTTGAAACTAGAAGCAAGTCATCTTATAGAGTTACTAAAATATGTGACTGAACGCGGAGACTATCAACTTTGGTATACAGATTACATGGTTATTGCACGATAAAAAAGTTAATAGTTTAGGCGTTCAAAACTTCAAGTAGTTTGTTATACTACTGCTCAATAGCCACAGAACCTTGAAAACTTAATATCAAGTTTCAAAATAAAAGCGAAAGTGCTTAGTTTTACTTTTCATACGTAAGTTTTTAGCGGGGGTAGAGCGATCCCTGAAACCCTTATGATTTCGTTGACCCCCGCGAAAAGCTTGCTGGGTATGAGTTTGATATACCTAAGTCTGTGTCTAATTGTCAATAAGCTATACTTATTGACAGGTAAATTAGACCCCCCGCGAAAATGGGTATCTGTAACCCTCTCTGGACAAGGTTTCTAAAAGGGTAGGGTTTTAATTCCTTTACCCCTCACGGGGATGGAAACCTTGTACAAAGTCGCCGATAACTGCGCCATTGCCACTCAGTTTTAATTCCTTTACCCCTCACGGGGATGGAAACACCTGAACTGGTGCGGCACTCATTATTCATCATGTAAAGTTTTAATTCCTTTACCCCTCACGGGGATGGAAACTATCTAACCCTTCTGTTGCTATAAAGTAATAACCGGTTTTAATTCCTTTACCCCTCACGGGGATGGAAACCATATTCCGAAATAAGCAAGGACCTATTGGGTGTCCTGTTTTAATTCCTTTACCCCTCACGGGGATGGAAACCCGAGAACATCCCGCGAGAAGCACCAATATGACGAGTTTTAATTCCTTTACCCCTCACGGGGATGGAAACTTTTTCTGCTCCAGCCTTGAACCCAGCGACAATGTGTTTTAATTCCTTTACCCCTCACGGGGATGGAAACACGAATCCTCACTTACCCTCGCGCGGCGAAGTATTCGAAGTTTTAATTCCTTTACCCCTCACGGGGATGGAAACAAAATACCTCTCCCTAGCTCCAAGCGAGAGAGCAAAAAGTTTTAATTCCTTTACCCCTCACGGGGATGGAAACTGAACACCGCTTGAATTTCTCCAGAAATCGTCGATTTTGTTTTAATTCCTTTACCCCTCACGGGGATGGAAACCAATCTCTACAGGCGTAGACTCGAACAAGTCAGCATGTGGTTTTAATTCCTTTACCCCTCACGGGGATGGAAACTAATGATGAACAATTTTAGGTAAAATAAGTAATTGATTGATTGATTGAAAAGTCAAAACTAAAAAATATACCAGCATCTGGAACTAGCAGATGAAAAAACTCTTAGAAAAATTAAATAAACTTAACTTACAGGTTGTGCAACTTGCTGGACAAGGAAACTTCAAGCAAGCAATAATTATTGCCCAAGAAGCTGTCAACTTAGGGTCAAGCCAGCAGCTAACTGAGCATTCAGAATATTGTGATAGCTTGAATAACTTAGCAGAATTATATCGAATACAAGGATGTTATTTAGAAGCCAATTCCTTGTATTTACAAGCGTTAACTATTAGAAAAAGTCTCTTAGGTTCAGAACATCCTGATGTTGCACAATCTTTAAATAATCTGGCAGCACTGTATCATTCACAAGGGAATTACTCACAAGCCGAAAAATATTTTGTAGAATCCCTGGAACTTTGGAAAAGTATTTTTGGAGCCGAACATTTTCAAATTGCGACTAATTTAAATAATCTGGCAGAGATTTATCGAGAACAAGGAAAATATCTCAAAGCTGAACAAGTACATTTAGAAGTTTTAGCAATGCGAAAACGTCTGTTTGGCGATGAACATCCAGATATTGCTCAAACTTTGACTAATCTAGCATCAATTTACACATCCCTTGGACGTTATTTAGATGCAGAAAAAATGCACTTAGAAACCTTGGCGATGAAAAAACGTTTGTTTGAAGAGTTACATCCTGATATTACTATTAGCCTGAATAATTTGGCCAGATTGTACGATGTTCAAGGACGTTATCAAGAAGCGGAACAAATACATTTAGATGTTTTAGACAGATGGAAAGAAATATTAGGTTCAGAACATCCATATATCGCATCTACCTTCAGTAATCTGGCGGGAACTTATCAAGAACAGGGGCGTTACCTAGAATCCGAGCAAAAATATCTAGAAGCCTTGGCGATGAGAAAACGCTTGCTAGGTGCTGAACATCCTGATATTGCTAGCGGCTTGGATAATTTAGCAGAACTTTATCTGATTCAAGGGCGTTATTTATCAGCTGAACAAAAGGCTATAGAAGCTTATTCGTTGAGGAAACAATTGTTCAGTTCTGAGCAGTTCGATATTGTTGATAGCTTAAGAATTCTGGCAGTAATTTACACATACCAAGGGAAATATTTAGAAGCTGAAAAACTATATTTAGAAGTATTCCCAATACTAGAAAGGTCATTGGGAAAAGAGCATCCCGTAATTGCCAATGCTTTAAACAATCTGGCAGGACTTTATGAAGAACAAGGCAATTATTCTCAAGCTGAACAAAAATATTTATCAGCTCTAGAAATTCAAAAAACTTTCTTAGGTAACGAGCATCCTGATATTGGTTTGACTTTCAACCAGATAGCAGTTATTTATCGGTTACAAGGGCGATATTCTGAATCGGAACAACTGCATCAAGAATCTTTGGCAATGACCAAAAAATTTTTAGGAGAACGACATCCATTCGTAGCAGCGATTCTCAATAATTTAGCAGTATTATATGATGCTCAATTTAAATATCAAGAAGCAGAATCATTATTTTTATCAGCCTTAGCTATTGTTAAAAGTGCCTTTGGTGACGAACACCCCCAAGTAGCAAGTACGATGAATAACTTAGCTGTTATTTATGATTTTCAGGAGCGTTATCAAGAAGCTGAACAGCTACATTTAGAAACATTGAGACTGAGAAAATCATTACTAGGAGAATCACACCCACAAATCGCTAATAGTCTGAATAATCTGGGACAATTATACTTTTCGCTGGGGCGCTATGAAGAAGCACAACAGAAGTATGTAGAAACTTTGGCAATGAGAAAACGCCTGTTGGGAGATGAACATCCTGATGTTGCATTTAGCTTAAATAATCTCGCAACGGTGTTAGCTGCGACTAACCACCCAGATGAAGCTTTATCTCATCGCATCCAAGCCAGTAACATTAATGACAAGATTATTCGTAATATATTTGCTTTTAGTTCCGAAAGCGATCGCCTGGCCTTTCTGCAAAAAATCAGAAATAACTTTGACTTATTTCTTTCCTTAGTCTGCAACCATCTTGCTGACTCAGATAAAGCAAAACTTGCAGCCCTAGATTTTATCCTTAAACGTAAAGCCTTAACTGCCTCAGCGCTGGCGGCTCAAAATGAAGCACTTTACAATGGCCGCTACCCGCAGTTGACAGAAAAATTCCGTCAACTGCGCGATTTGAGCAATCAAATTATCCATCTGACTTTTGCAGTTCCCAAAACAGATGACTTAGCTACATACCAAGATAATTTGAAACAACTGCAAAACAGACATAACAACTTACAAAAACAATTAGCGGCACAAGTTCCAGAAATTCAGCTATCACAACAAACTTTCGACCGTGAGGCGATCGCCGCAGCATTACCGCCTAACTCTATTTTGGTCGAGTTTGTCCGCTTTGACTTATTCGATTTTCAGGCAATTTCGGCCAATGGAGAAACACAATGGCATCCAGCTCGGTATTTAGCATTTATTTTAACAGCCGGACAATCAAATGCCGTGCAGATGGTAGATTTAGGGGCAAGCACATCCATAGATGAACTGATTCAAGCCTTTCGCTTACAAGCATCTGACTACACCCATCCGACATTAGCTTGGGGTAAAGGTAGTGACGCACCAAAGCTACACATCAAATCATACAATCCTACAGATGCGATGCAACTGAGTCAAGCAGTGTTCGACCCCATCCGGGACTTAGTGAAAGATTGCAGCCATCTAATTATTGCACCCGATGGTAATTTAAACTTAGTGCCATTTCAGATATTGCCGATTGATGCCACAGGCTCACGTCTATTAATGGATGATTACACCATCAGTTATCTGGGTGTCGGGCGAGAAATTCTCCGTAGCCAAGTTCAGCCAACCACAGGTTCTATCTCTGCACCATTAATCATTGCCGATCCTGATTTTGATTTAACAGCAGATGCAGCCACAGATCAAGAAACTGGCAATGCATTAGCATCAAAAATACCAGAATTACTTACTACTCTCACCACAAAAAACTTGCTTCGCGCTCCAGGGACAAGGTGTTTGGGGGAAAGTGTGGCGAAAAAACTGCCCGATGCCAAATTATACTTAGGCGCAGAAGCACTAGAAACCCTCCTGACAAGTAGCGAGTGTCCTAGTATCATGCTAATTGCAACTCATGGCTTATTCCAAAGCGATTCCCAGGCGCAACCAGTCACTAACAGGCGCAACCTACTAAACATGGAAGGTCTGCGAACAACCAAGGTAGAAAATCCTATGTTGCGTTCTGGGCTGGCGTTAGCGGGTGCTAATACTTGGCTGGCTGGTGGGAGACTTCCTCAAGCAGCAGGCAAAGGCTTTGTTTTTGCCCAAGATATTGCCAGTTTAGATTTGTGGGCGAATGAATTGACGGTTCTTTCTGCCTGCGATACTGCCAGAGGAGATATTAAAATTGGCGAAGGTGTATTTGGGTTGCGGCGTGCTTTTGCAGTGGCAGGTACAAAAACTCTGGTAATGAGCCTATGGTCTGTTCCTGACAAAGTAACTGCCTTACTGATAGAGCGTTTTTTTGATCACTTGCAGTCTGGCATGAGTCGGTCTGAGGCGTTACATTATGCTCAGAATTATATACGTAGAATTACAGTTAAGCAATTGCGCGAATCAGCTTTGGGTCTGGAAGTGCTAAAAGAACTTTTAGCGGTCAAAGAGTTATCAGTCAAGACTAGAATTGATTGTCAAGAAAAAGACACACCATTAGAACATCCCTTTTACTGGGGAGCATGGATTTGTCAGGGAAATACAGATCCATTGGTTAACTAGGAGTAAAAGGGACAAGCTGTCATTAATCGCTACTTTTACGAGTCGTGATGCGTAAAGCCTCCGAATGAATTCGGGGGAGTATGTCAACTCAATAATCTCCGTTCTACTTTACCTTCTGTACGCTTGGTTTCTCTGGCTGACAAACTGCATAATTCCAGATCGCTTTTAGCTGATTGCCAAAAATGTGGAGATGTCATCTGGACTAATTTTAGTGCCGGCCGAGAAAAAACTTTGTGGTTTTACCAATCATTAGTTCAGGTTTACCAACAGACCGGATCTGATTGGATGACACAGGAAATCGAAAGAGTTGTTAATCAACTGTGCCAGGAAAACCCTGCTTAATCTTTAGATTTTTAATCCCCTTGCGGGGTAATAGGCTTTGGAAACTCATCAAACCTACGAATCATTGAAAAGGACGATCTGCTGTTTCAGTCCCCTTGCGGGGTAATAGGTTTTGGAAACATAAATTCCCCAGGCAGGGCGAGTAAGCTTATCCTGTTTCAGTCCCCTTGCAGGGTAATAGGTTTTGGAAACTTACAGGTATTCTGATGGGCAAACGTACCCATTAGAGTTTCAGTCCCCGTGAGGGGATTTAGTTAGTGGAAACTAAACCAGCGCGAGGAGCATCGCCCAACGTTTGAAGTTTCAGTCCCCGTGAGGGGATTTGGTTATTGGAAACTTTATTGATCCAGATGATGCGATCGCCTACAAAAACTTTCAGTCCCCGTGAGGGGATTTGGTTATTGGAAACGTGTTTTTGCAATTTCTACATTTGCTTTTAAAATAACGTTTCAGTCCCCGTGAGGGGATTTGGTTATTGGAAACGGTAACGCGATCGCTGAATCGCTCATCGCTGATTTTGTTTCAGTCCCCGTGAGGGGATTTGGTTATTGGAAACCATTAATCACAGCATTTGCTAGCAGCACTCTAGTTAAGTTTCAGTCCCCGTGAGGGGATTTGGTTATTGGAAACCTTAATGGTTCAGAAAAGGTAATTATCTGTGAAGAGGTTTCAGTCCCCGTGAGGGGATTTGGTTATTGGAAACTCCTATAACTCGGTTGTATCCGGGCCAACATTTAATGTTTCAGTCCCCGTGAGGGGATTTGGTTATTGGAAACTCAAAGCTACATTATGTTATGACGCGGTTAAAAAAGAGGTTTCAGTCCCCGTGAGGGGATTTGGTTATTGGAAACTTGTTGACGAGATATATGAAGAAATCTTGGATGAGAGGTTTCAGTCCCCGTGAGGGGATTTGGTTATTGGAAACTCTATGTCTGAGTCTGATGGGAATAATAGTATATATTTGTTTCAGTCCCCGTGAGGGGATTTGGTTATTGGAAACGAATATTGTGATGGTGAGATAGGTGAAGTCTGGTAGTTTCAGTCCCCGTGAGGGGATTTGGTTATTGGAAACCGCTTGGTGCTGAAACTGTTACAGAGCAGGCTTCCTGGGAAGCATTTTGGCAAACCTCAAAAACAGGTCGATTTCAGCCGCTCTTATTGCGACTAAATATCAACTTCCCTTAGCACTGAAACTGTGAAACTATTTACTTGTCAAGGTTCTGGCAATTTTGGCAGATCCCCAGGAGTTTTGACCTCGCTTCGACTTGCCAAACATCAAGCTGATTTCATAATCATAAGATGTGTATTTATTATTGTCTATGAGTTTGTGGAGATTGATCTATAAGCCCGTATTCTCGCTCAATCAAACTCAATAATTTCTCTTCGACAGCCGTTAAATAAGGACGGCTCAACTTACCTAACGACTGCAACAGACTTTTGACTGTCTCCTCCAGCGAATCGGAATACACCCGACTGATGCGATCGCAAATCACCTGCATCTGCTCACACTCGGCAGGCAGGTAGTTGAAGGACTTCAGGTGCTGCAAACCAACGGTGTACTCACCATCCCAGAGTTTTACAGTGCAGCTGAATTCACCTACATGGTTGACTATTCCCCAACATCCACCTTTGCCCCTAAGTTCTGGGTTGTCCTTGGCTAAAATTTGGCACACCTCCCCGATCTGGTAGGTATTGGGTACTTTGGTGCGTTCCATTATCTGCTGCACCACATCCTTCACGATTCTACCACTTGGGACTTTACCCTCTGCTTTTTCTACCGCCTGCTGCCATGCTCCTGGCTGTTGTTGAGGTTCTAGCTTTGCCAGAGGGCGAACTTGTACTTCTGATGTGGGCAAAATTTGGGAACTATTAGTTCCCATTTCATCTTGGCTTTCATTTTGGGAACTATTAGTTCCCATTTTTATATTGTCAACTATCACTGAACCAGCTATTAGATAATTTACATGGCGGTAAGTATAACTAAACCTATCCCTGCAATATTCCTCAAAGGTTTTGTGGGTCGAGCGGTACAGTCTGCGCTCACGTAACTCCATTAAAGCCTTTCCCGCTTCAAAAAATGCCCTCTCTACTTTTCTCTCCAGATGCAAGCGGTAAGCGTAGCCATGCCGTCAGGCTTATCGCTAATTTCCTGCTCAGTTAATTCTGGAACTTCAACAGCAGTAACGTTAATTGTTGCTGTAGCTGGGTTTTTTGAAGGTGGAAATGTTTGAGTTGGGCGATTTTGAATTACTAGATAAAGCAGAGGTGGCTTTTGTGCGTTTAGGGGTGTAATTTGTTCATGAGCCAATCTTTGACCATTTTTTATCCTTACTGACTCACTTACGGAATATTAGAAGAGTAATCTTAGAAATTAATTAATAATTTCTCCTTTGTTATTGGCCAACTTTTCACGCCATTTTTGGAGTTCTTCAGGTGTTTGTCTCACCCAATCTGTGACTTCGCCAACGATTTTTAATGGTGCTTGGGAGCGATATGAGCGTGTCGGATTGCCGGGAAATTTTTTGTCTGTAACATTCGGGTCATTTTCAAACTCCCCTGTTGGTTCAACGATATAAACACGTTCACGGTTATCGCCTTTTGCTAATCCAGCAGCTAGTCCCGCCCCATTGACAAGGGCTGTGAAATAAATGTGATTCATTTTGAGTTCAAGTTTGTAATTAGAACTGCCTCCTGCTGTCAGCAAATCGCCAAGGAGCAAATCTGCTTTCGTTCCATGATAAAAGGGGCCTTTGTCAGAAGGTTTATCCTTAAACGAAGTTGCTAATTCATAATTCTTTCTTGCCTTGTCAGGATCGCTTAAGTCCTCATAGCATTTGGCAATATTTGAATATAGAGAAGGTATTGCACTCTTAACAGAGTCGTCATTTATTTTTAATGCAAAATGCAAAGCCGTTTCGAGCCATTTTAATTTATCGGAAACATCTTTTTGATGTCGGGCGACATAATGAGCTGAAATAAACTTTTCAAAGTCGTATGTCGCTTCGTTCCAGGCTTGAAGAAACAGTTTACTTGCTTCTTCTGCTTTGCCTTTTTCTTCCATGCCCATACCTTGAAGACAGAGTTTAACAACATTGTTGTTTGGGTTGAATTCCATGATTACTTTGTCTCGTAATGATTGTAATTTCGATTTAGTTGCTTGTCCTTAGTCTGTTGAAGTGCATCGTAACTACTGCTAACGGTTCGCTTGAGCGGCTGCAAATAACCTTTACCTCACACCAACACCCACCCTTACCCCTGAGTTCGGGGTTGTCCTTGGCTAAAACTTGGCATACTTCGCCCAAGTGGTAGGTGTTTGGTACTCTGGTTCGCTCCATTATGTGCTACACAATGTCTTTGACGATTCTACCACTTGGGACTTTATCACCCGCTTCCTCTACTGCCTCCGGCAACGTCAAGGACGAACGCGTAACTCCATAAGTGCCTTTCCCGCCTCAAAAAACGCCCTTTCCACCCTTCGCTCTAGATGTAGGCGATCGCGCTGTTCTTCCTCTGTCAACTCTGGAACTTCAACAGCAGTAACGGTGATTGTTGCTGAGGCTGGGTTTTCCTCAACCCTATTTGATACTTTCAAAACCGATAGGGCAGCTAAAATTACCTTGTTTAAAAATAGGTCGGGGGGGATAAGCTAAAGTTTGTTTTTCGGAGCGGCACATTATTGAAATAGTAGTTTTATTTTTTTGCTCGTAAGCAACTGCACCTATCAGGCTGTTGAAGCCCTGTTTGGTCAGTCCTAATTGAAATACATCAGTTGGGAATTCTTTTATCGGAGTTGCATATATAAATGACTTATCCTTACTCATCTCTACGGTATATCGATAGCGGCTTGTAGCTGTTGGTGCATCTCCATCTCCAAGCTCTAACAACCTATACGATTGAGCAAAAGCTAATTTCTCCGAGAAATATGCTTGTTGTGCCTTAATAAATCTTCCAACTGTAGCTTTACTGCTATCACCACAGCCACAGCTTGGTGGAACTCGAATGAAGATAATCGGAATCCCAAGTAATAATCCTCCAGTTCCAA
This sequence comes from Nostoc punctiforme NIES-2108, assembly GCA_003326195.1. GTDB lineage: Bacteria > Cyanobacteriota > Cyanobacteriia > Cyanobacteriales > Nostocaceae > Nostoc > Nostoc punctiforme_A. The sequence goes on from LXQE01000172.1 coordinate 61,378, forward strand.
TAATTAACAAGATTTTTTTAAAGATATTGTTGCTATGCTTACTTGGCTTATTTACATCAGACATATACAAATTTAAAACTAATAGTGCATATTTCATAAATAGCCGCATTCTACCCTTCATTAGGATAGTATTCCTACTGAATTAAACTGTTTCAGGCAAAACGATAGAATTTTGTTATCTTCATCAGCATGATTGAACAGATATATATCTAAGGATGTTTAAGGGTTTGCAGTCAGCACAATAGTTTTACTAGAGTTTCAATTGTATTTTTCTACAAGTTGTTGAAAGGATAGTAAAGTTTGTTGATGGCGTTCACCTGCTATCCAAGTAAAATCATCATGTCCTGCTTGTGCTATCCAAAGAGACATTTTAGATTCTAGTACAGCTTCAAAAAGTGCTTGACCATGTTTAAAAGTAATTATTTGGTTAGCTTGTTCGAGAAAAAGTAGCGCCTTAGTATCCCCGCTCTCATAAGTTGCTTGCTGCTTTGCGACCTGACTTTTCACGGCATCTGGAAAACGACATTTTAAGCTTTTCTCAAACCAAATTTTAAGATAAGCTGATTATACTTGAGTATTTAAACAGGTGAATACAGTATGCTGGCTGGTGCTGCCTTAAGAAAAACAAGCGAGGGTTGGGAATTTGCCTCTGAAGCTGCACTAGAAGATTTTATTTGGAATAACCTACAGCAGCTACTAGGTTTTACCCCTCTCAAACGGCAATATGCTGCTAAAGGTGAGTTTTGCGATATTTTAGCTTTAAATGAAAGTAAACAGTTAGTAATCCTAGAACTTAAAAACGCTGAGGATAGATACGTTATTCAGCAGTTAACCCGCTATTATGACAATTTGTTAGACGAACAACCTTTTACTCAACAAATAGACTACGGTCAACCAGTTAAACTGATAGGCGCTGCACCCTCGTTTCACAGGCATAATCTAATTGATTGCAAGTATAATCTGCTCAAAATCGATTTGTTGCAGATTCAGGTATTAAAAGATAATCAAAAGTTCCTGTTGTGTTTACAAGATATTAATACTAATCAAACTTGGTCAACTCCTATTCCTTATGAAGAACTCAGTTTTAGCAGCACATCTCAAAATACTCCAGAAACACCTCAATTGCTTTTAGATTGGCTTGGCGCTTGTTCGGCAGAGAAACAGCAAGTAATTCTCAAGCTTCGAGAGAAAATTTTGAGCTTTGATGAGCGAATCAAGGAAGAAATTGAGGGGAGAAATACTATCAGGTATGGTAAAGGTAAATCTAAACCTGTAGCTGAAATTTGCTATCAAAGAACATCTCATAAACCAATTGTATTTCTGTGGTTGCCGACTCCTACATCATGTTGGTTTGGGCAAAAAGAAATCATTGGTAGGTTACGCCTATGGATAGATGGTGAAACAGTTACTGATATAGGTCATGTCCCCGAAGGCTTTGGAAGAATGAGGCTTCAGATTGAATGGGACGCTATGCCACGAGAGAAACGACCTAAAAATATGTTTCATAGCGGTTCTTACAAATCATTTACACCAGTACCAATTCCTCAAGGTTACAATAACGTTTCTAATACTCTAGAGTCTCTGGCAGATTTAGCACTAACAAAGTGGCTTGCTAGAATTTGATATCTTACATTTCATCTGCCTCATAGCTCAGGATTTGGTAGGGAATACCTAGTTTATTCAGTAGTCGAGCAGCATTAGTTTTCATTCAAGTCCACAAAAGATATCATTGCTGTTACTCCCAATCTTCAATCACCAATCCACTAACGCGACTAAATTCTCTTGTGTTGTGCGTGACTAGCGTCAAGTTGTTCACTAGGGCGATCGCTGCAATTAATAAATCACTTGGGCCAATGGGAGTTCCATTTACTGACAGTTCTGAGCGAATTCTCCCTGCAACTTTGGCGGCTGTTGTGTCTAATGGCAATACAGCAAATTGACTAAAAAACCTTTCCAGCAATGCTAAATTCCGTTCGCTTTGAGTACTACGGTAAGCCCCATAATAAAGTTCCATCTGCACGACAGTACAAAGATAAATGTCTTTTGGCTGCTGCTGTACCAGTCGAGTTGTTACTGCTTGGCTACTATTGTTCAATAGTTTAATACAAACATTTGTATCTAGCAGATAGGTCAAAACAGCGTCTCCCGCGTTTCAAATTCTCCCTGTTCTAGTCTTTCTAAAGGTTCTCCTGCCCAACCACCAATCACTTCTTCAAAAAAACCAGGCATCCACTCTCTTTGTGATGGAGTTATAGGTTTAATGATTACTTCTACCTCAATATCACCACTTACTATCCCCGATGGAATATCCAAATGCAAAATGCCATCAGCCCCAACATGAGAACATAGTTTAATACTCTGCATTACTGTTTTTTCTACTCCGTGGTTGATTGAGAATTACGTGATACCTCATCTATGATGCCGTATTCTTTCTCTATCAAGCTCAACAACTTCTCCTCCACAAGAGTCAAATACGGCCGCTTCAGTTCCCCCAAATGCTTCAGTACAGCACGGGCTGCTTCTTCTAATTTCTCATTTTCCCGCAACCTAATGATGCGTAAGCGTAGCCCGCCGCAGGCATCGCTCTTAGAGAAATGCCAGTTATCTACATCTTCTGAAATTCTATTGAGTTTTGTTAATTTCTAGCCAGTTGTAGAGTGGGAACTGAACTCTGTTGAGCGCTATATAAATCATGTAGAGGGGTTCTACAGCACTCAACTAAACAACTGGCATAGCTGGATGTCAAAAAGCGGGAAGTTTTATCTTTTCCCTCGTACAACTTCTTCACTGTCCCGTTGTGTTGCTAACTCTATTGAAACTGCAACCCAAAGCCATTGGATGCCAAATTGCCAAAATTGTTTAGGGTATCCTCCCATACTCCAACTCCAGAAGCTTCAACAGCTTTTCTTCCACAGCAGTAAGATAAGGTCGATTTACCTTCCCCAATAACTGCAACAGACTTTTGACTGTCTCCTCAAGTGAATCGGAATACACTCGACTGATGCGATCGCAAATCACCTGCATCTGCTCACACTCGGCAGGCAGTTAGTGGAAGGACTTCAGGTGTTGCAACCCAACCCGCCATGCCACAGTTTCACGGTACAACTGCATCTTAGCTTAGTTGGTTGTCCTGGATAACAGTAAAAGTTCAAAATAGCCTTGTGGATAAAGGTTTTGGTTATGTCCATGAAGTATCCTACTCTCCAGAGTGGATAGTTAAAGAGCATTTGTCTGATTCTATTCCTTTTAGCCAAGTTGAAGGACCTATAAAAGAGTCAAGAAAGGAGGAGAGAAGAGTTTGGAACAAGCTTAGTTATAATTGTGAGCATTGGGCAAGGCAGATGTTTTGTGGAGAACCAATATGTACTCAGATTGAAGAATTAAGAAATAACAGGAATTAAACCCTACAAAGATAAATATAATTTAAAAAAATAAATTGTTTAATTAATAAAATAACCAAAATCTCAAAATTTTTAATAATAAGTGTTAGAAAATTTTAAAAACTTACCCTATTTAAGGTTAGTAGATAAACAAAAATTAACAGAAGCTTCTGCAATCTATTTCGCTGTAGCTCGCGATCAAGTTCTCTACATTGGTCAAGCAGTAAATCTTAGAAGCCGTTGGCTAAACCATCATCGTTTACCACAATTAGAAGCAATTAATCGTCGGTGTGAAATCAAGCTATTTTGGTTAAATTGTTTGCCAATTCAGCTTAATGAACTAGAACGCTTGTACATACAATACTATTGCCCAACTTTAAATCAAAGTAAAGTACCTCAAAAAAAGTTGTTACCTAGCTTTCAGATGCTAACACTGTCGCTCAAAAAATTAAACGAGCGAGTGCTGGTTTTCGGAGTATGTCCTGATAGTGAAAGACTTCCGCTCAAAACAATAGTTATAGGTTATCTGGCTAACTATACAGAAACTCGGCTTGCAACAACATTAGTTCGGAAGAGTTTGCAAGCTGTAAATAGAAAGCCTAATAGTTTATTTAGATGGATTGAGTACGACCGACTTAGAAATGGCGCTCGTTGGTTAACTAGGTGCAATGGTATCGAAACAAGGCTGATTCCTTGGTTTGAAGAACGCATTATGCACAACCCTACTATGTACAGAGTCATGGAAGAGAAGCGTTTTGGAGTTTGGACTTCAATCCCGTTAAATGACTATGAAGCAATGAGGCAAGACGTGAAAGCTATGTCATTTACTGAAAGATTGGAATTAGCGCGAAACTCAGAAATTGGCTGGCAATTATTTCCTTTGGAATGTGGTTCGCAGTTGAAAGTTGTCAGTGGTGTAGAGCTTCTCTGTCTTACCAGTGAACAGCTAGAAGTATTACTGGCTAAGAAGCCCTACATACAAGAACAGCATCCAGGTATTTGTGCTATTAATGAAGATCCAGTTCCTAAGTTACTATTTTAGAGTTTTTTTATTATTTCCGAAATGTCCTGATAAGTTATATTTCTGATAATCGGACACTAGACTTAGGGCTAAATTGTCTTAAAAAAGAATCTTTAAAGTATGATTCATCACAACGAATAATATAATTTCTTAACTCCGGATCAGCCCTAAACCATTCTCCACTCATTCTTAAATGTCTAAATTTGGTATGGAGGTATGCTTCCAACTCTTGAGATTTTTTAACACTATCTACTGGTATAACTTTCAGCATTTGTAAGAGAACTGGACTACTAGTTTGTAGAGATTGTAATCGCTTCTCAACATCGCTAGCTCTACCAATTTTGATCGCATAGCTATCTGAATTAAAAATGAAATAAATAAATGCTTTATTAGGTTTTATCTTTCCTTCTAGAGAGATACGTTTGTTACCGGGAGTGATTAATTGAACATCGCTATCTGCCCATGAAAGCAGCCATGATACAATAGCTTCAGTAGTTAAAGAATATTGTGCATATAAAGCAATATTCTCTCCTTTTATATGAAGTAGGAATTTTTTCTTCTTGCCTCTAATTTCTGGAGGATGGATATAATAGTGGGACTGGTAGTTAGGTTTAATCCAGGGTAGCTTATCCTCTGGGTGAATAGGACAGGAGTAAGGCTCTGGATTAGGAATAGCAATTACTCCAGTATATTTAACAGGAATCTGTAATCTTTGAGCTATATTGTAATCCATCTTTACCCAGCTTAATCCTTGCAAAATATCCTCTGGGACTTTCTCGATAAAATAGACAGTTAAATTTTGCGTAGGCATTTGAGAATTTCTAACGTTGTAGGTCGATGGAAATTTTTGCTAAATTTTTAAAAATGCTGAAAATATTTTAGTATCTAATTTAACTTAGAAAATAATAATTCAACGCACTGAAATTATCTTTAGCCGTATTCAGACTCCAAAACGCTCAAAAGTTTTTCTTCCACAACAGTAAGATAGGGACGATTCACCTTCCCCAACGACTGCAACAGACTTTTGACTGTCTCTTCCAGCGAATCGGAATACACCTGATTAATGCGATCGCATATCACCCGCATCTGCTCACACTCGGCAGGCAGGTAATTGTAAGATTTGAGGTGCTGCAACCCAATGGCGTACTCGCCATCCCACATTCTCACAGTGCAACTGAACTCATTTGCTTGGCTAACAATCCCCCAACAGCCACCCTTGCCTCTCAGTTCAGAATTGTTTTTAACAAGGATTTGGCACACTTCGCCGATTTGGTAGGTATTGGGTACTTTTGTCCTTTCCATGATGCGCTGCACAACATCTTTGACGATTCTACCAGTCGGCACTTTACCACCAGCAAGTTCTACCGATCTTAGCCACACTTCTTGCTGTTCCTGGGGTTCAAGCTTTGTCATCGATCGCACTTGCCCTTCTGCTGTCGGCAAAATGTCCACAATTTGTGGACATTTTTGCAAGTTGTCCACAACAACTGCCGCATCAACTAGCTGGTAAGAACGGGAACGATTGTAGCCAAACCTGTCTAAACAGTATTCATCAAAGGTTTTGTGCGTGGAGCGATATAATCTGCGATCGCGTAATTCCGTCAGCGCCTTCCCTGCCTCAAAAAACGCTCTTTCCACTTTCCTTTCCAAGTGCACGCGATCGCTAATTTCCTGCTCGGTTAATTCGGGAATTTCAACAGCAGTAACGGTAATTGTTGCTGTAGCTAGATTTTCCTCAACAGAGATATCCTCGTTTGCAGAGTTAACAGGTGGTTTTGAATCACTCTTTGCGGCAGAGGTGGCTTTGTTGGTTCTAGAAGGTGGTTTAGGCATTATTCCACCTCTAGCTGAACAGTGCTTGAACGAATATCGAGTTGTGCCATGATAAGGGTGTAACTATATTGATATTTATTCCCCAAACCTTTTACTGAGGTTGGGGTTTTTCGTGAGCTTGTTTAGATATATTTGCATCCGTTGCACCTGTGATCGCTGAGTTGTTTTTCAACTTGGGGGACTGCGATGCCTGGAAACTCCTTTGAAGGCGTGGAAATTCCATAGGTGAATATTAAGCAAATAAAATTGTGGAGGCCGCCCCTTTTAAAGGGCGATTAATTCTCATAGCGCTCAGTAAGGTTGATTATGTATCGGTTAGATGTTTCCCTTCTGATAGCTTGATTTTATGAAAAGCAGGCATTGTTATCTACAACMACTGTCTCATTAGCTTTTACATTTCAGCTTTAATCTAGCCCAGAAACCTAATGATCATGCCWGCATRTTAATTGCTTCACCTACAATTGCGYTCACGCGGCATTGTCACCTCCAAACTCTTTCACCTTTGTGCTTTTCCACTCAATCAGGACTTTGCCATCTAAAGCAGCAAGTATATCCATRAAAGTTTCCAGCGTTGGGTTTCCTTGATCAGATATTGCTTTAGCAAGCATATTTCTCCGATTGACAGGGGTTGCAGACTCATCCCCTTTGCGGCGACGAATTTCACAATAGCGGCGGGTTAATGTTGCTAAATCTATGCCTAGTTCCTCCATCCGCTCCCTAATCAGGGACATATCCATACTTATACCTCTGCGACTTCTATATAAGTCTACAAAGGCATAAGGCAATTTGCTAATGCCAGACATAGTGATAACCTCCTTTCCTAATCACTCTATACTTTTAAAAGAAAAATAGCAAGCTTTAAAAAACAATGTTTATGCTTTTAAAAGCTTGACAAAATGCTTTTAAAAGCATAATATGGGGTTAGTTAGCAAGGAAAACCATGCTTACAACAAAAGGCGATGCCCTTAGCCTGAGAAACTTTGGAGGCAATCGCCTTTTGTAAAACACCTACTCTATAGATGTAGTAACACTTATCATGACACACCCAATCTACACTCAACAACAACTGCAACGAAAAACTCTCAATCAACTTAAAACTATTTATGCCCAACTTGATACTAAAACTGAAGTCTCAGACAAACGCTGCAAAGAATCCTGGGTAAACGCAATTATCACTGACCAATCCACTAAGCTTCAAAAAGTTGACAACCAAGCCGCAGCCCAAGCCGAACTCGACAACTACATCGCCGACCAAGCCCAAGCCGTAGCTCCCGAACCATTCACAATAGTCGAAATCTCGTTTGACCATCACGAATATTACGCTGGTAATCAACTGATAGCCAGCATCAGCCATGACGACAATCACTTAACGCAACGCTGGGTAGTAATGGTCAACGGTAAAGAACTATTTCGTGCCAATACTCTAATGCGTTGCGATCGCTTCATCTGCACTCACTATAAAGACGGCTCATTACCTGTGCAGGAAGAAGCAGAGGTGCAGGGGAGCAGGGGTGCAGAGGGGAAAAACTTACAACAACTTTCTCCTCTACCCCTCTGCGCCTCTGCCCCGCAAGTTTCCTCTTCTACTGAAAACCAAATCATGGCGCATATCTTCAACGAGTGCCAGAATTACGGGTTTGAAATTCTCGATGATGGCATTTACAACAACAAGGGCGTGAAACTGGGGCAAGTCGGATGCACTGACGGTAACTGGTGGGTGAAGAGGCGTTATTCAGGTCAGCAGCAGTATTCTAACTCCGTGTTTGATGCTGTGCTATCGCTGTCGATGGTGGATGTGTCTACTGATGGTAAATCCATTTTTGATGAATATTTTTTAGACCAACCCTTAGAACAGCTAACTGGCAATAAATTGCAACGGCTGCTGGAGAGAACGGAGTTAGTCACAGCGTAATTAAGAAGTCAGAATCCAGGAGTCAGGAGTCAGTAAAGAAACAAAGAGCAGGGTGCAGAAGTTAATAAAATCTGCCTTCCTTTCTCCTCTTTTTCCCACCTCTTCCCGAAATTCTGACTTCTGTTAGCGGATAGCTAAGGTTTAGCCCATTCTGACTTCTGAATTCTTCTCTCATTTTCCCTTCATTCACCAATCAATATGCAACCCACGCTCTCAATCCCCCAACACTGGGCATACCCTCGCTTTGCTTTGGATCAGCGTACAGAACAAGGCTTGATTCTAGGACTTTACCACTACCCATCAGGCACAGAATTGGCTGAACAATTCGGTGATGGCTGGCGCTATGTACTGATGCCTAATAAAAACTCGGACGAAATATCGTACTTGCAAGAGTCTCAAATCCAACCGCTCTCCCCACAGGAATTATTCTCAGAAATTACCGCAGAGATTGAGCTTTATCAACAGCAAATAGTAATTCTGCAACAACAGTTAGTCGTATTAACCAGAGGTTTCACAAATGCCTAAAACGGTTGACAAAAACTTTGAGCGTAGAGCTAATCATTTGCTGCGTTCAATTCGACTTTGCGGTGGTTGTGTTCCTCTGCACCGTTTGCAATTCCAATTCTCCGATTCAGTAATTCAAACCCTGCTGGATAAAGAACTGGTGCAAGTACGGAACACGGGACGCAGCTTTTTGTTGGAGATTGCCGAGGATTTTTAGGTTATTAATTCCAGGGGACACAATCATGAAACTTTACGCAAAAACCATTCCACAGACATTACCAGATTGGGCAACCACCGTTACAAAGAGTGCAGATTTATTTGAGGTTGAAATTAATGATGAACACCCGAATTTTCAATCTCTACTTGAAGAGTTAGCGACGGAGATTGAGCCAGGAACCTTCGGTGTAAAGGCAGAAGATTTATGTTCAAGACTCGGCATTGAAATGTCTAACCCCCAACCTACACCAATTAGTTGAACAAGCCCAAACCTTGATATCCCTTATTGCTGCACATCCAAACTACAGACAACTGTTGGACTTGGGATATACCCCTGATTTAAACATTGCCGATGCTCAAACTGCACTCACCTATTTGAAATGGGAATTAGAGCGCAATCGAGAGACTTCTGTTTAGTAAAGAAGTGATTGCTTGAATATCAGCTTTTCTTCAAGCAATCGCAAAGCACTGAAAGTTTACGCTACAGACCACTAATTATTGCACAGGCTAACAAAATATGGTTACTGAAATCAAACTAGGTTTATGCAACCCTCCAGAACCCATCTATTTATATGTCAAAAACGCCGAGTTAGGTGGTGAATCTTACCTGTGGTATCACTACGATATTGACAGGGAGAAAACCATCCCTGTTACCCAAAGAGCATTAACTGGGTGTCTGTCTGAACTGCGATTTACGACTAAAGAGTTCAAAGGAAAAGATAATCTGAAGCTGGATATTGTTGTCAGTGCCGATGAACTTTATGTCATAAGAAGTGGTATTGAAACAAACTTTACCAAAAGCTTTCTGCTTGCTGCATCAGGTATCCAGGATTTTTCTAAGCCACTGATTATTGCTGCTACTGCTGGTGAACAAAATACCGTTTTCTGTAATCTATATGATGCAGTAACTAAAAGCAGAATTGAAAGAGAATGGAATAAAAATGCTGATTGTGCAACTATCATTAATGAGATTCAATCTCGCTTAGGTGGCACATCCTCAACTATCCCATCTATAGCAGAAACCCCAGTAGCTCCAGCAAAACTTAGTGTAGTTCCGCAAAAAGTACATCCTCAAGACCTACGAATCAAAAATATCCGCACTTTGCTTGATTATCCTCTTGATTTAGTCAAGGAGTGGTTGCAATTTCAGGATGTTGACCGCCCAAGTCTACTTCATATTACCAAGATTAATGAACTGGTAAAAACAATGTGTTTGGCTTGGGCTTCAGGCAAGTGTGAATATCCTAATCATGCCGAGTCTTCATATCAAAATTTTGTTGTTGATGCTGTTGCTAAGGGTGCTGATGAATTAACGGCAATCAGCGCATGGATGCAACAGTTGCAAGCCGTAAAGACTGGAGCAGTGTAAATCAGAAGTCAGAAGTCAGAATTCAGGATTCAGAATTATTCTGATTTCTGACTCCTGACTCCTGAATTCTCAACATCAGAGGAATTAACCATGAAAGTCATTGTCACAGTTGTTGAAAAAATCATCAGTGAAGCACACATCGATATCCCTGATGGGCTGAACCAATCCGCAATTAAACAAGACATAGTAGACCGCTACAACACTGGGGGAATGCAGACTGAGATGAACATCTTTCAAGTTGATTTTGAATCTATTAGCGCTCGGATTGTACAAGGAGAATCTGATGCTAAATCTGCATCAATAGGGGAATTGAGATTATGAGTATCAAATGGACTGATGAAGAACTCGCAATTATTGAAGAAAAAGCTGAAGTCTATACAGTCAAACAAATAGCCTCAAGCTTAAAAAGACGAGGATTTTATCGCACCCCAGTTGCAATTTATCTGAAGTTAAATAGCTTAGGTTATTCAGCCCGTCCTACTCTTGATAACTATTCTTGTAAAGAAATTGCCCAAGTTCTGAAATTGAATTTCTCAACTGTATCTAGATGGGTAGGAAGAGGATGGCTCAAAGCTACTAAACGTTCTGCCAAACATTATCAAGTCAGAATTTCTCATCTCAAACATTTTTTTGAGAGCCCACCACAATCAATTAAAAAACGCATTGCTGCTCTCGATACCGAAGCCATTAATTACTTATTAGGCAAAAAAGCATGATTGACCACATTAACACGCTTCAAACAATCTGGTATATCTCGCCACCTTGGAGACAAACAATTCCACCCCTTGAGGTGAATTTACTTGAGAGAGTATACCTTAGAACCACAAGAACATTTGGTTACTGCTGCGGTATGCAATGAAAACACGAATGTTGGATTTATTCAATTGATTGCCGCAATGAAATACTCCACGCCACACAAAACCAAATTATCGGGACTGGGGAATTAGAAGCCATCAAGGTGCAAAAACCTGCTTTCGTTTTGGGCGAAAGAGTAATCCTCTGTTCTCACGACAAGGGAACAAAGCAACGGCTGATTTTGGGTATTGCGCTGGTGCATAATTCTTGGTTTTACCTTGTTGAATTGATGTCACCAACGCTAGTCCTGAGCGCAGCCGAAGGGTTAATTAAGACACCAACTATATCGAATCGTTTCTCACTAGTTGGTGAAAAAAGTTTGGTGCGCGTGAATGCTTGAGTTTCTTTGATTGCAATTCCTCTTTCTTCACTGTTTGAGCAATAACCAGGGAGTTAATTATGTTGATACACAAATGGCGTGACTCAGATATTAACCAAATGCCAGAAGTTGGGCAGCTAGGCAAATACAGCATACCCAAAGGCTACGTAAATGCAACTCAGATGTGCCATGCAAAATTGCGGGTAAAACAATGCCCGTCCCTCGTCTCGAATGTATTTATGGTGATGCCGGATGTGATTACCTTTACTCGAATAGCGTGTTTTTGAAACCACTATGGTGGACAGAAGCTCTGTCTAGCTTGCGCGATCGCATCACTGGACTAACTGGCTACAAATTCCGTATCGTCATCGGAAATCAGTACCGCAGTGGACAGGATTCGATTGGCTGGCACTCCGACAATGAGCAATCAATGGGTATAAATCCAGCTATCGCATCAGTGAGTCTGGGATCATGTCGCAAATTCCAAATCAAACCGAGAAATGGCAAACCTACTGACTTCTGGTTGGAACACGGGAGTTTGTTGATCATGCACCCCGGTTGTCAATCAACTCACCTTCATCAAGTTCCCAAGACCAACAAAGTTGTTAGCTCGCGTTTTAATCTCACCTTCCGACCACATACCGGAGGTGGGAGATCATTCTGACAAGGCCAGTGATCATGTAAAATGACAGTTTCTTAGTTCATCTGTACTATTAAGTCCGGTTAAAAAGCAGTCAATAGGACGAAAAAAACAACTACCAATACAAGTCCTGTTGATTGCTTCTCTTAAAACCACGCTTCTTTAACTCGTGTCTACGTAACTCACCTAAAAGGCGGTATGACTCAATACCCCAAGCTTTGCATTGCTTCAAAATACTGGAGGGGATATGAATATAATCGAAACCGATTCTCAAGCTCTACACTTACAAGAATGGTTAAATAGTGGCGTTGACGAAGAAATCATTGCCTTGAATGTACGCTCACTCTCCAGCACAACACCCTACGAATATCTGCTCTACAGTCCCAAAATCTCCCGTCGTAACGATGGACGATTACGTGATCGCGATTTAAAGAAATACCAGCATATAGAACTCGGCGGCTGGTGGTGCAGTGGCGTTGACCCGCTCAACAACTACGTCCTAATGATGTGGGGCTGTTTCAAACCTGACCATCCCCGACGCGACCGCCAGAAGATCCACAAGTTCATCAAGTACGAGCATCCATTCAGAGAAGAGACACGCGCTTTCTTCCTCCTAGTGCCGAATCGCATTTGGGTGAAAGTCTCCCTACGTTGCGGTGTCCCCATCACCGAAGAAGACTTGCAGCATCCTGGTGGATTTTGGCACTGGGTTTGGCAGCATAATGTACCAGTGACAATTGTAGAAGGTGTCAAAAAAGCTGCTTGCTTACTGACTGCTGGTTATGCAGCGATCGCAATTCCTGGAGTAAACGCAGGATACCGCACACCCCAAGATGAGTACGGTACTGCCATTGGTAAGCCAAACCTCATCCCCGACTTGAAACATTTCGCAACACAGGGAAGACAGGTTAACATTTGCTTTGACCAGGACAATAAACCTGAAACAGTCCAGCGAGTCAGAACCGCTATCAGTCGCATGGGACGGCTGCTGGTAAATGAAGGCTGTTCCCTACGAGTAATTGATTTACCGTTAGGGGCGGATAAAGGGGTTGATGATTTTATCGTTGCCAAAGGGCAGTCAGCTTTTGACGCACTCTACAACACTGCCGTTACACTGGAGTTGTGGGAGATTAAACTGTTCACTCTGCTGACTTACCCGCCGTCAATCGCACTCAATCAAAGATTCTTGGGCCATCTGCTTGTTCCCGAAGGTGAAAAACTGATTATCCTCAAGGCTCCCAAAGGCACTGGTAAAACCGAATGGCTTGCAACTGAGGTAGCAAAAGCACATGACCAAGAGAGACGGGTATTAATCATTACCCATCGTATCCAACTGGGTGAGGCGTTGTGTAATCGGTTTGGTGTTAACTATGTTACCGAAGTACGCACGAATGAAACAGGCACATTATTAGGATACGGGGTGTGTGTTGATTCTTTGCATCAAGAAAGTCAGGCGCGATTCAACCCGAACGACTGGGCGAATGATGTAATTATTATTGATGAATGCGACCAAGTATTCTGGCATTTGCTCAACTCTGGTACGGAGGTGCAAAAACGTCGGGTATCGGTTCTCAAAAACCTCAAACAACTGGTACAGAATGTTTTGGGAAGCAGCAAGGGAAAGATTTACTTATCAAGTGCTGATGTTTCCGACACAGATGTGAAGTATGTTTTATCACTCGCTGGTGAATATCGAGTTAATCCTTTCGTCATCGTCAACAATTATCGGCACGTAGCTGGCAACTGTTACAACTACTCTGGCAGTAACCCGAAGAATTTGATTGCGGCACTCGACAAAGCAATTGCCAAAGGTGGGCATCATTTACTCTGCTGCTCTGCTCAAAAGGCAAAATCTAAATGGGGAACCCAAGCACTTGAAGAACGTTTTCGCCGCAAATTCCTTCACCTGCGAATTCTGCGAATTGATAGCGAATCCGTTGCTGACCCATCACATCCAGCGTTTGGCTGTATCGCTCACCTGAACGAAATTCTTACCCAGTATGATTTGGTAATCGCCTCTCCAAGTCTTGAAACTGGAGTATCTATCGACATTCGAGGACATTTTGATGGTGTTTGGGGGATTTTTCAGGGAGTGCAGCCTGTTAACTCCGTGCGCCAGATGTTGGCAAGGGTTAGGGAAACTGTTGACCGCTATATCTGGGTCAGAGAATGGGGGATGTCGGTTGTGGGTAATGGCTCTACAACGATAGGAGGATTGCTCAGAAGTCAACACGTCGCAACACAAGCGAACATTGCGCTGTTATCGGCGGCGGATAATGACGATTACAGCTACGTTGACCAGAATTTTCAGCCAGAGTCATTGCAGACTTGGGGCAAGCGTGGTTCTGTAATCAACGTCGAGATGCGGCGTTATCGAGAGTCTGTGCTTGCGGGTTTGGTCGAAGATGGATATATCGTTATTGATGCCGACGATGCTGATGATGACGAGAGCGGGGCAGTAATCGAGTCGGTTAAAGCCGCGTCTGTTGAATTGTATACTGCTGAATGTCAGGCGATCGCGGATTCTGATGAACTTTCCCAAACTGAACTCAATAAGCTGCAAGACAAACGGGCGAAAACCAAAACCGAACGACATCAGCAGCGCAAGGCTGAATTATCCCGTCGTTACGAAATTGACGTAACCCCTGAGCTTGTCGGGAAAGATGACGACGGCTGGTATCCTCAACTGAGAATGCACTACTATTTGACGCTGGGGCGAGAATTTCTGACCAACCGTGATGCGAAACGGGCTAAGGCGCAGTTAGAGGCTGGGGAGAATTCGATTTGGAAACCGGATTTTAACAAGGGGCAGTTATTACCTGCTGTACTTTTACTCGAAAATTTGAATCTGTTGCAGTTTCTTACACCAGACGTTCAGTTGCGGGGGTCTGATGAAAAGATGGTGGAGTTTAAAGTGCTGGCTGTAACGCATCGGCACGTTATCAAAAATTACTTGAATGTCAGCATATCGGAGAAACTGACCCCGGTGGCGATCGCACAGAAGTTACTTGCCAAAATTGATTTGAAGTTGGATTACGTTGGTCGGTTGGGTAAGCGTGAAAATCGAGAGTGCGTTTATCAATTCGTTGCCCCTGATGATCAGCGTGATTCGATTTTCGGGCAATGGTTAAATCGAGATGAATTATTTCAAAATGAGTTGGTGTCAGTCAGCAATAATATAAGTACAATTACACCAGTCATTGACACCCAATCCCAGGATATTCTTCAAACACTCACGTCAGTGGAAAGTCCTGTTACCCAAGGATGGAAGGGGCTGAAGCTGAAAATACGCCAAGGACTCGACAGCGCTGGTCAGTTCTATAGTGAGCTAGTCTCCACAATTGGCTCGGCTGTCGGCGTTGCTGATGGTGAGCCTGACTGGAATGGGTATTTGGGGCAGTGGCAGGTTTGGGTTAAGTTTACAGATGAGTGTAGGTCTGTGGTCTGTGATTGGTTKGTGGCGGTGTAGTGAGAGAAAGCTTTGATAAAGAGTCGAGTTAATTCATGCTTCAGATTTCGTCTTCCCGGCTTTTCTAGAGACCGCAATTGCACCAACTCCAAACAATAGACCTAGTAGGGAAGTAGGTTCTGGTACTGATCTAGATGAAGAACTCAGGGTAATATTGGCAGCAGAATCTTGATCAATGTATGTTCCTGCCCGTTCCACTTCACCCGTCAAGCTAATTTCAGAGCTTGAAGTTTTTTCTAAGGTATATCTCGGAGCATCAAAAGCAATGCCAAAATCAACTACTAAATTCCAATTCGACCTAGAATCAAGCTCAAAATCAACATCTGGGGTTAAGTTACCGCCATTAGTAGATCCTCTCTTCAAACTCAGGTCTAGATTGTTGACGGATAGCTCCCAATCGCTCAAAGTCCCGGACTCTGAGTAAACCACGAATCCTGAATATTCGCTCTTGAATGGTAAAGAGTTCGTAAGGAATGGGCTAGTAGCATCGACTAAGGTAAAATTACCTGAAAATTCTTGTCTAGTTAGAATCGCTCCCAGCACGGGAGTAGCATGAAATACGCTTGCAACTACCAAACCAATCACGGCGACGCTAACTTTGGGGAGTCGAACTTGATTCATGGATTGGATATGCTATCTAAAATTGTTGAAGGTATGCTATCACATGCGTGGCAACTTAAGATACACTCAGTACACCAAAAAGTTCTGCGATGCCTGTGGTGTTCTCGAAGAATCGCTCAAGCGAAGAAATAGGCAATACCGTATAAAGAATTACTCAATATCCTAGCGATTGATGAGCGGTGGGGTGTGATGCTGGAGTCTGAGAATCTAAATATGACACGACAAATGCTAATCACCTTTGGATGTGGTCAAAAGTAGTTGGTAGCGGGGGTAAGCGCAGTGGGAAAGAACCGTATTGCTTTTTCTCATGTGTTGCATTTTAAATAGTCATTGTTTCATCACAAGTTTGGCGATAATTTCGTAGCAATAACCACCGAGCAGTACACCGGCTGCTCCAATTAACCCCATAAGTGGAGGAACAGGTGCGGGTAGCTTTGTCGCCATAAACACCACACCGATAATCCAGCCACCTAATAGAGATAAACCTGCTTGTTTGAAATCCATTGCAATTGCCCCTTAATAACGAGTAAAAGTGCTAAGGTGATTTCCGAAAAAGAATTTACCATCTAAATTAGTTGAATCAAGATATCTCATTTGGGCAGAAGTGGATTTCGCTGCAATCTCGACTCGACTTGCTTCATGGCTTTCTTAGTCAGGTAAATCCCTTTTTGGTAAACAATGTTGCTTAAAATCAAAATTGGATGCAACCCTTTCCAAGTCATACTAGAAGCCCAACTAATTCTGAAACTTTAGAATCTGGCGAAATTTCCGATCCTTCTGCACTGTCAACTTTTAAAGAACGCAGCAATTCTCGAATCACATCGTTAATGGGTCTTCCTGTTTTTGCACAGTATTGTGACAATTTCTGTGTCTCTGTTGCCGTGAGATTTACTGTCAATCGTTTAACTGCCCATTTTTTCTTCACCATTTACTTTTTATACTGCCCTATTACTTTTGTCACAGAAAATTATACCTTTGTTTCAAAGCCTCTCTTAATCTGGCTTTTAGCCAATTTAATCCAATCAATCTCAAAACAATTGGCTTTTCTATTGGTGTTGTTGATGGAGAGCTTTACTGGAACGTATAACCTGGGGCAGTGGCTCCTTTGGGTTAACAATGGATAGCGGGTATACGTCTGTGGTGTGCTTCTCTAAGGTGGCGGTGTAGGTCATTTACAAAGGTCACGCCTATTAATCGTAGAGATTCTTTCGACTTTTATTTCGTCAGCGCCATCATTTCAAAAAGTGCGACCAGTACATTTACTCTTCAATTGCATCTAGCGTAGGTTTATATTTTCTAGATACTCAAGTGTGGTAAACCTCTAAGTATCAAGTTTTTTGACAATTAAGGTAAAACTCAATGCCAGATATTATAGATACTGCAATCAATGCAGGTACTTTCAACACTTTGGTAACAGCAATTACAACTGCTGGTTTGGACACAGCGCTCAAAGGTTCCGGCCCATTTACGGTATTTGCACCAACAGATGAGGCATTTTCTAAACTGCCATCTGGTACTGTAGAAGCATTACTTGAAGATGTGCTTGAGTTAAGAAAAGTTCTAGAGTATCACGTAGTAGCTCAAAAAATTGTTGCAGTAGATTTGGCACAGTTGTCCGAGGTAACAACAACCCAGGGAACAGACCTCAAAATTGATTCTAATAATGGTGTTAAGGTAAATGATGCAACAGTTGTCACACCGGATGTGTCAGCAGATAATGGTGTGATTCATGTTATTGATCAGGTATTAATCCCTCAGTAAAATGCCGTGAAGTCTTTTTGACATTAAAGGCGACGAGGCGATGATTCAGGCTTTGGCTGAGTTTTCCAAGCACAACGCATCTCACGTTAAAGGTATCCTCAACCTGACCATTCCGCTATCGGAGTCTCCTGTGTGGATTTTGGGGCAGTACCTCTGGCAACTGGGTTTGTCTACTAATTCACGAAGACCAATGGAGGATGGGCAGGTGTTCGGTATTATCGGCTCAATACTTTTGATGTCGAGTTTAGCCAGAAGGTACTGGATTATCGGCAGAGGCAACGGGAAGACAGGGAAAGAAAACGCCACCAGGAGCAGGAACTTCAGGCGGCTTATGCGGCTAGGATGCAGTCTCAATATGGTGTTGAGCATGGGAGCAGAGGAGCGGAGGTGGAGAGGGGAAAATTAGTACAAGTATCTCCTCTGCACCCTTGCACCCCTGCCCCCATGCCTTCTTCATCGCCGTCCACACCCCCCATTAATGAAGATGGAAGTAATAATTGGGGGGGTATGGACACAGATGAAGAACTCAGTGATTCTTGGTGGGGGAGGGTTAAATATTACGCTCAGTTAGTAGTGGAACGGGTTGAATGCGGGGTTAATGCTGTGAAAGAATTACTCAGTACCCTAACGATTGATGAGCGGTTGGGCATTATGCTGGAGTTTGAGGATCTTGACCCTGACAAGTTTGCTCTATTGGTGACAGATGTGCCGCAATGGACTGAATGGATGGCTTGAGAAAGTTGGGCTGGATAAACCCCCTTAATTGTCCCGTAATTCCCCATCGCCGCGAACCGTTCCAGTGTCACAGGAGTAGAATGCGCGGAGGTCAAGATGGGAATATCACACTCGATCAAGTGAAATCCTTGCCAGGGAGGGTTTAGGGCCAATACTGCTCGCTTTGTGCATTTTTAACTCGGAATTGGGTTTTGGGCTGCCTTATCGGAGCAACTGACTTGCGCGGTTGCAGCATCTGTTCTCCTGGCTCGTGAGATTTATTGTCGGTTTCTTGTCAAGAACCCTAGTGCTTTTTTTCTAAAACATTGGTGGCTAAAGGTCTGAAACAGTGAGTGAGTTCCCAGTCGGGTAGCAATTCTGGCAGCGCTAGTAGTCTGCCAACCCAAAAATGCTGCGTGATGGCTGGAAAAAGGGTAAGGGGTAAGGGATTTGAAACCTTTCCCCCTTCTCCTTTACCCTTTACCCCGTTAAGTTCACTTGGCGAACTACTAGTACATCTTTGCTTTGAAGTATTGTGACTGCTAGCTTAGGGTTTGATGTTCTGGTTGAGATGGAAAATGTTTTCAGGATCATACCGTTTCTTGATCTGCACCAAACGCTCGTAGTTAGCTCCATAAGCCGCTACGACGCGATTGCCCTCCTCCTCAGTCATGAAGTTTACATAAGTACCAGCAGAGGCATAAGGGGCAGATGCTTGGAAAAACTCACGTGCCCACGCAATGCACATCACATCGTGTGCTGCCTCATCCCAGCGTCCATGCACATTCAACACAAACTTCGCATCCCGATGACGATACGCCGTAGCATCGGCCGAGACGCAGTTAGATGCCCCTGCGATGCATCCAATGAAGATTTCGCACGCTTGAGAGGGTAGCTTGCCTGCAAATTCCACAAGCACATCTAATGCTCCATCTCGTAACTCTGTGAAATTATGAGATTTCCAGTAGTTCCTCGCACCCTTTATCAGCAAAGGGTCAAATGCTTGCTGCCATTCTATATAAGGTTGAGTACCGATGTGTTCCCCATAAGCATCGCCAAAACTACGCAGAGGTTCGATCAGTTTCTCACCCTCTGCAATATCGCCTACATAAAAGACAGGTAGTATGATGACCTCTTTGCCATGCACGCTCTCAGGCAGAAAAGGCAGTGGCGGAGCCTTGCGAAGAACCACCCACACATTCAGTTCCTTGGGGGCTGATTCAACAAAGTTCCGATACTGTGTCAGCACCTGTTTGGCTTGGCTAAACGGAAAAACAATTAACCCAGCCAATACTTCAGGCCCCACAGGATGGAGCTGAAATTCAAACTCAGTGACGACACCAAAGTTACCGCCGCCACCTCGAATCGCCCAGAAAAGGTCAGGGTTTTCGTTTTCGCTTGTTCGTATTTTATTCCCATCTGCTGTGATTACTTCCGCAGAGATCAGATTGTCGATCGTCAGTCCGTACTTACGAGTCAACCAACCAAAACCACCACCTATAGTCAGACCGGCTATACCAGTCGTTGAATTAATTCCTACTGGAGTTGCTAACCCATGCACCTGTGCCGAAGAATCAAAATCACTAAGTGTTGCACCGGGTTCGACATACGCACGCTTCTTGGGAGCATCAATACGGACATTCTTCATAGTTGAAAGATCAATCATTATGCCGTTATCACATACAGCGTTCCCCGCGATGTTATGTCCAGCCCCCCTGATTGATATTTCTACCCCGTTCTCTCGCGCCCAGGCGATCGCAACGGCAATGTCCGAGGCTTCTGCACATTGTACGATCACAGCAGGTCGCCGATCAATCATCGCATTCCAGATTTCGCGCACTTCGTCATAACGCGGATCATCAGGAAGCACTACATAACCCTTCACATTGGTTTTCAATGTCCCAAGTTTGTCATTCAGCAGTGTTGTCATAATATTTCTCCTTAGTATCTTTGCGAAGAGGTGATGTATAAGCCAGCAATGCAATCTCTTCTCTTTGGGGTGGTATTAAAATTTAAGCTATACAGGGTTTTCTGTAATTTTTCTAATGATGCCAATATCTGTAGCAATTTGATTTGCCTGTAAAGACAGGTAGTTTGACTTAATTCTGGATTTCTTGCACTGTTAGCAACGCCAACCACGATCAGACCTTTCCCATAAAAAGACGACCGTTCGTTTTTAGTCCACTCTTCTGAATATTACGACCGTTCGTGTTATTGTCAACCTATGAGTAATATTTCGTCATTAAAAACTGAGCAAGGCGCTAAGTCTCGTCCCTCGAAAGGACAGACTAGTCGCGCCACTATTCTGCTGACTGCGGCAAAGTTGGTAACAATAAAGGGACTGAATGGCCTGTCACTTAGGGATTTAGCTGCTGAGGTTGGGATAAGCAAGAGTGGTCTCTACGCGCACTTCAAAGACAAAGAAGAACTGGAATTGGCGACGATTGAAACGGCAGCCGTAATTTTTGATAATGAAGTGCTTCAACCTGCGATGCAAGCGCACGCGGGAACTGAGCGACTTAAAGCAGTGGCTAATTCGTTTTTT
Source organism: Nostoc punctiforme NIES-2108 (assembly GCA_003326195.1). GTDB lineage: Bacteria > Cyanobacteriota > Cyanobacteriia > Cyanobacteriales > Nostocaceae > Nostoc > Nostoc punctiforme_A. The sequence continues at coordinate 82,537 of LXQE01000172.1, forward strand.
TCTCATCTTGAACGCAAAGTTTTTCCGGGTGGGTGTTTTTTTGCCGCAGTCGCAGCAGAACTAGACACACGCCCCGGACCAGCGCACGATCGCGTCGTTGAGGTGCTAGATAAGTGGCTTTCATTATTAAAGCAGTGCATCCTTGATGCACAGCTTCACGGCGAGATAGATGCCAAAGCTGACGTTGCTCAGGCAGTTTTTGAAATTGAAGCCATGCTTTTGGCTGCGAATTTCCTCTTTGTTATGAGAAATGACCCGATTCATCTGACCCAATCACGCAGGGGGATAGACAATGTATTGGCCCGACTCGCGGTTAGTACGGCGGCGAAGAAGCGTTAATTCTTTCCCTCGACTGCCTACTTGTATCAATTTTAAAGTGAAAGGGTATCACTCCTGATTTGGTCGAGAAAGATGACGACGGCTGGTATCCTCAACTGAGAATGCACTATTATTTGACGCTGGGGCGAGAGTTTCTGACCAACCGTGATGCAAAACGGGCAGCATCGCAGTTGGAATTAGGGGAGAATTCGATTTGGAAACCAGACTTTAACAAGGGGCAAATGTTGCCGGCTGTACTGTTGTTAGAAGAACTGAATCTGTTGCAGTTGCTCACGCCTGGGGAGCAGTTGCGGGGAAGTGACGAAAAGATGGTGGAGTTTAAAGCACTGGCGCTAAAGCATCGGCACGTTATCAAAAATTATCTGAATGTCAGTATCTCGGAAAATTTGACCCCGGTAGCGATCGCACAGAAACTACTTGCGAAGATTGATTTGAAGTTGGATTACGTTGGTCGGTTGGGCAAGCGTGAAAATCGGGAGTGCGTTTACCAGTTTGTTGCCCCTGATGATCAGCGTGATTCAATTTTCGGGCAGTGGTTAAATCGGGATGAAGTGTTTCTTAGTGAGTCGGTGTCAGTCACGAAC
>LXQE01000173.1 GCA_003326195.1 Nostoc punctiforme NIES-2108
CGGTCCATATCCGGTGCAGGCGTAAGAGCATTGAGAGGAGTCCTCCTTAGTACGAGAGGACCGGGAGGAACGCACMGCTGGTGTACCAGTTATCGTGCCAACGGTAAACGCTGGGTAGCCAAGTGCGGAGCGGATAACCGCTGAAAGCATCTAAGTGGGAAGCCCACCTCAAGATGAGTGCTCTCACCACTTTAAGTGGGTAAGGTCACGGGCAGAACACCCGTTTATAGGCGGTAGGTGGAAGTGCAGTAATGTATGTAGCCGAGCCGTGCTAACAGACCGAGGGCTTGACCTCACAACTCTTTTGCTCTATTAATTTAATTGCTTATTCGCGTTGCTTGCAGTCTTCAGGGTCTCTGACCCAACAATCTTTCCTGGTGTCTATTGCGCGGTGGAACCACACTGAACCCTTCCCGAACTCAGAGGTGAAACGCTGCTGCGGCCACGATAGTTTAGGGGTAGCCCTACGCAAAAATAGCTCGATGCCAGGTTTTATAACTCATACTAAAAGCCCCACGCGATAACAGCCTGGGGCTTTTTGTTTATCATGAGAATCGTCAAGTTTTAACTGTGCAGTATTTACTACATACAGGTTGATTGAAAAATTTCTCAGAGGGTGACAAGCTACCTATAAAGTTTGCTGCATAAGAGATAGGGCATAGAAACACGCAGGGTTTTTTGGTAAGATTCAGGAAACATATTTTTCTAGGGGAGCCACAAAAATACTCCCTATTTTTTGTCTTCACCATCCTCTCAAAGTTTTGTCCTGCATAGCTTAGAGTTGCCTTGTCACTCTCTAAGGAAAAATTTAGGTATTATCCCAAAACTCAACTAGATAAGGCTTTTACCTTCTAAAAATAAATTTAGACATAGCAATTGCGTTACCAGAAACTGTCGAAATGACCCTTGTTGACAGATGAAACTTAATTATTTTTCAGATAATTAGACTTATTGTATCGTACAGCATTAGGGAGAAATTAACTATCATTAAAAATCTGCTAAATCTTCATGATTCTTAACGATGCTAGCTTCTTCGTGTAGCTGACAGAAGTCCCATAATCCAATAGGCTGATCTATAAAGTGGCTATTTTTAACCAGCTTTATCTGTACAAAAAGGTAGGCTTTGTTGTCCAGCATATTTGGATGACTCTGTTGCCTATCCTCTATCATCACTTAGTCGTTAATAACTAGCTATTAATACGAAAAATGCCCCTTAAAATCGTTCAGAACTTTGATGGAAGTTTCACTCTTGAAGCACAAGCTCAAGAAACTCTATTCAATTTATTGACAGGCGTTACTTTCTTGAATCAAATTTGCCAACAGCTGGGGTGTGAGGGACTTAAATTTACAGAATTACTTTTCCAACCAGTTCCTTACAGCTTAACTACCACTAAAGGAATGCCAGCAGAATTTGAAAAATATCATGAATCTGATGAGTATGTAATCATTAATGTGCCACCAAATTTCATGTTCAGTGCTAAGATTTTTAAGCCCAGTCGCCTTTGTGCAATTTTCCAAAAATTGAGTAATGAATAATTTTAAAGATAGTTTTTTTCTAATTCGCAATTTTCAAGGCAAATAGTAAGTTTGATATTTGATCTATGGCTTCTGAAACAAATCTTTCTTCTTTGGCAACTCTGGAATATATTCCCTATATAGACGATCACGGCCAACTACCCGAACAATTTCAGGGTAAAATCGGTGTATATGCTATCTTTGACCAAGAAAAAGTTCTGCAATTTGTAGGATACTCCCGTGATGTTTATCTCAGCCTTAAGCAGCATTTAGTCCGTCAGCCACAGCAATGCTATTGGGTAAAAGTTCAAACTATTGAACGCCCAAGTCGCACAATTTTAGAAAATACTGAAAATGCTTGGATTGCTGAAAATGGCAGTGTGCCTTGGGGTAATGGGGATAAAAAGGAAAAATGGACTCATCCTATTGATGTCAAAGTTGTAATGACACCTGAAGAACAGGCAAGTTATCAAAATCCAGCTAATGATGAATTAGCACAAATAAAAGTTCTTAAAAACGTGGCACGGAGAGTAGAAGCAGAAATTTCAACGCAATTGTTAGAAGTGCGTGGTTTGCAAATGCAGATTCGCTTCAATCCTAAATTGAAGGAAGAAGGTTTACTAGATTTGAAATGAAGGTAGTTTTGGGGAAAACTATCTTATGAATATCGCTTRTAATCTCCTATGACAATACAGCTGCTGAACGATCGCTATCAAGTTATGCGCACACTGGGCGCTGGTGGGTTTGGTGAAACCTATCTAGCTGAAGATACCTATATGCCTTCAAAGCGCTCTTGTGTGGTTAAACAACTAAGACCGATTCACAATAATCCCCAAATTTACCAGTTAGTGCAAGAGAGGTTTCAACGGGAAGCAGCTATTTTAGAAGAACTTGGTGGGGCAAATGACCAAATTCCGGCGTTGTATGCCTACTTCTCTTCAGGTGGACAATTTTACTTAGTTCAGGAATGGGTTGAAGGCGATACTTTAACTGAAAAAGTCCAGAAGCAGGGGCTATTTAGTGAAAGCGCTGTTCAGGAATTATTCAGGAATTTATTACCTGTCCTGGATTACGTTCACTCCAAGCATATCGTTCACCGCGATATTAAACCGGATAACATCATTGTGCGTCATCGGGATGGTAAACCAGTGCTGATTGATTTTGGTGCTGTGCGGGAGTCAATGGGAACAGTAGTAAATTCTCAGGGCAATCCTACCAGTTCGATTGTGATTGGTACACCTGGCTATATGCCGAGTGAACAAGCCGCAGGTAGACCAGTTTTTTCTAGTGATTTATACAGTTTAGGAATGACGGTAATTTATTTGCTGACTGGTAGACAGGCGCAACAACTAGAAACCGATTCCCAAACGGGTGAAATTGTGTGGCGACAGTATGCGAGTCATGTTAGCCCAATTATGGCAGGAGTTATTGATAAAGCGATCGCTTATCATCCACGCGATCGCTATCCCACAGCCAGAGCAATGTTGGATTCTTTGCAGAGCATAGCAAATCCAATTCCGCCGACGCAACCCCTCTTGACTCAACCAACTGTAGTCTCTGCACCGCCACCTCAGACAGTGCCTGTCAAAGCACAGCCTAGCCCTCAAAGTAGTAATAGTCAGAATAATATTCTCATGGGCAGTTTGATTGTAGGTGGGTTAATTGGTGCATCTGTAATTATTAGTCAAGTGTTACCAAAATCTTCTCAACCTACAGTAGACAAAACAGTATTACCTTCAGAAACACCGTCAAATGTTACAAGCCCAGTGATAGAAACTCCCACATTTACACCAAACACCCCATCTGTTCCAACTCAATCTACACCTTCTTCAACTACATCAATACCGCCAGTTGATACCACGACTCTCAAAAATTATTTCTGGCTTTCTAAAAGACTTGTAACTGATGCAGATTTAGATGGTAAAAGCGGTTTTGAACTAGATATTATGCGAAATTCGATTTTTGCCATACATGGCCGCCGTTTTGATAATACTGAATTGCAAAATTACTTTAATAACCAACCTTGGTATCGTCCTACGTATTCACCAAAGACATTTCCACCTAAATTGCTGACAAAATTAGAGCAACAGAATGTAGAATATATCAACAAATATCAGGTTAATACTGGATTAAGATATTTTAAATAATAAGCTTTTCATAATTGGGGAGTGAGGACTGGGGAGAATAAGTAGCCAATACTTTTCTAGAAGAAGTTGTGCTAATGGCAAAATCTCACAGTGAGCAGCCGGACAAAGCTTATTATATAAACCTGTAGAATTACTCAGCACAAGTGCCCCTTGCTCTTGTGTAAGTCCCTTATATTAGTTTTGACTTATCAATCGATTCAATCGATTTCTTGCTACTTATTAGATAATATCTAGGTTGGCTTATGTAGTATATCAGACAAATTTATGGATATTCAATATTCTAAAATCGCAAGATATTAGGAGCTAATCCTAGCGAAATGTATATAGGGTAAGAACAAAACTGTCTTTGTCTGCCATAAACTACATCTCTAGATACTAGTCAGTTTCAGAACCAGGCATTTATGTTTATATATAAGATTGCTATCTGTAAGATTAGAAATCTATAAGTTAAAGAAATGCCATTTTTATATTTTCTTTGTTATTTTGTATTTAACGGGACAGTTCTTCATGATTTGGTGGGCTTAAATAACAATTAGTTAAACCATTTCCCTTCCCAAAGATGCATGTAAATTGTTTGCATTATGCTTACTTTGCTTCTGAGTCTACAAGCACAATGCAAATTGACCAAAAATATTACATGTTAACATTTTCAATCGGTAAATAGTTCATCTACACAAGGAAGACCTTGCCTAAAACTATGCTTAAAACACATAATCAGCGTATTTTTCTGCCTGCTTTTATTAAACCTTTAGAAGAAAAGAATCAAAAAGGTAGTAAAAAGCAATTTACTCAACCTAAATTAGATTTACTGCAACCATTACGTCAATGGCTCGATAAAATTGAGATTCAGAATCGGAAATTAGCCAAATTTATTGCTAAACTAATTCCTGCTCAGTGTCCATTCGAGCGCGATATCATGCTTTTTGGTCGCAAAATAGCTCATATTCCGCCAATGTGCAAGCTGAATCCGCTTTATAACGAACTTGTCTACTTGCGTTTTCGTGCTTTATGTTATCTAGTAGATCAGTGTGGAGAGGATATTCAATCTTACTGCTGAATATAACTAGAGAAAACATAATATGAACATTAAAATTGAGCATCAACTTAAGACTTGAATATCTCAAGGAAGTAGGTGTCTTTAAATGGGAAATTTGGAAAAAGGAAGTTTCAAAATTCCCTTGGGCTTATGATTCTCAAGAAACTTGCTACTTTTTGGAAGGTGAAGTAGTTGTTGCTCCTGATGGTGGACAGTCAGTGCAAATGGGGAAAGGCGATTTAGTGATTTTTCCGGCTGGTATGTCCTGCACATGGGAAATTACAAGGGATGTAAAGAAGCATTATTACTTTGATTAGTGAAAAATCAAAATTGATCCCATTTATTTAGTTGATTATCCAGACAAGCAACATTTCATAAATCAATTTTGATTTATATTATGGAGAGTTCCACAGCAAGTATCCTAGAATAAAGTGGCAGAATCGGTAAATTGCTTATATCCATCTCTGTCGAAACTCGTTGCGGCTGCATCCCCTAAACAATATTCGTACAAATAGATAGTCTAATTATCTCCAAATTTTGCAGTGGAGAAAGCTCCCCGATTTCTCAAAAAGAAGTCGGGGATCTTGTGCGATCGCCAGCACAGAAAATTCAGAGAGTTCATAATCATGTTAGTGGGAGTTTAGTGACAAAGAATGCTGTTTAGCAGCAAAAGGTTTGATCCCACCGCAATTTTATTGAGGAAAGTCATTAACAATGTTACTGCATTTAAGTACTTGGCAAGAAGTCGAAGCTTATTTACAGCAATCAAAGGGTATTATTTTCCCTATTGGTTCCACAGAACAACATGGGCCAACGGGGTTAATTGGTACTGATGCTATTTGTGCAGAAGCGATCGCAGCTGGTGTAGGTGACGCAACTCAAGCGATCGTTGGCCCTACAATCAATGTGGGGATGGCACTGCACCATACTGCTTTTCCTGGCTCAATTAGTCTGCGTCCCAGCACTTTAATTCAAGTAGTGCGAGATTATGTAACTTGTTTAGCCAAAGCTGGTTTTAGCAAGTTCTACTTTATTAACGGACATGGCGGGAATATTGCTACCCTCAAAGCTGCTTTTTCAGAAACTTACGCGCATTTAGAAGATTTGCAGATTCCTAATGCTCAATATGTGCAATGTCAAGTGGCAAACTGGTTTATGTGCGGTTCTGTATATAAACTAGCTAAAGAATTATATGGGGATCAAGAAGGTTCTCATGCAACGCCAAGTGAAGTTGCACTCACACAGTATGTTTATCCAAATGCGATTAAGCAAGCACCTCTTTCACCAGAAGTTGCAAGCGGACATAGGATTTATAGCGCTGCTGACTTTCGCGTGCGTTATCCAGATGGACGTATGGGATCAAATCCGGCTTTAGCAACGCCAGAACATGGTAAGCAATTTTATGATTTGGCAGTGAAAGAACTTAGCAATGGATATTTGGAATTTGTGAACGCAGAATAAAACTCATGAAAAGACATTGTAGAGATGCGGGTAAAATCGTGTCTCTGCATAAAATATCTTGAGAATGGTTATAAGCGTGAGGTTCTTCTTCCGCGAAGATTTCAACAATTTCTCCTTTGAGTAGTTCTACTTTGCGATCGCTCAAAATGCCAGCGTCAATCATCCGGTGATATTCGTCAATCTTCCACTTAGCAACTATCACACTCATGACGATTGATCCCTCCCAATGATTATTTATATTTTCCCATTTTAAAGACACTTCAGGTCTGATTCTGAATCAGTCAATTAAAGCTAAAGACATGCCAGAAAGCATGTGATAAAACTGATACACAGGCTGAAATGAGAGCTTAGTAACTATAAAATAGTCGAGTATGCAATTATGTTAAGAGAAATTTCGTTAGCGTTGGCGCAGATCGCCGTAGGCATCGCTACTTTTGTTATTCCCTTGACTAGTTACACCCATAGTCAAGTAAACGCTACCACCACTAACTATCAAATTTCTCAGAATACCAATAATCAATCAACAGGAATAACTCTTGAACGTCTAGGAATAGGTGGAGTGAAACTTTCTATGTCCGAGGCACAAGTCAGGAAAATTTTAGGTAAACCCGTAAAAGCAGAAAATGGCTTTATACCTGCTATTGGAAAAGTTCGTACTCTGAAATATGCAGGCATCACAGTTGATTTAGATGAAGGTGCTAAACCAAGTAACTTTACTGTTTATCAAATCAAAGCAACTAGCTCTAAATATTCCACCATAGATGGACTAAAAGTAGGTGACAGACAATCAAAAGTGATTAGAACCTATGGAAAAACTGAAATATCTCAAGATGGTAAAGTTACCAATTTAAATTACATAGTTGAAGAACCCAGCCCTGGAGGTTTAAATTTTTCTTTTGAAAAAGGTAAAATAACAGAAATTTTCTGTTTTTATCTGATGAATTAAGCTTAACCTGTTCTCCTTTGGGTGAGATTTCGACAATTTATCCTTTGAGTACTTCAACTTTGCGATCGCTCAAAATGCCAGTGTCAATCATACGGTGATATTTGCCAATAGTCCACTCAGTAACTATCACAATCATTACGATTGATTCCTCCTAATGATTTTTTATATTCTCCCATTTTAAAGACACTTTAGATATGATTCAGAATCAGCCAATTGATTGAAGATACGTTTAAATCCATATAAACCATCACATACAATAGCCACTTCGTTTTACGCTAATTTTCTTCAGCCTTTCCAGCATCGTAATTTGACAGCCCGTGAAGGGGCACGTATCCAATCTTTTCCTGACACTTATCGTTTTCTAGGAAAGAAGACTGTTGTATCTCACAAGTTATTACATCGAGAAGAGAGATTCGACGAGAAGTTTCTTTGCCAGTACAATCAGGTAGGTAATGCTGTACCACCTATTCTTGCTAAAGCGATCGCACTTCATCTTCAAGAGAAATTAGAGCTATGCCCAAAAGCGATAGGAACCCTTTAGTTCACGGCTCTAATCTTGAACAAAAGGAGAATCACCGCACAAAATATAGAGATGTTGATAGTAAAAAATATCTCAGTGAGATTAGAACTGAGTATGATAATTGGCGTTCTGCTAATCTCGAATTAGTTGGGCCGACATCAACACCTACCGATCAAGATGACGCAATTATTGCTACTAGGGTAGAACTTCTATCAAAATATAAGGATTTTTTAAATCAGCAGCACTATGCTGAGAAGTTTGATTCTCGGTCAAACCTTCACTCTAGCGTGCTGGAAGAATTTCTCTATTATCTGTTTAAAGATTTAGTCAGAGACTTTGGAGAAAATGCTCTCATCGGCAAATCACATACGTTCAAAGATATTTTCTTTGTACCGCCAAAATACTCGGAGATGCTTAAGCGACCTTATGCACGTATTGAAAAGAAAGATCATGACTTTGTAATTGGAGCGACTATTCAAGTATCATTTGAAGCAGCAACCCCACCGGAGAAAGATGAAAATCCTGGTGAAATACTTCTACTTTTAAAGAGGAACCAGAAAATTACTCTGAAGTTACAGTTACAGGAAACACTGAAACGCACATTTTCGATATTCCAGTTGTTGCAATTGAATGTAAGACATATTTAGATAAAACTATGCTCGAAGGTTCATCACGAGCAGCAGAGGACTTAAAGGCAAGAAATCCAAATAGTTTATATGTTGTACTTATGGAGTGGATCAAGTTGACCAGTGATGTCAATCTTCGGAAGTACAAGGTTGACCAGATTTACGTACTACGTCAGCAAAAAAACACTGACCGAGAATTTAGATATGAAGAAAAATAGGTTAAAAATTCGTAACTGCCTAGCTAGTAGTAATAGAGGAAAGGAAAACAGAGACATTACCTTCTAAAGCATCAGTAATAACTTCGAGGAGATTAAGACCATGCTTAGAAGCAGTGGAAAGAAAAGAACGGATATTAGCGAATGAAACCGCAAAATCAAATGAGCCAAAGCCACCGGAAATTTTCTGCTTACACTTCATCATCCGCAAGTCACGTTCTGCTTGATTATTGGTAAAGGGAACATCAGGTTCTGTGAGAAACCGTAAAACATCACCCCGAAAATTTTGGAGACGCAACAGCAAATTATGACCACAAAATCAAATGAGCCAAAGCCACCGGAAATTTTCTGCTTACACTTCATCATCCGCAAGTCACGTTCTGCTTGATTATTGGTAAAGGGAACATCAGGTTCTGTGAGAAACCGTAAAACATCACCCCGAAAATTTTGGAGACGCAACAGCAAATTATGACCAACTCGCCGTTTTACTCGTCCGCGATTACCTTGACGAGTGAGGGGTGGTTGGCTGTGATGAAAACTCAACCCTCGTTGTAGAATTTGCTCATACAGTTGATTGAGACGAGGAAGAATATTTTTCGGAATACCCGATTGATAGCGATGTTGATAATTACAAGCTAAAAGCAACAACTTCTTCATAGACTTAGCCCAAGATTCTTGCTCGATTTCCTCCAAGGCTTTGAGTCAAGGAAGATGATGGGCATTACACAAAGTGTGATTGACATCAAGGAGTTGATAATAGGGGTTCCAATGGTCGTGGACTACTACACCCTTGATATCAGCTAATACTTCTATAGTCTTTACGTTTAGGAGAAACTCGATACCAAGTTTGTGTTTCGCTTGAAACCACGTGCAACCAATTGGTTTTACCACCAATCCTCAATCCAGTTTCGTCTAGATGTTTAACTGGGGAAGTTTTGACTGCTCCTGCAATCTCATCCACTACAGGTTCTATTATTTTTGCTAGAGTCAAAGTTGTCTTTGCGATTGTACCTGGTGTCATTCGACAGCTAAATAAATCATCTAGAACTTCGCTCAATCTGTCTTCGGGAATAAAATGCTGATGGTGTAGATAAGCCGCAACTGCTCTAATTCTCGCTCCATACTGTACTGGTGCAATAACCGATTTTGTAAAACTCCCTTGTAGGAGAGTTTTACATTCTGGACATTCTTTTACTCCCACTCTGTGTTCTGTGACGATGATGCCTGGGTCTGGTATATCAAATACTTGTCGCTTAATTATTTTTTTTGCTATTACAACAGACATATCACATCCACATGCAGGACATGAGCATGTTGTTGGATGTTCTACGATATTGTCTGGCTGCAATACCTGTTCTAATGTCTGCCCTGGATGACCTATTTGTCCTCCTGATGGCCGCTTTCCTGTTTCTCTTAAACTTTTTGTCCGTATTTTACTTGACTTTTTGAGTCCGTCCCTTGCCGGTGGTTTTGAACTTGTTTTGCTATCTAGTCCCAAACCTCTCTCTAGCTCTACTATCCGTTCCCGCAGTGCTTGATTTTCTTTCTCCAGCCTCTCGATTTTTTGATCTTTTTCTTCTGGACTCATGCTTGAACACTACCATCTTTCTTCCCTCATAGGAATATTCCTGACATTCCTACCTGGGCAGTTACAATTAAGTTTATGTATTGAAATCAATTTTCTGCCAAAAAAAATGGTAGAGCAATAAATACTCTACCGTTTTCTAATTTTTTATTTGAGATTTAAATCCCAAACTCTAAATCTTACTCAACACCTTGGGGTAACAATTCCCGGCGCTGTTGAGAACTAACTTGGACAATGCCATTTTCATCCACATCAACAAGGGCTGTATCGCCATCTTTGATACGACCAGACAGAATTTCTTCTGCTAGGCTATCTTCTAACAGGCGCATAATTGCCCGACGTAATGGCCTTGCGCCGTAGCTGGGACTATAACCTTCAGTGATCAACCGATCCTTGAAGCGGTCTGTGACTTCTAAGGTGATACCCTTTTCCGTCAGACGACCAAATACTTCCTTGAGCATAATTTCGGCGATTTGCGTCACTTCCGGCTTGTTCAACTGACGGAAGACTATAATTTCATCAAGTCGGTTGAGGAACTCTGGACGGAAGTACTGTTTGAGTTCTTCGTTCACCAAGGAGCGAATCCGGTTGTAAGTTGACTCGCTGGCATCTTCGGAGAATTCAAAGCCGATACCGCTACCGCCTTTTTCAATTACCTTAGAACCAATATTGGAAGTTAAAATCAGCAAGGTGTTCTTGAAGTCTACTGTGCGACCTTTGGCATCAGTTAACCGACCGTCTTCCAAAATTTGCAGCAGCATGTTGAAGACATCGGGGTGGGCTTTTTCGATTTCGTCGAACAACACCACAGTGTAAGGACGCCGCCGCACGGCTTCGGTCAGCTGACCACCTTCGTTATAGCCAACATAACCTGGAGGGGAACCAATCAGCTTGCTGACGGTGTGACGCTCCATGTATTCGGACATATCTAAGCGGATCATCGCTTCTTCGGAACCGAAGAAGTAAGCAGCTAAGGATTTGGCCAACTCGGTTTTACCTACACCAGTAGGCCCAGAGAAGACAAAGCTAGCTATGGGTCGGTTGGGATTCTTCAAACCGACACGAGCGCGACGAATTGCCCGTGAAACTGCCTTCACAGCTTCGTCTTGACCGATTAAACGCTGATGCAAGGTGTCTTCCATGTGCAGCAGCTTTTCAGATTCAGATTCGGTGAGTTTGTTCACCGGTACCCCAGTCCAAGAAGCGACAATGTGGGCAATGTCTTCTTCTGTAACTACAGGTTCTTCACCTTCTGTGCCAGTTGCATTGGTCTTGCTTTGAGCGATCGCTCGGATTTCAGCTTTGATTTCCATTTCGCGATCGCGCAGTTCTCCAGCTTTATCAAAGTCTTGAGAGCGCACCGCGTCATCTTTTTCTTTTAATATCTGACGCAGTTCTTTGTCTAACTCTTTGGCTGCGGGTGGCAGTTGGGAGTTAATCAAGCGCACCCTAGAACCAGCCTCATCAACTAAGTCGATGGCTTTATCTGGAAGGTAGCGATCGCTAATGTAACGGTCTGATAACTTCGCCGCTGCTACCAATGCTTCGTCGGAGATTTTCAGTTTATGGTGTTGCTCGTAGCGTTCGCGCAGACCATACAAAATTTCAATTGTTTCATCAACTGTAGGTTCGCCAACCATCACTGGTTGGAAACGCCGCTCTAGTGCTGCATCTCGCTCGATGTGCTTCCGGTATTCGTCTAGGGTTGTAGCTCCGATGCACTGCAACTCACCTCTGGCCAAAGCTGGCTTGAGGATATTTGCTGCGTCAATTGCACCTTCGGCTGCACCCGCACCAATTAAGGTGTGTACCTCATCAATCACGAGAATGACATTACCCGCAGAGCGGATTTCATCCATGATTTTTTTCAAGCGTTCTTCAAATTCACCCCGGTACTTGGTTCCTGCTACGAGCAAACCAATATCCAACGTGACGACGCGTTTATCTTCCAGGATGTCAGGGACATCTTTGGTGGCAATGCGTGAAGCTAAACCTTCAGCGATCGCTGTTTTACCAACCCCTGGTTCCCCAATCAGCACTGGGTTATTTTTAGTTCGGCGACCCAATATCTGAATCACCCGCTCAATTTCCTTGGCGCGTCCCACCACTGGATCGAGCTTATTGTCAATCGCCATCTGGGTTAGGTTTGAGCCAAATTCATCCAGAGTCGGGGTTTTTGTGCGCCCGGATGAACCGCCTGGTGAAACTTCGGCAGTTTCTCCCAACATCCGAATGACTTGGGTTCTTACCTTAGATAGATCCACACCGAGGTTTTCTAGCACCCTGGCTGCGACACCTTCCCCTTCGCGGATTAGGCCCAACAGCAGATGCTCGGTACCAATGTAGTTATGCCCCAGTTGGCGTGCTTCTTCCAAGGAGAGTTCTAGAACTCGCTTTGCCCGTGGCGTAAACGGAATTTCCACGGCAACAAAGCCTGATCCCCGTCCTATAATTTTTTCAACTTCAATTCGGGCATCTTTGAGATTGACGCCCATTGATTTCAGCACCTTGGCAGCCACACCAGTGCCTTCGCCAATCAGACCCAGGAGGATCTGCTCGGTTCCAACAAAGTTGTGACCTAAACGGCGGGCCTCTTCTTGGGCCAGCATGATTACCTTAATGGCTTTTTCTGTGAAGCGTTCAAACATGGCATTTTTCCCATCACCTGCGGTCGTGCCGGTATGCTGATTTTAGCACAGGCAAAGCTTTTGGATGCCTGTATAACAGATTATAGACATCCTGAAGCTATGACTTGGGTTGATGGGCTTATTGTTAACTATTCGCTACTTTTATCTGGCTAGTGTACTGAGGAGCTTTAGTTCACCAGCGTTTTTGGGATTTATTACAAATAGCTGACTGCTTAGATTAAGGGTTTTTTGACTCAATCCCAAACATTTATATTTAACATATATTTTTTTTTAGAGCAAGCAAATATAATTTATATAGAATTTACTTATTGAATTAGCTTTAAAGATAAAATATTTAAATGATAATAGGCGATATAAAGTTGCATTTTTTTGCTGAAGCCGAGCGTAAGCCCCCAAAGCTCAAAATTAATAATGCCCAACTACTTAAAAAGCAAGTGCCAAGAGGATTTGTCCAGGCGATCGCTGACAATGGAATACCATTGGTCTAAAGTTGCTTTAAATTTGCGGTGTTGTAAATCTGGGAGCCAAAGGATTAAAGCATCCTCATCGTTATCTTGGTAGTAACGCCGCCGCCGCCCAGCTGTTTTGAAGCCAAATTTTTGATATAAAGATATTGCCGCCAAGTTGGAAGCTCGGACTTCGAGGGTAGCTCGTTCCATTTTGCGATCGCAAGCTGTCTTAATGAGTGAATATAATAAAGCCGCACCCATTCCTTGACGGTGATATTGAGGATGAACCGCCAAAATTGTAATGTGAGCTTCGTCTAAAATTGACCAAAAGCAACCCATTCCTAGCAAACTTGTGCTGGAGGAGGGAGAAAATAAACCGACTAAATCGCTGTTGGGACTATCCAATTCTCGTTTGTAGCCGTCCAGAGTCCAAAGTCCGCCAAAACAGGCTTGATCGAGTTCCAGAATAGCACTGAGATTTTCTAATGTCAGTAATTTAATTTCTAAGTCTAATGAGATCACATTTATTGAATAACGTTACAAACCCTTTGTACACTGGGAATCGGGAGACAAACTCAAAGCCCGTAATTTGAACAAGGAAAATTTTTATAGTTATGGTATCGACTCACCCCACTGGGGTTCAACATTCTGGAAGTCAGTATTTACCTCAAAGGCACGACACCAAGGCAAATCCATCGCCTAATCAAGAACTTTTACCCTTGACTGCCAGAGTTCATCATCATGACCTCTTGGAAATTGGTGGGTGTGATGTCACAACCCTTGTTGAGCAGTTTGGTTCACCTTTATATATTTTAGATGAAGAAACCCTGCGTTCGGCTTGTCAGCAATACCGAGATGCTTTCAAGCAATACTATAAGGGTGAATCTCAAGTATTGTACGCCTCAAAAGCTTGGAATTGTTTAGCAGTTTGTGCGATCGCCGCCTCTGAAGGTTTAGGAATCGATGTCGTTTCTGGGGGCGAACTTTACACCGCCTTGCAAGCGGGTGTTAGTCACGATAAAATTTACCTTCACGGAAATAATAAATCTCGTGAAGAATTAATTTTAGCGATCGAGTCTGGTGTTACCGTTGTGGCGGATAACTGGTATGAGTTGCATACCCTTGTGGAAATTGCCCAACCTGGTCAATCAATCCGCATCATGTTACGGCTTACTCCCGGTATCGAGTGTCATACGCACGAATATATTCGCACGGGACACTTAGATAGCAAATTTGGCTTTGATCCCAACGATTTAGATGAAGTTTTTGCCTTTGTCAGTCAACAATCTGCCCTAAATTGCGTAGGAGTACACGCTCATATTGGTTCCCAAATTTTTGAGCGCCAACCGCATCAAGATTTGGCGGCTGTTATGGTGCAGTGGCTGAGGGATGCCGGGAAGTATGGTTTAAATATTACAGAGTTAAATGTTGGTGGCGGTTTAGGGATTAAGTACATAGAATCAGACGATCCCCCTAGTATTGAAGAGTGGGTGAAGGCGATTTGTGAAGTAATTCAAGCAGCTTGTGCAGCCGAAAATCTGCCTTTGCCGAAATTACTGAGTGAACCAGGGCGATCGCTAATTGCTACAGCTTGCGTTACTGCCTATACTATTGGTTCATCCAAAGTCATCCCAGAAATTCGTACCTACGTAGCAATTGATGGCGGAATGTCTGACAATCCCCGCCCGATTACTTACCAATCAGTTTATCGGGCAGTCATTGCCAATAAAATGTCTTCTCCCCTAAGCCAAACAGTCACAATTGCTGGTAAACATTGTGAATCAGGAGATATTTTGATTAAAAATGCTCTACTCCCAAAGACTGAACCAGGGGATATTCTCGTAGTTATGGGAACTGGTGCGTACAATTACAGTATGGCATCTAACTACAACCGCTTGCCCCGACCGGCAGCAGTCGTAGTGGCGAATGGCGAAGCAAATTTAATTTTGCAACGTGAAACTTATGAAGATTTAATTCGACAAGATCGCCTACCAGAAAGATTAAAGAAATAGTCATTAGTCATTAGTCATTAGTCATTTGCAAATGACTAATGACTAATGACCAACTGTAAATTAGAGGCAAAAGTTTAATCCAGATGTCATGAGAGATTGGTGGAAGCAATGGCTGACAAACCTGGGGTGGTCACAGTCCTTGCTACTTGGGACTCTGGATATTGTGTTAGTGCTGGCGCTGACGTACATGATACTAGTTATTATTAGTGAGCGCCGGACACTATGGATGGTGCGGGGATTCATTATCTTAATGCTAGCCTCAGCACTAAGTGGCAGATTCGGACTACCTCTGCTAAGTTTTGTACTAGAAAAGTTGGTGATTGGCTGTGCTGTGGCGATGGCAGTTGCTCTACAGTTAGAGTTTCGGCGGTTTTTGGAGCAATTGGGGCGTGGCGAATTCCGCCAGATGTTTCAACCCGACCGTCTGGCAATCCCCAAATCTGATAGTGTAATTGATGAAATTGTTGAGGCTGTTAAAGAATTGTCAAAAAACCGCATTGGAGCTTTACTAATTGTGGAAACCACGGGGCCAATTGATGAGCGAGATTTTTCTGTGCCAGGAGTAAAGCTAAATGCGGAAGTTTCTAAAGAACTTATCCAGACAATTTTTCAGCCGAAAACTTTGTTACACGATGGAGCGACATTGATTCGTGGCTCACGGATCGTGTCATCAGGTATAATTTTACCACTTTCGGGACGCACAGCCTCACGCCAGCTGGGAACACGCCACCGAGCAGCAATGGGAATTACTGAGCGGGTCGAAAATTGCATTTGTGTTGTTGTCTCTGAAGAAACAGGTTCTATTTCCTTAGCGGAACGGGGAACCCTAAATAGACCGCTGACGATTAGGAAACTGAAAGAGTCATTAGAAGCTCTTTTGTCTCCAACCGTGGATAGGGAAGCTGTTGCTCCTGGTCTGTTGAGTTTTGTTCGTCGGATAGGTGGGAAGACACTAGCACTAGTTTCACGTTTACTCAGATTACCATCGACCGCTTCTCGAGATAAAAAATGACAGCACAACAAACTAAACTGCAAGATTTACCTACCGATTTAAAACGAGAATTATTGCCGCAGCACGTTGCGGTAATTATGGATGGTAATGGTCGATGGGCTAAACGTCAGGGTCTACCCCGAATTATGGGTCATAAACGAGGAGTAGATGCTCTTAAGGATTTACTTCGTTGTTGTCAGGATTGGGGAATTCAGGCGTTGACAGCTTATGCTTTTTCAACGGAGAACTGGAAAAGACCGCAGGAAGAAGTAGATTTTTTGATGACTCTGTTTCAAAGAGTTTTGCGCCAAGAACTGCGGGAAATGGTCGAAGAGAATGTTCAAATTAAGTTTGTAGGGAATTTGCAAGACCTGCCGCGATCGCTCCAACAAGAAATTTCCCGTTCAATGGAAGCAACTAAGAATAATCGTGGTATCCGGTTTTCGGTAGCAACTAATTATGGCGGACGGCAGGAAATTTTACAAGCTTGTCAGGCGATCGCCAAACAAGTCCAGCAAGGTCTGCTACAACCCGATGAAATTAATGAACAGGTCTTTGAGAGCCACTTGTATACAGCCGGAATTACTGACCCAGATTTGTTAATTCGTACCAGTGGAGAAATGCGCCTCTCAAATTTCCTGCTCTGGCAAATGGCTTATGGAGAAATTTATATTACCGATGCTCTCTGGCCTGATTTTGACCGTGCCGAATTTCATCGTGCCTTGTGTGCCTACCAGCAACGGGAGCGGCGATTTGGAAAAGTCTAAATTTGTTTACGCAATTATGACTATAAAAACCATACCTAATTAGTATAAAATAGTAATTAAAGAAAATATAATCAAGTATTTTTCGGTCGTCGCAGTTTCTTGGAATTCATTGGGCCGAGAATTTGATTCAGGCTACGCAACTGCTCTGCTGTACCCATCCCAATTAGCCGATCTCCCGGCATTAAAATTGTATCGCCAGTGGGGCCACCAATTAAAGTCCCATCAACACGGCGAATTGCAAGAACCAATGCTCCAGACTGCGATCGCAATCTCGCCTTTTGCAAACTTTGACCCACAAAAGGACAGAAAGCCGGGTCGAGTAAAAATTCTTCCATATACAACTGGCGGTCTGCACCTGTCAAAATCCCATCTACAAAGTCCAACACCTGGGGTCTAAGTGCCGCAGCAGCCATCCGCTTTCCACCAGTAATATAGGGGGATATCACTTCATCTGCGCCACCGCGTCGTAACTTCTGCAAAGCTTCTTCTGTACTTGCCCGTGCAATCACCCGAATTCCCGAATTCAGTGTTTTAGCTGACAAAACTATGTATAAATTTTCAGCATCAGAAGGAAGGGCTGCAACGATACAAACCGCCCGTTCAATACCAACTTTCAAAAGTGTGTCATCTAATGTAGCGTCACCCTGGTATGCTGTGTAACCTTCAGTCTGCGCCCTTTGTACTGATTCCATCTCCGAATCAATCACCACAAAAGGTGCGTCTTCTGCCCGAAATTCCTTAGCAATTTGACGACCAGTCCGGCTAAATCCACAAATAATGTAGTGTTCTGTTAGGGATTCCATTAACCGCCTCTGTTGCTGTAGCCGAATTCCTTCTTGAAAGTAGCCTTGAATGATCGCTTCTGTAAATCTGTTGACAATGTAACCGATGTTAACTACACCCAACAAAATCAAGGCAATGGTAAATAATCTTCCTCGGCTACCTAGTGGGTGCGTCTCTCCATATCCCACAGTTGCTAAAGTGATCACTGTCATGTAAGCTGCATCTTCCCACGCCCAGCCCTCAACTAGTGCGTACCACGAAGTGCCAATTAGGAAAACACCGCCAAGAGCGATCGCCCCAGCCATTAACTCCTTTTGGATACGTTGATATTTTTGCTCAAGTGTTGAGAATGACGTAAAAATAGTACTTTTAACCCAATATTTCTAGTTTTCTAGTAACTTTTTAATATTCGTCCTTTTTAGTATATTTAATCTAAGTAAGTGGGCAAGAATAAATCAAACTAAGTTACGCCATGTAAAATTAATTAAATTGTCTCTTAGCAAGGGCTGAAGCCGCTTACTACAAACCTTTAATTATTCATACTTATTTACTTACAAGTTATTTAAGTAACTCATGACTACTTAGATTGTTTCTTCTTTTCAGCTCATAAGTTTCGCATTGAGGATTAATCGATGACTCAAGCCCTACAAAGAAAACTAGTTACATTTGAAGAATTTATCGCTAAATACCCCGACAACTCAAATAAACGCTACGAATTACACGATGGAGTAGTAATCGAGATGCCACCACCTACAGGCGATCATGAGGAGATTATTTTATTTTTAATCGAGAGATTTATTTTAGAATATACCCGACTAAAACTACCTTATGGCTGCCCCAAAACAGCATTGGTTAAACCATCTGAAAGTGAATCCGCTTATTTACCAGATGTGCTGTTGTTAAACCGCCCCAATCTAGCAAATGAACCTTTGTGGAAAAAAGAATCTACTCTTACTCAAGCAGAGTCAATCCCTTTGGTAGTTGAGGTTGTAAGTACAAACTGGAGAGATGATTATTTCACGAAATTGGGTCGTTATGAAGAAATCGGCATCCCGGAATACTGGATTATAGACTACGCAGCACTGGGAGGCAAGCGATTTATTGGCAACCCCAAACAACCGACAATATCGATTTATTCACTAGTTGAGGGCGAATACCAACTCTATCTGTTTCGTGGAAGCGATCAAATTATCTCACCCACTTTCCCAGAGTTGAATTTAACCGCAGAGCATATTTTTAATGCTGGTAATATTTAAACGGCATTTTAAAAAGCTCAAAGTTGAACAATGTTACAGTTTTCCCAGACACAGGAAAGGTAATTTCGTCATTTGCCCTAGTACCATCAAAATCGTAGGCTAGTATTTGACGAGTCAGGCTTAGACATCAGTGAGAAAACCCCTACACGCTACCCAAGATTTGGACGGGCTGCGTCTATGGAAATTGCCTGTTGCTCATACTCTTGCTCAAGCGTTGAGTACAAAATTTTTTTCACCACTGCCAAGCGTTTGAGATGACATAAGCGTTAGCCTAAGAAGAAGTACGATCTGTGCTAAATAAAAAGTATTTTTTAGGGATTTCTAGGAAACTAGTAAATAACTATATAATGAAAACCTTTCAGGAGGAGCGGTAGTGAGCCTACAAACTCTCGTTGACCAAGCCACCATCCCCCCAGATTCAGGGTCTGTAGCATCTAGTCCCTTTGATACAGATAGCTTTAATGAAGCTGTCATGTCTACCTACGGTCGGTTTCCCTTAGCCCTAGAACGGGGTGCTGGATGCCGGGTTTGGGATACACAGGGGCGCGAATATCTGGACTTTGTGGCGGGAATTGCCACTTGTACTTTAGGACATGCTCACCCAGTGATGGTAGAAGCTGTGACACGCCAAATCCAGAAGCTGCACCATGTCTCTAATTTGTATTACATTCCTGAGCAAGGTGAATTGGCAAAATGGCTTGTCGATCATTCCTGTGCAGATCGCGTATTTTTCTGCAACTCTGGAGCTGAAGCTAACGAAGCTGCAATTAAACTGGCGCGGAAATATGCCCACACAGTATTAGAAATTGACAAACCAATTATTTTAACTGCCAATGCCAGTTTCCACGGACGGACTTTGGCGACCATTACCGCTACCGCACAACCGAAGTATCAAAAGTACTTCGATCCCTTGGTTCCTGGGTTCCACTACGTAAATTACAACGATATTAACGCTGTGGAAGTGGCGATTAGTGAGTTGGATGAAGGCGATTACCGGGTAGCGGCAATTCTGATTGAGCCATTGCAAGGAGAAGGCGGTGTGCGTCCAGGAGATGTTGCCTATTTCAAAAAGCTCCGGCAGATTTGCGATGAAACTGGCATTTTATTGATTTTTGATGAAGTGCAAGTTGGTATGGGACGCAGTGGCAAATTATGGGCTTACGAACATCTCGGCGTTGAACCGGATATTTTCACCAGTGCCAAAGGCTTAGGTGGCGGTATCCCCATTGGTGCAATGATGAGCAAGAAATTCTGCGACGTTTTTCAACCAGGAGAACACGCTAGCACCTTTGGTGGTAATCCTTTTGTGTGTGGCGTAGCACTCAGTGTTTGCCAGACATTGGAACGAGAAAATATTTTGCAGAATGTGCAAGACAGGGGTGAACAGTTGCGATCTGGATTAAAAGCGATCGCAGCAAAATATCCTCAGCACATTGGCGAAGTTCGGGGTTGGGGTTTAATCAACGGTTTAGAGTTGCGAGCTGATATCCAACTAACCGCAGTCGATGTCGTCAATGCTGCTATCAAAGAGGGTCTATTACTCGTACCCGCCGGGCCAAAAGTAGTTCGATTTGTGCCACCGCTAATTGTCACAGAAGCAGAAGTAAATACTGCCTTGGAAACTTTGGAAAAAGTGATGTCTAACGAAAAGACGCAGAGCGTCTACGCAACTGTCACAAAGTAGGCAATCTGGAAAATAAATTAGGGTAGCACAGATGTGCTATCCTTTTTCATTCCGGGGAAATTTCTCGATAAGCTTGCCGACACTGCTCATAATTATCTGGCAAAATCTCGGCATTACCAAAACATAATTGCTCGTGAGTGGTAATTAAAGTTTCGTAAGGCTGTACGGGAGTCACAGACGATCGCAGCAATTGCAGATATTCTCCATCGGTACGGCTAAGTTTGTGGGGTGCGATCGCTTTTTGATGCAACTGCTGTAACATCGCTAAATAAACACAACGGCAAGCTTCACGGTCGTTACCTTGACGGTAGAATTCTTGCGATCGCTCCAACAAAAGAGCAATAGATGAATCATTAGAGCGATTTTTGACGCGAAAATCAGTGATATTGCCACTTCTATTTAGCCAAGAATAAACATAAGGGCTGAATTCTCGCCATAATCGCCAACCCACCCAGGCTATAAATAATCCCAATACCAGCCAAAACAGGAATTTCAGCAATTCACTAAGCCTTGGGCTAATTGACCATCCAGTAGGCAATTCTGGTAGAGCTTGTTCAAAGCGGTAAAACTGGTATTCCCACCATTCACCCGCTTGTTGTTGGAATTGAGATAAATGCCAACTCCAGCTAGTTTTTTCAAAAGTATCTGTCATAGGGGAGAGTGGGGAGTGGAAAAGCAGGTGGGCAGGGGGGCAGGGAGACAAGGGAGAAGAATTTTCCCCTCTGTCCCCCGCTCCCTCTTGTGCCCCATGACTAATGACTAATGACTGTTGACTCTTTTTTTATCATTAGCCAGCCGATGGCGACAAGTAGCGCACCCAACGCAAGAAATCCTAAGTCCCAAGCTAACTCATTTGGACCTGATTTCACATGATGGACACCGAGAATTTGGTGGTCAATTAAACCTTCAACCAAGTCGAACAACCCAGTCCCAATCAGTATCGATCCGATAAAGGTTTGTGATGACCAAGGAACATCATCACGTCTTCCAGCACGCCATAGTAACACAAGTCCTGCCACGGTGAATACCCAATTTAAGGTATGAAAGAACCCATCCCATACCATGTTCAAATCTATATTCGCCCTGTTTGTCAAAGGTCTAATGTTACTGAGCATGTGATGCCACTGGAGGATTTGATGCAGTAAAATTCCATCAATAAACCCTCCAAGACCCACACCAAGAAAAATTCCAGCAGTAATTAGTGGTGCGCGTCGGTTGAGGGTTTCACTTTTCGCCTCCATTGTCAACCTCATAGATAGGCTTTTTTACCAAAATACAACTCTTTTGAGAGAAATATCTTCTATCTTGAGGCAAGTACCATGCTTAACTTAAATTAATCAATCTTCAAATTTAATCTGCATACCCGCTTTCACTGGGTCGAAATCTTGAGGTAAATGGGTGTTGCGTTGGCGTAGCCTACCGTAGGTAATCGTAGTCTGCTTTTTCGAAGTTTGCTCCTTTGAGAGCGGCTTGGCGGAGATTTGCTGACATCAACAATGCTCCCCTAAGATCGGCATCCTTCAGATTAGCTTGACCCAGAAAGGCATTGCTCAAATCAGTCCCCCTCAAATTAGCGCTACTCAGGTTAGCTTCACTCAAGTCAGCATAACTCAGGTCAGATCCTTTCAAGTTAATGCCTTGCAAATCGGCATTACCCAGTTCTGCTTTACTAAAGTTCCGTTTTCCTGCTGCATAACTCTCCACGAGAGTAGCGGCACTATTTATAGGCTGTTGAAAATTGACTTCAGGCATATAACAGCGTCACAGGTTGCTCGTTATTACTTTCACGTACCCTTTTTAATTACGAATTACGAATTAGTAATTATTTGGTCATTCTTCCTAAATGTAATACATTAGTTCCTTTTGTTCTCGGCTCGATCTTCGTTCACAAAGGTCTTGGAGGGTATATTTTTCCAAAACGGAGTTAGCAGCCTGACGTGCTTCTTGCCAAACTTCCTGAATTAGCTCACCTTCTACCGTGTTGGGAGTCGGCTCACAGGGAGAGACAACAATATCTGACCCTTCCATGCAGCTAAAAGCATCCAAAACTGTAATCTTTCCGGGATCTCGTGCCAGAACATAGCCACCTTTGGCTCCGCGTATACTCTTAATTAAACCTCCACGTCTTAATGTTGCTAGGAGTTGTTCTAAATAGCGGTTCGGGATGTCTTGCAATGCCGCTATCTCTCGAATTTGTAGGGCTTCACCGTTAGGGTAGCAGGTTGCCAACTCTAACAGGGCTAGAAGTGCGTATTCTGATTTGTTAGAGATTACCACAGGCGTAATATTTTAAGCTCATATTTAAAGATACAAAGTTTTTGAGTTTGTTTCCCTAAGCTACTGCGAAGAAAAACTTTACAATCAACCTATTGTTGACCGGCTTACTCTACTTTAAAGACCTTCTAGCATACAAGCAATTACTTTTTTTTTTAAATCCAATAAATAAAAGTGATTGATTAGCTATACATGGAAATTTATTGAAAATGGGAGAATGACTGTAAAGGTAGTTCCCGCACCGATCGCACTTTCGACTGTAATCTCGCCGCCATGTAAATCTACAGCCTGCTTGACGATGGACATCCCCAATCCCATTCCTGGAATATTGGCTGTATTACTAGCGCGATGGAAGGGTTCAAAGATGTGTTCAATGTCAGAAGGGGGAATGCCAATACCAGAGTCTTGAGTTTGAAATATAGCTTGCTCGTTGCTAGTGGTTAGAGAAAACCTAACTGTACTACCAATGGGAGAATATTTTAGACAATTCGAGAATAAATTACTCAAGATTTGCCGTAGTAGTTTGGCGTCTAAATTAGCTCTTGTAGATTGGCACTCGCTGCTAAAAACGATCGCATGTTGAGAGCGATCGCTCTGTTGTAATTCTTCTAATAAATCGCAGCAAAATTCCACCAAATTTATAGGTGTTGGATTAAACTCTAACTTGCCTGTTTCATCCTGACTCACCACTAAGACATCATTCAACAACTGGGTTATATGCATAACTGATGTTTGAATACGACGCAAGTGCGTTTCTTGTCGCTCTTGGCTCCAGAGGTGGCGATAATGTTCTAGTAGTTCCGCAGAAGAGTGGATGGTAGCCAAAGGGGTGCGAAACTCATGGGAAGTGATGGTGAGCAAGCGGGATTTAAGTTCGCTAAATTCCCTTTCTTTGGCAAGCGCTTGTCGCATCGCCTCTTCTGCCCATTGCAGCTTGGCTTGGGTTCGCTTGCTTTCGCTAATATCCCGCAATAGCCAGCGCAGACCAACTAACTCACTATATTGATTACGGATAGCAACCACCTTAACCGCAGCCATAGTAGATGTTTTGTCACGTGGTCGCAGGTTTACTTCCCACTCTTGCATTTTCCAGTCTGGGAATTGGGCGCGATCGCGCAGATGAGTTAGTTTCAAATGAAAAGCAATTATTTCTTTCTCAAGTATAAAAATCCCTATGGAGTGGCCCAACAATGAACTTTTAGAAATGTTAAGCAGAGTGGTGGCGGCTGAGTTAGCTTCCTGAATTATCCCTTTTGTATCAGTCACAAAATAAGCGTCTGGTACTTCCTCAAATAGTTCTTGGTAGCGTTGACGTTGTGCTAACAAGGCCTGTTGAGTATTGGATAATTCTTCATTCTGTTGCTTTAAATCTTTATTCACTAGTAGGAGTTCTTCCAAAGTTAGGTAAACTTCTTTGAATACTGCGGTGACGAGTTCAATATCTGCCTGTGCTTTTTGCTGTTCACTCTGGCGTAGCAAGAGGGCGACGCGCTTACGCATATTCTCTATCTGCAAAGCTAAATCGTCCAAATTCACGCTCTTGCTCCTAATTGCTAAAGTCGGGTTTTATTTTAGATTCCCTATTTAGACGATCTTAGCTTTTGGAGTTTAGCAGTTATCAGTAATTTCAGTGTAGTTTTAGGTAGTTTCAGTTCTTTGGGGAGATTAGGACTGAATACAGCAGAATTCAGAAGTAAAACACGTTTTCTAACTGGCTTTAAGACGAATCGTTATGTACTTTATCTTCCTTCAAATCTGCTGTAAGTAATCAAGCGGTTCTCATTTGTTCACTGTTTTTGTCTGGAAATAGTTACTCAATTGCTCTCGTAGGTCTGCCCATGTAATACCTTCTAGGCTGGGTAAAACAATATGAGCGGCTCCAACTCGTTCAACAGGGCCGAGTCCTAATGCCCACATACCAGCAGCTAGAGCAGCTTCAACACCTGCTGCGGCATCTTCTACAACTATAGATTGCTCTGGTTCGATTCCTAGCTGCTTGGCTGCGTACAGAAATAGGTCGGGGGCTGGCTTGGGTTCTTGTACACTGTAACCGTCTGCGATCGCATCTACTTTGCCGGCAATGCCCAATCGCTCTAGCACTGGGCGGGCATTTTTACTCGCTGAACCAATACCGATCTTAATCCCAGCTTGCCGCAGTTCATCCAACAAGGCGATCGCACCTGGCAATAAATCCTGGGGTGTCATATTTTGGATAAATTCCACATAGTAGCGATTTTTACGCTCCATCATCTCCTCGATTTGTGCTTCCGAATACGGTCTATCCGCAATAATCAACATCAGGGAAGCACGACGAGATACACCCCGCAACGCTTCGTTAGCCTCCCGATTAAACGGTATACCCTCTTCATCTGCTAGCTTTTTCCAAGCTAGATAATGGAGTTCTGCTGTATCTGTAAGCACACCATCTAAATCAAAGATAAATCCTTGGATGTTGGGCATGGGCGAGGGTTCATGGGAAACAAGAGGCAGCGGAGGGGAAAAACTTACTGCAACTTCTCCCCCGCTCCCCCGCTCCCCTACCCCCAATTTCCCATGCAAATCGAAGTCATGCCATTCCCCGCGCCAGTGCAGTTTAAACTTCAGGCGCTTCCAGCCAGGGGGAAGATGGGGATTGGCTACGGGGCCATTTTCGGTTAGCTGGATGCCACCGAATCCAAAAATTACAGCTTGCCAAATGCCACCTGCACTAGCGCCGTGAATTCCATCGTTGGTGTTTCCTCGGTTATCTTCAAGATCAACCATTAAGGCTCGCATAAATTGTTGGTAAGCTTCGGTTGATTTGCCCAAGTCGGAAGCTAAGATAGCCT
This sequence comes from Nostoc punctiforme NIES-2108, assembly GCA_003326195.1. Classification (GTDB taxonomy): domain Bacteria; phylum Cyanobacteriota; class Cyanobacteriia; order Cyanobacteriales; family Nostocaceae; genus Nostoc; species Nostoc punctiforme_A. Next base: position 25,744 of record LXQE01000173.1, read on the forward strand.
GAACTGCTGGGCCAAGGGACGAACCATAAGTAATATCAGTGCGGGGTGCGTAATAGTCCCAGTTTGTCTGCAATGCTTTTTCGTTATAGGGAAAATCTGCTGATTCCCGCATTAAATATAGGAGCATTAATATATCTGGTTGCTTGATTACTTGATATTTATTGATTTGATTGACACCTAAGATGGCTTGCATGGAGCGATCGCGTGGTTCATAATCTGCTAAATTGATATCTTCTGATTGGAAAAATCCCTCGAACTGCTCGATTAGTTCTGTTGATGGATCGTAGAGAAACAAGATTTTAGCGATGATATCTTGCCAGTGCAATCGTTCCTCTGGGGTAAGCTTTAGTTTCTGTTCTAGTTCGGTAGTTTGTTCGGGGAATTTGTGAGCCAACCAATCATAGACTGCGATCGCTTTCTCTAGATGCCATTGCGCCATCCGGTTTGTAAAGGCGTTGTTGTGGACGAATTCATGGTATTCATCTGCTCCGATTACTCCCCGAATTTCATACCGTTCGCGCTCAGGATTGAATTCGACTCGACTACCCCAAAATATTGCCGCATCTAAGATAATCTCTGCGCCACACTTTTGCATCCAGTCATCATCACCAGTAGCTTGCCAGTAGTTCCAGACTGCGTAGGGGATATCTGCATTGATATGAATTTCGCGATCGCGGCACCAAATCCGCACATCTTCACCATAAAAATCATTGCCGATAGCCCAACGTGGTGTCACTTCATCTCCAGTAACAGCACTTTCCCAGGCAAACATTGCCCCTTGATAGCCGTAATGGGCTGCCTTGCGTCTAGCTCCTGGTAAGGTGTGCCAACGGTAATTGAGTAAATTGCGGGCGATCGCTGGTTGGGTAAACAGAAACAACGGCTGCATAAAAATTTCTGTATCCCAAAAGATATGACCGCGATAGCCAAACCCAGAAAGGGTTTTAGCAGGAATGCTCACCTTGTCATCATGCCGTGGCGCAGCAATCAGCAGTTGAAACAGATTGTAGCGAACAGCAAAAGTAGCTGTGCTATCCCCTTCAATGAGGATGTCACTTTGCTGCCAAACCTCATCCCATGCCTGTTCATTGGCTTTTAGTAATGTTGTGTAATCGGGCAGGTGCGCGAGTTTTTCTTGAGCAGCTGTTACTGGTGTGTCAATCTCCCGCGAGGTAAAAACTGTCACAATCTTATCCACCGTTACGGTCTGTTGCACTTTAGCCAAGAAGGTCGTGCTTAAAGTTGGATAACCAGGTGCAGTACTGACTTGCAAAGATGCTTCACTGCCTAATATTGTCACCTTAGCTSCCATACCRAGTTCAATTCGGGAACTGCGGGTGCGGCGTTGTAACCAAATTCCTTGGTCGATTTTGCCCTGATCTAGTCCTTCCCAGTGATTTAAACCCTGATTTTCTGGATAGCCATTGATACTAGCTTGAATTTCGATTAACCCCTCAAAATCTACTGGGGTTAGATGGCAGCGTAACGCCAACACATGCGGATCTGCAAGACTAGCAAAGCGTTCAAAGCTGATGTCTATGGTATCGCCACTGGGAGAGCGCCAACGCACGGCTCGGATTAGTAATCCTTGGCTTAAATCAAGTTGGCGATCGTAGCGCAATATCTCACCTTGATCGAGACGGAAGCGATCGCCGTTTACAATCACTATCAAGGGTAGCCAGTCAGGGCAATTTACCAGTTCAGTGTAAACTACAGGCACATCATCGTAGACACCGTGGATAAAAGTAGCTGGCAATGCATGAGGATAACCTTCCTCAAAACTGCCTCTTGTTCCCAGGTATCCATTGCCGATCGTAAAGACGGTTTCTTTGGAGTGCAATTGCTCAGGGTCAAACTGGGTTTCGATTAATATCCAGTCTGTGTAAATAAAATGGCGAGAACGACCTTTTGTTTGCATAAGTTGTGAGTGGGGATGTTGAGTCTTTGAGCTAGATGAACGGAGTTCCGAGGCGGATGAATCCAGTTCCGAGGTGGATGAACGGAGTTCTGAGGTGGATGAATCCAGTTCCGAGGTGGATGAACGGAGTTCCGAGATGGATGAATCCAGTTCCGAGGTGGATGAACGGAGTTCTGAGGTGGATGAACGGAGTTCTGAGGTGGATGAATCCAGTTCCGAGGTGGATGAATCCAGTTCCGAGGTGGATGAATCCATTTCTAACTCTCCCTTGCTCCTCTGCTCCCCTACTCCCCTGCTCCCCCGCTCCCCCACTCCCCCGCTCCCCACTCCCTCATCCCCCCTTATGCTTTTCCAAAATCTTTTCGACTCTGGGTTTATAAATGAGATGAAATAAGGTTTCCATGTAGCGATCTCTAGCTTCGTTATTTTCGGGAGCAACAAAGTTCCAAAAACTAAACATTTTAGCAAGCAGTAGTAATTGATTGCTATGTAAATGCCAATTATATTTGTGATGAATTCGCTGACTCATCCATTCTGAAACTTCCTGCCAGTATTCAGCACGAGCATCACATTTTGCAAGAAAGTCTAAAATTTTCGTTGTCGTTCCTTCTAAGTCTGTAGGATTAACATTAAACTCATTTTCTTGGTTCTCAAGAATTTCTAAAGAGCCGCCAAATTGGGTAGTGAAAGTAGGTAAGCCGGAAATCATGGCTTCCAAAATACTCCGTCCAAAGGATTCAAAGTGGGCAAAATGAATATAAATTCCTTGAGAATCTGCAACTACTCGGTAGGCTTCGCCGAGTTCCCTACTAGGGATACGCATCCCTACCCAGCGAATCTTGCCATAGAGATGATATTGATCGATAATGTCGTGAAGTTTTTGGATTTCTTCTGCTTCTTCTGAGTTTGTAGCTTCACCTGGACGAAGTTTACTAGTTAAGAAAATCAGATTGCAATGCTCTTGCAAAGCCTGACTTTTACCAAAGCATTCAGCTAAACCAGTGAGATTATTAATTGATGTGACAGTATCAACGGCAAATATTGCTCGCTTATTAGGGCGATCTAACTGACCAATTATTTGAGAGTCTTCGCGGCTAAATAGTAAGTCGTGAACTTGTGTGCAAAGGTTAGAATCTCGCTTTTCTTTTTGGCTATAGGGAAAGAAAATATTTTCATTTACCCCCGGTGGTACTAAGTTGAACTTAGGACTAAATAAATCAATCCCATCAACAACATGATATAACTGCGGCATCGTAAACCACTTGTACGACTCGTATTGACCTATGGTGTCGGGTGTGCCAACAATTTCTTGATAGGACGATGTAATAATGAAGTCGGCTGCATTCATGCTAATCAAATCGGCGGTGAATTGTGCCGAGAAGTGGTATTTATCTTCTAAATCTTGCCAATACAAATTGCTAAATAGATATTTAGGTTTTTCCAGGGAATGGGCAATATTGCACTGGGTGACTTTCATCCGTCGAGATAGGAGAAAAGCTACTAAATTACCATCACTGTAATTGCCAACAACTAGATTAGGCTTGCCTTTAAAATGAGCTAGTAATTCTCTTTCTGCATCTACAGCAAACTGTTCTAAATAAGGCCAAATCTCAAATTTAGAAATCCAATTATTGGTAATTTCTGGATTGAATTCACCAAAAGGAACGCGCAATATCCAAGCATTTTCGGTATCTTGGACTTTTTCTAAGGGCAGGTTACAAAATGTGCCTTCACAGTTAGGGATTAATCGAGTCAGAATAATCAGATGGGGTTTAATACCTAACTGGTCGAGTCCAGCGAGTTTGATTTGTTCGCGCAGCTCGTTTTCTAAGCTGCGAGCTTGTTCGAGGACGTAGATAACTTGACCGAGTGTTTCATCTCTTCCCAAAACATCCTCCTGTCCCACCCAGCCGTGGACGGAAACAAGGACGACGCGAAAGACGGCGGGGACGCGGGCTACAAATGTTTCTAAAATGCCGGGTTCTGGGGAGTAAATGAGTCGGTCGAGAAGTTCTAAAGTTTCAGAGACTCGCGCCGCAGTGTTACCCCAACCTGGCTCAAATCCGAGTTCTTGGAGGTCAAAGCTAAATTTTTCATAAGGTTCATCAGGCGATCGCTCACTCAGCAATTTGAGCGCTAGCTTAATTTGTTTAGCTAACTGAATACCAGAAGGAATGCGATCGCTCAACAATAGGCGAATACCGTTGCATTGCAGCCCATGTAATGCTTTAAATAACATTTCTACCCAATATTGGGGGTTAGTCAACAATTGACTGCACAGATAACGGTTGAGGAAGGCTAAACCTTGACCAATATTTCTAGCGTCGTCGATTCTTGGAGAACTCTCATAGAAGGGGTGGAGGTCGATTTCGAGGATATGGGGTTGGTAGCGGTTGACTAGACGATCTCTCACATCTAACAGCGCTTGAGGCGTCATCTGCTCGAACCTGCTAAAATCGGCTGTCAGTTGCCAAACTTCTTGATTGGCAATCTTCGGTCGAATTACGAACCASGTACTTTCCTCTTCGAKAATTATTTCGTGRGTGTAYTGTATYAGTTTGCCAACAGAAGAAGAGTRRTAAAAATAGGCTGGCTTTTGGGATTGATGACAGTAATCGGCAAAAGCTTGCAAAATCTCATTTCTTAGAAAGTAATGCTTACCTGAAGCACTCAACGCATAAATCAACTGATGTAGAGCAGTTTTTTCATCACCGTTGGAGAGAGCTTGAACTAATTCATACATGATGACGAATTCCAGAAATTTAGCTAGGCAACAACCTCATTTTTCTTTCCAGTCTTCGGTTTGTTGAGGTATATTCCCCAAACGATAATAAATGACTATAAAAATATTCGCGTCTAGCTCTGGGATGAAAGGCTGTGAGAACTTCAAATCTATGGGATGAGGGATTGAAGGAAGGCGGACAAGGGAGAATTATTGAACAAGTTTCTTTCTCAATCAGGTATAAAACACTATTCCCAATTAAGTACTAAAGCAAAATTGGAGCGATCGCTAGTAGAGCATCACCCCATAATTAACAATTAAAAATTAAAAATTAAAAATTAATTTATTTTAATTTTTAATTCCGCCTTGCGGTACTAGTCTTATATCAAGCCTAAACTAATAACTTTTTGTAGTGCTTTTTCAAAGCCTATACCCTGTTTGATGGCGATATACAAAAATACTATTGCAGCTGAACGAATTGAATTATCGCAATGTATCAGAGTCGGTTTGGGTAGCTTAGTGATGAGCTGATATATCTCGCTCATACCTTGATGATTAATATTTTCCGCTTGAGTTTGGAGATTAACATAATACAATCCCAAAAGCTCAGTCTTTTCCTGCTCATTAGCGAGTAAGCCTGTTTCGTTAGCCAAACGTAGGTTCAGTACAGACTTATAACCCTCATCAGCTATTTGTTGCAGCTGATTTAATGTAATTTGCCCAGCGATCGATAACTCATCATTAATCTTCCTAACAATATTCATCAGCCGGATTAACCCCATTTTCCCAAACTTGCCTACACTCTAAATTTAGGAAAACAATCTGAGGATCTTGTGAGGGATTGGACATTGGGCAGAAGAAGCAGAGGGGAAAACTTACTGCAACTTCTCCCCAGATCCTTTTATGTTTACTACCCTCTAAATAGATGGTGTAAAGTGTTCAATAATTCTCTGGCCGTATAGGGTTTTGATAAAATTACTTGCACATTCACATCAGCAGCTTGAGTAAACACATCCATTGAGTTCAGCCCGCTACAGGCAATAATTTGCAGCTGATTGCTCATTTTTCGCAAGGTGCGAATAGCAGTGATGCCATCCATTTCTGGCATCATTAGATCCATCAATACGGCATTTATTTGATGCTTGTGTTGGGCGTAAAGTGCGATCGCCTCAATGCCGTTACTGGCAGTTAGTATCTTATAGTTATGATTTTCTAGGATGATTGTGGCTATCTCCCGAATTTGGGCTTCATCATCTACAACTAAAATCAATTCTCCTTGTCCTGGAAGCACATCCAGGTCTTCTATCTTGAATACTGGGGTTGCTTCCACAGCTGGTAAAAATAGGTCAAATTTGCTGCCTCTACCAACATTGCTAGACACTTTAATAAAACCATCATGGCTTCTCATAATGCCCAGCACTGTTGAAAGTCCAAGCCCCGTACCTGTGTTGACCTCTTTGGTGGTGAAAAATGGCTCAAAAATTCTATCTAATATTTCTGGTGGTATCCCAATTCCATTATCGGCAACGGTAATCACAATATAATGCCCAACCTTGGCATCAAGATTCATTCTGGTATAAGCTTCATCAATAAACTTATTTTCCACAGAAATATTGATATTGCCACCATCTGGTAAAGCATCGCGGGCATTTACTAACAGATTCATTAACACTTGATGCAGTTGTGTAGTGTCCCCAGCGATCGCCCAAATTCCTTCTGGGATAACGGTGGAAAATTCAATAGATTTGGGAAATGTCTGTTTAGCAATTTGGATAATTTCTGAAATCAGATACTGGACTTGGATAATTGTCGGCTCTCCTTTATATCCTCGCGCAAAGGATAAGACTTGCTTCACTAAAGCTGCTCCGCGTTTAGCGTTGCTTTCTATCAGTGTCAGCAATTGCCTAGAAAGCTCCTCGTCTTGGAAACATTTTCCTTGTAATAATTGAGCCGCTGCCAAAATTGGTGTCAATATATTGTTCAAGTCATGAGCAATACCACCTGCAAGGGTACCAAGGCTTTCCAATCGCTGGGTGCGAAAAAACTGCTCTTCGAGTTGTTTCTTTTGGGTGATGTCAGTGTCAACTGTCAGGATGGATTTGGGATCTCCTGCAGAATCGCGCATCAATGTCCAACGGCTTTCCACAATAATCTTCTGACCGGATTTTGTAACTTTATGTAACTCACCTTGCCACGAGCCACTTTCAATTACGCTTTTTAGTGGTTCTTTCAATTGCTGGTGAGTTCCATCTGGGTATAAAATCTCGTGGAGGTCTTTGCCAATAACCTCTGTAGAAAGCCAACCGTACATCCGCTCTGCACCTTTATTCCAGAATAAGATTTGAGACTGGAAATCTCGAACTAATATGGCGTCGGTAGCGATATCAAGTAGAGCAGCTTGTTCGGAGATTTTTTGTTCCGCCAGCTTGCGCTCAGTGATATCCCGATTTGTACCGATGATCCGGATCGGCTGACCGACTTCGTTATAGTAGACTTGACCTTTGCAGTTTAACCAGTGTAGGCTGCCGTCGGGCCAGACAATTCGATATTCTGTAGATCCCTTTCCTTCCTCAATCATCCGAGCTATACTCGCAGCTACAGATTCGCGGTCTGCTGGATGGATTAAATTGAAATAGTCTTCAACAGTTGGACACAAGGTATTGCTCGGCAGACCATAAAGTAGCCCCATACTGGCAGACCAAACACAAGTATTGGCGATCAGGTTCCGATCCCATATCCCTATTTGGACAGCTTCGGTAGCTAAACTCAATCGCGCTTCACTTTCTCGCAGCGATTCTTCAGCCAGCTTGCGCTCGGTGATATCTTCGGCAATGCCACCATAGTAGCTAACTTTTCCTTGCTCATCATAGACAGCAAAGCCCCGATTCCAAATCCAGCGGATCGATCCATCAGGTCGCAAAATCCGATATTCTGCTGAAATGGATTGACTACCACTAAGCAGTTGCTCGATTGATTGGGTAGCGCGATCGCGATCGTCTGGATGAACTGTGTCTACCCAAGATGTTGGTTGCTCAAATAAACCTTGGGAAGATCGACCCCAAATCTTCTCATAAGCAGGACTAATGTACAAAGGGTAGAATGAATCTGCGCTACCAATCCAGATCATTGCGTGGGTATTTTCCGAAAAAGTGCGAAATTTCTCCTCACTTTGGCGTAGTGCTGCTTCGGCAAGTTGGCGGTCATGTAGCGCGGCTTGCTGTTCGGTAATATCTCTGCCTACCTGTTGTATTTCAACAACCTCTCCTTTGTCATTCTGAATTGCGATCGCATTCCATTGAAAGTAGCGAAGACCGTTGACTGTCAATGCACATCGCTCACAACTAGTCAAGGTATAATATGAAGATCCTAAAGCTGTGATACTTTCCATCACTTGAGGCAAGTCATCTGGATGAAGAAACTGTAAAAATGACTGACCACGAAACTCATCTTGTTTCCAGCCGAAGGTTTGACAAGCTGCCACATTGGCAAAGGTAATCTGCCCCTGCAAATCAATGCGGATAATTATGTCAGTTTGGCTCTCAACGAGTTGGCGATAGAGGTTTTCGCTCTGCCGTAATGCAGTTTCTGCGCTTTGGCGTTCAATAATTTCTTGTTGCAACAGGACGTTAGACATCACAAGTTCTGCTGTCCGTTCTGTCACTCGTTGCTCTAACTCCTCGTAAGCTTGGTGCAGTTTTTCTTTCACAACCTGGAGTTCTTCGAGGGCTTGCTGAAGTTCCTGATTAACTTGCATCATTTGAGCTGATTGTGCCTCAACCCATAATTTTAAATTATTTTGACTTTGGCTACGGACTTGCTCTATCTCAATTGGCTGAATATTTTCTGACTCATCAAGACAACAGCTTCGACTAAAAAACTATCAGCGCTAATCGATCATAGGGAATGATTAATAACATGATTTAAGCTAGCTAATTTAAGCAATTGCTCGTTGAATCTTATGGTTAATTTGTCAATTATAGTGATCTTCCTGGAATTTATCTGAAGATAATTTGAGGATTTTGTGAAAAAACGGCTAAATCAGCCGGAAAGCATTACTTAAAAAATGTGTATAAGTTTTGCTAAATAATTAAGTATTTTAACTATCCTCACAAGTTTCTCATATTTAAATACTATAGTCAAAATATAGACAGTTTCTTTTAAATATCTACGGGCTTCTCAAGTAGCTGCCCTAATTTGCAATAACACTTTTATGAACAGGATTTGAGAAAAATATGAATTACTGCCCTTGCTGCTCAAGCCTACTTTTAGAACATATACGCGGTGCAGAGACTTACTGGTTTTGTCGCCACTGCTGGCAGGAAATGCCTATTTATAATTGGAATGAATCCAGTTCATTCGCTGATGTTGTCCTGGGTAAACTACCTAGAAAGCCTCAACAAGAAAAACGTAGGAGTACTATTGTCTACGCAAGCCAATGGCAATCGATTACCGAATGGATTGGGTTAGAAGAGTTATCTACCTAATCCAATTTACTGAAATCCTTTAGTATAATTATTTTTCTTTATTCCAGTAATTAATTGCTAAAAATGTGAGATTGTAGCCCAAGGATCAGGTATTAACTGAGACAGATCAAAAAGAAGACAGAAAACTTTCTCAAACCCACAGCCAAAGAGGCGAGGTTGCTTCTAAGGTTAGGCTATGTCCAACTAGAGGAGCAAGCCATAATTAGCCATTCCCATCCAGAGTTACAATTTTTCTTAACTGAACTGTATTGGCTTTTAAGGAGTTCGGTGTCAATAATTATTGTTGGGATAAAGAAGGAAGAAAAAGAGTTTGAGCCTTGTTTACTTTTCTTCACACAGCTTGTTTTGATTGTGGTAACTTGCTTAACAGAGAATTATTGCTACGCTAGCGATGGTTCCTTTATCTTTTCAAGCACCTCAGCCATGCATAAAGATTTATTGCTTACTTTAATAATCTCTTGTTTATAACTCCCGATTAATTCGAGAGTTTTTAATGTTGAAAAATAGATTTGTAATTTTGATTTTATTGGGATGCAGCCTCAATCATCTTCCCAAGATTCATGATTCAGTAAATCGATAATTCTATCTCTGAGTAGAAATTCGTTTTTTTCTAGCTCAAGTTCAAAATTAATCCATTCACGATGAGGAATATATTTACAGAGAGTATAAATTGGCTGCTGACGGTTAACAAGTCTCTTTTTAACAAGTTGAAGTGCTTCTTCCTGGATAACCTTGATGTCATATTTAACCGTAGTATTCATAAGTCGTTCCTTTATTTTCAATCAAGGAATTAAGACTCAAAACAATAGTTGCTTTGACTCTCCCTTAAAGTTATCAAATAAAATTGGCGAAAATTGTGAAGAATCAAGACATTAATAGTTGCTGGAAGTTAAATACAGAATATTTCAACTTCTCTACGAACGCCAACAGCTTGTCAAAGATAGAGGCTACGCCAACGTGAGATGCAGAAATACCCAACCACTCTCCCTTTTGTAAGGGTTGCCACTATCTTGATCGACCGGACTCACTTGTTCGCTCTTAGCGTTCCTGCTATAAAAGCAAGTGGAGTGAGGTTTGGGGAGGGGTGTAACTTGTATAGTTACAAATAGTAAAATACTCTTTATGGGTTTAAGTATACCCTCTTTAGATAGGTTATTGCAGAAGACATCTTTAGAAATTAAATAATATGCACGATCTAGAACGCTTGTAGAGACATAGCAGTGCTACATCTTTCTACATACTTTTTCACCAGATGTCTAGAGCAAGAAGGCTGTCACAATCAGATGCAAACATCAAAAGAGAATATAGATGTTCTCTGGGCGACTTGTCAGAAGGTAGGCTAGGGTAAAGAACATTCTCTATAAAACTTAAACTATGCTCTTGAATCTTGATAAAGTTCGTCAATATTTTCCGGCTCTAGCTGGTGAATGGACTTTTTTTGATAATGCTGGTGGCTCACAAACATTGAAAAAAGTAGTAGATAGAATTAGCGAATTTCTCTTAAGTTCTGATGTCCAGTTGGGAGCGTCTTATGGGGTTTCTCAACTTGCTGGAGAACGATTGGCTTTAGCAACTAGGGGAATGGCTACTTTCATTAATGCCAATTCTTCTAAAGAAGTCGTTATGGGCCCATCTACTACAATGATGTTGAAAGTTCTCTCAATGTCTCTGGGTCAAACCTTTATACCTGGTGATGAGGTTATTGTTACTAATTGTGACCATGAGGCCAATATTGGTGCTTGGGTAGCTCTTGAAAAACAAGGAATGAAGGTTAAAGTGTGGCAAGTTCGTCCAGATACTTTGGAACTTCATTTAGCAGATTTAGAACCATTGATGAGTCAGCGCACAAAACTGGTAGCCTTGACTCATGCTTCTAATGTTCTGGGAACCATCAACCCGATCAAAGAAATTGCTGCATTTGTACACGATCGCAACGCTATGATTTGTGTAGATGGTGTAGCTTATGCGCCTCATAGATTAGTTGATGTCCAAGATTTAGATGTTGATTTTTATACTTTGAGTTGTTATAAAGTCTATGCGCCTCACCATGCCTTACTTTATGGAAAAGAAGAACATTTATTAAGATTGCCTGGTCTTAACCATTATTTTATTGACCAGACAGACATACCTTATAAATTTCAGTTAGGGAATGTCAATTTTGAATTAAGTTATGGAATGTTAGGTTTATGTGATTATTTAAGTGAATTAGCACAATTGCACTACGGAAATGAAACTGCACCTGATTTGAGAAATCAAATGGTGCAAGCGTTTGATTTAATTAGCATACATGAAGAACATATTAGCGATCGCCTCCTAAATTACCTCAACAGCAAGGCTAATGTGCGAGTGATTGGTCAAGCAAAGGCTGACCGTCAATTCCGTGTACCAACTATATCTTTTGTCGTCGATGGAATAAATAGCTCAACTATTCCGGCAAAAGTTGACCAACATTATATTGGAATTCGCTACGGGGACTTTTATGCTAAACGGCTCATTGAATACCTGGGGTTAGCATCCCAAGGTGGAATAGTCCGGGTGAGTATGGTGCATTACAACACCCTTGAGGAAGTTAACAACTTGATTGAGGCTTTTGAGCAGATATTTTAAGATTGGGGATTGGGGATTGGGGATTGGGCATGGAGAAAAGACAAGGGAGAGACTTGTTCAATAATTCCTCCTTGTCTCCCTGACTTTTCACGGTATCTGGAAAACCTCTCTCTAAATCTCTCTCCTAAAAGGAGAGAGACTTTGAATTTTCCCCCTTCCCGACACGGGAAGGGGGTTAGGGGGTTAGGTTTTTCGTGCGCTTTTCCACATAACGTGAAAAGTTAGCTTGTCTCCTTGTCTCCTCACTCCTGACTCCCTACTCCCCATTACCTGTTACTAAGCTGCAAAACTTGTACTTGTTCTTGTGGAGAAATTAATGTTTTACCCACAGGTAGAACAGCTAAGGCATTGGTTTGAGCTAAATTAATTAAATTCCCAGAACTGTGACTACCACCAGCTTTGTGAAATTCATAAACTCCATCAATTAAATGCAATTTACCCCAAAGGTAAGTTTCACGTTTGCCATCCGATCGCAATTCATCATGCGATCGCACTTTCAAAAATAGTGGTTCCCAACCTTCAGTAATTCCCGAAAGTTTCTTGATTGCTGGTAGCACGAACCGCCAAAATGTCACCAACACAGCAGCAGGGTTCCCTGGTAAACCAAAGTATAGTGCTGAATTTTGAGTTGGGAAAGTGGCGACGGTAAGGGGTTTTCCTGGACTTATCTGTACAGCCTGAATGTGGATTTTTGCTTGTAGTGACTCTAGAATTTTGTCCACATAGTCATAATCTCCTACTGAGACGCCACCAGAAGAAAGAACTATATCAGCGATCGCAATGGCGTGAGCAATGACTTTCTCCAGAGCAACTGGATCATCTTTCACAATGCCTAAAATTAACGGTTCTGCACCACTTTGCCTCACTAAAGCTGCCAGCGCATACTGATTAGAATCCACAATTTGCCCTGGTTGCAACGGTTGATCGACTGTCACCAACTCATCACCTGTGGAAAAAATTGCCACACGCGGACGGCGGTAAACACTTAATTGCCGACACTGTGCAGCTGCTAAGACAGCAATTTCTGAGGCATTTAACTTAATTCCTGCTGGTAGTAGTTGTGTTCCAGCTTGATAAAAAGATGCTTTGCGTCTGACAAATCCTTGCGGTTTTGGCACATCCAGGATAAACACGCGGTTTTCTTCGCGGTGTGTCTTCTCTTGCATGACTACAGTATCCGCACCTGCTGGGATTACCGCACCTGTGAAAATCCGTGCGGCTTGCCCTGGTTGAATCGTAGACTTCGGCTGATATCCAGCCGGAATCTCTTCAACAATTTCCAAAATGGCTGGTTGTTCGGTGCTAGAGTGCTGTACATCTTCATAGCGAACTGCGTAGCCGTCCATTGCCGAATTATCCCAATGGGGAAAATCTAGCGGACTGGTGACAGGCGTTGCCAAAATGCGACTATCTGCTGTCAATAAATTTACAACTTCTCTATCCCGTTGAAGATCCAACGGCTGCACCAAATTTAAAATAATTGCTTGTGCATCGCTGACTGATAACATAGCGATCGCCTCCGACTTTTCTTTTATTCTTGGGTAGCTTTGTCTAGATTTCTATAAGTGGTAAGTCCCAAGCTACACACTGCTAGTAAACCGATAATTATGCTTCCTTCGGGGACTTTGGATACCTGAACCGAATTGTTGCTTAAATCTAGTATTTGCTTTGTGCCTACTGTATCTCTATTGTTAAAACCAAATTTTTTAGCTAGAACCTCATCACTAAAACCTTCGTCTATGAGTGCGAGATTATTATTAAGCCATGTGTCGCCAGGAAGCTCATCATCCTTGCCAACATCAAAGGGACCAAAGATTTGCTCGGTAGTGCTATCAAAGTTGAATCTCAAAAAGCCGTAGTTAGATATCCCACTAAGCACTGGAGTGAAACTATTTATGAGATTACTCAAGGGATCAAAAAAGGAAATTGAGAGAGATTGCAAGTTCTTCGTAGCTCCCAAGCCTGTTTCAGAAATGACGCTGGGAGCAGTTGTTGTATCGTAGTTAAATGAACCTTGAGCTAAATAACCAGTGTCTCCTGTCCAGTTAAATTTGAACTCAGCAGCATGAGCTAGGTTGTTCGTGTTTATGGCGATCGCTAACGTTAAAGCAGTAGTCGTCACCAGACTAATAGCTGTTTTAGTAAACAGATGTGTCATAGATACAACTTCCAAATTAATTAAAATGAAGTTTCTACAACAATACAATACAGATGTACAACCCTACTGTATGTTGCATTCATGACGTGTAGCGGCTACTCTATGAGATGCCAACCAAGTACCAGCAGGGTATGAAAACTGCCATAGCTGCTTAATCCTATTTTTGAGTTGTACAGTTGGTAGTTGTACAAATTTTTGTTGGCTGGTTTTTGTTCCTTTACAGCGCAGCAACTAGCCAAGTCATCATCCTAATATTAAAAACAGGAGCGATCGTTATTTCCCAACCCCTAAATAAAAATACCTATTGTGTATGACTATCGAACGACTTCCCCAAAAACACTATCCCAAAGCTGAGATTGGGCGACGAGGTATGGCATTAGGACTTGATTTCCTTGGTGTCTGGTTAGTCAGTTCCCTGCTGGGAGGCGGCGATATCGGGATTCAATTTGTGGAAATCTTAGTTTTTGTCATACTTTGGCTAGTTTCGCGGGTGCTGGTGCCATATAACAATCAAGGGCAAAGTTTAGGGCGTTGGGCGTTCGATTTAAAGGTGTTGGAAGTTGAAGATGGAGAAGTAGTGGGCAGAATTCCCGATTTGCTCTTACTGGTGAAGCGAGAGGCAATTATCGGTTTGGGTGCTTTATTAGTGTCAATTGCCCTGAGCAATATTAGAGCCAATCCCACTGCTATACTGCTAGTAATTCCCCTAGCAATTGATTGTGGGACTGCCTTCTCTGATACCCAGATGCGGCAGGCTTTACACGATCGCTATTGTGGAACTTTCATCGTTTCGTCGCGTCGTGGCTACTCGCTCGATATAAAAATTAAAAGATTAGTTGAAAATATGCGGCGGAATGTGAGAAGATAGTCATTTGTGTTAATTTCTCTTCAGGCTTCACTGTTTGTAAGATTATGGCTAAGAGTAAAGGTGCCCGCATTATTATCACACTAGAGTGTACTGAGTGCCGGACAAATTCAGATAAGCGTTCTGCTGGTGTTTCACGTTATACCAGTACTAAGAATCGCCGCAACACCACCAACAGGCTAGAACTGAAAAAGTTCTGCACCCACTGCAACAAACATACCGTTCACAAGGAAATTAAGTAAAAAAGATGAGTTATTTCCGTCGTCGCCTTTCTCCGATCAAGCCAGGAGAACCAATCGATTATAAAGATGTTGATTTATTGCGTAAGTTTGTCACCGAGCGGGGAAAGATACTGCCACGTCGGATTACCGGGCTTACGTCTCAGCAACAGCGAGAGTTGACATTAGCAATTAAACGTTCGCGGATTGTGGCTTTGTTGCCATTTATCAATGCGGAAGGCTAAAAAGAGTGATGAGTTATGAGTGATGAGTTAAGAATCAAAACTCCTAACCGGAGGCGGAGCGTCTCCGGCTCCGCTCCTAACTCCTAACTTAAAACTATTTAAACTGTTCACCAAATTAGAGTGCGAGAGTTGTGGAGAAGGGGACGCTAGTTGAATTTAGGGTTCAAGGCGATCGCCGTCTGGGCATCGTAGAACGTCCAGACGGTAAAACCCGCTGGTTTGTGGTAGACGAACGTGGACAATCCCACAGCCTCGCGCCTAGACAAATAACCTATACAGTTACCGGACAGACTTACAAGGCTTCTGAGATTGCCAGCTTTTTGGAGCAGATCAAGCCTTATTTAGACCCATCTAGTTTAGAAGTGGCTTGGGAATTACTGGTTGAAGATGGCGAAACAGTTACCCCAGACCAAATGGCGAATCTGCTATTTTCAGAATCAGCCGCACCTCCTCGTTACGCCGCCTATTGCTTGTTATCAGACGACAAACTTTATTTCAAGCAAAAAGGAGACGCTTACGAGCCGAGAACTGCTGCTCAAGTGGCAGAACGCAAGCACCAACTGGAAGTAGAGGCACTAAAAGCTAAAGGACAGCAGGAATTTTTAACTCGTGTAGAGCAGGCGCTCAAAGGTGAAGCAGTAGAGTGGCAGCGCCACGATCGCCAGCGCTTAGAAGGACTAGAAAAATATGCAGCGCTAATAGCTGACACGGTGCGGACGGGGGTTAATTATGACTCCTTGGCTCGCGCTTATCCGCCCAGCGCTCCAGTATTAGAAACTATGACCATGCTGGGACGGCCCACAACACCCCAAGGAGCCTTTCAACTATTGGTAGATTTGGGTTGCTGGAGTCCTTATGAAAACTTGTTCCTGCGTCGTTCTTCAATTCCGATTCAATTTCCTCATAAGGTATTAGAAGTGGCGCAACAGCGTTTGGATTTCCCGCCGATTGACTCAGATGCAAACCGCCTTGATCTGACTCACCTGAAGGTTTACACCATTGATGATGAAACTACCACAGAGATCGACGATGGTCTAAGTTGGGAAGTACTGCCCGATGGACGGGAACGGTTGTGGGTGCATATCGCCGATCCCACAAGATGGTTAGTACCGGAAGATGAATTAGATTTGGAAGCCAGAAAGCGCGGTAGTACAGTCTATTTACCGACGGGAATGATTCCCATGTTTCCAGAGGTGTTGGCAACTGGGCCAATGAGTCTGATCCAGGGAAAGGTTTGTTGCGCCCTGAGTTTCGGGATTATTTTGGGTACAACTGGGGGAGTAGAAGATTACAGCATTCATACCAGCTTTATTAAGCCGACTTATCGCCTCACCTACGAAGATGTAGATGAAATGCTGCAATTGCGGGTACAAGCAGAACCAGAAATAGCTGCGATCGCAACTTGGGCACAGCGGCGTAAAGCTTGGCGTTACGCCCAAGGGGCAATTAGCATCACCATGCCCGAAGCGACGATCAAAGTCAAAGGTGAGGAGATCCACATCGATATTTTGGACGATTCCCCATCGCGGCAATTGGTAGCAGAAATGATGATTGTTGCCGGTGAAGTTGCGGCTCGTTATGGTAAAACTCATAACATCCCTTTGCCTTTTCGCGGTCAACCGCAACCAGAATTACCTCCAGATGAGGAATTGCTTCTACTTCCAGCCGGATTCGTTCGCGCTTGCGCTATGCGTCGTTGTATGCCCAAGAGTGAAATGAGCATTACGCCTTTGCGCCATGCTGGTTTGGGCTTGGATACTTACACCCAAGCAACCTCTCCCATCCGCCGCTACAGTGACTTACTCACCCACTTTCAAATTAAAGCCCATTTGCGGGGTGAAGTTCTGCCATTTTCCGCAGATCAACTTAAAGAAGTGATGATGACTGTCACCAGTATCACCCAAGAAGTGACGATGGTGGAACGACAAACTAATAGATATTATGCTCTAGAGTATTTACGCCGTCATCCAGAGGAAACTTGGGATGTGACAGTGTTGATGTGGCTGCGAGAAGACAGCAACTTAGCCCTAATTTTGTTAGAAGATTTGGGCTTGCAGTTGCCAATGGCTTTCAAACGTTCTGTGAACTTGGGCGAACAGATAGTGGTGAAAGTTAGCCACGCCGATCCACAAAAAGATATGATCCAGTTTCAAGAAATAATTTATCAAGAAGCTCAGACAGCGGCGAATTAACTAATTTGTCATTTGTCATTTGTCATTTGTCATTAGTAATAATCGCCTAGTATTATCATTGGCTGATTTTCCTAATATGGGGCAAAGTTTCGATAATTTTGCCCGCGGTTTACGGAGTCTTCCAGTAGAAGATTATTTAATATTTTATCGCCCTATTGATGGCGGTGTGTAAGTTGTACGTATTGTCAGCGGTTATCGGGATTTAGAGACAGTTTTCTTAAGTGAGGATATTCCTTAATATTGCATTTGATGTAAGCGATCGCTATCTCTAGCCAATATGTCAGAAAATAATCAAAAAATAATTATTTTTGATACCACCATGCGTGATGGAGAATTGACGCCTGGTGTAAAGATGAATTTACAACAAAAAATCATCATCTCCCAATTGCTCGAAGAAATGGGAGTAGATATTATTGAAGTTGGTTATCCAGCAAGTTCTCAAAAAGATTTTGATGAAGTCTTTAATATTTCTAAAATAATTAAAAATTCTACTATTTGTGGGCTAGCTAGTTCCAATTCAAATGAAATAATTACTCTTGCTGAAGCAATTAAACCAGCGATCAGAGGTAGAATTCACACTTATACTCCGGTAAATCTGAAAAATAAGTCTAAATTAAGCAAAGAAGAAGTATTAGCAACAATCAAAGAGAGTATTTCTCTAGCACGCAATTACTGTGATGATGTAGAATGGAGCGCTTTTGATGCTCCCAGAAGTGAGCCAGATTTTTTGTGTAAATCTATTGAAACTGCAATTAAGAGTGGTGCTACGACTGTTAGTATTCCTGATAGCTTAGGTTTAGCATCGCCAGAAGAGTTTTCGCAACTTCTGCAAATGATTCTGAATCGAGTACCCAATATTAACGAAGTTGTCGTTTCAGTACACTGTCATGATGATTTGGGTATGGCAGTAGATAATTCACTCATTGCTTTAAGTTGTGGCGTGAGGCAAATTGAATGTGCAATTAATGGTTTGGGTGCGAGGAAAGGTAATGCAGATTTCAGTAAAGTTGTGATAGAGGTTTTAAAAGAGGGGAATTATCAACTTGATATTGACACCTCATTAATTAATAGAGCCTCAGATTTAGTTAACGAAATCACTGGAATTAAAAAGAAAGAAGAAACCTAAAATATTATCAATACAGGTTTAGCCAGACTGAGGTCATGAGGCATGACTGAAGCGATCAACTGCGAAGGGACTTAAGTCGGTGGAGACTGGTCTGTTAAGCACCAAATCGGCAGCGATCGCACCAGAGTAGGGTCCTACTTGCAGCCCATACCCACCATGCCCGGTGGCAAAATACACATTTTCAAAGCCAGGTACTTGCCCAATAAAAGGTTCAGTATCCTGGCTCTGCGGACGAAAACCGATACGCACATCCTGTACAGTGGCAGACTCTAGTCCGATCGCCATTCGCAGCCCCTCGTTGATAATCTCCCGCATCCCGCCCATAGTCACACGATAGTCATAGCCGACATTATCGCGTGTTGCGCCCACCACTATGCGATCGCTCGGAAAAGTCAGGATGTAGTGTGTAAATCCCATAACAATAGACCATCCTCCAGTCTCGGTCTTAGGAACAACTAAATGGGCGATCTGGCCACGCTGTAGATACACTGGCATCGTTATACCGAGTTGCTTGGCTAGGGTGGCTGACCAAGGGCCAGCAGCAACAATTACTGCTTCGGCCGCTATAGTCTGACCTTCAACTGTGACGGCCGTCACTTTTCCTTGATCAACCACCAACTCAGCACGACCATGAACTAGAGATCCACCGCGCTGAACAATTGCCCGTTCCAGTGCGCTACAGAGTAGTTGACCGTCAACACGAGCAGCTTCAGGAATATGAATCGCAGCCTTAACTGGGCTGAGGGCTGGAAAGAAGGATCTAGCAGCGTCGGAATCGACTATCTTGGCATCCCCGATGTGATTAAATCCAGCTGTCCGGCGTTCCTGGATTTGTTCCAGTAACTTCGACATTTGGGACGCCTCTTCGTCGGTAGTAGCAACATGAAGTGCCCCCACCTTCTCATACCCAGTATGGTATTCACCGTCCTCAGCCAGACTTGCAATCAACTTGGGGTAATAAGCGTGGGCTTCCTTTAAAAGCGGCAGAATCGGATCGCCAGACGGGAACCGATTGCCTGGCGATAAAATTCCTGCACCCGCCGTCGTAGCTTTGCCTTCATCAGCCCGATCAACTAGGACTACTGGCACGCCATAACGCGTTAGTTGGTACGCAGCGCTCATACCCACAAGTCCACCACCGATTATGACTACCACCTTGAAGTCCTTCTGCAATGGGATATTGTTTGATTTGGAAGTTCTTAACTAACTACCGCTTCAGCTTTTTCCTCAGCTTTTTCTTTAACTAGAACATAAGGCGTTTCTGCACCTTGTGCTAAATATTCAGCTAGCTGACTTTCAATTTGATCGCGCACAATTTGGCGATACTCCAGAAAATGCTCGTTGTGGGCACAAGCAGCGATGTAATGTTCAATAACTCCAGGGTTCCGCTTGAGAATGCTGAACAAATGATGCCAGAATTTCCAACGGGTTTCCCGTTTGATTCCTTGTCGCCAAATTACAATTAGCAACGCTTTTATAACTACCCACTCTGGCATTTTCGCTGGGGCTTTCCAACTCGGCAAGCCCATCAGCAAGAAGCAGCGATAGGTGCGATCTAAGTACTGTACTGGGTCGTATAAAGTACAGAATGCTTCAATATATTCTCGTGCAAGTTCTTCTAGAGGACGGGTGGGTAGGAAGTTCATCAATGTTGTTTGGTTGATGTTTCCATCTTGATTTTCCCGTAATCGTCCTTCCTTTTTCAGGCGATGCCAAAGCGCAGTATTAGGTAACGCTTGCAACATGGCAAAGGTAGTTGAGGGAATGGCTGCTTGTTCCGCAAAACGGACGATGCGATCGCCTGCGCCGGCTTTTTCGCCATCAAAGCCGATGATAAACCCAGCCATTGGGCGCAATCCCGCTTTGATGATAGTTTCAACTGCCTCAGTTAGAGAACTGCGAGTATTTTGAAACTTCTTGGTCATTTGCAAACTATCCTCATCCGGCGTTTCGATTCCCAAAAATACCGCCGAGAAACCAGACTCAACCATCAACTCCAACATTTCTGAGTCTTGGGCTAAGTCAATTGAAGCTTCAGTGTCAAATCGGAAGGGATATTTGTGTTCTGCCATCCAGACTTTTAACTCTTTCAGCAACAATTTCACATTTCGCTTGTTGCCAATGAAGTTGTCATCCACCATGAACACACCCCGCCGCCAACCCAATTCATAGAGGCAATCTAACTCTGCTAAGAGTTGGGCTGGGGTTTTGGTGCGCGGTTTGCGCCCGTAGAGAACAATAATGTCACAAAATTCGCACTGGAAAGGACACCCGCGCGAAAACTGTACCGACATCATGTCATAAGCGTTCAATTCTAATAAATCAAAGCGGGGTATTGGTGTGCTGGTGACATCAGGTTTTTCTGTGGCGCGGAAAGTGCCAGATGTTTCGCCCCGTTTAATTGCCTCAATAAACATGGGCAGCGTGATTTCCCCTTCATCCAGAATCAGAAAATCTGCGCCAACATTTTCAACTTCGTGAGGTACAGAGGTGGGGTAGGGACCGCCAACTGCAACTAGTTTGCCACGTTTTTTTGCTTCCTGAATTTGGTCAAGTAAATCTTGTTTCTGGACAATCATCGCAGAGAGAATTACTACATCTGCCCATGCCCATTCTGCTTCTGTTGCTGCACGGATGTTGCGATCGACCAGCTTGAATTCCCATTCTTGGGGCAGAATCGCCGCTACTGTTACTAAACCCAGAGGTGGTAATAAAACCTTGCGATCGACTAACTCCAAGATTTTTTCATAAGACCAAAAGGTTTTGGGAAATATTGGATACACTAACAAGATTCGCATGTAGTATCAATCCTCACACTTTGATTGTTATCCCACTCTAACGAAAATAAAGAGTTATTGACTTTTTATTAAAGTTGTTTTATTTTACCATTGATATTTTTAACTCAAATCAAGGGACTGGAGAGCAGAGAGGAAAGAGGTAATTTTCCATTCTTCACTCATACCTAATGACCCCAGTCGCTCTCTACGAGATGAGGATAATTTTCTGCTAATATTTTCCAAACGTTGTCAAAAGCCACAGATTATAATCAATTTTTAGCCTTTTCAACACCGCTAATTTTCAAAACATCACTCATGGTTGCACAATAATTTGGCAAGCCGAAACTATCGGGATTGATGAATTTTTCGTATGTAAAATGCCGATAGTTCATGCAAAACCGATCCCAAGCGGCCATCCGAATGCGAAACAGAACAATAATCAAATTAGCTAATGCTATAGATATGGGAATGCGAAAGTAAATCTTTTTGCCAAAATAAGCACAAACTTGTTTCACTGCTTGATTAGCAGTTAATGGTGCTTGAGCTAAAACCAGCCGATGTGGTTGATCGTTTTTGGCAGGATGATCGATTAAATATCGCACTACAGTGGCAATATCTTGTGCGTGGATAAAGTGAAAACTGCCATCTGCTTCCAAAAAACGGATTACATTAATATATTTCGTCACTTCTGTAATACCAGATGTGACAGCAGAATAGGGTTTATTCGCATCACCGCCCAATACTACAGTCGGAAAAACTGTGGTAATTTTGGGTGCGATCGCTAATTTTTCTTTTTTCTCTAAGCACTCATATTTAGAACGGATATAATCTGTCCCAATTTCCCCGGCTTCTTTCAATGGTTGATTGTAGCGATCCAAAACGCTAGCTGTCGAAAAATAAATTACCTGCTGGCAACGTTCGGGATCTAGCAGTTCGAGTAATTCTATTGTCTTGACGACATTAATATCAAATGTCCGATCGCCACCCCAAGCTGTGGCTGTAAGTACCGCTGTATCAATTGTGGATAGCAAATCGCCAAACTGGCGAATATTTTGCATATCACCTTGTAAAACGTTGATGCCTGAACGTGCCTTGGTATCAACTTGTAGCTTGCTTGGGTTCCTAACTAATAGATACAGTTCGTGATTTGTTTCTTTAATTAAGGCTTCTGTTAAATAATGACCTACACAACCACTTGCACCAGTCACTAAAATCCGCTTCTGGCTCATAAAGAGTTTTTCAAAATTTAGGAGTTAAAACTAAAGAGTTAAGAATAAAGTTAAAAGTTCCGAATCAGGAGTTAAAAATCAAGTTAGGAGTGAGAAGTGAGGAGTTAAAAATAACTTTGCACTTCGCAACTGATAACTCCTAACTGATAACTCCTAACTCATAACTCATAACTCTTAACTCTTAACTCCTGCAAGATTCAATTCCTTTGCGGTTTCAAAGAAGAAAGCGACATTTTCTTCGGGAGTTTCTGGTAAGACACCGTGACCGAGATTGAGAATGTGACCCCAATTGCCAGCTTTGCGAACCGTATCGAGAATGCGATCACGGATAAACTGTTTAGAGCCGAATAGTACGCCTGGGTCAAGATTTCCTTGAACTTTCATTTGTTTACCCAATCTGGCTCGTGCGTCTGCCATATCCACTGCCCAGTCTACACTGACAATATCAGCGCCAGATTGTCCCATTCTTTCCAACACACCCGCACTACCACTAACTAGCAAAATCAAAGGTGTATCGGGATGGGTTTGCTTAACTTGCTGGAAAACTCGCTGCTGATAGGGGAGAGCAAAAGTATCATAATCTTGAGGACTCAATTGACCAGCCCAAGAATCGAACATTTGCACAACTTGAGCGCCACAGTCAATTTGGTAGCGGGCATAGATGGCGATCGCATCTGCTAATTTAGCTAACAGTTGATGCAATATCGTCGGATCTGAAAATGCCATGTTTTTGATGATGGAATAGGTTTTAGAACCTTTTCCCTCTACTGCATAAGCTGCTAATGTCCACGGCGCACCCACAAAGCCCAGCACCGTTGATTTATCGCCTACTTCCGAACGCAGCGCTTGCAATATTGTCTTGATAAATGGTAGAGCTACTTCTGGTTCTAAAGGATGCAGAGCATCGATTTGTTCTTGAGTGCGGAGGGGTGAGTGAATGATTGGCCCTTTACCTTCGGCGATGTCCATGTCAATGCCCAAACCAGGTAAGGGGGTGACAATATCAGAAAATAAAATTACTCCATCTGGTTGGAAGGCTTTCCAGGGTTGCAAGGAAACTTCAATTGCTACTTCTGGAATTTCGGAGCGATCGCGAAACGAAGGATACTTCTCTCTTAAGTCTCGATATGCTTTCATATACCGTCCCGCTTGTCGCATCATCCATACAGGGGGACGATCTACTACTTCACCACGAGCAGCCCGTAAGAGATGAGGAGTCGTTGAATAAACACCCATTTATTACTTCATCCTATTTATGCCACTGTTTAGCTTATCATTCTGGGATTACGCTTTTCCAGCAGGTTTTCAGGAAAAGGTGAATAGCAGGGCCTAATAGTAATATTTTATAATATTTTGATTATTGGATATGAGCGATCGGTTGGCTTGACTACAGTATTAATGCCAGCAAGTGCTACAAATTATTGTTTTTTTGGCTTATCCCTCCCATGAAATTATTGCTTTGAGTCCCATGTAGAAATGCACCTCTCACTTCTGTATCAAAGGAATGTATGAGGAAAACTCCATGAAAAATAACAAATGTGTCTCTACGCTTGCGTAGAGACACATTCTTAAGGGTTTTTAACAGCTATGCTGATAAATTTATCCTTTCACTGCCACTTTCTGTTGTGAGCGTTTGAAGAGCGACATCATACCACAAGCACCTATTGCTACCACACCTAACATCGCACTAGGCTCGGGAACGCTTTGGGCTAGTCTATAGGCGTGATTATCTGTTTCAAAGGCAACACCATCTGAGCGCATCACAACTCGGTCAAAAGTTTCTCCTGTATCAGCTACAAGATTGATAAACATATTAGCTTCAGTGCTAGTCCAACTACCATTAGCTATAGCAGTTGGCACATCTGCACCACTAAAAGTCTTTAACAACTGATTACCTTTGTAAATGTCAACATAGTTGTAACTATCCAATGAACCTCCATAAAAACCGAAGTAATTAACAGCTTGTTTGAAGTTAATATTGACCAAACCACTGTCGCCTGCAACATTACTACCTACTGGAGCAATTGTGAGAAATTTGGTGTTATCTCCATAAGGTGAGGCATATTGACTAGATACGCTACCTTGAACAATGTTACTAGTAATATTAGAGTAAGTAACAAATCCATTAGGATCATTTGCTGTGCCATCGTCAAAGGTGACAGTTTTGGCATCAGCGTAGCTAGAAAACGGGCCACTATTGACTTGTAGAGTTACGGCACTAGCTGGATTCGCACTCATGACCACAGCAGTCATTCCGAGTAAAGCCAAGGAGATTTTTTGCAGCATTCTAGTAATAAACCTTGAAGGACACAAAGAGAATTAAGACTGAACTTTTCTTTAAACCTAGCTCTGAAAAGCTGGTTTCCTTACTCCAACAAATTAGAAGAAAATCACAAAGATTATTAGGTCTTTATGTATAACTCTTGTTGGGTAAAACCAGATCGAAGATGTAAGTTTATCTTGATGCTTTGTAATCCTATTTTGATTTTTATAACTCGTAAAAGATACGGTGTATATACTAATTTTTCTTTAAAGATTAAGTGAAGGTTCTTGTGCAATTGTAATGGTCAGGGCAAACGCATCTAAATTACTCTTGATCGCAACCAAGGTTAAGAACTAACAAAAAATCACTATTTATCGTTTGGTTTAGTTTCCCAGACTCAAGGCGATGTCTATGATAGGCTACCCCTAAATCTTTAGCAATAAGAATAGGTTAATGAGATTCTATTGAGAATAGACTGTTATTATTGACATAATATTCTCGCCTTGGGGAAGTCGCGAGTGGCGAGTGGGGAATGGAAAATAGGGACTGGTAATTGAGAAATAGAGTAAAACAAGAATCAATATTTAATTGAGGATTGGCCAAACAGGGCATTAGTTAATTCTCCCCCTATCTCCGTGATCTCCGTGATCTCCTATTCCCTCACTCTCCTAACTTCTTATGCAAACTGACTCTAACAGTCCCGATCATCTTACATCTGCTAATAACGAGCCTAACCCAGGAAAGTTTTTGATTCCGCGATCGCAGCGACAGAGGTTCTTTATTCAGTTTACCTTAATGACCATCATCGGATGGGTTGTGGGTGGCGTTGCTAGTATCGCTTTAGAGAAAATTATTCTCCAAAGTCTCTCACCTAACATTGCTAATCAACCACAAACATGGAGCATTTTGGTTAGAAGTCTCAGTAACGTTGTATTTGCCGTGATTTTCGCTGCTGACCAAGCTCTTGTCCTTTACCGATATTTACCGAGTTGGCAGTGGCTATTTGCTACTAGTGTAGGTTGGCTGATTGCCAACGGTGTTTCTACAGCCTGGATTAACTACATTTCAACCATTGCCTCATCATCTTCTGAAGATACTTTGATTTTCGGATTTTTGTCTGCGATCGCATATATAATTTCTGGAATTTGGCTAGGTATTTGCCAATGGCTGGTGTTGAGGCGATATACAGCAGGCATTTGGTGGTGGAATTTTGTACCCTCAATCTCTTTTTTCTGGATCACTATTTTGGTTTGGTTGCTTTTTCTGGTGCAAAATTTGATTCCAGAAACCTACCATACTCCCATACTATATTGGAGCGGACAAGGGCTGACAGCAGCGATTTTAGGAGCAATACCAGCAATTGGTTTGTGTACATTAAAAAGGAATTTACATCGCAAAGCTGGAGTTTATTCCTAACTTTTATCGATATATTACATCGCCTTAATGTTTATGAGTTGCCAGCGTATTCTCCATTTAGTGAGTATTTTGAATTACCCAATGCTAATAATTAATTATGTACTCAAGCCACTACACTTTAAAGGATACAACGAGTTACTCAGTCCCATTTAATTGCTATCCCAAATAGTTTCTAAACGCTCTTGTGCTATTTTGAGAGCTTTGTGGGGAGATTCACCCAACAATGTAGCCTCGATAGCTCGACCAAGACTGTCAGAAAGACGGCTATATCCAGCAAGAATCGGTCGAGCGCCAGCTAGAGGAATTTGTTCCATAAACACTTTTAACCAAGATTTTTGGTTGAGGAATTGCTGATAAGCTTCACTTTGTGCAGCTTTAAGATTAACTGGTAAAAAACCGGTGCCGATACTCCATTCTTTTTGGAATTCCTCACTCAAAACATATTCTAAAAACTTGAGTGCAGCTTGCTCTCTAGCTAGTGTAGTTTTCATCACATAAAGATTTCCACCACCTGTAACCGTAGCTTGAGAAACATTTGTAGGTATAGGAAATGCGCTGTAATCAACATTAGATTTCGTGATATAAGTCCAAGGGCCAGTAATTTGCATAGCAACGCGACCCGCTATAAAGGCATCCTCTTCATAACCCCGTTCTGGAGAAGAAAGCATTGCTGAACCATCTTCTAATAGCTGTTGCCAGAATTGTAAAGCTTTCAGCGCTCCAGGATTCGTTAAATTCGGTCGGTTATTTGTCAGTACTTCTCCGCCAGCGCTTAATAAAAAAGGAAACCAGCTAAAAACAGTCCATTCTCCCTTTCCTAAAGGCAGTAGAATTCCGTACTGTTCTGGTCGGTTGTCGCCATTACGGTCTATGGTTAGTTTTTTGGCAACTTCTCTCAATTCTTCCCAAGTCTTAGGCGTTTGCGTAATTCCCGCAGCTTCAAAAAGCTTAGGTCTATAAAAAATACCTATGTTGCTTGTATATAATGGAGCTGACCAAAGATGACCGTCTAATTGTAATTCTTCAAGTAGGTTAGGGGTAATTTCTGACTTTATGGGCAATTTGTCCAACCAATCTTCTAAAGGTATAATTGCCCTTAAATCTGCTAACTGACCTGTAATTTGCGGATAGAATGCCAGGATATCTGGAGGCACATTACCCACAACAGCTGTTAATATTTTTGGCAAGTGGGGTTGAGCTAAAAAGACAGATTCTACCTGCACCTCAGTATGAGTCTGATTAAATTTGTCTACCAGTTTTTCAAACACATCCCGATTAGCAGGGGGATTGATTGCTTGCCATAGGGTTAAATGAATTACTCCATCATTCTTCTGTGCTAGCCCCTGACAACCAGATAAAAATATTAGGAACGAACTTAGTACAATCCCTAGAAGTAAAATCTGCCAAACAGAAGCGATGACTCGGCGAGAATAATGGCTTATTTGGGATAGAAAAAGAATCATCTTCATACCA
The DNA here is from genome assembly GCA_003326195.1 of Nostoc punctiforme NIES-2108. Classification (GTDB taxonomy): domain Bacteria; phylum Cyanobacteriota; class Cyanobacteriia; order Cyanobacteriales; family Nostocaceae; genus Nostoc; species Nostoc punctiforme_A. Next base: position 53,437 of record LXQE01000173.1, read on the forward strand.
GATAGTTAATCAGATTAAGAAATATTCTCCAAAACACTTTTAGTAATACTAGTTTCTGCTCTTGTGTAAATATAAGTTTGAGGTTCGGTTATTTTTTCGGTTCTGAAGATTTTTACTGCCCGATACCAAAAGTCTGTATCCTCTCCATAAGCAATATGATTAAACCCTTTCACCTCAAAAAATACCTGTCTCTTCCCAAAAAATGTTGGGCCTAAAACACATTCTCGGAGATTAATTTTTTTACCTGGTTGAAAATAATCTGCAACCAAAATCTCTTCTTCGGCTGCGAATCCACCTTCAATCAAATCAATTTCTGGATTAGCTCTCATATATTCGATTCGCGCATCCAGATGATTTATTTTGTACGCATCATCGCTATCTAAGAATGTTATGTATTTGCCAAAAGATGCCTGTATTCCAACATTTTTAGCATACCATAGCTTCCTATTTTGATGTTTCAAATACCGGATGTTTTGAAATTTTTGAATATAAGAATTGACAATTTCAAAAGTATTATCTTGGCTGCCATCATCAACTATAATCAGTTCCCAATCTTTAAAACTTTGACCAATAACACTATCAATGCAATTGTTTAGATATTTTGCTCGATTATAGGTACAGAGGATAATTGACACTTCATGATTGAAATCAAAAACTACAGTTTCCATCTTTAAATCATCATCGTAATTGTTCGCATAATAATCCCACTAACAAAAGAGGAATTTTTAATTATTGAGGAGTAAATTCTTAAGCTGTGTTGAACAGAATTAAATTATTAACAGTCTGAAAAATTACTCCTTAGTTGTGTAAGTTTATAAAATAGTGCATGATATCATTATAATGATAAATTATCCGGCTATAATCAAAGTTTTATCGAACATATTCTAAAATTTGTGGACGAGAATATTGGTTTTTATCAATCATCTCGCTAATTGTAGCGGTAAAAATGTTTGTATTCTTGTATCACAGTTAAAACAGAATGTGGCAAGGGAGGTTCAGGAATATACCCCCAAGCGACAAGAGCAATTTTCATAAATAATTTAATTTTCATAAATAATTATAATTTCTCCTCATACTTTTAGATTTACTTTTCAGCCAAAATACAAGTTGCGACGGGATAATCTGGATGGTAAGCGTCTAGTTCTTCAGATGTTAGTTCTTCTACGGCTATTCCATGATAACTAGCTATGACAGTGGTAGGGTTCCCATAGACATACAACTTCTGCTGTAAGAAGTTTCTAAACATCCAGGCGAAAGCATCAGGTAAAGGACGCCAATAGTCAACGGGAGTAGCATGAACTCTAATCGCACTTGGTACCATTGCAAAACATTTCCCACCAGGTTTTAGCCAAGTGTGAATATTTTCCACCACTATCCAGGGGGCATAACAATGTTCTAAGACGTTAAAAATGATCGCTGAATCAAAAGATTCTGGTTTAATAATGGATACATCATGAGCATCCCCAACTATATCTACTCCTGGGCCTGCTTCTAAGTTGAGAATCTGATATGATGCACTTGGATTAATTTGATAAAAATCTTTGTCTTTTGGTGTTCCTCCTATTTCTAAGATATTGCCACCAATTTGGGTTTGAATTTCTTTCAGAAATTTGCTGAGGTAGTATCTATCGACGGGTGTACCTCTTGTCAATCCAAATGCTTGACAAATTGGAACTGTTTTTTTCAAATCACCCCAATCTATCGAACCTGTAGCAGGGGATAGTAAACCAAGACTTTCTATATGTTCTACTAATTTACGAAAGTCTTCTATATTTTTAATAGATTCTAAGTCATCTTCTAATTGATATTGTGAAAATAATTGTGGCAATATTTGGTAAGTTTCTCTACTTAATAAACCAAGTTCATATTGCATTTCTTTTTCGATAAAACTCCGAAAGCCTTTACCAAAAATTGTCAGGCTACCATCTGCTAAAAAAACTAAGGCGTTTTGAAGAAGCTGCTCATATTTTTTTATCTCCTGAATAACTTTCTCTGCTGTAGGTTCTAATTTATTTTTTTGAAATATTTGGTAAGCCGTCTCTAATGAATGTTCGTGAATAAATATTTCCAGTATCGTCAACCATGATTTTGATGGAATAATTTCTGCGGTTCGCTGACTCCACGCAAAAATTGCATATAGTTGTGAATCTTCTACTTTTAAAAAAGCATTGGGTATATATTTTTTTGGCATGTAATTAATAACTTAAAGTTTTATAATCAGGAGGATGACTTGGCTATTATAAGCTATTTTTGATTTTATTTATAATTACATCGCTTGCGGGGTTGGTCTGCGTGTTATCTGGCATTAGGTGGCGTGGAATTAGATGTAATTGATCCTTTTTTAGCCAGAGAAGATGTTTATGAAAGTGTAAGTAATTCCCTACGACTTGCTAATGTTCTTGAATCAGTTAATTTAGTAGCTGGTTATAGCCCACAAAGGGTAGAAGAGTTAGCTAAAGAATTACAACACAAGTGGTCATTGATTTTCATTGATGGCGATCATGAAGCACCTGCTTTGCTCAATGATACGATTGTTTGTGAACCATTGGCAGAGGAGGATGCTTTAATTTTGTTCCATGATTTAACTTCCCCTGATGTAGCACAAGGTTTAGACTACTTAAAGGAAAAAGGTTGGAATACAATCATTTACCAAACTATGCAAATTATGGGCGCTGCTTGGCGAGGAAATGTTGAACCAGTAAAACATCAGCCAGATCCGAAAATTAATTGGAATTTACCAAAACATTTAGAACATTATTCTGTGAGTGGATTATGACTGTTTAACCAGAAGCGGATCTGATTTTAACTTAGATGGGGATGCGCGATCGCTAATATTCCCGCATCCCCATCTAAAGTCACCTCTACACCCACTGGTAATGCCGCATTGGGACTATCATGACCAAAAGGCAAATCGGAGACAATGGGAATCCCCAAATCGCCCAAGCGATCACGCAATACTTCTTCTACACTAAAACTAGATATAGTTGGTGGCGCTTCACAGCGAGTAAAACCCCCCAACGCAATACCGCAGACTTGAGACAAAGCACCACTCAAGCGCCACTGTGTTAGCATCCTATCGATGCGATAAGGTGCTTCCGTAACATCTTCCAGCGCCAGAATTACACCATCCAGATGTGGCAGGATTGGTGTACCCAAAAGGTGAGTAGCCACCGTGAGATTACCTGGTAATAAAGTACCATGAACCACACCACCACCCCAACCGCGACCTTTGAGAGGGGTAAACGAAATACCTTCTACCCAATCGAATAATCGCTTAATTGACCAATCTTGCTCATCTGCCAAAGTTGTCATTACAGGGCCGTGAACGCCGGAAATTCCTGCTGTATAAAGACTCCATAATAAAGCTGTGATATCAGAAAAACCTATAAGCCACTTGGGAGGCCCTGAGTTTGGCCAATTCCAATYTTCTAARATGCGGGTGCTRCCAAAACCRCCTCTGGMACAGAGAATACCRCGACAATCAGGATCTTGCCATGCYGCTGCTARYTGYTGACGGCGRKTTTCGTCTGTCCCWGCTAGATAACCCCATTTGTCATCTATCTGGGGRCTGAYTTYTAMTYGATAACCACGCGATCGCCAAATTTCTAGACTCTGTTTAAATTCCTCGAATTCTCGCAAAGCACCACTAGGGGCAATTACTCGTAGTAAGTCTCCAGGTTTTAGGGGCGGTGGTAAGATTTTGGCTGACATGAAAAAAGTTATGAGTCAAAAGTATAATATTAACAATGCTGTAACTGTGTCAACAATATAACAACCTCATCAATTGCCTGCCGTATAACTGTTGCAGACTGATCCGACTGATTCACGATAATACTAAAAACTAGCGGCTCATATTTCGGCGCATTCATATATCCAGATAGAGAAACTACACCCGTTAACGTACCTGTTTTTGCTTGCACAATGCCCTCAGCAGGTGTATCTTGAAAGCGGCCTTTCAGAGTTCCACTTTTACCAGCCACGGGTAAAGATGCACGATATATATATGCAGCTGGGGTTTTTGCCATTCCCCGCAGAGTTTGGACAAAAGCTTCTGGTGTCACTAAGTCACGACGTGATAAACCTGAACCATCCACTAATATGTAATTAGCTGGATCGACTCCCAATTTAGTTAAACTTGCTTTGACAACTTCTAAACCGACATCAGCACTAGTCTGATTTTTCAGTCTGGTTTTTTTCACAGCTAATGCTCTCAGCAATGCTTCAGCATAAAGATTATTACTATTTAAATTAGTTTCTGCTAATAATTCAGCTAAAGGTGGCGACTCTACAAATGCTATTTCCTGTTGATTCACACCACCATTTACTACTAATGTTTGTCCCAAGTTAATTTTTTCTGTTGCTAAGGCAGTACGGAAACGTCGTAAGAAGTAATAATTAGGGTCAACTACAGGCAAATCTATTAAAGAGGGTTCAGAATTCGTTGTCAGTTGTCCTTGAATTCGTAATACTGTTCCTGATAATTCGCGGGTAACATTGACGTAGCTCGGTTGATTTTGAGGGACGGTTATTGACTGATTAATTATCTGCCACTGTTTCGCTTCGCCAGGATCGAGCCATAGCACTTGCAAAGATTTACCTACAGCCTGTGGTACAAGTTTGAAGCTAAAAATATTTTTATTCAGAATAAAGCTGCTGACTGGTACGCCATCACTTGACTGCACATCTTCCCATTGCCAGGTGGGGTTAACAATATCACCTTGAATATAACTATTATCAGCACTCAACTGCTGAATTTGAGTAATCCTTTTCTGTTTTAACTGCTGTGCCAATTTTTGCAATTCAGTATCACTTAAACTAGGATCTCCCCTGCCGACAACACGTAAAACACCATTGCCATTCTGATAAATAGAGGTGCGAATCCGAAAATTAGCACCCAATTCCTGCAACGCTGCTGCTGTTGTCAGCAATTTGAGGTTAGAGGCAGGAGTAAAATATTTTTGAGCGTCTCGACTGTAAAGAGTTTGTCCAGTTGACAGGGGTTGTATCAAAATTCCCCAGCGCCCCCGACTAAATAAGGGACGATTGATTACAGCATCTATAGCTGTTCCCAGTTGGCTAGAGCAAATTGATTTTGTGGTAGTTGTTGGTGCAACTGGGGTTTGTGCTTTCGCAACTCTAAAACTAAATCCTATCTGGCTAGTCAAAAATATTAATAAAACACCCACTGGTTGATTTAAAGTCTTAAGTCTCACCAATTTTCCTTATCCCAAAGACAGATATTTTTACCTTGCAAACAATTTCTTTCCGGAGAGAGAAGAATTGGCTCAGTAAAGTTACTTAATTAGTATAGGGAAGATGTTCACATGTTTCATAGATAGGCGATGTCTACGACGGGCTGCGCCTACGCACAAACATAATTTATGGGACTACAAAATAGAAACCCAAGTCAACCTGCATATACAGAAATACGAAATCGAGGCAACGGTGTGAGTACATTTTTATCTGGTGTAGCTGTATTACTCTCTACTTTGGCTTTGGGATGTAGCGGCTATGTAGCTTATGAAGTTTTTACGTTGCGGCAGACACTAAATGCTACTAGTACAGCCAGTAATACCATTCCTACTCAAGTCCCAAGTCCTACAGCTACAATTTCTCCACAAGCAACAGTATCACCATCCCCAGCTAGTGCTACAACATCAGCAATTAGTCCTGGTCAATTTGTGCAGCCTGCTTTTGGCAAAAAGGCAGAAGTTGAGTTACTTTCAGCAAAACGAATTAAAGATCCAGAAACTGGAAACCGTGATGTGGTAAATCTGCAAATGCGTATTCGTCGCCTTGCCACAGATGGAGTTGCTGGTAGCGATATTATATCGGTTGCTAGTACAACAGCCCGCAATCCTGACACTAGCGTAACCTACAAAGGAGTTGCTCTTAATCGCTCAACAGGAAGCGTTTCTTTGTTCCAGGTACGTCCACAAGCCTCCGCAGATGCTTATATCTGGCTAAGAGTTCCCGATGGGATCAATAATTTGGACATTTTTGTGCCAGATACAGCCGCATTTAAAAATGTACCAATTTCATTTTAGCTAGCTAACTGATATCAAATGACTCCCCTTGATGGGGAGTCATTAGTCGTTTATTATACAAGATAATGCTTTAGTACTCTAAACAGTAGCCGGCAACCGTGAGCAGCATTCTGAGACATAATAAAATTTCCAAAACTTTTTTTAATTACTTTCTCTTCACTTCAGGAGCAATGTCGCTGACTGCCATTGATGCAGTTTTAGTGTTGCTTCTAACTGTGGTTTAAGTTCTTTATTAACCATTGGTAAGAGCGTATCCCAAAATAATTTTAAATATTTTAAATAAACAAGAATTATAACGTCACAAGGTTAGCGAATAGGTAACAGGGGATTCTAATTAATATTAATTATCCACTATAGAAAATAATCGGATGCGCGAACATCAGCAGTTTTGCAGCATAACTGTGATTTTCAGCAGTAATCAGGGAAATATAAGTTTGATTAACTTTGCAATTATCGCAATGCTGATCAAAATGAAAAAATGGCTGTTTTAGGGCAACTCGTTGCTGGCATTGCACACGAAATCAATAACCCTGTCAACTTTATTGCTGGCAACCTTGTTTATGCGATTAACTACACTCAAGATTTACTACAATTAATTAGCTTATACCAACACCATTATCCTGCACCAGTAGCAGAAATTAAAGCTGCGATCGCAGAAATGGAACTAGAATTTTTAACTGTTGATTACCTCAAGCTTCTTGATTCTATGAAGTTTGGTACTGAGCGTATCCAAGAGATAGTTCTTTCATTACGCAATTTCTCTCGCCTGGATGAATCTGATAAAAAGATAGTTGATATTCATGAAGGAATTGATAGTACTCTAATAATATTACAAAGCCGTCTTCTAAATCAAGAAACAGGTCAGCTAATTACTATTGAGAAAGAATATGGAAATCTCCCTCTAGTAGAATGCTATGCTGGGTTAATAAATCAAGTATTTATGAATATTCTATCAAATGCGATTGACGCTATCTTTGAGAGTTTTGAATCAGCTTCTTCAACTCTAAAATCACCTATAATTCGTATTCGTACTGAAGTCACAGACAATCGGCAAGTAGTTATTCGCATTGCCGATAATGGTACTGGAATTCCCAAGGATATACAAAAGCGATTATTTGACCCCTTCTTCACCACTAAACCCGTCGGTAAAGGCACTGGGTTAGGGCTATCTATCAGCTATCAAATTGTTGTGGAAAAACATTGTGGTCAACTGCAATGTATATCTACCATAAAAGAAGGAACCGAGTTTATTATTACAATTTCTGTCGAACTTAATTCCTGACAAGTTAGTTAAAAAATCTCTATTTTGGGTAAATACTAATCGCTCTAGGCTTTTTTGCGAGTACTTCGACGCGTAGGTGCTGGGATAGCTGGTTCATAAGCCTTGAGTCGGGAGCATCTCAGTTTTTGAAGTGGCTTAAATTGACAGTAACCCATTGAGGTAAGCACAGCGATGGGCAAGGACTTGAGGCACATTTTCTCGTTTCCATTGCGCTCCTGAAATCTTAGTTCGACGGTCAACCTGTTTAACGGCAGATTCAACCGATCCAGAACCAATCGAACAAATTTGTTCAGCTTGATGGTATTCGTAGTTGATGATGCGTAGGCGTAGCCCGCCGAAGGCATCGCGGTGTTTATCCAGATAATGGCAAAAGTTTTGTGCCTGTTTACCTTTACAACAGCTAAAC
>LXQE01000174.1 GCA_003326195.1 Nostoc punctiforme NIES-2108
TATGTCTATGTCTCTATATCTTCCCACCCTGTTGCTCCACCAATGGTTGCCAGTAATGCTATCATCACGATGCTGATAAATGGATGAAGCACACCCTGTTTCCCTCTTGGGTCTTGTAAATCTTTAAAATTATCTGCCAATTGCTGATGGACTTGTTCAAAATCTGTTGCAGATGCAAACTGTGAGTCTTGTTTATTTTTGCCTGTAATTTCAGATGATGTCCCAAATCCTACAACCATTGGAAATACCTACACGACTGGATTTCCCCAGCATATTAACATGTCCTTTTTCTTGCGTTTACCCTGGCCGGAAGGGGAACCCCATGCTTATTGTAGTCATGAATCGGCAGAGTATCTAGCGGATTTGTTAGGTAAACGTGCTGCAATCCGACAAGCCAAGCCTATCACCTTACCCAACGACTCGGAACCAGAACCAGATATTGCCATTGTCCAGCGTTTAGGACGCGAGTATCGAGAGCATCATCCCTATCCAGAAAATATTTTCTGGTTGATTGAGTATGCTAACTCCAGTTTAGAAAAAGATTTAGAGAGAAAAAGTAAAATCTATGCAGAAGCAGGTATTTTAGAGTATTGGGTTGTAAATCTCAAAAAGCTTCATTTAGTGGTGTTTCGAGAAATCTTAGATGGAGAGTACGCAACCAAATTGACATTGACTGCGGGAACAATTCAACCTCTGGCATTTCCAGATATTTCTATTGCGGTGGAACAGATTATTAACAGTTAAGGTAATTACAATATCTTTTGATGAAACCATATTCAATTGCTCTTCGCAAAAAAAATAATATAGCGATCGCAGAGGTTTTAGAGACAGTAGGGACAATTCTGCCAGAGTTGTCCAGGAACTATGATGATGAAGATTATGGTACTGATGATTATGATGATAAAATTCGTAAAAACTGTAAAGTAGTAGGAGAAATAGCTCAAAAGTATGGTTCACCAAGGGGAATAATTCTTACTAATTAAGCATTTGATACTAAACAATAATGACTACTTAATCTTCTGGCAGTTCGCCAAATTGCTGACGATAACGCTCAAGTTTTTTTTGCGCTAATTCAAGCTGTTCTTCTGGAGTTTGATAGCGCTTTCCTTGTTGGTCATACCAATACAAAACCTGACGCTGGATATTACCAGATACGTATTGCCCTCTACCAATTCCTAAACCAATTTCTGGCAACGCTGAAAAACCAGTCATTACGGTTTGCCCAAATATATTGCAGCAAGAAGAGAAGCAGGTTGGGAATAAAGTTCTGGTCTTCGTTATCCACAGGAGTATCGTCTGAACAAGGAAGTTCAGCACTGCTAGGCAATTGGCGGGGGTCTGATTTCACCATAAGTTGAAGTGACCTGATGAGTTTTATTCTAGACGATTCGACGCGGACGATATACTTTAGGTAAACGTTCCAAGTTAGTGGCGATGAAGAATTTTGAGATTCAGCTAGATGAAGAATATGCTCAAAAGCTTGCCTATATTCAACAGGAAGCTGACCAAGATACAGTAGAGGCAATTAAGTCTTCGATTGAACTGCGCTATCAACAACTTCAGCAACAAAAAACAGATCCGTTAGCTAAACTCAAGCAAAGTAAATTTATCGGCTGTTTCAAAGGAGAAACTGACTTAGCTGCTAATTCCGAAGCTATTGTGCGTAAGCGAAGCTCGTCGTAGACATCGCTAATGCAAGAAAAGTATGATCATCGCTGATACTGGCTTTTTCGTTGCACTTGGGAACCAAAACGATCAATACCATCAATTAGCAATACAAGTTTTAAATGCTCTCAATGAACCACTAGTCACTACTTACCCTGTAATTACCGAAACTTGTTACCTTCTTCTTGGCAGAGGAGGTGGTAACAATGCTCAATGTAGTTTTTTGAGAGAGGTTGCACAGGAAGCATTTGAGGTGTTTGATTTACGAAGTCACCATGTTGTACGCATAGTTGAACTCATGGAGAAATATGCCGATTTGCCAATGGATATGGCAGATGCTTCTTTGGTTGTTCTCACAGAACATCTAGGACATGGGCGAATTTTGACCGTTGATCGACGAGACTTTAATACCTAACCGTTGGAATAACAGCAATCGTTTCAATAACTTGCTGCTGAATTTTGAATAAGGTTTGCAAAAGTAGGGAAAAAAGTCGGGTTTACAGAATCTTATCCGAAAACTCTAGCAATATAACTGTAGAGTAATTTATAGTTGTCCCTAAAATCTGAACTACCCTTGTCGTTACACAATGGACGCTGAAGCAGCATTAGCATGGTTAGATGCCATAATTCCCCCGCAGACCGGGGAACGGTTGAGCGATTTGCAAAAAGTGATTCTTGTGCAAGTTTGGTTGGGTAGAAAATACTTGGATATCGCTCATTCTTACGGTTGTACGGAAGGACACGCTAAGGATGCTGGTTCTCAGTTATGGAAGTTGCTTTCTAAAGTATTGCGAGAAAAGATTACCAAAAGTAATTGTCGCGCTACTTTGGAACGGGTTTTGAGAAAAACGACTGCAATATCATCCAGTCTGATTGATTACTCGCGATCGCTCCAACCCACCCCAAAATTAGAGGATACCAATTTTATTGGACGAACAGAAGCGATCGCTCACCTGAATACTTTGGTAAATCAAGGATCAAAAGTCATTGTCATCCAAGGTGAGGGAGGCTTAGGCAAAACTACTCTAGCGCAGCAATATCTCCATCAAGAATTTGACTTGGTTTTRGAACTACTGATGGCGAAGGAAACGCAAAATATCACCCCCGCCGAACGAGTTGTAGAGGAATGGCTCAAACAAGAYTTTGATCRAGAACCTGGGGTAGAATTTGGTGTTACATTGGGACGACTCAAGCGCCAACTCCACAATCGGCGGATTGGGGTGTTAATTGACAATCTGGAACCTGCATTAGATCAACAAGGTAGGTTGATTGCTTCTCACCGCAACTATGTAGAACTATTGCGGGTGTTGGCTGATGCCAGGGTGCAATCTGTTACCTTGATTACCAGTCGCGATCGCCTTTGTGAACCGGGGCTAAATGTGAATCGCTATCGGCTTCCTGGTTTGGATCAAAGCGCATGGCTACAGTTTTTTAGCAACCGAGGATTAGCCATCGACTCGCCAACCTTGCAAATCATGCATCGCACTTATGGTGGTAATGCTAAAGCAATGGGAATTCTCTGCGGTTCGATTCAGGAGGATTTTGGCGGTGACATGGTTCTTTATTGGCAAGAAAATCATGCCGATCCTTTAGCAGCAACAGACTTAAAAAATTTAGCGGTTAGTCAAATCAATCGTTTGCAAGCCCTCGACCCCCAAGCATATCGCTTACTTTGCCGTTTGGGATGTTATCGTTACCAAGATATACCCACTATCTCATCACAAGGGTTGTTTTGTTTACTGTGGGATGTCCCACCTACTGAACATCGCCAAATTATTGTCTCTTTGAGAAATCGGTCTTTGGTGGAGTGCGAAAAAGGCGAATATTGGTTGCATCCGGTGATTCGGAAAGAAGCGATCGCACGTTTACGCCCCAGCGATGAATGGGAAATTGCCAACCACAAAGCCGCAGAGTTTTGGACAACTAGTGTTAAACAAATTGAAACCTTTAAAGATGCTTTGCAAGCTCTGGAAGCATATTATCATTATATAGAAATTAATGAGTTTGAGTTAGCAGGTAAGGTAATTTTAAAAAGCAGAAATAATCAATGGCAGCAATTTTTGCCTCTTGGTAGTACGTTGTATCGGATGGGTTTAATTCAACCGATACTGGCGGCAATTAATCAAGTTGTTAACAATCTGGAAAATAACCAAAATCTCAGCGAACTCTATAATATACTGGGCGATCTGTATTGGATAACAGGTAAAATTAGTCAAGCGATCGCTTGTCAAGAAAAGACTATTACACTGGCAACCCAATCGCTCAAATCACTTGTAACTCAGCCAGAAAATAAACATACAGTTTACTATCTGAGAATGCTAGAAGTAGATTCTTTATTAAGTATTGGTCTTTACAAAATAGATTTGTGGGAACTAGAGGCAGCCGCAAAGTTATTTCAACAAGTAATTTATCTGGCTCAAAATACCGAACATCATCGCTGGGCAGAGAAAGCTTCAGTCTGTTTAGCTTTGGTATATTCTTATTTAGGTTTGCGTGATGCCTCATTTGCATTAGCAGATGTAGCTTATCAAAATATTACGAACGAAAAACTAGTAGAACAAACTGGAAGATTTGTCTATTTCATGCAAATTTTAGGTCAAACCTACGTCAATTTAGGCGAATTTTCCCAGGCAAATCAGATATTCCAGCAAGCTTTGACTTTTGCTGAAGAAAGTCACTATATGCAGGTAAAAGCAAAAACACTCAATGGTTTAGCAGAAATCCATCGACAACAAACAGATTTTGCATTAGCCTTTGCTAATCATACAGAAGCAATCGAACTTTTGGATAAAATAGGTGCTAAATGCGATCTGGCTGAAGCTTATTTTCAATTGGGTTTAACTAATCAAAAGATGGCAAAGCCTGATGAAAGTCAAATTAATTTGAATCAAGCGATTCAGCTATTTACTGAAATCAAAGCACCCAAACAAGTTGAAAAAGTTTTAAACTGCGCTACTCAAATCTGTGTCACCAGTCGGAGATTGGAAACGATGTAAAAATCTTTGATTTAGTAGACGGCTCTGCAAACAAATCAAAGTAAATAATTAAAAGTTGACTCATGGACTTGGTGCAGTCCATTGAGAAGCGGTTTGATCGTACTTCCCTCGTATGGTTGCAGCGCGAGGACGAGCTGCTGCTAAAGCCGCTAGTTCATCGTCTTCCGAGGTATAGTCTCCAAAATCTACACCTAATAAACCACCATTACCTAAAATCCCGATACTCTTCAAATGATCCTCAATATTATCTAAATCAAGAATGTCAGAGTCATCATTACTTAAAGTTCCCATCCACATAATCCAAATATCTTTTTCTATTTGATCGACTCCAGGCTTTGTAGGATCGTAAGCCAAAATAGAATTACCAAAGGCACTCATCGCAGTTGCTTTTTGTCTCAATTCACTAAAGACACTTGCCATTCCATTAATGCGATCGTTCATGGTATTAGTTGCTGTTAGTATATCTGCTGGCGAATATGACGATGCACCACCAGCAATTTGTACCCTGATTTCTGCAATTAATCGCTCAAGAATAACGGTATTTTTATGTAAGTTTGCTAATACTTTATTGGTTTGCAATGCACCACGATACATTGATGCAACGTGTTGCCAAATATTACTTCGCAGCATATCAGGTGAAAGACCACCAGGTTGTAAATCACTGCCTCGCGTTGTGATGGCATCTGATAAAGCAAGAGCTATTGTGGAAGATGCAGCTGCTTGTAAAAATGAAGAACCAGCTGCTGTACCTGCATCCGCTAGAGTGAGAGCAAACCATGCACCTGCGGTAGAAGGAGCAATATAGGCGGCAGCAAGACCTGCTAAAACACCCGTTCCTATTCCTAAAAATATTCCTCTCCAAAGAGTTTGATTTTGTGCTTCTGCTCTTCCTTGACCAATTACTCTTGAGTAATTGCTGTAAGCCATATCGTAATTTATGGAGAAAATTCTTAATTTTGTACTGATTAAATCAGTATTTGCTACAGATAAATCCACATAAATACTACCTAAATTATGACAAGCATCAATTAATCTTGCATTAGCTTCCGTCAGTGGTAGTTTTGTGGAAAGTTCTGTAACTACTGGTTTTTTTGGCGCTCTCTGCAACACATCTCTCTGCAATACTCCACCTTTCTGTTGTCCTACATGAGTCAACTCATTATTTCCTAGCGATTTCCTTTGCCCAAAGTAAACATCGAGAGGCTTACTTTGCACTTCTTCCTCTTGAGTCTGTTCTTCTTGTTTCATCTGTGGTTGCATCGCAGTATTAGGCATTGACATGACTCGATTAGCGACCTTATCGGCTTCCTGCTCATACTGGTCTCCTGGTTCTCCAACCGTCAGTTTTGCTTGTGGACGACGCAACGCTATGCTACTAATGTCGTGAACAGGCTTTTTTTTGATAGCTTGTGATTTCCAAGATTGTTCACCAGCAGATGGTGCAGCTTGCAGGTCGGTTGATACCTCAAAGGATGCTTGGATTGGAGCTTTATTTGCAATGTCAAAGCCGCGCACTGGATTCGCCAGCGTTGGAGTTGTTGCTGAGATCAGCGACGGATTTGAAGTGGATGTACCTACTTTCTTAGACCCAAATATGCGATCGCTCATCTCACATCCTCAAGCATATTTTTGAATCAAATTATACAATTTGTTGGGTGGCGATCGCTATCGACTTAAGTATAAATTATTCTTTGCCGGCTGTGGCTCTGTGTGAGCGAGACTTGTAATTCTTAGAAAGCTGGGATGAAAAGCTGGGGCGATCGCTTTTGCAGGTGAATGAATTGGGTTAAGTTAGATTTATCTTGTCAAACGAGAAATTATTATGTCTTCTGCTCAAGATTTAGGAATAATTTTAGAAGACACACCAGAAGATGTTATATTTCCTCCTGGTGATTTATACAGTGATGAACCACCTTTGGAAACAGAACTTCACTTGCGGCAAATACTGCTGTTGATTCAGTGTTTGGAATGGTTGTGGCAGGAGCATCAAGATTTCTACGCTTGCGGTAACATGACGATTTATTACAGTCCGCGTCAGCGTAAGTCTGAGCAATTTAGAGGCCCCGACTTCTTTGTAGTTTTAAATACCCAACGCAAAATACGCAAAAGCTGGGTAGTTTGGGAAGAAGATGGCAAATACCCAAATGTGATTGTAGAGGTTCTTTCTGACAAAACCGCTGCTACTGATAGAGGGTTGAAAAAGGAAATCTATCAAGATATTTGGCGGACTCCTGATTATTTTTGGTTTGATCCAGTAAGTTTAGAATTTAAAGGATTTCACTTATTAGATGGTCGTTATCAAGAACTGCAAGCAAATGAAGCAGGTTGGTTATGGAGTCAGCAGTTGCAGTTATATTTGGGAGTTTATCAATCGAAGTTGCGCTTTTTCACTCCCGATGGACAACTGACACCCACGCCAGAAGAAGTAGCACGCCAAGAACAGCAACAGCGTCAACAAGCCGAGCAGCAACTTGCCCAAATGGAGTCCATGCTTGCTCGCTATCGGGAAAGATTTGGTGAATTACCAGAGTAATTTTGTTTGCTATAGTAGTTGGCGTAAATACAGCCTGTCCTAGAAATCGTTCACAAATTTTACAACCTATCAAGCTATAGGAATCCGGTTTGATTCCTGAATTTACTTGCGTGGGCAGGGAACAGGAAAGAAGGCATAGATCCGTACTGAGTCTTGTTCAAAAATCAAATAGGAGTCCTATACAAGCATTTGCTATTAAGGCATCATGTAAAATCACATCCATCCCCCAACTTCTGCATCAGTCAAGGGTTTCTCCAACTTACTGTATTCTGTTTGAGCCGCCCGCAATACGTGTTTCATCTGTACTGCTTCCCCGGCATCGGCAGCCAAAAAAGCTGCATTTAAAGCAATGTTACGGATATTACCCCCAGCAACATTAAGCCGTGCTAGTTGCAAAGCATCTAAGTCTGCGGTTGGGGTTTCGGCTGGAAAAACGCGTCGCCAAATCTCGGCTCGTTGTGTTGTATCGGGGAAGGGGAACTGCACCACAAAGCGAATCCGCCGCAGAAAGGCTGTATCAATTGCACTCTTCAAGTTCGTAGTCAAGACTGCTAAACCTGGGTAACTTTCCATACGTTGCAATAGATAACTAACTTCAATATTGGCATAGCGATCGCGGGCATCTTTAACTTCACTCCGTTTACCAAATAAAGCATCAGCTTCATCAAATAACAAAATCACTCCACCTTGTTCTGCGGCATCAAATACCCGGCGCAAATTCTTCTCTGTCTCACCAATATATTTGCTGACTACCGATGATAGGTCAATCCGATAGAGGTCGAGGCGCAATTTATGAGCCAGTACTTCTGCTCCCAAAGTTTTCCCAGTGCCGCTACTACCTGCAAATAGAGCGCTGATTCCCAATCCCCTAGCACTTTTGCCCCCAAAACCCCAATTGTTATATACAGTACTACGTTGGCGCACATGAGCCGCAATTTCCCGAAGAACTTGTTTCTGTGCCTCTGGTAATACTAAGTCATCCCAATCACCAGATGGCTCAATCCGTTGGGCGAGTTCATCTAAGCGCGGACGTGCTTGCACGCGGCAGGCATCCCATAAAATGCTAGTGATATCGGTTTCTGGTGTTTGTGCTAACTGTCCTGCGGCTTCTGCACAAGCAGCGCGAATGGTTGCGGCATTGAGGTTAAACTGATCCACTAGGGTTTTGACTTGCCCATTCATTTGCGATGCACTCGCACCTAGTGCATCTTGCCAAACTACACCTTGTTCTTTGCTAGTTGGTTGATGTACATCAAAATTAACTACTAAGCGTTGTGATAAGCCGATCCGTTCCCGACTTGTGACTATTAAATAGCCCTTTGTGCGTTCGATGAAACGAGCGATCGCATTCAGCCGTGCTGTATCATTAGTATCCAGTTCGTTGCAGTCTATAAGTAAGGCACTCTTACTTAAAATCGTCTCGCGAGTCCACAGGCGGATGAGATTATCCAACTCGCCAGGTGCTAAAGGAATGACTTGTGCAGGCATTACCCACAAGCTTAAACCCTGAAGTTGACAAATTGTGGCGGCAATGTCACGTTTACTGGCAGTTTCACCACTAGATAACTGGACAATTGGCAAGCTATTAACCTTGTAAGCTTGTGACCAAACTGCTGCGATTCGCTCTGCTAAATCTTGATGCGAAGGTACTAAATCGCTAACCTCTTGTAATGGCTCAATAATACCAGCTAGCCGTTCGTCAAGATATTGAATACCCGTGAGATAATGTAAAATCCGCTCGTCAATTCTCAAGGGACTAAGAGTTAGGGAATGACCATCACCAATTTGAATTAACCGCCAATAACGTAAGGGAGCATTTGGAGCGATCGCATCCCAATGGACGTTAGGTAAAGCTGCTAAAGCTAAACCCAAAGTTGGGTAAGCTCGTTGTGAATCGTCGTGAACTATAGCACACAATTTGGCAAAATATCCATTTAATTCCATACCCGCACACAACAGCAACAAATCACGTTCAAAGGATGAGAGGTTAAACATTTTGCAGACTCTCTCCAATGCCGATGGTGCAGGCATCGCAGCAGCGGCTTCCTGTAATGCCTGTTGTAAATGCTCTTGGTTGTTCTCTTCAGGTTGATTTTGCTCTTTTGCCGTGTGATTTTCTAAAATACCACGCACCACGGCTAGGGCTGCTGATAGRTARYGGTAGTTTGCCTCATCCCAATTGYGATTAATTGTYGTAGCATTCATAARATTGTCACCTGTGGCGAATCATATTCCCCAAACTGATTCTTTTGCAGTGGACTTTCGGCGCCATCTACCCGCGCCCGGACAATATAAGTTCCTGGCTTGACATTTTTGACTGGAATCGTGATTGCATCTGTGTCTTGAGTCGGTGGTGTAACCAAGAAAGAATAATCTACCGGACTATCACCTGATACCTCATTGAGTAGCAAAACTACCCGCTGTGCCTTACCTACTTTGGGCTGGAATTTAACGGTAATTTCTGCTGCACGTAAATTGTCGCCGCTATTTTCCACTTGAGCGACAAATGCTGTAATTGTTGGATGTAAGACAAAAGCCGCAACGTTCGATTCAACTAGATGATTCGTTTGCCCTGCATTGCCCATTGTTAGATGTACAACTTGGACACCCTGTACCCTTGCGTATAAATCTGGTGGGACTAACAAGCTGATTTGCGTTTCTTTTACTTCTTGAGGTACTAGTAATGTCTCCGTATTGCCGAAACGAACTCGTGTGATTTCACCGCGTAACCGTTTACCACGAATTACTAGTGTTGTACCTGTAACAATCATAGGTTCAGTCTTGGCCGGAGCTATAACTTGCTCTATATTCGGTTGAGACAAGGGCATCATAGAAAAATTTTCAGACTTGTCATTGGCACTTTCAATCAATACCATTGACGCCAAATAGGTAGCTGAAGGTCGATAGTGTGTTTGTAAAGCAGACCATAACTTAGAAGTTTCTTCCATGTTAAAAAACTCTGGAGTCAATTTGATCTGCCCAATTTGTTCAGCTAAATCAGATACAGACACACTTGCTACAGCTTGCGAAAAAGCACTTGAAGTATTGGTTGTAGATGCATTTATCAAAGTATTTTCAATAATATCAGATGTGATCGCTGGTGTTTTGTGTAATAAATGCATTGCATAGCCGAGTAAAAGCTCTGCCTGAAAATCCTTGGCTCCGTAGGCTGTTAGTAAGTAGTGGAGGTCAAGAGCTAGTGGTGGAGTTGGAGAGCGCGGGTTTCCATTAATCCGTGAGTGCCTGTTGCGAAATTCTTGAGATACCCAATCGACATTCCGATTCTGCGTTACTTGATAGAGAAAGAGATTGATTTGAGCGCGCTCGTCAGCTTCAACTGAAATTCGATCGGGCGGTAGGGCAGTTACAATCACATCACCAACACTAGCAGCGATCGGATCGCTGACTAAGCCATTTTCCAGCAAGACTTTTAGTACTGCTGTCACTGCGGCTATAGAGAGCACATTACTCATCCTCATTCCTCATGGCAATAGCACATATTAATCATGTACGCCATAGCACATTGACAGAATATATTTTGCAAAACTTTAAATATTCTGTGACGCGGATTGTCGTCGAATTTGCGTTAACTTAACATTAGAAACAAATTTCAACTGCCATAAGTCTTAATTTTAAACATTTCATCAAATTTCTAGTATTATTTTTATGTTAAGCTGAGTATAATTAGAGAATTGCTTAGTAGCATATATTACTAATAATTATTTAAGTTACTAAGCAACCACTTATATTTATTTGTAATACTAGTACTATCTCGGACTAAAGTTAACATTTTAAAGTAACTAGGATGGGTTCCCCCAGATGAAATCCCCACCTTCTTCAAATTCTTGGAATGGTCGCTTTGTAGGTGATAACCAGCGATACCGTTTAGACAGACGGTTAGGCGGGGGTGGCATGGGAGAAGTCTTCCTAGCAACAGATACCCGTGTTGGTCAGCAGGTAGCGTTGAAGTTGCTCAAAGATACGCTAGTGGCATCGCTCGAAATGAGAAAGCGTTTTGAGCGGGAGGTGGCAGTTTGTGCTGCTTTGCAAAGCGACCACATTGTTAAGATTAGTGATTGTGGTGTAACCCCGGAAGGTTTTCCATTTTATGTAATGGAATATTTACGGGGGCAAACTCTCAGGCAATTACTACTGCGCGAAAAGCGGCTGTCTGTTGAGCGGACGGTGAAGATTATGGCGCAAGTTTGTAAAGGTCTACAGCTTGCCCATCAAGGAGTTACTCTCCAACGAGATGGTGGCAAAACCACTGAACATATTCAGGTAGTTCACCGCGACCTGAAGCCAGATAATATATTTTTGATCCCGACAGATTTGGGAGAGTGGGTGAAGGTTTTGGATTTTGGTGTTGCCAAAATTCGTAGTGAATCTTCAGAAAATTCCAATATTACAAATATAACTAGTACATTTATCGGTACATTTCGTTACGCACCTCCTGAACAAATCCAAAGCGATCAAAACCTGGATGCTAGAGGTGATATTTACAGCTTAGGGATTATCCTTTATGAAATGCTGAGTGCCGCCGACCCATTTGGAATCAGCATTAAGGGTAGTCATGTTAGTGAGGCTTCTTGGGTATTAGCTCATGCTTATGAGCCACCAAAACCACTGCGATCGCAACCAGGGTGCGAGAATTTACCCGTACAATTAGAAGCCGTGGTGATGAAATGCCTCCACAAAAACCCCGCCAACCGATTTGCAACGGTAGAAGAACTAAATCAGGCTTTGCAAGCTGCTGCCAAATTTGCCACAGAATCTAGTTTACCCGGACAAATTACTGGGCGATCGCAACCTTCTTCCAATCAAGGTTCAAATCACGAAACTATTCCCAGACAATCGAACGACGACACGATTCTGCGTCCTCCATCTTCATACAATCAAGGCTCAAATCACGAAACTGTTCCCAGACAATCAAACGACGACACGATTCTGCGTCCTCCATCTCCATCCAATCAAGGCTCAAATCACGAAACTGTTCCGAGACAATCAAACGACGATACTGTTATTCGCCCTCCATCTGGTTTCAACCAAGGTTCAAATCACGAAACCGTTCCCAGACCATTTAACCCGATCGATCAAAATCAACAGAGTCCTGTGAATAATCCCAACGCCAGCAAACCTGATGTGACGTTATATCAACCAAGACCAGGATCTAATCAAGGTGGGCAACAAGTACCACCAGATAAGACGTTGTTTCAACCACGACCAGGATCTAATCAAGGTGGACAACAAGTACCACCAGATAAGACATTGTTTCAACCGCGACCAGCAGCTAATCAAAATAGACTACCAGTGTCACCAGATAAGACGTTGTTTCAGCCGCGACCAGGATCTAATCAAGGCGGGCAACAAGTGCCACCAGATGTGACGTTATATCAGCCACGACGTGCGTCTAATCAAAGCAGACCACAAGCACGAACGGATGACACTATTTACCAACCAAGGCTAAGTGAGCAGCTAACTACGAGAATTACTCCCAATTTCTTGCGAATTGTAGGGGTGGTGTTGGCTATTGGGGTGACTTTAGCAGTAGTAACCTATATATATACTCAATTCCAATCTGGTAAACAGCCAAGCAATCAGCAAAATTTACCTAATAGCGATCGCATTCAGAACTAATCACCTAAAGGGACTTTTCCGATTTTTGCACAGATGCGGTAATCATAATTTTATAGCGGTTCTCAATCAATACGGTTCGGTTAAGGTTCTTTGATGAAAATTCTAGACACCAAAGACGCGATAAATCGCGTCTTTTGCCTTAACCGAAGTGTGCCCCTATAATTCATCCCAAACCACGGGAAAGGAATAATCTGAAAACGCCGAGAAATCACGGTTGTCGCTACGGGTTTCTTCATCCAGAACTTTGACAACTCTGTTATAAATGTCTTGTGCTTGTTGTGGAGAATCACCGATGCTGGTTAATCCCACCTTGCCAAACTGCGAAAGGCAACCCATAAGATGAAACACTGTGCCCGTTTCTGTGCCACTGTCAAAGTGCAGTCTGTGGTAAGCGATGATATCCATTAAATCATTGGGTAATAATCCCTGATAGCGCTCTTTTTGGAGATTATCAGTGGCAACGTAGTATTTTGGACGACCTTGTTGACTATAAAATAAACCCGTGGAAAGGTCATAGCGACCGTTTGTTAATAATTTCAGCGTCATGAATGGATGAGTTGTACCACCTTTACGTA
The DNA here is from genome assembly GCA_003326195.1 of Nostoc punctiforme NIES-2108. Lineage (GTDB taxonomy): Bacteria > Cyanobacteriota > Cyanobacteriia > Cyanobacteriales > Nostocaceae > Nostoc > Nostoc punctiforme_A. The sequence goes on from LXQE01000174.1 coordinate 13,407, forward strand.
GGTTAATTTCGATCGCCTGAATATCCCACTCTCCGTTACCCTTGTCAACAGCGATAAAATCTACCCCAAACCGCTCTAAAGTACCTTTGTCTGCTAGTTTTCTGCCAACTTGAAGTCCCAATTGCTGTAATTGCAATCGATATCTTTCATCAGCAGGAAAGCTACAACCAAGATAAATCTGACCGTCTGGTCCTCCGAGAATTTGGTCGTGAGTTGAAAGGATTTCCACTTCGCCTTGGGGTGTGATCCGTCCTTGGACGCTGGGCGATCGCTTAATTTCCCCTTCCACAAATGCTTCCGTAATTGCCCCTAATTCCGGGATTCTTCCCGAAAAATTATCCCACGTCTCTTGTTTTGCTTGAAAGCGCATCGTTGCCAAGCGATCGCTAATTGCAGCTACCCTTTCGGCATGAGTACCAATGTTTGGTGCTAAATTCTCAATCGGTCTGAGATCCAACAATGCATTCCCCTCACCAGAAATGCCCTCGTTGAGTTTTACTACTACCCGTTTTAATGTTGGTTGGCGTTCCCACAAATCAACGGTAGCTTCTGCCAAATCTGTGGGGTTCCAAATTTTTTCGCTGCCATCTGGATGCGGTACTCCGCTTTCCTTGAAAATTTGCCGACTGCCACTTTTTGTTCCCCAAATCTGTAAATCTGGTGCAGCAGCATACAGTGGTACACCTAATTGTAAAGACAATTCGCCTTCCCAGTGCGAAGAGTTATAGCAGATCATAAATGATTTGTCTAGCCTCAAAGATTGCTGAATCCGCTCTAGCAACCGGGGGCGTTCTAAAATCTTTTGGCTCAGAGGCTTAAGGGAGGAATCGTAAGTAGAAAGTAACAGCAAGCGATTGCGAGCATGAGAAAAAGGAATACCCGGCAAGAGCTGCAAATAATAATCAATGATACTTGGATGCAGCGGTACTGATGTTACATAAATCAGCCGAGTTTGGGGATTCCGCAACCGAATTAAGGAAAATAGTAATCTTTCTTCATAATGTTCGCAGCCTTCAATCTTTTGGAGTTCGCGCTGGTCGAGACTCAAGGAGGGAATAATTAAAATATCCGCTTCGCTATTGTCAAATAGTTCGCTCGTTTTCCAGCGATCGCGCAGGGTTAATTGTAAGTGGCGAAACTTTTCAACCTGTTCTAACTCGGAAATATTTAATGTTGCCATAGCCCCTGCCCTCTAATGATCTCAATGTAGCGCACCAAGCACCCTTTTGGACGATGTATAGTCACCGTGTCAAGATTCAGGTAGTTTTGTAAAAATTTTCTGGAAGTCAGCAAGGATCAATCAAACTATAGCAACCTGCAAATCGCCGACTTCTTTAATTCTCTTCCCTCTTAAGGTTGACCTAATTGCTGCTTACTTTACCTCTAGGGGGCGATAAAGTACAGCAATATAATAGTTAACTTGAAAGCAGATGAAAAAGATAAATTCTTCATCACATTAGAGTTGTGTACTTATTTTCATGGTCAGGCGTAAGGATAAATAATGTAAGTTGCGTAGAGTTGCTGGAATAAGTAAGTTTGGCAAACATCGAGGATATAAATGCCTAAAATTGCAAATGGCTAGTGAGAGTCAAAGCAAAAAATAAACCTTGGGTTGAATTTTCGATCCAAGGTTTAGTTATGAAATAGGGAATAGGAGAAAGATGGAGTATAACTAGTGCCCAATTCCCCTTTTCCAATACCCATTCAATATTCAATTACCAAGGTAAAACAGATGGCTAAATCAAAAGAGAAAAAAGAGCAAAAATTACAACCGCCACAGCAACAAGAAACACCAGGTGTTGAATCAGAAATGACACCAAAACCCAAAGCAGATGATGCTCAGTATCGGGGTAGTGGTAAGTTACAAGATAAAGTAGCATTAATTACGGGTGCAGATAGTGGGATTGGTCGTGCTGTTGCGATCGCATTTGCAAAAGAAGGTGCAGATGTGGCAATCCTTTACCTTAATGAACACGATGATGCCAAAGAAACAAAACATTTGGTAGAAAAACAAGGGCGTCGTGCAGTAACTATTGCAGGTGATATTGGCAATGAAAGTTTTTGTCAGCAAGCCATACAACAAACAGTTGGTGAGTTTGGCAAACTCGATATTCTGATCAACAACGCCGCCGAACAACATCCGAAAGAAAGTATTGAAGAAATCACCGAAGAACAACTAGAGCGAACTTTCCGCACTAATATCTTCTCGATGTTTTTCATGACTAAGGCTGCACTCAAGCATCTACAAGCGGGCAGTTCTATCATCAATACCACATCAGTAACAGCTTATAAAGGTAATGCACAACTACTAGATTACTCCTCTACAAAAGGTGCGATCGTTGCTTTTACTCGTTCATTATCAAAAAATTTGGTATCAAAAGGAATTCGGGTTAATGCTGTCGCGCCAGGCCCAATTTGGACACCTTTAATTCCCTCAACTTTTCCCGAAGAGAAAGTTGAAACTTTTGGTAAACAAGTACCAATGGAACGAGCCGGACAACCAGAAGAAGTTGCTCCTAGCTACGTATATTTAGCTTCTGATGATAGTTCTTATGTCTCTGGACAAGTGTTACATGTCAATGGTGGAGATGTTGTAAACGGGTAATTAAAATAGTTAGGAGTTATGAGTGAGGAGTTAGGAATTAAGAGTTATAAACGATATATTTTAAACTTACAAATTTTAATTTTTAACTCCTAATTCTAAACTTATAACTCTACCCTGATGGTCATCCATTGGAGGGATGATTTCATGTCAAAATATTGATAATCTGGCTAACAGCGTACATTTAAAGAATAATAACAAGGTTTATGGCATCTCTTACACCACTGCATGGCACAGAATTAGTAGATTGTGCTAGAGCAAATGCCAAGCAAGGGATTGAAACCGCTGCTTATCAATGTGGCTATGGTCAAGACCTCAATAAATTTGCCCAAGAACTCAGACAAGCTTGTGAAGAAATGAATTTACAAGTAAAGGAACTCAGCGGCTTGATTACTGAGCAGGACTTGATACTGCAATTAGGTACTGGCGAAATTGTTGCTCCAGATACGGAATCAGAATTATAAAAGTTAAGTTAGTCATTTGTCTTTTGTCATTTGTCGTTTGTAGTGTGTTATTCACTAATGACCAATGACTAATGACCAATGACTCTTTTTATAACTTTAAAATTACCCGCGCTAAATTGAAATAAATTAAAACACCTACAACATCAACTGCTGTGGTGATGAATGGTGCAGACATTAATGCCGGATCTAAACGAAGATAGCGAAATAGAAATGGCAATGCTGAACCGGAGATTGAAGCCAAAATAGAGATAGCTACCAAACTAGTGCCTACAGCGATCGCTACTTCTAATCGTCCTTGCAGAAAATAAGCCCAAACAGTAGCGATCGTACCTAACATTCCTCCCAATAGTGCCCCAGCGATCGCTTCCCGGCCGATTACCTGCAATGCACCAAGCGATCGGATTTCATCGGTATTCATCCCGCGAATCACCACTGTGGAAGATTGAGCGCCTACATTACCCCCAGTACCAGTCAACAAGGGGATAAAGGCTGTTAGTGCCACCACTTTTGCTAAAAGATCCTCTTGCGACTTAATAATCGTGCCTGTGACGGTATTGGTTACAAGTAAGACCAATAACCAGACAACCCGCTTCCGAGCGATTTCCAGCAAATTCATTTGAAAATAATTGTCGCCCCCCGACTGCACACCACCACCCAAGGCATAGATATCCTCGGTGGTTTCTTGTTGCAGAATATCAATCACATCATCCACCGTAACAATACCTACTAGAAGCTGTTCTCGATCTACCACAGGCACAGCCAAAAAATCATATCTTTGGATTAATCTTGCAACTTCTTCCTGGTCTGTATCAGTGTAGACAAACACCACATCACGGGTCATAATTTCGCCAATAATTTGCTCAGGCTGAGACGTTACTAATTCCCGCAACGATACAATCCCCGTTAAGCGCCTTGCCGCATCCATGACATAAAGATAATAAATCATCTCACTGGCATTAGCTAAGTTGCGAATTCGCTCTAGAGCTTGAGATACTGTAAAGTTTTCTTTCAGCGAGATTAACTCTAGCGTCATAATTCGTCCAGCTGTATCAGCTTCATAACCCAATAGTTGCGCTGTAGCTTGACGTTCTGCTGGACTCAGTTGTTCTAGCAGGTGATTGACGACTTTTGCCGGTAATTCATCAAATAACCTAGCTCGGTCATCCGGCGACATTTGATCGACAATATCGCGGACTTCCTGGCTTTTAAGTTCTTCAATTAACCGTTCTTGAACACTGTAGTCGAGATATTCATAAACTTCTATAGCTTCATCCTTAGAAAGCAAGCGAAAAGCCAAAGCGTGCATCGCTTCTGGTAAACCCTCAATCGCCTCGGCGATATCCGCAGGCTGCACGGGTACGAGAATAGCTTTTGCTCCCTGCAAGTCTCCTGCTTCTAGGAGCATTTGCAGCTGAGTCCGCACTAAATCTCGCAATTCCCTGCGTGAGAGATTCTGGATGGTAGAGTTTAAATTGTTTGTCTCAGTCAAAGTCCACTTTCCTCAGCCAGTTTGAACAAGGTTGCTGCCCCTAGTCTAGGGGAAAGTGGGATGTGCAAGGTCAAACTGATTATTTTTTAATTCCAGTAAATTGTGTTCTCTAGCTTAAATGCATGACTGGTGAGGCTTTTGCAAAGTTTTTTTCCACTGATTTTAGGTTATTACTATATTTCTGCTGGTTCTGGTAACAAAGAGATAAAGTAATAGTCAAATGAAATATAGATAAATATTAGTTTTTTAAATCTTTAAATATTAAAATTTTTCTTTATCAAATTTTTATATAGTTAATAAATCTGTAGATAAAATACATTAAATTATCCGGTACTTTGGCAATTTTTACTTAAACATTATCAAAACTTTTATATTCCTTTAAAAAAGAATATGCCAATGTGAATATTTAAACAAAGTTCCATAAACAAGATAGACATAACACCGCTATCTATTGTCAAATATGTAGAAGTAAAAGAATACTTAAGTAATCTATGTAAAGTTATTACATTTGACTAATTACGCATGTATTTGCTTTCTTGAGCATTGCTTGCCTTACTGAATATGCATCTGCACATCAGTGAAATTTAGAAGGTTTCAAAAACTCAGTAATTTTTTGAAAGCAAACAAAGACTAATATGTTCTTCAAGTAATTATTCATAATTAGTAATTAATAAAGATATATTTATAAGCCAATCAATGATTAGCCGATCAATATATTTATATCAAGCTTTATGATGCATTCTTGGTTGAAATATTCATCAATGCAAAACTAATCCTGCAACATTAATTATGGCATCAAATCAAAACTTATCAACATCTGTAAGCCCAGCAATTACGACTAAATCATCTCTAGAAAGCATTGACCAAGGGCAAACCAGCATTTCTGCTCGCTCTAGCCTAATCTCTCAAGGAGATGGACTCAAGGCAGAGTATTACGACAACATTGACTTCACCAACCTGAAGGTAACTCGCACAGATTCGACGGTGAACTTTAACTGGGGTGCTGGTTCCCCCAATGCGTCGATTGATGCAGATAGCTTCTCAGCGCGGTGGACAGGTCAGGTAGAAGCCAAGTACAGCGAAACTTACAAGTTCTACACCACTGCTGATGATGGTGTGCGACTGTGGGTGAATGGTCAACAAATCATCAATCAGTTTATCGATCAACCTGCCACCGAATCCAGTGGCTCGATCGCATTGGTTGCAGGTCAGAAGTACGATATTAAACTTGAGTACTACGAAAATAAAAACAATGCCGTTTCTCAACTGCGTTGGTCAAGCACCTCTCAGGCGAAGGAAATCATTCCTCAGTCGCAACTGTATAGTAATGTCAGCACACCTAGTAATGTTAGTAATGCTAGTAATGGCAACGGACTAAAAGCAGAGTATTACGACAACATTGACTTCACTAATCTGAAGGTAACTCGCACAGATTCGACGGTGAACTTTAACTGGGGTGCTGGTTCCCCCAATGCGTCGATTGATGCAGATAGCTTCTCAGCGCGGTGGACAGGTCAGGTAGAAGCCAAGTACAGCGAAACTTACAAGTTCTACACCACTGCTGATGATGGTGTGCGACTGTGGGTAAATGGTCAACAAATCATCAATCAGTTTATCGATCAACCTGCCACCGAATCCAGTGGCTCGATCGCACTAGTTGCAGGTCAGAAATACGATATTAAACTTGAGTACTACGAAAATAAAAACAATGCCGTTTCTCAACTGCGTTGGTCAAGCACCTCTCAGGCGAAGGAAATCATTCCTCAGTCCCAACTGTATAGTAATGTCAGCACACCTAGTAGTGGTGGTAGTGGCAATGGACTCAAAGGAGAGTACTACGACAACATCGACTTCACTAACCTGAAAGTAACTACTACAAATCCGACGGTGAACTTTAATTGGGGCGCTGATTCTCCCGCTCCGTCGATTGATGCAGATAGCTTCTCAGCGCGGTGGACAGGTCAGGTAGAAGCCAAGTACAGCGAAACTTACAAGTTCTACACCACTGCTGATGATGGTGTGCGACTGTGGGTGAATGGTCAACAAATCATCAATCAGTTTATCGATCAATCTGCCACCGAATCCAGTGGCTCGATCGCATTGGTTGCAGGTCAGAAATACGATATTAAACTTGAGTACTACGAAAATAAAGGCAATGCTGTTTCTCAACTGCGTTGGTCAAGCGCCTCTCAGGCGAAGGAAATCATTCCTCAGTCTCAACTTTATTCACCATTTCTTCAGACCACTATCACATTAGGATCGTCTTCGACGACTGTGAACGAAGGCAGTGATAGTGTTACCGTTAAAATACTTAGAACTGGAGATTTAAGTGGTACATCTTCAATCAAATATGCGACTATAGGTAATACTGCTACAAAAGGAGTTGACTATGGGAGTGAAGGCATTGAAAGTGCTGGAACACTGACTTTTGCGGCGGGACAAAGCAGCGCGCAGGTATCCATTCCGATCAATGATGATTCCTCGATAGAAGCAGATGAAACCTTTAATTTTGTCATCGATCAGGCAGAGGGAGCAACACTCGGAGTCCAAAGAACTCTCGCAATTACGATTCAAGACAACGATCGCTCCGGCCTCGATTTCAGTCAGCCAGTAGTTAGTGAGGGTGACGGTACTGCTAAGGTGACAGTTACACGGGGCAATGCTTCGGCGGCGGCTAGCGTCAACTACATAACCCAAGATGGGACTGCTAAAGCTGGATCTGATTACCAGGCTGTATCTGGAAGCTTGAGTTTTGCAGTCGGACAAACCAGCAACACCATTGTTATCCCCATTCTTAATGACAACGTTGGGGAATCAAATGAAACATTTGCTTTGAAGTTCAGTAACCCAGTTGGAGTGCAGTTAACTAATCAACAGACAAGTATCACTATTATTGATAATGATTCTGGTAACTTTGCTTTAGATACGGTAGCTTCTGGTTTGAATCAACCTACAGCTTTTGAATGGGCACCTGATGGTAACAGTATGTTCATTGCCCAGAAAAATGGGGTAGTGCGAGTCATGAAAAACGGTACCTTATTATCAACACCATTTACTGATATTCGCGGAGAGGTAAATGATACGCGCGATCGCGGTCTGTTAGGCATTGCTGTACATCCAGATTTTGGCAAAAGTCCAAACGGCAACAACTATGTTTACCTGTTGTATACCTACGATCCACCAGAAACTAATACAAGCAATTCTAAGAACAATCCCAATAGTACATTGGACGATCCCGATCAGAATGGGAATCGGACTGCACGGCTAAGTCGCTTTACAGCCGACCCCAAGACTAATTACACTACTGCGATCGCTGGCAGCGAAGTTGTACTACTCGGCACAAATGGCACTTGGGCAAATATCAGCCACCCAGATGGAAATAGTACAAATGTCACACTTGGCTATGCACCATCAGGAATTCTCAACAAAGATACTGGTAAGCCGTTTACCAGCTTGCAGGATTATCTCAATAATCTCGATAAAGTCCAAAATGTCCAGAATTTTATAGCCAATGATAGTGAATCTCACTCAGTTGGTTCTGTACATTTTGGTACTGATGGTTCTCTGTTTGTTAGCTTAGGAGATGGTACTTCCTACAATGGAGTAGACCCCAGAGCAATTCGCGTCCAGGATAAGAATAATCTATCCGGCAAGATTCTGCGGATTGACCCGATTACTGGTAAAGGCTTATCAAGCAATCCTTTCTACAACGGTGACGCCAATAGCAATATTTCCAAAGTTTATGACTTAGGTCTGCGTAACCCCTTCCGTTTCACAATTGATAAAAAGACCAATACCCCCGTAATTGGTGATGTTGGCTTAGGTACTTACGAAGAGGTCAATGTCGGAAAACCAGGAGCTAACTTTGGCTGGCCATTCTATGAAGGTGGACTTGATGCAAATGGTAATGTCGTCAGTCTGAAACAACCAGTCTACGCTAATTTAGATGCAGCAAAAGCCTTCTATAATAGTGGCTCATCTGTTACAGAACCACTGTACACTTACAAGCATTCTGGTTCTAATTCGATCCTGGTGGGTGACTTTTACACAGGTAATACTTTCCCTTCAATCTATCAAGGTGCCTTGTTCATTGGTGATTTCAGTCAAGGAACTATCGATGCTTTGATATTAGATAATCAAGGTAAAGTTACCTCAGTTAAGCGGTTTGCTTCCCAAACAGACAGGCCTAATCTAGGACTGCCTACACAAATCACCACTGGCCCTGATGGTAATCTGTATTACGCAAACTTGACCGGAGGCGAGATCGATCGCTTCCGACCTGTTTAGAGGTAAATACAGTTTAGAATGAGCAACAAAACCCTGATGTAGAGACGCGATTTATCGCGTCTTGAAAGACCAATAATTATCTACGCCAATAACCCTTAACCCAAGCGTATTGGTTTAGAGATGACATAAAAGTTATCAGTTATCAGTGAACAGTTATCCGACTGTTCACTGATTTTGATTAAGATAACTTTGTTAGAAATCCCAACAATTTTTTGGTATTTGATGTTAATAGCGTTCGACGATAAGCATCAGCGGCTTTTTTAATCGCTTCGGCTTGAGTGGGATAAGGATGAATTACACTGCTTAATTTGCTCAAACCAATCTTATTCACCATTGCCGTAGTCACTTCTGAAATCATCTCACCTGCGTGACTGGCGACAATAGTTGCACCGATAATTTCATCAGACCCCTTTTTATGGTGGATTTTGAGAAATCCTAACTCTTCACCATCTGCGATCGCTCGATCTACACTATTAAAAGGTATGTTGATTGTCGTCACCTCAATCCCCAATTTCTGCGCCTCGTGTTCGTATAACCCTACATGAGCAATTTCTGGATCGGTATAAGTTACCCAAGGCATCACCAGACTACTGAGTTTCGAGCGTCCTATGCCAAAGGGAGAAAACAGGGTATTTTTAATTACAATCCGCGCTGCTGCATCAGCAGCATGGGTAAACTTCCAGTTCATGCAGATATCGCCAGCTGCATAAATTTTGGGATTGGTCGTCTGGAGGTAATCATTTACCTTTACGCCTTGGTGCTTGTCATATTCTACACCCACAGCTTCTAAATTTAGATTTTCTACATTTGGCGATCGCCCCGCACCGACTAAAATTTCATCGACTGTCACCGAATCTCGATGACCGTTGGAGGAAAAGTAAAGGCGTTTCCCCTCGGTGACAGTTACTACTTCTTCTAACTTGGAATTTAGTACCAGGCGAATTCCTTCTTTAATCAAAACCTTTTGGAGAATTTCAGCGCCTTCAGCATCTTCTTTATTAAGGATGTGAGAACCGCTATGGAAAAGCACCACCTCACAACCCAACCGCCGGAAAGCTTGCGCCAATTCGCAACCAATGGGGCCGCCACCAATCACCGCCAAACGTTCCGGTCGTTGAATTAGAGAAAAAACCGTTTCATTGGTTAGATAACCTGCCTGTTCAATTCCCGGAATCGACAGTTGTGCAGCTCTTGCGCCAGTCGCAATTACAGCTTTTTTAAATCGGAGGGTTTTATCGCCAACTTCCACCGTATTTTTACTTGCAAATCGACCGCTACCCAAAAAGACATCGACACCCAACTTTTGAAACCGTTCCGCCGAGTCGTTAGGGCTGATATCAGCCCTTATCCGCCGCATCCTGGCCATAACTTTGGGAAAATCAACATCAATATTATGTTGGGGAATATTAACTCCCAAGTCTTTAGCATCCCAGATTTCGCCAATGATGCGGGCAGAGCGAATAATAGTTTTAGATGGTACGCAACCAACATTTAAGCAATCTCCACCCATGAGATGCTTTTCAATTAACGCCACCTTTAAACCCAAATCCAGACCCGCAGCACCCGCCGCCACGACTAATCCCGCCGTACCAGCACCAATTACTACCAAGTCGTAAACATCGGCAGGTTGAGGATTAACCCAATTTGGCGGATGGACGTAAGATACCAACTTTTGGTTATACTCGTCAATTGGGCGAACTGTGACTCTCTCTAAATCTGAATTGGTCATTGGCAAAACCTCTTTTAAAATTAAGAATCCCGATTAATTTAGGCAGATCAGTCTTTTATTTTTTATGCTTGTTTATAGCGTCGATTGAGTTAGCTACAAGAACACCAACCCCGCCAAAACTACGCTTTGCCTCCCCTACCCTTAGCAACTATGGTGTATACACAAGTCTGAAGTAGTTTACGAATCTGGTTTTTACCCCACCCTAACCCTCCCCGATATATTGGGGAGGGAACTAGATTTCTTGTTTCCCCCCTTTATAAGGGGGGATTAAGGGGGGTAATTTGACTTGTATATACACCGTAGCCCCTCTTAGCAAGGGGATTAAGGGGGGTGCAATGACTATGGGAATCATAACTAATTACGCGGACATGATATTACAGCAATTTGCAGTTGACATAGATTTGTACAGTGGTGCTACCCTACAATTCTTCTTCTAAAGCTTTGCGTGCAATCCGGGTTACATAAACTGTAACGGCGACTGTCGCAAACAAACCCAAGATGCGAATTGCCCATTGTAAAGTCGGGTTGGTAGGTTGAGTCTCAGTGCCAATCATGGCCAGATTACCTGCAAGGGAACCAATATAAACATACATAATGGTTCCGGGAATCATGCCTAGAGAGCCGATGAAGTAATCTTGAAGTGAAACCCCCGTGATACCAAAGGCATAGTTGAGCAAATTGAAAGGGAATATGGGGGATAGTCGCGTTAACAGGACAATTTTTAATCCTTCTTTACCTACCGCTTGGTCAATGGCGGCAAATTTTTTGTTATCTGCGATTTTACCAGCAACCCAACCCCTTGCTAAATAACGTCCGACGAGAAAAGCAGCAGTAGCGCCAAGGGTTGCACCGATAAACACGTAGAGAGAACCCCAAACTGCACCAAAAATCACACCAGCTCCCAAGGTGAGAATAGAACCTGGGAAAAAAGCAACGGTAGCGACAATATAAAGGGCAATAAAAGCTATGGCTCCTAACGCACCCAGGCTATCAATCCACTGCAAGGCTTCGCGTAAAATTGCTTGGGGATTGAAAGAATTTGAATTTGCTAATTCTTGTGCCAAAGCTGGGTGTGTGTTTAATGAGAAACTACTTGCCAATATTAGTAATATTAATACACTGAGGCTAAAAAACTTCTGGAAGTTTCTGGCATTAATACTTTTAAATATCTGAATGATTGTTAGTTTTTTCATGGGTTGTGATTTCTTCTACTGCCACACTTTGAGCTAATGCTTTCTGAGCAATTTTTGTGATATATACAGTTACAGCAACGGTAGCAATCAACCCAACTACTTGCATTATCCATTGCCAGATTTGAGTTTCTGGAGTAATTGGTTGATGAGAGGTGTTAATCATGGCAAGATTACCAGCTAAAGAACCAATATAAACGTACATCACAGTTCCGGGAATAATGCCGAAGGAACCTAATATATAGTCTTTGAGAGAAACCTGTGTTATCCCAAAAGCATAATTTAATAAATTGAAGGGAAAAATAGGTGAAAGACGAGTTAGCAAAACAATTTTCCATCCTTCTTTAGCAACTGCTAAATCAATCGTTTTAAATTTAGGATGTTTTTCCATTTGTCGAGAAACCCAATCCCGCGACAGGTAGCGTCCAATAAGAAAAGCCAAGGTTGCTCCAATTGTTGCAGCAATTAGCACATATATCGATCCCCAAAAGACACCAAACAGACAACCACCTTTGAGGGTTAGAAGAGAACCCGGTATAAATAGTAATGTTGCTAAGTTGAAAATAACTATGTAGGCAATAGGCCCTAAAGTACCAAGACTGTGAACCCAAATGACTAAGGTCTGTAAAAGTCCCTGAAAATTTAACTGTTTAGCAGCAATTATTAGAGTGATAATCAGGCAACTTAGCAGTAGTAGTTTGAGTTTGGAATTTAATAAACGCTTGTTCATTTTTATAAATTTCACCCTCAGAGGCTCGATGTTGACCTTCTGAGGCTCGACGTTGACCTTTTGAGGCTCAATGTTGACCTTCTGAGGCTCAATGTTGACCTTCTGAGGCTCGATGTTGACCTTCTGAGGCTCAACTTTAAAATTTACACCTCAAATCCAATGCCCCTAAGATATACCACCTACATGATAAACAGCTTAAAGCCTCTTAAATTTTTCTCGGCGATACCAGCTACAAATTCGCTCAGGTGAAACGCCGAGCAAATAAGCAATAATTACTATTTGATTAAGTAGCGTAGTTTTCAATACTCCCTTTTGCAACCATCTACGGGCTGAAGTGACAACTGGTGTGGGAATAATTACAACGCGTCCGATGCGTTTTAAACGACGCATGAGTTCAAAGTCTTCCATGATAGGCAATTCGGGAAAACTACCTATTTGCTGAAATACTTCCTTGGTTAAAAAAATTGCTTGGTCGCCATAAGGCATTTGGTAAAAATGCGATCGCACATTTACTCCCCACTCTACCCATCGTAAACTTAAAAGTGACGCATCAATCCGCAACTTAAAAGCACCAGCCACAATCCCAGGCTGTTGTAGTGCTGTGCGAATCATCTCATCAAACCCAGTTGGTAAACGGGTATCTGCATGGAGAAATAACAGAATCTCGCCGCTAGCCGCTACAGCACCCGCGTTCATTTGCACAGCACGACCGGGAGATGATGAGATAACTTTCACATTTAAAGACTGAGCGATCGCTACAGTATCATCACTAGAGCCACCATCGACTACAATGACTTCTATATTTATACTGCCTTGAGTAGTAGCAATGGCTTTTTGAATATTCCCCGCTTCATTAATAGCCGGAATAATAATCGAAATTTTGGCTGCGTCAATACTCTCACTCATGATTGCTGAGTTTTCTTTTCCGGTTGGTCAGGAAATGAACACTCTACCGTTATCTTCAGATTGCTTTCAGCAGTGCCTTTAGTCACATAAGGTATACCTGCTTCACCGCCAACTTTGATGCCAAATTCTAGAGTGACTTTATCAATATTAGCAACAGGGATTCTTTTAAAAGCATTAAGTGAATAAACAGTGTAAGCCCGAATTGTACCTTCAATTGCTTGGAAATTTTGCACTATCTGTTTTTGTGCAGCATCAGCATCCCATCCCTTATCAATTAGTGCTTCTTCTTCTCCCTCCGGGGAAACTTCGGTAATGACTGGTGGTGCATCTACGTTATTTGTGGCTTCAATGTAAATAATCGTGCCATCTTCTAACTGAATAGGTGTGAGTTGAGTCATAGGGTAATTTTGCCTAAAAGAATTGCGTCTAGGGTAGTCCAGCAGTGCTTATCTACAAAATTTTACGGAAAATGCGGTAAATTTCTTGTAGAAGCTGGAAATAATTCGGCACAACTATCATAGGGCTTTGCAGGATGAGTCGAGACGCTTTGGTGGTGGGAATTAATACGTATGACCGCTTAAAATGTCTCAACGCACCAGCTGCCGATGGTGAAGCGATCGCTCAAATCTTACAACAATATGGTGAATTTCGGGTAACGCGGCTACCAGCAGTCAAAGACAAGGAAAACCAGACGATTCGCATTGGTAAGCAAACTAAAGTTAGTTTAACTCAGTTAGAAAGAGCGATCGTCCAATTGTTTAAGCCAGATGGGAAGCCGCCAGACACAGCGCTACTATATTTTTCCGGTCATGGATTGCGGAAAAATGTCGGAATTCAGGAAGGCTTTTTAGCGACGAGTGAAGTCAACCCTGACGCGGGTAATTGGGGATTATCTCTACAATGGCTGCGGCGACTGCTGCAAGAAAGTGAAGTAAGACAACAAATTGTGATTTTGGATTGCTGCTATAGCGGGGAAGTGCTAAATTTTGCAGAGGCAGATCCAGGCGATCGCGGTAAAGGTAGAGATAGGTGTTTTATTGCGGCTTCTCGTGATTTTGAAGTTGCTTTTGAAGAAATCAACAGCCAACACAGCGTACTAACTGCCGCACTGCTGAAAGGTTTGGAACCAAAACAAGATCGTTGGGTGAGTAACTACACTTTAGTAGACTTGCTCAATCAAGAACATCACCCGTTCCCCCAGCGTCCCATATTTGCTAACTCTGGTGAAGCAATTAATCTTACCCGCAAGTGGAATTCCTCTCCTGTTAACTCCACAGTACAGGTATCAGCTATTTGTCCTTACAAAGGGTTATCTTATTTTGATTGCACAGAAGCAGATGCCAACTTATTTTATGGCAGAACAGCGTTAACTGATGAATTATTAGAAAAAGTGCGATCGGGTAATTTCTTAGCTGTGTTAGGAGCATCAGGAAGTGGTAAATCTAGTGTTGTGAGAGCGGGTTTACTTTATCAATTAAAGTTAGGACGTAGGTTATCAGGTAGCGATACTTGGCAGTTGAAAATATTTCGACCGGGGATTAATCCCTTACAAAATTTAGCACTGGCATTTGTAGAATCAGAATTATCAGATATTGAACGCGCATCTCAATTAGCAAAAGCAGAAGAATTAATAGTTAAAGGCGCAGTTGGTTTAGGACAGTTGATTACAGCCGCACAAACTCAGCGCTTTGTGTTAGTGGTAGACCAATTTGAAGAAACTTTTACTCAATGTCAAGACATTACAAAACGACAGCAGTTTTTTGAATGTGTGCTAGGTGCTTTGCAGCGTGATGATAATAAACTCTGCCTAATAATCACAATGCGGGCTGATTTTTTTGGCAAATGTCTGGAACAAGAGTATGGCGGACTAGCTAAAAAAATTCAAGACCATTTAGTAACAGTAACACCGATGAATCGGGAGGAATTAGAAACAGCAATTATCAAACCTGCTGAATCTATGAACTTAGCAGTAGAACCGGAATTAGTTTCTCAAATGATTGCAGATGTAGAAAATTCACCGGGGAGTTTACCGTTGTTGCAGTACACGCTAACAGAACTATGGCAGCAAAGAACTGAAGAACGTTTAACCCTGACTACCTATAGCAAACTAGGTGGAGTCAGGGGAACGCTGCAAACACGCGCGACAGAAGTTTATGAGTCATTATCACTTGAGGAACAACAAGCGACAAAACGGATTTTTTTAGAATTGACGCAGTTGGGAGAAGGAACAGAAGATACGCGTAGACAGGTTGTGCAACGAGATTTAGTTACTTCACAGCATCCAGAAGTTGTGATTAATAGAATAATTCAACGGTTAGCTGATGAGAAGCTAGTTGTCACCAGTACCTTATCTAATCAAATTGCTGTGGTAGATGTGGCACATGAAGCACTGATTCGCTATTGGTTGCTATTACGCAAATGGATTGAGGAAAGTCGGGACATACTGCGACAAAAGCGGAAAATTGAAGCGGCAGCTATTGAATGGCGAGATAGAAGAAGGTTAAAGGATTATTTGCTTCAGGGGAAGCGGTTAAGAGAGATAGAATATTTTCACAAGCAACAAACTGAGAACTTAAGATTATCTGATCTAGCTATTGAGTTTATTCAAGCAAGTGTCACACAAAGAAGGAATAATCATGTTAAAAGCGTTTGTGTTTTCTTAATTATTCCACTAGGTTTATCACTAGGGGTCATTTTTGAGAAACCGATTACAATAGCAATCCTTTGGCAAACCGTCAATACTGCTAAGAGAGATAAGTTTAGTCAGATAATAGTAGTTCCAGCACTGGAAAAACTGGTACAAGCTTGTGAAAGTCTATCTTACAGAGATTTTAGCGGTCTTAACCTCCGCTTTGCCAACCTTAGTAATGCCGACCTCCGCCTTGCTAACCTCAACAAAACCAACCTTAGCAATGTAGACCTTAGCGATGCCATTCTCAATGGTGCCAACCTTAGCAATGCCAACCTCACCAATGCTAACCTCACCAATGCCAACTTCCGCAGCGCTAAACTCAACAGTGTCAACCTCAGCAATGCCAATCTCACCAATGCCATCCTCAGCAATAGCAGGTTGCCTGTAGCTGGTGGTTTATATTTACCACGATATGATACATTCCAATGTGTCAATACAGATGCTGAACTCAATAGTGTCTACCTTGGCAATGCGGATCTCAGCAATGCCACGCTCAATGGTGCTAACCTTATCGATGTCAACCTCAGCAATGTCAACCTCAACAATGCCAACCTCAAAGATGCCAAAAATCTGACTCCCCAACAAGTTAAATCCGCTAGAAATTGGGATAAAGCAAAGTACGACGAGGATTTTCGTGCCAAGCTCGGTTTACCACCAGAACCACCTAAGTGAATACTTTGGGTTGTGTTTTTACTTCTACCCAATCCCACAATGTAACTTTCTGCAAACTTTTTCTACATCATTATTCGACTAAAAGTAGTTGTTTTGCAATCTTTTTTGCGTCTATGAGTAAAACCAAAAGATTTATTTGTCAAAGCGAGTAAAGCTCACAAGACTTAGAGATTGCATCGCTGGCAATGAGTTTTTATAATTAAGCGATCGCACTAAACAAAGACGAACCCTGCATCTAGTCTGAAAAAATGGTGTTCAAGAGCGATCGCTCTTTATCGGAGATTGCTTCGCTGGCAATGAGTTTTTATAATTAAGCGATCGCACTAAACAAAGACGAACCCTGCATCTAGTCTGAAAAAATGGTGTTCAAGAGCGATGCCTGGGTTGGGCTACGCCTACGCTTGACTCTGAAATTCATTGCTAAGATGTCTTAATACAATTAGTTTGTAGTAAAAAGCTTCATTAAATTTTGATGTCATCCCCAATATAGTTACTATGACAGCGATCGCCATCAACTTAAACCCCATCATCCAACTCACCGACAATCAATTTTATCAGTTGTGTCGTGAAAACCCTGAAATCAAATTTGAACGCAATGCAGGGGGAGAACTTCTAATCATGCCACCCACAGGCGGAGAGACTGGAAATCGTAATATTGAAATTGCGGCAGATTTTGTGATTTGGAATCGTCAAATTCAACTAGGAATTTGCTTCGATTCTTCCACTTGCTTTAAATTGCCTAATGGTGCAAACCGTTCTCCTGATGTCGCTTGGATTAGAAAAGAACGATGGGATACACTTACACCTGAAGAGCAAGAAAAGTTTCCACCTATTGCACCAGACTTCGTTTTAGAGTTAATGTCACCCAGCGATTCTTTGAAAGAAACCCAAGAGAAAATGCAGGAATATATCGATAATGGGGTTAAATTAGGTTGGTTAATTAATTCAAAATTACGTCAGGTAGAAATCTACCGTCTTGGTCAACCACTGGAAATATTAGAACATCCAAAAGAATTATTAGGTGAAGATATTTTACCAGGATTTACTTTAAATTTAGCAATAATCTGGAGATAAATATTAATTTATGACAGCATCAAAAAGCGATGCCTGCGGCGGGCTACGCCAACGCAACACTCAAAGATTGCTTCGCTGGCAATGAGTTTTTATAATTAAGCGATCGCACCAAACAAAGACGAACCCTACATCTAGTCTGAAAAAATGGTGTTTAGGAGCGATCGCACTTTTCAGAGATTGCTTTGCTGGCAATGAGTTTTTATAATTAAGCGATCGCACCAAACAAAGACGAACCCTGCATCTAGTCTGAAAAAATGGTGTTCCAGAGCGATGCCTGCGGTATTTGCTAGCCAACGCAACACTCAAAGATTGTTTTGCTGGCAATGAGTTTTTATAATTAGGCGATCGCACCAAACAAAAACCAACCCTGAAGTCACTCCCATCAACTCTGTAGTTACTCCCGTTAACCCTGTAGTCGCTCCCGTCAAGTCTGTAGTGACTTTCGTCAACCCTGTAGTGACTTTCGTCAACTCTGTAGTGACTTTCGTCAACCCTGTAGTGACTTTCGTCAAGTCTGTAGTGACTTTCGTCAACCCTGTAGTGACTTTCGTCAACCCTGTAGTGACTTTCGTCAACCCTGTAGTCACTCCCGTCAACCCTGTAGTCACTCCCGTCAACTCTGCATCTAATCTAACGTGAGTTCGATGAACCTCTCCCCAACCCCTCTTGGAGGCGGAGAGGGGCAGAAATATAACGAAAAAATTAGGGTTTCAAAGCCTCTCGAAGAGTGGGGGAGAGGAATGGAAGTGGGGTTTTTAGAGCCGTCGAACTCAAGTTAATCTGAAAAAATGGTATCAAACAGCGATGCCTGCGGTATTTGCTAGCCAACGCTTGACTCGGAAATTTGACAGTCGCTACTAGCGCGGCTGAAAGCACCCAAGAATTAGTAATAACTTGCGAGACCAAATTGAAAATAATGATAATTGCTTAAGTATTGCCAGTGTTTGGGAAATGGTAATCAAACACAGTATTGGCATCAGCTTTAATTTAAATTTTTCTGAGTTTGTCGAACAATTTTGTCGAACAACAAATAATTATGAAATAGCTTATTCTCACTCATGATTCCTAAGTTTTGCGTTGGTTTATCCAGCGTGCCGCCTCAATAGCAGAGATGAACCGCATAGACACTCTAAAAACCTGGACTTCTCCCGTATTTGGATTTATTACTTTGAGAAACTGCTTAGGCTGGACATTAGTTCCTTCAACAACACGTAACAATTTGTATTCTTCCCAAGAGTCAATTTCGACTGCGTTCATTTTTTCAAATAACTTTGTCCAGGCGAGATCGTCGAGTTTACGCTTGCGTTGTAGGGTTATTTTACCGTGATGTGCATTCAGGCTATACCCATCTGTAAAGGCTACGGCAGGTGTATTTTCACCGTGGAGATGGTTGTTGCTATCAATATTAATTGTGGTGCAATGGTTGGAAATAATCGCGATATTTTGAAAGAAGAAAGTCCAGCCGCAATTTTTAACAAAATCTTCTAAAATGAATAGTTGGTTTTCAAATTGCTGGTAGTTGAAACTCTGAATACAAAAGTCAAAATAACTGCATCCTGCAATTAAAATTTCCGGTTTGCGACAAGAAGAGAAGATATTTTTAATTAACTGGCTATTGCGTTTACCAAAATGTTCCTCCAAAACATCTCCCCATTGTATTTCTAACTGATCTTGGAGTAATTTGGCATATTCTTTTGCTAGATGATTGTCAAACAAAGAATGTAAATTTGTTTGTAAATCGACGGGTAATCGCGTGAGCAAATATGATTGCAACTTACTGTAAATATTACTCCAGTGGGAACTATTTATAGCATCACCCAGAATTGTCTGAGAATCAACTTTGAGCAAATTCCAGATGTACTCGAACCCAGCGTTAGGGCTATCAACGATAATTATTTCAGGTTCAGTAAGTTCGAGTGCAGTATATATTGCTCGAACTGCATCCGTAGCCTGTTGTTGGTTGATGGGTTCGGTAGATAGTCCAATGTGTTGCCATTTTTCTCGACATCGGGATATGAATGCACGTTGTTCTGGTGTCAGGTAGTCGGCGGACATAGCAGGTATGCGAAATAGTGGCTATCTTGTATTAAAGCAGATTATTTGATTTGGTTAATGAATCGAAAAGTGCTGTATGTATAATTACAATCCCTTAGACTGCCTACCTTCATCGGCGGAATTACCAGATTCTGATGATATCCCTGTGGATAACGAACTACAAATATTAATTCCTAATTTATTGTTAGCCATCTTAGCCTCGATTTGGCAAACCCGTGATGACTGGTTTTTCGGTATCAACATGGGAATTTACTATACACCATTACAACCAGCTATAGTCCCCGATGGGTTTTTGAGTTTAGGTGTTGAACGTTTTGTTGGAGAAAACGGACGTTCTAGTTACGTTTTCTGGGAAGAAGAAGGGATTACGCCCATTTTAGGTTTAGAAGTGGTTTCTCAAACCTACAATGGCGAATATGAACAAAAGAAAATAGATTATGCCCAATTAGGCATTTTATATTACGTCATTTATGCACCAACGCGGCTACGTCGTAAGCGTCAACGTTTAGAAGTTTATCGCTTAGTTGAAGGTAAATACACTTTACAACTTGGCGATCAAATTTGGATGCCAGAAATTGGTTTAGGGATTGGACGAGAACAGGGTACTTATCAAGGAAGAACACGAGAATGGCTGTTTTGGTATGACCAAGATGGTAACAGATACCAAACTCCAGAAGAGATAAACGCACAACAGCAACAACAGCTAGAACAAACTCAGCAGCAGCTTCAAGAACTTTTAACCAGATTACAACAACAAGGAATTGACCCAAATTTACTATGAACTACCCCAGGCTCAAACTTTTGCACAGCTAGAGATAGTTCATTATCTGAGTTTTATACCTGCACAAGTCAGATAAAACCTATTACCTTCTAAGTTTTGTTGACTTTTCATCCTCCAGAAGTGAGGAAATACACTGAGTTTGCAACGCTTTAAAGCAGCAGAATGAATTCAAATTTAAGGAGAGTTAGGGATAATCAAGCCTTAACCCAAAAGTATTTGCAGATAATTAACTGCGATTATCTATCTGAGCGCGTTGCAAACTTCCAGAGAAGTCAACATAAACACTTTTCCATTCTGTGAAAACATCCAAAGCAGTAGTTCCAGCTTCGCGGTGTCCGTTACCGGTTTGTTTCACACCACCAAAGGGCAAGTGTACCTCTGCGCCAATAGTGGGGCCGTTAATATAGGTGATACCTGCTTCGATGTCGCGCATGGCAGTAAAAGCCCGATTGATATCGCGGGTGTAAACTGAAGAAGAAAGACCATAATTGCTATCGTTGAGAATTGCGATCGCTTCCTCAAAGGAGTTAACCTCAATTAATGCCACCACTGGCCCAAATATCTCCTCACGAGCAACTCGCATATCAGGAGTTACATCATCCAAAATAGTTGGTTGAAAGAAGTAACCGT
Organism: Nostoc punctiforme NIES-2108; assembly: GCA_003326195.1. Lineage (GTDB taxonomy): Bacteria > Cyanobacteriota > Cyanobacteriia > Cyanobacteriales > Nostocaceae > Nostoc > Nostoc punctiforme_A. The sequence continues at coordinate 34,708 of LXQE01000174.1, forward strand.
TTTTCAACGAGCCTTCACTAGCGATTTCTCCACCAATTAAAACTTTTGCTCCTTCTTCACGAGCAATATCCAAATACTTGCTCACCTGTTGAAGTTGCTTTTCGTTGACAATCGGGCCAATATCTGTATCAGAGTCAATGCCAGCACCCAAGCGTAACTTACTAGTACGCTCATAAAGCATAGCAGTAAATTTTTCCTTGATATCACGATGCAAAATCAGCCGACTGGTAGCCGTACACCGTTGCCCAGTTGTGCCAAATGCTCCCCACACTGCACCATCAAGAGCAAGTTCTAAATCGGCATCTTCCATCACCACTTGAGCGTTTTTACCACCCATTTCCAAACAGACACGCTTGTGAGTGCGTCCGCAAGTCGCACCGACAAAAGCACCTGTTTCTGAGGAACCGGTAAAGGATACTAAATCAACATTGGGATGCTCAACTAAAGCTTTCCCTACCTCTTCTCCCACACCATGCACCAAGTTAATTACTCCTGGTGGTAAACCTGCTTGTTGAAAAATTTCAATCAATTTAGTTGCACAGGCGGAAGTATCTTCAGCCGGTTTGAGGATGACTGTATTGCCACACACCAAAGCTGGCATAGCTTTCCAGCAAGGAATTGCCACAGGGAAATTCCAGGGAGTAATTAAGGCGCAGACTCCGATGGGCATCCGCACAGTCATGGCAAATTTATTGGACATTTCCGAGGGTGTAGTTTGCCCAAATAGTCGCCTTCCTTCGCCAGCACTGTAAAAGGCGCAGTCAATACCTTCTTGGACATCTCCCCTAGCTTCCGTCAAGGGTTTACCCATTTCCCGACTGATTAATTGGGCAAGTTCTTCTTTATGCTGGAGTAATATTTCCCCAACGCGAAAAATGTATTCTGCTCTGGCTGGGGCCGGGACTTTGCGCCAACTGTGGTAGGCTTTACGGGCTGCGGCTACCGCTGTATCTACATCTTTAACTTGAGAACGGGGAAATGTGGCCACGACTTCGGTTTTGTCGGCAGGGTTGCGACTTTCTAGGGTTGCTTCTCCTACAGCACTCAACCATTGACCGTCTATATAATTACGGCAAGATAGCGGAGTTGTCATTTTGAAAATCTCCGATGATCCACTGAAACTTGTGTATTAAGTTTGCTTGCTTTCTAGGTTATCCTCAAGTTTAGGAAATTGGCGCGATAAGCAAATATCGATATAAAAATTAAGGCACAAAGGCCAACACGCCCACAGGAGAACCAGAACCACCACGTAATCTTAGAGGTGCGATCGCTAGAGTAGTACCTTTCGGTGGCAGTTGATCCAAATTTGTTAGATTCTCCAACACAATGCGCGGTTTTTCCAATACCAAGCGGTTAATCGCAAAACTGTTATCTTGTCCTGGGTCTACACCATGAGTATCGATTCCTACACCAATTATTTGCCGTTTATCAAGTAAAAATTGAGTGGCATCGCTGCCAAATCCTGGAAAGTGGGGAATCCCTTGAGCATCATGATTGAGGAATGCACTTTTATCAAACCACTTTTTCTGCCAACCAGTATTCAATATAACTACGCAGCCACTAGAAACTTCACCGTATTCTTCTTCCCAAGCCAAAACATCAGCAATAGTCAGGGCATAATCAGGATTAACTGCTGTGGCTTGGCAAATATTTATAACTACCGCAGGTACAACCAAAGACTGGGCTGGGTATTGGTCAATTCCCACAGCATAACTATGAAAACTGTTAGGGGCGTTGATATGGGTAGCGCTATGTTCCCCCAAGGAGAAACGCCGCAGGTAATAACCATCATTATTTAGTTCAGCCACAGTCTCAAATTCTACTGTGGGATCTCCAGACCATTGGGGAATATCTACGTCAATTACATGACTTAGGTGGATAACACGTGTGTAGGTGATACTATTTTGACTTTGGGGTTGTATCATCCCAGCCTTCTATATTATTTTTACTCAGGGATTTTTTTATCAGGTACGTAGGTGCAGATAGTTGTATACATTATCTGGGTTGGACTACGCCTACGCAAACATAGTACTACCATTACAACGTTTTTCCAACCTAATTCCCTATACGAAAAGAGATAATCCCCCCAATTCCTGTAAATTTTAGGCTATTGAGGGGGTTCAAATGTTGCAGCAAAAAGTGAGTTAATCTTAAGTTAACAACTATTAGGTTAAGTTTAAATTAAGCTTTGATTAAAATTAGATATCTCTAGAAATTAAATATGCGTTATCCAGAACCCTTGTAGAGACGTAGCACTGCTACGTCTCTACGTTTTTTCGCTCATATCTCTATTGTTTGATATCTACGTTGAGGGTTCTTGCTTTAGTGGAATCATCACAACAAACTCGGCACCTTCTCCTGGTGCTGAAATACACTGGATGTTGCCACCGTGTTTTTGGACTATAATTTGGTAGCTAATTGATAATCCCATACCTGTGCCTTTACCCACAGGTTTTGTCGTGAAGAAGGGGTCAAATAAGCGTTTGCGTACTTCCTCACTCATACCTGGGCCATTGTCAGTAATCCTAATGATTACATGGTCTTTTCGAATGAGGCTGCGAATGCGAATTTGTGGAGAAGTCATTTGTCCTTGGTCATTTGTCCTTTGTTCAGTGTTGTTTACTAATGACATAAACGCTTCGCCTTTCCGCAGCGTATGACTATTGACATAGGCGCAACTCTTGGAGACGCTACGCGAACGCCTTTCCGCAGCGTATGACTCTTCTAAAGCATCGATCGCATTTGCCAACAGATTCATAAACACCTGATTCATCTGTCCAGCGTGACATACTACTGGTGGTAGATTGCCATAGTCTCGGATTACTTGGATTTCGGGATGTCCTGGTTTGGCTTTTAGGCGATTTTGCAATAGCAGCAAAGTGCTATCCATACCTTGATGAATATCTACTGCCTTTGTACCATCTTCATCAAGGCGAGAAAAATTGCGTAAAGATAGGACAATCTGCCGAATGCGTTCGGCTCCCATTTTCATAGACTCCAGAATTTTGGGTAAATCTTGCTTGAGAAAGTCTAAATCAACGGTATTGATTTGTTGATTAATCTCTGGTGTTGGTGGGCAATAACTCTGTTGAAAAAGTTCTACTAAGTGCAACAAATCCTTGGTATATTCACGGACGTGGCTAATATTGCCGTAGATGAAATTAACGGGATTATTGATTTCGTGGGCAATACCTGCAACCAATTGTCCTAAACTGGACATTTTTTCAGTTTGAATCAGTTGCGTTTGAGTTTGTTGAAGTTCTAGCAGTGCTGCTTCTAGTTGTTGGGCTTTGTCTTGGGCTGTTTGAGCGGTGATGCGACTTTGGGTGTAAAGTTTAGCTTGGTCAATAGCGATCGCTAGTTGAACTGTAACTGCTTGTAGTAACTCTACTTCGTTGTTCAGCCAAGGGCGAAAGCCACTACAATAACCACAGCTAAATGCACCAATTTCGCCAGATTGAGTGTGTACAGGCAGCGCCATAAAGGCAGTGAAACCAAAATCCTGCAAAAATTGCTGTGCTATGGAATCGCCCACAGTCTCAGTATCATCAATGCGGATGATTTCTCCGTTCAAGGTTTTGGCTGCGATTAGTTTGATTTCGGCATGAGTTGCTTCTTGTTGGTTCTGTAGACATGGTAAAAAGGAACTTTTCGCCTCATATACTTTTTCCCAGTATGGTACATCAGCGTCTTGCCGATACCAAAGGAAGGCGCAGCGATCGATCTGAAATAAGTTATGAATCTCCTGCACTGCGGTTTCCACAATGTGATTGAGATCCAAAGAAGCTCGAATCTGATTAGAAAGACGATTGAGGAGTCCTTCTCGCTGGGCGCTTTCTCTAAGTGCTATTTCTGCTTCTTTACGGTTAGTAGTGTCATAGCAAATACCAACGAAGTACAAAACATTTCCATTAGCATCTTTAATAGCAGATGAGTTGCTTGTATGCCATCGCCAATTACCATTTTTGTGTTTAACTCGATATTCAATTGCCTCTTGTTTTTTGCCTGTTGTCAAAATTCTTTGGAAATAGTCGGCACAGATATGCACATCGTCAGGATGTATGAAGGGAATAAAAGATTTGCCTTCAACCTCTGCAACCTCATGCCCAAAAATCTCAGTCCAGTTAGGAGAAACGTAAGAAAATATTCCTTCAAGTGTCACCGCAAAAATAACGTTATTGGCGTTTTCTACAATGCTGCGGAACTTGGCATCACTTTCTATTAAGGCTGCTTGGATGTTGTCGCTGGTGTCGCGGATAAGAACTATGATTTGTTGGTCTGGTAATGGTAATAACCTAGCTTCAAAATTATTGTTTTCTGCTGGTAGCGGTAAGGTATATGCAAAACTGACTTCATGTTGAGTTTCAAGTACTTGATTTATTGCTTGATGGAAGCGATCGCCTACAGCAGTCGGTAAGCATTCTCGCAAACTCTTGCCCTGGCAGTCTCCTGGTGGAATATATAGACTCTCTATCAACCCTTGCTTGTAATCCAGAATACTTCCATCAGCATCAAGACGAAAGTATGAATCAGGAAGTACTTGCAAAATCGCTGCAAATTCTGATGTTTTTTGGCGTAAATGTGATTCAACTGCTTGGCGTTTGGTAATTTCAGCTTGCAGTTGCTCTTCTGTAATTTTACGTATACGGCGAGAAAAATTTGTAGATAGCGAGCAGCTTTCTGTTATGGAAGGTTGACTTATCCCTATCGGTACTTCTGTTAGATCGACACAATAACCGATGTAACCGAGAAAGCTACCATCTGCTGCAAATCGTGGCGCGGCTGTATCTAAAATCCAGCGATATTCGCCATCAGATCCACGCAGGCGATATTGTCTCTGGAAGGAATTGTGCGTCGCAAATGCTCTCAGGTATATATCTTCGCATCGCTGTCTATCTTCTGGATGGACGCTGCCAGTCCAAATATTGCCTATTTCCTCTTCTCGCGCAGATGCAGACACGGCTGTTTTTAGATGTGTTCCAGTGAATTTCAGCCAATTAGAATTGAAGTAACAGTAAAGTGCATTGCATCCAGACATCCAAATCATTAAAGGAGCAATTTCCGCCTGCTGGCAAAATACTTTTTCATCCTGTTGTATTTTTTCCTCTTCAACTATGATTTGTTTAACGTAGCTCTGCACCTTTTTAGAAAACACTTTTCCCTGCCTGCTCTGCCTAAATTATTAAGGTAATATGCTGAAAATATGACTTCTTAATACATGGATATAATCTTGTTTATGCAAACCTTCTAACGATCTTAATACTTTATTTATTTTTATATGCCCAGCAATTCCTCTTTTACTGTAAATAAATTGAAAAAATGTTGAAGTTAATCTTAATGATAACTTCAGCATTTCTTATCAAATTTAAATTATCTATATATCAGGTAGCTTGTTTGACTTTTTTGACTTTGTTTATTTTTAAAATCACTGATAAATTCATCTTAGCTATGTAATTGCATTGCTCAAAAATCTGATTTAGCTTTACGAAAACTATATGAGTTTCTGCAACACATTTACATCTTTATAAGAAATTCACAATAATCAAGAATTTTATCCAAAATAAATATTGATTTTTTATCAAGAAGAATTCAGCATGAATTAAAATCTGGCTGATGGATCTATCTTGCTTAAAATCAGTGGGTATAAAAGAGTTTGATAGCCACATCTGTATTAAGCAGTTACTATCTGATTAGTGGTATAAAAATCAACTTTATTTATTTGTAATTTTGGATAATGATGAATGTATTCTTTTTTATTGTTACCAACAAAACTCAATTTTTCAAAATAGTCTTGACTAGTCAAAATGGCTTAGATAGCAATCCTATGTGAATGATGAGAAATCTAAGTGATGACAAACTATCTCTCTACGAAATACTACAATGTAGCTTGATTACTCGTACAGTTACGCACAGTATCTTGTAGAGAAGTACGCCAAGAAAAAGAGAACAAATCTCACGAATGATTTAGGATTGCTATAGCAAAATCGCAAATTAAATGAGAGAAATGCTAAATGTGATATCAACTGGTTGCAACAATTGCTGGTAATCGCATTTTATATGTTATAAAGCTCACAGAAATTAATGTTAGGCGGAAACTACTTTATGGAACCAGATAAACTGGGCCGTTTTAAGGAGTACGGCGAATTCATCCTCCGAAAGATAGATTCTGTGCCCCAGTACCCTTCTAAACAAGAAGATTGGGTTCCAGCTAGTCTTGATGACTGTCTTCTTCGTTTGCGATCGGCTGCCCAGAAAACTGTAGACCTGGCAACTTCGCCTGTCAAAATTGGGGTGATGGGGGAATTTAGTAGTGGAAAAACCTTACTTTTAGGCAGTCTAATTGGATATGCAGATGCTTTGCCTGTCAGCGAAAACCCCACTACAGGTAATGTTACCGCCATCCATATTATCCCGCAAGACGATTTTGCAACGACGCAATTAAGTAACTTTACAGTAGAATATCTTTCTCATGAAGGCGTACATGAGTGTCTACGCTTCATGCTAGGGGAAGCCAATAAACGAACAACAGCAGCAGGGCTTCCTCCGATACCAGTATCGAAACTCAACTCTGGCAACGATATTATTAGCTGGTGTGAAGAAGCGTGGAATAGCAGTAACAATTTAGAGCTACGTTATTTACTCCGGGAGTTGGTATTATTCCTGCGGGCTTATCAAGCTTATGGGGAGGTTATGTGTGGTGGGCACTACCAAATTGATGCTACTACCGCCCGCGAGGGGCTACAGCTCGTTGAACAGCCAATGGCAATCCAAACTCTGAAATTTGAGGATCTACCCCCAGCACATATCCGATTACCGAGTCCACCCCAGAGGCTACCAACAAAGTTATTGCAAAACAGTTTCCCACTAATCCGCCGCGTAGATATCGATGTGAAAATCTCACGGGAAATTTGGGATTTTGCAGATGCAGCTAAATTTATTCTCATTGACTTTCCGGGATTGGGGGCTGCTAATTCGGGTGCTAGGGATACCTTTTTGTCACTGCGAGAATTGGCAGAAGTACAGACAATTTTGGTATTGCTCAATGGTAAATCTCCTGGGAGCGATCGCGCCAATAAAATCTTCACGATGATGCAGCAGCAGCGACCGGGCCAAGACCTGAAAGATTTAATTCTTGTCGGTGTGGGTCGCTTCGATCAACTACCCTTAGATAGCGAGGGTGGCGAAAGAGAACTTGACCATCTGATTGAAGATAGCCATTTAGAAGAGGAAACGGTTCTCCAAAAACTCAAAGTTCTGCAAACTACAATTGACGGTGCAGCAGCATTTACAACCCAAAAAGACCGCATCGTTTTACTGTCGCCACTGTTGGGACTGGCTGAATTAGCAAAACGTTCTACTACAGTCAAAGCAGGCTCACCAGAATTTTTAGCTAACCTAGACTATCCTGATTACCTAGACCGGTCTAAACGGCTACAACAGAAATGGGAGCTATTAAGTGAACGGCTGATAGAATCTAACACCCGTAGCTATTTGGGCAGACAGTTGGGTTACTTTAGTCAAGATGGCGGACTTAGTAAGCTGCGGGAATTGATTCAAACCCACGTAGCTACTCATGGTCTGAAGCAACTTCATGAAGATACTAAAAGAGCTGCTGATGTGGTGAGTCAGCAACAAGATCACTTGAAAGACATCATAGATGAAATTCACGAGCAAGGTATCCCCACAGGCGATAATCCCGCTTTTATCGAATTGCGCTTTGTGGTCGAAAGCTTGGATAAAATCTACAGAAATTTCCAAAAAGATATCGGCAAAGAACCACTAAAAGACCGACGCGGTGTTGTCGTCAGCGATGTAGTAAAAGACGAACTCACCTTTAGAATCCTCAATTGGAACCAGTGGACTTTACTCTTCAACAAAGCTAATAATGGAGCGATCGCTCTGGCAGAATCTAAAGGTGCAGCCGGGAAATTATTCGATCGGGGAAACCGCGTAAATACTTCCCTTCCGACTAAGAGCGATGATTTTTATCCAGTATTTGAGAAAACCGTTAAAGAAGTAGAAGATTTTGCCCGCGATCGCATCCATCAAGCCGTGGTAGATTTGTTGAACCAATTATCAAATTATATAGCCCCAGAACGCGAACAATTGCAGGCATTTTTCCACCCAGAAATGGAACAAGAAATCGAAGAAAAATTTGGTTTTGAAGATGCCGATCTCTTTTACAAATTATTACTAGGATGCGACCCTAACGAATGGAAAGAAGCAATTATCGCTGAAATCAGTAGTAAAGACAAAACCGTTGCACCCGAAATTATCTTTCCCTTAGCACGTCAAGACGATAAACACAACGTCGGTCAAATATTTGATTGGGCACCAGAGAAAAGCCAAGGTTTACCTAGATCCAGCAATCACCAACTTTTAGTACTGCGACTGCGAGATGAAATTACTGCTAGTGCCAGCCTCCATCTTGTGCAGTATGTTAGTGAAGTTAATCAACAAATTAATTCCGAACTAGAAGGTATTTTGGATCAAATTATTCCTAGTCTGCAAAACCTTTCAAAAAAAGAAACTTTGCTAAGATATTTGGCAGCTGGGGAATTGCCATCTGAGATCCAAATTCCTACTTGGTTGCAGATTATTTCTGAAATGGCGGCTGTTTCTCCCTCAGACGATTTTGATTTGACATGACGCGATCGCGTCGAGATATTGCAGTTTATAAATTCGCAAACTTAAGCCGTGAAGAGGTAGAAGCAATGTTAGGAGTTAAGTTAGAAGAAACTAGGGTTTATCAAGAAGCTAAACAAGAGGGACGAGAAGAACTAAAACTTGAACTTGTATCTCGGTTCTTAGCTCGTGGTATGTCGATGGAAGAGGTTGCCCAGTTACTTGATTTAACTATTGAACAAGTAAGACTTGCAACTGAGCAAGAGTCTTCAACATCAACTTAGTAACTACCGTAATTTTCATAGCAATACCTAGTTTGAGCTACACCTACGTCCTTTCATATAAAAGCGTAGGCGTAGATATCGTGCCAAATAAAAAAGCCAGTGCTAAAAAGAATTAGTGGTACAAGACCAAAAATTAAAAGTTTTTACCGCAATGATTCTCTAAATTTGTAATTTTATGATAGAACATTACAGTTTTTAGCCAGCTATAAAATAAACAACAGAAAGTGATACTATAATGAACCCTTTTCAACTCAACAAATATAGCGAGCAAGAAGCAAGCGAAAAACAACAAAAAAGATTTCCAGGATGGTTTGCTTTAGATTTTGGCACGTCGAATTCGACAGTGACACTTTTCGATCCAATTGAAGTACCGATCGCAGAAATTTTACCCAAAGAACAAGAGATGCGGTTGCGCGATCGCTTATCGCAATGGCTCAGTTCTCCCGCCTCAGTGGCTTTACCAGATGTCAGCGCTGATGATTGGGCAAAGTTTATCACAGAAATTAGCAAAAATTTAGAGATAGAACCCAGCCGATTGAGTGAAGTATTTGAAAGTGATAATAAAGAGCGATTTTTGGAAGCAATTCGCCAAATTGAACTTTCTTTAGGAAACAGCGAGAGATTCCGCCGGGCTGTCAGCAAAAAACTTTACCAAATTTATCATGAGGTGTTCCGCGTCCCTACCTTAGAGTCGCAAAATCTGATCCCAGTTGTGCTGGATATCGATCGCCGCGATACGGAAATTCCCAGTGAGTCGGAAATTTCGCACTTAGGGGATTTAAAACTGCGGATGGGTAGGGAAGCTAGAGATAACCGAAAAAAAGCGATCGCTCAAGGTACAAGCGGTTCTTTAAAGGAAATTATCAGCAGGTTTCACCATTCACCCAAACGCTATTTTGGTCAGGAGCGATCGTTTTCAGTTATTTTAGATGGCGAAGAAGAAACAATTACTGCAAATCAGCTAATCCAATCTGCTTGGGCGCATTTAATCGAGTTAACTGAAGATTACCGCCAACACGCACGACGCAGATTTTCTGAAGGAGATTTTTTAACAGCAGTTGTCACTTATCCCACTGTCGCACCACCAGTTGTTCGTAAAGAAGTTAGAGAACTGGTTGAGCAGTTGGGGATCGATGATGTGCAAACTGCTTATGATGAAGCCGTTTCTGTGGCAATATTCTTTTTATGGCGAGAATTTGGCGGTAATCTCAACATTGGGATCGAGTCATTTAAAACCCGTTGTCGCCAAGTAGGAAACAAATGGTCACAAAATGTTCTCGTCTTGGATATCGGCGGCGGAACTACAGACTTAGCTTTAATTGAATTGACTTTAGAAGATAAAACCCCAGCTTTTGCTGATTATGAAGACCGAGGTTTAGGAGGACGTTACTATAAACTTACTCCCAAACTATTAGGTTCATCTGGTCATTTACAGCTAGGTGGTGAGTTAATTACACTGCGAATTTTCAGATTATTAAAAGTTGCGATCGCAGACTTTTTATTGGCAGCAGTAACAACAGGTGGTATTGAAAACGAAAAGCTAGAAGATTTAATTAACTCCGAGTTAAACGAGCGCTTCTTAGAACAAGGTAAATTCAAAATTGGCAGTCTTTTAAAATGTCTGGATAGAGAAAATCCAGAAGGCGATATTGCTTACAAAGATGCCTTAGATACTGCCGAGAAAGTATTGCCCACCCGTTGGCAACAAGCACCCCAACGTCTGCAATCCTTTTATATTCTCTGGGATCATGCAGAAGCCGCTAAACTGAAACTTGGGCAAAAACCACCAGCAGAGAATTCTCTATTAACCTTCACACTTTCTGAGCAGCAAATTTCTGAATTGCTTACCCAAAGCGCCGTTAAATTGCAAGTCCAAGATCCAAATAACATCTGCATCACCCTAGATAATCAGCAATTTGAACGAGCCGCCGCATCTGGAATTAAAGAAGCGATCGGAATTGCCAAAGGATTAATGGAAAGTCGTTTGCGTCCCGACGATCTCACCAAAGATTGTTGGAATTCCCAAAAAGTTGATTGGTTAATTTTGTCTGGTAAAACTTGTAATTTAGACATAGTACAGCGCCAAATTTACCAAGAATTTAGTAAGTCTCCATATTTTGTCTGGAATCCAGAACGGATTACTTTTGTCTTGGAATTTACCAAATTAGCCACCTCCGCCGGTGCTTGTTATGCTGAAAAGTTACGAAGATTGAGATTCGATCCAGAAGAGTCTAAAAGCTTGCTGCGTAAGGGAGCCAACCAGCTAGAAATTGATGTCAAAAATCTATTTTATTATTTGCCCTGCAACTTCAAACGCAAAACCCAAAGCAACGATTTACTAACTATATTCAAAGCTGGACAAGAACTCTATCAACTCGCACCTTGGGAAACTGTTGCTAAAGTTCGTACTCATTGGCAAGGCATACAATTAACTAACATTATCTACCGTCAAGATTACGAGGAAGGAGATTTACGACTATGGGGAAGCTTTGACGGCAAAAACCTCATGAATAAACTGGGTATGCAAGAAGCAGAGTTTCTGAAAAAAATCAAAGTTCAGTTTGAGATTGACCAAACTCTCGAATTTAATGTTTTGCTTTGTCAGGGAAATCCCCATTATTTAATTGATATTTCTGGTATTGATTTAGAATCGGTAGTTTCAGAAAGTTCAGCGCTATTTGCTGATGGTAAATTAAACTGGAATATTGCTGTGGAACGCTTCAATAAAGACTTGAATGATGGTGATATTGCCGTCAATGTTATTGAGTCAGCAACCGTAGATCAACCAGATGCCTATCATCTTGTATTTGAAGTAGGAAATGATGGTAGTAGAACGTTTCACAAATTTCACTATCTCCGCGATGGAGTGACGCAACCAGGAATTGGGTTAATTAGTAATCCTTTACCTCCCTTCCCACAAACTGGCCAGCACACCTTCTATGTTTATCAAACAGATGCCCAAACCAACAGCAAAAAATGGATAAGAATTGGCGCACTCAGTAAACCAGATGTAACTACCGATTACCCTTGCCAATATCGTGTAACTCTCGACGATCAAGGTATTCTAAGGATGCACGCTGGTGAAGTCCCTTACTGGACATCACAAAATCAAGAATGTTTGAAGGAAGAAGGATGTATTTATCGTGCTGAATTAGAGTTACAACCTAATGAAGTTGATAAAGAACGCGATCCATTTTGCGGCATACATTAACTCTTGCATTAAACCTCTGCGTTAAAAAAATAATATTTTTAAACGCATAGGCACAACTCTTGGAGACGCTACGCAAACGCCTTCCCGCAGGGTAGGGGCGCGGAGTAAACGCAAAGAGGCGCAGAGGTTTGCCAAGTTTAATTCACTATGAAAATATTTGGAGGTGATATTTATGCAGCACTTGCATCAGCTATTAGAAATAAAAAACTCGGAGTTAGCCCGGTTACTGCGGTTTAGTCTGTATGGGCTAGAGACTACTTTGAATCAGGCTCGCGCAGAATTTCCACTAGATCCAGGAGCCAAGGTATGCGATGATGTGCTGCAAGAACTTCATAACCTGTTGGAACCTTCACCCCCACAGCAAAATACTGGTTGGGAAGATCCGCCAGATGAGTTAAAACTAAATCACCTTCGAGAAGCTTTTAATTCTGACTCAGAACTCAGTTATTATCTGGGTAATTCCCAATTGCAAAGCCAAACAGACTCAGATTTGTGGAATGAGATTCAACGCAAACTGCTGCGAGTCCCAGAGGATTTAGCTGCATCTTGGCAACAGCGTACCTTGGATATGGCTGAAAAAGTTGGTGCGATCGCAGATAATTCTAATCTCTTTCAGCTTCCCTTTATCCGCGACGAAATTATCTACCCCGGACTTAGTGGTACTGTTCAAACACAGGGATTGAGCTTGTATCAGCAAGCACTTTCAAATCCTCAAAATCCTCAAGGAAATGCATTCGATTTACCAGCAGCATTCCTATTTTTATATATGAATTTTATCGAAATAGACCCAGATTTACATCACGCTTTAAAGAGCGTTTTTAGCTTCGATGTCGTTTCCTTACACTCTAAATCAGAACAGCGCGATCAATATATTGATGCTTTAAGCGATCGCTTCCAACGCACCCAAAAAGCAGAAAAAAACACCGATCCCCTGTCAATTCTCCGTGCCTGGATTGACATGGACGAAGCGATACATTCCCTAGTATTCGTACCACCGGCTGAACGCTATTCTTGGTGGGGAAAGCTACAACATGAATCACGGCGCATCCTGAAGAAAGTCGCTGATGAAGCTATTAATGCAGGTAATGAAGTGCGAATTCGCCAATTATCGGGGCTTTATGCAGATATCTGTGCTTTATCCAAAGATGACTTACAGCTAGACTGTGGCGGTATTCCTAGCGAAGTCTTAACTTGTCTTCGAGTATATGCGCGAATTAATCAAGAAGAATCTCCAGGGCGTGTAATATTTCGCTCATCACGCTAGCTGCTGGCAAATTTTCTAATTCTTGAGATTATGAGGCAAGGCAGACAATTTTACTAATCCCCGCCTTGCCTCATAATCTAATGAAGGTAAAAACGTTTAAATCTAAAGGATGCCCCAGAAGTGTAAAATTCCTTGACCAGAAAACACTTCAAGTGCAACAGCAGATAAAAAGCCAATCATTGCAAAACGACCGTTCCAGTTTTCGCTCTGAGGAGTGAAGCCCCAGCGCAAAGCATTAGGATCTTCTGAAACCGAAGGCGTAGTCTTCTTAACGTCTGCCATAAATAATACTCCGAGCTTTTATGTTGTTACAGTTATAACTGCCTGTAAAGTAATGTAACAGACTTTTACGAAAATGCAACATAAGCTCGATATAAAATTTAGTTAGCAACTATATATTACGGATGCGTACTTTTATGATGGCAGGTTTACTTAACTCTTGCTTAGTTATTTGTATGCTTTAATAGCCAGGTTAAGCTAAACTCTGGCAAAGACAAATATTAAGAAAAGTTTGAAGAAATGACAGAAATTCTGCATTTTACAGGATTTATCCAGGGTGTAACCTACAAAACTTACTTGAATGAGAATTTAAGTAGGATTAGTTTAGATGTATTTGATGTCAATAAAGAAAGGGGTTATGGATTAATAAAGTCACCTACAACTGAAATTGCTTATTCAAAATGGGTATCTCCTAAGAGAAGCAAAAGTTATCCATTTCCCAGAATTTATAATACATATAATTCATCGAAAAAAATAACTATTATCCCGGTGATTAAAGATGAGGGCAAAGATGGCGATATAGATAAGATTCAATACTCCACAATTTCTTGGATGAATTTGCTTAATATCTATATAGTACTTGCTTATTACGAAACAGCAAAAAAAAGTACCAAAAAGAGCCACATTAATAAGAATAGGTTGAGTAATCAGAAATTTTCTGATGATTTTGTTAAGTTTCAAATTAGTGAAATATTAGCATATCATCAAAGCGCACTTCATTGGAACAAAAATCTATTTGAAGAAAGATTTACACAAACTTTTGAAAAAGCTCTAGATTCTTATGATTCTATTTCTAATCAAAGTGGAGTAATAACTCACTCACGAGAAGGCTCAGATAAATATTTATATAAAATCAGAGAACAGTTTGATGAATTTAAGAATATTTCTCTTAAAGGTTCTCAGAGAGCTAGTAAGAGAGAAGCGTTGACTTCTCATAAGCTAGAATATTTAACGGATGGATTAAAAGCAACTTTTAGTATTGAAAACTATCTTGGCGGAATTTACTATTTGACTCCTGATGAGATAATATTTGAGAACAATATGTATGTTATACAAGAGTCAAAAAATACTTCAACAGGATCTTTGCCAAAGCTCCCTGATATTAAAGATGGTTTATTCAAGCTAATTTTATTTTCTAATTTAGATTCTTTAATACTAAATGGTCAAGAAGTATTATTTTTTACTAAGCTAAAACTCACAGGTAATAATGTTGTTGGTTCTATTATTTTTCCAGATGCATCAGCAGAAGAACTAGAATATTTTTTAGTAACTAATATTAAAATTTTTAATACAAATCAAAAATTAGTTATCAAAAAATTGGCTTTAGAAGCGCAAAATAATCATAAACTTAAAATAGAAGTATCCGGCAATTTGTAAACATTATAATTTTTGGTTTTTATGATTAAAAGTCCTCTACGATATCCTGGTGGTAAGTCGAAAGCTATAAATCAAATATCTGAATATTTACCAGAAAGCTTTTCGGAATTTCGAGAACCTTTTGTGGGTGGTGGTTCTGTATTCATTTATTTAAGACAAAAGTTTCCTGATATCAAAATTTGGATTAACGATTTAAACCGCGAACTTTTTTTATTCTGGAAAATTGCTCAATCTGATATAGCTCACTTAGTTAAAGAAATTCGACATATTAAAGTCAAATATACAGATGGCAAATTACTCTTTACAGAATTGACCAGTATAGATGTCAATAAATTATCTGATTTAGAAAGAGCCGTTCGTTTTTTCGTACTCAATAGAATTACTTTTTCTGGAACTGTAGAATCAGGTGGTTTTTCGCAAGAAGCTTTTCATAAAAGATTTACTGATTCTTCAATAGAACGACTTGAAAAGTTAGAAAATATCTTATCAAAAAATGTCCAAATTACTAATTTAGATTATAGCCATCTATTAAAATCAGAAGGAGAAGATGTATTTATATTTTTAGATCCACCATATTTTAGTGCTACAAAATCAAAACTATACGGTAAAGATGGTGACTTGCACACTTCTTTTGAACATCAGAGATTTGCTAACCTTTTACAACAATGTCATCATCGCTGGTTAATTACCTACGACAACTCACAGCAAATTCGAGAAAATTTTCAATGGGCTAATATTTCCGAATGGGAATTACAGTATGGGATGAATAACTATAAGCAGAGTGGTGCGGCTAAAGGAAAAGAGTTATTCATTACTAATTACGAAGTTAAACTTTATTTGGAAAATAAAGCACCAAATCAAAACCTTGCTAATCCAGCTTTGCAATTAAGCCTTGAGATTTAAATCTAACTTTGATAGCTTCCAATTTTCCGGTAGTATAACTCCCATAGCTCTCAATATAGCTACAACACACAAACCTTAGCTATGACAACTTCCCCAATCCCTGCTCAAGAATTCTCTGCTAGCTGGTATATTCTGCTGCAACAATTAATAGATGGACAATCATTGTCTCGTACTCAATCTGCTGAATTGATGCAAGGTTGGCTCAGTGAAGAAGTTCCTCCAGAGTTATCAGGAGCTATTTTAACAGCGCTGAACTTTAGAGGCATTTCTGCCGACGAGTTGACTGGTATGGCTGAAGTATTACAATCTCAATGTTCGCCACTCAGCACTCAGAAATCAACACTTAGCACTGTAATAGATACCTGTGGCACTGGTGGAGATGGGTCATCAACCTTTAATATTTCTACAGCGGTTGCTTTTGTTGCCGCTGCATCTGGCGTACCCGTTGCTAAACACGGCAATCGTTCAGCATCAAGTCTCACAGGAAGTGCAGATGTATTGGAAGCCTTGGGTGTAAACTTGAGTGCCTCTAGTGAAAAAGTACAAGCAGCACTACAAGAAGTCGGGATCACTTTTTTATTTGCTCCTGGTTGGCATCCAGCGCTCAAGGCGGTTGCGTCATTACGGCGGACTTTGAAAGTGCGAACAATTTTTAATTTGCTTGGGCCGTTAGTAAACCCCTTGCGTCCTACTGGGCAAGTGGTGGGCTTATTTACTCCCAAACTTTTGGCAACTGTTGCCGAAGCTTTACAAAATTTGGGTAAGGAAAAGGCGATTGTGCTGCATGGGCGAGAAAAACTTGATGAGGCTGGGTTAGGAGATGAAACTGACTTGGCGGTTTTATCAGACGGAGAAGTACAGTTAACTACTATTAATCCCCTAGATTTAGATTTAACGCCTGCTTCCATAGGTATGCTTCGGGGTGGAGATGTTCAAGAGAATGCACTGATTCTCAAGGCTGTACTCCAAGGTAAGGGAACTCAGGCGCAACAGGATGCTGTAGCGTTGAATGCGTCGTTGGCGCTGCAAGTAGCGGGTACGATCGCACTCCTAGATCACGCCCAAGGCATTAAAATTGCTAAGGATATCCTACAAAGTGGGGCAGCTTGGACGAAATTGGAGCAGTTAGTTGAGTTTCTGGGGAATTGATTTGCGATCGCAATTGCGGGCGAAACTCTACGACATTACGCTTAATGGTGACATCGTAGTTGCCAAAAAAGTCATGTCCTAAAAGTCCAGTTTCTAGTTCCGCACCTGCGATCGCTACTGGTATTTTATTCACTATTACCCCGCCAACAGCCATCGAATTCACATAGCCCACAGGAAATTCTACCGCTCTGGAACTCGCGGTGTTTGCCTTAGCTTTTCCCACTGTGACGATTCCCAAAGCATTAGCCATCTCTTGGGTGATGACAGTGCCACTTGCTCCCGTATCGACAATCATCTCAAATTGTTGCTGGCCATTGAAAGTGACTTCCACAATTGGCGTGCCACCAATTCGCCTTTTTATCGGCGCTGTAAATACTGCTTCATCGGGAATCACCACTGCTGATGACGGCAAACCTGGCTTTGGTGATAACGGTTTTGTTTTTTCTATAGGAGGTAAAGTGAACTTTGGTGTGGTTTCTCTCTGGGGAACAACAACTACTATTTTCTGAGGTTCTCTAACTCCAACAGGACGAGGATTAGCTTGCTGTTGGGCATATTTAACTTGGCGGCGATATTCCGTGATTTTGGTTTGAGCGATCGCAAATTCTGGGCTTTTTCGCCGTATTTGTTGCATCAGCGCGATCGCATCCTGATACTGACTCGCCACCAATTTCCAATCACCTGGAGATTGAGCCGATTGGCTGATACTCCAAGCGCCAACAGCTTTGTCTCGTCCCATCTCAAAAAGACTTGGTTCACTTTCAAACGGATCTAGCGGCTGCGCTTCTGGGCTAGCTGCTGGTCTTACTGGTTCAACGCTAGGCTGGACTGGTGCTAGATCCCCAATTGGCGTAGGTTGTTCATCGCCACCAGTAGCGGTGTTCTGTTTGTCTTCACTACAGGCAACGCACAAAACCGCTAGAGTGCTTGATACAAAAATTAGGGTTGCACGGGATAAAAAAGACTGAAGCATAATTAATTTTAACTGCCCAAGCTTTGCCAAATCCACTCCCGCTACTTTAATTCCCTTTTAATTTTAATTAACTATCTTAAAAACTCCCAATTGCTCAACTTATGGGATAATTAACAATCGCAGTATTAAGGAATAGGGAATAAGGAATAGGGAATAGGGAGAAGAGTTTTCCCCTCTGCCCCCCGCACCCCGCCCCTCTGCCTCTTTTCAATGCCCCATGCCCAATCCCCAATGCTATCACCTATGCCCCTGACTGACTCAATACCAGCTTTACTTGTCCTAGCAGATGGAACCACTTATCGCGGTTGGTCTTTCGGTGCGACGGGAACCGCGATCGGAGAAGTGGTGTTCAACACTGGCATGACAGGCTATCAAGAAGTCCTGACCGATCCTAGTTACCGTGGTCAGATAGTCATTTTTACCTATCCTGAATTGGGGAATACTGGCGTTAATCTTGAAGATGAAGAATCAGATGGGCCCCAAGTGCGGGGTGCGATCGCCCGCAATATTTGTCACCGTCCAAGTAACTGGCGATCGACACAATCTTTACCTGACTACCTAAAACAAAACCAAGTACCAGGGATTTACGGCATCGACACCCGCGCCCTCACCCGCAAAATTCGGATGTTCGGAGCGATGAACGGTGGCATTTCTACAACCATTCTCGATGAAGCGGAATTGTTAGAGCAGGTACAGGCAGCCCCCAACATGGCAGGATTGAATCTGGTTCGTGAAGTCACCACCTCAACGGCTTATGAATGGTCCGATCCCACAATTCCAGCTTGGGAATTTAACTCTGAGGCTGGGGAAAATCTTGGGGAAGCCTTTACCGTTGTTGCCCTTGACTTTGGCGTTAAACGTAATATTTTACGTCGCTTAGTCAGTTATGGTTGCCGGGTAATTGTTGTACCCGCTGATACACCACCAGAGGAAATCCTCAACTACAATCCAGATGGTGTGTTTCTTTCTAATGGGCCTGGCGACCCAGCTGCCGTCACTGAAGGGATTGCAACTGCCAAAGCACTCCTGTTAAGTGAAAAACCCATCTTTGGTATTTGTATGGGACACCAAATTTTAGGTCATGCGCTAGGAGCAGAAACCTATAAACTCAAATTTGGTCATCGTGGTTTGAATCAGCCTGCCGGTTTACAACAACGGGTAGAAATTACTAGCCAAAACCATAGTTTTGCTATTGACCCAGATTCTTTACCTACAGCAGTTGTGGAAATTAGCCACCTAAACTTAAACGATCGCACCATTGCCGGGGTACGGCACAAATCTCTACCTGTGTTCTCCGTACAGTATCACCCAGAAGCTAGTCCTGGCCCACACGATGCGGATTACTTGTTTGAGCAATTTGTTCAAGCTATGCGAACAGCACGTCAACCCCTTGGGGGAATTCAAAATTAAAAATAAAAAATTCAAAATGAAAGATTTCTTTTTGAACTATGCATTTTTAATTTGGAATTGGAGCAAAAAGCAAGAGTCAAATTGTCGCATTTGGGATTAAATAAAAATAGCAAAATGCAAATGGGGCATTGGGGACTAGGGAAAAGTTTTGTAATGCTCAATGCCCAATCTCCAATGCCCTATTCCAGCAGATTGTAGACAACTTGCTCAAAAACCATCTATACTTGAGCGTTCACTTTAACTCATGAGGAGGGAATTATTGCTGAGCCACTGAATCTAACCGTTAGCCTGAGGGGCACTCGTGAAGTCCGGGATAACTGTCAGCTATTCCGCCTCACAGGTTTGTTAGATGCTTTTTCTGAGCCGACATTTCGCAAGACACTTGGCAGCAAGATAGACGAGGGTCCTAAGCACATTATTTTGGATCTCTCACAAATTGATTTTGTTGATAGCTCTGGCTTGGGTGCTCTGGTGCAGCTAGCCAAGCAGGCTCAAACTGCCGATGGCACTTTGCAAATTGTTACAAATGCCCGCGTAACTCAAACGGTCAAGCTTGTTCGTCTAGAGAAGTTTCTCTCCCTGCAAAAATCAGTTGAAGACGCTCTAGAAAACGTCAAGTAGTCTTGATTGCTCGATCTGAGAGTTAAATTTTGCTATCCAGATTCAATATCGGATAGCTTAATTTTTAAAAATTCTGGCAGAAAACCTCTCTCCTTGTGGGAGAGGGATCAAGCCAGTTGAGCTATTATGTTTAAAGTTGAGTAATAACTTAAAGATATAGACACCCAATTTTTGGGTATGTAATCGTTGGCTAGAATATTGGATAAAGAATCAAGTCTGAGATATTTGTAAGAAATACAAAGCCAGCAGATTTGTTTATAGATAGACTTGACTCGATGCTGTATAGTTAAAAGTTGTCGTTTACTCAGTAAGTATGGCAATGCTACCAAGTACAAGGGTGAATTTGATGTCAAAATATTACCCTATCTTAGGCGCAGACCACAAGAAGTAGACGAAATTTGGTTTATAGATGTTGACATCAGGGTGATTTAAAATGCCAACTCTCAATCAAAAAGATGAAATTAGGAAGTAACTTTGATAGTATTGATTATGCTAAGTATACTATCATGGCATACTTCAGAAAAATCAGTCTTTGCGAAGAATGCCTGCCCAATGTAGCCCGTCAAGGAATGATTTATTTGTGAAGTCACAGGAGGAAAAGCTATTAGATGGACAAGATGAAACTCCCAAACAGAGCTTGTCTTGGACTGAAGCACTCTTGGCAACCACAGGGCCATTCCAACAGATTTCCCTCTCACAAGTGCAACAAATTTCTCCTAGTGCTTTAGCATATTTAGGGGATGCAATTTATGAGTTGTATGTTAGAATGTTCTATCTGCTGCCATTGCAGCGGTCAGGAATTTACCATCGTCTGGTAGTGGAGCAGGTAAGAGCAGAAACACAAGCGCTACATTTGCGATCGCTAATTCCTCATCTCAGGGATACCGAATTAGAAATTGTCCGACGGGGTAGAAACGCCGCAACAGGACGCCCTAAGCGACTTAATCCCGAAATTTATCAACAGGCAACTAGTCTAGAAACTTTAATAGGCTACTTATATATCACCGATTACCAACGTCTAACCGAACTGTTGCAAATACTTCATCTAGAAAAAGAGTGAAAACTCAATTTCGCAGTAGCTACAACACTAGATTAGGTGCAAAAAATTGAGGTAATCGGAACAATCAACCATACGCTATATCGATAACTCAAATGCAGGATAAACCCAAAAAAGTCAAGACTTCTAGCGAACCCAATCGGAGACAACCCGTAAAAATTAAAGGTAAGCGTGTTGTAACTAATCCGACTCGCAATCCCAGAAAAGTAGATAGCAACCCCATCCCTGTTGCGAATCCGACTCGCAATCCCAGAAAAGTAGATAGCAACCCCATCTCTGTTGAGAATCCGACTCGTAATCCCAGAAAAGTAGATGGCAACACTATCTCTGTTGTTAATCCGAATCGCAATCCCAGGAAAATAGATGGCAACACTATCTCTGTTGTTAATCCGAATCGCAATCCCAGGAAAATAGATAGCAACCCCAGTTATGGAAACTCGCGACAACGAAATAGCAACTTCTCCCAGGCGTCTGTATCTACACCGACAGAAGAAGATAACGATCTCATCTACGGTCGTCATCCAGTATTGAGTGCATTGCAAAATCAGCGCAATCTCAACCGTCTCTGGATTACTACCCGTCTGCGATACGATCCCAGCTTTCACCATTTTCTCTTGCAAGCAAAGGAAAATGGCACAGTTATTGATGAGGTTGAACCCAAGCGTTTAGACTATCTCACCAACGGCGCTAATCACCAAGGTGTGGCAGCACAAATTGCTCCCTACGCTTACATCGAATTGCCCGATCTAATTGAGCAGTGCAAATCTGTAACCGATGCTGTCATTGTCGTGGCTGACGGAATTACCGATCCCCACAACTTGGGAGCAATTATTCGCACTGCCGAAGCAATAGGCGCTCAAGGATTGGTGATTCCTCAAAGAAGGGCATCTGGGATCACTTCCACCGTTATGAAAGTGGCAGCAGGTGCTTTAGAAAATTTTGCTGTAGCTAGAGTTGTCAACCTCAGCCGTTCCTTAGAAGAATTAAAAGAAGCTGGCTTTTGGATTTACGGTACTGCCGCAAGTGGCAGCGAACCTTTGCATACAGTCAATTTCACTGGCCCAATCGTTTTGGTAATCGGCTCAGAAGGTGAAGGTCTGGGTATGTTAACTCAACGCTCTTGTGATTTTTTAGTATCGATTCCTCTACAGGGTAAGACTCCCAGCCTGAATGCTTCTGTAGCAGCGGGTATGGCGCTTTATGAGATTTATCGTCAGCGATCGCTAAATACTCTGCACTTAGATAAATTGCAAAAATTCTCTTTGAAAAAATAACAGTAACAGAGTATAAAGAAATGTAAAAGATAATAAAGCAGCATATCGTTTAACACCCTGTAGACGTTTAGAAATCGGCTAAAACCATGAAAACCATTTGGCATAACCTCAAGGAAGTGTTAATTAACACATTCGACTACATCGGCTTGGCTTGGTGGGTAGAGATTGTGACGCAGAATCCCCGTTGCACGTATTACTTCGGGCCATTTCTAAGTTCTTCTGATGCAACATTAGCAAGCAAAGGATACATAGAAGATTTGGAGATCGAAGGAGCGCAGGGAATTATTGTGAATGTCAAGCGCTGCAAACCTAGTAACTTAACAATTGCTGACGACTTGGGGGAAAGATTTGACCGCAAAGTACAGCCTGCCTTTGGCGGTCAAATTTAAGTTAGGCCAGAGAAGAAAAAGGAAGGCTCTGATGCAAAGACGTAAAGACACAGAAAATCCTTTTACGGGGGGTTATTGCGTCTTTTTCACTCATCGCGTCACCACATCTTCCCTCTCCTTTTCTTCTTCGTCAATAGTCAAAATTTTTTTAAATATTTTTTTATAAATATTAAATATTTAGACTATTGACTACCAATTACCTGCGGATGTTCTTCCAGCCAATGGTCAATATCATTTAGCACCTGCTGGGGAACTTCCCACGGAAAAAGATGGGCGGTGTTGGGATAGCACTGCCACTGAGAATTGTTGAGGTGTTGAGCAGTTTGTAAGCTGGAATCAGATGTGATGTGGCGGTCTTGTTCACCAGCAAGTACTAAACTGGGACATTGTATTTGTTGCAAATCTAAAACTCGATTGTATCCTGATTGAATTGCACTATAGAGAGCGCGAGTAGCAGCAGGAGAAGTTTGCAAATAAGCTGGTACTGCTTCTTTGGCGATGTAATTGTAAGCAATAGATGTATGTTGTTGGATTAAATAGCGGAAAAGCGATCGCTTACCAAAAGTTTCAATATTCCATTGCCAACTCGGTTTTATATAGTTCAATAGGGCAGCAACGCCAGTATATAAATTATCCTGCCAAGCGATGGTCGGATGACTGCCACGGGGTTTTGCAGCTGTGGCCACCAAAATTAGCCCAGTAACGCGCTCTGGCAAACGTAATGCCATCTCCATTGCCAAAATGCCTCCAAGTGACCACCCCAATACTAGGCACTTTTCAATCTGAAAACGGTCTAGCAAAGCTTCTAAATCAGTCAAATGGTCATTCATGTCAAAATTGCTGTTATAGCGACTTTTGCCGTATCCGCGTAAATCAGGGGCAAAAGTTTTGTAGCGTTTTGATAAATGATTGGTAAAGACAGAAAGACTACGACCAGTACCAGGATGACCATGTAAGCCCAAAATGGGAAATCCTTGACCTTGGATGTAGACATTGAGACGTGCAGCAGTTATGGTGTGGCGATCGCTCATTACTAGCCGTTCTCCTGTCTACGGAACAAATGTTCTAAAATAATAGGATTTACGCACTGTACAAATGAATCATCTTGTATATTAACGTAAATAGGTTGTTTCAGGCTTTTACAAAGCATCTTTTGTTAATTGCGATCGCAAAAAGATAATTGAAAAATCTAGCTAAAAGCCTTGAAAGGCATATCTGTCATTTAGGCTTTTCTGTCAATGCGTAAGTCCTAAATAAGTTGATTTTCAGTTCTCAACCATCTAATTTCCAATCTGATTTCTCTGAGTTTAGTGACAATCGCTTCAAAGTTACATAGCTGCAACAAGGAATTTACGGTTGAGCGTAGTTGGGCAATCGCGTATCTATCCGCTTCTATAGTGCCCATATTCGCTTTAGCCATTTGTGCTGTCCGTTCTAGGATGGCTTCAATCCGGTTTAGCCTTTCTGTCATAGTAGTTTCATTTTATTCTTCTAATTGTGTCATACGGCTGACGGCGAAGTGTTCTAATGTTCAGTTATAGTCAAGCTTCTGTAGATAATCCACTGAAGTTAGCACTTGGCAATTCGCTACTATTAAGATTTACAAACATTAGAGACTCAATATGGGCGAGCGCTTTTAAGCAGTTGTCTATTGCTCTCAATATAAGGATCTTGCTAGCGACCCGTTCTTTGCCTTCAACCGTCCAGGTGGAAAAGTCTCGCAAGGTCTAATCAACTCTTTCTGGTTACATGGGCTGCAATCAGGACACAAGAATGCACTCGACTGTATAAAAGCGTTCTTTGAATTCTGAAAATAGGATGTGATAAATCGCACAATATAGGTGCTGTTATATACCATTCTTGACAGACTAAGGTCATAAACAATGTGTCAATCAGTAATAGCTGGCAAGAATACACCTTGTTGTGCATTGATAATGTAGGTAGATGTAGAGCCGATTTCTTTGTTAAAGATGACTTTTCTCAGCACTGACACAATTCACACCTTGACAGTACAGCTTGAAATAGACTCTGCAAGAATTGCTATTTGCTGGGTAAATTGGGATATAGATGCGGAAAATTTTTCTGTGTAAACTTGACCAGCAAATGGTAATGAAAAACTATTATCAAGATTTTTTAATTCGTGATTGGGTGAAAAGCGATCGCACAAGAGCCGCTGAAGTCATCAGTTATGTATTATCAGAATACGGTCTGGCTTGGGAACCCAAGGGTGCTGACCAAGATGTGCTGCGAGTAGAGGAATGTTATTTAGCTACTGGGGGAGAGTTTTGGGTAATTGAACACCAAAGCCAATTAGTAGGTACTGGAGCATACTACCCCATACACCGAGGTGAAAAAGCTGTAGAAATCCGTAAAATGTATCTTTTGCCCAGCATCAGGGGTTTAGGATTAGGGAAATATTTGTTACAACAGCTAGAAGCAGCGATCGCAAAACGTGGTTTTGGGCAAATTTGGATTGAAACCGCCAGCGTTTTGGTGGAAGCAGTCAAATTGTATGAAAGCAATGGCTACACTCCAGCAACGGGAGTAGAAACCATAAGGTGCGATCGCGTGTATGTTAAGTCATTGGTCAATGGTCATTAGTCATTGGTCAAAGACTAATGACCATTAGACCTCTTGCAAAATTATTTTATGGTAAAGTAAAAGGTTTTGTACTTTGACTCCATCTACCCATGCGATACGAGCAAACAAAGAAGTTATCGAACCGAGAGTTCAAGCGCTTAGTTGGGGTGCAACGGCGTACATTTGATGAGATGGTCAAGATGTTGCGAGATGCTGCTAGTCTCAAACAAACACGAGGCTGTCCTCAAAAGGTGGCTTGGGAAGACCAAGTTCTAATTTGCCTACAATATTGGCGCGAATATCGAACTTACTTTCATATAGCTCAAGATTGGCTCTT
>LXQE01000175.1 GCA_003326195.1 Nostoc punctiforme NIES-2108
CCTTGATTTGAAAAGCGGCGATCGCCAATTCCACTTATACCCAACTGGTTGTACCTTTTAACTAATGCGTATATCCATGTCCTGCTGTAGCCTGTTACTTCCTCTACTTCTTCCGTCTTTTTTCCTTGTGCTAGTAACCATATAATCTGGTATTGACGACTTTCTACCCTGTCTTTCGTCTCACGGTAAAGCTGTTCTAACTCAGCAATATCTAAATGCTTGGCTATACTGATTCTTTTCGGCATACTTCATCGTTTTCATCCCTGCTTTTATCATAAGTAATTATCCGAACATAATATTATATTATTTTTAGCAAAATCAAAATAATTGTTCATTCAATCAAAAAAATGATGATTGCAACTATCCTTTCAAACCCTATAAACTTGGATTGTGAAAAGAAAACACTTGAATTTCTTTTAGAACAACACATTTAAGACGTAAACAGTTCCTGCATAACTTCTAATGCTTTGCTTTTTAATTGCAAGCGTTCGCCATCACAAAAACAGGATTTACGTTCTTATTCAAATACATCAATCCGCAACAAATCTAATCAATTGAAAACTCAAGAGATCATGAAAACAAACAAACATTTTGACACCATCATTCTTGGAGCAGGAATTGCCGGCACAACCTTGGCTAGTATTTTGGCTAAAAATGGTTCTAGCGTATTGCTACTCGAAAAAGGTACTCATCCTCGCTTTGCAATTGGTGAAGCCATGTTGCCTGAAAGTGCATTGTGGATGTGGATTGTTGCAGAACGTTTTGGTATACCAGAACTTAAGAATTTAACTCAAGTTGAAACAATTCAGCAATACGTATCATCCGGTTGTGGTGTAAAACGTTTACTTGGGTTTGTTTACCATAAAGAAGGCGAGAAACAAAATCCAGATGAAGCACATCAACTGATTTCGCCATCTTCGTCTTTGATATCTGAAAGCCACCTCTTCCGCCCAGATGTTGACCATTACATGTTGAAAGTAGCTATCAATTATGGCGTTGAATATCATGACTTGACTGAAGTACAGGACATTGACTTTCAAGAAGATGGCGTACAAGTACGTATCAAAGATGGAGAAGAATATTCTGCTCGCTTTTTAGTCGATGGCTCAGGTTTCCGTTCTCTAGTTGCTGAAAAATTCAATCTCCGCGAAAACCCAACTCGTTTAAGAACCAACACTCGCGGTATCTTTACCCATGTAGCTAATTTACCAGCCTATGATGATTGTATACCACAAGAAGACTTGCCAGGACAAAGTTGTAAATGGCAGGAAGGAACATTACATCATGTCTTTGATGGGGGCTGGATATGGGTCATTCCCTTTGACAACCATAGTCTTTCAGAAAGCTCTCTGTGCAGTGTTGGCTTAATGCTCAATGGATACAAATATCCGAAAAAAGACATAGACCCAGAACAAGAATTCTACAGTATTATCGAGCAGTTCCCAAGCATTGCTAAACATCTTAAAGACCTGAAACCAGTACGTAAATGGGTCAGTACTGATAGGATTCAATACTCATCTACACATGCAGTAGGACATCGTTACGCTCTGTTGAGTCATTCTTATGGTTTTATTGATCCTCTATACTCAAGAGGTTTTATCAGCACCTTTGAAACTGTTCATTCTCTAGCAGGTCGATTATTAGAGGCGTTGAAAGATGATGACTTCAGCGTTGAGCGCTTTACCCATGTAGAAAAATTGCTAGCAACAAAAATTGATCACAACGACCAGATACTCTATAACACTTTTCGTTCAATGTCGCACTTTCCACTATGGAATGCAATGACTCAACTTTGGTTAGCTTACCTCATTCTTAGTGATGTCTATCTGTTCCGTAGTTGCTTAAAATCTATAGCTAGTAGTAGTTCATCACCTTTTATAGAGCTTGATCAAGAAGAGCCTTATCCTATGGCTAAAGCTCCCTTTGCTGAAACTTTCCAAACTGTTTTGGATAGTTATGAAATGTTATTAGATAAGGTTGATGCAGGAGAAATATTAGTAGAAGAAGCTGCTAATCAGATGCTCTCTCTTCTCAAGCAATCTGATATGTTACCGCAATCAGTTTACCCTTGGGGAAATCCTCAAGCACGACATGTTGATTTCCGTGCATATCCAGAACCAATCAAACCATTAGTCTCTTCAGGTGCAGACGATATTCCATTAGCTTTACTTAAAGAGTTTTTTGATATCAAAGTCCCGCAACCTGTATAGACAGACTAGAAAAGTCTCTCCAATATCGGAGAGACTACACAGTGGACAAATAATGTGCAATGTGTTTTAGAGAATTGAGACAACAGCAATACAAATAAAAGAGATTACTATGCTATTGCAATCAAGACCTTCTACCACAACAATAAATACTCCACTTCCAGGCCCGCGTGGTTTACCCATTATTGGGAACCTGCCAATCATGGGTAAATACCCATATCAAACATTCACTAACCTAGCAAAACAGTACGGCAATGTCTTTCAAATACGTATTTTTTCTCAAACTATTGTTGTACTCAATGGACTTGAGACAATTAAAGAGGCTTTATTAAAACAACAAGGGGATTTTGCTGGTAGACCAAACTTTTACACTCTCAAAAATGCAGTTAGAGGTAGGGCTATTGGTGGTAGGGATTATGGTTTGCTATGGAAAAGGCATCGGGAAATTACTACTAATGCTCTGCATAAATTCGTTACAAGTAAAATAAGCTCCATTGAACAGCAAGTGATGGAGGAAGCAGCTGAATTAGTAAATATTCTCTTGAGCTATCAAGGTCAACCTTTCGATCCGGAAATAGAGGTAAATCTGTCTGTTGCAAATGTTATGCTCCAGATTTTGTTTGGAGAAAGATGTAGCCGTGACGATCAAGATTTTATTGGCTTTGTCAAATTTGCTAAGGATTTTCCTCAAAATACGGCAGGGACTTTATTAGCTGATTTTGTACCACAGACCCGTATATTTTTTGAAAATTTTGGACAAGGGTTAACTAAATGGTATAACGCCCTGAATCATTTAGAAAAATTGATTTTAAAGAAGTTAAAAGAGTATCGGGACTCATACGATCCCGAAAATCTCAGAGGTATGGTAGATACGCTCATTAAAGCTACTAATGAGTTAGACGAGTTCGATAAGCAAACCTTGGGACTTACCGAAAAGGTGATTGTGGAAGGAACACCACAAGAAATGATGGGTACAGGATTACTGCCCATTGCGCCGCTAATTCGTTGGGCGATGTTATATGTGATTGCTGACCCAGATATTCAGACCAAAATCCACCAAGAACTAGATACAGTCGTGGGTAGAGAGCGACAAGTATGCATGGCCGATCGCAAAAAATTGCCATTTACAGAAGCCTGCATCCATGAGATGTTAAGACATGTTCATTCCTTCCCTCTGGCTCTCCCAAGTGCTACTACGATTGATACCACTATCAATGGTCACTTCATTCCCAAAGATACGCCTGTGTTTGTTAATCTTTATAGCTTGACCCGTGATGAACGTTTTTGGCATGAGCCTGAAAAATTCAACCCATATCGATTTCTCACTGACACAGGAGAAGTTAGAGAAGATTTGCTAGATAAATATTACCCATTTGGAATTGGAAAACGTCGCTGTTTCGGAGAGTATTTAGGACGGCTTGAGCTATTCACTTTTATTGCTAGTCTAATGCAGAAATGCACCTTTGAAAAAGTTCCAGGAGAAAGATTGAATTTTGAAGGTACAGCAGGAGCTATTTTAATGCCAGAGGGTTTTCAAGTTATCATCAAGCCGCGATTCTAGACTTGAGTTCAACAAACTAAGTCTGTTTTAAGGGTTGTAGGTAATAAATCAAGGAATATGCGATATTCTTCAACCCTGTGCCATGTATTTAATTAAGAGCGATCGCACTCCCAAATCACAATCAAAAAACAACAAACAATATTTAGAGGTAAGTTATGACCCTTCATCCCCCAGAACCATTTCGGATCAAGATGGTTGAGCCAATCAAACTACTAGATCGTAATACTCGTGAGGTAGCTATACGCGGAGCTAATTACAATCTATTTGGTCTGCGTTCAGAGGAAATATTCATTGATTTGTTTACAGACTCTGGCACTAGTGCAATGAGTCAAGCACAGTGGGCAGCAATGCTTGAAGGTGATGAAGCTTATGCTGGCGCTCGTTCGTATTATCGATTAGCAGAAGTTATTCAAGACATATTCGGCTTTCCCTACTTTTTACCTACTCACCAAGGTCGAGCAGCAGAAAACATTTTGAGCGCTTGTTTGGTAAAACCAGGTCAGTATGTTCCTTCTAACATGCACTTTGATACTACCTATGCCAATATCCGCGCTCGTGGGGGGCTTCCTACTAACCTAGTTATTGAAGAGGCTCATCATACTGGTTCATATCATCCCTTTAAAGGGAATATGGATATTGAAAAACTGCGTGACTTTATCAATAGAGTAGGAGCAGACAAAATTCCCTTTGGTATGATCACAGTCACGAATAACGCTGGGGGTGGTCAACCCGTTTCTCTAGAAAACCTAAGAAGAGTTTCCCAAACTTATAAAGAGTTTGGTATACCGTTTTTCATTGATGCTTGTCGCTTTGCAGAAAATGCTTATTTTATTAAGCTACGAGAGCCTGGTTATGCAGATAAAACTCCTCTGGAAATTAGCCAAGAAATGTTTGCTCTAGCCGATGGCATTACCATGAGTGCCAAAAAGGATGGCATGGTCAATATTGGTGGCTTTATAACCATGAGAGATGAAGCGCTATTTGAACAAGCACGTAATGAATTAATTCTCCGTGAGGGATTCCCCACTTATGGCGGGTTAGCTGGCCGAGATTTAGATGCTATGGCCATTGGATTGCGTGAAGTACTTCAAGAAGAATATCTGGCCTATCGTTTGGGACAAACAGCTTATTTAGCAGCGCGTCTACGAGAATTAGGGATTCCTATCATTGAGCCGCCAGGCGCACATGCAGTATATGTGGATGCTGGATTGTTATTGTCTCATATCCCTCAAGAGCAATTTCCTGCTCAAGCCTTAACAGTAGAACTCTATTTAGAAGGTGGAATACGGACAGTAGAAATAGGCTCACTGACTTTTGGTCATCTTGACCCAGATACCGACAAAATGGTGTATCCCAAATTGGAACTAGTTCGTCTAGCACTTCCTAGAAGGGTATATACACAAAGTCATTTAGACTATGTGGCTGAAATATTTGGTAAAACTGCTGCACGCTGCGATCAAATTCCTGGATATCAACTGAACTACGCGCCTAAATTGTTGCGTCAATTTACAGCCCAGCTTGAACCTATTAAAGCAGATAATCACTTATCAAAAACATTGACAGAGTTATCAATACTATCGGTTTAAGCGCAACTTGTGAACTTTCTTAAAAAAGATTCTTCCTAGTACAAAGCATAAAGCTGAACAAGGACTGGTTTGAATAGAAGAGGTAGAAATGGAAGAAAACATCGTTATCGTTGGAGCAGGGCTTGTAGGTTCTCTGCTCTCTGTATATCTGGCACGCGCTGGCTTTAAAGTTAGTGTATATGAACGAAATTCAGACCCACGCCAAGTTAGTCTGCAATCAGATCGATCTATCAACATAACCTTGTCTGAACGGGGTTTCCACGCATTAGATGCTGTTGGTGCAGGTGACATGGTACGCAGGCTTTGCATTCCTGTCTATGGCAGAATTATTCATGCCCAAAATGATGAGCTAAATTATCAACCTTACGGTAACAATAAAGAAGCTATTTATTCCATCGGACGCGAAGACTTAAGTAAGGCGCTTCTCTGTTTTGCCCAACAGCATGAAAACATTGAATTTCATTTCAACCAAAAATGTAGTGACATTGATTTACCAACTGCTACCTTAAAATTCCAAAATTCCAAAACAGGAGAAGTCAATCAAGTTAATGCGGATAGGATTTTTGCTGCTGATGGAGCTTATTCTTCTGTTAGGCAAAAAATGCAGCGATTGAAACGTTTCAATTATTCCCAAGAATATTTTGAGCAGGGATATAAAGAAATTATCATTCCTCCCTCCAGTGATGGCGATTGGGCATTAGATAAAAATGCCATACATATCTGGCCACGAGATGATTACATGCTTATCGGGTTTCCCAATCTGGATAGAAGTTTTACCTTATCATTACACTTGCCTTATGAAGGTGAAATTTCTCATAAGTCTTCTGCATCTCCCGATTCTCTGCGCCATCTTTTCAAAAAGTATTTTCCTGATATATGGTCGCTAGTAGAACCAAACTTAGTAAATTACATTGATAAGCCAGTGGAAGCAATGATTACTATCAAATGTTTTCCTTGGAGCTATCAAGATAAAGTAATACTAGTTGGTGATTCTTGCCATGCTATTTTTCCTTCATACGGTCAAGGAGCTAATGCCGGATTTGAAGATTGCCAGTTACTTACTAATTGCATTCATAAGCATTTAGGAGACTGGCAATCAATTTTTCAGGAATATGAGATTATGCGTAAACCAAATATGGATGCCCTCGCTGATCTTTGCGTAGAACACTTTACTGTTTTAAGAAAAATGGTAGGAGACCCCAAATTTTTAG
This sequence comes from Nostoc punctiforme NIES-2108, assembly GCA_003326195.1. Classification (GTDB taxonomy): domain Bacteria; phylum Cyanobacteriota; class Cyanobacteriia; order Cyanobacteriales; family Nostocaceae; genus Nostoc; species Nostoc punctiforme_A. The sequence goes on from LXQE01000175.1 coordinate 6,566, forward strand.
AGATCAATAAGATTGAGAGAAAAATACAGGAAAATAATCCAGAGTATGCATCTCTTTACTACAATGTTTCTTTCACTTGTATGCCATATTTAGAAGCTCTAAAAATGGAGCGTAAACATCAACAAATAATTGACAAGATTGTTGAAGCAAATATGATTGTAGAGATGTCTGTCTAGAATAATTACGGTTCTTCAGTACCTGTTATGCCAAATTATTAGTTAAACATCAAAACTAGACTTTAAAATCAAGTTTAGAATGCTTAAGTCCCAAGAATGTCCTAAAATGTTAAAAACAATGCCTGCTTTTGTTGTTTAGCAATGTTTTCAGATTTTTAGCAGATTAATTTAGCATACTGAGTACTGAAGAGCCATAATTACTCTCAAGTAAATATTCAATCAATTAAAATGAGCAACAATCTAGTAAATGAAGGTTTAAGCCAATGATTATAGTGATGAAAACAGGAACTCCTGAGCTAGAAATTCAACAAATTAACCAAGAATTACAAAGATGGAAGATTAAACCAGAAAAAACTGTAGGCAACCACAAAGTTATAATTGCGTTAATCGGTGATACGGCAGATATTAATCCTCAATATGTTCAACAACTCAGTCCTTTTATTGAGGAAGTATTGCGGGTGAAACAGCCCTTTAAACGGGTTAGTCGAGAATTTCGCTATGGAGAACCTACTGAAGTATTGGTATCTACACTGAATGGAGCAGTTAGTTTTAGCGAAAATCATTCTATAGTTACAATAGCTGGGCCTTGCTCAGTAGAGAACGAAGAAATGATTGTACAAACAGCTAGGCAAGTTAAAGCTGCTGGAGCTAAGTTTTTGCGGGGAGGAGCATATAAACCGCGTACGTCTCCTTATGCTTTTCAAGGATATGGTGAGAGTGCTTTAAATTTGTTAGCAACCGCTCGCCAAGAAACAGGTTTGGGAATCGTGACAGAAGTCATGGATACAGCCGATCTTGAGAAAGTGGCTCAGATTGCTGATATTGTCCAAATCGGCGCTCGCAATATGCATAATTTCTCGTTGTTAAAGAAAGTAGGTAATATAAACAAACCTATTTTGCTCAAGCGAGGTATGTCTGCCACGATTGAAGAGTGGTTGATGGCAGCTGAATACATTTTGGCAGCAGGTAATCCGAATGTGATTTTGTGCGAACGGGGAATTCGTAGCTTTGATCGGCAGTATGCCAGGAATACGCTTGATTTAAGTGCTATACCTGTGTTGCGATCGCTAACTCACTTACCGATTATGATTGACCCTAGCCACGGTACTGGTAGATCAGAATATGTACCAGCGATGGCATTAGCTGCGATCGCAGCCGGTGCAGATGCTTTAATGATTGAGGTTCACCCTAACCCATCGAAAGCTCTTTCTGATGGGCCTCAATCTCTAACACCAGATCAATATGAAAAGTTAATGCAAGAGATGGCTGTGATTGGTCAAGCTGTTAATCGTTGGGAGCCAAAATTTGCCATATCGACAGTATCCTCCCTTTCACCAAACTATCAATCTGCAAAACAACTTTGTAATAGTACCATCACTGTCATGACTTCTCACAACTAGTTTTAAAACCCTGTTTAACTTCCATGCACAAGAGGTACAAATGAGCAAGGAAAATGACCCTGCAAAACCAGAATTAACAAACTTAGAATCTGTCACTAATACTGGCTTGATTGCTCTACAAGCTGTAGACATCAAAATTCAAAAGTTAGAGAACCGACAACGGCGTGTTTTTGCAAAAATTCAAATTCCCTATTCATTAGAACAAGTTTGGCAGGTTCTCACAGACTATGAAGCTTTTACTGAGTTCATGCCCAATTTTACACAAAGTAGACGCTTGGCTCATCCAACTGGAGGTATTCGTGTAGAACAAGTCCGCACTAAAAGTTTCATGGGGATGAAGATATCAACCAAATTAGTTGTAGATATCGAAGAAAACTTTCCCTCTAAAATTCATTATCAACAAGTTGAGGGAGACTTTAAGAACTTCTCTGGTTACTGGCAGTTAAAACCTTGGAATTTATCGCTCGATCAAGATGGAGTGGAGCTTTCATATAACTTCTTGATTTGGCCAAAACCAATCTTACCAGGAGCATTAGTGGAACACGTTTTGAGCCACGATATACCAGTAAGTATGTTAGCGATTAGAGAGCGAACAGAAAAGCTATTTAGTCATGGATAGATGACTAGTAGTTTATCGCATTAGTTTTGCTAGAAAAATTAACTTTTCAGCTTTTTTTTTCCTCGTTATTTGCGAATTTTGGGTACTTTGTGATTCGTTATTTTACAGTGCAAAATTCATGCGATGTATCAACTAGGCAAACAAGTTTGTAGTCAAAGCATTTCTGGAATGGTGTTCTTTAAATAGTTTGAGAAAATTCCCCAATGTTTGATACTCATTGCTACACAACTAAAGGTGGAGTTTGCATATCTCGCTCCATCACTGAGACACTGATTGAAGCTGCGATTGATGAAGTCTTATCGCGTATTGATTCTCAACGTGGAGGTTTATTTTCTAGTAGTTACGAATATCCTGGAAGATATAAAAGATGGGCCATAGGTTTTGTTAATCCACCCTTAGAACTCGTTACTACTGACAACTTTTTTACACTCACAGCGCATAATGATCGCGGTGTAGTACTATTGCAGTATTTAGCAGAGCGTTTGTTTGGGCGATCGCAACTCCAGATAGTTAATTGGGAAACTAAGCATTTATCTGGATTAATTCGACCAACAGAACATTTATTTTCCGAAGAAGAGCGCAGCAAACAACCATCTGTCTTCAACATCGTTCGGGAAATCTTATCTGCTTTTGAGAGTCCAGAAGATCAACATTTAGGGCTGTATGGTGCATTTGGCTACGATTTGGTTTTCCAATTTGAACCAATGCCAAAGCAGCTTGAACGTTCTGTCGATCAGCGGGATATGTTGTTATATCTACCTGATGAACTGTTAATTGTTGACTACTACCAGCAACGTGCATTCAGGGTACAGTATGAATTTGAGACTAAGCATGGTAGTACTAGAGGTTTGCCAAAGAGTGGTGAAATCATTGATTACAAAGGGAAATCCCATACCCCCACTCAACCCTGCGATCACAAACCAGATGAGTATGCTCTTCAAGTTGAGAAAGCACTTGATTATTTCCGTCGGGGTGATTTCTTTGAAGTAGTTCCTAGTCAAAACTTCTTTCAAGCTTGCCAAAAGTCTCCAGCAGAACTTTTTCGAAAGTTACAGCAAATAAATCCTAGTCCCTATGGATTTATCTGCAATTTGGGTGGAGAATATTTGATTGGTGCATCTCCAGAAATGTTTGTACGTGTCGAAGGTAAGCGTGTTGAAACTTGCCCAATTAGTGGCACTATCAAGCGTGGAAAAAATGCCATTGAAGATGCGACACAAATTCTTCAGCTGCTCAACTCACGCAAGGATGAAGCTGAATTGACAATGTGTACTGACGTTGACCGCAACGACAAGTCCCGAATCTGCGAACCTGGGTCAGTACGAGTAATTGGCCGCCGCCAAATAGAGTTGTATAGTCATTTGATTCATACAGTAGATCACGTCGAAGGCTTAATCAGACCTGAATTTGATGCCTTGGATGCATTTCTCACTCATCTGTGGGCAGTCACAGTCACAGGAGCGCCCAAAAGAGCAGCAATGCAATTTATTGAACAGAATGAGCGTAGCCCTCGACGTTGGTATGGTGGAGCAGTTGGTTATTTCACCTTCAAAGGCGACTTGAACACCGGTCTGATTCTGCGAACAATCCAGCTTAAAGACTCAATTGCAGAAGTGCGTGCGGGTGCGACAGTTCTTTATGACTCAATTCCAGAAGCCGAAGCCCAAGAAACTATAACTAAAGCAGCAGCTTTGTTTCAAACGCTTTACCAGACTCAGCAAAAGTCCAACTTGTCATGCAGTTTAAACCTTAACAATCGAGCTAAAACTGAAACAAACAAGCGTGTTTTACTAATTGACCATGAAGACTCATTTGTACATACACTTGCTAACTATATCCGCTCTTCTGGTGCCACAGTTAAAACACTACGTCATGGTTTCTGCGAACAAATTCTAGATATTGAATCTCCAGACATCGTTGTACTATCTCCTGGCCCTGGTAGACCTAGTGACTTTAATGTGTCCAAAACAGTTGCAAGCTGCATCCGTCGAAAAATCCCAATTTTTGGGGTTTGTTTGGGGTTACAAGGAATTGTTGAAGCTTTTGGGGGTGAATTAGGAATTCTTGATTATCCGCAACATGGAAAATCGGCCCGTGTTGTTGTTACAGCCCCAGAATCTGGGATGTTTCAAGGCTTACCCCAATCTTTTGAAGTTGGTAGATATCATTCGTTATTTGCTCTACCCGATCGCCTTCCTCAAGAATTGCAAGTTACAGCTATTTCAGAAGATGGTGTGATTATGGGCATTGAGCATAAAACCCTTCCAATTGCTGCACTTCAGTTTCACCCAGAATCTATCATGACTCTTTCTGGTGAAGTAGGTCTATCAATTATTAAGAATATCGTGCGTATGTACACACGAGAGTGCAACTTCTCACATCCACACCTAGAAGAAACTACTGACAACAAAGATGTTATCCATCGTACCGTATTGTCTATCTCTTAAATTCAAGTGATGACTATGCAGACTGATCGCCATCCTTTAACTTTATTTACTACTAATGCCAAGCCGCGCCATATCCTTGAAGAGATTGTGTGGCAAAAAAAGCAAGAAGTTGCACTTAGAAGTCAGCAATTGTGTTTAGAAGATTTACAAAATCAGGTAAGTACTGCCCCTGCTACACGAGATTTCTTAAGTGCACTGCAAAAAAGCCCAACCAAACCCAGCTTAATTGCAGAAGTTAAAAAAGCCTCACCTAGTAAAGGAGTAATTCGAGCTAACTTTGAACCAGTCAAAATTGCACAGGCTTATTCACAAGGTGGAGCAACTTGTATATCAGTGCTAACTGATGAAAAATTCTTTCAGGGCAGTTTTGACTATTTGCAGACGATTCGACAAAATGTTTCACTACCGCTGCTGTGCAAAGAATTCATCATTGATCCTTATCAAATATATCTAGCACGAGCAGCTGGCGCTGATGCTGTACTTTTGATTGCAGCTATTCTGTCAGACCAAAACCTCAAAGAATTTTTGCAAATTGCCTACAGTTTAGACATGAATGCTCTGATAGAGGTACATACTCTAGCAGAACTAGACCGAGTACTAACGCTCAAAGACTTACGTTTAGTAGGTATCAATAACCGTAATCTCGAAGATTTCACGGTTGATTTAGGAACTACACAGCATTTATTAACACAACGAAGAGAAAAGTTAAACAGTTTAAACATCACTGTTGTTAGTGAGTCTGGTATACACACAAAAGCTGATTTAACTCTTGTGGCTCAAGCTGGTGCTAATGCTGTCTTAGTCGGAGAGTCTTTAGTCAAACAAACCGATCTAGTCCAAGCAGTACTCGATCTTCGGACAAATTTTTAGTCATTCACTTACTTTGTTAGACAAACTATGAGGACAATCTCTATTTCTCATTGCTTCGAGACTTTACGGAATCGCAATCAGTGCGCCTTAATTCCCTTTATTACGGCTGGCGATCCAGATTTAGAAATAACAGCAGAAGCTTTACGGGTTTTGGATCGTCACGGTGCCGATCTGATTGAGTTGGGTGTTCCCTACTCAGATTCTTTGGCAGATGGGCCTGTAATTCAAGCAGCAGCAACCCGCGCTCTGCAACGGGGCATTCGTTTAGATCAAGTTCTGGAAATGGTTCGGACTGTTAGTCCCAGCCTCAAAACACCTTTAATCTTATTTACTTACTACAACCCCATTTTGAACCGAGGTGTTGAGCAGTTCTTGCAACAAATAGCTCAAGCAGGCATCGCTGGTTTGGTAGTACCTGATTTACCATTGGAGGAAGCAGAAAATTTATTACAGCTAGCCACCAAATATGGTATCGAAGTGATTTTGTTGGTAGCTCCTACTAGTTCAGTTGAACGTATTGAAGCGATCGCTCGTCAGTCTCAGGGATTCGTTTATTTAGTCAGTGTCACTGGTGTCACTGGTATACGCTCCGAACTCCAACTACATGTTAAAGATTTACTCATAGATTTGCATAGTGTCACTGACAAACCTATTGCTGTTGGCTTTGGCATTTCTAGACCTGAACAAGCTCGTCAGGTGATGGATTGGGGTGCAAATGCTGTGATCGTGGGTAGTGCCTTTGTAAAATGTTTGGCTAATAGGACAGCAACTCAAAAGCTGTTGGCAGTTGAAAAACTTTGTCGAAGTCTGAAAGCAGCAATTACTGCATCAAATAACTAATCAGGGGGATTTCATCGTGGTCATCACAAAAGATATTTATGCTCTCGCTCCCAGAGCAAGCAAACAGCCTGATATATTGGGTCGATTTGGACGCTTTGGAGGTCAGTACGTTCCTGAAACTTTAATGTCAGCACTCAGTGAGCTAGAGAGAGCTTACCAGCACTGTCGTACAGTTCCTACTTTCCAATGTGAGTTGCAAAACCTCATGCAGGACTATGTAGGACGACCCAGCCCTCTCTACTTTGCTGAACGTTTAACTTCTCATTATACCAAACCTGATGGTACAGGGCCACAAATCTACCTCAAACGTGAAGATTTAAACCATACAGGCGCTCACAAAATTAATAATGCTCTAGCTCAGGTGTTATTAGCAAAGCGAATGGGCAAAAAACGGATTATTGCAGAGACAGGAGCAGGTCAACACGGGGTTGCTACAGCCACAGTTTGCGCTCGCTTTGGTTTAAACTGCGTAATCTATATGGGTATCCATGATATGGAGCGGCAAGCTCTAAATGTGTTTCGGATGAAGTTGATGGGGGCAGAAGTTCGTCCTGTGGAAGCAGGAACAGGAACTTTAAAAGATGCCACTTCCGAAGCAATCCGAGATTGGGTAACTAATGTCGAAACTACTCATTACATTCTCGGTTCTGTTGCTGGGCCTCATCCTTATCCGATGATGGTGCGTGATTTCCAGGCTGTGATTGGACAGGAAACTCGCACTCAGTGTCAGGAGAAATGGGAAGGACTACCAGATATTCTCCTGGCTTGTGTAGGAGGTGGTTCCAATGCGATCGGACTTTTCCACGAGTTTGTTGATGAACCAAGTGTGCGACTAATTGGAGTAGAAGCAGCAGGTGAAGGCGTTAATTCCCAAAAACATGCTGCTACTCTCACTCGCGGACGAGTTGGCGTTTTGCATGGTGCAATGAGCTATTTGCTACAAGATGACGATGGCCAGATAATCGAGGCACATTCGATTAGCGCTGGGCTAGATTATCCTGGTGTGGGGCCTGAGCATAGTTATTTGAAGGACATTGGTCGTGTTGAATACCACAGCATCACCGATCAAGAGGCTTTACAGGCATTCCAGCGTCTTTCCCGGTTAGAGGGAATAATTCCGGCTTTAGAAACTGCCCATGCGATCGCTTATCTAGAAACTCTTTGCCCTGAAATAGAAGGAAGTCCACGAATTATACTCAGTTGCTCTGGACGGGGAGACAAAGATGTGCATACCGTTATTCAGTTCTTGAATGCTATCTAATTAGGTCACGTTCAAATTAACTCTGTTGTAAAAATTTGGGAAAATTTGAGATGATAGCTGCAATTCCTACAGTAAATGCAGACAATGCATTAACTTCTGATTCTGAAGATTGGTCTACCTTATTGCAACAACTGCTAGACCGTCAGTCCCTTTCAGTACTCCAAGCCAAAAATCTGATGCAAGGTTGGTTAACAGAAGCCATTCCTGTAGCACAATCAGGAGCAATTTTGGCAGCAATTCAAGCCAAGGGAGTAGCTCCTGAAGAGTTGGTTGGTCTATCGCAAGTTTTGCGACAGCAGTCATTACAATTAGGAACTAGTAATGCGATCAACTCCTATCCTTTGATTGACACTTGTGGGACTGGTGGAGATGGAGCCTCAACTTTCAATATTTCTACAGCTGTAGCTTTTGTGGTTGCAGCCGCAGGAATCAAAGTTGCCAAGCATGGCAATCGTTCAGCATCTAGTCAAGCTGGATCGGCCGATGTCCTAGAAACACTGGGTCTGAATCTTTATACCAGCAGCGATCGGGTAATCGCAGCACTTGACGAAGTTGGGATAACGTTTTTATTTGCACCAAGATGGCATCCTGCTTTCAAGGTGGTGTCACCTCTGCGTAAAACGTTGAAAATCCGTACTGTCTTTAACCTATTAGGCCCCTTACTCAATCCTTTACCACTTACAGGGCAAGTTATCGGAGTTTATAATCCTAACTTAATGAACACAATCGCTGAGGCTTTAAATCAATTAGGCACTCGCCAAGCGATCGTTGTTCATGGACGTGAAAAACTGGATGAGGCAGGACTAGCAGATTTAACTGACATGGTTGTGTTGGCAGACAAACAACTACATCAGGTAACTTTGAATCCTGAAGAGTTGGGATTAAAACCTGCTGCAACTGCTCAGTTAGCAGGTGGAAATGCCAAGGAAAATGCTGAAATTCTCAAAGCTGTACTTCAAGGAAAAGGCACTCAGGCGCAGCAAGATGTTGTGGCTTTGAACGCAGCGATAGCTTTACAGGTTGGTGAGGCGATCGCTTCCACAGATGAAATTAACTTCTATGCAAAAAGGGTAGTTGCTAAAGACATCTTACAAAGTGGAGAAGCCTGGATGAAGTTAGAACAGTTAATCCGAATTCTGCATTAGGTACAAAAAGTATCTACATACTTTACAAACGTAAAATTCACTACGTTTGGATTTATGTTGGTTGATTTATTTGACTTTTTTCTCGTTTGACAAAATACTTCATGAAACCTTTAGGAGCAATATTCTCATGGCACAGAACATAAAGAACATTGTAATCGTCGGTGGTGGTTCTGCTGGTTGGATGACCGCAGCATATTTGAGCAAGGCTTTGGACAAAAATGTTCAGATTACCTTAATTGAGTCATCTAACATCACAACAGTGGGAGTTGGTGAAGCAACCTTCAGCACCATTAAGCTGTTCTTTGATTTTCTCGGTTTGCAAGAACACGAATGGATGCCAAAATGCAATGCTACTTATAAAATGGCAATTAAGTTTGTCAACTGGAACTCTCAAGGACAATACTTTTACCATCCTTTTCAAAGATATGAAACGGTAGATGGTTTTGATATCTCCGAATGGTGGCTAAAAACAAAGAGACATGAAGCACCATTTGATTATTCCTGCTTTATGATTCCTTTGTTATGCGATCTTAAGCGCTCTCCCAGACATTTTAACGGAGAAGTTTTTGACAATAAAGCTCAAGATTTGTTTACTCAAGAGATTACCACTCAAAAAAATGTCTTGGCTGATTTAAAAGCTCAGTACCCTTACGCCTATCATTTTGATGCCAACTTACTTGCAAGATTCTTAAAAGATTATGGGAAGCAGAGAGGTGTAAGACAGATTGTTGATGACGTAGTAGACGTTAATTTAGGCGAAGATGGCAGTATAGATTATGTCAAAACCAAAGAACATGGGACTATCAAAGGCGATTTGTTTATAGATTGTACTGGCTTCCGTGGTTTATTAATCAACAAAGCTCTTGGTGAACCATTCATTTCCTTCTCGGAGTCGCTACTGTGCGATAGTGCGATCGCTATGCAAATACCCACTGATATCAAGAAAAATGGAATCAATCCTTATACAACAGCAACTGCTCTCTCATCTGGTTGGGTCTGGAACATCCCTCTGTATGGAAGAGTTGGGACAGGGTATGTCTACTCAAGTGCGTTTATCTCTAAAGAAGAGGCGGAAACTGAATTTAGACAACACTTGGGAGAAGCAGCCAACGATTGCAGAGCTTCACATATCAAGATGAGAATTGGTAGAAACAGGAACTCATGGGTGAAGAACTGTGTAGCTATTGGTCTTTCTAGTGGTTTTGTTGAACCACTAGAGTCTACCGGCATATTTTTTATTCAGCATGGTATTGAAGAGTTGGTCAACAACTTACCAGACACTTCCTTTAATGAGGATGTAATTAAAAACTACAACAAAACTGTTGCTAATTGCATAGATGGTGTTCGAGACTTTTTGACACTTCATTATTGTGCTAGTAATAGAGCAGACACAGAGTTCTGGAAGGCAAGCAAGCGCGACATCGTAATTTCTGAAGAACTGCAAGAAAGATTGAGATTGTGGAAGACTAGATTACCAAACAACAAGAGCATCAATCCGAACTATCACGGTTTTGAGTCTTATTCCTATTCTGTAATGTTGTTAGGGCTAAATTACCTACCTGAAAACAATTTACCTGTTTTGAATCATATTGAAGACCAAAAAGCCATAGCAACATTTGATGCAATTAAGGAAAGAACAGATTACCTTAGTGCTACCTTGCCATCTCAATATGAATATTTAACTTACGTAATTAAATCTCAAGAACAGTCTGAGTATCTTAGCGAAAATGACTTAGTTCGCTCTTTGGTTACGACTTAAGTGTATTAAGTTCTTTCTGGTCTAACATTACATGTTAATCATGCTGCTTTGTGAAATGCTCGGTCATTTCACAGAGCCTCTTTCGATGTTCCATCGACATCAGAGAATCTATAAGGCTCAAATCAAATGCAATGTATTTCAGAGAATGAGTACTAATCATCTCAGGAGATTTAAACCATGTACAAAATCGTTACAATTTCTGGTAATCCTTCTCTCACCTCTCGTTCTGCTGCAATATTAAATTATGCTCAAGAACTTTGTAGCAAACATCAAATTGAAATAGCATCTATTACAGTACGCGATCTCCCGCCAGAGGACTTGATTTACGGGAACTTTGAGAGTCCAGAGGTGAAGAAACTACAGCTTCTCGTTGGGCAAGCAGAGGCAGTAATTATTTCTACACCTGTTTACAATTCTTCCTACACAGGAATATTAAAAGCTTTGCTAGATTTAATGCCTCAGTATGCTTTTGCTGGTAAAACCATCCTGCCAATTGTTACAGGTGGATCAATCAATCACTTGCTGTCAATTGACTATGCGATTAAACCCCTGTTCTCAGCAATGGGAGCTACTCACATTCTCAAGGGAGTTTACGTCGTCAGTTCACAAATTCAGTTCAATGAGCAGAAAGAAATCCAATTAGATAGCGATATTGAGCAGAGATTAAAAGCTTCTATTCAAGAACTTGTTAATACTTTGACGCAGAAGCAATTGGTGGCAGTGTAGTTTTCTTGACTAGAAAAAGGCAGAGGGCAGGAGGCATAAGTAAAGAACTTATTTTCCCTCTACCAATATAATTAATTGCTAATGATGATATTGGTAAACCTGCCCCTAAAAGTTCAAAAATCAAATATCAGTTTTATGGTACATTCAAAAAAAAATAATATGTAGTCATGAACAAAATAGCAAATTTTACTAATAATGTACGGGTGACTTCCTCTACTTCTGCTGCTTTCACACCAACTGCTGTTGCTCTTGGAAAGTTTGACGGTCTGCATTGTGGTCATCAACAAGTCATTCAACCTATTTTGAATCACATCAAAACGCAGAAGTCAGGAAAGAAAAGCCGAACGCTTGCTAAAGAACATATTTATCCTACAGTTGTCACTTTTAATCCGCATCCACAAGAGTTTTTTACGGGAAAACCTTGGCCTTTATTGACACCCTTACAAGAGAAAGTGCAACAACTACAAAATTGTGGTATTGAACAGCTAGTATTATTACCCTTTGATAAAGAATTAACTGCCTTAAGTCCGCAAGATTTTGTAGAAAAGATTTTGGTGCAACAGCTAAAAGCTCAAATGATCAGTGTAGGAGAGGACTTTCGTTTTGGAAAGCATCGTAGCGGAACTACTAGTGATTTACAAGATATCGCAGCTAAATTTAATATTCCTGTTGTCATTGTTCCTAATTACTCTTTTAAAGACGAGCGTATTAGCAGTTCCTCTATTCGCCAAGCCTTAGCTAAAGGTGACATCCACCGTGCTAAGGTACTATTAAACTATCCTTATAATTTGACAGGAAAAGTTGTTAAAGCACAGCAGTTGGATAGAACCATCGGCTTTTCCCCTGCTAATATTCAACTTGCAGCTAACAAATTGCTACCTCGGCATGGTGTATATGCGGTGCGAGTATTCATTGTAAATGAGACTATAGATGATTCATCTTTATCTAACCACCTTTTGCCTATAGGTATAGGAGTTATGAATGTTGCTCATCATTTAATAGTCAATGATACCTATCGATCTGTAGAAGTACACCTATTGGACTGGTTAGGCGATTTGTATGATAAGACATTAACAGTACAATTAGAAGAATTTTTACGACCAGAGCAAAAGTTCTCCTCCTCAGAAACCCTCAAAGCACAAATTACAGCCGACTGTGGCAAAGCCAGATATCTATTGTTGCGATCAGCTAATTTGGATAAATTCGCAGGCTGATAAGCTGTAGTCCTTATTGGGCAAGGGTTTTATGCCACATTCAACTCGATAAACTTAAGTTTATCCTTAACTTACTGTTCTTGAATGCAAAAAATTTTGCAAGTGGTTAGTATAAACTTAATTGCTCAAAAGCCAGGGTTTTTGGGATGAATCTATGTGATCTAAACATTAGAGAGTAAAGAATCAGATTGCTCAAAAACCACTATGGATATACACTCTTGCCTGCTCAAAACTATTATTTCTAGTACCAAACGAGTAAGGGTAAATTATTACAGCAAAAAATAGCAAACAGTAAATAGTGAGCAGGCTTGAAAGTCAGTAAAGCCAGATAAGAACCTTTAATATATTTAATTTGCTGAACATGAGTACTAAATTTCAAACTCCCAACACAAAAACAGATATTTCGGTGAAAGGATCAATTGCGTCTTCTGTTTTATCGCAATCTTCACTATCGTTGCTGTATCCACCTTTTGCAGATATATCAAATATCTGCTCGGAGAATATAGCGCCTTCAGTTGGCAATGAAGTTACAGCGTCAGTGTCAGTAGCTTCTGCGGTAGTCAAGATGCTGGAAAAAATGGGAGTGCAATATGCGTTTGGTGTTTCGGGGGGAGCGATCGCACCTTTATGGCACAGCCTGGAAAATAGCTCAATCCAAGTGGTTCACTTTCGGCACGAAGCAGGAGCAGCATTTGCGGCTACAGAGGCACACTTTACTAGCGATCGCCCAGTTGTAGTATTTACTACAGCCGGGCCGGGGATCACAAACGCAATAACAGGACTATATGCAGCACGCTGGGACGGTGCAAAAGTTATCTTTTTATCGCCGTCTACTTCAGCATCACAGCGAGGAATGTGGGCTTTCCAAGAAACCAGTGCTTACACAATGCCCAGTGCGGATATATTTACCACAGGAAAACTATTTCATTATGCAACGACTCTAGAAAGCGGCGAGCAGTTGCCAGAAATTGCGCGTAGGCTAGGGCTGGGTTTAGCTAGACCGGGTGGTTTTGTCGCCCATTTGAGTATTCCAACAGCAGTGCAGACAAGTACAGCCAAAACATCTTGGTCAAAAGTCAATCTCACTGCACCAGGAGTCACAGTCAGCGAAGAAACAGTTTCAGAATGTGCAGAGTTGATTTCTAGAGGAAAATTCGCCATTTGGGTAGGCTTTGGGGCTAGAAATGCAGCTAAGGAGATTCGGCAGTTAGCAGAAATAACAGGTGCAGCAGTGATGTGTTCGCCACGGGGTAAAGGAATTTTTCCCGAAGACCATCCTCAATTTATAGGCAGTACAGGCTTTGGTGGACACAAGTCAGTCTTGAGATATATGCAACAATCTCGACCATTGCACACTCTAGTTTTAGGAACACGATTAGGAGAACTCACCTCTTTTTGGAATCCCGCAATGATTCCTTTGCAGAGTTTTTTGCATGTTGATATTGACCCAGAAGTACCAGGAACAGCCTATCCAACTGCCCAGACAGTAGCCATTCAGTCGGATGTGAAATTATTTGTGCGATCGCTACTTAAGCATTTACCGAAAAGTCCTATTGAAACACAGCAGTCATTACCCAAACCTGAGTGTGAAATATTCTCATCATCTAACACAGGTGCAGTACGACCAGAGGTATTGATGAATGCAATTCAACAGATAATTGTGGATGCCAGTGATGCCTTGATCATTGCAGAAGCTGGCAACTCTTTTGCTTGGGGAAATTACATGCTGCGATTTGCCCAACCCGAACGTTACCGCGTTAGTACCGGATTTGGGGCTATGGGTCATGCTGTCACAGGTGTTGTAGGCGCTGCCTTAGCCCGGAATGGCAAAGCTGTAGCCATAGTGGGAGATGGTGCGATGTTGATGAACAGTGAGGTAAGTACGGCTGTCAAATATAAAATTCCTGCCGTTTGGATTGTACTCAACGACTCATGTTACAACATGTGCGCTCAAGGAACAACAATGCAGGGATTTAACAATCTTGATATAGAAATTCCGCAAGCGGATTTCGTTAAAATTGCCCAAGGAATGGGAGCTGATGGTATCCGTATCGAAACAGAATCTGACATTCAGTTAGCCCTAGAGAAAGGGATGCTCTCTCCAGTTCCATTTGTTGTTGATGTAGTAATTGATCCGACTCGGCTAGCACCGATTGGCAGCCGCATTGAGAATCTAATTTTGCAAAATACTAGTGGTTGAGAGAAAATCTATGATAGCGTGTCAATCTGTAGGAATTAGCTCACTTGCTTTAAGCTTCCCAAGCATTAAGCGTACAAAAGAATATTACAGAGAAAATTATCCTGATTTAGTTGCTGATGCAGAGCAAAAAAACTTAGCAAAGCTAATGTCACAAGATAATTTGCCTGCTTGCAACGAATTCGACTCCCAAATGCTGCCCTATTTATCAGATCCCTTTCGCGGGACTGTTGAGAAAAGGATACTTGGGCCAGGCGAGTCGTCACTGACCTTGGAGTATCGTGCCGCTAAAGATGCTTTAGAGGCAGCAAAGCTTTCCGTCGACGATGTTGATCTCTTAATTGTCGGCTCATTCTTACCTGAACATATCGGCTTTGGTAATGCTGCCTTCCTCGCCCGCGAAATGGGATTAAATTGTGGTGCATGGAATCTTGATGCAAGCTGTGGTAGTACCCCTGTAGCGCTACAAACTGCCTGTGCTTTAGTGCAATCAGGAGGATACCGCAATGTATTGGTTGTCATCTCCTGTACTTACTCTCGCTTTTTCAACGAGGACGATACTCTTTCTTGGTTTTTTAGCGATGGTGCTGGCGCAATGGTTGTCAGTCCGCTCAAAGCAAACCAAGGCATTCTCAGCACCAAATCTGTAAATACCAGCATGTTGTGTGACCAGTTCTTCTTTCAACTCACACCAGATGAGCAGGGCAAAGCACGATTACGTATGCAGGTAGATAAGGGTACAAACAAAGTAATTAGCAGAATATCTGCGGGGCTTCTACGTCAGTGTTGCGAGGGAGCAGTTGCAGCTGCTGGTGTCAGCTTCGACCAAATTGATTGTTTCATTTTCAATACACCCACTGCTTGGTTTGCTGACTTTTGTACACAAATACTAAACATTGACTCAGAACGCACAATCAACACTTACCCTCTCTATGCAAACATTGGGCCAGCACTGACTTTAGCTAATTTATATCACGCTGCCCAGTTGGGTAAGATTCGTGAAAATAATTTAGTTCTCATTTATGGCTTTGGTGCAGCTAGTAGTGCCACTGCAAATGTAATGCGTTGGGGAAAAGTGGCTTTAGGCTCCGATCCACATCTCAATGTACCTGAACCGGCAGTGAAAACTTCAATAATGAGCCTTGCTTCTTGTTAACCTAAGTTTAATACATTAGATTTAACATATTTTCAAAGCTTTCCCTGACTCGGCTACCGTGTACACACAAGTTAAAAAACTCACTCCACATCGGCTTTAATTTTGGTAGCGAGCGTTATAGATATTGTAGCCTTCCCTAGCAGGCAAGGGGCTGGGGTTCTGTTCAATACTCAACTGCACCCAAGGCTTTCATAGTAGCAATAGTTACTGGACTTACACCTGTTACACCATTAA
The DNA here is from genome assembly GCA_003326195.1 of Nostoc punctiforme NIES-2108. Lineage (GTDB taxonomy): Bacteria > Cyanobacteriota > Cyanobacteriia > Cyanobacteriales > Nostocaceae > Nostoc > Nostoc punctiforme_A. The sequence goes on from LXQE01000175.1 coordinate 22,610, forward strand.
TATTCATACCTTCGTAGGATTTAGAGCTTTTTAAAGTTTTCTGACACTCACCAGTTTTGAAATTCCAAAGCTTAATCGTCTCATCTTCACTGCTACTTGCTAGGGTTTGACCATCAGGACTAAAAGTAACTGACCAAACAAACTTAGAATGTCCAATCAAAGTTCTGATGCACTTACCTGTGCTGATATCCCACAGTTTCACCGTATGGTCGCCACTACCACTCGCTAGTATATGAGCATCTAGAAAAGCTAGTGAGTGTACAGAACTGGCATGTCCCTCTAAGGTTTTAAGATGCCGTCCTGTGCTGACATCCCACAACTTAATTGTTTGGTCACTACTACCACTTGCCAACGTGCAACCATTGGGACTGAAGATGAGTGACCAAATCCAATCAGTATGACCATCCAAAGTTTGAAGGCAAAGACCAGTACTGACATCCCATAACCTGATTTTTTGGTCATTACTACCACTTGCTAATAAATTACTATTGGGATTGAAGGCTACTGTCCATACCCAATGAGTATGTCTTTCTAAGGTTTTGACACACTGAGTTGTTTTGATATCCCACAACTTTACTGTCTGGTCTTGACTGCCGCTTGCCAATAGATGACCATTGCGGCTAAAAGCAATTGATGTGATTCGATTTGTATGTCCTTGTAATGTTTTGAAGCATTGACCAGTGTTAATATCCCATAACTTCATTGTTTGATCTTCACTACCACTGGCAAGTATAGTATTTTGAGAAAAAGCAACTGATGTAACCCGATTACTATGACCCTGCAAAATTTTTAGGCATCTCCCAGTGCTAACATCCCATAGCTTCACTGTTTGGTCATTATTGCCACTAGCAATATAGTTATTATTAGGGCTAAAGGCGACTGACCACACTCCATTACAATAACCCTGGAAAGTTTTCAGACAAAGACCAGTAGTGACATCCCACAGCTTTACAGTTTGGTCTTCACTGCCACTTGCTAGCGTATAAGTATATGGTCTAAAAGCAACTGAAGATATCCTACTATTATGACCGTACAGAGTGGTAAGGCACTGACCAGTAGTAACATCCCACAGCTTAACTGTTTGGTCATCACTGCCACTTGCTAAGGTCTGACTATCATAACTAAAGGTAACTGAATTTACACAGTTTTGATGACCCTGTAAAGTTTGAATACATTGATATGTAACAGGATTTAATAGCTTTATTGTTTGGTCACAATAACCTATAGCCAAAGTTTGACCATCTGGACTAAAGGCGACTGACCTCACTTCACTATCTTGATACTCTAGAGTTTTTAAGCATTGATAGGTTTTGAGATCCCATAACCTTACCTTTTGGTCATCGCTACCACTAACAAGTATAGTACCTTGAGAATTGAAGGCAACTGATGTAACTCGATTACTATGTCCATGCAAAGTTTTGAGTAGTTGACCACTAGTAGCATCCCATAGCTTCACTGTTTGATCTTCACTACCACTGGCAAGCATAGTACCATGAGGATGGAAAACAACTGACCATATTCCACCACTATGATCCTGCAAATTTGCTAGGCATTGCCCACTGTTAGCATCCCATAGTTTCACTGTTTGATCAGCGCTACCACTAGCAATAACATAACCATCAGGACTAAAAGTAATCGGCCAAACAAAACCTGTATGTCCCCTAATAGTTAGCAGTTGTCTGCCATCTGTAACTTGATACAGGCTAATATCACCGTTCGTATCCCCCATAGCCAAAACTTTCCCATTTGGGTTGAATGCCACAGAATGAATACCACCTATGGTTGCAGCAAAAACACACTTCGCTAAATTAGCATGAGTAAAATTTGTGTTGTGCAAATTCACGTATCTCATATCTGCTTGCCAAATAGTCAGATTAGAAAAATCGTAACCAGTTAAATCTGTTTCTAAACGACAAAGCAGATTCAGAATATTTCCAGCTGTATAACTTTGTTCTAGAGAAGATGTTGCTTGTAATCTTGCTAAAATTTGAATAAATTGATTTTCAAGGCTTTTTTTATTTCTATAGTGAGTAAGTAGCTTATTAATAAGTGGTTGAATAATGACTTGTATTTGGGTATTAATAATATAGTCTTTGGCTGTCGCTTTCATCAAAGCATGACTCCGAAAAAGCTGGAGGTCATGAGTGACAATCTCTTCATTAACCTGCTCTATCAACCGTTGAGTTATATATTCCATGACTACAGGTTGTAGCATGAAGAGTAATGCGTTTTGTTCAATCAGCGATCGCCGTCTTAAAGATTCCAGAGCTTCTAATAATTTTACTTTTGGTATTGATGAATATATATCTTCTCGCAATTCTGATAGTGAAACTGGCTCAAGATTAATCGCTAACCAGTACATTATTTCTTTTTCTAAATCTAACAAGCGCGAAAACTGCTGGTCTAACAAATCGCAAATATCACCGAAAACGACTGTTTCTTGTCCCAAAAATTCAGAAATGCTGCCATTAAATAAATCTTGAATGGTTGTCGCAACTATTTTTAAAGCTAAAACATTACCACCATAGCGCCCAACTAAAGTTCTGCTCAATTGTGACTCTGATACAGAGATACCCTTTATTTTTAATATTTCCTGCCCATCTTCTGGCTTGAGACCATTCAGCAGTAATGAGCGAACAGATAGGGATTTTCCTTGCTGTGAGGCTATCTCTTTAGGTTTTTCTCTACCTGTCAGTACTAAGCAGCTTTGGTGAGTAGCTTCTCCCACAAGTTTGAGTAACTCACCATACCCCTCATATCCTTCACGATAAATTCCGGCTCGACTTCCATCACGCATAATCGACTCTAGATTATCTAGGATTAGCAAACAGCGATGCTCCCGTAAATAGCTTATTAGCCGCAATATTCTGTCGCCTACGTTTTCTGGTAAGGTAGTTTCTGTTTCTTGATTATCGCTAAGGAATTGGATTAAGTTAGTCAGCAAAGCTTTAACAGATGGAGCTTCTCGCAGTGATCGCCAAATTATATATTCAAAATTGTCCTTAATCTGTTCTGCTAGTTTTATAGCCAGAGCTGTCTTACCAATTCCTCCCATTCCCAGCAGTGCTACTACTCGGCAGTTTTCTCTCAGAACCCATTGCTCTAAAGTAGCTAATTCTTCTTGTCGTCCATAAAAAACTGATACACAAATTGCTTTTCCCCAATCTTGGTGCTGAGATTGGTTTGAACTGACATAGTAAGTTTTATCTAGTTCTAAATCAAAAGCTTTGAAAAAAAGCTCAAGTGTTAGTTTGTCAACTCCTTCCTCACGGGAAAGCACTTTGGAAATTGTCGCTGTGTTGACTCCGACTCGATCACTCAAATCTTCAAGAGTATACTTGTTCCCATAATTGTCGTTTAATTCTAACGCTAGTTTGCTCGATTGAAGTTTTTGCAAACCTTCAGGAGTTAGGAGAACACCACGTTTGCGTCTTTGCTTTTTAGGCATTATTTTTAGGCATTATTATAAGCACCTTTTATAGTAGGTTTAAATAGTTGGTTTTCAACAACTATGCGTAGCATTTACTGTGAACATAAGCTATTTTTAACCTTTGATTAACCTATTTTTCATATAGGTGCCTGTGAATGAGTATTAAAGCAATTATCATGCTAATGCATGTTTGATAGTATATTACAAAAAACTGCTTAGGGTGGTAAATAACTCTTCCCTTTTGTTAAAGTTATGTAAATTAAGCAATAAGATAGTCGCCAGAAAATTTTTAATTTGTTGATAAGTTTGAACTTGCTTGAGTGCAGGGTGGTTTCGAGTTTTTTCTAGCAGTATATATAGGGCTAATAATGTAGATAATCTTAAGCATTTTAATAACTGTCCAAAGTTATGCGCTGGGTTGATTTAACAATACTTGTTTTTTGTGTTATTTTTAGCACTTTCCTTTTGTATACTGTTGAAACAAAGTTTGGAACCAGTCCTAAAAACTCCTTCAACGTTTCCCGTAAGCATTTTTTAATGTATTTACCGCAGTATCAAATGGCACCAAAAAAAGCGGAAACGCTTATCAATAAAGCAGTTTGCAATTGCTTTCGTAATTCATGGCGCGATTTGGTCATCAAGGGGTAAATTTTGGGGCGACGTTTACGAACTCGTGGTTCACTACGACCTGGGCGTTTTGGAACAGCCTTGTGAGCAATAACTTTAAGTCTCATTGCGATAAATTTGGAGACGTTTTGTTGAAGTTGCTGCTAATAATTTGGGTCTTATTTTGGCAAAGGTATTGATTTCTTTACTTAATTTCCTGATTTATCAACACCCAAAATTTTATGTTGATTTTATAAATAGCTTCTAAAACGTCTAGCACAAAACTGAGATGACGTTTAATTAGTTGATTGAGGGCAGCAGTTTAAATTTCCCTAAGTGTAGCTTATGTAATATTAATTTTGCTTTTCTTTAATTACTTAATTGTCCCAAAATTGACTAACTGGTATCTTGACGTTTCCTCAAAACACAAACTAGAATGACAGTCAGTCTAGTAAGCGTTGAATAATTGAATAGAGGAGATAACTGATGACATACTTCCATACTGCTCAATCTTCTATGCCTGTATTGGTAGTTGGCGCTGGCCCAGTAGGCTTAACGCTAGCTGCCGAGTTAACACGTCATTGTGTTCCCTGTCGCATCATAGATAAAGCTGCACCACGCCCAATCGTAGAGTCGCGTGCTGTTGGCGTTCACACACGCACCCTCGAAACCTTCGAGCGTCTTGGTGTTCTGCAAACTGCCCTTGAACAAGGTCGCATTGCCCGTGGAGCTAGTTTTTATGGGGATGGACAACAGCTAGTCCATCTGCGACTCGACGAACTCGATGTTCCTTATCCCTTTTCTCTACTGCTTGAGCAAGGTAAAACTGAGCGCCTCTTAGTTGAACATCTTGCTAGCCAAGGGCTAACAGTGGAGCGCCCTGTTGAGTTGATTGCGCTCACGCAAGAAGGAGACAGAGTTCACGCTACTTTACGCCATGAGGACGGAAGAATTGAAGAGGTAACAACTGCATATTTAGTAGGTTGCGACGGCGCACACAGCATAGTCCGCCACTTAATAGGTGTGAGCTTTCCAGGGCATCCCCATGTAGGGCAGTATGCCTTAGCTGATGTGGATGTTGAGTGGGATCGTATCTGGCCTGATGACCAAATTCATACCTTTTTACGCCCTGAAGGTTTACTAATTCTGGGTCGGCTACCTAGTGGTGTTTGGCGCATAGTAGTTACACTGCCCGATGACCAAGCAAGGATAGAAGACAAGCAGGCAATATTAGCTTTAATTAAGCATCAGCTGACTTATCACCCCGATGCTGGTATACGCGAGTTGCATACCCCTCTATGGATTTCTACCTTTCACATCAGTAGCCGTGTGGTTGAACATATGCGCTATGGGCGTGTATTTCTAGCAGGAGATGCTGCACATATTCATAGTCCTGAAAGTGGTCAAGGCATGAACGCTGGGATGCAAGATGCCACGAACTTAGCTTGGAAGCTTGCACTACATGTACGTGGGCTGGGTGGCGAGGCGCTGTTGGATAGTTATCACGCTGAACGACATCCGATCGTAGTTGAGATTGTAAGAACTACCGAGCTTGTCGAGCGCCTCTTAGAACTGAAGCAACCTCTAGCTGCGAAAGTACGCAACGCTACACTGTCGCTGGCTTGGCATGTGGATGCAATTGAGCGTCAAATGCGGAACGCCTTTGCCGCTAATACCTACAACTACCGCCACAGTCCGTTAGTAGGCGAACACACTCAGTCACTCTTTGAATGGTGGTATGCAATAGCCAACACTGAGCCATACCCATCAGCAGGCGATCGCTTTGATTTTAGCCATGGACCAACAGCAGGCGATCGCGCACCAGATGCCCGTAACATAGTAACGCAAGATGGCCAACTACATCGGTTGTTTGAAATTTGGGGTAACGAAGCACGACATCATTTATTAGTGTTTGCCGGTTTAAAAGAACAACCCCAGCGTTTAGAAGAACTTCGGCAGATAGTCGCCTTCATGCAATCGCGTTACGGTACACTCATTCAATGTCACTTGGTTTTGTCCCAGCAAGGTAACAACGAGCAATTTAGCTTATGGGATTCTACAGGTGAACTAAGCCGCCGCTACGGGGCCCAGTTCGAGTGTTTGTACCTAGTGCGACCAGACGGTTATGTTGGCTTCCGTAGTCAGCCTGCCCAGTTACAGCCGCTAGAAGCATTCCTGGTGGGGTTACTTGGTAAGTCCGTTGAGCTAACGTTGAACTAGTGAAATCATGACGGCAGTAAGGGGATAAAAGAAAACACAATACTGGTGAGAGTGAGTATGCAAGAAAAGAATCCCGATCAAACTTCTTTGGTCGATAAGTCCACTTCCCGTTTACCCCGTAGTGATAAACGAGATCGCATCCTAGCGGCGGCACGCGAAATCCTTGCTCAGAGGCGCTATGAAGATGCAGCTGTCTCAGAAATTGTCAAGCGTGCAAATGTAGCTCAAGGGACTTTCTATCGCTATTTCCCGTCGAAAACAGCTTTAGTAAGCGCACTCGCTGAGGAGTTGCAACGCGATATTACACAAGCAGTAGAACAGATAGCGACCGAGAACCAACCTTTGGAAAAGTCGCTAGAAGCCCTGATCCGGGCTGCACTGGCGGCTGCTACACCCTATCGAGACATTCTAGGCATCCTAGACACTGAGACCCTCTTATTTGGTTCGTCTTCCTCTGCGGAGCAGCGTCGTGAGCCTTACTTGCAGCAGCTAATCTTGCTGATCAAACGTGACCAAGCCTGCGGGCGGATTTCATCAAATATAGATCCCGCGATCGCAATTCGGCTTGTGGGCAGTATCCTGGATCGCATGGCACGCGATTGTTTACTTTATCATCCCGAAATTGCCGTCGAACACTATCTTGCAGAGACAGTAGGTTTCGTACGTCGTGCGCTAGGCATTGTCATGGAATAACCAAATCAATGACAAACAACTTAGCGCTCAAAATGTATATGCATCTGTCACCTAGGGCTAATACCAATTAGACTTGTCCGAAAACTCCAAAGCCAGACTGTTCAAAGCTTTGGGACAAGACTTTGAGATTTTGCTGAAAACGTAGTTATAAGGCTTTGAGATAGTTACTGTTAGTTTAGAGGCATAAGAATCAACTCCTTATTAGGGGCGGTGGTTGTGTTGGATGAAGCAAAAGAAAAGTTGTCCAAATTAGAAGTGATCTGGGTAGACTACTAGCAAGCTTTTTGGGCTTTTCTATCCGTCGAACTCACGTTAAAGATAGTTCGCTTGAACAACAGCTGGATCGAGCGGATTTGTTGAACGCAACGTCACAGTACCATGACTTTGAGGTTTGATCAGGCAAGCAACCAATGTGGCTCCCGAAACTTCATGGGTAAGGGTTGGAGACAACAGAGCCGGGCTAAAGAGGAACTGTAAATCTGGTGCAACTTCGTTACTTTTACCGCTATGCAGAAATAGCCCAGCTTCGACTATATTACTGGTAGGTGCGATCGCGGGTAGCGCTTGGGTAGACTTGTAGCCAACAGCAACCAATGGATGATCGTGCAAGTTCTCACCTACACTGGGTAAATCAGCAACCACAGGAATGTTGAGCGGGAGCAGATGCTCTGCATTCCCAATTCCAGAAAGCATCAGCAGTTTGGGAGAATCGAATACACCCGCCGACAAAATCACTTCCTGATTGACATAAACTTGTTGCAGCGTTCCTTGGTGCAGATATTCTACCCCAACCGGAGTTCCCTTAAACAATAGTCGAGTCACTAATGCACCTGTTTGAACAGTTAAATTAGGACGAGTAAGAATCGGCACAAGAAATGCGGCGGCGGCACTGTGTCGCTTACCATTTTTGATAGTTATACCAATTTGAAAAAAGAATGCGACAGATGGTAAATGTATAGAGAGGTAGTATTTAGGGTGAGCGATGGCAGGGTTAACACATATCGATATCCAAGAAAGTATCGAAAAACTGGAGGAGTTGATACGTCAGCAGAATAATGCACGACTCAAAGAACGGTTACAAACGCTTTACATGATTAAAAATCAAGGTATCAGCGTGTGTGCGTAGCTTGCCGCCGAAGGCATCGCTAAAATACTCGGGAAGCATCGAAGCACAGTACAACGGTGGTTGGCAGATTATCGTCAAACAGGAATCGAGACGATGCTGGAATTTGGTGTAAGTACAGGTCGAACACGAGTAATACCGAATTGGGCAGTTGAAAGTCTCAAGAAACAACTAGAGGAGCCGGAAATTGGTTTTGCAGGGTATAAACTTTCTTCAGCATTGGCTTGGTACTATCTTAGGAATAGAAGCCAAATATGCCACAGTACATCATTTAGTACGTTATCAACTCAAAGCAAAACTAAAGGTTCCACGTCCTCGTAATCGTAAACAAGATACACAAAAACTTGAAGCTTTTAAAAAAACCTCGGTGATGACTTACAACTGATTTCCCAATACGCGGCTATTGTATTACCAACTTATAAAAACATCCGTTATTTTGTACAGGATGAAAGCCGATTTGGACTCAAAACAATTGAAGGCAGAAGAATTACCCTTAAAGGCGTTAAGCCAAGTGGTGAGTGGCAATGGCAATTCAAAGCCTTCTGTCTCTATGGGGCAGTTGAGCCGCTTACAGGAGAAAGTTTTTTTTGGCAATTCTCTCATGTTGATACTGAATGTTACCAACAATTTTTAAACGAGTTTGCCGCATCTAATCCTGACAGTCTCAACATCATTCAGGTAGACAATGGGTTATTCCACAAAGCCAAGAAATTACGAGTTCCAGAAAATATTATTTTATTGTTTCAACCACTTCATTCCCCAGAACTAAATCCTATAGAACGAGTTTGGGAACATCTTAAACAAGATTTAAAATGGGAGATATTCGATCATCTGGGACATTTACGAACTAAGGTTGCTGAACTTCTTGTTCAGCTTACCTCTGAAGTCGCTGCTTCTCTGACTGGCTATGATTTCATTTTGAATGCTCTATCTGTCGCAAACATTTTTTGAATTGGTATTAATTGATATAATTTCGCACCTTCTTGTTGTGCGCCATTAAAATCGGGATTGCGGCCGTAGCCGAGTTGCTCCAGGAGGCTTACTCATCATTTGGGAGACAACTCAAGCCACCTTGGAAGCTGAGGTTATCGATGCTCTGATTATGAATCCGATAGAAGATTCAGAAAGCGATCGCAACATGGGTAATCCTTTTATATCGAAGGATCAGTGGCAGGAAGAACTCAAATTTCATGGTTTTGTTGAAGTGGCGGCTTTCTCTGAATTTGCAGCTTTTAGGGAACATGTGATTCTAGCTCAAGCATCTTTGCCAGCAACGCACAAAACACCAGTAGCATTTACAGCCTTGCTTAATGAACAAGATACAGACAAGACGCAAGAAGTGTCATTTGGTAAAGGGACTTCCAGAAAATAAAATATCCAGTTAATAATGATAATCATTTTAAAGGGGAAGGGAGAGGCTGCCGTCGGCAGCCTCTCCCTTCCCCAAATTGTAGTAAATTCGATAATGATTCGATTTTTGGGTAGATAAAGGTGTCAATACAATTAACGGATTCCCTCAAACAGTTACTGAAGGAAACCGCACAGGAATTAAAAGGAGTAGTCAAACGTAAATTTATAGCACAAACAGTTATGGCGTTAGGACAAGGTGGACAGTCGATAGCAGAGCGAGAGTTGGGATGGAATCGTGTAACTATTGGCAAAGGAATTAAAGAATTAAATACTGGTATTACTTGTGTAGACAATTATCGAGGTAGAGGGCGTTATAAAGCAGAAGAACACTTGCCAAATCTTTTAGAAGATATAAAAAATATAGTAGATTCGCAAAGTCAGACTGATCCTATTTTTAAAAGTCAGAGACTATATAGCAGACTCAGTGCAGCCGAAGTCAGAAAGCAATTAATTGAAAAATATGGTTATAGTGATGAAAATTTACACACATCAGAAACAATTCGGGTCAAATTAAATAATTTAGGTTACAAGCTCAGAAGGGTAAAGAAAGTTCAACCTCAAAAAAAATCCCGCAAACTGATGCCATTTTTGAGCAATTAGACCTAGTTAATATTGATGCCTCGGAAGATAAAAGTATTTTACGTCTAAGCATGGATGCAAAAGCTCGCGTTAAGATTGGCTCATTTGATCGCGGGGGTAAAAGCAGGGATGGAGCGAAAGCTAATGACCATGATTATAATCCAAAAACAACTGTAACTCCTTATGTTACATTCCTTCCAGAGTTTTATGAACTATTTTTATACTTTACGGAATCGAAAGTTACAAGCGATTTTATTGTTGATATTTTAGAAGATTTTTGGTTAGAAGAAAAGCATCGTTTTTCTGATATTCAAACCCTACTTCTCAATCAAGATAATGGGCCGCAGAATAGTTCACGGCGTACCCAATTTATGAAACGTATAGTAGAGTTTGCCCACAAACATCAAGTAAATATACGTTTAGCTTACTATCCACCTTATCATAGTAAATATAATCCGATAGAAAGGACATGGGCAATACTAGAGAATCATTGGAATGGCAGCATTTTAGATGAAGTGGAGACGGCTTTAAAGTTTGCTAGTACTATGAAATGGAAAGGTTCTCATCCAGTAGTTAAGCTAGTACACAAAACTTATGAGAATGGGGTAAAACTTACAAAAAAAGCTATGGCTCAAAGCAGCTGGTGTTTACGAAAATTTGACAACCATTGGTTGTCAAAATGTGGCAGATGAGAATTTGACGACCAATGGATCACAAATTCTGCCCATGAGTGAGCGCCAAGTCCGACCAATGACCAAGCTGGAACCTCAACAACAGCATGAAGTGTGGCTAAGAGCAGTAGAACTTGCTGGTGGGAAAGTGCCGACTGGTAGGATTGTGAAAGACATTGTGCAAAAAATAATGGAGAGAATTTTAGTACCAAACACCTACCAGATAGGTAAAGTGTGTCAAATCCTTTCAAAAGACAATCCCGAACTGAGAGGCAAAGGTGGCTGTTGGGCGATTGTCAGCGCAGTAAATGACTTGAGTTGCAGCATGTGAATGTGGGATGGCGAGTACGCCGTTGGGTTGCAACATCTTAAATTCATTCAACTATCTGCCCCAGGAGTGTCAGCAGGTTCAGGAGATTAGCGATCGCATCAGTCGGGTGTATTCCGATTCGCTGGAGGAGACAGTCAAAAGTCTGTTGCAGTCGTTGGGGAAGGTAAATCGGGCTTATCTTACTGCTGTGGAAGAGAAATTATTGACGCTTCTGGAGTCGGAGTATGGGAGAATACCCTGAACAATTTTGGCAATTTGGCATCCAAGGTTCTTACTAGCCTACGTATCAGTAGGTTACAGGAAAACGAGAGATTGGAAGATGCCCCAAGTGCTGTGCTGAAGCATCTGGGGGAACTGAAGCGGCCGTATTTAACGGCTGACGGCTGTGGAGGAGAAGCTGTTGGGTTTGATTGAGCGATAATACGGTGTTAGGGACTGAAACTAATGGATTACTCCTTAGTGCTACGATTGCTGAGTCCAAATTTACTTGCATACACAATAAAAGTTGTTTGAGCGACTGGGATTCCGATCCCTGTACCTCCAAGTGCTACCCGACTTTGAAAACAACCCTAAAAAAATCATGGAAACTATGATAAGTTTCTTTTCAAATATTGGAATTGTTTTCTAATCGCTTTTTTCCTATCTTTTTCAGCAAACCCTAATTATGTATACAAGTTACGGAATGTTTATTCTGCCAAATTATTGGGAAATATTAAAGTTATAAACTTCTTCTAAAGATTTTAACTTGACGCTATGACAACACTGGCAGCAATCCCCGATTCAAATCTATTGCCCTATATCCCTGGTTATGCCATTGTTGAGCAGATATATGCAGGTTCTCAGACAATAGTTTATCGAGCAGTGCAGGAGTTAAGTCAGCGTCCAGTGGTGATTAAACTATTACGGCAAGACTACCCCACCTTTAGCGAATTATTACAGTTTCGTAACCAGTATACAATCACCAAAAATCTTAACATTCCTGGCATAATCCATCCATTAAGCCTAGAAGCATACGGTAACAGGTATACCTTAGTGATGGAAGACTTTGGCGGCATTTCCCTACGGGATTATACCCAAAATTATTCCCTATCCTTACGGGAAATTTTAGAAATAGCCCGACAAATTGCTGATATTCTCCATGATGTGTGCCAGCATCGAGTTATCCACAAAGATATCAAACCTGCTAACATTCTGATTCATCCAGAATCGCATCAAGTTAAGCTGATTGACTTTAGCATTGCCTCTCTCCTCCCGCGCGAAAACCAGGAAATCCAAAATCCCAATGTTCTGGAAGGAACCCTTGCCTATCTTTCCCCAGAGCAAACTGGACGAATGAATCGTGGTATTGATTACCGCAGTGACTTCTATGCTTTAGGTGTGACATTATATGAACTTTTGACCGGACAATTACCGTTTGAGTCCCATGACCCAATGGAGTTAGTACACTGTCATTTAGCCAAGCTCCCACTCGCCCCACACAGCATCAATCCAGAAATTCCCGCGATCGCCTCAGAGATAGTGTTGAAGTTGATGGCGAAAAATGCCGAAGATCGTTATCAGAGCGCCTTGGGTTTGAAGCATGACTTAGAACGCTGTTTTAATCAATGGAAAGCAACGGGGAGAATAGAAACCTTTGTCCTGGGAGAACGAGATGTGTGCGATCGCTTCATTATCCCTGAAAAACTCTATGGGCGAGAAACAGAAGTTGCAACCTTGCTCAAAGCTTTTGAGCGCGTCGCTAATAGCAATTCAGAAATGATGCTAGTAGCAGGATTTTCCGGGATTGGTAAAACAGCGGTGATCAATGAAGTCCATAAACCGATTGTGAGACAACGCGGTTACTTTATCAAAGGCAAGTACGATCAGTTCGGGCGTAATATTCCGTTCAGTGCCTTTATGCAAGCCTTTCGTGATTTGATGGGACAACTACTGAGTGAGAGTAATGTCCAATTGGCGACGTGGAAAGCGAAAATTTTGGCGGCTGTGGGTGAAAACGGACAAGTGATCGTTGATGTGATTCCTGAACTAGAGCGAATTATTGGTCAACAGCTGCCAGTCCCGGAACTATCTGGTAATGCCGTCCAAAATCGTTTCAATTTGCTCTTTCAGAAATTTATCCAGGTTTTCACCACCCCTGAGCATCCACTAGTGATATTTCTAGATGACTTGCAATGGGCAGATTCGGCTTCTCTGAATTTGCTGCAATTATTGATGAGTGAAGCCAGTTCTGGATATTTACTCATTCTGGGTGCCTATCGAGATAATGAAGTTTTTCCAACTCATCCCTTGATGCTGACGCTGGAACAGATTCAGCAAGCCCAAGCTACCGTCAATACGATTACCCTGGAACCCTTGCTGGAAATAACGGTGAATCAATTGGTGGGTAGAGTCGATGGGAGCTATTATGCTCCGCACCTCTCTGTTAGATCCGGACGTGTAACTTTCGTTACATCCGGCTCCCGATATTCTTAGCTTACGCTTTTGCTCATGTGTATATAATCATGGCAGGACTCATGTATTGCTTGGAGGTTTTTGGCTTTCCAATTATCATGATTCCCGTCAATGTGGTGTAAATGAACCCGCTCGTTCAATACCTTAGCCAATTTACGAGGGTTCAATGCCTGTAGAAACAGGATGAATACGTCCTAAAGAAGTAAGCTTGGCAAAAATCTGGGTTAATAAAATAGGCTCAGGCATTTCGGGAAGCATTTTTAAAATTTCATGGACATATCGAAAACCACTCTGGGTGAGTCTTAAGGTCAAGAATGCCGGAGTCGGGATTAAGGAGACGAAAATCGCAGAGGAGATGATGGGATAAATTGACCATAAAAAATGCGTGTTTTAGCAGCATTAGTCACCGCAGTTTGGCTTAGATTCATAAAATCTTCCAGACCCCAAAACTGTTTAGCATCACGAAAGTTAAACTCAATTTGGAAACGGAGTTTATAGTAGTCGATTATTTTCTCAAATGAGATTTTCAAGTCGCTAGAGAATAGGATTACATGGCTGCGGACATTAGTTTTAAGATTGATTTTGATCAAAATAACTACATTTAGAGCCTGGGCAAATTCTTTGTGGAGTAAAGTCGCTTGATAAATATCAGTTTGAATATCCTCATCAATGGTACTTTTGCATAAATACTTGTTAGGTATATTATCGTAGTCGATTTTATCTCCGTATTTACGACGTGAGCGCTTATCGGAGTCAGAGCGTTGATAAGGTATATATAATGCTGAATCATAGCGAAGTTTTGAAATTATGTGCAAGTTAACTTGGCGAGCCATCTGTAAAGCATTATTGTTACCAAAATGTCCATCTAAGACTAAGTAAGTAAGGGGAATAAATTTAGCCAATAACTTAAATAACGACTTAATCATTTCCTGAATTCGGAGTAATTCAGATGTTAAAACTACCTGTGTTTTATTCTTGTTTTTACTTCCCTTTGGTCGTCCACGCCCACGTTTATCTTTCGGTTTTATGTCTTTAGTTGATGACAGGTTACTTTTTTCTATATCGTTCTTGATTACCTGTTCTATCTGAATCGGAAACGAGTGCCTTTGTTCAACACTTACTAATGACAATGTAAAAAAAGATAGTCCTAATATAGGTTTGCTAACTAGGCTAGAAAAAAACCTATCCAGCCCATAAGGAAAGTTTGCCTGATTTACTTATTACAACTTCATCTCCTGCCAGCAAATATATGTCATTCGCACGAAATGAATGTTTGCGAAAGAATAACCAAAACAACGTCGTCCAAGGTATTACTGTATGAAAGAATCTCAACATCGTCCGATAACTGCCACCACTACCTGTCCAACGAGAAATTCCCAACATGGTAACTCGTCCATTCATTGCTAACATCGCCAGAATTATCTGGTTTAATTGCCGCATCGTCGTAGCATTTATTTGTGGTAACAGGCATTGTAGCAGTGATAGGATATCAAACATGGGCTGTGTGTGGGCTTTGAGTTGTCGTTGTGAGAGACAATAACTTTACTACGGCAGCCCTATCTCTTCATACTCTTTTTTTGGCGAAGGTATTGATAACTCTCTTATCTATTCCGTTGGCTTGGGAATTTAGATTGTCGAATAGGAATTGTTGGGCGTCATGTGCCGAACGTCCTGTTCTGAACCCGTAACTCCGGGCGTGGAAAGTGGCTTCGTGTGCTGGTTCTAGTGCATATTTTGCAAGGCATTGCCATGCGCGGTCTGCAATAGTGGGAATTTTTAGCGTTCTAGTAGTACCATCTTTTTTAGGAATGGGTATCTCCCTAAGACCTTGATGTTTCCAATTTCCTGATTCGTTCTTAAGGTGCGCTTCTAACTCGAAACGTTCCTTGAACTTAAGGGATTTTTTACCATCAATGCCTGCCGTTTTCTTCCCCGCATTTAGCTGAGATACTTGTCGAATAGCCAGGAATCTAGCTGCTTTGGACTTCAGAATAAGCTTTTGTAATGACCGCGCTTTCCGCTTGTCTCCTGTACAAATTGCTTTGTACACTCGTTTTTGAAGGCGAAATAATTCTTTCTGGAATTGTTTCCAGGGTAGAGTCTTCCAAGATTCACTAGTATTGCTACTGTGCCTAATCATGCTCTTCTTCATTAAGTGTACTCTGAATACCTTGCAACAATTACGCCGCATCCTACCTGACTTGAGAGAGTTCCGCGTCTCATCTCGCCTACATGGAATCGACATTTCCATGACTCTCAAATCGTTTTTCTTCGTTCCCTCAGATGATTGGTTGTTCCGTTAGGTGTAGCCACTTCAACCATCAGAAACCCTGGATTCTTGCAGCTGTTGCCTTCATACGCTGTGGGTTTTAATCTCTGATGAAGTCAGGCTTATTAGCTTATGCCCTGCTTAAAGGTAGGTTGCTTTTTTAGGCTCTATTTCACCTTGGGAACTCCCTGTTAGCGCCAGTGTCAGCCCATAACGGCTAGTCTGGTTGCGCCCTGTTCCCAGCTTCACTCTCCAAGAATTGAGCTTGGTCGGTGTGGGCAGTTAAGGAGTCACGCTAGAATCTCGCGGAGAGGACTTTCACCTCCATCATTCTGAGAGTTCAGTCCTTAATGACAGTAATCTGCTGTCAGACTGGATTAGTTATGTACGGACTAAAACCGTGATTCACTAATCAACGAATCGCACGCAGACACCTTAAGTTGTCCCAATGAACTGGCTCAACCCCTAACACAATTGGTATATCAGAAAACCAAAGGGAATCCCTTTTTTACAACCCAGTTTCTCAAAGCACTGCACGAGGAGGGGTGGATTCAGTTCCAGCCAGAACTGGGTTACTGGCAATGTGACTTGGCTTCGGTGCGGCAATTGGCATTGACCGATGGAGTAGTAGAGTTCATGGCATTGCAGTTACAGAAACTTCCGGTGGAGACACAGGAGGTTTTGAAACTGGCGGCTTGTATTGGCAACCAATTTGATTTGAAGAAAGCCAAGGCAGCAACCGCCTATGAGACGGCAAGTAAATACTTCACAGCAGGGCTGGCAGCGCTCCCAGAAAACGGTTGGGAACATCATTACAACCTAACCCTTGCCCTTTATACAGAAGCGGCTGAAATTGAGTACCTAACTGCCCATTTCGAGCAGGCAGAACAGCTTTCAGAAATTGTTCTTCAGCACGCCCAGGATTTGCTGCAAAAGGTGAAGATGTATGAAATCAAAATCTATTTCTACATTGCTCAAAATCAAATGCTGGCAGCAATCGACATCTGTCTGCAAGTGCTGGAGTTTTTGAGTGAACCACTGTTTAAAGAACCCCCCTGGAGTTAGCGATCGAGGATTTAATGAACCTGCCAGAGATGCTCGATCCGCACAAGTTAGCAGCCATGCGAATTGCGATCGCAATGGTCACTCCCAGCCTGAACGCTAAACCAGATATATTACCACTGATTGCTTACACACTAGGTGATTTTTGAAAAAGAAATTACCAGCTAAATGGTCGAATCAAGATATCCCATTTGGGCAAAAGTGGATTTCTCTGCAATCTAGACTCGACTTGCTTCATGGCTTTCTTAGTCAGGGAAATCCCTTTTTGGTAAACAATGTTGCTTAAAGTCAAAATTGGATGTAGCCCTTTCCAAGTCATGCTAGAAGCCCATGAGAGCATAGTTTCAACATCAACAAGCTTGGTTCCATTCCAATGCTGTTCAAGAATGCCCCAGCAGCGCTCTATAGGATTATATTTACTATGGTAGGGGGGATAGTAAAGTAATTGAATCGGTCTGTTAATCCGATCAACAAATTCAACCATCCTTTTTAAGAATTGAGTTCGTACTCCGCTACTTTCGGGACCGTTATCAATTTTAATTTGTATCAGTTCGCTATCCCGTCTTTGTTCTGGTGTAATTGTTTTCCACCAATGAATCAGGTTATCAACTTGTGATTTCGCTGGTTTTATAGGAACTGCCAAAGATAATATGTAGTTGCCCATTGTCTTCGTCTACAATTCCACAAGGAATGTATTTTTCCTTGCATCCCATATCATGGTCGCTAGCTTGATTATCCCCTCTGGTTTTTCCGCCACGCGAATAATCTCCAATATTGACGGTGGCTTTACAGTCTATGCTTAGTCTCTTAACTGATTCGCTTGTTACAAGATTCTGAAATTCTTTGATGTTGTTGAAGATGTCGTCTGTTTCGGCAATTTTTTTTGAGGTTTGGCTTTTACGACTTTGCGAAGACGATAGCCCCGCAAGGTTCAATACTTGTGCCATTGTACTGGCTCCTGGCAATTGCTCTTGGCTAAATCCAAGCTCTTTTAATTCTTTCAACGCCGATGCTGCTGTTAGTCTGGTATAGGCTAATGATGTTTTAAATGTTGGGTCTTGTTGAGCATAAGATTCTGCAAGCTGTTGCAGTGACAATGCAACTTCCGGTTGTTTCTCCTCCCAACGCTTTGCTCCACTAAAGGTTGACTGTAATCCTACACAGGTTATCCCTGTTCGTTTTTCTGCCAATCCTATCTCTATATTCTGTCTACCCCAGCCAAATAACGTTTCTGCAAGCCTTGTGCAACCCTTCAAATATTTCAATGCCATCTCTGCCTGAAAACTCCGACGTTCTACTCCATTCATTTTCGATGCTGCCAACCGCAAGTCTTCAATTTGCGATGGTGTTAATGCTTTGGGTGCAGTGGCTGTAGCTAACGTATCCAAATGCTTGCTCCTGTTTTCTTTGCATCAAGGGTACATTTTACCTCCATTGGTAAATTCTTTCCTAGAAATCACCCACAATCTCGGGCCACCTGTCCAAATGCAGACCTTTTTCCCAGTCAAGCGCTCCTTATACCAAGCTAACTTCGATTCATATTTAGCGACTTCTTCAGCAATCACCGCTTCGGCTCTATCTTCAATCCCAAAGAAAGCCCCGATTTTGCGTAACCCTTCCTTGGCATAGTCAAAGCCCCAAGTATCCACATCAATCCGGGGAATGCCATATTTTTTCTTTAACTCATTGGCAATATACCCAGCAGAACGGGCACAGTTGGTAACATTCAACTGCGCTCTGTGCATCCCACGCAATGAATNCCACAATCTCGGGCCACCTGTCCAAATGCAGACCTTTTTCCCAGTCAAGCGCTCCTTATACCAAGCTAACTTCGATTCATATTTAGCGACTTCTTCAGCAATCACCGCTTCGGCTCTATCTTCAATCCCAAAGAAAGCCCCGATTTTGCGTAACCCTTCCTTGGCATAGTCAAAGCCCCAAGTATCCACATCAATCCGGGGAATGCCATATTTTTTCTTTAACTCATTGGCAATATACCCAGCAGAACGGGCACAGTTGGTAACATTCAACTGCGCTCTGTGCATCCCACGCAATGAATCATAAGTACCATTACCAGTAAAATGGGCAATAATTTGCACACCCATTTTTTCCATGTACTTTTCCAGGACAAAGGTATCTCCTTGAATGTTGTAGTCACCAATGACATTGATAGTATATGGGCTGGTAATTTCCGGCTCATAAGTTCCTACCTTGTCCGTCATCCACCCCATATTGAATACGTGGTGTCCTTTGGATTGACTCACCCCAGCAAAACCGGGACATTCGACAGTGAAGATATCGACATCACCAAGTTCTTTTTCTACTTCTTTGACTACAGGCTTAATATCATCGCCAATCAAAGCAGTAGAGCAGGTGGTGTACACCATCATCCGCTTGATGTCAGGAAATTCGGCAAAGGCTTCCAGCATCGCTTTTTTCAGCAGCTTTTCACCACCGAACACAACGTGCTGTTCTTTCATGTCCGATGACCAGACATATTTAAGTTGGAAGTTGCCATTGTCGCTGGGATAGCGTTTGGTATGCCATGTATCAACTGGATAGTGTCTTTGAGAACACCACCAATTACTAGCTTTGCACCACAATAGCTGCATCCGCGTTCCGATAATGAGCCGGGAATGGTTTCGACGTGGGCGCTAGGGAGAAACTGGGTTGTATCTTCTCCTTTCTCTTTAATATATATGTGCTTCTCCCGTTCGGGGATTGTTTCGTCGCACTTAAACAACTTCATTGGCAATAGCTGCATCCGCGTTCCGATAATGAGCCGGGAATGGTTTCGACGTGGGCGCTAGGGAGAAACTGGGTTGTATCTTCTCCTTTCTCTTTAATATATATGTGCTTCTCCCGTTCGGGGATTGTTTCGTCGCACTTAAACAACTTCATTGGCATGGCTGATTGCTCCAGTTGCAATTTATCAGAAGACAGACTCTTCTAATATATAATTTTTGTCAGAAACTTGTTGGAGTTCCTTGATTTCAAAATCCTATCAACCTTTCTAATTAATAATAGTAAAACTGATAACAATAACGCGAATTGATATTGCAAAATAGTCATTAATCCCGTTTATAATAGACAGTTCGTTATAGATTTATAGCCGCCGTAGTCCTTTTATATATAAGACTTTTGCTAATGATAATAGACAGACTATTCTAACTGGAAGTGAAGAGGTAAATGATTTAATTTCTGTCTTGACTATAGATATCTCTCCAAAGAGAAATCGACGATATTTTCTCAACTTTCAACAACAGAATAACGCAATTATCGGCTTTGAGGCTCTCGATATGATGACTAATTGTAACCACGAATACTCTTTGTAAATTAATTCCTCAGCGCAAGTAAATTGGCCAGATGTATGATATTCTTTATTTATAGGGAATCTAAACCACTTCACGCACAAAGGATCTCCAAGCACTTGCGCTGTAGTGATGAAGCCAAATCCCATAAGTTAACCAATTGTTTGATGAACTGATGGTCTTGCTCCACAAGTTTCTGGAGGATTGTGGAAGTAGTTGATCAGTAGCAGTTCTGAAGTTCGGGGGGACTTTGGTCTGCTTGCAGTTCATCAATCACTTTTGGGATAAACCTTTTATTATTTACAGATAGTTTTTTCTTAAATCCTCAGAAATAATCAAAGCTTTGACGAATCAAAAAATAGAATAAGCAATCGATAAATAATATTATTTGCTATTTAACCAATTGGGTAAAACAAACTTAATTGAACTTCCAGATTAATTAAATAACCTGGTGTTTAAAATGACTAAACCGAAAACAATCCGTAAATCTGTTCGCGATCGCATCCTAAATACAGCATCAGGCTTGTTTTATCGAGAGGGAATTCGCAATGTCGGTATTGACAGAATTGTTGCGGAATCTGGCGTTGCTAAAATGTCACTCTACAATCATTTCAAGTCAAAAGATGCATTAATTGAAGCGTGGCTGCGACAACAGGATGAACAATGGTGTGAATGGCTCAAAACCACGATTGAGCAACGAGCTTCTAACCCATCACAACAACTATTGGCAATATTCGATGCCCTACGGGAATGGTTTGAGGGCCCAGATTTTCGAGGTTGTGCATTCATTAATGCTTCAGTGGAACTAGCCAATGCTGACCACCCTGGACATAGAGTGGCATTAGAGCATCAACAATCTATCTACCACTACATCAAGAGCCTAGCTCAAGCCGCAGAAGTTTCATCACCCGAACAGTTAGCCAGGCAACTGCTTCTCGTCGTGCAAGGTGCGATCGTGGTTGCGATGATGGAAGGAAGTTGGTCAACCGCTTCACAGGCGAAAAAAGTGGCGGCAACACTAATTCAGACTGCATCAAAATCCGGCGTTACTGAAACAGTGCTGAGTACTGAGTAAAAAAAGCAAGAATTGCACGGGCTAAATGCCCTGCTACCTGCTACCGCTAACAGCATTCCTAAAATGAAGTCTATTATATGATTTAATGTAAAAAGTCGTAAGTGCTACAGATGTTTATCCATAAGATATTTAGACGGAAATTTTACGTCTAAATAAATAGTTAGACCAACTTCATACTGGGTAGGGGACGAAGTTGAGAAACTGCCTAATGGGTCACTATCTTCAAATAGTTACAAGTTTTTGAGTAAAAAGTTAAATGCAATGGATAATGACAGTCCTAAATCACTCACTCCTAGCAAAAATAGTAATTTCTGTGAGTCTCGAAAAGAAAAAGATGCTTCTGAAGATATTCGTGGGGCATTAAAACTAGAGGCATCTACTTCAACACCTTTGACACTGGCAGGAGAAGAGATTTCAATTTATGTTGTTATAAGGAATCCATTCCTAGTGCCAGTGAAAATCCATAGCACTGAAACGCATATTCCTGTAAGTATAGTAGATGAGCTAGGTAGAAAAAGGGCAAGAAAGCAACTTAAAGAAGATCGAAGAAAAGAGATAAAATCTGTTGGCAAAGAAGAGCAGACTGCTGATTTGACTAATACAATATCTGCTGGTAAAACTAGTATCAATTCTGCCAAAGAGATGCATCCAATATTTGTTGAACTGATCAAGTTCAGTCTCAGATTAAAGTTCTTTCTGTTAGATTTAACCCAGCCGCTTATTCATTTTTTTCAGATGAACACGGGCGATCGTGTTGCAATTGCAGTTAGTCCTGAAGAGGAAGATTCAGATATAGCTTTTCGTCGCTACAAAGTAAACATTATGGGGAGCGTTGATGGAGAAGTTGCTATTGCATCACATTATGCTGCTGATGTTGACATTTATGGAAATGTGGATGGGGAACTGAGAGTCGCTTCGCAAAATGGTTCCAAAGTAAACATCTATGGAAATGTTGGTAAGCTGGGAGATATACGCTTTGCTAGTGCCAGCATTGATGACCTCACCACGGAAAAGGAGAAAAGTGCTGGAATAGTGCTTCAACCCGGTGATTCCCTAGTGAAACACTTTGTTTTGAAAACCACGAAATGGCTCTTCTTCCCTCCCATCAATCATACTTTTCAAATTCAAGTACGCTACGAAGTAGATGAAAAGTCTCATATTGATACGCTTCCCTTTTCCATAAATATAAGAGCGCCAATGCGCTCATCGATTGTAGGAGCAATAATCGGTGGATTTTTTGGACATATGGCACGAGACTCGAATAATCTCTCTGATTTACTCACGTTTAACAAGCAACTTCTAATAGGATTACTGCGAACAATAATTTTTTCTCTGATAGTTATTGTTGCGTTCGCTCGAAAAAGTAGTGTTCAACAAGTAGTTTCTGTTGAAGATTTTTGGGGAGGAGTTTTTACTGGTTTTCTAGTTGGCTACACAGGTGAAGAATTTATTAAGTCTATATTAGGTAATACTACTACCGCGCCAAAATAAGGTGATCAGTATTTTTTCTAAACAAAATGTGCATCTTTAGGATTAAATGCCAGCTTAATTATCTCATGGGGATATACATTGCCAAATATATGATTCCGAGGCACCCTGGCGATTAAAGTTTGTTCTCCCACCTTAACCCAAATACTACAAATTCCAATACCATTTAAAACCCGTTCTACTAGTCCTTCAATAATTACCGAACACAGTTTGTGTCGCATTGAAGAACTTGCATCGTAAAAATTGAAAGTATCGCCAGATAAACAACATGTAGTAATTGGTTTTGTGATTTCCCCAGGATATAAAAACTCTATCCCGTTTGCAAGTTTGATAAAATTTCCACGGCTACTCTGTTCTACATGGCACGGAATAATATTATCTATCCCTACCAGTCTGGCAAGCTGCTCGTTAGCTGGTCGGCGGATGATAGTTTCCAAGTTATCATCCTGGACAATACAGCCGTCAAATAAAGCGATCGCTCGATCGGCAAAATGCAGTATATCTGTAAAATTATGACTGACTAATATAACTGCCGATCCCCTCGCTTGCGCCCATTGTCTAATTTTCTCGATCATCTGGGGACGTATTCCCACATCTAAAGAGGCAGAAGGCTCATCCAAAAGCAGCAATTCGGAATCAGCAACTAAACCGCAGGCAATACAAACTCGTTTCGCTTCACCACCAGACAGAGAACGAGCTGACTGATTTGCTAAGTGTTCACAGCCAAAAGTTGTTAGTGCAGTATGTACCCTTTGCTTAATCTTGTGTGTTGGTGTGCCGCGAAACTTTAATACCTTAGCAACATTATTAAAAACTGTGTCATCCAGTAGTAAGGTTTCCTGAAAGACCAAAGCCGAACGACGACGCAACAATGTTTTATTGGTATTATGGACATCCTCTCCAAATAATTGCATCTCACCACGGTAAGGTTGCAAGAGATTGATTGTTCTTAACAAAGTGCTTTTACCAGCACCATTGGGGCCAATCACAGCAACCAGTTCCCCTGGACGGACTGTAAAATTGTTAATTGACAGGATATTCTTACGTGGTTTGCTAGCGACGCTCACCTGTCGCATATTCAGAACATATTCGTTAGTACTCATAGGATTTTCTTGTCATGCTGTAGGATAGTCAGCAACACGATTACGGTGTATGTGATGATCAGGAGGATGTATGCGATCGCCATTGCAACATCGTAATTTCCTTTCCCTACCTCCGTAACGATCGCTGTAGTCAGGACTCTAGTCTGCCCCTTAATATTGCCGCCCACCATCATGGATGCACCAACTTCCGAGATGACGCGACCAAAACCAGCCATGATTGCAGCCATTAACCCTAATCGTGCTTCCTTGATTAGCAACCAGTTGGCTTGCCACTGTGTCGCCCCCATTGATAACAATCGCCAACGTAGTTTCGGATTAATACTGATAATTGCCGCAAAACTGAAGCCAGCAACAATTGGAAAAGCAATGATGGTTTGGGCGACGATCATAGCTATGGGTGTATAAATTAAATCCAGATTTCCCAATGGGCCAGATCGCCACAAAAACATACTGACGAATAAACCGACTACGACGGGTGGTAATCCCATACCGAAATTAATCAAACTAGTCAGAGTTTGCTTGCCGATGAAATCCACTAATGCTAGCCACAGTCCTAATGGTAGTCCCAGTAAAACGCTAATGGCTGTAGCTGTTCCAGATACAAACAATGTCATCGTCATGACTTGGAAAACGTCACTATCGCCACTGCTTAATAGCTCAAAAGCTTTGAAAGCTCCTTCGATGATTGTATTCACAAATACAAATCTCTTAAAAAATTGGGAAAGAATACTCAAATATGCAGTAAAGCAACTCTTAACGAGCTGATACTCAAGTTTCTTTAAAAGCCATAATCTTTCTCCGTTTTACCGGCATCAACATAAAATAGCGGTTGTTTGAACTCTTTTTTCCCGTGGGCTGCAATTATTGTCTGTCCTTCAGGAGATAAGACAAAATTAATAAACGCTTTAGCTCCTGCACTATTGACTCTGGGGTACTTCTTAGAATTTACCTCCATCACATGGTAAAGATTTAACAGTTTCTTATCTCCTTGCACCAGTACAGGCAAAGACAGATTTTTCTGCTGAAATATATACGTTGCTCGATCTGCTAAGGTATATCCCAGTTTTTGATTAGCAATTTGCAAAGTTTCCCCCATCCCTGAACCTGTTTGCTGATACCAAGCGCCAGATGGTGTGATGTTTGCCTGTTTCCATAAATCTTTTTCTAGTTTGTTAGTACCTGAGTCATCACCCCGCGATACAAACAATGCTTGATTTTTGGCAATCAGACTGAATGCTTCCACAGCATTCTTTTTCCCTCTAATCTTTGCTTTGTCTGCATCTGGCCCGACAATCACAAAGTCATTGTGCATTACCAAGTGGCGATTAATCACCGCACCACCTGACAAAACTTTGCGTTCGGCTTTCGGTGAATTGACGAATAGCGCGTCAACCTCACCTTTTTCAGCCAGAGCCAAAGCCTGTCCGGTGCCGACTGCAACCTTTTTCAGCCTATATCCTGTTTTCTTTTCAATCGCCGGAACTAAATCATCTAGCAGCCCACTATCCTCAATACTGGTGGTCATCGCCACAATGAAATTTCTACTTCCTGAAGACTGTCCAAAAGTTGGCTCTTGGTTGAATATACTACCAAAGCCGATGCAAAGAATCGCCACGAGAATTATCAAATACCCATGACGCAAAGCCCGATGATTGATCATTGCACTCTCCTAGCAATCTGTACGCCAATATTCTTTACCATGGCAAGAAAAGCTTACATTGAGGAGTATAGGCAAGATTGATTAGGAAAGCAACTATATTTATGTTGTTTTCCAGACAATTTTGATGATGAGAAGAATTCCTGACAAGATGCTGACATCTTAGTTTTTACCCAGCATGGCATTTCTTTAGAAGAACTTGACAGAAGTCCTGGTATAGCTTTAGACCGCTTTGTTTCAGTCATTGTGACGTAGTTTAGAGATATTTGGTGGAATGCGATCGCAGTTGATCAAAGACTGCGATCGCAACAGGTTCGTGTCTCCACGATGGATTTAAGAATAGCAACGGTCGGCATTCAGGTAGCCCTAGATATTAAAGGAGGCTATTCTCCTGGCATCAGTAAGCGGTAAAGGAAGTTTTTACTTACTTGGTTCTGTCTAGCCATTTCTAGAAGTAGTATATCTCCATTTTTGAGGAGGACGAAAAAGCATTGAGCATCGAGGTAATCATCGTTGCGTAATCCTTCATCAGCTACCTTGGTTTCCTCTATCTCTTCATAGTTCAAGTAATGCTCTTTGTCCTCAACGTCTACTACATTAAATACGATCGGCATTGCTTTTAAAGTATAAGAGTACATTGTCGAGCATAAATCCTATAGTTGCTTTAAGTCTGTTGGTTTAGTTGCAAAATATAACCCTACTGGGATGTTTTGGGAGGGTTCTAAATTAGGCAACTTGCAACTAATCAAGGCAATCAAAGCAAGCTTTAAAATGTCGATTTTGCGTTATCGATTGTTAGTTTTCATTAAAAAGCGGATGCTTTGTCTGTGTTTCCTAGTCACGCTCTTTTAGGGCTGATTTCAAACGCTGTCAGAGTGAGATAATTCTTTAAGCAAAGGTACAAGTTCATCAAGAGGCATAAGTTATTTGATGAATTTGGGTTGCATCTATTTTAGAGTCTTTCCTTAGCATATTTGCGATCGCCTGAGAAAGTGCTGATGTGTGACTGAGCTAAACTAAACGTATATCATCTCAAAATAAGCAATATGGCTCTGGGCGAAATTTTACCAACTGTCAGTCAACTATCTCATCAAGATAAACTTCGACTAATCCACTTTCTCCTTCTTGCAGTTGCGAAAGAAGAAGGATACAGCTTAGAAGATGCTGAAGATAGTGATTCAACCAAAGCACTTCTAAATCAACTGGCATCAACTCAAGGAGTTGTCTGGTCTCCTCAAGCAGATCCTGAAGCAATTCAAGCATTGTCAGACCTGCTAGTGGCAGCACAGGGAGCCGCCAATGCTTGATGGCCATCGCTTTCTGTTCACGGAGCGAACCGATAGTCAAGGGCGATCGAGCGTTATGCCATATTTGCCCTTAACCCTTACCAACGGAAGCCGTTCTACAGAAGCGATCGCACTGTTAGATACAGGTGCGAGTGTTAATGTTCTACCTTACGAAATTGGCTTACAGTTAGGAGCAGTCTGGCAAGAGCAGACCGTCCCTATTCAGTTGACTGGGAATTTGGCTCTTAATGAGGCACGAGGCTTAGTGCTGTCTGGTCAAGTTGCTCCGTTCTCGCCTATCTTGCTTGCATTTGCCTGGACTCAATCGAAAGATACACCTATAATCCTGGGACACATGAACTTTTTTGCAGAGTTTAACGTGTGTTTTTATCGACACGAGTTAGCGTTTGAAGTTTGTCCAAGAGCAAAGTGAAGGGTGTTGCATAACCAGCAGCCCAATAAGTGGCTAACAACAAAGTATCATTGCCAGATATAAATCAGGACAAACAAAACAATCCAGATGACATCAACAAAGTGCCAGAAAATAGAAGTGGCATTTACACCAAAATGACCTGTGTCGTAGTTACCAGGAATGAAAGAGCGACCAAAAACAAGTATCTGCAATAAAATGCCAGTAAGAACGTGCAAACCGTGAAAACCTGTTAGTAAGTAGAACATTCCACCAAAGACACCTGTGGTAAAGCCAAAAGAAAGATGGCTCCATTCGATCGCTTGTCCGACTAAAAAGTAACTTCCCATTGCGATCGAAAGCATTAGAAACTGGCGAAATGTTATCAAGTCGTGACGTGCAAGGGCACGTTCTGCCAAGTAGATGACAAAGCTACTAGAAACAAGAATTACCGTATTAATTGCCGGATCTCTGATTTCCAGTCCAGAAACACCAGCTGGTAGCCAGTCAGGATTTGCTGTTTTATAGACAATATATGCTGTAAAAAAACCGAGGAAAATGAAAGTCTCTGACAGCAGGAAGACAATGAAGCCGAACATCTTGCTGCCTTCTTCATCATGGGTATGCTCGTGTGAGAGATGATCTGATTCTTCTGAAATTATGGAACTGTCCATTGCTTAAAACTCCTATATATTTATCTCACGCAGAGGCACAGAGCAAGAAAAGAGAGTAAAGTAGTAGTCTGCGATCGCGTAATACCTAATCTCAAACTCTCTGCATCCCTCTGCATGAACTTCCGCGCTCCTACCCTCCGGGAAAGCGTACCCCTACGGGGAAGCAAGCTACGCGTAGCGTCTCCAAGAGTTGCGCCTATGCGTTTAAAAATCAAATCAAATATTTGGCCTGCTCTCTAATGCTCGGCTACCAATGGTTCAGATTTCCCGTAGCCGTAGGGTTCACCGACAACAACTGGAATTTCCTCAAAGTTCTCAACAGGAGGTGGTGAAGCAACTAGCCACTCCAGTCCAATTGCTCGCCAAGGATTCTCCGGTGCTTGTTCGCCATGTATCCAAGAACCAATCATATTCAGAATGAAGGGTAAGGTAGACACACCTAGCAGAAATCCTCCGATACTGGCGATAATATTCCAGAATTCATACTCTGGGGCATAAGAAGAAACTCGACGCAACATTCCCTGTAATCCTAGTGGGTGCATTGGGAAGAAGTTGAGGTTAGTGCCAATGAACGCCAGCCAGAAATGCAACTTGCCCAAGCCTTCGTAATACATACGTCCAGTCATCTTGGGGAACCAGAAGTAAATAGCAGCAAACATCCCCATTGTCACCGTGCCATATAGAACATAGTGGAAGTGACCCACCACATAGTAAGTGTTGTTGACATGGACATCAATGGGAACAGAAGAAAGGGTGATGCCAGTGATACCTGCAAATACAAACAATATTAATGCACCAAACGCAAACAGCATTGGTGTATCAAATCGGAGCTTGCCACCCCAAATCGTTGCAGTCCAGGCAAACACCTTAATGCCAGTGGGGACAGAAACGAACATGGTTGTGAGCATGAAAAACAGCCGCATCCAGCCTGGAGTACCACTGACGTATAAATGGTGTACCCAGACTATACCGCTAACTCCAGCAATCAGGAGTGATGAAATAGCGACAATCTTATAGCCAAACAGAGGTTTACGAGCAAAAACAGGGAATATCTCTGAAAAGACTCCAAAGACCGGCAGAATGATCACGTAAACAGCAGGGTGGGAGTAGAACCAGAAAAAGTGCTGAAATAGAACTGGGTCGCCTCCCTTGGCGGGGTCAAAAAAGCTAGTTCCAACTGTTAAGTCGAGTAAAAGCATGACTGCACCTGCTGTTAATACAGGTAGTCCAAACAGTTGGATAATCTGGGCGCTGAATACATTCCAAACAAAGATGGGCATACGGAAGAATGTCATCCCTGGTGCGCGCATTTTGACAACCGTGGTGACAAAGTTAATCGCCCCCATAATTGAGGAAACACCCGATATTGCCACTGCTAGAAGCCAGATTACTTCACCGTTGATTAAGTTGCCTGTCGGGTTTTGCAAGCTGACGGGAGGGTATGACCACCAACCGGCTTGTGCTGGCCCACCGGGTACAAAGAAACTGGCCATAAGTAGGATAGCAGCGATTGGTATCATCCAGAAGGCAACAGCATTGAGTCTGGGAAACGCCATATCTCGCGCCCCAATCATCAGAGGTACAAGATAGTTAGCAAAACCTGTAAGTATGGGGAATGTCCATCCAAATAGCATCACAGTGCCGTGCATGGTGAACATTGCATTATAAACACTACGGTCAACTAGGTCTGATTCTGGGGTAATCAATTCCCCACGAATGATCATTGCAAATATGCCACCAACTAAAAAGAGAATGAAAGCGGTAACAATATACTGAATACCGATAACTTTGTGGTCTGTGCTAAAGCTAAAGTATTGTTTCCAGTCTGTTCTAAGTTTCTGTTGAGGTGCGTTACCTGTAATGTCTTCAACGGAAATATTTGTCATTTGTCCTTTGTCCTTTGTGATTTGTCCAAAACCAATAACTAATGACTAATTGCTGTAATTAACTACAGGGGCTTGTGCAGGTGCTACCGTAACCCAGCCTTTGATTAATTCTTTTGATTCTTGGGCATATTCGGAAGCTGCTTGATTATTTGCAGTACATGGTTTACGGTTTGCTGCTTGGTGCAGCCATTTTTTGTAATCTTCGGGGGACTCGACAACGACATTTGCCCGCATGGTTGCAAAGTAAGTACCGCTAAATTCGGAATCGGTCAATTCATATTTGCCAATACGGATGGGGGTGAATTCAAAGTCAATGTTGCGGTTGGGAATGATGTCTTGCTTGACTCGGAAAGCCGGAATATAAAAGCCGTGGAGAACATCCTTTGATTGCATAGCTAAACGGATGCGATGATTTACGGGTAAATGTAGTTCGGTGCTGGTGATTCCTGTTTTTGGATAGCGGAAAACCCAAGCCCACTGTTTGGCATTAACTTCAATGTCTTCAAATGGGATTACATTTGATGTAGCATCAGTTGATACAATTGAGGAAGTCGGGGAGGCGGAAACTATGCCTGCATCTCCGTTAATTGGTGCAGCAGATGCCGATTTCATCCCTATTGGAATATGCAGATGCATAGCTTCCATTGGGCCTTGAATCCCCATTTGCTCATAGATTTGGTAGCTGTAGGTGGCAATCCAAAACACTAGCAATACAGGAATTGCAGTCCAGACAATTTCTAGTGTGATATTTCCTTCAATTGGAGGGCCATCGCTGGTATCATACTTCTCTGCTCGATGGAAAATTGCTGAGTAGATGAGTGTTCCTGTGACTCCAAGGAAGATAAATGCTCCCAGCGTGATTAAGAAACTAAACAACTTATCGACAAGCTGCGATTCTGCTGCGGCTTGAGGAGGCATCCAGGAATACGTCCACTGCCCTATCAAAAGACTAACAGCAGTTAAGGCGATCGCGATCGCACTCAAGATCAAAATATTTCGGATTTTCATAGCCATAAAAGTCATTGGTCATTGGTCATTAGTCATTAATCATTAGTCATTGGTTATTTACAAGGGACAAATGACATAGACGCCTTAGCCGCTTCCCGCAGGGTAGGACAAGTAACTAACATCGATTACTTCAGCAGTAAGTTGGGGTCTTTGCCCAACCGCAACAATATATCAGCAGTATTGTGAACTCCAAACTCAGCAGCTAAGTGCGCCCCTAGCGTACCGTGGATAAACATGATAAACATGATAAACAGTCCAGAAACTAAATAAGTCCACTGCACTTGTTGACTGTCATCCTGACGCCAAATATAACGCTGAAATCCTCTCCAAATAGCCATCCCAAGAATCAGCGCTAGTAGAAAAACACCACCCACTCCATGCCAAAGCATTGTTTCCATAGCTGACAATCCCCAGGCACTCTTTACTCCAGTGAGTGGTTCTGCCAACATGATTTCGTAAAAACCTGCTGCTACTGT
The DNA here is from genome assembly GCA_003326195.1 of Nostoc punctiforme NIES-2108. Classification (GTDB taxonomy): domain Bacteria; phylum Cyanobacteriota; class Cyanobacteriia; order Cyanobacteriales; family Nostocaceae; genus Nostoc; species Nostoc punctiforme_A. The sequence continues at coordinate 53,828 of LXQE01000175.1, forward strand.
AAAAATTGTGATGAGTGCCGAACCTAGCATATTGTACCAGCCAGCATCAAAGAAGCTAGAACGAGTGGCAGGAACTGCTAAAAACTTGAAGATTGGTTGTTGTAGAGGGAAGAATGCACCAATCAAATCAAAGGTAATGCCAAGGATGAACAAACCTATAGTGAGATGAACTAAATTTGGGTGAATGGGTATAGTGTAGGGCAACCCATTTGCTCCCATCTGAGTCTTTAATTGCTCAATAACTTCAGGGTTCATTGCAGTAAGCCCTCCTTTATAGCTTCAACAACTGGTACAGTGTGCAACCCATATACCCAAACCAATTCATCTCCGAAATACACTTGTATACCTACCAAAACAGTCAAAAGTAGACTTGCTGCTAGGTAATAAACTGATATCTTTTCTGGAGTGCGGCAATGAATCACGTAACGCCAAGCTGTAATAGCTGCCAGAATTCCTGCAAGTGACCAGCCAAGGAGCGTATGTAAATTAAGTACTGGTTGAGCTGCGTTATAAGGTTGTGCTAAACCTGCTTCAAATTGACCAAAAATAACGGCGATGAAGATGGAGATTGTAGCGAAAAACATATTCCACCAACTCACCTCAAAAAGACGGTAGTTGCTAGTAAAGTATCCAATGACATCACACACGAAGGCAAACAACACCATTGCAATCACAAAATGGACAATGATGGGATGTATCGTATCAGGATACGGTAAATTATGGTTATTCAGAAGATTCTCAAGCATGGTATTCTACTGATATGTTAGTTAGTGTTTAGTGCTTAACAATCAATACTTCACAATCTTTTGATTTTTACAACAACTTAGATTGCACTTAAAATCCTTCTAAATAACAACAGCAATTCTGATGAGGAGAATTCTTTCACAGAGTAGCTTGATTCTGATAGGGAAAAGCTCGCTGGAATGAATATAGAATAGCAAGTTATCGAAAAAGGTTTTACTCGTTGGTAAATGCTGACGAACGAGTTACTACTTTCCATCTGTGAAGTCAAACAATGATGGATAAATTGGGAGCGGCATTACTTTTACGTATTTTGGAATCATCCTTGGCTGATTGTCTTTGACCGCAATCACGTAATTATTTCCACAGTCTATAGATTAACTGGCAAGTTTTTTTGGCAGTGCAAAGAATCAAAGCTAAATACAGCATTTTTTAGCTCCAAAGCCGCAATTAAACTTTGCAGTACTACGATTTCCCTCTCTTCCTTGTTTTGGATCTCTTCCATATTGACTACTACTCCTCTTTTACTCGCAAACACTGTTACGATACTGACAAAATTCTGACATGATTTTTCGTAGTCTTGGACTGTTTCCTTAATGCTTTTACCGTCGATACGACACCACTTAGATTCTTCTATTTCAACGTAGTTTTGCGCCCAGTGATTAAATTTTGTCACCAGTTTATCAAAATCGACTCCCATCGCTATGCGCCTGATAGTTGAGTATGAGGGAACACCGTGCTTTTGTATTTCAAACGTTTTGATTAACGCTCGACGATGCCGTTTGACGAAATCCCCCCACGCACGATACCCAACATATCCACTCATAGTGCCCATTATTACAAACAGCAACACCAACCATAGTGGATGTCTTCGACCATCACTTGTTCTGAAGTCTTCTACTTGCCGCAGATGTTCAATCAGACAAGCACCCATGATTCTTATCCCCTCAACACTTGCAATTTTACCTGTTTTAGGGAATGAAACAGCCCTGCCTGCTCCCTGTCCCTTGTTCTCTTCTATGACTAAATAGGCTTAGGGCATAATAATGTCCAAAGCTCATAAATAGAATTGCTAGTTTTGGAGTGTACTTTATTTTTTTGAAGAACTTTGTACTTTTTATTCTCCATATATAAAGAATATCATACATTTGTTAAAATTACTTGCGTTAACCAACTAATTTTCAAACAGTATTTGTCGTTACAATTAATCATGAACTACAGGATTATCAGCCAATAATTGCATTTTTTCTTTTGTTTCAGTGTGAGGAGTTTTGACCTGTTCAAAAAAGTTAGATACCCAAGGTAAAGCCACAAGAATTCCCGCTAATACTACTAAAAATACTGCAATTCCAAAAATTTGGTCACGGGGAATTTCAAGAACACCGCGTAAAATTACTTCTCTTAAAGCAGAAACCATAGTAATCTCTACTGCTGCTGCCACGGATGTCCGTTGTTGTTGTATATGATCAATTAACAGGCGGAATAACTCTACTAAAATCAAAATGAACAGGATATCAGATGTTACTTGCCGTAAATCTAATGGACTCAAAAAGGAGAAGAACATATCTCCCAGTCGGATGAGCATCACACAGAATAAACCAAGGCAGAGAGAAATGATAATAAAGTCTTGAAAAAACTCCAGGTTACGTACAATTGTATTTCTTTGTAGCCAGTCATTTAAGTTTAAAGTTAGCCCTTTGAGCATCGTATTTCCTAACAGTCTAGATTCATTTATTTCTATAACTGAAATAGTGCTGAGTATCTAGCATCGATTACTCAGCACGGGCTAAACCTTAGCTATCCGCTAACGGACTGCATTCAACCCCCATTATTTAGCTATGGGGTTCAACTCAACCGTATTAAACGATTTTTAACCGTTGAGTTTATGTGCGGTTTCGGCAGTTTTCATTTTAGATGCTGCGGCTGTTAAGCTATTTGTAGCCTTGATGATCTCTTGTAAGGCTTCGTTGATCAGATTTTCATCAGGTGGAGCTTCTAATAAGTAAGTTTCTATGAAAATCTCCACTCGATTCATAATTATTTTGGCTTGAGAGCGTAGTCTGTTGAGGTCTTTGGTAGACAAATTATTCATTGTTTGAAGCTCCTTTGGTTTCGCGGGTTAATTCTACATTTTTGGTCAGCAATTCTCAGTCAAAGAGCGATTCTTACAGGTCAGCCCTTTTTTGAAAGATAAAACTTGCTGGAATACCAATTAAATTGTTCGCCTGTTGACTGCTTAAATGCCTTCGGATTCCCCAAATTCTTACAAAGGTTTCAAGCAGGAGATATTGCTACATCTGAGTTAGCGAGTCTATTTTAGGACTTACGCACTGAAAACTAAGGTTTGAGATTGCTTCTATTGGAGATGCTGCACTCGCAATGAGATAATTTTGTCATGGTGCCTAAGTTCTTATCTATTGCTTAGACTTACGCACCGAAATCATCTTTTGAGACTGAAGTGTAGGGTTTTGAGTCTTGAAGTGTCAAAAGCTTTGGTGCAGATATCAGAAGTTCTCCTCTGGTCGCCGCAGCGTATAGTTTACTTGAGACGAGTAGTCTGTCAAATTCATTTTGATGATTAAAGAGACGCGATAAACCGCCGTCTCTACTCTTAATTTATCCATCAATTATTTATTGACAGACTACTAAATATAGGGTGGATGCTTACCCTGTTTCTTTTTATTCTGGCTGTTGACTCCTTTTATAACAACTTGAAGCCAAAGTTATTCAGAGTCTCACGCAAATCCTTACACCCTTTTAAATAGTCTAAAGTGGCTATTCGCTCGGCTGAATGTTGCGACCAATCACCAGGGACATTCATCTTTTGTTCAGTGTAGAACTCTTTCATGATATCATTATAGTGAGCGATCGCCTCATCTTGCTCTACTAATTTATAGGTTTCCCGATGAAATACAGCTGGCTGAGGTAGGCGCGGCTTAATAACAGGTTGTGCTTCAGGATTGGGATAACCCACACACAACCCAA
>LXQE01000176.1 GCA_003326195.1 Nostoc punctiforme NIES-2108
TTACTCACCCGTCCGCCACTGTGTCCGAAGACCCGTCCGCCACTGTGTCCGAAGACACCGTTCGACTTGCATGTGTTAAGCATACCGCCAGCGTTCATCCTGAGCCAGGATCAAACTCTCCGTTTTGGAAAGCTCTATAGCTCATTTAGCTGCTCTTTTTTAACTTCAGCTTAGTTATTTTTATTTGCTTGACGCAATACACTTGCTGTATAATCGCTTTCAAACTATAATATTTTCAAGGTTCGGTGTTCTTTAAGCGTCGCTCTTTCGCGCTCCGCTTCAAGCACTTATTCAATATAGCGAACCTACTTCATTGTGTCAACTATTTTTCCCAAAATAACTTTGGACCGCTTCTGCATCACTATCAAAGCCTTAAAGGACAAGGGCTTTAGGCTATAGTATTCCTGGAAGTCTCTAAGGAAGCAATAAATTTGTGAGCTATTCTGCTGTCTTGCCGCCAAGGCTAGTTTTAGATCCTCTGTTGCGTAGCTGGTTGCTGGAGGATATTGGCCGCGGCGATCGCACAACAAATACATTACTAGTTAAAGATGTGACGCTAGGCTCTGCTAAATGGATCGCTAAAGCTTCAGGGATAATTGCTGGCTTACCAGTTGCAGCTAGGGTGTTTCAGATTTTGAATGAAAAAGTCAGCTTTGTGGCTGTGGCAGATGAAGGTGCACGGTGTGAGCCGGGACAGGTGGTAGCTGAAATTCATGGTTCGCTGGATGCGCTGTTGATGGGGGAACGAGTCGCGCTCAACTTGGCTATGCGGTTGAGTGGGATTGCTACGCTGACTAATATATATGTAGAGAAAATTGCTGATTTACCTTCTCAGTTGGTGGATACGCGTAAAACTACACCAGGGTTGAGACTGTTAGAAAAGTACGCGACTGCTTTGGGTGGGGCGATTAATCACCGTATGGGGTTGGATGATGCAGTGATGATTAAGGATAATCACATTGCTGCGGCTGGGGGGATTGGAGACGCTGTTACCCGTATTCGTTCTCAGATTCCTTATCCCTTAACTATAGAGGTTGAGACGGAAAGTTTAGAGCAGGTGAAAGAAGCTTTGCAGCACAACGCTGACATTATTATGTTGGACAATATGCCTTTGGATATGATGCGTCAGGCGGTGCAGTTGATTCGCCAGCAGGATAGTCGGGTGAAAATTGAAGCTTCGGGGAATGTGACTTTGGAAACGATTTGCGCTGTAGCGGAAACGGGTGTTGACTATATTTCTAGCAGTGCGCCGATTACTCAATCGAAGTGGTTGGATTTGAGTATGAGGATTGTACTTTAATTGTCAAAATGTCAGTAATACTTTATAAGTGCATAGGAAAAATAAAAATAGCGATCGCCTTAAACAACAGATTTACTAACTCGCAGTCCCATGATCACTAAGTCCCGTTCAACACTGTCAAGTTCGGCAATTTTAGGCAAATGTCCCCAGCGTTGAAAACCAAATGTCTCAAAGAGTTTTAAACTGGGCTGATTGTGGGCAAAAATGAAGCATACTAGGCTCTTTATACCCAAACTAGGACTTTCGCTAATTGCTTGTGCTAAGAGTTGTCGTCCCAAGCCACACCGATGAAAGCTAGGGGCTATGTAAATACTAATTTCGGCAGTCTTACTATAGGCGGGTCGCCCATAAAAGGATTGGAAACTAAGCCATCCAGCGATTACTCCGTCTACTTCAATTACCCAAAGTGGACGTTTAAAGGGCGATCGCCCTTTAAACCAAGCAAGGCGACTTTCCACAGATACTGGTTCTAAGTCAGCGGTTGCCATGCGGCTGGGAATTGCAGTGTTGTAAATTGCCACAATTGCAGGCAAGTCAGTTTCAGTCGCATGGCGAATAGTCATTGATACCGTCTCGGAAAAAATCTTCAGAAAATATTCAAAAATAATACAGTGTTAACAGTAGCAATTCTACGGATTCTATCGTAATTGTCACAGATACTTTACCAGGTAGGCGCTTCGTACCTTACATAAGATAATGGCTAACTCTACTAGCAAGTATGCGATGGGCCACTACGAAAAACATCACCGTTGCTATAACAGAGGAAAATTCCAACGCACTACCTACTGTATTTTGTGTAACAGAGAGATTTTATAACCCCTTACTTTTAAATTCTAAGTTTTTATTCCTAACGCATTGTTCAGCATTTATCCTAGAGAAATAGATAATTTTATTATGTCAGGAAAAATTATCTATTTCTCTGAATATTTATATAGTACTTTTGTCATCTTAAGATAATTTATTTTTTTCATTCAGTGGATATAAATATTATAGCAACGTTTTTACTATAAGTTTTTATCCGCTGAAAACATGTAAACCCTTTATTAGCAAGCTTTACAGATAATTTAATTATATTTATATATATAAAAAAACTTAGGTTCATATCTAACACTAAATTGTATTTTGCAGTCATAGGTTACAAAAAATGATTTTAAGTTCGTATTAATAATGTACAAATTTTATATATAGCTAAAGGCAGAGGTTGATACCATGTATAAGCCCTTAAAATTAACAAATATAATTCTAATTATCAACTACCTAGAGGAAAAATAAGTGAAATTATTATGTATATTAATTGTTTAAAAAATAATAAAGTTTTTACTGAGCATCAAGATAGTAAGATTCCAAATATTGTCGAAATAGCGCTTTTTATAGATCAAATCAAAAGTAGTATTTGGCTTTTTGGTATTCCATCTTGGCTTTTCGGAATAACCGATAGAAGCATAGCTGCATTTGCCGATGGTTATTTATCTCCTATAGAAATATTTCAGCTATTTACAGCCTCTTTCTTTTTTGTGAGTTGGCTATATCTCAAGCCGGAAGAAAGCTTTAATAGCAATGATTTAGACCCCACTCAATATCAAGAATATCTTGCTCGTACTCAAGCTAACAAGCTTCAATTAAAAAAGCGACACATGATTAGCCAAGAGTATATTTTACCTTTTCCTTATATTTGCCAAATCTATCATCTATTGAACTTAAAACATTTGGAAACAGTTCATAGGTTTAGCCTAAATAATCTTAAAATTCTTAGTATTAGCGAGTTCCAAATTACAAGTGCTGGTGGTAGAATCACATTTCAAACTATATTAGATTCGCCAGCTAATCCTCTGAGAATTTGGCGACAACCAACTGTAGAGGTGGATTTAATATTACATACTCCCTACACTGTAGAACTGAGTATTCCAGTCTACAATAACAAAAGGATAATTGTTATATTTCATGCTTTCCCTTTAAATCACTCAGAACATCAGTTGTTTATAGATATTTATAGTGATCTAGGGTGGCCAAAGCCATTGTTACAAATAATATTGCATTTTGCTTCTTGTTTAACACTCTTTGAAGATTTGCCATATCTAAGAGCTTTAACTGAGAAAAATATAGAGCGTTTATTTAATTTAAGTAGGACTTCAAATCACGAAAGTGCGTTGCTGTTTAAAAGGTTTGTTGAGCTATATGGTTCCAGTGGAGAAGAAACTAAATTACTTGAGGGAAGGGAAGATAGTTAGGAGTTAGGAGTGAAGAGTTAGGAGTTTAAAACGTTCTACTCCTGATTTGATTTAGGGAATTGTAAACAATAAATTATCACAAATTATTTGTATATTTCTAGGGGCGCAAAGCGTTGCGCCCATAAGACAGAGTGTTTTTTAACTGCAAGTCCTTTAGTTAAGCGCGTGCTAGTAAGGGAGCAGCAGCTAGTAAGGTTTTGGTATACTGGTGCTGAGGATTAGCAAAAATCTTTTTTGTAGAACCAAGTTCGACAATTTTACCGCCATTCATTACGGCAATCCGATCGCACAAAAATCTAGCTAACCAAAGATCGTGAGTGATGAATAGATAAGTTAGCTTAAACTCTTCCTTTAATTGCAACATCAAATCTAGCACCTGCGACTGAACGCTAGCATCTAACATACTCACTGGTTCATCGCAGATTAAGAGTTTAGGGTGAGTAATCAAAGCACGAGCGATCGCTACTCTTTGCTGTTGTCCACCAGACAAATCTGATGGATAACGCTCATAATACACTTCTGGCGGTGTTAACCCAACTTTATTTAGCATCCACAAAACCTGTTCTTTTGCCTTGGCAGGATTGGTTAAATTGTGGATAAATAAAGGATCTGCAATACTTTGTCCCACTGTCATCGCTGGATTGAGACAAGCATGAGGATCTTGAAAGACCATTTGTATCTGTCGCCGCGAGGAACGAATTTCTTGACGCGATAGTTTAGTTAAATCCTGTCCTAAAAACTCAACTTTGCCACTAGTAGGACGAATTAGTTGCAATATTGTTCGTGATAGTGTACTTTTACCACAACCTGATTCGCCGACTAAGCCGAGAATTTCTCCTGAATAAAGATCCAGGTTGATCCCATCTACTGCTTTAATTGTCTGCGTTTGTGTATTAAACAGTCGTTCGATAAAGTTAGGTTCTATGGTGTAGTGTTGCTTGAGTTCTGTAACGCTCAAAATTGGAGATTGCTGATTAATAATCGGTAATTGCTTTCCTTCGTCATTGGCAATTATCAATTCTCCACTATCAGTTACTGCTTGAATATGTAATGCTGCTTTTAAAAGCGATCGCGTGTATTCATGTTGAGGTTGTCTAAATACGGTTTCTGTAGCACCCATTTCGACCATCTTGCCGTTGTACATCACGCCAATGCGATCGCAATATTCAGCCACCATTGCTAAATCGTGAGAAATCAGCAACAATCCCATGTTTTCTTCACCGCAGAGGCGAGTTAATTCTTGCAATATCTGCGCGGAAACGGTGACATCTAAACTGGTAGTGGGTTCGTCAGCAACAATAAACTTGGGGTTAAGGAGTAAAGCTAAAGCGATCGCTACCCGTTGGCGCATTCCACCACTAAACTCATGAGGATACTGATTCCAGCGACTAGGGGGAATATTCACCTTTGCCAAAGTAGCAAGTGCTTTTTCTTTAGCTTCCCGCGTTGATAATTGTGGTAAGTGCGCCTGAAGGGTTTCGATACAATGCTTACCAATGGTCATCAACGGATCGAGGCGTGTCATGGGATCTTGAAAAATTAAGGCGATCGCCTCTCCCCTAAATTTACGCAGGTTATTAGGTGTCAAGTCAAACACAGACTGCCCTTGAAATGTCACCTGTCCCTCAATACGGCTAGAGGCTGGTAGTAAACGCATTACTGCCCGTCCAATAGTTGATTTACCACAACCTGACTCTCCCACCAATCCCATTCGTTCACCTGGTTTCAAGGTGAAAGATACATCATCAACCGCCCAACTTGCTTCTTCTCCACTCCGAGCAGGATAGGCAACTCGCAAATTTTCAATACAGAATAAGGCTTCACTCATAGTTAGTTATCAGCCCTGAGCTACCAATTTTTATAATTTCAAATTTAGGATAGTCTATCAAATTAAGTATTAGACCTGTTTTATAAAACTTACCTAAACATAGTCAAACTTAATTTAGTGTACCCGTAGCTTCGCCATAAATCTCCAGCCTTAGCAATTGGAGACAGCTATCGATATTCTTGATAACCACTGCTAGAGTTGATACAGCACATAACTATGATGTTATTCGTGCAAAATTTAAATCTGTAGGAACTAGAATCAAAATTAAGTCAGTAAATCAGGATTTTCAAGTTAATATTATGGAGCAAAATCAGCCAGAACAGCGCCGCGCTGCCGATCAAGTGTTTCAAGAATCCCTCGAACAGTTGGAGGATGTCTTACAAGAAAATTCGACTGAGGAAGAAGAGTTGCCCCAACTCCATACTGGTACTTTCACTGAAGTCGAACTCGACCAAGACTTGATAGATATTGATTTAGCAGCTCTTGAGGACGCAGTTGCTGATATTGAAAAATATCTCGAAGAAATAACAAAAACCCAATTGGGGTAAAAAGTTAAAATTTATTGCTGAGAAATTAGTTGCCGTTGAGCTTCGTACAACATTAAAGCGGCTGCGATCGCCACATTCAAAGATTCCACTCCAGGACTCAAAGGAATTCTGACTTGCCGATCTGCGATCGCTGCTAAATCTGCCGACAATCCAGCACCTTCATTTCCCAGTAAAATCATACTGGGTTTTCGCCAGTCCACTTCCCAATAAGTTAAAGTCGCATCAGGTAAGGTTGCCACTACCTGCATTCCTGCCTGCTGATTTTGTTGGACTGTCGCTTTTAAATCTTCGGTTACGGCTGTTGCTAGGCGAAACCATTGCCCTGCGGAAGCACGTAGAACTTTAGGACTATCTAAATCTACACTATCTCCACTGACCCATAACCCTGATGCTCCGGCGGCGGCGGCGGTACGAATCATCGTACCCAGGTTGCCGGGATCTTGGACGGTTTCTAAGGCTAGCACTAAACCAGTCGATGGTAGTTGAGTTTGGCGTTCCTTTCGTTTTGCCGTTGCCACTACACCATCAGGTTGGACTGTAGTCGCGATCGCATCCAAGACTTCTTGACTAACAATTTCGGCGCGATCGCATCGGCTACAAGCTTCTTCCCACAGCGAAGGATGGGCTACTTGCCAATCTTGGCTACAACACACTGTTTCTAGTGGGTAATTGACCGCACAAGCTTCTTCTAACAAGTGCGTCCCTTCTAGTAAAAATAACTTTTGCTTATGCCTCTCCTTGGTGGAGTGCAGCTTGCGAATTTGTTTGACTAGGGAATTCTGTAAACTGGTCAACATTTTTAGTTGTGAGTGCTGAGTAGTGAGTGCTGAGTTTTTCCTTCTCAGCACTCACTACTCGGCACTCAGCACTGGTTATGCGGAACCCGGGACTTGAACCCGGAAGCCTTGCGGCACTAGAACCTGAATCTAGCGCGTCTGCCATTCCGCCAGTTCCGCTGGCATTTGTGCTTATCGACAATTTCTTATTATTGCGTTATGTTTTACCTTTGTCAAGTAAAAGCATAATGCCTCGTTAAAAGTCTCTAACTGGAAACGAGTTTTTCAGGCACAAGGTCGAATCAAAATATTAACTGGAAAGTACAGCATTAATTTTTAGAGAACACTTAAGTCATTTTACTGAGTATTTATTTTTGCTTAAAAGTACTACTTATTCATTCTTTTTTCTAAATTTTTTAAAAAGCTTAAAAAGCTTGCTATTGCTTGTTTTCAGCCTGCACTTTTACCCAAAAAACAATTTTTTTATACAAAACAGTGCTTTAAAATGTGGACATTTTGAATCTTTACTGTAGAATCAAAACCAACTTCAAACATATAAAATACGTATTACTTTTGGAGGTAGGCTTATTAATCCTTCTACCAGCTTACCAGATGCCAAAATTGCTCCAGAAGCAGACTCCTCAGTCTTGCAAATTTGGGGTGGGCATCCTTTGCGGGGTCATGTGAAAATTAGTGGGGCAAAAAATTCAGCACTGGTAATAATGGCTGGAGCCTTGCTGTGTCCGGGCGATTGCCGTATCCGCAATGTCCCTTTGTTGGCGGACGTAGAGCGGATGGGTCAGGTGCTATCAGCTTTGGGTGTGCAATTAACCCGACAAGGCGACATTTTAGACATCAATGCCAGTGAGATTAAAACATCAAAAGCTCCCTACGAATTAGTTACCCAGTTGAGAGCGAGTTTTTTCGCCATTGGAGCCATTTTGGCAAGACTGGGAGTAGCACAGATGCCCTTACCAGGCGGTTGTGCGATTGGGGCAAGACCAGTTGACTTGCATGTTCGAGGACTGCAAGCAATGGGAGCGGAAGTACAAATTGAGCATGGCATTTGTAATGCCTACGTCCCTGGTAGCAGCCGGAGATTAAAAGGTGCGAAGATTTACTTAGACATCGCCAGCGTTGGAGCGACGGAAAACTTGATGATGGCGGCTACCCTGGCAGAGGGCGAAACGATCATCGAAAATGCTGCCAGAGAACCGGAAGTAGTCGATCTAGCCAACTTCTGTAACGCGATGGGAGCGAAGATTAAGGGCGCGGGGACTAGCAGGATTATTATCGAAGGAGTCCCCAAGTTGCATTCTGTTGACTATAGCATTATTCCCGATCGCATTGAGGCTGGGACATTTTTGTTGGCAGCAGCAATTACCCGCTCAGAACTTCTTCTCTCGCCAGTGGCTCCAGAACATCTCATCCCAGTAATTGCCAAGCTGCGGGATATTGGAGTAACAATAATTGAAGAAAAGCCTGACCACTTACATATTCTGCCAGCGGAAACCCTTAAGGCAACGGATATTGAAACTCAATACCATCCAGGTTTTCCTACAGATATGCAAGCGCCATTCATGGCTTTGCTGGCAGTGGCAGAAGGCGACAGCGTAATTAACGAATCCGTCTTTGAAAATCGCTTGCGTCATGCCTCTGAGTTGAATCGTTTGGGGGCAGATATTCGTGTCAAAGGCAATGCTGCTTTCGTTAGGGGAGTACCAAAATTATCTGGCGCACCAGTATTAGGTACAGACTTACGAGCATCAGCAGCGTTAGTCATCGCAGGATTAGCGGCAGAAGGACAAACCACAATTCAGGGTTTACAGCACCTCGATCGCGGCTACGATCGACTTGATATGAAGTTGCAGCAATTGGGGGCTAAAATCCTCCGTGTGGGCGAAACACCAACAGATGCAGAAATGGCTCCCAGCATCAGTAGCCTTTCAAGTTGAAATTGATTGGTTGAGACTGAGGCGGGGATAAGAAGAATAAAGGAGACAAGGTAAAATTTTCTACCTTGTTTGCCTTTATCTCTCCCATCTATACCCTGCGATCTGCTGAATCCTCCTGATAGATAGAAGCTTTTAAGCTTTGTCCATATCTTTTTTTGATGAATATTCTGGAAAAATCTGTGTTGGCTGTTACAATATTGTTAAGAAAAGTTGCCCGTTGCATTTTAGGAACGCGTAATTGGGTTTTAACTCTCTTGAGAAGACAACGCAAAAACATTTTTTAGACCAGCTGTGGGAGGCTGGTCTTTTTGTATTTAAATTCCTCACAAATTATACTTATCTCTTCAGGTATAATATTCATATTGTTTTATTAATTACTTTTATTGCTTTGTAATATATTAGTTATGTCAGTTACCAAATCACCTCAAGATTTAAGATAAACCTCTGTAAAACATCTTCTCCTGACAAAGTAACAGGTGATTCCAACACCTCAACTTCTTGCTCTTGCCGATAAATTTCAACTTGCCGCGATTTACGATTAATTAACCAACCTAAACGCACACCATTATCTATATATTCCCTCATCTTTTCCTGGCGTTTTCCTTTGCGCCCCTTTGCGTTAAAAATAGCTTTTTCCACTTGTACGCTAAAAATAGCGCAAGAATGAATTAGTTTTCTCTACTCAGAAATTGCGATCGCACTGTCTCACATTATCTCAAATTAGGTGCGATCGCTTTCTATAACAAGTAGTCCAATCAAAAATCTGAATATCTGTCTGTAATCTAGTCTAAAGTACAATTATTTGATAACTTTAAGTGCGTTTACAACCCCATGATCAAACCCGCCGATGTCAGCACCAAACGCTTAATCTAGCCTTGCACCTGATAACTGGGTAAAATGGGTAACGCAAATTCCTGATATTATTGCTGGTGAAATTCCCAACTCAGAATTTCAGTGGATAAGTCGAGAAAGTGATGTTTTAATCCGTGTCGAAAGTCTCCAGTATGGAAAATTTCTTGTTCTTAACGAATTACAACTCCGCTATAAACCAGAAATGCCGCGAAGGATGCGTGCGTATGCAGCACTTGCAGAAGAAAAATATAATTTGCCAACGTATCCAGTACTAATTAATATCCTCAAGGCAAGTGATGCTGAAATACCTACAAGTTATGCATTAAATATTGCTGGTTTACGTGCTATTCAAGATTACCGTGTCATTAACCTGTGGGAAGTTGATGTCGAGATTGTTTTTCAACAACCTTTACCATCCTTACTGCCGTTTGTACCCATTCTCAAAGGTGGTGATAACGAGTCTAAAATTCGAGATACATTGCGAATCTTACGTGCAGATGAACAATTGAATCAACTAGAAACAGTATTAGGATTTTTTGCTACGTTTGTATTAGATAGTGCAATAGTTCAGCAAATTTTGAGGTGGGATATGGCACTTTTAGAGCAGTCGCCTTGGTATCAAGAAATTTTTAGTAAAAGAGAAGCACGCGGAGAACTGCGAGGAAGAAAGGAAGAATTATATTCAGGAATTGAATTGGCATTAGAAATTAAGTTTGGCAATCAAGGTTTAGAATTGATGCCGATAATCTCTCAAATTACGGATTTGCAAAAATTAAAAGCAATTCAGCAGGCAATTAAAACTGTAAATACAGTCAATGAATTACAGCAAATTTTGTCAACCGACTTGACATGAAACACCAAAAACATAACCCCTCTCCGCCACCGGAAAGAGGTTAATCACTGCCGAAACTCAGCAATCTCTAATAAGCGTCTTGCAACTCGTAGAAATCAGGCGAGATGTAATCCTTCCGTAAAGGCCAACCTACCCAATCTTCCGGCATCAAAATCCGCTTGAGATTTGGGTGTCCTTCGTAGATAATGCCGTACATATCGTAAGACTCGCGCTCTTGCCAATCTGCGGTTTTCCAAATCCAGTACAGAGAAGGCACTATGGGGTTTTCCCGTGGTAAGAACACCTTAACTCGAACTTCTTCAGGGCGATCGCTATTATCACCGACTTTAATCAAGTGATACACACTTACCAATTCCTGTCCTGGCCCAAGGTCAACGCCACCTTGAAACTGGAGATAATTAAACCCATAAGCATAAAGGGCTGTAGCGGTAGGAAGCAAAAAATCTGCCGCCACCTTAATTATCTCTACACCATTTTTGTCTGGTGCTAAAAACTCATGGTCAAAGCCATTTTCCGTCAACCACTGGGAAACTTTACCCGCTTGTACCAATGACTCTTCTTTCTCTGCTGGTGCTGGTTTAGATTCTTCTTCAGCCACGGGTTTGTTCCTCCTTTTGCGCCTTTTCTGTCAGCAGTGCAGGTGGTATTGGCATACCTATTGCTTCCGCCAATTCCTTCGGTGGTGCAGAGCGAGTTGCTGACTGCAAATACTTACCAGTTAAGATTTCTTCTACTGGCTTCAGGTTATGAGTCGTGCTGTAATAGCGGTGAGTTTGCTTAATTTTATCCCGCTCTTGCATCGATTCATTGGAGATTTTCTTCCGCAGCTTAATGATTGCGTCGATAATTGCTTCTGGACGGGGAGGACAACCAGGCAAATACACATCTACAGGAATCAGTTTATCGACTCCGCGCACTGCCGTGGGGGAATCAACACTGAACATCCCGCCAGTAATTGTGCAAGCACCCATCGCAATTACATACTTTGGCTCTGGCATTTGTTCATAAAGACGCACCAGTTGGGGAGCCATCTTCATCGTAATAGTCCCTGCCGTAATAATTAAATCGGCTTGGCGGGGGCTAGAACGGGGAATTAGCCCAAAACGGTCAAAGTCAAATCTGGAACCAATTAAAGCTGCAAACTCAATAAAGCAGCAAGCAGTACCAAATAACAACGGCCACAAACTAGAAAGCCGCGCCCAGTCGTAGAGATCGTCAACCGTCGTCAAAATGACGTTTTCTGAAAGGTCTTGAGTGATTGTAGTCCGCTCAATGGGGTTGATGATTCGTTCTTTACCCTGGGTTGTTAAGTTAGAATTCAAGACCATTCCAAAGCTCCTTTACGCCATGCGTAAACTAAAGCGACTACAAGAATTGCAATAAAGACTAGCGCTTCAATAAAAGCCAATAGCCCCAAACGGTGGAAAGCTACCGCCCAAGGATACAAGAATACAGTCTCCACATCAAAGACGACGAAGACCAGAGCAAACATGTAGTAGCGGATGTTGAACTGAATCCAGGCTCCCCCGATGGGTTCCATGCCAGATTCATAAGTGGTGCGACGTTCTGGGCTGTAACCACTGGGTCGTAGGAGCTTGGAAGCTGAGAGCGCTAAGGCAGGTACTAGGCTACAGATGATGAAGAAGCCTAGAAGGTACTCGTAACCGCTGAGGACAAACACAATGAGTATCTACCGCTTATGGAGTATTTTAAGTAGTGAGTGGAGATTGGGTACTGACGACTAGAGATTAGGGATTTAGGAGTGGGGGAGTGGGGGAGCAGGGGAGCAGGGGAGCAGAGAAGACTTGTATAAGTTCTTTCCCCTCTGCCTCTCTGCCCCTTTGCACCTCTGCCTCTTGTGCCCCATACCCAATGCCCCAATGCCCAATGCCCCATGCCCAATCCCTTAACTGCGTAACTTTCTTTTACATTATATCTGTTTGGTTTTTCTGAAATCTGGGAAACAGACGGACTTCAGGTATTTGATTCGCTTTTGCTAGTGATAGAAAAGTCTAACAATTATGTCATAATTTTTAACGTATATTTAAGATTTCTCCTTTGCGAGGCCTTAGCCATGAGCGAACCAGCTGTTGAGACTACGGTGTTAGACCGCTACGAGTGTCGCGCCTGCGGTTATGTTTACGAACCCGAAAAGGGAGACGACAAAGATGATATTGCTTCAGGGACAAGCTTTGCAGAACTGCCCATAAATTGGCGCTGTCCAGTTTGTTCTGCTAAAAAGACTGCTTTTGCCAACATCGGCCCTGCCGGTACTGCATCCGGCTTTAAAGAAAATCTCGGTTATGGTTTGGGTGTTAACAACCTAACGCCAACCCAAAAGAATATCCTAATTTTTGGTGCTTTGGCTCTTGGCTTCTTGTTTTTTATCAGTCTTTACGGCTTACAATGACAGCCTTTAAGCAATTCAAAATAACGCTCTCTACCAGAAGCTTTACACTGCGCTAACAAAATTCAAAATGAAAAAGCCAGGACTTACAGCATCCTGGCTGCCAACTCCTACAAAAATTTAGAAATAACTAAGAAATACTGATGCATTCAATTGTGAAAGGTTGGCAACGAATATTTGCCTTGTTAATAGTAGTCGTGATGTGCATAGGTTGTGGCCAAGTCCCTTCTGTTAGCTACAACCCTTGGAAAGTAATTTCTGTGCCAACAGACTCGAATTTATTGGATATTGCTTTTACTGATAACCTTGAGCATGGCTACTTAGTCGGTAGCAATGCCACCCTATTGGAAACCAATGACGGTGGTAATACCTGGAAACCGATAATACTGCAACTGGATGAGCAGAAGTATCGCTTTGACTCAGTAAGTTTTACAGGCAAAGAAGGCTGGATTGCCGGAGAGCCTGGACTGTTACTACACACTACCGATGAAGGTGCTTCTTGGTCGCGTATTCCCCTGAGCGAAAAGTTACCAGGTAGTCCGATCGCAGTTAAGGCGCTAGCAGACAATACAGCTGAAATGGCTACTGATGTAGGAGCCATATATAAGACCACAGACGGCGGCAAAAACTGGAAAGCCCAGGTGGAATCAGCAGTGGGTGTGGTGCGTAACTTGGAACGTTCTGCTGATGGTAAGTATGTTGCTGTTTCTGCTAAGGGTAGTTTCTACTCGACTTGGGAACCAGGCCAAGATGCTTGGGTTCCCCATAACCGTAATAGTTCTCGGCGCGTAGAAAATATGGGCTTTGGTGAAAATGGGCAATTGTGGTTGCTAGCTAGAGGAGGTCAAGTTCAGTTTAGTGACCCAACTAAACCTGAAGAATGGCAAGAGGCAAAATATCCAGAGTTATCCACCAGTTGGGGTTTACTGGATTTGGCATATCGTACACCCGATGAAATTTGGGTAGGTGGCGGTAGCGGTAATTTGCTACGGAGTGGCGACGGTGGCAAAACCTGGGAAAAAGACCGTGACATAGAAGAAGTTGCGGCTAATTTGTACAAGATTGTGTTCTTAGAGCCAGAGCGGGGATTTATAATTGGCGATCGCGGCGTTTTGCTCAAATATCTCCCAAATCCTGAAGCAACTTCCCCAGAGGCGGCTTAGTGAGGCAGAGGAGCAGGGGAGGCAGGGGAAGAATGCTTAATGCCCAATGTCCCATGCCCCATTCCCAACGTACAATTTCTGAGAAGAACGTTGCAACTTGTAACTCTTTCTTATCTTTGTAGGATAATAAACTCAATAACACTCTATGTATAAGGTAGGGATCTAAATGTCAGGTACCACTGGAGAACGTCCGTTTTCGGACATCATTACTAGCGTTCGTTACTGGGTAATCCACAGCATCACCATCCCGGCATTATTTATTGCTGGTTGGCTATTTGTCAGCACCGGACTGGCTTATGATGCTTTTGGTACACCCCGTCCCAACGAGTATTTCACACCAGCACGGCAAGAAGTGCCCATTGTGAAGAACCGTTTTGAAGCTAAAAAACAAGTTGAACAATTTATTGGAAAGTAGTTTGAGATCATGACTAGCGGCAATAACATCAATCAACCAGTTACCTATCCAATTTTTACCGTTAGATGGCTGGCAGTTCACACTTTAGGTGTACCAACTGTATTCTTTTTGGGCGCGATCGCCGCAATGCAATTTATTCAACGTTAGGAGCAACTATGGCAGAAAGATCGCCCAATCCCAATAATCAGCCGGTTGAACTAAACCGGACTTCGCTATACCTGGGACTACTACTAGTTTTCGTTCTGGGGATTCTATTTTCCAGTTACTTCTTTAACTAATTGGAACTACTTGTTGTTAGTTTTTGTTTATTGAACGTGTGTTGATTTGTTGTTAAGGGAGGAGAAAAGCTGTGTCTGGAAGTGGGAGAATTCCCCTGTGGGTCGTCGCTACGATCGCAGGTTTAGGTATAATTACAGTCTTGGGCATTTTCTTTTATGGTGCCTACGCCGGACTCGGTTCTTCGATTTAACATTAGTTAGTTTGAACCGAATACTATAAGTTAGAATTTTTCTAGCATTTGTTGAGAAATCAACGTTAAAAAAACCGCCTGTCTCTATGAGATGGGCGGTATTAATTTTGGTCATTAGTCATTTGTTTTTTGCAAATGACTAATGACTAATTACTACATCAGTATCAGTTGATATCGCTGATATCGTCGCTTTCAATGTATAAAAACAGAAACGCGAAGACCACACCTGGCAAAACCCAACCAATTATGGGCACGAAGATAGCGGACAAGTACGAAGTACTAGCCAAGACAGTAGGCAAAAAAGAAGCTGCCATAGTAAAGGTTCCTATGAAATCACACTACAATTCAAAATGAGCTTACTGCAAATTCTGCCAAATTTTTGAAATTCTTTCATATTTTTAACACAGGGGACATTGGGAGATGGGGAGCAGGGGAGCAGAGGAGAGTTCTTGTACAAGTTCTTTCCCCTCTGCCTCTCTGCCTCTCTGCCCCTTTGCCCCTTTGCCTCTTGTGCCCAATCCCCAATGCCCCTCATACCTGAGTTACATACCCAGGAGTTCATCTAGCTGCAAGCTTGGCAAGTCTGGAGGAATCACGGTTCGCACTATTGTGACTTTGTGACTCTCCTGTTGGGTTGTTAGATCGAGTGCGATCGCTCCTAAGCGAATTTCCAAACAGCCAAAGGGAATGTTTAATTGTGTCATTACTTCCAACTTTCCCGAAGCATTAGGAAGTAAATTTGTCAATAAATGGGGACCATCTAGTAAGTAGCGAGTTTGATAATCTTCAAGCCATAACTTGACAACAACTTGCAGAGGTACTTCCGGCAGTACTACGCGCACTATGACAGACTTGCCAGCAATTAATTCACCTTCTGGCACATACAAATGTGGAGTTGGCAAAGGCTCAGTGGCTGCTGCAATTAGAGGTAAGGAAGAAGATGAATATAACAGTGGTTGCTCCTTTTCTTCAGAGGTGTCACTTGTAGCGGTATCGCCTTCGAGTCCGGTATCTGTATCATCTACAACGATTTCTTGCGCCAACCAAGCTGACGCTATATTCATTTTTATCGGAGGAGGAGGGGGCGGTACTTGTGTTAACTGAGCTGATGAGATTGTTGGTTCTTCTAGTACTGTTTCTATTTCCCTATTTTCTCCGTTCTCCAGTCCCACTTCCTGCGCTGTGTCTATATCTTCCCCAAAGTCCTCCTGTTCAGGAGCCAACCCTTCAACTTCTTCCCATGTCTCATGTTCCTTGCGTGTTTCAGTCAGGAGGAGTTGTGAGCTACTCCAACCTTCACTCAAATTATTCTCCGTGTTGGCATCTAGGTCTAACGGCAAGTTAACATCAACATTCGCATTTTCTGCACTAGGAGGAAGGGGTATCTGCTGTAGTGAAACATAGTTATTGTAATCTTGAGGTTGAAGATCGTTGATAGATTCAGGCAAAGAGTATCCTTGGCTCTGCATCCACTTCCTGAGCAAGGGAGATGAATAAAGGTTTCCTGTTGTAATTAATTGTGCATTTTCCGGGGCTACTACTTCAGCAACAGATTCTTCCTGGAATTGTTCATTTTGCGGGGCTTCGACTTCACCAACAGACTCCTGCTGAAATTGTGCATTTTGCGAGGCTTCGCCTTCAGAGACAGATTCTTCCTGAAATTGTGCATCACCTACTACTAATTCAGGTGTATTTTCATCTTCAGCCATAGTTGCGTCCAACTTTGGAAAGTCTTCAGCTGCTTTAACTTCTAATGCATCT
The DNA here is from genome assembly GCA_003326195.1 of Nostoc punctiforme NIES-2108. Taxonomy (GTDB): domain Bacteria; phylum Cyanobacteriota; class Cyanobacteriia; order Cyanobacteriales; family Nostocaceae; genus Nostoc; species Nostoc punctiforme_A. The sequence continues at coordinate 16,556 of LXQE01000176.1, forward strand.
GGAAGAACATTGTTTTTTACTTTTTCTTCGGCATCATTTGGTGAAGCTTGTAGCCGTTTCAAGTATGGCAAAGTAGTGTCCATTATTGGCACTCGACGTTGCTTGATGACCAACTGCTCCAAGTTGATGGTGGCTATAGTGGCATCCTTTTCTACAAGCTCCTCTGGTGTCTGTGGTTCTGCAACAACATCTGTGGGAATGTTGGCATCACTTTGAATAGGCGGCAGTTTCGGTAATTGAGGCAACGAAATGCTTGAATTCTTGAGCTTAGATGTCCGCAGGCTAGCTTCTCGCAGAAGTTGCAGGTTAATTTGCGCTGGTAAAGGTGTGTTTGGAGATAGATTAACTATCTGAGACTGTTCTGTTTTTGGAGTCTTGACCAGATTTAATAGTTTCAAATCAAGCCTAACTGGTGTCTCTGTTTCTGTGAAAGCAGCAGATGAGTCCGATGTTGCTACGAGGTTATTTAAAGATGTACTGGATTTTGCTGCGGCTGTGATTGCCAGTAATTCTGTTACATCTGCTGTAATGGTAAAAGACTGGCTGGCTAACGGCATGACTTCACCAGCATCGGCGAATTTACCATACAAACTGATGTCTGCCAAAATTAGCTTGGATTCACAATCAGCAGGAATATCAATTGAGGTATTGATGGTAAAGGGCAACTCCTTATCTGATAAGGGTTGCCGTACTTTGGTCAAGATTTTCGAGTTCTTGGGCGATCGCAGTTCAATTTCTACTTCAAGCGCCCGCAAGCTTTTTGGAGATGATGTTTCATCCCAATCTAGATTTGTCTTTTCTTGGAATTCTATGTACCCGTTGATTATAAGAGCTTGTCCCCAACGAGCAATATAATTATCCTGACTTAAAGTTAGCAGTAATGGTGGCGGTAGTTGTGTTGCCAAAGAATCTGTAACCTTTTCATCTTTGGGCAACAGTTCAGAGGCGGGTAAAGCTAAATCTATTAAATTTTGTAAAATCTGCTCTGCCGTCTCTCCTTTAAGCCACACAGGACTCACAGGCTGATCGATAATTATATCTTCATCTTCTTCCGTTTCATCTGGTGCAACAGTGGTAACAAGGTTGCCATTTGTAGTAATTGCCAGTTCTTCAGAAACTGCGATCGCTCGATCTAGCTCAATTACAGTTTCTGGTGGGGCATTAGATTCCAAGTTCTCTTCATCAGGCGCAACATTGGTAACAAGGTTGCTATCTGTAGTAATTGCCAGTTCTTCAGAAACTGCGATCGCTCGATCTAGCTCAATTACAGTTTCTGGTGGGGCATTAGATTCCAAGTTCTCTTCATCAGGTGTAACAGTGGTAGCAAGGTTGCCATTTGTAGTAATTGCCAGTTCTTCAGAAACTGCGATCGCTCGATCTAGCTCAATTACAGTTTCTGGTGGGACATGAGATTCCAAGTTCTCTTCATCAGGTGCAACAGTGGTAGCAAGGTTGCCATTTGTAGTAATTGCCAGTTCTTCAGAAATTGCGATCGCTTTCTCAAACGTAAATAACGTAATTGCAGTTTCTGCTGGGGTATTACATTCCAAGTTTTCAGAAACAGTATCTGAGCGATCGTCGGTTGAACTTGATCCTAAATTTTTCCTCGGTTCTCTCTCTGCTAACAGGGAGAAAACTTGCACTTGCACGCTGTATTGCCAAGATTTACCGAGCAGATCCGACATCAAATCGCCGGAACACCGCAACTCCCAAACTCCCGGCTGGAAGTAGGTAAAAGGAATTACCGCCATTAAGCCTTCTGAATTAGTGCGACGCGATCGCTTGAAAATTCGCCGCATTGGTTGAACTTCCTCGGTTGAAGAGTGAGTTACCCGCACTTCCACGTCTGTATTAAGAAGGTTAGAACGAGCCAAAACTCTATACTGTCCTTCCAAAATTTCCAAATTTGGCGATTCTAGGATATGCCACGAGCGAGCGCCTTGTTTCTGTATCAGAAATTGCCAGTGTTCCATTGTAAGTGATGCCCAGACCGACGAGCCGCTGAGTAATATTGTGTATTAACTTGCTTGCAAGTTTACCTCAGTATTTTAGAAATGCCTCACTTAAATGGCTATCAAGTTAACTCAGTTTTACTGGCTTGACTTCACACACTTTAACTACTCACCTCAAGGGAATTTCAATAAGTCGCCGTGTTGCTTGTGCGTAAAGCTTTTGTTATTTTCTGAATATTAAGTTTGACATATCTTAGTGCTAAATTAACTGGGATGCAATGGATACCGTTAGTTATCTTTGCTCAACTTAATGCAAAAATTTTTGTATTATTTTTTACTAAAATTTCCACTTTGCAATAGACACAACGTACAATAAATTTAAATTCACTTGAGAATTGTTATTGAATCGTAATTACCCACATTTTTGCTACAAAGAGGTAGGATGCGGTTCTTAAGTGTCCTCTGCGATCGCCCAAGTTAGGCGCAAAGCCCATCGCAAATCACAACACTTAACCACATAAAACGCATCCAATCTATCTGAAGTGGCTCTTTGAACCGCTACAAAACACGTCTTCCCTTGAGTGAAATGTGGGTTGACAATGAAGATTTACAGGAGGGATTCGATGCTAGTCATTTTAATGGACGAGCAAATCCTTGCCCCTGAGCAAGTTTGCCAGTCTTGTTTACTCGCTGACGGGAGTGGTCAACCCCGTTGGCGTGGGGGTCAACTGCGCTGTGGTCAAGCCATTCGCAAACTTACTCAACAGCAACCAGACCAGTATGAGTGCATGATGGGCTTTCGCATCGCCCATATAGAATAGTTGAATTTCTCAGCAAGACCTAGCAACTGCGTTATCCTAAGCTCAAGTAACTATTAAAAATTTAACCACAGGAGAACGCATAATGTCTTGGCGCGGGTCTACAACAGTTTCAGATCGGATTTTTGCTTCCTTGCCTTATTTGCTTCCTCTAATTGAGGTTTTTGTATTTGGTAGATATTTGCTCTCAGAGTTTCCACCATTACAATTACTGTTTCTGCCGCTTCTGCCATTGTTGAGAATTTACTACGGCGTGCGTTATGCAGGAATGATTATTTTCTTTGCTTTATTTTTGCTGGTAGTAAGAAACGAAAAAATTAGTCACTTTATTCGTTTCAACACCATGCAAGCAATCCTTTTGGACATCATCATCTTTTTGTTTAGCATCCTAACTGATGTTGTGGGACTAGTTCCGTCTGGTGGTTTTGCAATCCAAACTCTATCCACAACCATTTTTATCGGCATAGTGGGAGCAGTAGCATATTCAGTCATCCAGTCTGTGAGCGGACGTTATGCAGAAATTCCGGCGATTTCTGATGCAGTGTATATGCAAGTGCGTTAGAAGTTAACGGGCCGCTACGGTGTTTTCCAGGCGACCGATACCTTCAATTTCTACGCGGACGCGATCGCCTGGATGCAAAGCACTTACACCCTCCGGCGTACCTGTAAGCACCAAATCACCAGGGAGTAGCGTCATCACCTGACTGATATAGGAAACTAAAACATCGGGAGAAAATACCATCTGATCGATACAGGCAGATTGGACTGGATTAGCGTCGTCATTTACAAAAGTCTGCAATCTTGCTCCTGGATTTAATTCCCGGACAATCCAAGGCCCCAAGGGACAGAAAGTATCAAAACCTTTAGCTCGCGTCCATTGACCATCCTGTTTTTGTAAATCCCGCGCAGTTACATCATTGGCGATGGTGTAGCCCCAAATTTTAGTTTGGGCTACCTCTGGCGTACATTCAAAGGCATAATCGCCAATCACTAAAGCTAACTCTCCTTCGTAGTCAACTCTATGTGACTGCGGAGGATACTTAATTTCCCTCTCAGATGGAATGATCGACGTAGGTGGTTTAAGAAAGATTAGTGGCTCAGAAGGTACTGGAGTTCCCATTTCGGCTGCATGATCTGCATAATTCTTACCCACCGCCACAATTTTTGAGGGAGCGCAGGGAGCCAGAATTTGGTAATTTTCTGGTGTCAAAGTTAAATCAGTGGGTTGTCCATGTAACCAGGGTGGAGCATCTAGCACCTGCACATTCAGGGATAGCTGTAGTAACCCATAGTAAATCTGTCCTTCTGGATTTTGAATTCGCACGTAGCGCTGCGCCATAACCTTGATGAATATCCTTTTTTCTGCGATTAGAAGTTGTGAGCAGGTAGCAATCGTCAGTTAGCTGTTTAGCCAACCGATTGAGCCTTGAGCAAAAAAGCGATCGCTATCAGATGCCCTTAAAGAAAGATACCCCTTAGCGAAGCTGATAGCTCGATCGATCTTGTGAAAGAAATATCGGGGTTGCCTCCCAACCTAGTTTTCATTAGGGACATCCAAAAAATCCAAACTTCGGCGATTTGGCTAATGATTCAAATTGAAAACTGGTAAGATTATAGTTCCTTGTTGCTTCAGATGTTGATTAATACTGGAATTTTGAATAAAAGTCAGGTATAAATTAATGTCGGCAGCCACTTTTGTCCATGAGGAAACTGAAAAATATGACTACAAATTACGAAACAATGTACATCCTCCGTCCTGACCTCGGAGAGGAACAGGTAGAGCAAGCAGTTACAAAATATCAGAATTTGCTTCGCGATCAAGGCGCTGAGGAGATCCAAATTCAAAATCGTGGTAAGCGGCGTTTGGCTTACGAAATCAAAAAACACCGGGATGGCATCTACATCCAGTTAAACTACAGTGCGCCTGCAACTGCGATCGCCCCCTTTGAACGTGCCATGCGTTTGAGTGAAGAAGTGATTCGCTATTTGACAATTAAGCAGGACATTGAAGAAGAAAAACCCCCCAAAGAGGAAAAAGAAAAGCCCACTAAAGTAGCTGCAACACCTGCAACAGTTTAAGGGGCTAGGGACTGAGGACTAGGGACTAGGAACTAGTAGCTAGAGAAGAAACTAAATGTCCAATCCCCACTCCCATTCAATAAAATTTTGTCTTTTTCTTTTTTCGTGACTTATTTGGGAATGCTAAATTAACAAATACTTGCCAAAGGTAGTACTCCCGCAGTTATACCTAAGAGTGGACAAGATTCTGAATGGGAGCTTTAAGCTACTGTGAGCCAATCTGATACACCAAATATTCAAGTTCTCTCGACGGAAGTATCGCAGCTACGCCAGGAGTTGCAACTTCGCGATCAATTAGTACAACAACTATCTCAAGAACTCTTCCGGCTGGTAAAGGGTAACACTAGTTTTATGCCTCAGCAGCCAGAATTTGAGCGCGATCTGAGCCAKTTACASGCWTTRCAAGAACAACTCCAAGCTGTGGAACAGCAGGTGGCGTTCTACCAAGATCAAATTACAACTCGTGACTCCGAAATTTATCAATTGCGACAGTCAGTTCAAGAACTTACCGATCGCACTCGGATGTTGGAGCAAGTAGTACAAGAGTTACCTCAAATTTACCGTCGGAAGTTTGAGGAGCGGATGACGCCAGTGAGAGAAAAGATAGCAATGCTACAACGGGAAAACCGCCAACTGCAAGCAGAACTGCAAAGTGTGAGTTACCGTTTAGCACTCAAAACTCGCAATACCAGTCACAGCGGTATTGATTTACCAAATTTTCCCCGCCCAGCATCCGAACAAACTAATATTTCGACTCCCCAGAATGCCTAAAATTACCATTATGGTGGAATGTAAGATAAGAGATAAGAAATTGTTGCATCAAAGCGTCTTGGAGGCATCCAAGTGGTAGATTGAGGCAAACATAACTATAGAGTTAGAAAGTAGCGCAAACGCTGATATTTTAACCATTCTTACCTCCTGCTTGCTTTCACTAGTTACGTCCCATATAAAGCAATTAGCTTAGAGTAATTTGCACAACCCTGTATTTAAAACGCTGGGGAGTGTCATAAACAGTTGCATTTGCTTTGGGCATTTTTGGCCATTTCTGACTTTACTGCTTTAGATAGAGGAGTTCCAATAAGCAGATTCATTCATCATGTAATTTATACTACCTAGCTTAAAGACATGAGTTTTCGCCAACACTCTTCTCTAGACAAGAAAGAAAATCAGCCTGCTAGCACCAGACTGTTATCTTGGAGAATGTGAAAAAATACAAATATTGCTTGACTTTGCCATCCTTCTATAGGTAGATTTATTAGTTAGTCTGCTAGCACCAGACTGTTATCTTTGACGGTGGTAAAAATATCTTGGTAAGTGTGAAAAATTTCAAACACTGTATCGAGTTGGGTAAGTTCCAAAATCAACCGTACAGGAGCTTGTACGTTACATAGAACCAAGCGGCAACCACTCTGACGTGCAGCTTTTAACCCTTTTACTAAAGGAACTAACCCAGAACTGTCCATGAAGTTAACTTCTGCTAGGTCGATAACCCATAGTTGATAAGCTTGAGGGACTACTCCAGCCATCTGTTCGCTTAAAGCCTTACCGCCTTCCAAATCTATGCTTCCTTGGGGTTTAAACAAAATCACTTGAAGTTCTTGTGTGAAAGCCATGAATTTAACAGGGTAATTGGAACACTTGACAAAAAATTGAAAAAGACATCAATACTTCTTCTCTTCCAACGGTGAAATGACCTTTTACCCAGATATTTGGGCAATTGTATTCCTACAGTTGAGAAAGATTATTTCAGTATTCATGTCGTATAATTTATGATAACTTTCATCAATATAGGCATAAGCGCCTAACAATTTCGGTATCAACCGTATCTTTTACAAAATTTTCACAATTTAAACCGATATTTATAAATTTTCTATAAAACTTTTAATCTTTTTTTAATAAATTATGAACATGTGGTAGGAATGCCAAAAAATAGTTAATAGTCAAAAGTTAAGAGTTACCATAGAATAAAATCTATGGATTATTCAGTATAAAACTAATGACTTAATGACTCTATGTATTAGTTTGATTGACACCCCACCCAAAAACAAGCAAAGATATAGTAAAAGTAAAAATTTGTAAAGACGGCGGTGCGGAATGTCTTTAGAGCTGATTTCACTAGAAAATATCCAGGAAGTTGCTCATAATTACGGGTATTGGGCGATTTTTTTGGGAATTTTGCTAGAAAATTTAGGCATTCCCCTTCCTGGTGAAACCGTGACCCTGGTGGGCGGGTTTTTAGCTGGCAGCGATGAACTAAATTTCTGGCTGGTTCTCGGTGACGCAATCATGGGTGCTGTCATTGGTGGCACTTGTGGCTATTGGATTGGTAGAGTTAGCGGTTGGGCTTTTCTGGTAAAAGTTGGCAGCATCTTTCGGATTTCTGAAGTGCGGCTGCTGAGTATTAAAGAGCAATTTAGTCAAAATGCTGCTAAAGGGGTGTTTTTTGGACGTTTTTTGGCATTGTTACGAGTTTTTGCTGCACCACTAGCTGGTATAGCTGAAATGCCCTTTGGAAAATTCTTTTTATACAACTTTCTAGGAGCAGTTGCTTGGGCTAGTTTGATGGTGACATTAGCTTTTTTTGCTGGCAAAATAGTCTCTTTAGAACAATTGGTTGCTTGGGTGGGTCAATTTGCGATCGCAGCGTTACTAATCCTTGTTGCCTTAATTGTTGTGCCCCTGTGGCTGGAATCTCGCCAGGTTAAAGGTGCAGCAGAAGAGTAAGTCAAGCATAAACTAAGTGAGGAGCCAGGAGTGAGGAGTAAAGTAAAAAGTGAATTTTTTTAACTTTTACTTTTGTATTTTGCTTTTTTAACTCCTAACTCCTAACTCCTAAATCTTAACCCCTGACCTGCTGTGACCAAATGCGAGTCGGTAATCCCCAAACGTATATAAAACCTTCAGCAGCTTTGTGGTCAAATTTGTCTTCGGCTCCGTAGGTTGCTAAATCGGGAGTGTAGAGGGAATTATCACTCGAACGCCCAACTATCGTAGAGTTGCCCTTGAATAACTTCACTCGTACAGTTCCAGAGACTCGCTCTTGTGTCTTTTGAATAAAGGCATCGAGTGCAACTTTGAGCGGACTGTACCACAAACCGTTATAAACTATTTGGCTGTAAGCTTCTTCAATCCCACGCTTGTAATGGGTGACATCTGCCGTTAAAGTCAAGCTTTCTAAATCTTTATGTGCCTGAATTAGCACCAACATTGCGGGTGATTCGTAAATTTCCCGCGATTTGATCCCTACCAGACGGTTTTCAATCATATCGATCCGTCCGATGCCGTGATTTCCTACCGCCTGATTGAGTTCTTCAATTAGCTCAACTGGCTTTTTGGCTATACCGTTGAGGGTTGTAGGAATACCACCGTGGAAACCAATTTCGATATACTCTGGCTCGTTGGGAGTGTGAGCGATCGCTTTAGTCATTTCATAAATTTCTTCTGGTGGCTCAAATGACGGATCTTCGAGTAAACCAGCTTCAATACTACGACCGAGCAAATTCTTGTCAATACTATAGGGAGAAGATTTTTTGACTGGTGAAGGAATACCAAACTTTTCCCCATAAGCGATCGTTTCCTCACGACTCATTCCCCATTCTCTGGCTGGTGCGAGGATCTTCAGGTTGGGGTTTAAGGCGGTGACAGAGACATCAAAGCGAACCTGATCGTTGCCTTTGCCAGTGCAACCGTGAGCGATCGCATCAGCACCATATTTTTCAGCTGTTTCTACTAATACCTTGGCAATCAGTGGACGAGCAAGGGCGGTTCCTAGAGGATAACGATTTTCATAAAGGGCGTTGGCTTGAATAGCTCCAAAGGCGTAATCTTTAACGAAGCTGTCTTTGACATCCGCCACTAGGGATTCACTTGCACCCGATTTCAGAGCTTTTTCTCTGATTGGCTCTAATTCATCTCCCTGACCTAAATCTGCTGCTAGGGTAATCACCTCTTCCACACCCCACTCCTGCTTCAGGTAGGGGATGCAAACTGAGGTATCCACTCCGCCAGAATATGCCAGGACAACCTTTTTGGCGCGACCCATTAATTTCTCCAGTTAGGACAACAAAGAATGAGTCATTATTATATCTAAACTAATCCACGTATATTTTATTCATGCAACAACCTATGGGAGGATTTAGGAGCTAGGAGTCAGAATTACAGTTCACTCTCAACACAGTTCGGTTAAGCTCTAAGCAGTATTGAGTAGACCTCTTGTACAAATGTAAAATTTGCCCACCCTGCGGGATCGTTGCTACATAATTTTTCTACAGCTTGCTACGCGTAGCAAGCTGTAGAAGAAGGCCCGATTATATAATGGCAAAAGGATTAGGGCGAGTTTACCTAAGTAAGCTCACCCTGATTTGTATTTAATATTAACTAAGTTTTGAAATGCTTGTATCGACTAAGGGTAGAGTGTAAAGAAAATCTTACAGAGCTAAGATTGATATATTTAATGAGATTGCTTTACAGTTTGCAACTTCTCGTTCTTGCGCTTGCGTAGAAACATACCACCTACAGCCAACATACCTAATGTAATACTAGGCTCAGGAACTGACTTAGGGTCAAAACCTGTAAATCTGTCAGTTCCTAGATGGAAAGAATGGTTGTCGCTTTCAAATCCACCACCACCTGCTTGGGTAATGACAATCTTGTTGAAAATATCGTTGCTACTATCTGAGTAGAAGTGAAGGTAGCCGTTGCCTTCACCGCCATGCTGTGATGCACGAATTGGAGCAACTGGGTTCACATCCTCAGTTGTAAATGATTTGATCAGATTATCGCCATTGTAGAAGGAAAAAACGTTACCAGAACTGATAGCTCCCCAATCAATACCGAAATAATTGAGGGAACTTGCAAGTTTGATTGTGACTTCATCGCCGTTGAAAACTGCCAAATACTTCCCATTATTGACCTCACCGGTTGCCCCGGCAGGTGCCCATACATCTGACCTGACACTGCTGCTTCCACTGTTATTCTCAAATGAGTATTTAGCAAAACCAGTGGTTGGTGCTTGACCATTATTGAAGTTAACAGTTGTCGTACCAGGAAGTTGAGTAAACTCAGAAAAAGCACCTTGGTCAGTTTCTCCATTAGGGCCTGCAATACCAGTGGTTACTTGGAAGGATATAGCCTGGGCAGAACCTGCATAGATAAATGAGGAGATTGCAGATAAAGATAGAGCAGCGATACAAGCAATTTTTGTAATAGACATAATTTTGAAATTTTGTATTTTTACTTGTTGAACAATTCGGTTGTGCGATTTGAACTTATTATGTAATGTCTTCCAGCAGAAAGAATAGGATGAAATTACTGGATTTATATTTACTGGAAAATTCATGTTTTTAGTGCATAATTTGCTCCATTTCCGAAGATAGATAAGTAGTTTCCCTTGCTGACAAACTGTATAGAGTATCTGTTCTTTATCTGAAGATAAAAAAACTGTAAAGTTAGAGCGTATATATTAAGAATTTGTATTTTCGGATATTGTCCTGATTAAGGATTAATAAAGACAACGGATATGACTGTTTAAGATTCGCTGTTTGCTGATAAATAGAAATAGATTCGCGATCATTATTATGGTTTTTGACATTCTTCCCTTTCTCTTTCTACTCGTCTTTCTGTAGTCAAATACTCCAACTGAGTGTTTTTGACATAGCTAGTAACATGAATTAAACTAACTCTTGCAATCAACAAAAGAATCTTGATAAATGCATCCAACTGAAAAAGCTGTTGTCCCTACTCGCGTTATCGGTTTAATTAGTGGTACATCTGTAGATGGCATAGACGCTGCGTTGGTAGAGATTTCCGGCACAGAATTGGATCTCAAAGTTGAGTTGGTAGCTGGGGCAACATATCCCTATCCAGCTGAACTCAGAGAAAGAATATTAGCAGTTGGTGCAGGCGTTGCCATCTCAATGGCAGAATTAGCAGAAATAGATGATGCGATCGCTCAAGTCTTTGCCCAAGCCGCCCAAAATATTCAAATTGGTCATCAGCCAGCCACTCTGATTGGCTCCCACGGTCAAACGGTTTATCATCGACCACCCAAAGAGGGAGCAGGGGGACAGGAGAGCAGGGCGAGAGAAATGCTCAATCCTCACGGGCTAAACCCTAGCTATCCGTTAACAGCACTGGGTACTCCCTTGGGTTACAGTCTTCAACTAGGACGCGGTGCATTAATTGCCCATCTTACGAACATTACAACTGTGAGCAACTTCCGCGTTGCTGATATTGCTATTGGTGGTCATGGTGCGCCTCTTGTGCCCAGAGTCGATGCTTATTTACTTAGTCATCCCCTGGAGGGGCGTTGTATTCAAAACATTGGTGGTATTGGCAATGTTGCTTATATTCCGCCTCGGCATGGTGACTGGCTCTCAAAAATTCGCGCTTGGGATACTGGCCCAGGAAATAGTCTGTTGGATCTAGCGGTGGAGCATCTAAGTGCTGGTGCTAAAACTTATGATGAAGATGGCAATTGGGCAGCAAGTGGTACTCCTTGCCATCCATTAGTAGAACAATGGCTCAATCAAGACTACTTTCATCTACCGCCACCCAAATCCACTGGACGCGAGTTATTTGGTGTGACTTACCTGCATCAGTGTTTAAAAGATGCTCAAGCATATCAACTCAATCCTGCTGACATACTGGCAACTCTTACAGAACTTACAGCTGCTTCAATTTTTCATAGTTACCGCACTTTCTTGCCAGAAATGCCACAACGAGTACTATTATGTGGTGGTGGTAGTCGCAATCTTTATTTGAAACAAAGATTACAGCTGTTGTTGGCGTCAATACCAGTCTCGACGACAGATGAAGTCGGCTTGAGTGCAGATTTTAAAGAAGCGATCGCCTTTGCGGTTTTAGCCTACTGGCGACATCTGGGTATTCCTGGCAACCTACCTACTGCCACAGGTGCACCTCAAGAAGTACTTTTGGGAGAAATTCACCAAGCTCAGTCCTGAATGCTGAGTCAGGAACAATAAATAAGATAAAAAATTTCTTCATTCTTCACTCGCAATTTAGCACTCGTAACTTAGCACTGCTATAACTATAGTCTTGGCGGCACTCGAGCAAGACAGGGAATAAAAGGTGGCTCATACTTTTTTATTGGAACCAGGACGCTGGGCAATGGAAGGAAATTGGCTGGAACGTAATGGTATGCCAATCAGCGTCAAGGGTATGACGTTGGTCGCTTGGAATCGAGATAACTGGTTCACTATGGCTACAAAACTGATATTCCCAGGTAGCGATCGCTCTGAAATCTCTCTGCAATATAAGGGGCGGTTGCATGATGGAGAGCGTCAGTATACTTTTTTACTACAACATAATATTTTGGGGCAGGTTGAAGGCGAAGGCTGGATTGGTCTGGATACTATCGTACAGCGTTACTGGGTACTAGGCGATCGTCAGCGTCGTAGTGGCTTTGAAACCCTACACCGGATTTCGCAAGATACATATTACCTCAGTAGTGGTATCTTGGCTGGTCATTTTTTAACTAACACAATGGAAGCTAGCCTAGAGCGTCAGTTAGCTTAAAAGCATCGCTGCCTCACCGCTTTACTGTTCTTCTAAGCCAAAAACCGCTCTTCAAAAAACTCTGGCAACGCACTGGTTTACCAATGCCTAATATCTTCTGCCCAAATTTAACCACTCATCGTTTATTCTCACCGACCTACTGAGTTGTATAGTAAAAAAGAAATGATCAAATTATCGTCAGGATTTTAGTATTTTTCCTAATCATGTAGTCAGGAGTTCAGTTTCGTGAATCCTAAAGTCTCCGTTATTATCCCTGCTTACAATACTGAAACTTATATTGGGAAGGCAATAGAGTCAGCCTTAGAGCAAACTCTCACTGACATTGAAGTTATTATAGTCGATGATGGCTCAAGTGATAAAACTGTAGAAGTCGCTAAAAGTTTCACCGATCAACGTCTCAAAGTCATAGTTAATCAGCAAAATCTTGGAGCCGCGGCTGCACGTAATCGTGCCTTTAGAGCAGCCCAAGGAGAATGGATTGCTGTACTTGATTCAGATGATTGGTATGCTCCCAAAAGATTAGAAAATCTTGTATCTTTGGCAAATGAAATAAATGCAGACATGATTGCTGATGATGTTTATTTGATCAAAGATGGTGTAACATCTCCTTGGAGTACATTAATTCAAGAAAGTGGAGAACGTATAGATAAAATTATCCAAGTTGATATAGTTTATTTTGTAGAAAATGATGTTTATGGGCAAACAGGGTTGCATCTTGGCTTAAGCAAGCCTCTATTCAAACGAGAATTCCTGATTAAGAACGGCATCGAGTACGATGAAGAAATTAGAATGGGTCAAGATTTTTGGATTGATATGAAATGCTTAATCAAAGGAGCTAGGTTTTTTATTGAGCCAAAACCCTATTATTTCTACCGTTCACGCCCTGGTTCTCTTGTATATCAAAGCCAATTACCACGTCTAAATCAATACTGCAAAGCTACTACTTCTTTCATGCAACAAGACATTGTGAAAAAGAATCCTACTCTAATGCGTGCTCTATCTTATAATCTCTCAGTCTATAAGAAAAATCTAGCTTATCTTCAAGTTGTAGAACCGATAAAACAAGGAAAATGGTTAATAGCATTCACCGAAATCAGGAAATATCCGGGTTTTTTTTATGATTTTATGTCCCGATTTAATAGTATTGTCGAACGTCGAATTCAATACTATGTGATGAATAATAAATCAAGTTTTGATATTTATCCTAACCAACAGAGAAAACGAAAAACTACCACTTAGACTATTACAGTTTTATCAATAACAAATGCATCCTTATATAGTAATAATTAGCTGAAAGGTTAAAAATATTGTTAGATAATCAGAAAATGTTGTAAAAGTATTGGGCGAATATAATTCGCTATTACACAAACAAAGCCTACCTCCGTGGACTAATGCGAATTTAAGGGTTTGTTAACCTACAAAGGCAGGTAAGATTTCATGTAGCCAAACTAGTGCTGTCTTCTCCCAACGCAAAGCAACATCATGTAGAGAAGAGGAGATACCAAAAGTGATAGCGCATTAGTCAAAATTGGGCAAACTAAAACTACACCACAATTTTTGAATGCACTTGTCCTCCCAAACATTTACAATCTGCTTTTGGAGTCGAATTTTCTATGTCAGACCCCAACATTGGTCGCTTACTCAGCAAACGCTACCAACTCCAAGAGTTAATCGGTACTGGAGCAATGGGTCGGGTTTATCGTGCTAAAGATACATTGTTGGGAGGTGTACCTGTTGCGGTTAAGTTTCTGGCTCTATCAATCCAAAATGAAAAGATGCGATTGCAAGACCGCTTTGAGCGAGAAGCCAAAACCTGTGCTTTACTAGGGCAAAAAAGTATCCATATTGTCCGAGTTATGGACTATGGCGTAGATGACAATAACACCCCCTTCTATGTCATGGAATACTTACAAGGACAAAGCCTGAACAATATTATTCGCAAGCAACGATTACCTTTACCAAGATTCCTCAGTATGGCGCGTCAACTCAGCCTGGGGTTACAGTGCGCCCATGATGGCATCCCGGTTGATGGCACTATTTGCCCAATTATCCATCGCGATGTCAAGCCAAGCAATATGCTAGTGATTCAAGATCCCAGTTTTGGAGAATTGGTCAAGGTTCTAGATTTTGGTATTGCTAAGTTATTACAGTCAGATGGCGACCATACAAAATTTTATTTGGGAACATTGGCTTATTCTTCTCCCGAACAGATGGAGGGTAAGGAATTAGACAACCGTGCTGATATTTATAGTTTGGGCGTCATGATGTTTGAGATGCTCACAGGCAAAATGCCACTGGTGGCACCAACTCACTCTTTTGGTGCGTGGTATAAAACACATCACTATCAAAAACCACGTTCTTTTGCTGAGGCTGCGCCTGGATTAGAACTACCAAAAGAAATTGAAAATTTGGTGATGAGTTGTCTAGCTAAAAGAGCAGGCGATCGCCCCCAAAGTATTACTGAAATCCTCAGAGTTTTAGCATCTTTAGAAAAAGAAAAGCCTGAGCATACACGCAAAATTCAGAAAGCCAGCCATGCCCTAGTTCCTAGTACTACAGCTAGCACCGAGCTTGAACAAAAGACCAAAGCCGATTTGCGGGTATCCTGGTCCAACGATGAAATTGCTCGTGCCATTTCTTGGCCCAAAAATAAACCAATTGCCGATATTGTGTTTCCCCAGCCCATTCATACCAATGGGGAGGTTTTACCAGCTTTGTGGGTGATGCTACCGCAAGAAGAAATTCAAAAACGCTTACTCTGTACCCGCTATAACCAATTTCTGTTCATCTCTATCCCCCATCCCATGCTGCTATGGATTACTGTCATCTACAATCGCAAGCATGGCGCTAAATGGTTGCCTTATTACCTCGATCTCAAAACCAGCCTTGGTCAAGAAATTGCCCGGTTATTACAGAACACAGGTTACTACCGCCTCTTATTCTTTGCACGAGAAGCACCAAATCGCTGTACCCACATCTTACTTTCCAGCGTCGCTTCTGCCCAGCGGCAACGACTGCAAGAGTGGGTCGCGATGAGCAATACGTTGATGTCCTCTGCTGACTCGCAAATTAGTAAAAGTTTACTCAAAAACGAGTACGAAAAGATTAAGCCTCAGATTATAACAAAACTGGAAAGTATTGATACAGATTCTCCATACGATCTTTCCAGCTAGGCATAATTTCTTAATGTTACGTGTTTTATAGGTGGTCGCTCCCAGAATGTAACGTTTTATAAACAAAATATATATAAAGATGTAACTTCTAGTTATATGTATAAAGAGTGAAATCATTAGCTGCTTAAGCAGGGGTATCAAAATTATCTCTGAATCTTTCTGTGTCAATATTCCAGTAGATTGTCAATTTATGCAGGTGTGATTCTCCCACTAGACGAAATAAGAAGAAGTTTGGGTAAAGTAAACAACGGATTTAGCCTGCAATGCTAAAGTTAGTCTAGACTCCAGCAGATATGCCGTAGACAATGTTTGACAATGTTTACTCGTTCTTAGTTAATTTCCTGAATTGAACTTTTACGCCATCTTGTGGAATTGTTTATCGAAGTTGACGCCCCGACATCCCCAGCTCTTTTCCTCCTTGGAACCAAGCAAGAGAAGGAGGTCGCCCACTGCGACAGTAGAACGACTCTATGCCATAGTGGAACCTGAATCTAAGCCCCACTGGTGCTTAAGAAGCTCTTGATAAGTTGCCTCGCGCACGACCATTTGCTCATAGAGCTTGACTAAAAAGTCTTTAGCTTGATCGTGGCTCATATTTTGCACCTGAGTAGAAAATGAGCAGATGCTGAATTGCTGTTCCAAGGATAGTTTCATTGGTTGATTCATAAATTAACTCCGAAAAAACAACGCGTAAAGGTGATATCGCTCACAGAAGTCCAAATGGGATAATATTTGGACTCATATGTGTCCAACATTTGTTCCTCCGTATTACGAAAGATAACAATTGTTTGACAGATTGCCCACATCCAAAGTGTGGAATTTTTCTGCTCTGATATCTTGCACCTAATCCTACTGATATACCACCCAAGTCATCTGAACTATATTCCGGAAAATAAGCTCTATTTGGTCTTGGATAAGTATAACTACCTACCTCATTCCTTCCTGCCTTGCACAAATTTCCTTTAAAGAGAATATCTAGTGCTATGCAAAACCCCTCTTAGTCTTTCTGTTGAAAAAGCCTAAGATGCTGTCTCCCCAAGCGTTGAGGAAGCTTCGGAGGGCGGAGATTGTAAGGAGGTTGGGGAATTAATGGTAATAAGCGTAAATTATAGTCTCTTTACCTTATTACGTGCAAGATGTCAATTTACCAATTTATACAAATCTAGCCTCTTTAGGTCATTTTAGAGGCTAAAAATATTTGTATCAAATTGTAAAAAGGAAAAA
This sequence comes from Nostoc punctiforme NIES-2108, assembly GCA_003326195.1. GTDB lineage: Bacteria > Cyanobacteriota > Cyanobacteriia > Cyanobacteriales > Nostocaceae > Nostoc > Nostoc punctiforme_A. The sequence continues at coordinate 33,338 of LXQE01000176.1, forward strand.
TGCTCACGCTGAACAAATTACTGAGTATATTTACCGGATTAGTTATTTGTCCTTTGTCCTTAGAGGAAAAGCAATGACTAATGACTGTTTTCTTCAAGCGAGACGATGACAACTGTGATGTTATCGTGCCCTCCATGCTCTTTGGCAGCCTCAACAAGAGAGATGGCTGCTTTATCAAGCCAAGGACTATCTTGGAGGCAATTAGCAATCTTCTGCTCGACAAGTTCTTCTGTAAGACCATCACTACATAGCAGCAAGCGATCGCCAACTTTTACATCTAGTGGTTGCACATCAATTTGATGAAGGTCTTCGCGCCCCAAACAGCGCGATAATACATGTCGAAAAGGATGTAATCGTGCTTCATCTAAGGTGATGTCACCAATTTTGATTGCTCGTGCTACCCAAGTGTGGTCTTCCGTCACCTGTTCTAAGTGCGACTCTCGGAAGCGATACAGCCGCGAATCGCCAACATGAGCGCACCAAGGCGACTCTGGAGCGCGAAAAATCACTGCTACAACCGTTGTACCCATGTCGGCACGTTCGGGATGATTTTGCTGATCATGCAAAATCGCTTCATTAGCGCCCCACAAAGCTTGCTCTAGCAATTCTTGAGAAGATTTAGAAGTTTCCCAATTTGCTACCAAATACGCCTGAATTTCTCCAGTAGCAATCCGACTTGCCTCCTCACCTCCGGCATGACCACCCATGCCATCGGCGACAACAAAAAATCGTCCTTCTGGGTCTATATAGTAGGCATCCTGATTATTAGAACGAATAAGTCCCGGATCGCTAAAACCCGTGAAATTAAGTTTCATAATTTTTTTGCAACAATTAATACATACGATCGTAACGGTCGAGGCGTAAAAGTAATCGGATCATGATTGCTGAAAGTGCTGCTGCAATTAAACCAGGCAGTAGTGCCAACCATACATAATCCTTAACCACTAAAATAGTAGCTGAAAGCGTGAAACCGCTGATTAACAGAGCATAGCTTATTGAGAGTTGAATACTGCTCTGTCGCCGCAGCAGGCGTTCGGTTTCTATAGACCGAACGCGCAAGCGCATATCTCCCTGCTCTAGCTTCTCTAATGTATCTTCTAATCTACGTGGTAGACCAAAGGCGGTACTACTTACCTGAGCTGCTTGGCGGCTTAATTCGTTAAGAAAGCTATTCCCCTCAGAACCATTCATATCAGTCATAAGTTGCATTGCATACGGTTTGGCAACTTCCATAAAGTTAAATTCTGGATCTAAGCCTTTGCCTACCCCTTCTAGGGTAGAAAAGGCTCGCATCACGAAAGTGAAAGTTGCTGGAAATCTAAATGGCTGATTATAAGCTATTTCGTAAAGGTCGTCACTGATTGCCGCGACTGATTGGTTTTCAAAGGGCTTATCCATGAAATGATCGAGCATGTACTGCACGGAACGCCGCACTGGGCCCATATCATCCGTTGGGGCGATCGCGCCTAAATCGATCAGAGACTGCACAACGCGATCGCCATCTTTTTGGGCAATGCCAAACAGTGTTTGCATCAGTCCTTCACGGACGTTGGACTTAATTCGCCCCATCATGCCGAAATCGTAGAATATTAAAGCACCATTTGCACTAACGGCAATATTACCTGGGTGAGGATCGGCATGGAAAAAGCCACTATTGAGTAATTGTAGTAAGTAGGCTTGAGCGCCTTGACGAGCGATCGCCTTTCGATCTAAACCTGCTGCTTCTAAAGCTTCGTATTGACTAATTTTAATTCCAGGGAGATATTCTAAAGTCAGCACTCTAGAAGAGGCGTAACGCCAGTATATTCTGGGGACGTTCACCCAATCGTAGCCGCGAAAGTTCCGGCGAAAAGTATCGGCGTTACGACCTTCGTTAAGATAATCAATTTCTTCCCAAAGAATGCGGCAACATTCTTCGTAAATACCCAACCAATCTCTTCCCCGTCCCCATTTGGGGTGGCTTTGAAAGTAGCGGGTAATTCCTTTGAGAATCTGTAAATCTATTTCAAATAACTTCTTTAGTCCAGGACGTTGCACCTTGACAACAACTGATTCTCCAGTATGTAGTACAGCTTTGTGTACTTGCCCCAAGCTAGCAGCAGCTAAAGGAATAGGTTCAAAATTATGGAAGAGTTCAGGAATTTTCTTGCCTAGTTCTTTCTCAACGATCGCTTCTACTTGCTCATAGCTAAATGCCGGCACTTTGTCTTGTAACTTGGCTAGTTCTTCTACATATTCACCAGGGAATATATCAGCACGGGTAGAAAACAGTTGCCCAACTTTAATAAAGGTTGGCCCTAAATCCAGTAGGGTATTGCGAATCCAGACCGCTTGGGTTTTGCGTCTTGTAGCTTGCTTTGCGTCAGTCACACCACCCGGATAACTCCAAGATTTGTTGTATAGCCAAAGTTTGAACAATAAGGTCAAGACAAAAGACCAAATGTCCACAAAACGCCGTTTGCTAGAGTATTTTTCCCGATTCCAACGGTATGCCTTATCTGAATAACCTTGTTCCATATACTTTGTGTACCGTTGGTTTGCAACCGAATCACTTGGAAGAAAAGACACTCTGATTCCTAAACTGTTTTTTCTTAAGTGTCCTTTGTCATTTGTCTTACCCTGCGGGTACTCCTTCGGAGAACTCGTAGAGTAGCAGCTGGCGCGTCTATGTCATTCGTGCATAATTTTTGACCAATGACTAATGACTAAAATTTATGCAGAAGTTCGGCGATAATGTTGCAATTCTGTTCGTAACAGGGCAATTTCTGCTCGTAATTCGTCAATATCTGCTTGCAAGTCTCCAGAATCAGAAGTGGCTTGCCCAGTACCTGCGGTAGCTTGACCAGCATTAGCTGATTCTGCTGCCCGATTTGCCCGTTCTAGGACTTCTTCTGTAAACTGGCGTAACTGCTCTCTAGCTTCGGCATCAAATTTGCCCAAATCACTCAAAGCATCGGTCAAGGCGACCTCTAAACGCTCATTAACTACTTCTGCTACCGCTCTGCCTACGAAAAAGGCTTGCACAAGGGGATTACTCATAAATTTTTGTTACGTTGCACCGCAAGAGAATTATAACTTGCCTGTATGCTTTGCGGCTTCTATTGTAGAGCCAGAAATTTGGCGTTGGCGATCGCTTTATTTATGACATTCCAGCAACTCTCGATAGTATTGCTCAGGTGTACTTGGTAAATAAGCCATCATTTGCAAAGTTTGTTCCTTCAATTTGAACCCTTGGGTAATGTTAATCCGGCTGAGGAAATCGATATCATGTGAAATTACCCAAAGCGCTCCTTGGTAATCATTGATACCTACTACCATTTGTTCAACAGTTTCAATATCCAGGTTATTAGTTGGCTCATCGAGAATCAGTAGATCGATTTCTGAGATACTAATCATAGCAATCGCTAATCTTGCTAATTCACCTCCACTCAGTACAGAGGCGTTTTTGTGAACGTCATCGTATTTAAAGAGAAAATGTCCCAGTTGTTGACGCAAAAGCTGATAGCTGAGATTAGTATTGGCAGCTTGCATATTTTCCAAAAGTGTGTATTGGCAATTTACCAATTCGTAGGTTTGATCGAGATATACAGCTTTCATGGTTGGTGTGAGCAAAACCTCACCTGATTCCAAAACTGCTGTTTGGTTTTCCATCCCCAAAATTGCTTTTACCAGACTCGATTTACCAGAACCGTTTGCGCCGATCATGGCAATGCGATCGCCAGATGATATATGCAGTTGAATATTTTGAATCAAGAGACGTTCTGATATCCTAAGATTTGCACCCTGAATATTAATTAGATTTCGGCGCTTTGGATTTTTTTCTTCTAGCTGAATACTCGTTACTTTGGTAGTTTTGACCTTTGTCTCTGCAACCTTTTGATTAGCCTTTGCTACTGCTGCTTCATGTTTCTTTTTCGCAGTTCCGGTAGACACCTCAGCTTTAGTTTTAATCAGCCCTGCTGCCATTCTATCAATACTGCCATTAAGAAACTTGGCGCGACCGTTACGGCTAGATTGGGCTGCGTGTTGCTGTTCTTGCATAGCTGTGGCTTGGGTACGTTTGAGTTCCTTTCTGGCGGCTTCGTGCGATCGCCTGTTTTTGCCAAGCGTTAATATACAGAAGTAAGCGATAGCTATACTGTCAGACCGATCGCTAACTACAACACTGCTAAAATAAATCCATAACTACTTGATGCCCTATCCATTCTATGACCATAGCTCAAGAATTAGATGATCAAAAAGGCATCTGCCAAGATGTTATATTTCCCCCTGGTGATTTATATAGTGACGAGCCTCCTTTGGAAAGCGAACTTCATTTAGAGCAGATCATGCTCTTACTCAAATGCCTAAAATGGTTGTGGCGAGATAGAAATGATTTCTATGCGGCAGGAAATCTGACTATCTACTACAGTCCACGCCAACGAAAATCAGAACACTTCCGAGGGCCAGACTTTTTTGTAGTATTCGGAACTGAACGCAAAACCCGTAAAAGTTGGGTAGTTTGGGAAGAAGATGGTAAATATCCGAATGTAATTCTGGAAATTCTGTCTGATTCAACAGCTAATACTGATAAAGATTTAAAGAAAAAAATTTATCAAGATACCTTCCGCACACCCGATTATTTTTGGTTCGACCCTTACACACAAGAATTTGCAGGATTTCATTTAGTAGATGGAGAATATCAATCTCTACAACCAAGTGAACAAGGATATTTATGGAGTCATCAACTAGGGTTATATTTGGGAGTTTATGAAGGTTTATTACGGTTTTTTACGCGAGATGGGCAACTAGTACCAACACCGGAAGAAACGGCAGAACAAGCTGAACAAAGGGTTGAACAAGCCAAACAAAAAGCTGAACAGTTACAACAACAAGCAGAACAAGCCGAACAAAAGGCTGAAGAGTCACAACAACAAGCTGAACAAGCCGAACAAAAGGCTGAACGTTTAGCAGCAAAACTGCGGGAGTTAAATATCGATCCAGATACAATTTAGACCAGAGCTATTTCATTTAGGATAGTGTTGCGCTAAAAACTCCTCAGCTTCAGTCTTATCTTTAATTACTCTATCCAAAGTAGCAGCAAGCATATCATCTAATATTTGCCGATACTGGGGGCCTGGTTTGTAACCAAGTTTCTTTAAATCATTGCCATTCAGTAGTGGCTGCACATTAGTCCAAACAGTTAAATATTTCCAAATCTGATGTCTAAGCGATCGCGGACTTTGCACAGCAATTAAAATCAGCATTGGTAAATCATACTGTCGCAACAACTGTACTACTTGACTAGGACTTTCACACTCAGGCAAAGATTCCATTACCTCAGTTTGGGCAGAAGCCAAGTTTTGCAAGCGTTTAATGCTATCTTCTTGCAGCTGTAGATTCTTGGCAACTTTTGCCCGATATTGTGGTTTTAGATGGGCGATTAACGCTTCTAAACGCATTTCCCAATGGATGAGTGTCGGTTGCGGGTCAAATCGCTGCAAACAACTTTCTAGCAAACGTAATTGTCGTAGAACTTCCAGATTTAGCTTCAGGCTAGGATGGATGCATTGCAATGCACCTAAGTTATCTAGCAACTGCAAAGCCGATTTCCAGTAGGGGGCTTCTAAGATGTGTTTTAATTCTGTTTTCAGTCGCGTTTGCAGGGCTGGAGTTCTGCTATTCTCTTGAGCAGTGCGATCGTAAACACCACTGTTGATGGCATAGCGAATAAACTCTTCAGTCTGTGGTTCAATTTCAAATCCGAAGCGCACGGCAAAGCGCACGCCACGAAAAATGCGGGTGGGGTCTTCGATAAAGCTATTAGCGTGCAAAACCCGAATTTGCCTAGATTGTAAATCTAGTAAACCACCAAAGAAATCAAGTAACTCACCAGCACGAGGGGAAGTCAGGCGCAAGGCGATCGCATTAATGGTAAAATCTCGACGATACAAGTCTTGACGAATGGAACTCGCCTCAACTTCTGGATTCGCTGCCGGGTAAGGATAAAACTCTGTTCTAGCCGTGGCAATATCTACCCAAAGAGAATCTAATTCTGGGTCTTTGTGCCACAGCAAAGCCGCAGTTTGAAAAGCCCCGTGGATTTCTAAACGAGCCGCAGGGTAAAGTTGTTGGAGTGCCTTTGCTAGTTCTACACCAGCACCAACATCTGCTGATTTGTGAAAGCCATCAACTACTAAGTCAATATCTTTAATCATCAAAGTGTCCGATGTTGCTTCCGCTAATAGCAAATCCCGCACCGCACCCCCGACAAGATAAAGATGCCAACCCCGTTTTTCTGCCTCTAGCGATGCTGTGGTGAGTAGCTGCCATAATTGAGGAGCAAGGCGATTTTGCAACTCAGTGCTAAGAGGAATTTTGAATTTTGTTAGCGCAGCGTTAGCGAGTCCGAGAGCGTCATTTTGAATTTTGAATTTTTGTCCCTCTTCGTCTTCATCCCTTTCTTGATGTAATTCCCGCAAGACATCAGTACGAGTGACAAGACCAACTAACTGCTCATTTTCCAATACTGGCAAGCGTCCGATATCATAAGTCACCATTAGCGACTCAATTTGTGGCAGTGTTGTATCTGGTGTAATTGTTTTAAGATTTCTTGTCATGTAGCCCTTGACTGGCGCATGACTAAAGCCGTGGTGTAAGGCGATATCAATATCTCGCCGCGAAATAATGCCTACTAGTTGCCCTTGAGTATCGACTACAGATAAACCAGAGTGTCCATAGCGTAATAAAATGCGCTGGGCTTCGGCAATTGTGGTTTCAGGCAGAATTGTGCGGACAGGAGAAGACATCAAATCTCTAGCAGTAAGGGGATGGGGAATTTGTGCTTTTACCCCGTCAAGGAGTTGTTTTAATATTGCCTGCGAATCTACTTTGCGTAGGTTTAGCGATGCGGCTTGCGAATGACCGCCGCCCCCCAATGGTTGGAATAATAGATTAAGATTTGTTTTGGGAATTTGCGATCGCCCAATTATAGTTAAGCGTAAATCGTTTTCACCGAAAGTATACTCATTAGCCAACAGTAGGGCATCAATTTCGGTTAATTCTACAAGTTCTGAAGCCAAACTCGATAGCCCTGGCACAAAAGCATCTGTTTTCAGAATTACCCAAGCAACAGTATATCCACGTAGGCAAAGATATTCTAAACTTTCTAGAGATTCAGTTAATAACTGTTGCAATTGCAAAGACAAGCCAGGGTCACGGTAGGTAGAAATTACCGATAAACTTGCACCTTGTTGCATCAACCAAGCCAAAGCTAAGGCATCCCTTGGGGTAGACTGGTCAAAAGTCAAGGAGCCAGTGTCAACGTGGATACCCAAAGCCATCACAGTCGCTTCAGCAGAAGTCAAGGAAATTTCTTGTTGTTGCAATTGCTCCACAATTAAAGTTGTGGCGGCTCCTACTGAAGAAATATGCGATCGCGTCGCCGGAATATCTGATTCTTGTCCTAAGTGATGGTCATAAACTATAATTTCTTTCAGATTGGGTAAATCTAACCACTCAGCAGCTTTACCCAAGCGATCGCGCAGTTGTGTATCCACGACAGTCAAAGAGCGAATTTTTTCTGGATTCACCGAACGGCGTTCAATCAGCGGATATTCATCTCGATGCAATGCTAAAAAATCCCGCACAGGAGGATGAGAACCGCCAGTCAGCACAATCTTACTTCCCGGTAGTAAGCGCGTTAACCCTACTGCTGCTCCTAATGCGTCAAAATCAGCTGTTGTGTGGCAAAGAATTAAATCCATAGTTAAGAGTCATTAGTCATTAGTACTTAGACGAAAGGACAAATGACTAAAATGTTGCAATTTCTGCTAGCTTAAAAATAATAAGAAAGTGTCAGTGTCGCCCTTTAGGATATTCTATCCTTAGTATTTCGCTGTATTGGGAGAATCAAAAATGACCATAATATTCCAATTTGCCTTGATAGGTCTAGTCTTGTTGTCTTTTGTCCTAGTTGTTGGCGTTCCGGTTGCTTATGCCACTCCCCAAAATTGGGGTGAATCTAAAAAACTGCTCTGGGTTGGTTCTGGGGTCTGGATTGGTTTGGTGTTTTTAGTTGGTTTGTTAAACTTTTTTGTCGTGTAGGCGACGGCTTCGCTCTGGCGCAGGTACATAATATAAGAACTAGAGGGGCAGAAAAGCCAAGGTCAAAGGTTAAGGGAAACAAGGGATTTTTTCTTTTTCCTACTAACTTAATTTTGACCGCGCTTTCCTGCTCCTCTACATTTAAATAAGAAATGTATATTGGCCAGAAGTATAGTTGATAAAGAGGCAGTCATGGCAGTTTTCGAGGGAACTTTTACCCAAACGGAGCCTTTGCGGTTTGCAGTGGTGATTGGTCGATTCAATGACCTTGTTACCGGAAAGCTGCTAGAGGGATGTCAAGATTGTTTAAAACGCCACGGTGTAGACCCTAATCCCCAAGGTAATCAGGTGGACTATGTTTGGGTTCCGGGAAGTTTTGAGGTACCTTTAGTAGCTCGCCAATTAGCTCTTTCTCATCGTTATGATGCTGTAATTTGTCTTGGCGCAGTCATTCGAGGACAAACACCCCATTTTGATTACGTATCCTCAGAAGTTTCTAAAGGCATTGCCGCCGCTAGCTTTCAAACTGGGGTGCCAGTAATTTTTGGCATTTTGACAGTAGATACTATGCAGCAAGCCTTAGAACGGGCAGGCATAAAAGGTAATCATGGCTGGGATTACGCACTGAATGCCCTAGAAATGGCAAGCCTGATGCGGCAACTGCGTTCTAACCTGGCAGAGCCATATTCTCGTAATAGCCAGTCTTTGCCAGCCGCTTTTCCAAGTGCCAGCGTTGGCAATTTAACTTTGGAGTCAGAAGAACTCGGCTAGTTAGTCATTAGTCATTTGTCCTTTGTTATTCACTAATAACCAATGACGAATGACTAATGACTATATTAAGGGGTTGACAATTACAGATAAATCTGCGATATTTATATTTGGGTGATCGATTGCGGGTATAGCTCAGTGGTAGAGCGTCACCTTGCCAAGGTGAATGTCGCGCGTTCGAATCGCGTTACCCGCTTCCAACTAAAACCTCTTGAATTTAACAATTCCAAGAGGTTTAGTGTTTTTAGGGTGCGTTGAAGTGTTCGTATATTAGCTCTGCGCTCTTGTAAACTGCCCAGATGTGGACAGGTGAGTAAAAACTAGCCACAATCTATATATTTGGACAAAGAGTTACACACTACAATAGATGTTTTAGTAATTCCTGCTCTGTAAACACTTGTGAACTCCAAGGGATAGATATAGGACATAATGCCGATCTAACCTTGAGAACTGATAGTAATATATAGTGACAGTGACCCAAAGAGAAATTAGCGGGTTTGTAGATGTGTGTTGTTTACGAGCGCGTAGCCTTCCCAAAGGATTTGCTTTAGGAGTGGTTGCCACCTATGCTTAAAATTGTACCAGGTGTGTCAGCATAATAAATCCCCAAAAACGCAACCACATTACCTTGAAAGCGACAGATGAAGAGAAGGAAATTTTTAAACAAGATCGCCAGCTACGGGGAAAAATTACAAATAGATAACTCCGTACTGATTTGGCAATTAGTAGAATATTTAAAGTTAGCTGCATCTACTGTTAATAATCAGGGCAATGTTTGCATCACCTTTTTATGTATATAAAGACAGAAGCCTTTAAGGTGTTTACCAAGGCATTATATTCTCGTAGTTCGTGTAAAACACGCTCAAGTTATTAGAACGCTTGTGCAATCTCAAAAACCCGAAAAAATCGATTTCAATACCGAATACCCCTGTCCCTGTCGTCGCCGGGGTCAGCTAATTCCGATTACGCTAACAGAAGCATTTGGTTGCGATCGCTGTCAGCAAATCTTTGTTGTAGAAGATAATGGTCATGTCCTAGAACAGCTTTCCACCACCTATCCCTACAAACGGGCTTGGCGTTGGATGGGAAATAGTTGGCATGTTGTCCATCCCCGCTTGGGAGAAAGCTATCTGCCTATAGCGCTGGGCATTATTTTCGTGCTAGTGATTATATGGCTGCCATTAGCACTGCGATTGGCAAATGGTTCCAGCATTATTGCTTGGGCAATGGTGGCGGTGCTATTGGCTATCTTACCAGCACTAATGGTCTGGCTTACCTACAGACGTTAACTCAATGACTGTTGAATTGGATGACCACCCCGAACCGATTACTAGTGCCCAACGAGCCTATCAAGCTTCCCTAAAGTTGGCGCTCACAAAGGGAGTAGACCGAAGTCGTGCAGTATTAGCAATGGCAAAGGCGATTGAGCGCTCATTTGACGACATTCTAGAAGCCAATACCTTGGATTTAGAAGCCAGTCGGGAAATGGCAGTGCCTGAGTTGATATTGGACTGGCTGAAGCTGACTCCCACCAGGCTAGAGATGACAGTAGACATTTTAAAACGGTTGGGAGAATTATCAGATCCGCTGCGGCGCGTTAGAACCGCTGATTATCAACTGGAAGATTCCCAGAGTTATACGCAGTTAATGCCCTTGGGAGTGATTGGATTTATTTATGAGGCGTTTCCCGATTTAGGGGCGATCGCAGCGGGTTTTTGTATCAAAACTGGTAATTGTATAATTCTCAAAGGCAGTACCGAAGCTAGCCATTCCAACGCCGCTATCGCTGAAGCACTGCAAAATGCGATCGCAGAAGTTGGTCTAGCTCCCGGCTGTCTAGAACTGATCACAGCAGAACATGGGGCTTCAGTTCGGGATCTAGTCACCCAAGACCAGTACGTGAATTTAGTGATTCCCTACGGACGTTCTAGCTTAGTGCAGCAGGTAGTCCGACAGTCAACTTGCCCAGTTTTAAAGTCGGCGATGGGTAACTGTTACCTCTACTGGTCGCTGAATAGTAGCTTAGAAATGGTGCGCTTGATGATTCTTAATAGCCATCAAAGTGAACCCGATCAAGTCAACGCCATTGAAAAAGTACTAATTCATCGTCAAGCCTTGCCATCATCTTTAGCTGTCTTGTGGAACAGCTTGATGGAAAAAGGCTTTGAAATTAAAGGAGATGCAGAACTAGTCCAAGCCTTTCCTCAGTTGCAGCTGGTAAAAGAAAGCGAATGGGGAAACCCTTATTTAACGAGGACAGTAGCTTTTAAACTGGTGGATAGCTTAGAGGCTGCGATCGCCTGGATTAATGAATACAGCAGTGGTCATGCCGACTCCATCGTGACTGAATCCTACCAGGAAAGTCGGCAGTTTGCTTTAGGAGTTAACAGTGCCTCTACCTACATCAACACTTCCCCGCGTTTTTCCCGCAACCCTTCGCGGGGAGATTCAGTATTTCTCGGTATGTCTAACCAAAAAGGTCATCGTCGGGGATTTATCAGCCTGGAAACTTTGACCACCGTTAAGCACATTGTTCAGGGAAATGGCAGATTTTAAATAATTCGTAATTTGTACAGTATAATTCTGAATTTTGAAGTAAAACTATCTTAAATCACCGTGAAAAATTAAATTCCCCACACCTCAACTGTGCTGTCTCCACTCCAAATAAATAGTCTCTGTCCATCTGAGCTAATTGCAAGACGAGTAATTGACGATGAATGACTTGTGAGACTACAAAGTTCATGTCCTGTCCGAATGTTCCACACTTTAATGGTTCCATTTTCTCGACTACAACTAAGTAAAAAGCATTGATCGCAACTGACAGTAATTACAGGCATATAGCCTGAAAGACTTAAGGTGCAAATTACTTGTTGTGTTTGCCAATCCCATATTTTATATTTTTGGTCAAAATCTTTTTCTTGAGTTACTAAAACTTGCGAATTTGAATAGATAAAATTATGACCCAGATCGGACATATAAATATAGGAAATTATTCCTTTTACTTGTATATCCCACAATTCAAAAATTTCTCCGTCAACAGCATTTAAAAATGATTGACCATCTAGGCTAAAGGCAATATACCAAAACCAATCTGAGCGCCGATGTGTAGTGAAGATTTTTTCTTTTGTTTTTAGATCCCACACTTCAGCATAATCATTACAATTCCAAATTCCTAAAACGCTATTGTTGGGTGCAATCGCGATTTGATCAAATTCCTTCGTTGCTTCTGGCTGGAATGTGCATATTACCTGTTGCGTTTGCATATTCCACACTTGAATTATGTTGTTATAATTACAAGTAACTACGGTTTGCAACTCTTGGCTTATATCTACACAAGCTATACTGCGAACTTCATCTGTATACCTTTCAATAGTAAAAAGATACTCATAAAATAAATATGGATTGTATAGCTGTAATGCCAGTTTAGCTCTTGGCTCTGTACTTTCCTGAAGTAGCCAATAAGCTGCTTCTTGAACATTAACCTCTGAGTTTTTTAAAGCTTCAATAATCAAGTCTAAGCCAGCTTCCCCATACTCAAAAGCATCTAGAAGGGCATCAATTTTTTGTTCAACCTTTCCATACGCCAGCAATTGCTTAACTCTTTCAATCCCTCCCAAAACTGTATTGTTAACTGTCATAAATTCTTTACTATTTTGGTGGTGGGTCTAAATCTGCCACAAATTTCTCCCAGTTTCAATACCCAATCCCCTAATTCAATTTTAAACTTAACAAAATCTTAATTTCTACTTGATCCTGGTTTGGTAGGTTCCTTGTGTTTGGTTGAGCAGCAATTAGGAAACAAGTCAAATCAAGCCATTATTTGTGCTTTTGGCAATTGACCCTCCTGAAGTTTGCCAACTGTATGTATTTACATCTGGGAAGGGGTGAATATGGAACTTATGGATGGTACACGCCTGCTAGCAAATCGTTGCAAACGGCGGAATTTTTTGTTGGGTGCAGGATTCTTAACGGGGTTAACAATCGCTAATCAATGGCATCCGGTATTGGCTAAATCAAGGTTTTCTGGCTATCCGTTCAGTCTTGGTGTTGCCTCTGGCGATCCTTTGCCGGATGGTGTTGTTATCTGGACACGACTGGCTCCCAATCCACTCTCTGGAGGTGGAATGCCATTGGTAAATGTTCCAGTGCGGTGGCAAGTCGCCCTTGATGAAAACATGAAACGAGTGGTGCGGCGAGGAACAGTACTAGCAACACCAGAGTTAGCGCACTCAGTCCACGTTGATGTCCGTGGGCTAAACCCTGAGCGTTGGTACTGGTATCAATTTCAAGTAGGTAAGGAAGTTAGCCCCATTGGACGGACTCGTACAGCACCAGCATTTTATAGCTATATCCAACAACTGAACTTCGCTTTTGTCTCTTGTCAAGACTGGCAAAATGGCTACTATACGGCTTATCGGCATTTAGCTGAAGAAAATCTTGACCTTGTGGTTCATCTGGGTGATTACATCTACGAATACGGGACACAGTCTGGTGGGCCGCGCCAGCATAATAGTCCAGAAATCATTACTCTTAAAGACTACCGCGATCGCCACGCCTTGTACAAAACTGACCCAAATCTCCAAGCTGCTCATGCGGCATTTCCCTGGATTGTCACTTGGGACGATCATGAAGTTGACAACAACTACGCCAACTTAATTCCCGAAGACAACCAAACCCAAGAGGTTTTTAGAAAACGGCGAGCTAATGCTTACCAAGCTTACTACGAACACATGCCTCTACGTCAGTCTTCATTGCCCAAGGGCCCAGACGCGCTGCTTTATCGGCGGTTGACTTTCGGTAATTTAGCTGAGTTCAATGTGCTAGACACGAGGCAGTATCGCACTAACCAACCTTGTGATGATGGACTTAAGCCTCGCTGTCCCCAAGTTTTTGATACAAATGCTACGATGACCGGCTCAGAGCAAGAACAGTGGCTACGAAAAGGGTTAGACCAATCGCGATCGCGCTGGAATGTGATTGCTCAACAGACCATGTTAGCCGAGTACAATTTCAATAGTAATCCAGGTGTAGGTGTCTTCAATGTAGATCAGTGGGACGGTTACGTGGCTGCACGTAATCGGCTTTTGAGTTTTCTAAACCAGCGCCAACCCTCTAATCCAGTGGTAATTACTGGAGACATCCATTCTAGTTGGGTACACGACCTAAAGCTTGACTTTAATAACCCAAAATCGCCGACGGTAGGCACTGAGTTCGTAGGAACTTCAATTACCTCTGACTTTCCCACCTCATTCATCGCTCCATCTCAAGCAGCCCTAATTAATAATCCCCATACTAAGTTCTTTGACGGTGCTTACCGAGGATACGTCCGCTGCAACCTGACTCCAAAACGCTGGCAAACTGACTACCGCGTTGTATCAAGCATCGTTGATATGAATGCCTCAGTCAAAACCCTAGCTTCATTTGTAGTCCAAAACGGGCAACCAGGGGCACTTCTAAGTTAAGCAAATCTCACAAGTAATCAAACAAACCCTCCAAATAGAATCTGGAGGGTTTAAATATAGTATTAAATATAATTTTGCCTATTCATAATATCGGAATTCGGCTCTTGTTATCCCCGATTTTGCGGGTGTTTCGATATAGCAATCTTATCTGATTTACCAAAACTGCAAAATACTTAAAAAAGCTAGATGATACGGTAAATGTAGGAGGAGTGTAAACTATTCAAACCGTAAGCGATCGCCTGTTAAAGGCGATACTGAATCAATGTTACTGTAGAGTTATTTTGGCATTTATTTGCAATACTTAACTAACTTCTAATTAACAAAAGTAAACATAGATTAAAAATAATAACTAACATCATAATTTATTAAGTTAATCAGACTAAATTGAGAGTATGCTGAATAGTTGAAGTCTAGTTGAAAGTTTAAGTAACTAAGTGCAAACAAACTTAAACATTTGTTTAGTTTTTTATCCTTTGCTATTTGTTTGAGTGTTAAATACTAAAAAACAAAGTTTATTTGTGCCAACTTACTAATTAGGTTGTCAAGCAAGGTGGTGAAAATCTAACCAGAGCCAAATACCAACAGCGAAAACAAAAGTAAACTTCACAAAAATTACGTAAGATGATCAGAAGAATTTTGCTGGCTGTATCGGGATTGGGACACGCAGAAGAAATGCTCAAAACCCTGAAAGAAATCCCTTCAATTCAATCTGCAAAAGTTACAATTTTGCATGTTGTTCAAGCACAAAATGCTGCTGCTACCATGACAACTAAATGGGAAAATGGTGGCAAAATTCTGGCGAATGCTATTCAAACTTTGAACTTAGATCCTAGCCAAGTTTCTTCAATTTTGCGTGAAGGCGATCCTAAAGATGTGGTTTGCCAAGTAGCTGATGAAATCGACGCTGACTTGATTATTATGGGTTCACGCGGACTAAAACGGCTGCAATCGATCTTATCGAACTCAGTCAGTCAGTATGTTTTCCAACTATCTTCTCGCCCCATGTTGCTGGTAAAAGATGACATTTATGTTAAAAGAATTAAGCGCATTATGGTGGCAATAGACAACTCTGATTCAGCAAAAAATTGCTTGAAATTGGCACTGTTTTTACTGCGAGATATTCCAGGCGGTGAGTTAATTTTGGCAAATATTAGTACAGATTTAGGCGGTAAAAAATCGGAAATAACCAAGGTTAACCCAGACAAAAATCCAGTTTTAGCAGCCGCTGTTGCAGAAGCTGAAAAGCAAGGCATTCAATCTCGTTCTTATATCAGCAGTGGCAAACCTGGTGAAGAAATTTGTCGATTGGCAGAAGAGTTGAATATAGACTTATTATTGCTCGGTTCTCCAGATCGTCGTCCATCGATCGCTAAGAGTTTTGTTGATATAGATCGCCTCATCGGATCTTCCTTGTCTGACTATGTTCGAGTCAATGCCACTTGTCCGGTATTGTTGGCGCGGACAATCGCTTAAAGTAAACAGTGCTGAGTATAATAATTGTTGTCATCGAATAGTAAAGTAAGACTTGTGTTGTCTTTACTATTCAGCGCTAAGTTGCTGGTTGATAAATAAAAACCCCTACACTATTGGTGCAGGGGTTATTTATTTATGCACAAACTCTTAACTATCTTTTCCACCTTCGCGGCTAGCAGTTTGGATGTAAAGAATTAGTAAAAACACGGCGGGGACTAGTACGAACAAAATGCTCGCTATGAACCCCAGGTCATTAACTTGCATGGCAAGAAAGCCTCTCTTTAATTTCCAGTCAACAACATTAGGATAGCATCATCTATGACACAGTTATACCAATTCAAAATTCAAAATTCAAAATTTAAAATGTCCGCATAGCATCTCGTAGAGAGGAAACTTAATTTTGGTAAGTATTTTGACTACTGACTGGATACAAATTGAAGCAATGGTAGATTTGAGAACTTAAGGCTTCGTGACTACGCTGACTGAGCCATTCACTAAAGTTTGACAGGCAAGACGGTAATTGTCCGGCTTTTTTTTGAATTTCCGGTTTTCTACATCTGTGCGGGGGGAAAGATTTTCTAGTCCTTCGACTATCTCCACAACACAAGTACCACACTGACCATTACCACCGCAATTGGTCATCTTGCCAATCAATGTATATATGTCAATACCATTTTGTATCGCCTTGAGTCGAAGATTAGCACCATCTGCCGCCACTACCTCTTTATTTTCTTTAACGAATTTGATATTACCCATAACTGATTTCTCCTTGACTGTAAGCTTGGCTTTCAAGGCTTCATATTGACATAGCTTGTATTAACATCTTATTTATTATAATAATTCATTGCAAAATATTAATAAATATTAACTTTATCAAATACGATGCTACAAAAAAATAGGACAGGTAGTCTACCTGTCCTATAAATTGAAAAATAGATTAACTTATCTAAATCCCACAGCTGCTTGCCAAACGAAAGCAAGCAACAAGAAGAATACCGGGATGACTGGGAGAACGTCTACCAAAGGATCGAAGATTTGGTAAGCTTCTGGCAGTTTTGCTAATAAAAGTGCTGCTTCCATGTTTGTTTAAATCCACCTATCCAACACAGCTTTCATAATTGAGAAGTATCTTAACATGGTTTGAGTCTCGATCATTGGTTAATAGTCATTTGTAATTTCACCCTCATCTGATGCTGATTCAGATGAGTTGAGCCAGTGACCAAATTCTGCAACAAAGCGATCGCTCAATATTGCTTCTCTAATTTTTTGCGTAAAGCGAATTAGTTCGGTAATGTTGTGAATGCTCAACAAGGTATAAGCCAAAATTTCCTGCGATCGCACTAAATGAGATATGTAAGCACGGCTAAAATTTTGACAAGTGTAGCATGGGCAAGTTTCATCTAATGGCGTAAAATCTTCACGAAACTTAGCATTTTTTAAATTCCAGCGTCCGCCTTGGACTATCGCTGTACCATGTCTTGCCCAACGGGTGGGAATGACGCAATCAAATAAATCTATACCAGATGCGATCGCGATCGCCATTTCCCGATAAGTACCCACACCCATCAAGTAACGCGGCTTTTCGGGGGGTAAAAGTGGTGCTGTCACTTTGACAATCTCAGCCATCAATTCTGGAGGTTCTCCCACACTCACGCCACCAATGGCATATCCGGGCAAATCCAACTTAGCCAAAGCTTCCGCCGCATGGCAACGCAAATCCAAATACACGCCCCCTTGCACAATCCCAAACAACGCCTGATCGCTGCGTTGATGAGCTGTTATACAGCGTTCTAACCACCGGTAAGTACGCTCAGTTGCAGTTTCTACCTCTTGGCGAGTCGCTGGGTAGGGCGGACACTCATCAAAGGCCATAATCACATCGGCCCCCAAAGTATTTTGAATCTCAATGGAGCGCTCTGGTGTTAAGTTAATAATTCGTCCATCATGGGGCGAGCGAAAAGTTACGCCTTCTTCAGTAATTTTTCGCATCTCGCTTAAGCTAAAGACCTGAAACCCACCCGAATCTGTCAGCATTGGGCCGTTCCAACCCATAAATTTATGCAACCCACCACCCCCAGCCACGATCGCTTCGCCTGGTTGTAGGTGAAGATGATAAGTATTGGATAATATCATTTGCGCCCCAGTCTCTCGTAGCTGCGCTGGGGTAATAGTTTTGACATTAGCCAGTGTTCCTACTGGCATAAATCTAGGAGTTTCTACAAGACCGTGAGGGGTGAAAAACACTCCTGCTCTAGCTTTGGTTTGGCTACAGCAAGCAAGACATTGAAAAGAAAAATTCGCACTCATGCCATTTTGGATTTTAGATTTTAGATTTTGGATTGTGAAACGCTAATAGGTAAAGAGTTTCAGAAATCCATAACTCGTACCACGCGGCAAAAATAAACCTATCATTCAAAACAGCCAGAAAGCCCAAAATGAAAGCTTTTTGACTTTTGCCTTGCGGTACTAGTAGCCATAAAACCAAATGGTATTAGGGCAAAATTAATATTATTTGGCTAAATTATGGACAAACATAAAAACTGGTAATTGAGTTTTAGTGAACACTTAAGCATTCATTACTAACTTAGTTACCAACTTTACGAGTATATACTCTAAATAATTGTTATTTAGAAAGAATCAGAACAGTCATCGTCAATTTCTGCATCCCACCTAGCTGAGAGTACTTGTTCCATCATCGCTTCTATGGCGCTGACATTGAAACTTCGCTCTCGTCGCTCTTGTAAAGGTGTCGAACGGGGAATTAACCGCAGACACACTCCTTCTTGCATCAAATCGAAGTAGGTTTCTTGTTGCGACGACTGTTTTAGTTCCAAGTAATCAAAACTACAAACATTCAGATATAGCGCGCGGTTAGCCACTAAGGTAGACCTTTGCGGATTGGCAAAAACTTCCATCACATCCCCTTCACCCTCGCTCAGTACCTTATCTTCTTGGGTGTAGATGTAGTGGACTCGACCTAAATCTGCCAGCAATCGCCGGATGTCGAGCTTATTCACAATGATGCCCGTGTTAATAATGCACGGAGCTGGTATCCTGGTGTCGGGTAGATGGTGACTCATAGGAAAATAGCGATTGAGCTAAGGAGAGCAATAACATAGCTAAACTGTCATAATTGAATAGCTTGTTTACTCCCTACATTTAAAAAAATATCAATTTTGTGGGGCAATCGTCTAATAATTTGGAGTAAGTTTTTAGTTAACGAATACAAAACACAAATTTTGCTCCCTGATGGAATTTTGGCTTCCTAATTACTCGTTTTTTGTATAAAAAACTACTCAAAGTTATTTATTTACCACTTAGACCAGCATAACAAAATTTTCAACGAGAATGTTTAATAGAAGTAAATCTTATTTAAAGTTTTAAAGTCTACTGATGGCGGTTGTACCGAAATTATGACTATTGTCCAGCAATTTACCAAAAATTAATGTAATTCAGATGAAGAAACAGCAACAGTGGTGGAAAAAGCTGCTGTTAAAGCTGGCAGCTAGTATCATATTTTACAGTAGTATTCCACTGCCGTATTTAAATGGATTGGACTTTCGGGGGGTAGCACATCTTGCTTCGCTTGTAGGAATGATAATCGGGGGAATTTTAGGGTTTCTAGATACGGGGATGGATTATCTGGGGATGCCCGTGTTAACTCGTAGTGCTTTGGTAGTAAGTGTTTGGATTGGTATAACTGGAGGATTACACTTAGATGGGGCAATGGATACTGCCGATGGTTTGGCAGTAGGGGACCCAGATCGGCGACTGGAGGTGATGGCTGATAGTGCCACAGGTGCCTTTGGAGCAATGGCTGCGATCGCCTTGGTGATACTCAAAATAACAGCTTTGACGGATATGCCAGAAAACCGTTGGTTATTGCTGATGGCTGCTTGTGGCTGGGGACGTTGGGGACAACAACTAGCGATCGCGCGATATCCTTATTTGAAAGCAACTGGTAAAGGCGCATTTCACAAACAAGCCATTCGTTCTTACAAAGATTTGTTACCGGGATTGTTGTTGTTGTTTAGTTTGAGTGGTTTACTTTGGCTAATAGATAAACAGCAGCTATTTCTCGCACTGACAATCATAGTTGTTGGAAGTGCGATCGCCACTTTAACTGGTGCATGGTTCAACCACAAACTAGGTGGACACACAGGAGATACTTACGGCGCAGTCGTTGAGTGGACTGAAGCCTTATTTCTCTGCGTATTGACCATTTTTTAAGAAATGGGGAGCAGGGGAGCAGTAAGTCTTTCCCGTCTACATCTTTGCCTCTTCCTATCCCCAATGACAAATGACAAATGACTACTTCATTTAATCGGTTGCAACTTTGTCACTTTGAGTTTAAAAGCCCCAACCCCAGTTTCTCCAAAAGACCGGACACGAATAACATAATTCCCTGTCTCTACGATGCGAGTAAATAGTAAGGAATTGCTACTACCATCAGGGCCATCATCATTTTCTGCCAGAGTCGAACCATCAGGTGCCAGCAGTGTGATGATACTGTCAAAGTTTTCCGATGACAGGTCAACTGCTAAATTATCGCCTTTCTGCAACTTCACAGTGTAATCACGCGCAAACCCACCTTGACCTGTGGGAATGTCTTTGTCTGACAGGCTATCAGAAAGTTCAGTGCTGTTAGATAAAGGTATTGGACTATACAATTTATTTTGAGCAAAAGCTACACTGGTACTAATGCCTATTGCCAGCAATGTGGCAGGAATGATGATGAGTTGTTTTAAACCTGCCGCAAAAACTTTATTCATACATTTCAAGCAATTTTTCTACAAAAATAGGGTAATTCTGTCAATTTATGCACTTATCTGTCAAAGCTTGCCCATTACTTCTTAATTTATCCGTCTTTGACGGCAGTGGCTACAGCAACTAATCCTAAGACCACAATTCCATACTGACGAAGTGTTTGCACAGCAGACCTGGCAGTAGCACCAGTAGTATAAATGTCGTCCACTAACAGCACTGGGGCATTTGGAGGACGATGGCGAAATTCTTGCCCAATAGCAAAAGCTTGGTTCAAGTTTTTTTCTCGTTTAGATACCGACAAACCAAACTGCGCTTCAGTTTCTCGCACTCTTGCTAAACCGTTTCGTTTCAATTTCAATCCAGTTATTTCGCAGAAGCTTTGTGCTATCAGTGCGGCTTGATTGTATTTACGTTGTTTTTGTTTGCTAGCGTGAAGTGGGATAGGAACTACTACAGGCTGGCTATCTCGCATCGGTGAATTTAACAACCATGCTTCTCCTAACCATTGACCCAAAGGACGAGCTATTTGGGGTTGATTTTCGTATTTCATTGCTGCGATCGCTCGTTTTACCGGGCCACCATATTCCCCCCAGCCAAACACTGGTATAGGCTCTTGCCATAGAGAAATCGGGTCTTTACGTTGACATTTTTGCAGTTGTCTGGTGCAGTTCTGACAGAATTCTTGGGAAGTTGCGCGTTGACATAGGGGGCAATGGGATTGGAGAAAAAGATTGAGTAAGCCTGTGAGGTTTTTAATCCAAGCGTGCATTTAGAATTGTCCTTTGTCATTAGTCAATAGACCTCTTGCAAAAAAGTTTTATGGTATTGTGAAGGGTTAACTAAGCAAACAGAGAAATTTACGCTTTCTGAAGTTCGTAGTTATAAATCCCAGCAATTAAATGACAACGCAACCCAAATCGTTTTCTCCGATTGCGGTAGCGCTGACTCAAAATGCGAAACACTTTTAAACGGCGGTTGATATGTTCAATCACTACTCTACGACAAGCCAGAGCACGGTTGGACTGTTTTTGCTGCTTGGTTAATTTACCACCTCTGGGCTTTTTGTGAGGCAAGCAACTGTTGGCATGTAACTGAGAAATTCCTTGATAACCGCTATCTTCCAAGCTTTCTGTATCGGGGTGAAAACGTACCTTGCTGTCTACAAATAGTCTGTAGTCGTGTTTAAGTAAGCCGTGGTAAAAATTTACAACTATGTAACAAACAATTAAGCAGAAGAATTAGAATTAAATTTTACACGTTGTGTACTA